>JAWKKA010000030.1:0-1835 GCA_041393495.1 Solirubrobacterales bacterium | reverse complement strand
CCCGGCCCGGTGGCTCGAGCCGCTCGGCGCCGGTTAGCTACACGACCGGGCCGAACGGCTCGACGCGCTCGCGGTCGCCGAGCGCCTCGAGGCAGTCCTCGAGCCGGGTCCCGTCAGGCAGCGCGAGGCCCGGGTCGAGCTCGAGCAGCGGGACGAGGACGAAGCGGCGCGAGGTCGCCTCGCGATGGGGGAGCGTCAGACGGTCGGTGCTGAGCTCGAGGTCGCCGAGCAACAGCAGGTCGACGTCGACCGGCCGCGGGCTGTGCCGGGGGGCGTCGAAGTCCCGTCCCGCATCCGCCTCGACCGCCTTGCAGACGTCGAGCAGCTCCTCGGGGCCGAGCCCGGTGGAGATCCGCGCCGCGAGGTTGAGGAAGTCGGGCTGGTCGAGGACCTCGCCGACCGGTTCGGTCTCGTAGCCGCTCGAGACGGCCTCGACGGCGATGCCACGCTCGCGCAGGCCCGCGATCGCCGCCCGCAGGTGCCCGACCCGGTCGCCGACGTTCGAGCCGAGGCCGAGGTAGCCGACCCTCATCGACTCCGCCGCGTCCGTGACGCCGCGGGTGGCCGCAGCCCTGACGCTGTGGGCCGCCGCAGCGTCACCGCCACCTCGTCGATCGCCTCCGGAATCGGCGGCTCGGTCTTCGCGGCGCGGACCTCGACCTCGTCGGGCCCGAACTCGCCGGCCAGCGCGTCGGCGATCAGCCCGCAGAGCCGCTCGAGCGTCCGGCAGCTCGTCCCGGTGACGATGCCGGACGCGACCCCGGCCACCGCCCCGTAGTCGATCGTCCCGGCGAGCTCGTCGTCGGCGACGGCACCGCAATCGGTGACGGTCAGCGTGATGTCGAGCACGATCAGCCTGCCGACCTCGCGCTCGGCGGCACTGACCCCGTGCGGGCCGAACGCGCGCAGGCCGCGAAGCTCGATCCGGACCGGTTCGGTTCTCACGACACCGCTCCCGCGAGCGGGTCGCCGGCGATCGCGCGGTCGATCCGCAGCGCCTCGACCGTCGCGGCGACATCGTGGACGCGAAGGACGCCGGCGCCGCCGGCGACGGCGGCGAGGCCGGCGGCGATGCTGCCGCCGAGCCGCTCCTCGACCGGGCGGCCGGTGACGGCGCCGATGAAGTTCTTGCGCGAGGCGCCGACGACGACGGTCCGGCCGAGATCGGCGATGCGGTCGATCCGGGCGATCAGCTCGACGTTGTGGTCGACGGTCTTGCCGAAGCCGATGCCCGGATCGAGCCAGACCAGGTCGGGCTCGATCCCCGCCGCGGTCGCGATCGCGAGCCGCTCGGCCAGGAACTCACGCACCTCGGCGACGACATCCTCGTAGGTCGGATCGTCCTGCATCGTCCGCGGCGTCCCCTTCATGTGCATGAGGATCACTCCGCAGCGGGCAGCGGCGCAGACGGCCGCCATCTCGGGATCCCCGAGCGCGGTGACGTCGTTGACGATCGTGGCTCCGGCCGCGACCGCGGCCGCGGCCACCTCGGCCTTCGAGGTGTCGACGGAGACGGTGGCACCGCCCGCCGCGAGCTCGCCGATCACCGGCAGGACCCGTGCCTTCTCCGCTGCGGCGCTCACGGCCTGAGCGCCCGGCCGCGTCGACTCGCCGCCGACGTCGAGGATGTCGGCGCCGGCGGCGAGCAGCTCGCGACCGTGCGCGATCGCCGCATCGGGATCGAGGTAGCGGCCGCCGTCCGAGAACGAGTCCGGCGTCACGTTGACGATGCCCATGACCCTGGTCACGGGGGGAGTTCTACCGTCCGATGGCGCGAGCGACGAATGGCTCCCAGTATTCATGAGTTATTCGTCGCTCGCGGGTACCCGGGCCGG
>JAWKKA010000029.1:0-2786 GCA_041393495.1 Solirubrobacterales bacterium | reverse complement strand
AGGCGTGGTGCGGATAGGCGACGATCGCCGCTTCGCACTCCTCGACGGCGTCGACGTCGAGATCGGTCATCGTGACGTCGGCCCGGTAGCGCGGGTACAGGTCGGCGACGCGAAGCCCGGCGTCGGAGCGCGACGTCGCCTCGCGGAGCTCGAGGCGGGGATGGCCCCAGACGATCTCCGCCGCGAGGGCGCCGGCGAACCCGGAGGCGCCGGCGACCAACACGCGGGCGGCGGGCTTGCCTCTGAGGGGCTGATCAGCCACGGAGCTCCGCCCCGATCGCCTCCAGCGCGGCGACGATCCCGGCGCGCACCGCCGCCACCTCGGCATCGGTCAGCGTCCGGTCGGGCGCCCGGAACTCGAGCCGCAGGGCGAGGCTGCGCTTGCCCGCGGGGACCGGCTCGCCCTCGTAGACGTCGAAGACCGCCGCCTCGCCGAGCAACTCGCCGCCGGCGCCGACGATCGTCTCGCGGATCCGCTCGGCGTCGAGATCGCGATCGGCGACGACCGCGATGTCCTCGGCGACGGCCGGGTGGGTCGTGACGTCCTCGTACACCTCGGCCCCGGCGCCGGCGGCGGCGATGAAGGGCTCGAGGTCGATCTCGAAGGCCGCTCCGCTGGGGACGCCGAGCTCGCCGAGCAGCGACGGGTGGAGCTCGCCGACCCAGCCGGCGCGAGCTCCGGCGACGCTGACGTCCGCAGCGCGGGCCGGATGCAGGTACGGACGCGAGCCGGCCGCGAAGGTCGGGGCCACAGCGACCGCTGCCGCGACGAGCTCGACGAGCCCCTTGGCGTCGTAGTAGTCGGCCGGACGGGCGCCACCGCGCCAGCCGGCGGCGCCGAGCTCACCGACCAGGACGGCGCCGAGGCGACGCGGCTCGGCGACCGGCGGCGGCCGCAACCCGGCGAAGCGGCCGCCGAGGGAGCCACCCGCGTCCGGCGGCGACTGCGGCAGATAGACGCTGCCGGACTCGAAGACGGCGACCCGCTCGACTCCGCGGGCGAGGTTGTGGGCGACGACCGCGAGCAATCCCCCGACCAGGTCGGTGCGCATCACCGACTGCTCCTCCGACAGCGGGTTGTGAATTGCCACGGGCTCGACCGCGGCGAGTCCGGCGACACCACCGCGGGCCTGGTCGACGAAGCTCCACGTGATCACCTCGTCGAGCCCGGCATCGCTGAGCAGATCCTCGACGCGGCGCAGCAGGAGCTGGTGGCGGGCGAGGCCGCCGACCGCGCCGCCGCGGCCGGGCAGGGTCGCCGGCAGGTGCTCGTCGAGGCCATGGACGCGTGCGACCTCCTCGACGAGGTCGATCTCGCGGGTGACGTCGAAGTGGCGGTCGGCGGGCACGGTGACCCCGATCGCCTCCGGATCGTCACCGTGAACGGCGAAGCCGAGGCGACCCAGGTAGTCGCCCGCCAGGGCCGGCTCGATCGACATGCCGAGCAGCGCGTCGCTGCGGGCCGGCCGGTAGCTGAGATCGAACGGAAGCATCGAGTCCGGCCGCGAATCGACATCGATCGTCCCGGGCACGAGCCGGGCCCCGCAGAGCTCGACCATCAGCATCGCGGCGACCCGCTGCGCCCGCATCGCGAGATCGGGATGGAGCTGCTTCTCGAACCGCGTGGACGCCTCCGAGCGGAGCCCGAGCAGGTTCGAGGTCCGGAGGATGTTCGTCCCGTTCCAGGTCGCCGCCTCGAGCAGGACCCGGGTCGTTTCCGCGGACACCTCCGAGACGCGGCCGCCCATGATCCCGGCGACGCCGGCCGGCCCCTGGCGGTCGCAGACGACGACGCTCTCGGCGTCGAGGCGACGCTCGACGTCGTCGAGCGTCGTCATCCGCTCGCCGGCGCTCGCCCTGCGGACGATGAGCTCACCACCGGGGACGCGGTCGAGGTCGAAAGCGTGCAACGGCTGCCCGGTCAGCAGCATCACGTAGTTGGTGATGTCGACGACGTTGTTGATCGGGCGCTGCCCGGCCGCGCTGAGACGCGCCTTCAGCCACAGCGGCGAGGGCCCGATCCGGACGTCGGTGAAGGCGCGCGCAGTGAACCGCGGACAGAGCTCGGGGACCTCGACGCGGACCGAGGCGATCTCGTCGATCGCGCCCGCGCCGCTGGCCGCGGCGTCCCCCTCCCAGGGCGCCGCGGCGAGCGGCGCGCCGGTGACGGCGTGGACCTCGCGGGCGATGCCATAGATGCCGAGGCAGTCGGGTCGGTTCGGGGTGATCTCGAGGTCGAGGACGGCCTCCGCGATCGGCAGGACGCGCTCGAGCGGCGTCCCGGGGGCGGCATCGGTTTCGAGGACCGCGATCCCGTCGGCGTCCTCACCGACCTCCATCTCGGCCTCGGAGAGGATCATCCCCGCCGACTCGACGCCGCGGAGCTTCGCCTTGCGGAGCTTCGTGCCGTCGCCGAGGACCGCGCCGGGCAGCGCCACCGCGACCGCCTGCCCGGCGGCGACGTTCGGCGCTCCGCAGACGATCGTTCGCGGTTCGCCCTCGCCCGCATCGACCGCGCAGACGCGGAGCCGGTCGGCGTCGGGGTGCGGATCGGCGGCGGCGACGCGGCCGACCACGAAGCCCGCCCCGGAAGGCGCCCCGGCATGGCCGACCCGCTCGACCTCGGTGCCGGACATCGACAGGCGCTCGGCGAGATCGGCCGGGGCGAGGCCAGGGTCGCAGTAGGTATGCAGCCACGTCAGCGGGACCCTCATCGGAACTGCTCCAGCATCCGGGTGTCGTTGTCGAAGAACATCCGCAGGTCGGGCACGCCGTGCTTGAGCATC
>JAWKKA010000028.1:0-2994 GCA_041393495.1 Solirubrobacterales bacterium | reverse complement strand
TCGGCTCACGGCCCGAGGCCGCTTCGCCTCCCGGCATCGTCTCTCCACGGCCGAAAGGCGGCGCCGGGGTTCCGTCCTCGTGCGGTGCAAGCCTGACCGGCGTGAGCGCGAGCGTGAAGGCAACCGGATTTCGTGCCCGTCCCTACGACTACGCCGAGGCGCGCCGGATCGCCGATGAGCTCGAGCTCGCCGATCCGGTCGCGATCGCGCTGGTCCGGCGCGGACACCGGACCGTCGCGGCCGCGCGCGACTTCCTCGCGGCCGCCGACGCCCACGATCCGGGCCTGTTCGAGGGGATCGACGATGCGGTCCGCCGGATCCGGGCGGCGATCGAGGCGGGCGTCCGGGTCACCGTCCATGGCGATTACGACGTCGACGGAATCTGCTCGACGGCGATCATGGTCGCGGCGCTGCGGCGGGCGGGGGCTGACGCCGACTGGCTGATTCCGGACCGGCTCAGCGACGGCTACGGACTCAGCGACAGCTCGCTCGAGACGCTCCGCGAGCGCGGCGCCGGCCTCGTCGTCACGGTCGACTGCGGGATCGCCTCGCCCGGTCAGATCGCCGCGATCGAGGCGGCCGGGATCGGTGCCGTCGTCACCGACCACCATCAGCCCGGCGAGCAGCTTCCCGCCTGCCCGATCGTCCACCCGCAGGTGAGCGGCTATCCGTTCGCGATGCTCTGCGGCGCCGCGGTGGCGGCGAAGCTCGCCCAGGCGCTCGAGCGCTCGCTCGGCGAGCGCGAGGCGCCGATCCGCGACCTCGACCTCGTCGCCCTCGCGACGGTCGCCGATCTCGTCCCGCTCGTCGGTGAGAACCGCAGTCTCGTCCGCCGCGGGCTCGCGGAGATCCGCCGGGCCCCGCGGGCGGGGCTCCGGGCGCTGATCGAAGCGGCGCGCGTCGATCCCGAGCACGTCGACGAGGGCGACATCGCCTTCCGGCTCGGACCGCGCCTCAACGCCGCCGGGCGCCTCTACCGCGCCGACGCCGGCGTCGAGCTGATGCTGACCGATGACCCCGCACGGGCGGCGACGATCGCCGGCGAGCTCGATGCGGCCAACCACGAGCGCCGCGAGACCGAGCGCCGGGTCGCCGCCGAGGCCGAGGCGGCGCTCCGCGAGCTGCCCGAGGACCTGCGGGCGGCGCCGGCCATCGTCGTTGCCGGCGAGGGCTGGCATCCGGGGGTGGTCGGGATCGTCGCCTCGCGGCTGGTCGATCGCCATGAGGTACCGGCGATCGTCCTCGCGATCGACGGCGACGGCCGGGCGAAGGGATCGGGGCGGAGCGTGGAGGGCTTCGACCTGCTCGCCGGCCTCGATGCGTGCGCGGCCCATCTCGACCGCTACGGGGGCCACCGCGCCGCGGCCGGCGTCGAGCTCGCGGCCGAGCGGATCGAGGACTTTCGCGCGGCGCTGATCGCGCACGCCGCCGCGGTCCGGCCCTCGTCGGAGCCGCCCGAGGCCGACCTCGTCGACGCCTTCGTGGGAGCGGAGTCGCTCGGCCTCGACGTCGCCGAGCAGCTTGCGGCGCTGGCGCCGTTCGGGCAGGGCAACCCGGGCGTCAAGCTGCTCGTCCCCGGAGCCAGGGTCGGGGACGTCAGGCCGATGGGGGAGGAGGGCCGTCATGCCCGATTCAACCTCAACACCGGCACGCTCTCGGCCCGCGGCGTCGCTTTCAACGCCAACGGCACGCTCGCGGCCGCACAGCGCGAGCCGCACGACATCGCCGTCCGCCTCGAGGTCAACCACTGGAACGGCGCGGTCGAGCCGCGCGCGGTCCTGACCGACGCGTTCGCCCGCCGACCGGGCGCCGAGGAGGATGCGGCCCACGGCCACCGTTGCCCAACCGCCCCCGTCGAGGTCTGGTGGGCGCGGTTCGCGGCCGAGCTCGATCGCCCCGGGCCCGCTCCGCCCGCCGCGGCGCCGGCCCGCGAAGGCGAGCCGCGCCGGGAGCTGGACGCGCACCGGGGGTCGGTGACGGCCCGGATCGCGGAGCTGCTCTCGAGCGGTGAGCGGGTGCTCGTCGTGTCGGCGGACGGCGGTCGCCGGTCGGCCCTGGCGGCGCCCGGCGCGATCGCCGGCGCGATCGAGCCCGCCTGCGCGTGCCTGCGCTGCCCCGACGGTGAGCTGATCCGGCTCGCGGCGGGGTCCGGTCGCAACCTGCTCGTCACGGACTGGGCGTCGCTGAGCGCCGCGCCGCTGGCGGCGAGCGGCTTTCAGCATCTCGTCCTCGTCGATCCGCCGAGCGACGCGGGACAGCAGCGCACGGCGCTGCGCTGCACCGGCCCGGGGTTCGCGCACCGCTGCTGGGGACCGAGCGCCGAGCTCGCGGAGATGTGCTGGGACGCCGAATGGGACCTGCGCGGCCCGCTCGCCGACATCTACCGCGGCCTCGTCGCCGCCGAGCTTCGCGAGGAGCCGCTCCGAAGCGTCCTCGTCGGCGCCGCGCGGTACGGGCGTACGCCGGAGGCGGCGGCGCGAGCGGTGCGGGTCCTCCGCGAGCTGGCGATCGTCAGCGGCTGCGAGGGTGAGGATGCCCGGTCGTTGTGCGTCGTATCCTCGGAGAGGACGAAACTGTCGGCCTCCGATGCCTACGTCGCGTACTCGGAGATCCATCAGGAGGGCCTGAGATACCTGCAGAGCCGCAGAGCGGAGCCCTGACGGGCGGCAGCGACCACGCCGAAGGCGCGGCGGTCGATTCTGCTCTCGAGGGGTCGGGTCGGATTCGGGTCGGGGTCGAGGGGCGCGGCTCGGCGCCGGTGCCGGTCGACGCCCTCACCCGCGACCTGACCGGGATCGAGCGTCGTCTCCTCGGCGACCTGATCGCCGTGATCGGCGAGCACGAGGGTGACAACGGCGAGGCGGTCGATCAGCAGGAGGTCGAGCGGGCGTTCGTCTTCGCCTGCGAGCGCCACGCCGACCAGCGCCGTCGCTCCGGCGAGGAGTTCATCAGCCATCCGGTCGAGGTCGCGAAGATCTGCGCCGGCCTGCGACT
>JAWKKA010000027.1:0-6093 GCA_041393495.1 Solirubrobacterales bacterium | reverse complement strand
GACCTATGTCCCGACTCACCGGTGACCAATCAGGTGTGACATATGTCTTGGCGCTGGACACCTCCCCCTCCGCTCGGGTCGGGTGTGCCTTGCAAGTGGGTGCCTTCGGTGGGGGCTCCGGCCCCGGTTTGAGAACCGACCGGCATGTCGACACCGGGTAGCCGAGAGTGTCCGCCGCTCGCCGTCTGAGATCTCGATCGCAAACCGATCGCAAGGTCCCCCCGGTCCCCCCTACGGCCCTCACGGTGGCTGCTTCCGCGTCTGCGATGTCGACCTCGGTCACGGACTGGCCTTTTCGGCTTGTAACGGGATGCCGCAAGCCGCCCCCGCGTCCTCCGATCAGACAGACCCCCGTACGTACAAAGGGGTCCCCGACCTACCCAGTAGGCATCATCGCGTCCGCGTTACGCCACACTGACTACATGACGGCCAGGGACCCCAAGAAGTTCGATCCCGCGCGCGCACACCTCCTGGACGCGCCGGAGCGCGAGCGCTACCTGCCGACCGCTGCGCTCGTGGACCTGCTGGAGCTCGGCGGCGAGGAGACGGTGGTCGACTACGGCGCCGGCACGGGACGGCTGACGCTGCCGATCGCCCGTGCCCTCGGAAGCGGTGGTCGCGTGGTCGCCGTCGACAGCAGCGGGGAGATGCTCGATCGGCTTCGGGAGCGTCTGAGCCCGGATGTCGGGGTGGAGCTGGAGCACGTTGTCGACAACGTGGTGCCGCTCGGGGACGGCGCCGTCGACCGGATCCTGGCCGTCAACCTGCTGCACGAGGTGCGCGGCGAGGGCGCCCTCGCGGAGATGCGGCGCCTGCTCGCGCCGAACGGCTTCGTGCTCGTGGTCGATTGGGAGCGGGGCCGGCCGCGCGATTCCGGACCGCCCGACGAGCTGCTCTACGACGCCGGCGAGGCGGCCGCCGCACTCGGCGAGGCCGGCTTGCATGCTCGCCCGGCAGCGATCGAGCTGCCCTTCCACTTCGCGCTCATCGCCACCGTCAGCCGTTGAGCCCGATCAACGTCTCAGCCTCGATCGGGCGCGGGCCGGGGTCGGGACGAGGGCGGACCCCCGTCCTCATCGCGCCTCGTTGAGCGGCGGACTCGCGAGCACCACCGAGGCCTCGACCTGGCGGTCGGGGATCGTCCAGTACGCCTTGAGCAGCGCGCTCTTGCGCTCGGGCGGGACGAGCTCGAACCCGTGACGGCGGTAGAAGCGGATCGCCCACTCCGCGGCCTCCCAGGTGCCGACCAGCGTGCGCCGGGAGCTCATGCCACGCAGATGTCGCAACAGCGCCGCGCCGACGCCGCGCCGCTGATGGTCGGGCAGGACGTAGGCATGGCGGATCAGATCGAGGTCGCGCAGCGGCTGGATGCCCATCACACCGATCAGCTCGCCGTCCGCCGCGAAGCCCCAGAATCGGACCCCGGCGCCGGTCTCGTGCTCGAGCTCGCTCGACTCCATGTAGGGCTCCTGCCAGCGATCGGGCGGGATCACCCCGCGGAAGGCCGTGGCAGCAGTGTTGATGATCGCCAGGATCACCTCCTGCTCTTCGTCGCGGCAGGGCCGGATGCCCACGGTCCCTCAGTCTAGGCGGCCCCTCGGTAGCCGCTCGATCGCGGCGCTCGGACGAGTGCGGGAAGGGGCTGATCGGTGTCATGTGGATCGACCCGGCCGAGGGCCCGCCGCTGCTGGCGGGTGCGGGAGCCGCCGTCAGTGCGACGGCCGCGGGCGCCAGGTCACGAATACGGGATCCTGCCCGACTCGCAGCCGTACCTGGCCGCCGCGCTGCCGCACCCGCTGCCGCGAGCCCAGCAGGCCCGTGACCGTCGCTGGAGCCTCGATCGGGACCCGCACCGCGATCGTCTCGGCCGGCGTGCCCGGCTCCACGCGGGCAAGCGGGCTCGGGTCCGCCGGAGGTTGCTCGTTCGCGTACCAGACGGCGAGCAGTCTCCGGTCGCTGGGGCCGCGGAACTCCAGCGCGTAGCCGCGATCGACCCCGTCCCTCCCCGGCGGCAAATCAAGCGCTCGGGCGCGGTCGCCGACATAGCGCCAGCCCCGCGCTCCGAGCAGGCGATGGAGCGTTTCGAGGGCGCGAAAGGCCGGCTTCGGGTGCCCGTCATCGCGGAAGAAGCCGAAGTGGGCTTCCTGGTTGGTGCCCGATGGGTCGTGGTAGTCGCCCCACGTGTACCAGGTGATGAGCGGCACGCGGCGCGCCCACGACAGCAACGCCAAACGCGCCACGTACCGCGCCTGGCGGCGCTCGGTTACGCCGTTACCGTCCGGGTTGGTCGGCCAGCCGACCTCGGTATTCCAGAGCGGTTTACGGGCGAGGCCGTGGCGGCGCAAGACGCGGCGCAGTTGCGTCGCTGCGTTGATCACCGAGCCGCGGCCCGTGACCACCGACTCCGGAGACGTGAAGGGGTAGGGATATGGGTGGTAGCCGACCGCGTCGAAGCAGCGGCCGATCCGCGAGCCGCCCGCCGTCAGCACCCGGTCGAGGAACTCGACGGCGCCGGTGCCGATGAAGGGCGGGAAGAACATTCCTCCCAACGCGACGGGCGCGCCGCGGTCGGACCGGCGCAAGGAGCGGTGCGCGGCACAGAGCAGACGTCCGTAGGCGGTCGGGTCCTCGAGAGGCTCCCAGAAGCGCCAGCCCTGGTTCTCCTCGTTCCACACCTCCCAGCCCCAGACGTCACCGTGGTAGTGGCGGGCGACATCGCCGGCGAAGCGGGCAAACGTGCTCGGCTCGTCCGGCGGGTAGTACTGCGGGTCGCCGATCCCGAACGGGGGGATTGGCTTCTGCCCTTTCCGGTACGCCTCGCCGCCGGCGAGCGAGTAATCGGGTTGCCCGTAGGCGAGGATGCCCAGGACCTTCAGGCCGGCGCGCCGGATGATTCGAACCTCGCGGTCCTGGGCTCGCCATCGGTAGTCGTGCAGCGGCAGTCCGACCGGTTCGAGCGATGTCCAGTTGAAGTCGAGTCGCACGACCCGCACTCCGGCGGCGCGCAGCCGCCGGTAGGAGGCGATGCGCTCTGCCGCCGACTCGCCGCGCACGAAGTTGGCGTTGAAGGCCGTCAGCGGCGCATCGCCGCCGGCCGCCGAGGCCACGCCAGGAGGCGCGCCGGCCGCGAGGGCTCCCGATAGGGCCAGTACGACCAGCAGCGGGCGACGCACGGCCGGGACGATAGCCGGATGTCGCTTTGGAGACCACCGGTCAGTCCGCGCCGCCAGGTGGACGGCCAGCCCGCTGATGTCGCTCCCTCCGGCCTCGACTCCTCCGGTGTGGACCCCGCTGCGAACTTCCAGTCCCTGCGAGCTCGCCGCGGCAATGATCCCCTCGGCGCAGCGAACGGCACCGGCGGGCCCGGCGAACGTGGCCAGGATCCCATCACCAAGCGTCTTGACCGTGTTGCCGCCGTGTCAGTGGCGTCCGCGACGCCCGGCGCCGGGGGTCCCGGCCCGATAGCCTCGCTGAGCGGGGGCGGATTCCGGATCCGTCCTCGGCGTCCGAGTCGCGACGGTTGGAGGACCGGATGGCGGACAGCGACAAGCAGGGCCGGGCGGGATCGCTCGCGTCGACGGCGGTCTCATCCGGGGCTCCACGCGCTTTGGCGGGCATGCCCTGACGATGGGTCAGGCCATCGGACAGATCCTGCCGCTCGCGATCGGCGTCGCGCTGAGCCCGGTCCCGATCGTCGCCGTCGTCCTGATGCTCTCGACGCCGGACGGCGCGAGCAACGGCCGGGCCTTCCTCCTCGGCTGGGTCGTCGGCCTGTCGGTGGTCGGGGCGATCGTCCTGCTCGTCTCCAGCGGCGCCGATGCCAGCCAGCAGGGCGCGCCGGCGGACTGGGTGAGCTGGCTGAAGCTGATCCTCGGGTTGCTGCTGCTGGAGGCGGCGGTGCGCCGGTGGCGCTCCCGCCCGCGCGACGGCCGGCCCGCCGAGCTGCCGAAGTGGATGCAGACGGTCGACCGCTTCACGGCCGGCCGGTCGGCCGCGATGGGGGTGGCGCTGGCGGCGATCAACCCGAAGAACCTGCTGCTGACCGTCGGCGCGGCGGCGGCGATCGCCCAGACGGGGCTGGCGGCGGGAGGCCAGGTCGGGGCGCTGGCCATCTTCGTCGCCATCGCCACCCTCGGCCCGGCCCTGCCGGTCGGCATCCACCTGACGATGCGGGAGCGGTCGGAGCGGGCGCTCGCCGGCCTGCAGGAGTGGATGGCGGCACACAATGCCGCGATCATGATCGTCATCTGCCTGGTGATCGCGGCGAAGCTGATCGGCGACGCCATCGCCGGGTTGAGCGCCTGAGCCCACCGTCAGCGGGCCGCGGCCAACAGGCCGGTTCGATTCCCTGGGGATGCTCACAGCACGGGTGACCGCAACGGTCACGGCGACTGCCCCGACGATCACCTGGGCGCCGACCATGGACCAGTACACGACGTTCAGCCAGTGACCATCCGGCGCCTGCCAGAGCAGCGCGTACCCGCTTGCGGCCGCAGCCGGGATGACGAGCAGCAGCATCGCATCGCGCAGCCGGACCCTTCCTGCTGCCGATGCTGCTGGTCGCGCTGACCGCGTCGCTGTCGCTGCTCGTCCACCCCCGCTACGTCGAGGGTCGGATCGGGATCGGGATCACGGCGCTATTGACGCTCGTCGCCCTGCAGCTGACCAGCAACGACGACCTGCCCGAGGTCGACTACCTGATCCTGCTCGACAAGCTCTACATCCTCAGCTACGCCTTCGTCGTGCTGACGATGGTGATGATCGTCCGCAACTCGTGGGTCGACGCGACCGGCGACGTGCGGGCAGCGGTCCGCGCCGACCGCCGTGGCCTGATGATCCTCACCAGCAGCTACGCCGTGGTCGCGGCGCTGCTGATGGTGCTGACGCTCGCCTGAGCGCTGTCGGCTCCTGAGTGGCCGCGGCGCGCTACGGTCGCGGCATGAAGCTCGCCGGTCGCAGGGTCCTGATCACCGGTGCCTCCTCGGGGATCGGAGCCGAGATTGCGCGTGAGGTCGGGCGTCGCGGCGGTAGGCCGATCCTCGTCGCCCGGGGGCGGGACGCGCTCGCCGCGCTGGCGGTCGAGCTGCGCGAGGCGGGCGGGACCGTCGCGGTCGAGCCGTGCGATCTCGGCAGCGACGCCGAGATCGCGCGGCTCGCGGACCTGCTGCTCGCCGGCGAGGGCCCGCCCGACGTCCTGATCAACAACGCCGGCGCCGGGATCTGGCGGGCGACCTGGGAGAGCGGGCCGGGCTACGGCGAGACCGCGATGCGGCTGCCGTATCTCGCCGCCTACGAGCTGACCCGGCGGCTGCTGCCGGCGATGATCGAGCGCCGGTCCGGCTGGATCCTGAACATGACGTCGGCTGCCGGCTACCTCGCGATCCCCGGCGCGACCGCCTACGGGGTGGCGCGGTGGGCGATGCGGGCGTTCAGCTACCAGCTCGAGGCCGAGCTGCGCGGCAGCGGCGTCGGCGTGACGTTGCTGGCGCCGTTCGAGGTCGATTCGCCGTACTTCGATAACAACCCCGGATCGCGGGAGCGGATCCCGAAGATCGCGGCCCTCGTCGGCGCGATGACGCCGGCGGACGTGGCGCGCGAGGCGGCGGACTCGATCGAGCGGGAGCGGCGGGAGCGGCTCGTGCCCTGGAGGGGCCGCTGGATCTACCGGTTGACGCCACCGCCGCTCATGAGCTGGCTGTTGGCGCGAACCGGCTGGAAGCCGGGGGCGTCTCCGCGACGATCCGTCTGACCGCCGCCACGACGGTCGCAAACGCATCGTCGAGCATACGAGCGCCGCCGCGAGCCGCTCTCGGGCCCCGCGGTCGCCCGCCCGGCCTTGCCCGGCCCGTCCGCCCCCGGTCTTGCCCGCCCCCGCCCGCCCGGTGTGGCCGACTTCACCCCGCGGGCCCCTTCTCGCGACCGCCGAGCGGGCCGATCATGGTCGGGCAAGAGCAAACCACTGCGAAGGGAAGATCAACGATGTCCATCACCAGCAAGCTCCTCGCCGCCCTCGCCGTCGCGCTGACCGCGCTCGCCGTCGTCGCCTCCGCCGAGGCCGCCGGCAAGGCCGCGACCAAGGTCACGATCAAGGGC
>JAWKKA010000026.1:0-8369 GCA_041393495.1 Solirubrobacterales bacterium | reverse complement strand
AGGCGGGGCGGCGCCTGCTCGCCGCCCTCGCGGCGGTGTTCGCGGTCTTCTTCGCCGCGCTCGGCGTCGTCCTCGGCCTTCTGATCGGCGCCTGCCGCGTCCTCGCCGGTCCGGTCCGGGCCGTGCTCGGGGTCCTCGACCGGGCCGCGAGGGCAGCGTCGAGGACGTTGACTCCGGCCCGGGCGCTCGCGGTCGTGGTCGCGGGGGCGGCGATCCTCCTCGCGCTGTCGCAGTATGCCGACTACCGCACCATCTCGATCGGCAACGACGCCTACTCCGGCGTGCAGACCGTCGCCCCCGCTCCGGAGACCGGCCGGGCCCGGGCCGGCGACGCCCACTCGTACGTCTTCGTAGCGGTCGCGATCGCCTGCCTGCTGCTGCTCGCGGTGGCGACCGTCGGCGGACGCCGGCGCGCCTGCCGGCTGATCACGCTCGCCGGGATCGCCGCGGTCCTCGTCGCCCTGATCGTCGATCGCCCGGCCGGCCTCGACCCCGGAGAGGCCGCGGTGGCCTTCGAGGGCGTGCGGGCGACGCTGATCGGCGGCTTCTACGCCCAGATCGCCGCCGGCGTCCTGCTGATCGGGTCCTCCACCCTGCTCGCCCGCGAGCTCCGCCTCGCCGGAGGCTCGCAGCGCTCCCCGGTCCGGAGTCGAACCGGTGAGCCCGCGCCGGAGCGCCCGCGGCGCCGGCGACCGCCGCGGCCCGGCGCCGACCCCGAGGGCGCCGCACGGGCATGAGCCGCCCGTTGAAGGCGGAGATGCTCCTGCCGCTCTCGATCGCGGCCGCGGCGCTCGCCCTCGGCGCATCGGAGCTGATGAAGACGTTCGAGCTCTCGACGGCGGGCGGCGACCCGATCGCCGGGCAGCTCGCCGGCGACCGCCACGGCTGGGCGATGTTGATCCTCGCGGGGTTCGCCGCCGTCGCGCTCGCGCTGGCGATCGCAAGCGGCCGGCGCGCCTGGGCCTGGACGACCGCCGGCTGCGGCATCGCCGCGCTCGCGCTGTTTCTCGCCATCGACCTGCCGGACGCCAACGATGTCGGTGACGTCGCGGTCAGCGGCGGCGTCGCCACCGCAGCGAAGGCCGTCCCCCAACCCGGCTTCTGGCTCGAGGCGGCCGCGACGGTCGTCCTCGCGCTCGCCGGGATCGCCTACGCGACCCAGTCCGCCGAGCAACGTCAGGCCCCGAAGCGCTTCCGGGCTGCCCGGCGCACGCGGCCACGGCGGCCGCCTTCCCGCCGCCGCCCGGCCGGTGAGGAGCCGTAGGTCCGACCACCGCTGCGGGGGGCATGCCGCCTCCGACCACCCTGGGCGAGGGCATCGCCGCCCTTGACCACCCTGCGCGGCGGCATCGCCGCCCCCGACCACCCTGGGCGGCGGCATCGCCACCCTTGACCACCCCGCGCGGCGGCATCGCCGCCCCCGACCACCCTGGGCGGCGGCATCGCCACCCTTGACCACCCTCATCGGCGGCTCGCGCCCTTCGGCCGGGAACCGCCGGGCCGGGAGCCCGCTGTGGGCTCCCGGCCGCGGTTGGTGGAGTGGCCCGGGGGAGCTCGCCGCGGGCGTCGCTGCTAGCGGAGCTCGTCGCGGATGCAGCGCTTCAGCGCGTGGCGGTCCGTGCCGCCGTACTCGGCGATGAACTCCTTGGTGTCATAGCGACGCTCCTGCTTGCAGTCGCGGGTCGCCTCTCGCTTCTCGTGACGGATGCACCGGCGCAGGGCCGCCTTGCCCGTGCCGCCGTAGTGAGCGATGAACTCCTTCGTGTCGTGGCGTCGCTCCTGCTTGCACTCGGCCTTGGCAAGGCCCCTGATGCCGGCCTCCGCCGGCGCCGCCAGCGCGACGGCGGCCAGTGCCGCCGCAGCGGCGCCGAGGGCCGCGATCAATACCTTTCTCATCGACTTCTCCTTTCGCGGGATCACGTTCGTGCTTGCCAGCTTCGACGAGCGCGATTAGAGGTCGATTAGAGCCGCTGGGACGGCTCGACAACCGCGGCCGGTGCGGTCGCGGGTAGCGACAGGGTCACGATCGCGCCGCCACGGTCCCGGTTGGCGACGGCGATCGCGCCGCCGTGGGCGACGGCGATCGACTCGGCGATCGCGAGACCGAGGCCGGCCCCACGGGCCCCCGGGTCGGCCGCGCGCGCGAAGCGCTCGGTGGCCCGCTCGAGCAGCTCAGAAGAGAAGCCCGGGCCGGCGTCCGCGACCGACACCTCGACCCGCTCGCCGGCTCGGCGGGCGCTGATCGCGATCTCCCCAGCGCCATGGCGGATCGCGTTGTCGACGAGGTTGGAGAGCGCCTGTTCGAGACGCTGCGGGTCGGCCTCGACCTTCAGCCCGGCCGGCACGTCGACCGTCACGGGACGATCGCCGGGGCCGATCGAACGCGCCGCCGCGATCTTGCGCGCGAGTGGCTCGATCGCGACGGGCTCGCTCCGCAGCGGCAGCCGGCCGTCGTCGGCGCGGGCGAGGAACAGGAGGTCGTCGGCGAGCCGCGAGAGCCTGTCGACCTCCTCGCCGCCGGAGCGGAGCGCGCCGCGCAGGCGCTCCTCGTCGCGGGCGTCGGCGAGGGCCAGCTCGATCTCGGCCTTGAGGATCGTCAGCGGCGTCCGCAGCTCGTGGCCGGCATCGGCGACGAGGCGTCGCTCACGCTCGATCGCTGCCTCGAGCCGTGCGAGCATCCCGTTGAGGGTCCGCCCGAGGCTCGCGATCTCGTCTTCGGCCGGGCCGACCGGGAGCCGCAGACCGGGGTCGGCGCTGCCGATCTCGCTCGCGCGCCGCCGCATCGCCTCGACCGGCCGCAGGGCGGCGGTCGCGACCAGGTAGGCGGCGAGGGAGGCGAGCACCAGCGCGATCGGCCCGCCGATCAGAAGCAGCCGCCTGAGGCTGGCCAGGGTCCCGTCGTGCTCGGCCAGGGAGGCGCCGACGATCGCCACGTATCGCACGCGGTCGTCAACGACGCGCTCAGCGGTGACCCGGAGCCTGCCGACCGGGCTCTCGGTGTCGATGTGGCCGCCGCCGTGGAGCAGGTCGGCGAGCTGACCGCGCGAGAGCAGCGGCCGCCCGAGGAGCGCGTCGTCGGTCGCATCGGCGACCTCGCCGCCGGGGCCGACGACCTGAACGATCCCCTCGGCATCGACGCGACCGAGCGGGTCGTGAACGGGGTCGCCGAGGTCGTCGCCGTCGTCGCGGACGATCGCCACGACCCCCGCGAGGCGGGCGGCGAGCTCCCTGTCGATACGGGCATCGAGGTCGGAGTCGGTGCGGTCGTAGATGTAGAGGCCGATCGCGGCGAGGACGACTGCCATCACGGTCGCGAATCCGAGCGCGAGCCGGAGCCGGATCGGGATCGCGCCGATGTACGACCTCATCCGTCGCCCCGCCAGCGGTAGCCGACCCCGCGGACCGTCTCGATCGAGTCGGCTCCGAACGGCTCGTCGATCTTCGCCCGCAGGTAGCGGACGTAGACGTCGACCACGTTCGAGCGGTTCTCGTACTCGCTGTCCCAGACGTGCTCGAGGATCTCGAGCCGGCTCAGGGCCCGGCCGGGACGGCGCATGAAGGTCTCGAGCATCGCGAACTCGATCGGCGAGAGCTCGATCGGCTCGTGGCCGCGACGGACCTCGCGCGTGGCCGGGTCGAGGACGAGGCCGGCGGACTCGAGCACGGCCGGCCGCGGCGCCTCGCCGCGCCGGCGGAGCGCGCGCAGCCGCGCCTCGAGCTCGGCGAAGGCGAACGGCTTGGTCAGGTAGTCGTCGGCGCCGCAGTCGAGGCCGCCGACACGATCCTCGACCGCATCGCGGGCGGTCAGCATCAGGATCGGTGACCAGACCTCGTCGGCACGGATCCGCCGGCAGGTCTCGAAGCCGTCGATGCCGGGGAGCATGACGTCGAGGACGATCGCGTCGTAGGGCGTCGAGCCGGCCATCCAGAGCGCATCCTCGCCGCTGGCGGCGTTATCGACGGCGAAGCCGCGCTGGCGCAGGCCGGAGCGGATCAGACCGGCCAGCTTCGGCTCGTCCTCGACGATCAGGACGCGCACCGCTCGACCTCCGGTCGGCGCTCAGTCGTCGTACGGCACGTTCTCGACACGCCGGAGATTGTCGTCGAGTGCGACGTCGACCTCGCCGCGGGCGGTCATCACCTCGACCTCGTACGCCTCGCCGGGGTCGTCGGAGCGGTCGATCTCGACCGCCGTCCCGCCACCGACCGCCGCGGCGGCGGCGGCGCCGACCCGCCGCGCCTCGGCGGGCGTCAGCGGCGCGTCGTCGATCACGGCGGTGGCCGCGCCATCTCCCGCGCCCGTCGCCCTGACCGTCAGGGCCGGCTCGTCATCAGCGCCGTCACCGCTCGCCAGCAGGGCTCCGAGGAGCCCGCCCGCGAGCAGGATCGCAACCACGATCGCGACCACGGCCGGCCATCCGATCCCGCTCCTCGTCGGCTGATCCGTTCGGTGGCTCATCGCCGCAGAAGCCTCCTCGACCTCGATTAGAGGCCGATTAGAGCGGACCGGGCCAAAGGGCGCGCCGACGGCCGGTCGCGCGGGCGCCGCGACCGTCAGCTCACCAGCGGTAGTGGGCGAAGGCCTTGTTGGCCTGCGCCATCCGGTAGATGTCGTCCTTGCGCTTGTAGGCGCCGCCCTGCTGGGAGGCGGCGTCCATGATCTCGCGGGCAAGCCGCTCGGACATCGACTTCTCGTTGCGGTTGCGGGCGAAGTCGATCAGCCAGCGGACGGCGAGGGTGCGGGCCCGACGCTGGGGGACCTCGACGGGCACCTGGTAGGTGGCGCCGCCGACGCGGCGGGAGCGGACCTCGAGGACCGGGGTCAGCTCGCCGATCGCATCGTCGAGCACATCGGTCGGCGTCCGACCGGAGCGCTCGCCGACCACCGCGAGGGCGTCGTAGACGATCCGCTCGGCGGTCGACTTCTTGCCGTCGAGCATCACCTTGTTGATGACCTGCTGGACGAGCCGGCTGCGGTACCTGGCGTCCGGCGGGACGGTGCGGATGGTGGCGCGATTGCGTCTCATGAAGGCGGGCTCAGGAGGCCTTGACGCCGTACTGCGAGCGGGACTGCTTGCGCTCGGAGACGCCGGAGGCGTCGAGGGTGCCGCGAACGACCTTGTAGCGGACGCCCGGCAGGTCCTTGACGCGGCCGCCCCGGACGAGGACGACCGAGTGCTCCTGGAGGTTGTGGCTTCGCCCGGGATGTAGGTGGTCACCTCCATCCCGTTCGACAGCCGGACGCGGGCGACCTTGCGGAGGGCCGAGTTCGGCTTCTTCGGCGTCGCGGTGTAAACGCGCGTGCAGACGCCGCGACGCTGCGGCGCGGCGGTGCGGGCCTTGCGGCCCTGGCCCGACTTCAGGCCGGGGGTCGAGACCTTCTTGCGGGGGGCCTTCCGGCCCTTGCGGATGAGCTGGTTCGTGGTCGGCACGGCGCGGAATGGTAGCGGCACGACCCGGACCGTGGCAACCGGTCGATAATCCCAGCCCAGATGCAGTGGCCCGCGGTAGATCAGCGCCCGGTGCTCGCCGTCGACGTCGACGGGGTGATCAGCCTGTTCGGCTTCGAGGAGCCGCCCGAGCGGGCCCCCTGCCGCTTTCATCTCATCGATGGCACGGCCCATTGCATCGCCCACGACGTCGGCGAGCGACTGCGCCGCCTCGCTCCCCACTACGAGATGGTCTGGGCGACCGGATGGGAGGACCGCGCCAACGAGCACCTGCGCCTGCTGCTCGAGCTCGACCACCTGCCCGTGATCCGCTTCGGGCGCGACGCCAGGTTCGGCAGCGCCCACTGGAAGCTCGGCCCGATCGCCGAGTTCGCCGCCGAGCGCCGGCTCGCCTGGATCGACGACTCGCTCGATGACGAGTGCCGCGAATGGGCCCGGGCGCGACCGGAGCCGACGCTGCTCGTCGAGACCGACTCGGCCCGGGGGCTCGAGGACGAGCACGTCGATCTGCTCATCGAGTGGGCCGGGCGGGCGTGGTCGCCCTCGGGGTGAACCGCTGACCTCGGGGTAAACCGCTGAGGGCACCCGGACAAACCCCGGAGGCGGTCGGGGTAAACTACGGAGCCGACATGGACGTGGGCCTCGAGATGTTCATCTTCATGGGACTGATCCTGAAGATCCCGGTGCTGGCCGCCTGCTGGCTGATCTGGCATGCGGTTCGCGCCGAGCCGGATCCGGTCGAGGGGGCCGAGGAGAGCGGCGGCAGCGAGCGCGGCCGGTTCCGCCGCCAGCCGAAGCCGAAGCGCCCCCGCGGCCCCCGTCGCGGCCCCCACGCTCCCGATGCGCTGCCGGTGCCCTGCCCGACCGAGGGCGAGGGCCTGCGCGTGCTGCGGCGCCCGGCGCAGGCGGCGCTGACCGGTAGCGCCGAGCGCCGCCAGACCGCCGAGCGCCGCCAGACCGCCGAGCGCCGCCAGACCGCCGAGCGCCGCCAGACGATCGATTACAAATCAATGCCCGGAGGCGGCGAGGCTGCGCCCAGGCCGGCCGATCTCGGCGTTGCGCCAGAGCCGGCGGCGAGCGCCAGCAGCCGTCTGGGCGGGCAGGGAACAGGTGACGCAGGCGGCAAGCGGCGAACGCGAGGAGCTGGCGGTCGTTCGGCAGTCCGATTAGGACCGGGGCGACCGCCAGGGTGATCACTGATCTGCGGCGGCCGGCCGGGGCCCTTCCTCGCAGGCAGGAAATCGTCGCTGAGGACGTGAGTTGCCGTCAGAAGGACGTCGAGGTGGGCGTGCGCTTTGACCTCCGGGGCGGGGTTGCTTTGGCAATGCCTTCCTTCGCCGCCCTTCGTCTGCACCCTCGCGGCGGCGGCGGCGCCCAGTGTTCCGCGGAACACTGGGCGTGCATTCGGGATCGGTCATCCGGTGGCGTCGAAGCCGACCCGTTGACTCCCTGGGCTCGCCCGGCATTCCGGGGACGAGCGACGAAAAGCTCACAATTATTGGGAGCTTTTCGTCGCTCATCATTGGGTATCTATTCGTCGCTCGGCGGGCGGGGCAGCGCCTCCGGCGGTGATGGCGGGGACGGTGGCGGCGCGGGCGCGGGCGGGGATGGTGCGCGGTGGTGTGGTGGTGGTAGCGACGGCGGTGGCGGTGGCGATGGCGGTCGTGGCGACGGTGGCGGTGGCCGTGGGCAGCGCTCCCTGCCGGTGAGCGCGGATCGCACCTGAATCGCCGCTCTTCCTTCACCGAATTGTCACGTTGAGCTTCCCACCCGTCCGTCGCGAGGACGGACGATCCGGCCGTGGCTATGGAGCGGTGGCGAGAGGCGCTGGAGATCGCTGCGCCGCAGCTCGGGCTGATCACCCGGGACCAGCTCAGGACCCGTGCGATCAGCGACAACTCCATCCTCAACGCCGTACGGTCGGGGCGACTGTCACGGATTCACAACGGCGTCTATGCGTTCGGACCGCTGACGGACGATCCCCGGCTGGCCCTGCTCGCGGCGGTTCTCGCGGCCGGCGCGGGCGCAGCGCTTTCCCATCGATCCGCCGGCGGCCACCTCCGACTGATCCCTTGGTGGCCCGGTCCGGTCGCGGTGACGGTGCCGGCCGACGGGGGCAGGTCGCGACCCGGGATTCGGGTGCATCGCCGACGGCTTCAGGCGATCGAGGTGGTGACCTTCGATGCCATCCGCTGCACGAGTCCCTCACGGACGATCCTCGATCTCTGCGCAATGTCGGCCGACCTCGGGGAGCGGGCGATGATCAACGCCGGCGCCAGGGGAATGCTCGACATCGGCGCGCTACAGCGAATCCTCGAGATCAACCACGGTTGTCGCGGCGCCGGGAGGCTGCGGGTGCTCCTCGAGGGCCGGGACCCGGTCCCGGCCTTCACGCGCAGCAGGTTCGAGCGCCTGGTCTTCAGGCTGTGCGAGCGGGCGGGGCTACCGCTCCCGGACATGAACGTCGAGGTGTGGGCCGGCGGCGCGATCTACGAGTGCGACTGCGTCTGGCCGGCAGAGCGGCTGATCGTCGAATGCGACAGTCGCTGGCACGACAACCCCATCACCGCGCGCAAGGACGCGCAGCGCGACGAGGCGCTGACCCTCGCCGGCTGGAGGGTCCACCGGATCCGTTGGGCGCAACTCGTCCGTTCGCCGGAGCGACTCGCTGCGACGATCGGCCGCCTCCTCGTCGACCAACGACGACTGCAGGCCGCCACCCGCCGGTGAGCGACGAATAACTCACAAGTATTGGGAGCTATTCGTCGCTCGGGGCTTGGGCGGCGGGCAGCCTTGGGCGGCGGGCAGCGTTCGGGTGGCGGGCAGCGTTCGGGCGGCGGTCAGCCAGGGGGGTTCGGGCGGCGGGCAGCCAGGGGCGTTCGGGTGGCGGGCAGCCAGGGGTGGTGGGCGGCCCCTACT
>JAWKKA010000025.1:0-18646 GCA_041393495.1 Solirubrobacterales bacterium | reverse complement strand
CGAGACCACGTTCCTCCGCCTCTGTCTCGCCCGGGGCTTCCCGCGGCCGCTCGTCAACCAGCGGCTGCACGGCTACGAGGTCGACTTCCACTGGCCCGATGCGCGTCTCGTCGTCGAGATCGACAGCTACACCCACCACCGATCCTGGGCGCAGCGGCGGCGTGACCTCGAACGCGATGCCGAGCTCAGCGTGCGCGGGGTCCGGGTGCTCCGGGTCACGCCTGAGCGCCTCGACCGCGAACCGCGGGCCGTCTTCTCCCAGGTCGGCGCGCTGCTCGGGGTGGGGGAGGGCGTTGGGCTCTAGGCTCCGGCGCCGGATGCGCCTCGACGTCTTCACGCTCTTCCCTGGTTGGTTCGATTGGTTCACGGCCCAGCGCCACGTGCGCAACGTGATCGCGGCGGGCTCGGAGATCCGGCTCATCGACTACCGGGCGACGACGCCGCTCGGGGCCGGGCAGGTCGACGACTCGCCCTACGGCGGAGGCGCCGGGATGGTGATGCGGGTCGACGTCGTCGATGCAGCCCTTCGTGCCACCTACGGGGACTCGCTGGGCGGGCGGAGGATCGTCCTGCTGGCGCCCTCGGGCCGGATCTTCGACGAGGAGCTCGCCGCCGAGCTCGCCGCCGAGCCGGAGCTGACGCTCCTCTGTGGCCGCTACGAGGGGATCGACGAGCGCGTTCGCGAGCACCTCGCAACCGACGCGGTCTCGATCGGCCGCTACGTCCTCGCCGGTGGCGAGCTCGCGGCGATGGTCGTTGCCGATGCGGTGCTCCGAAAGCTGCCGGGCGCCCTCGGCCATGCCGACAGCGCCACCGAGGAGTCATTCTCGGAGGCGCTCGAAGGCCAGCCCGAGTACCCGCACTACACGCGCCCGGCGAGCTACCGGGGCTGGGACGTCCCCGCAATCCTCCTTTCCGGCGATCACGAGCGGGTCCGGCAGTGGCGGCTCGAGCGCAGCCGCGAGCGCGGTTCGGCGAGGCCCGACGGCTCTTAGCTACTATTCCCCGCCGCGCGGCGCCGACCGGCCGCCGCGGCGGGAAGGCCGTCGGCCGGCGATCCCCCGGCGCCGGCGGGACCGGGACGAGCCGAAGCACGCAGACATGAGCACGATCATCCAGAGCCTCGAGCAGGAGCAGCTGCAGCGACGTCCGCGCTTCGCCGCCGGCGATCGCGTCCGCGTCCACTTCCAGGTGATCGAGGGCAACCGGACCCGGACCCAGGTCTTCGAGGGGGTCGTCATCAAGCGGCAGGGCAGCGGCGTCCGCGAGACCTTCACCGTCCGTAAGCAGTCCTTCGGCGTCGGCGTCGAGCGGACCTTCCCCCTGCACTCCCCGAAGATCGAGAAGCTCGAGGTGGCGGCGCGGGGCGACGTCCGCCGCGCCAAGCTCTACTACCTGCGCGACCGCGTCGGAAAGGCCGCTCGCGTCGCCGAGCGGCGCTGGGGCATCGGCGAGGAGGCGCTGGGCACCGAGGAGGACGCCGCCGTCGATGCGGAGGGAGCCACGCAGACCGAGGCGCCGCAGGCCGTCCCGGCCGGGGGCGAGGAGGAGGGAACGGTCCGCGAGGTCGAGCAGGCGCCGGAGGCCGAGGCAACCGCGGACGGCGCCGAAACGGCTCGGGACGAGGCAGCCGCGAGCGGCCCCGAAGCGGCTCAGGACGAGGCGGACGCGGGCGGGGACGAAGCCGATGCGACCGCCACCGGGGAGGCGGGCGCCGATGCCGAGGAGGAACCCCCGGGCGCAGCCGGTGAGCGCGGCGGGGAGCCGGAGGGAGAAGCCGAGCCCGACGAGGGCGCCGACGCAGACGCTGAGGCTTCGCGGCAGGACGCCTAGCGCGTTCCCGGCCGACGGAACGTCATGCCGCGCCCGAAGTCGACGTTCGGCGCGATCGTCGAGCTCGTCCTGATCGTCGCGTTCGCGATCGGTCTCGCCCTGCTCATCCAGGCGTTCGTCGTCAAGCCCTACCAGATCCCGACCGGCTCGATGATCCCGACCCTCGAGGTCGGCCAGCGCGTCCTCGTCCAGCGGGTCAGCTACCACTTCAGCGATCCTGAGATCGGCGACATCGTCGTCTTCCATCCGCCGAAGGGCGCCGATACGACGGAGACCTGCGGGATCGAGCCGCTGCCCCCGAACGAGGCCTGTCCGGAGCCGGTCGCCGAGCGCGCCGACACGAACTTCATCAAGCGCGTCGTCGCCACCCCCGGCGACACGCTGAAGATCGTCAACGGCCATGCGATCGTCAATGGCGAGCGCATTCCGGACGACTTCACGAAGCCGTGCGGCAACGCCCGCGGCTGCAACCTGCCGAGGCAGATCACGATCCCGCCCGATCATTACTTCATGATGGGCGACAACCGTGGAGCGAGCGACGACAGCAGGTTCTGGGGCCCGGTCCCGAAGGACTGGATCATCGGCAAGGCCTTCTTCACCTACTGGCCCATCGACCGGATCGGCCTCCTCTGAGCCGGTACCGGACGCCGAACCGGCCGCGGGCGGCGGCAAGCGCCGCAAGGCCCGGCGGCCCGATGGACGGCGGACCGCCTGGCTGTTCCGCTTCGACCAGCAGTTCGGGCGCCGCTTCGTCGCCGGCGCGGACGAGGCGGGCCGCGGTTCGCTCGCCGGCCCGCTGGTCGCGGCCGCGGTCCTGCTCGACTACCGCTGCCTGACCGCCGAGGTGCGGAAGACGCTCGCCGGCCTCGACGACTCGAAGCGCAAGACCGAGGAGGAACGTGAGCGCCTCTACCCGGCCGTCCTCGCGGCCGCCAGCCGGGTCGCCGTGACCACGCGCTGCCCGGGCGGCATCGACTCGCGCGGCCTTCACGTCACGAACCTGAACGCGCTTGCCGACATGCTCGGCAGGGTCGCCGTGCCGGGGGCGGTCTGCCTCAGCGACGGCTTCCGGCTCGGCTCACGCTGCCGGGTCGAGCACGAGGCCGTGATCGAGGGCGATGCCCGCAGCGCCGCGATCGCCGCCGCCTCAGTGGTCGCCAAGGTGACCCGCGACCGCTACATGCGTCAGGCCGCCGGCCGCTACCCCGGATGGGACTTCGAGGCCAACGTCGGCTACTCCTCGCCGCAGCACCGCGAGGCGATCGGGCGGATCGGGATCTGCTCGCTGCACCGGCGCTCGTTCGCCTCGACCGCTTACAGCCAGCTCGAGCTCGGTTAGCCCTGACCGCGGAACCGGGCCGCGGGGGTCCGCCTCGGTTGGCCCTGACCGCGGAACGGGGCCGCGGGGGTCCGCCTCGGTCAGCCCTGACCGCGGAGCGGGGCCGCGGGGGGTCCGCCCGGGCCGATCAGAAAGCGGCCGGCAGGTGCTCGATGACGACCTCGCCGCCGGGATCGAGGCTGACCCCGACCACGTCGAAGCGGATCAGCCGGTGTCGCGGCGGCAGGTTCTCGGCCAGCCAGGCGCGGGCGAGGCGGCGAACCTGCATCTGCTTGCGCGGCCCGACGGCGTGTGCCGGCCGCTCGGGGCCGCGCAGCCCACCGACCCGCGTGGTCTTGACCTCGACGAAGACCAGCGTCTCGCCGTCGAGGGCGACCGCGTCGATCTCTCCGTAGCGCGTCCTGCAGTTGCGGGCAACGATCGCTAGGCCCTCGCCCTCGAGCCGCCTGCAGGCGAGCTCCTCGCCGATCCTCCCCGTTCGCAGCCGGGCCCGGGTCATCGCGATCCGCCGTTCCCCATGGCCGCAGGGTCGCGCCGATCGCGTCACGGGTGGGGGTCGCAGCGTGCCGGTCCGTCACGGAACCGTGCCGAATCGCCGACCGGGTGTCGGTCGTGCGCCAATCGGCACGCTTTCGACCGCGATCTGGCCGACCCGGCGCACCACCTGCGCGTCGGCCCGCCCTAGCGTCGAATAGGTGCTGGCACGAACGCGGACGTTCGCGATCGCGGGGATCGAGGCGGTCCCGGTCGACGTCGAGATCGACATCCACCGCGGGCTCCCCGCGTTCTCGATCGTCGGGCTGCCCGACGCGGCGGTGCGCGAGTCGCGTGAGCGCGTCCGCGCGGCGCTGGTCAACTCCGGCTTCGACTTCCCCCAGCAACGGATCACCGCGAACCTCGCCCCCGCGGACCTTCGCAAGGCGGGACCGGGCTTCGACCTCGCGATCGCAGCCGCGGTCCTCGTCGCTTCCGGGCAGCTGCGCGCGCAGCCGCTCGAGCGCTGGTGGCTGGCGGCAGAGCTGGCGCTCGACGGGACGGTCCGACCGCTACCGGGGATCCTCGCGATGGCGGAGCGGATCGATCGCGCCGGGGGCGCCGGGATCGCCGTGGCGGCCGCGAACGTCGCTGAGGCGCGGCTCGTCGAGGGGCTCGCGGTCGCGCCGCTGGCCGCGGTCACCGATCTCCGCGCGCTCGCCCGCGGCGAGGTGCCGGCGACGGCCGTGCCGCCGCCCCGGCAACGCGTCGGGCCCGCCGCGCCCGATCTCGCCGACCTCAAGGGACAGCCCGGCCTTCGGCGGGGGCTGGAGGTCGCTGCCGCCGGCGGCCACGCGGCGCTCGTGATCGGCCCGCCCGGATCCGGCAAGTCGCTGGCAGCGCGGCGCCTTCCCTCGATCATGCCGCCCCTCTCGCATCGCGAGGCGATCGAGGTGACGAAGATCGCCAGCATCGCCGGCCGCCCGTGCGCCGACGGGGGGCTCGCGCCACGCCCCTTCCGGGCCCCGCACCACACGATCTCCGTCGCCGGGCTCGTCGGCGGCGGCAGCCCGCCGCGGCCGGGGGAGATCACCCTCGCCCACCGCGGGGTCCTCTTCCTCGACGAGCTCGGCGAGTTCTCGCGGCCGAGCCTCGAGGCCCTCCGGCAGCCGCTCGAGGACGGGCTCGTGACGATCGCGCGGGCACGGAGCCGGCTCACGCTGCCGGCCGGCTTCCAGCTCTTCGCGGCCGCGAACCCCTGCCCGTGCGGACACGGCGAGGGATCGTCGCGCTGTTGCTGCACCGCCGAGCGGATCCGCAGCTACGCGGCCCGGCTCAGCGGCGCGCTTGCCGACCGCGTCGACATCGCCCTGGCGGTCGAGCAGCCCAGCGCCGCCACGCTCGATGGCGACCCGGGCGAGGGCTCGGCGGCGGTCGCGGCACGGGTGCTCGACGCGCGGGAGGCGCAGCGCGAGCGCCTCGGCGAGGGTCGCACGAACGCGTCGATGACCGACCGCGAGGTCGCCGAGCGCGCCCGGCTCGATGGCCCCGCGCGAGCGGCGCTGATCGCCGGCCACGCCGATCTCGGCCTCAGCGGCCGCGGCTGGAGCCGCGTGATCAAGGTCGCGCGGACCTGCGCCGATCTGGCCGGGTCGAGGGACGTCACCGGCGAGCACATCGACGAGGCGCTCTCGCTGCGTCGCCGGGGGAAGCGGTGAGCCCTCGCGCCTGCCCGGATTGCCGGCGGCGCGGGGCGCTGCTCGCCGATCTCGCCGGTCACATCGAGCGGTCGGTCGGCAACCGCGCCGGGGAGCGGGCCCGCGACCTGCTGGCCCTCGACGACGAGCGGCTCGCGGCGGCGGTCGCGCCCGGCGAATCGATGCTGCGACTGCGGGCGGCGGAGGCGGCGGTGCGCGAGCCGGACGCGGGCGCGGGGTGGAGCACATGCGCGCACTCGTCCGGCCTGCCGGCGGGGTTCGACGCGCTCGGCGCGGCGGCGCCGCGGGCGCTGTACGGCGTCGGCGAGAGCGGGCTGCTGACGGCGTTGGAGCCGGAGCGGGCGGTGACGATCGTCGGCGCCCGTCGTTGCGGCGCCTACGGGCGCGAGGTTGCATTCGAGCTCGGCCGCTCCCTCGCCGCCGCCGGCATGGTCGTCGTCAGCGGCATGGCCCTCGGAGTCGACTCGGCCGCGCACGAGGGCGCGCTCGCCGGCGGCGGATCGACG
Source organism: Solirubrobacterales bacterium (assembly GCA_041393495.1). Taxonomy (GTDB): domain Bacteria; phylum Actinomycetota; class Thermoleophilia; order Solirubrobacterales; family 70-9; genus RHKX01. The sequence continues at coordinate 12,776 of JAWKKA010000025.1, read as the reverse complement.
CTGGCGGTCCTCGGTCCTGGCGCCGACCGGGCCTACCCGCGCTCGGCGCAGCGCCTCTACGCGCGGATCCGCTCGACCGGCGCAGTGATCTCCGAGCTGCCGGCGGCAACGCCGACGTTCCGCTGGACGTTCCCGGCCCGGAACCGGCTGATGGCCGCATTGACCGGCGTCACCGTGGTCGTCGAAGCCGCCGAGCGCTCGGGGTCGCTGATCACGGCGGAGATGGCGACCGACTGCGGCCGCACGGTCGGCGCGGTCCCCGGCCCGGTCAATTCCTGGCGATCGAGCGGCACCAACCGCCTGCTCGCGGACGGGGCGGCGGTGATCCGCGACGGCCGCGACGTCCTCGATCTGTTGCTCGGCCCCGGCGCCACGCCGGCGCTGCTGCCGGGACCGCGACTCACGGCGGACGGCCGAGCCGTGCTCATGGCGGTCGAGGCCGGCGCCGGGACCGCGGATGCCGCCGCGACCGGGGCCGATCTCAGCTTCTCCGCGACCCTCGTCGCCCTCGCCCGCCTCGAACGCGACGGCTACGTGCGTAGCGACCACGCCGGGCGCTGGTCGCGGACCGCCCAGGCGCCACCCGCGCGGGACCCGCCGCCCGCCGCCTGACCGCGCGGCCGGGCGCGGACGTAGGATCGGCGCGTGGGCACGGGCCGTGGCGAGCAGACGAGGACGCCGGTGGCGCTCGCGATCGCCGGCTCGGACTCCGGTGGCGGGGCCGGGATCCAGGCCGACCTGAAGGCGTTCGCGGCGGTCGGCGTCCACGGGACGACGGCGGTGACCGCGATCACGGCCCAGAACACGGTCGCGGTCACGGCGATCCATCCGATCCCGGCCGAGGTCATCGTCGCCCAGGTCGAGGCGGTCGCGGGCGATATCGGGGTCGATGCGGTCAAGGTCGGCATGCTCGGCACCGCCGAGACGACCGCAGCGGTCGTGGCGGCGCTGGAGGCGGTCGGCGCGGCCCCGATCGTCGTCGACCCGGTCATGGTCGCCGAGAGCGGCGCCCGGCTCCTCGACGAGTCGGCGCGGGATGCGCTCGTCGCGCGTCTTCTGCCGCGCGCCACGGTCGCGACCCCGAACATCCCCGAGGCGCGGGCGCTGCTCGGCGCCGGCGAGGAGGTTGGGGTGGCGGACCTCGCGGCCGGCGTCCGGAAGCTCGGACCGGACGCCGTGATCGTCACCGGGGGCCATGCCGACGGCACCGATCTCCTCGACGACGGCGCCGGACAGCTGCCGATCGGGGGCCCCGTTCATCCGGAGGGGGCGGCGCACGGTTCCGGGTGCACGCACAGCTCGACGCTTGCCGCCCTGCTCGCGCTCGGGTTCCCGCTCCGCGCCGCGGCGCAGGAAGCCCGCAGGCGCGCTGCGGCCGCGGTCGCGGCCGGCCTGCGCGACGTCGGCCACGGCCCGGGCCCGGTCGATGCGCTCGGGATCGCCGGCCGGCGACCGCATCCGCCGCTGCCATAATCGGCATATGAAGCTCGTCCGCATGAGGCCCGGTCACGGTGATCAGCTCCTGGCGGAGGGCGATCCCGACCTCGACGCCGACGAGGCGCGGCTCGTCGAAGCGTTCCGGCGGCAGCTCGAGCTCGGGATGTGGGCTGCGGTGCCGACCCGCGAGGACGAACGCCGCGAGGCGATGCTCGTCCGCGACTTCGACGAGGTCCCGCGCGAGGCCGAGCGCGTGATCTTCATCCCACCGGCGGCCGGCGGATGAGCGCTGCGGCCGCCGTCTCCCTGGCGATCGTCTGCGTCGCGCTGGCGGCGTTCGCCTACGTTCCCGAGCTCCTCCGGCGACGGCGGATGCGCCCGCGGCCGGCGCCGAAGCCGCCCCGCGGCAAGGCGATTCCCGATCCCGGCGAGCAACTCCGCGCCGAGCGGCGCGCGGAGCAGCTGATCGAGGAGGTGCTCGGCGTCGACGCGCTCGAGGCCTACCGGGCCCTCGGGTTCCTGCACTGCTTCGGCGCCGCCCGCGACGGCGCGCCCGCTTACGGGTATCTGATCTATCCGCACAAGCCGATCGTCAGCTTCGACGTGGCCACGGGCGAGCTCCTCAACGAGCATTGCGTCTCGTTCCCGGACCGCAGCGAGCCCGAGGGCGGGCAGCGGCTTCCGGACGCCGACGACGCGCTCGCGAAGTGGCTGGCGCTACGAGCCGACGAGCACGGCCTGATCAACGAGGCGAACATGCACCTGCCCGGACGGCAACTCGACCCCGACCACGTGCGCCGTGACATCGCCAGGCTCAGCGAGTGGACGAGCAGGTCGACCGCCGACGCCGAGGGGAACCTCGACGGCGCCGGCGGGGTCTAGGCCGCGACGAAGGATTGGAGCCACGATGAGCGAAGCCGATCTCCCACGCCCCCGTTCCGCCGCCGTCTTCGATGGCCCGGACCGCGCCGCCGCGCGCGCCTACATGAAGGGCATCGGCTTCGACGACGAGGCGCTGAGCCGGCCGACGATCGGCATCGCCAACACCTGGATCGAGGCGATGCCCTGCAACTTCCATCTTCGCGGCCTCGCCGAGCACATCAAGGAGGGGATCCGCGCCGCCGGAGGCACGCCGATGGAGTTCAACACCGTCGCGATCTCGGACGGGATCACGATGGGAACGAAGGGGATGAAGAGCTCCCTCGTCAGCCGCGAGGTGATCGCCGACTCGATCGAGTTGACCGCGCGCGGCTACCAGTTCGACGCGCTCGTCGCGCTGTCGGGCTGCGACAAGACGATCCCCGGTTGCGTGATGGCGCTCGCCCGCCTCGACATCCCGTCGCTGATGCTGTACGGCGGCTCGATCGCGCCGGGCCGCTACCACGGGCGCGACGTCACCATCCTCGACGTCTTCGAGGCGATCGGCGGCCATGCCGCGGGAACCGTCACCGACGCGGAGCTGCGCGAGCTCGAGGACGTCGCCAGCCCGGGCGCGGGCGCCTGCGGCGCCCAGTTCACGGCGAACACGATGGCGTGCGCGTTCGAGGCGCTCGGGATCTCCGCCGGCGGCTCGGCGATGGTCCCGGCCGAGGACGAGGAAAAGGGCACCGTCGCCGAGAAGGTCGGCGAGCTGGTCATGCAGATCCTCGCCGCCGACCTGCGACCGAGCCGGATCATCACCAGGGAATCGCTCGAGAACGCGATCGCCTGCGTCTGCGCGTCGGGGGGCTCGACCAACGGCGTGCTGCATCTGCTCGCGGTCGCGCGCGAGGCCGGCGTCGCCCTCGAGATCTCGGACTTCGAGCGGATCTCGAGGCAGACGCCGCTGTTCGCGGACATGAAGCCGGGCGGTCGCTACGTCGCGACCGATCTCTACCGCGCCGGGGGCGTTCCGCTGATCCTCGCGCGGCTCTCCGACGCGGGCCTGTTGCACCGGGACGCGATCACGGTCACCGGCCGCACGATCGGCGAGGAGGCCGACGCCGCCGACGAGGCGCCCGGCCAGGACGTCGTCAGGCCGGTCGCTGATCCGGTAAAGGCGCAGGGAGGCCTCGCGATCCTCCACGGCAACCTCGCCCCCGACGGCGCGGTCGTCAAGGTCGCCGGCACCGAGCGGATGGGCCAGACCGGGCCGGCACGCGTCTTCGAGCGCGAGGAGGACTGCTTCGCGGTCGTCAAGGCCGGTGGCATCAACCCCGGCGACATCATCGTGATCCGCAACGAGGGCCCGACCGGCGGGCCGGGGATGCGCGAGATGCTGCAGGTGACCGCCGCGATCGTTGGCAGCGGGCACGGCGAGGACGTCGCCCTGATCACGGATGGGCGCTTCTCCGGCGCGACCCGCGGGCTGATGATCGGGCACGTCGCGCCCGAGGCCGTGAAGGGCGGGCCGATCGCCGCTGTCCGCGAGGGCGACACGATCACGATCGACGTCGAGAACAGGACGATCGACGTCGATCTCGACGACGGGGAGATCGCAGCACGCGTAGCCGCCTACGAGGCCCCGCCGCCGGCCTTCGCGAGCGGGGTGATGGCGAAGTACGCCGCCTCGGTCTCGAGCGCATCCGCCGGGGCCGTCACCTCCTGAGGCCGACTTCCCCGAGCGCCGACGTCCGCATGGGGCGCCTTGCCGTCGCGCGACCACGAGCGCCCCACCGCCCGCCGATTCGTCGCTCAGCGCGAGCGGCTGAGCCCGTGCTGGCGGTGGATCTGCTCACGCACCTTCTCGGTCAGCGACCCCCCGTCGGTGCGCGCGAAGCCCGTGACGTCGGTGAGCGACCGTCCGCAGCGCGTGCACGCCGACGTCGCCGGCCGCCGCCCACGAACTGCGACCGTCGACTTGCCGCAGTACGGGCATCTGACGATCGACATCATCACCGCCAGGGTACGGACCGGGAGGCCGGCCTACATCCGTGGCAGCTACCCAAATCCGGGCGCCGAGGCTCGCGGCCGGGCGCAACGAGCGGCTTCGCGTAGGCTCCAGGCAATGGCTGACGCCGCGTTCGAGGAGCACGATCTCGGCATCTCGTGGCTGCCCGACCCCGGCGAGGTCATGCAGCGGGCGTGTCACGCCGTCAGGCTCGGCGGCTCGCGACGGGTTTGGATCATCGACCCGGTCGACGTGGCGGGCCTCGACGAGCGGATCGAGTCGCTGGCCGCGGGCGCCGGGATCGCCGGGGTCATCCAGCTCCTCGACCGCCACAACCGCGACTGCGTGCGGCTCGCCGAGCGGCACGGCGTCCCGCTCCACCGCCTTCCGTTCGCCGGGATCGCCGGCAGCGGCCTCGAATCGGTCAAGCTGCTCGACACGCCGCTCTGGAGGGAGGTCGCGATCTTCTCGCCCGCCGACCGTGCGCTGATCGTCCCCGAGGCGGTCGGGACGGCGCCCTACTTCCGGGCCGGCTCCGAGCCGGTCGGCATCCACCCGATGCTGCGGCTGACCCCTCCGCGCCGCCTCGCTGCGTATCAGCCCGAGCACCTGCTGACCGGTCACGGGACCGGGATGCACGGTCCCGGAACGGCGGCGGCGCTCAGCGATGCGCTGGCCGGCTCGCGACGGCGGATCCCGGCCGCCCTCGTCTCGATCGCCAAGCGTCGTTAGACGATCGGCCCCGAATCGTCACCCGTCGGCGGCCTCCTTCGCGCTGGGGTCTTCGCCGCCGATATCTCGGCGCTGTCCGCCCCAGCGGCGCCCGGGCGTACGCGCAGGCACCCGGTCGCTCGCGTCGGCGCCCGGCCCTTCGCGTCGGCGCCCGGCCCTTCGCGTCGGCGGGAGCCGCTCGCACATGCTGGAGCCGCTCGCGTCCGCAGGGGTCGCTCGCGTCGGCGGGGTCGAACGACCGGTCAACCCCGGTCGGTCGCGCAGAATCGCGCGAGCAGGCGATTGAAGCGCGTCGGGCGCTCGGCCATCGGCACGTGGCCGCAGTCGTCGAAGACGACCAGCTCGGCGTCGGCGATCCGCTCGACGAAGCCGGCTGCGTCCGCGGCCGGGACGACCAGGTCGTCGCGGCCCCAGACGATCAGCGTCGGCACGCGGATCCGCCGCAGGCGATCGAGCAGGTCGTAGCCGGCCAGCGCGGCGGTCGCGGGCACGAACGCGGGCGCCCCGAGGGCGGGGGCCATGAACTCGATCAGAAGCTGTCGCGGCAGTCGCTCCGGATGGCGCATCACCTTGCCGAACGCGACCTGCCTGAGCCCCGGCCTCCGCATCGACACCAGGTCGATCCGGCGCAGCAGCGGGTTCGTCGCGACGCTGACCCGCGCCCCCGCGACGACGGGACCGCGCCGCATCGTCGCGTGGCTGATCCCGGCGGCGGAGACGAGGACGAGCCGATCGATCCATTCGGGCTCGCCGGCGGCGACCTCGGCGGCGATGAACCCGCCCATCGAGTTGCCGACGAGGGTGCAGGTGGCGACGTCGAGGGCGGCACGGAAATCGCCGAGGAGCCGGCCGTAGCCGGGGATCGAGATCTCCCACGGCGGCATCGGGCTGGCTCCGAACCCGGGGAGGTCGAGCGCGATCGCCCGATAGCCGAGCTCCGCCATCCGCGGCATGTTCTCGAGCCAGTTCTGCCAGCAGCCGCCGAGCCCGTGGACGAAGACGATCGCCGGCCCCGAGCCGATCTCCGCGTAGTTGATCTGCGCGCCCTCGACCTCGACCGTTCGCAGGTGCCGCTGCCAGTCGATCTTCAGCCAGGCGGGATCGGGGTCCCCGTAGGGGTCGGGGCCGTCGGCCGGGCTGCCGTCGACGTGGGGGATGCGACGGTAGGGGTAGGTGACCGCCCGCGGCGCGCGCCGCGGGGGCTCGCCGCCGCTCGCCCGCTCGTGTCCCATCGTGCGGGAGGTTAGCCGCGACGGCCGCGGCCGCCCGCGAGGAGGTGCGATCATGCCGCGATGGCCCCGAGAAACACATCGCTGGCGCCCGGCCGCAACGCCGAGGAGGTCGAAGGAGGGGCACTCACGGCCACCGATCGCGACCGGATGCGGGCGCTGCTGCCGGCGATCGAGGCCGACCGCCGGATCGACGACTGGGGACGCTCGGAGCGGGTCGAGGGCGTCTTCGACGCGACCGTGGTCGAGTTCTTCTATCGCTACTGGTTCCGCTGCGAGGTCGAGGGCATCGAGAACGTCCCCGCCGACGGCGGCGCCCTGCTCGTCTCCAACCATGCCGGCGCGTTGCCGCCGGACGCGGTGATGATCGGCAAGGCGATCCGCGACCAGCACCCCCGTGCACGGCCGCTCTACATGACCGTCGAGCACTTCTTCAAGGGCTACCCCGGCTTCTCGGCGCTGTTGCCGAAGATCGGCTGCGTGCCCGCCCACCCGGCGAACGTCCATCGCCTGCTCTACGACGAGGGGCAGCTCGTCCTCGTCTTCCCCGAGGGCCGCAAGGGGACCGAGAAGCTCGTCAAGGACCGCTACAGGGTTCAGCGCTTCGGGCGTGGCGGCTTCGTCGAGGCGGCGATGCGCGCCGAGGCGCAGCTCGTCCCGGTCTGCGTCGTCGGAGCCGAGGAGGCGGCCCCGGTCTTCGCCCGCTCGAAGCTGCTGCAGAAGGCAACGGGGCTGATCTACTTCCCGCTCACCCCGACGTTCCCGTGGCTCGGCCCGGCCGGGATGCTCGGCTATCTGCCCGCCAAGTTCCGGATCCGCTTCCTCGAGCCGATCGACACGACGCGGATGGGCGCGGAGCCCGCCGAGGACAAGGCCCTCGTCCAGTCGGTCGCCCAGGAGGTCCGCGCCCGGATCCAGGAGAACCTCCACGAGATGGTCTCCCGGCGCAGGTCGGTCTGGCTCGGATGAGCGGGCGGATCGAAGTCGTTGCCGAGCGGTTGCAGCGCCGCCGGGTGTTGATCGCGGGGCTCGCCAGCTATTGGGGCGGACGGCTCGCGCAGGCGCTCGAGTCGTTCCCCGAGGTCGAGGCGATCGTCGGGGTCGATACGCGCGACCCGACCCGCGAGCTCGAGCGCACCGAGTTCGTCAAGGTCTCCAACCAGCACGGCCTGATTCAGCGAATCGTCCGGGCGGCGCGGATCGACACCGTGATCGACGCCCGGCTCGTCGTCGACGCGTTCACGACGACCCGCCGGCGCGCCCACGAGAGCAACGTGATCGGGACGATGAACCTGCTCGCCGCGTGCGCCGGGGAGGGCTCGCCGGTCCGCAAGTTCGTCTTCAAGTCCTCGGGCCACGTCTACGGCTCCGCCCAGACCGATCCCGCGTTCTTCACCGAGTCGATGCGGCGCTCGGGACCGGCGACCAACCCGATCGAGCGCGACGTCGTCGAGGCCGAGGCGTCGGTGATCGATTTCGCCGCCAAGCAGAAGGTCGTCGACGTGACCGTGCTGCGCTGCGCGAACGTCCTCGGACCGGACGTCGACACGTCGTTCACGCGAATGCTCGCGCTGCCGCTGGTGCCGATGATCGTCGGTTTCGACCCGCGGCTGCAGTTCGTCCACGAGGACGACGTCGTCCATGCCCTCGAGCACGCTGCGGTACACCGGCTCCCGGGCACCTTCAACGTGGCCGCCGACGGCGTCCTCGCCCTCTCCGAGATCATCGGGTTGCTCGGCAAGCGCGCCGCGCCCGCCCTGCCGCCGTGGGGGACCGGGCTGTTCGCGGCGGGCCCGCTGCGGGTGGCGGGGATCCGGATCCCCGCCGAGACGCTCAGCCTGCTGCGCTTCGGCCGCGGCATGGACAACCGGCGCTACAAGGCGACCGGCTTCGACTACGGCTACACGACCCGCGAAGCTGTGCTCGCCTTCTCCGAGCACCTGCGGCTGCAGCCGATCCTTCGCGGGGTGGAGTCCGCCTACACCTACGAGGGGGAGGTCGAGCGGTTCCTGCGCCACAGTCCGCTGGCGCGACCCCCGGAAACGCCCGAGCAGGGGTCGGCGGGGACGTCCGCGACCGAGCGCGAGCCGTTCGGGATCTGAGCTGCCGCAGCGGCCCGGCCCGGGGCCGCAACCGCGGTTGCACCGCTCCGGGGGCCAACGGGGGAACCGACCACCCGCCTACACTTCAGTCGGCAGGCGCCCGTGACGATGGAGGCGCAGAGGTCATTGCTCATGGGGCGCAAGGCACAGATCACGCTGGTCGCAATCGTCTTCACGGCGATCGTCGTCGCGCTGCTCGTCTACGTCTGGGACGCGACCCGCGAGGACAGGATCGCCGAGGGCGTCACGATCGGTGGCGTCGACGTCGGCGGACTCGACGCCGACGCCGCCCGCCACCAGGTCGAGACGAACCTGCTCGATCCGATCAACGAGACCGTCACGGTCCGCTACGACGGTGAGAAGTTCACCCTGACCCGGCACGAGAGCGACCTCAGCGCCGACATCGACCGCACCGTCGAGGAGGCGGTGGCGGTCTCCCAGCAGGGCGGGGTCCTCGGCCGGACCTGGCGTGCGGTCACCGGCGGGGAGATCGACGACGAGATCACCCCGAAGATCTCCTACGACCAGGACGCGGTCGACCACTTCGTCAGCCACATCGCCGGCAACGTCAACCGCGAGGCGGTCGATGCCAGCGTCGAGCCGAGCGCGGGCAAGCTCGTCCCGGTCGCGTCGAAGCCGGGCCGCGAGCTCGACGAGGACGCGCTCCGGCGCGACGTCGCCAACGCGCTCCAGGATCCGGCCGAGCGCACGGTCGAGGCAGACGTCGAGAAGGTCAAGCCCGAGGTCACGACCGCCGAGGTGGCCGACAAGTACCCGACCTACATCGTCGTCGACCGCGCGAACTTCACGCTGACCCTCTACGAGAACCTCAAGGAGGTCAAGAGCTACACGGTTGCGATCGGCGCGCAGGGCTTCGACACTCCGACCGGGCTCTACCACATCCAGGACAAGCAGGTCGATCCGGTCTGGAACGTGCCCGACTCCGACTGGGCCGGGAGCCTCGCCGGCCAGTCGATTCCGCCCGGTCCCGACAACCCGCTGAAGGCACGCTGGATGGGCATCTACAACGGTGCCGGGATCCACGGCACCGACGACACCGCCTCGCTCGGCAGCGCCGCCTCGCACGGTTGCGTGCGGATGGCCGTTGCCGACGTGATCGACCTCTACGATCGCGTCGACGTCGGCACGCCGATCTACATCGGCTGAGGCGGGTGCGGCGGCAGGATCGATGCCGCCGGCAGGGTCGCGCGCCGGGAAGGCGAATCGGGATCGCAGATGACCACCGTCGGAGAAATCGCGCCCGGGCTCGAGATCGCGCCCGCCTGGCAGTCGGCGCTGGTCGGCTACGGGCGCGACCTCGAGGCCCGAAGGCTCGCGCCGAACACGCAGCGCGCCTACGGGCGCGACCTCGAGGAGCTCGCGGCTTGGGCGACGGCGGCGGGAATCGATGATCCGCGCGAGCTCGACTACCGGCGGCTGCGCGGCTACGCGGCGGCGCTCGCCGGGCGCGGGCTCGAGCGCTCGACGGTCGGCCGCAAGCTCGCCGCCGCCCGTGGGCTCTTCGAGTTCCTGCGCCGCACGGGTAGCGCCGCGCAGAACCCGGCCGAGCTGCTGCCCAACCCGAAGGCCGGCTCGCGGCTGCCGCGCGTCCTCGACGGCGAAGGGGCCCGACGGCTGCTCGAGCGGATCCCCGCGACGACGCCGCTCGAGGCCCGCGACCGGGCGATGCTGGAGCTCGCCTACTCGTCGGGCCTGCGCTGCGCCGAGCTGGTCGCGCTCGACCTCGACTCGATCGACTTCGACGGCGAGACGGTCCGGGTGCGCGGCAAGGGCGGCAAGGAGCGGATCGTCCCGCTCGGCGAGCCCGCGCAACGGGCCGTCGCCCGGTACGTGGAGCGGTTCCGGCCGGCGCTGGTCGGCGATCCCGGCGAGTCGGCCCTGCTGATCTCGAAAAGCGGCCGGCGGCTCTCGCCGTCGGATGTGACCAGGCGGCTCGGCCGCTGGGTCGAAGAGGCGGCGATCGCCGGACGGGTCTCGCCGCACGCCCTGCGGCACTCGTTCGCCACCCACATGCTCGAGGGCGGAGCCGACCTGCGCTCGATCCAGGAGCTGCTCGGCCACGCCAGCATCTCGACGACGCAGATCTACACCCGCGTGGAGCCGGGACGGCTCCGCGACGCATACGCGGGGGCGCACCCACGTGCATGACTGCGGGCTCGACTAACGTATCGGGTGCGAGGAGGCCCTGGCATGGAAACCAACGTCAAGGCGGTTGAGCTCAAGGAGCTTTGGCGTCGCTGCAAGGAGGAGGGGGACGAGCGCGCCCGGGAGCGCCTCGTCGTCGCCTACTCGCCGCTGGTCAAGTACGTTGCCGGGCGGATGGCTTCCGGCCTGCCCTCGCACGTGGAGGAGGGCGACCTGATCTCCTACGGCCTGATCGGGTTGATCGGGTCGATCGAGCGCTACGACCTCGATCGCGACATCAAGTTCGAGACCTACGCGGTGGCGCGGATCCGCGGAGCGATCATCGATGAGCTGCGCTCGCTGGACTGGGTGCCGCGCTCGGTTCGCGCGAAGGCGCGCGACGTCGAGAAGGCCCACTCGCTGCTCGAGAACAAGCTCGGCCGGGCGCCGACCGAGGAGGAGATGGCCGACAAGCTCGGGGTCTCGGTCGACGACTTCCGCACGACCCTGCTCGAGATCGCCAACTCCTCGGTGCTCGCGCTCGACGACCTCTGGACCGCATCCGACCCCGAGGGCGGCCAGGTCTCGCTGCTCGACACGATCCACGATCCGAACGCGGTCGATCCCGAGGAGGCGGTCGATAACGTCGAGCTCAAGGACCGCCTCGCCGAGGCGATCGAGTCGCTGCCCGACCGCGAGCGGCTCGTCATCGCCCTCTACTACTACGAGGGACTGACCCTGCGCGAGATCGGCGACGTGCTCGGCGTCACCGAGTCCCGGGTCTCCCAGCTGCACACGAAGGCGGTGCTGGGGATGCGCTCGCACCTGCAGGCCCCGGCCTGAGCGGGCGGGTGCCCCGCCCTCGGCGCCGTGGCCGCCGCGCCCCGGTCGATTAACCTCACCCCCGATGCCAGCCGAGGAGGAGAGCCCCGATCTCGCTTGCGCCATCTGCGGGCGCAGGCTGTTGCCGGGCGAGCATCCGTACCCGTTCATGACCCGCGATGGCACCCAGGTGCTCGCCTGTGAGCTCTGCAGGCCACGCGCCGAGGCGGCCGGCTGGCTGACGCCGGAGGAGGCCGCTGCCGCCGGCGGCACGACCGCGGGCCGCGAGCGGCGCCGGAGCCGCGGCGCGCAGGTCCTCGGCGGGCTGCTCGCGCGCCGGCAGGCGCCGCCGGCCGACGATCCGGGAGCGGTGGAGCCGCCCCCGCGGCCCTCCCGCGAGCCCGATGTCACGGAGGCGGATCCCGAGCCGAGGGCCGACTCCGACCCGGTGTCGGTCGCGCCGCGGGCGGTGAGCGTCGCGGACGCGGTCGACGCGTTCAACCGCTCCGACCATCGCCGGACCGTCGCCGGCCTGACCCGGACCCTGGGCGCGCCGCGGGCGACGGCGGTGCTCCGGAAGGGCAACGGTGGGGACGGAATTCGGCTGACGATCGCCTGGGAGATCACCTGGTATCAATGGGACGTGACCCCCGCCGGACGTCGGCTCGAGGTCCGCGAGGCGCGCAAGGGGGAGACGATCGACCAGCTCGGCGCTGCCGATCGGGCCTGGAACCTGATGGCGGCGGCCGACGGCACGCTCGAGGAGAAGGCCGCCGTCGAGACCCCGGTCGAGGAAGGTTGAAGATCACGGTCCATGTCGACGGGGGCGCGCGGGGCAACCCCGGCCCGGCGGCGATCGCCGCCGTGCTCACGGACGCGGGCGGCGAGGTCGTCGACAGTGCCGCCCGGGTGATCGGCCGGGCGACCAACAACGTTGCCGAGTACCGGGCGTTGATATTCGGGATCGAGCGCGCCGTCGCGCTCGGCGCCACCGAGCTCGAGCTGGTCGGCGACTCGGAGCTGGTCGTCAAGCAGGTCCGCGGCGAGTACCGGGTCAAGGACCCGAACCTGAAGCCACTCCACGGGCAGGCGATGTCCGCGCTCCGCGGCCTCGACGGCTGGTCGATCCGCCACGTCAAGCGCGACCAGAACGCCCACGCCGACGAGCTCGTCAACGACGCCCTCGACGCCGACGACTGAGCCCTGCTGCCCCCCGGCGAGCGACGCATGGCGATCAATACCGGGTGAACGCTCGCCGCCGCCGGCCCGGCGTGGCAGCGCTTCTATACTTCCGCCTCCGTGCGGCTGTAGCTCAGTTGGCTAGAGCGTCTGCTTGCCATGCAGAAGGTCGTGGGTTCGAATCCCATCAGCCGCTCTATGTCATGAGTCGCGACATAGGTCCCACCTGAGTCGCGACATAGGTCACCCTCCGGACCCCGG
>JAWKKA010000024.1:0-30085 GCA_041393495.1 Solirubrobacterales bacterium | reverse complement strand
GCCCCCGGTCGGCACGTTCGCGTCGCCCCGGTCGGCAGATGGGTCGGCCGCGGCGGCGCTGGCGGCCGCTTCGCGTCCGCTTCCGCCGGAGCCGCTGGGGCGGGAACGGCCGGGATATCGGCGCAATCCTCCCCAGCGACCGTGGCGCACCGGGATGGCGACCCTCCACCGTTCCCTGCCTTCGGCGCCGAACCCCCGCGGGGCAGCCGCCCGAGACGGCACGCGCCGATCGCCCGACCCGCCCGACCGCCCGAGCCCGCGGCGCGCCGCCCCGCCCGACCGCCCGAGTCCGCGGCGCGCCGATCGCCCGATCGCCCGAGCCCGCCGATCGCCGGACCCGTCCCGGGCCGTGACACGCGCCGGCGCCGAATAGAGTCGCGACCGAATGCGCGAGGTACGGATCAGGGACACGTTGAGCGGCGAGCTGCGGTTGCTCGAGGCGGGACCGCGCGGCGAGGTCGGCATCTACGCCTGTGGCCCGACCACATATGGGCCGATCCACATCGGCAACGCCCGCCCGTACGTGGTCTTCATGCTGCTGCGGCGGTTTCTCGCTCACGAGGGATACGAGCCGACGCTCGTCATCAACCTCACCGACGTCAACGACAAGATCTACGACGCGGCCCGGCAGGCGGGCGTGCCGTCGGCTGAGCATGCCGAGCGGATGATCGCGGGCTACCGCGCCGACACCGATGCGCTGGGGATCGGCCGCCCCGACCACGAGCCGAAGGCGACCGAGACGATCGGGCCGATCGTCGCGCTGATCGAGGACCTGATCAGTGCCGGCCATGCCTACGAATCCGGCGGCGACGTCTATTTCCGGGTCCGCAGCTTCCCCGCCTACGGGCAGCTCTCCAACCGCGACACCGACACGATGGACCAGGGCGAGGAGGCGGGCAGCGCCGAGCTCAAGGAGGACCCGCTCGACTTCGCGCTCTGGAAGGCGCGCAAGGAGGGCGAGGACACCGCCTGGCCGAGCCCCTGGGGCGAGGGTCGACCCGGCTGGCACATCGAGTGCTCGGCGATGGCCGAGCAGCTGCTGGGGCTCGAGTTCGCGATTCACGGCGGCGGGTCCGACCTCGTCTTCCCCCACCACGAGAACGAGCTCGCGCAGACCGAGGCGGCCCGCGAGCGGCCGCTCGCGAGGATCTGGATGCACAACGGAATGGTCCAGGCGCACGATCGGGCCGGCGATGCCGAGAAGATGGCGAAGTCGGTCGGCAACGTGTTCCTGCTCGGCGAGGCCGTCCGCGCGCACGGCCCGGCCGCGGTCGTCGGCTTTCTCGTCTCGGGGCATTACCGGCAGCCCCTCGGCTTCGACGAGAAGGCGCTCGAGGAGGCCGCTGCCCGGAACCGACGGGTTCGCGAGTTCCTCCGCGAGGACGAGGACCCGGCCGGCGATCCCACGCCGGCGGTGCTCGCCCGGCGCGAGGCGTTCCTCGACGCGCTCGCCGACGATTTCAACACCCCGCGCGCGCTCGCCGAGCTGTTCGGGCTCGTCGCCGATGCGCGTCGCGAGCCCCAGCCCGGCGCCCGCGCGGTCGCGATCGAGATGCTCGCGCTCCTCGGCCTCGAGTCGCTCGCCGCCGGCGAGGGAGGGGGAGAGGGGGACGAGGAAGCCGAGCGGCTGCTCGCCGAGCGCGAGCGGGCGCGGACGAGCCGCGACTTCGCGCGCGCCGACGAGATCCGCAACCGGCTCGGTGAGCTCGGGTGGGAGGTCCGCGACACGGCCGCGGGGGCGCGCCTCGTCCGGCGTGGCTTTTGAGGTGGCGGCGCGCGAGCGGATCTACGGGCGCAACCCGGTCGCCGAGGCGCGCCGGGGCCGACGCCGCGTCCATCGCGCCTGGACCAGCGCCGACACGGGCGCCGACGAGCTGACCCGGCTCGCCGGCTCGCCGGACCACCAGGGGATCGTCGCCGAGGTCGATCCCTACCCCTACGCCGACCCGGCCGGGTTGCTGACCGGCCGCGATGCGTTCGTGGTCGCCCTCGACCAGGTCCAGGATCCGCGCAACCTCGGGGCGATCTGTCGAAGCGCCGAGGCCGCCGGTGCGGCCGGGGCGGTGATCTGCGAGCGCCGGGCGGCCTCGGTGACGGCCGCAGCCTGCAAGGCCTCGGCGGGCGCGGTCGAGCACCTCCCGGTCGCCCGCGTCCGTAACCTCGCCGACTGGATCGGCGCCGCCAAGGACGCCGGCGCATGGGTCTATGGGGCCGACGGGAGCGCCCGGACCGGCTATCGAAGCCTCGACTACAGCGGGAGGGTCGTGATCGTGGTCGGCGGTGAGGGCGGGGGTCTGAGGCCACGCGTCGCCGGTGCGTGCGACGAGCTGGTCGCGATTCCCACCGTCGGCCGGGTCGGGTCGCTGAACGTCGCGACGGCCGCCGCGATCTTCATGTTCGCGGTCGCCGAAGCCCATTCTCAAGCCAATTGACGGCCGTTACCACGTAGCGGTGGGCCCGGACGGAAGCGCGCCCCTGCAACGGAGATTGCAGGAATCCCGAGATTCGGGTTGACAGAACTCCGCCGGCCGTTAGAGTGCGCGACAGCAAGTAAGGCTGAACTAAAGGTTCATGGTTCAGAGGGCCTGCTTGTGATCGGAAGATTCAGGCGCCTGGGGAGGTAAGGCGCCACGGCCCCCAGTTGGAGGAGAGCACGTGGCAGCAATGACCCAGGAGTTCCAGAGGATCTCCGCATCGTCGAAGCGGGTGCACGGCGGTGAGGCGGCCGGCGAGCTCGCCGACGCCTACCTCGTCGCCCAGGCGAAGCGCGGTGACAGCGTCGCCTACGATCGAATCGTCCGCCGCTACCGGGGCTTCGTCCGCCTCAAGGCGTCGTCGTACTTCCTGCTCGGCGGGGAGCCGGACGATCTCATCCAGGAGGGGCTGGTCGGCCTCTACAAGGCGATTCGCGACTTCCGGACCGATCGCGAGTCGAGCTTCCGCAACTTCGCGGAGCTGTGCATCACCAGGCAGATGATCACCGCCGTGAAGACGGCGAGCCGCAACAAGCACGCGCCGCTGAACCAGTCGATCAGCTTCGCGACCTCGCCGACGGCCGCCGGCGACGGCGGCGAGTCGACGCTCGAAGAGATCCTGCCCGGCTCGCGGGTCGAGGACCCGGCCACCAAGGTCATCTCCAGCGAGGAGCTCGGCAGCCTGGTCGAGTGCCTGACCTCGGTCCTCTCCGAGCTCGAGAGCGAGGTGCTGACCTGCTACCTCGACGGGCGCCCCTACGAGGAGATAGCCGAACGCCTCGGCTGCGACACGAAGACGGTCGACAACGCGCTCCAGCGCGTCAAGCGCAAGGTCTCGGCCCATCTCGCCTCCCGCGAGGTCATCCACTAGGAGCCCGACCTCCCAGCCGCCGCCCGAAGGCCGCGCTTCGCCGCGGCCTTCGGTGCATCCCGGGGGTCCACCTCGACCCGGTTGCGCTCGCCCGATCGGGTCGCGGGGTTCGCAGACGGGTGCTAAGTTTCCATTGCCACGAAGTCCACGACAAGGAGGGCTCGTGCACAGTCCGGTTCGCTCCGAGGGGGATGTCTTTCGCGATGTGGTGATGGTCGGCCTGGCGATCCTGGTCGCGGTCCTCGCCGGGGCGCTGACGAGCGTTGCCGTCGGCCTGATCGTCGCCCTGCTTCTGCTCCTGCTCGGCGTCGCCCTGCTCCTCCGCGAGGCACGGGGGTCGATTCCCGGCGACGCGGAGTTCGCCCCGACCGACGCCCGCGTCCACCGGGTCCTCGTCATCGCCAACGAGACGATCGAACGGCAGGCGCTGCTCGACGAGGTCGCTGATCGCTGCGCGGGCAGGCCGCGGAGCGAGATCCTCCTCGTCAGCCCGGCGCTGGAGACGACGCGTCTGCAGCACCTCGCGTCCGACATCGACGATGCTCGCGGCGAGGCGGGCCGGCGCCTCGAACGCTCGCTTGTCGCCCTGCGGCGCCGTGGTCTCGATGCGACCGGCGTCGTCGGCGACGAGGACCCGGTCACCGCCGCGGCGGATGCGCTCGCCTACTTCGGAGCCGACGAGGTGATCGTCTCGACCCACGCCCCGGAGCGCTCCCGGTGGCTCGAGCGCGGGGCCGTCGAGCGAATCCGCGAGGCCGTCGACGTGCCGGTCCATCACGTCACCGGCGATCACCGCGGCTCCCACGCCGTCGCCTGACCGCTTCAGCCGCACCCGCGACGGTGACGCGCTCGGTCGAACGCGGCGTGGGGGGAAGGCCGGCCGGGGAAGCTCCCCGGGGGAGCCGCGACAGCCAGCGCAAGCCGGAGACGGGGATCGAACCCGTGACCTCGTGATTACAAATCACGCGCTCTGCCAGCTGAGCTACTCCGGCGGGGCCGTCTCAGGATAGGCGCGACGGGGGCGCCGCCGGTGCGACGCGCCGCCGCCGGCACGACCCGACGCGAGGGGGCGCCGCCGGCGCGACGGCGGCGCAGCCGGCATGACCCGACGCGACGGGGGACCTGCCGACGCGAGGGGGGCAGCCGAGCGCCGCGCAGGCCCCCTGTAACTGGGCGCGGCGGGGCGTGTACCGCTTCGCGGTGGCCGGCACGGGCGAGACAGGGAAGGGCGCCGGCGACGGGGGCGGCGTCGGCGAGCAGCCACGGAAGGCGCCGAAGACGGGCGCCTCCGAGCGGATCGGGGCGGAGCGGATCACCGCCTACCACGAGTACACGCGCACCAAGGGCGTCAACTGGCCGCTCTACGTGATCGCACGGATGATCCTCGTCCCGGCGTTTCTGATCTGGTTCCGGCTCGAGCGGCTCGGCCGCGAGCATGCCCGGGTCGAGGGCGGCCTGATCGTCGCATCCAACCACCGCAGCTTCCTCGACCCGTTCGTGCTCGGAACGATGCTGCCGTGGAAGCGGCCGATGCACTACGTCGCCAAGGTCGAGCTGTTCGAAACGGCCTGGCAGGGGTGGCTCCTCAGCCGCCTCGGCGCCTATCCGGTCCGTCGCGGCGAGGCCGACGCCGAGACGCTCGAGACCTCGCGGCGGATCCTCGAGCGCGGCGGCGCGCTCTGCATCTTCCCCGAGGGCACCCGGATCCGCCGGGGCTCGCTCGCGGTGCCGCACCGCGGTGTCGGCCGGCTGGCCCTCGAGTCGGGGGCGGCGGTGCTGCCCGTCGCCGTTGTCGGCTCCGAGCGCGTTCGCAACGGCTGGAGGATCCGGCCCCGCAAGGTCCGGCTGCGCGCCGGCCGTCCGATGACCTTCCCCCGGACCGAGAACCCGTCGCCCTCGCTCGCCGCCACCGTCACGTCGCGGATCTGGCCGAACATCGAGCTGCAGTGGGAGTGGCTCGGCGGGCTGCCGCCGATGCGCAAGGCCGCCGTGATCGGGGCCGGTAGCTGGGGCACCGCGGTCGCGGTGCTGCTCGCCCGCGGCGGCGTCGAGGTCCAGCTCGGCTGCCGGACTGCCGAGCAGGCCGAGCGCGTCGCCCGCGAGCGCGAGAGCTCCTACCTGCCCGGGATCGGCCTCGCCGACTCGATCGCCGTCAAGCGCGCCGCCGATATCGAGGTCGCCGGCCTCGACCTCGTCTGCCTGGCGGTGCCGTCGGCCGCGCTGCCGGCCGCCGTTGGCGCCCTGTCGGACCGGGTCGGATCGCGAACCGCGGTGCTGCTGTTGAGCAAGGGGCTCGTGCCGCCGCTCGGGACGCTGCCGAGCGAGTACGTCGACGAGCGGATCAGGGCCCGGGCCATCGCTGCTCTCGGTGGCCCCGCGCATGCCGGCGAGGCGGCATCGGGGACCGCGGCCCTCGCGCTGGCGACCCGCGACGAGGACCTTCGCGCCCAGCTCGGCGACGTCTTCGTCAGGGCCGGGTTGATCTGCGAGCGCAGCGCCGACGTGATCGGCGTCGAGATGGCCGGCGCCGCCAAGAACGCGGCTTCGCTGGCCGCGGCCGCGGCCGCCCCGCACGGGCTCAACGCGGCCGGGATCGCCGCCGCGGAGATCTGGCGCGAGTGCCTGGCCTATGCGACGATACGCGGCGGCTCGCCGGAGACCTTCGCCGGGCTCGCCGGCGTCGGCGATCTGACCGCGACGATCCTCGCTCCCGGCAGCCGAAACCGCCGCGCCGGCGAGCTGCTCGGCAGCGGCGTGCCCGCCGAGCAGATTCCGGAGCGGATCGGCCAGGCGTCCGAGGGGCTCGACTCGGTGCCGTTGATCGCGGCCGCGGTCGAGCGGGCCGGTGTCGAGGCCGGCGGGCTGAGCGGGCTGGCCGCCCTGATCGGGGGGGAGATGACAGCGGTCGAGTGGGTCGAGGGACTACGGCGGGCCGAACGGGTCAGGACCGCGGCGTGAGCGGGAGGTCCCCACTAGGCTTGCCGGATGGTGGAGAGCTCGAGCACCGATCCGGCCCCGACGGCGAGCAACAACGGTGCCCGGGCCGGCAAGCGGGAGCTCGATCGCGCCTTCGCGGCCCTCTACCGCGAGCATCTGCGCGACGTCTACTCGTACTGCTACTACCGGATCGGCAACCACCACGACGCCGAGGACATCACCGAGCAGACCTTCCTGCAGGCCTACCGGCACTTCGAGCGGGCGCGGCGCGAGTCCGACGGGCGCCCGCTGCGACCGTGGTTGATCCGAATCGCCCACAACCTCGCCGCCAACTACCACCGCGACCGCTCGCGCAAGCCGACGGCGGCGCTGGACAACGTCGAGCCGATCGAGCATCCGCACGGAACCGAGCGCGTCGTCGAGGGGCGGGAGCGGATGCGCGAGGTCATGGCCGGGCTCGACCGGCTCTCCGACGACCGTCGCGAAGCGCTGATCATGCGCTTCTCGTTGGGGATGTCGAACCGCGAGATCGCCCGCGCGCTCGGCCGCAGCGACGGCGCGACGAAGGTGCTGATCCATCGCGCGATCAAGCAGCTCGAGGAGGATCTCCAGACCACGGTGGCCGACGGTGAGTGAGCCGCGGTTCGAGCCGGACGACCTCGAGCGGCTGCTCGCCGACGCGCTCCGCCCGATCGAGCCGCCCGAGCGGCTCAGCGGCCGCGTCGAGGCAACGCTCTCGAAGCTGACCGGCGCTGCCGCCAACGAGCTCTCGTCGTGGGCCGACGAGCTCTCCGGGACCGAGCTTCAGGCCTTGCGGGACCCGCGCAACTGGGTGCGGCCGGTCGCGGCGGCGGCGGTCGGCGGGGTCGCCGGCACGGCGCTGGTCCTGATCGAGATGCGGCGGCGGCGACGCGGCGAGGGCCTGCGCGGCTTCGCTGACGGGATCAGGCGCGCGATCGACCTCTGAGCGGCCCCGGGGCCGGCCGCGGCCGCTTGCGGTCGCGGCGACGCCCCGGCAGCGGTCCGTCGGCGAGCGCCGCGACCGCACCGAGGCCGCCGATCAACAGGTGGAAGGCGTTGTCCTCGTCGGTCAGGGGCACGACCTCGAGGATGTTGCCGATGTCGTGGTCGGTCGCGGCCAGGCCCCAGATGCCGTAGACGAGGTAGAAGCCGGCGAGCGCCGCGGCGGTGCGCCGCGGGTGGCGCGCCGCGAAGCCGAGCGCGAGCAGGCCGCTGGCCAGGTAGATCACGTTGCGCCAGCCGTTGACCACGATGACCCCGGCGATGTCGTCGCCGGCGAGCTTCGTCCCGGTCGCGAAGCCGGCGTCGAAGAAGAACCCGAGGACGCCGAGCAGCGCGAGGATCGCGCCCGCCGCGAGCGCGTACAGGCGCGCCGGTCCGGCTTCGCCGTCGCTCCTCCGGGGCCCCCGATCCGCTCGATCCGGCATCGCCGCACAGGGTAGGCGATGGTCACCGGGCACCCGGAGGCGGCGGCGGGCACCCGGGCGGGCGGGCGCTGCCCCCGCCGCCACGAACCGACCCCGCGAGGCCGCGGCGGCGGTCGAATACGCTCCGCCGCATCGCCACCTGCTACCGACACCCCGACCGCGAGACGAGCGTCGCCTGCTCGCGATGCGGGCGCCCGATCTGTCCCGAGTGCATGACGCCGACCTCGGTCGGGATGCGCTGCCCGGAGTGCGCCGGGGAGCGGACCGAGGTCCGAACCGTCCGCTCGATGCGGAGCGGTCGGATGCAGGCGACCTACGTCCTGATCGCCATCAACGCCGCGGTCTTCGTCCTCCAGCTCCTCACCGGCGGGCCCTCGGGGACCGATGGACGGGTGTTCGCCGACGGAGCCCTCTGCGCCAACGCCGTCGGCAACGGCGGCGTCTGTGGCGGCGGCGGTCAGATCATCCATTCCGCCGGCGGCGAGTGGTGGCGGATCGTCACCTCCGGCTTCCTCCACGGCGGCATCATCCACCTCGCCCTGAACATGTTCGTCCTCTTCATCCTCGGCCAGGTGCTGGAGCCGGCCATCGGGACGATCCGGTTCGTCGCCGTCTATCTCGTCTCGCTGGTCGCCGGCGCGGTCGGGGCGCTGATCATGT
Organism: Solirubrobacterales bacterium; assembly: GCA_041393495.1. Lineage (GTDB taxonomy): Bacteria > Actinomycetota > Thermoleophilia > Solirubrobacterales > 70-9 > RHKX01. The sequence goes on along the minus strand of JAWKKA010000024.1, from coordinate 21,695 downwards.
CGGACCCGTTCACGTTCACGGTCGGCGCGTCCGGCGCCATCTACGGCCTGTTCGTCGCGACGATCCTGATCGCCCGCCAGCGCGGCCACATGGAGGTCGTCCAGCAGCTCGCCTTCTGGCTGCTGATCAACCTCGTGTTCACGTTCGCAGCATCGAACATCAGCGTCGGCGGGCACCTCGGCGGGATCTTCGGCGGCCTCATCGGCGCCCTGATCGTCGTCGCGGCCGAGCGCGGCCTCGCGCGCCGGGAGACGCTCCCGGGCGAGCTGACGGCGATGGCCGGCCTCGCCGTCGTCTTCTTCGCGGCCGCCGTGATCGTCGCCCAGCAGGGCGTCAACTTCACGCTGTAGCCGCGGGCCGGCGGCCGCGGGTGCGGGCGGTAGGATCGGCCGACGATGCTGCTCAGCGACGATGAGATCGAGTCGCGGCTGTCTGCGCTCGAGGGCTGGCGCCGGGACGGCGAAGCGATCGTGCGCGAGTACGACCGCGGCGACTTCGTCGGTTCGGTCCGGTTCGTCGATGCGATCGTCGACCCCGCGGAGGCGATCGGCCACCATCCAGACCTCGAGATCTCGTGGGCGACCGTCGTCGTGCGGATCTCGACCCACTCCGAAGGCGGCCTGACCGCCGCCGACTTCGAGCTGGCGGCGCAGATCGACCGGCTCGCCTGAGCGGTGCGTCGATGAAGCTGGTCCACGTCGTCGGGACCCGTCCGAACTTCGTGAAGATGGCGCCGGTGATCGCGGCGCTGCGACGGGTCGATCCCGACGGCGAGCACGTCCTCGTCCATACCGGCCAGCACTACGATCGGATGATGTCGGGGATCTTCCTCGACCAGCTCGGGGTTCCCGAGCCCGATCACATGCTCGGGGTCGGCTCCGGCTCGCACGCGGCCCAGCTCGGTGGGGTGCTCGAGGCGATCGCCCCCGTCCTGACCGCCGAGCGGCCCGACCTCGTGATCGTCCCCGGCGATGTCAACTCGACCCTGGCGGCGGCGCTCGCCTGCGCCCACCTGCAGGTCCCGCTCGCCCACGTCGAGGCGGGGCTGCGCAGCTACGACCGCACGATGCCCGAGGAGGTCAACCGCGTCCTCACCGACCAGGTCTCGGATCTGTTGTTCACGCACTCGCCCGGGGCGGCGGCGAACCTCGCCGCGGAGGGGGTCGGCGCCGAGCGGGTCCACCTCGTCGGCAACACGATGATCGATTCGCTGGTCGCGCTCGAGGGCGAGTTTCGCGACCGCGGCGCCTGCGCCGCCCACGACCTCGAGCCCGGGTCGTACCTGCTCGTCACGCTGCACCGCCCGGCGCTCGTCGACGGACCCCTGCTCGCCGCCGCGCTCGCCGCGCTCGCCGCCGTATCGGAATCGATGCCGGTCGTCTTCCCGCTCCACCCGCGGACGCGCGCGGCGCTCGACGAGGCGCCGCGGGAGCCGCTGCCGCCCGGCCTGAAGCTGGTCGATCCGGTCGGCTACCTCGATTTTCTCTCGCTCGAAGCCGACGCCGGCGCCGTCCTCACCGACTCGGGCGGCATCCAGGAGGAGACGACCTACCTCGGCGTGCCCTGCTTCACGCTCCGCGACAACACCGAGCGGCCGATCACGATCGATCACGGCACCAACCACCTGCTCGGCCTGGACCCCGAGCGGATCACCGAGCTGCCGGCGCTCGTCGCCGCTGCCGGGGACCCGGTACCGCCGCCGCCGCTCTGGGACGGACGGGCCGCCGGGCGGCTCGCGCGCGTGGTCGCCGACCACGTCACGGTCGCGGCGACGGGCTGAGCCGGACGCATCGCCGGCCCCGATCCGCGCGCTCGAACGGGTGGTCCGCCGAAGCTGCGATATTGCCGCCCGTGGTCAGACTCAACTTCGCCCCCAGGGACCGCGTCTTCTTCGACCTCCTCGCCGAGTCCGGTCAGAACGCCGTGCGCGCCGCCGACCTGCTCCAGGAGATGTTGCGAGGCTGGCCCGACGGGGCCGAAGGGCTGAGCCGTGAGATCCTCAAGGCCGAGCAGGAGGGCGACCGGATCACCCACGACATCATCCAGCGCCTCAACTCGACCTTCGTGACGCCGTTCGATCGCGAGGACATTTACGGCCTCGCGACCAAGGTCGACGACGTCGTCGACTACATCGAGGAGGCGGCGGACTTCCTCGGCCTCTACCAGATCGAGGCGCCGATGCAGCAGGCGATCGCGCTCGCGGACGTCCTCGTCGGCTGTTGCGGCGAGCTCGCCACCGCGCTCGCCGGGCTCCGCGGCTTCAAGGACCTCGACGCGCACCTGATCGAGATCCACCGGCTCGAGAACGACGGCGACCGGATCTCGCGCGATGCGGTGGCGTCGCTGTTCGCGAACGGGATCGACCCGATGGTCGTGATCCGCTGGAAGGACATCTTCGCCGTCCTCGAGCGGGCGATCGACGCGACCGAGACCTGCGCGCACATCATCGAGGGCGTGGCGATCAAGAACGCCTAGCTAGATGGAAGGGGACCTCGTACTCGTCATCGTCGTCGCGACGGCCCTCGTCTTCGACTTCACCAACGGCTTCCACGACACCGCCAACGTCGTCGCCACGTCGATCTCGACCCACGCGCTGTCGCCGCGCCTCGCGGTCGGGATCGCCGCGCTCCTCAACTTCGCCGGCGCGTTCATCTCGATCGAGGTCGCGGCGACGATCGCCTCCGACGTCGTCGACGCCGCCGCGATCACGCCGACCGTGATCTTCGCCGGCCTCGTCGGCGCGATCTGCTGGAACCTGATCACCTGGTATTTCGGGCTTCCCTCGAGCTCCTCGCACGCGCTGATCGGGGGCGTCGTCGGCGCCGTGATCGCCGCCGCCGGCACCGCCGCGGTCGAGGGCGACGGGATCCTCGGCAAGGTCCTGGTCCCGGCGGTCGTCGCACCGGTGGTGGCCTTCGCGATCGGCGCGATCGCGATCGTCGTCGCCTACCGGGTCTGCGCGCGGCTCCGGCCCGGGCCGGTGACGCGCGGGTTCCGGCTCGGCCAGATCGTCTCCGGCGGCATGCTCGCCCTGGCGCACGGGACCAACGATGCCCAGAAGACGATGGGGGTGATCACGCTGGCCTTGATCGCCAACGGCAACCTGCCGGAGACCGGCTTCGACATCCCGACCTGGGTGATCGTCGCCTCGGCCTCGGCGATCGCGCTCGGCACCTACACGGGCGGCTGGCGGATCATCAGGACGATGGGAACGCGGATCATCAAGATGGACTCCGCCCAGGGCTTCTCCGCCCAGGGCGCGGGAGCCGCCGTGATCCTCGCCTCCTCGCACTTCGGGTACCCGCTCTCGACGACGCAGGTGATCGCCGGCGGCGTGATGGGCGCCGGCGCCGGCAAGCGGGTCTCGGCGGTCCGCTGGGGCGTCGCCGGGAACATCGTCACGGCCTGGTTTCTGACGTTGCCGGCGGCTGCCGCGATCGGCGCCGCCTCCTACGGGTTCACGAGCATCTTCGGGGACGGGGCCGCCGGGCCGGTGATCCTCTCGGCGCTCGCGATCGTGCTCGGGCTGACGCTGTTCGCGCGACGGATCCGCCAGGGCCAACCGGTGCCGGCCGCATGAGCGCCGCCGCGCTTGCCCCGGCGCTGGCGGCGACCGTCGTCGACGCCGAGGCGCTGCTCGACTCGGTGCTCGCCTCGCTGATCGCGGGGGTCTTCGTGACGTTCGCTGCGTCGCTCGCGATCTGGGGATTCGCAACCGCGGCCGAGATGCAGCGCAACGACCGCGATCTCGCCGCCGTCGGCGCCGGCATCCTCGCCGTCGTCGCGACGCTGGCGGTGGCGGCGGCGATCGCGCTCGGCCTCTACGTGATGATCAACGGCTGAGCGCCGGCCCTTCAGCGCCGCACCGGTCCGCGCCCCGCCGCCCCCGGTCCGCGCCTCCGCCGCCCTCGATCGGGCCGCCCCGATCCACGCTCCGCCGCCGCTCCCGATCCGTCACGATTCGTCCGTGCGGACCCTCCGGAACTTGTCGATCATCGCCTTGCTGGCGCTCGGCTTGACGGTGCTGCCGGCCGGTGGCAACGTCGCCGAGGGGGTGCTCGTCTTCCTGTCGCTGCTGTTCGCGGTCGCGATCGGCGGGATGTTCGTCCGGCTCTGGAAGGGCACGGCGCTGTACCGCGACGCGATGACCGATCGCCAGCGCTGGCTCGTCTATGGAAGCTGCGGTGCGATCGCGCTGATGGTCGCCGGCGCCGATGAGATGCTCGCGAGCGGGCTCGGCACGGTCGTCTGGGTGACGATCCTCCTGGCCTCGGGTTGGCTGATCTTCAGCACCTGGCGCGAGGCGCAGAGCATCTGAGGCGGACCGCGCCTGCCGACGCTCGCCGCTGGCGCGATGCGGCGCCGGACGCCGCGGGCTGATCGGCGGGGCTCCGGAGCGTCCCGCGGGACAGTCGTCGTGGTGGGCGCCGCCGTCGTCCCGATGGAGTCTGCGCGGAACCTCGGCGCCCGGGGGAGCGTCCCGGGGCAGGCGACGCGGAATGCTGAATCGCCCCGCTTCCGGCACTGATTCCTTGCAGTGCGTTTCCCACCCGTGCGCGGCCGGCCCCTAGCGTCGCGGCATGGTCCGGAGACGGCCGCGAGATCGGGTTTCGAGCCGCGAGGACGGCCAGGCGGCGGTCGCGTTCGTGGCCGTGGTGCCGGTCCTGATCATCGTCACGGTGGCGCTCCTGCACGTGGCCCTCGCCGGTCACGCGGCGCTGAGCGCCGCCGCGGCAGCGCGGGCGGCGGCACGGGCCGAGTATGCGGGCGGCGACGTCGAGCGGGCGGCGCGACGGGCGCTGCCGCCGGCCTTCCGGGGGGCTGCGGCGATCGAGGCCGATGCCGACCGGGTCGAGGTCGAGGTCCGGGCCCCCCGGGCGCTCCCGCTCGGCCCGCCGATCGCGGTCACGGCGTCGAGCCTGCTCGGCCCCGCCGGCGGGGTGCCCGGTGGCTGATCGCCTCCGCCGCGCGGCCGGACAGGCCCAGGTCGAGCTGATCGCCGGCCTCCCCCTGCTCGCTCTCGCCACCCTCGTCGCCCTGCAGCTCTTCGCGGTCGGGTACGCGCAGTCGCTCGCCGACGGCGCCGCCGAGGCCGGCGCGATCGCGGCGGCGGATGGCCGCGACGGAGCCGCCGCTGCCCGCGACGCCCTACCCGGCTGGGCGGCCGATCGCGTCGCGGTCGACGTCGATGGCGGCAGGGTGGAGATCGAGCTCGAGCCGCCGGCCCTCCTGCCCGGCCTCGCCGGTCGCCTCGGAGTCGACTCGCGGGCCTACGCGCGTCCGGAGTCGGGCTGATGGACGGCGAGGGGCGGCTGCTGCTCTGCGCCGCGGCCGGGGAGGGGCGCGGGCTCGAGGCCGCCGCCGCGGCGGTCGGGATCGCCGCGACGCCGGTCGAGGGGAGTGGGTCGCGGACGATCGTGCTCGACCTGCGACCCGATGCCCGGCCCGCTCGCGGCACCGTCTTCGCATCGGCCTCGGCCCGCGAGCTCGAGGAGGCGTGTCGGGTCTCCGCGTCGGTCCGGGGCGCGGCCCGCGGAAGGCTCTGCTTTGCGACGCCCGAGCCGGCCGTCGGGAGGGATCCGACGACGACTCTGGATGACGTGCTCGAGGGTGGCTTCGGCGCCGACCTCGTGGTTGCGATCTGCGAGCCGGCCGACTTCCGCCCGTTGCTCGCGGCCGCCGCGGGTCGGCGCCGATCGGTGCTCGTCAAGGGCAGGCCCGGCGCCGATCGGCCGTTGATCGCGCTGCTCGCCGCCGAGCTGCGGGCGGCCGGGATCCCGTTCAAGGCCTGGCTGCCGGCGATGGGTGTCGTCGGGAGCAGACGCGTGCGGGCCGGTCTCGAGCCCGGCGGTGAGAGCGGCCGGCGAGCCCTGCGGCTTGCCCGGGCGCTGGTCCCGCGCCGGGCCGGCGTGCGCGAGGCGCCGGCCATGGGGAGGCTCAGCGCCGAGCACGCCCAGGCGCTGCCGGCGGTGCTCGGGATCGCGCTCCTGATCGTCGCCGTGGCGCTGATCCTGGTCGCGATCGGGGGCGCGGCGACGGCGAAGGGGAGGCTGCAGCGCTCGGCCGACCTCGCCGCGATCTCGGCCGCCCGGTCGATGCGCGACGACTTCACGCGGCTGTTCACCCCGGCGCGACTTCCGAACGGGGCCCCGAATCCGGTGCACCTGTCGCGGGCCGACTACCTCGACCGGGCCGAGCGGGCAGCGGCGATCGCGGCCGCCCGGAACGGCCTCGAGCGGTCGCTGGTCGAGGTCGGCTTCCCCGAGGCGGCCTCGTTTGCGCCGCTCCGGGTCCGCGTCGAGGCCGGGGCGCGGATCGGCCTCGACGGGGAGACCGACGGGACCGGGGGCGCCCGTACCACCGTGATCGCCAGGGCGGAGGTGACGATGCCGGCCGCCGCCGCCGCCCCGCCCGCGGTCGCGAGCGGCGGCGGCTACTCGGGCCCGCTCGCCTACCGGCAGGGCGAGCCGATGCGCCCGGACGTGGCGGCGGCCTTCGACACGATGGTTGCGGCGGCACGGGCCGCCGGCGTCGCGCTCGTGGTCAACTCCGCCTACCGCTCCGACGCCGAGCAGCAGCGACTCTGGAGCGCGAATCCGGACCCCCGCTGGGTTGCTCCTCCGGGCACGTCCCTGCACCGCTGCGGGACCGAGCTCGACCTCGGCTCCCCGGCGGCCTACGGCTGGCTGGCGGCGAACGCGACGCGGTTCGGGTTCGTGCAGCGCTACGGCTGGGAGCCCTGGCACTACGGCTACGTCGACGGTCCGGCGCCCTGCTCGGCGGCGGGCGACAGGGTTGCGTCGGCGGCCGCAACGCCCGACGGCCGGGCCGCGGGCGGCGCCGGGCTGCCCGGCTTCGTGCCGGCGCGGTTTCGGGCGCCGCTCCTTGCGGCGGCGTCGCGGCACGGCGTCTCGGCGGCGCTGCTCGCCGCCCAGCTCATGGCCGAGTCGAACTTCAACCCGAGCGCGGTCTCGCCGGCGGGAGCGCAGGGGATCGCACAGTTCATGCCGGCGACCGCGGCGGCGTACGGCCTCGGCGATCCGTTCGATCCGGCTGCCGCGATCGACGCCCAGGCGCGGCTGATGGGCGAGTTGCTCGCGCAGTTCGGGTCGGCCGAGCTCGCCCTCGCCGCCTACAACGCCGGACCCGGGGCCGTCTCGGCCTGCGATTGCGTCCCTCCCTACCCGGAGACGCAGGCCTACGTCGCCCGGATCCTCGCCCTCCTCGATGGAGCCGGCGCGTTGCCGGGAGGTCCGCCGGTCCTCGAGGTCCGGCTCGTTGCCTGACCCCGCGGTCGGGGGGCGCGACGATAGGCTGCCGCGCCGATGGCACTGGTCACGATCGACGGGATCGAGCAGGCGAAGGCGATGGTCGGCAGGTCCATCGGGCCGAGCGAGTGGCGCCAGGTGACCCAGGCCGACATCGATGACTTCGCCCGCCTTTCCGGCGACGATCAGTGGATCCACGTCGATCGCGAGCGGGCCGAGCGGGAGAGCCCGTACGGGACGACGGTCGCCCATGGCAACCTGACGCTCTCGCTGATCGACGGGATGCGGCGCACCCTGATCGCGACCACCGGGTTCAAGCTCGGCGTCAACTACGGCTGGAACAGGGTCCGGTTCCCGGCTCCGGTCCCCGCCGGCTCGCGGATCCGGACGAGCGCCGAGATCGTCTCGCTCGACGAGATCGGCGGTGGCTGGTACCAGCAGGTGACCCGGTTCACGGTCGAGGTCGAGGGCAGCGAGAAGCCCTGCTGCGTGGCCGACAGCGTCGGCCGGGTGCTCGTCGACGGTTAGCGGTGCCGCAGCGACCCGTCGCCGCCGAGGTCGCGTTGCGGTCGGCCCCGTCGCCGCCGAGGTCGCGTTGCGGTCGGCGCCGACGCCGGCGGTAGGGAGCCGAGGGCGCCCGGTACCCGGTCTGCCGCTGACCGCAGGCCAACGCCCCCGGCCGTTGCCGGTTCCCTCTGTTTGGCGGTTCCTACTTCTTGACGGTGAGCGTGCCTTCCATGCCGGCCGCCTGGTGACCGTCGACCGAGCAGAAGAAGGTGTAGGTGCCCGGCTTCAGGTCGGCCGAGGTGCTGGTCTGCGAGTCGCTGATGATGTCGGTCCTCGCGATCTCGTTGCCCGACTGGTCCTCGATGACGACATCGTGCTGGACCGATGACGGGTTGTCGAAGTCGATCGTCGCCTTGCCGGCCTTGGCCGTGACGTCGGTCTCCGTGTAGGCGAGCTGACCGCTCGGGTCGGCCTCGAAGTTGACGGTCTCGCCACCGCCTGCCGGTGTCGTGGTCTCGCTCGTCGTCGTCGCGGCCGCCGTCGTCTCGGTGTTGGTCTCGTCGCTGCCGCCGCACGCCGCGAGCGCGAGCGCCGCCGCCGTCAGGGCGGCCACCGCCGCCACGGTCAGAAGTCGCATCTTCATCCCTTCCCTCCTTTTCTCCGTTGGCTACGTTGAAACCCTACTCCTGGCGCGTCGCCGAGCAGTGGGCGGCGGCGGGCGAACGTTTCCAGCCCACCGTCGCAGCTCGGCACCATGCCGGCGCAGCGGTCGCTCAGCGGCCGTCGAAGCTCGGCCGCTCGCCGGCGAGGAAATCGCGGACGCCGTTGCGGAGGTCGTCGGTGCCCATCGAGTCGGCGATCCCGTGGCGCTCGAGCTGGAGATGGTCGGCGAGCGAGTGGTCGAGGCTCCCCCAGACGAGCTGCTTGACCATCCGCTGGTAGTGGGGGGACCCGGCGGCCAGCTCGACGGCCTTGGCGCCGGCGGCCGCGAGCAGCTCCCCGGCGGGTACGACCGCGGAGACGAGGCCGCGCTCGAGCGCGTCGGCCGCGGTCAGGTTCGGGTCCTCCAGCATCAGCTCGGCGGCCGCCGCGGGCCCGATTACGCGGGGCAGGAAGTAGGTCATGCCGCCGTCGGGCGAGGCGCCGATCCGCCCGTAGGCGCAGGCGAAGAAGGCGCTCTCGGAGGCGATCCGGATGTCGCACATCAGCGCCAGCGAGAACCCGGCGCCGGCGGCGGGACCGTTGACCGCCGCGATCACCGGGTAGGGGATCCGCTTGAAATCGACGATCGCCTGGTGGAGGACGTCGGCGCCGTGGCGGACCTGCTGGACGAGGTCGATCCCGGCGTCCTCGATCCCGCGTCGGAACCAGTTGATGTCGCCGCCGGCCGAGAACGCGCGCCCCTCGCCGGTCACGATCAGGGCCCGGATCGGCGCCCGGTCGGCGAGCCAGGGGGCGATCACGGCAAGCTCGGCGATCATCTCCGGGTCCATTGCGTTGAGGTCGTCGGGACGCATCAACGTCAGCGTGCCGACCGGTCCCTCGGCCTCGAACCGCATCGTGTTCAGATCGGGCGGGCTCGGGTGGGTGACGGGGTCGCTCATGCTCTCTCCACGGGGTCGGCGGGCCGGGGCAGGCGCGAGTGTATGGCGGCGCCCCTCCCTACAGTTCCGAGGCGATGGCAGGCAGCGACGACAGGCGGGCCGAGCGGCGCCGCGAGAGCATCTCCGAGCAGCGCAAGCGGCTGCCCGACCAGCCCGGCGTCTACATGCTCAGCGACGCCGGCGGGAGGGTGATCTACGTCGGCAAGTCGCGGTCGATCCGCAAGCGCATCGCGAGCCACTTCTCGTCCCGCTCGACGCTCGGCGGGCTCGCCGACGAGATCGAGTCGATCGACTTCCTCGTCACCGGGACGGAGGCCGAGGCGCTGATCGCCGAGCAGCAGTTCATCAAGCGGCACCGGCCGCTGCTCAACGTCAAGCTCCGCGACGACAAGTCCTATCCCTACATCGGGATCAGCCTCGACGAGGAGTTCCCGCGCGTCTACTTCACGCGCGAGCGGCACCGGCCGAACCGCGTCTACTTCGGGCCGTACGCGACCGCCCGGCGCGTTCGCGAGACCCTCGAGCTGCTCGGCAAGCTGTTCCAGTACCGGACCTGCGACGGTCCCGAGCCCGGGCGGCGCTCGGGCGTGCCGTGCCTCGACTACTACATCAAGCGCTGCGGGGCGCCCTGCGTCGGCTACATCAGCGCCGCGGAGTACGGCCGCAACATCGACGCGATCCGCCGGTTCCTGTCGGGGCGCTACCGCGAGGTCGAGCGCGACCTGCTCGCCAAGATGGAGGAGGCCGCCGCCGCCCAGGAGTTCGAGCGGGCGGCGCTGTTTCGCGATCGCATCGCCGCGATCCGCTCCCTGATGGAGCGCCAGCAGGTCGCCGGCGATCAGGTCGGGACCGCCGACCTGATCGGGGTCGCGGTCGAGGGTCGGGAGGCGAACGCGCAGGTCTTCCAGGTCCGCGACGGCGTCTTGAGCGAGCGGCACGGCTTCTACCTCGACAACAAGGGCGAGGGTGACCTCGCCGAGGTCGCCGAGCAGTTCATCGCCCAGTACTACGAGGCCTCGCCGACGGTGCCGCCCCTGGTCGTGGTCGGGCAGGAGCTGGCGGCGCGGACGGCGCTGCTCGCCGAGGCGCTCGGCGAGCGTCGCGGCGCCACCGTCGAGGTCCGCGCTGCCTCGCGCGGCGACAAGCGCCGCCTCCGCGAGCTCGCCGAGCGCAACGCCCGCCTCGCGCTCGCCCAGGACAAGCTACGCCGCGAGCGGCGGCGGCGGGAGCGGACCGAGGCGCTGGCGGAGCTTGCCGAGGCCCTCGGAATGGACGAGGTACCGGTCAGGATCGAGGGCTACGACATCTCGAACCTCGGGCCCGAGCACACGGTCGCTTCGATGGTCGTCTTCGCGGGCGGGGCCGCGAGGAAGTCGGACTACCGCCGCTTCCGGATCCGCGGCATCGGTGCCAGCTCCGACGATTTCGCGTCGATGAACGAGGTCCTCGCGCGACGGCTGGCCCGCTACATGGACGAGAGCGGAAAGTCGCCCCACGATGCCGAGCTCGACGCGAGCTTCGCGGCGTTGCCGGGCCTGATCGTGATCGACGGCGGCAAGGGCCAGCTCGCCGCCGGCGTCCGCGCCCTGCAGCCGCTGATCGAGCGCGGCACCACCGTGATCTCGCTGGCCAAGCGCCTCGAGGAGGTCTACGTGCCGGGACGCTCCGCGCCGTTGCCGATCCGGCCCGAATCGGAGGCGTCGCGGCTGCTGCAGCGGGTTCGCGACGAGGCGCACCGCTTCGCGCTCGACCTGCACCGCAAGCGCCGCAGCAAGTCGATGACCGGGTCCGTGCTCGACGGGCTCCGTGGCATCGGCCCGGCCCGCAAGCGCGCCCTGCTGAGCCATTTCGGCTCCCCGGAACGCTTCCTCGATGCCTCCGCCGAGGAGATCGAAGCGGTGCCCGGCATTCCGGGAAAGCTCGCCCGCGACATCCACCGGCAGCTCAACAAGGCCGGCTGAGCGCCGCCCGGTCGGCCGGGCCATGCTCGCGCGTCCGCCTGCGCCGCCGCCGCGCGGGCGGCCGGCCGGGCCCGCCCTTCATAATCTCCGCCCGTGGCGGAAGCGGTGATCAGCGTCAGCGGGCTACGCAAGTCCTACGGAGACCTCGAGGCCGTCCGCGGGATCGACCTCGAGGTGAGCAAGGGCGAGATCTTTGCGTTCCTCGGCCCCAACGGCGCCGGCAAGACGACGACGATCTCGGTGTTGGAGGGCTATCTCGACCGCGATGCCGGCGCCGTCGAGGTCCTCGGCATCGACCCGGCCGAGGCCGGTCGCGACTGGCGCGGTCGCATCGGCCTCGTCCTCCAGGAATGCCAGATGGAGCGGCTGCTGACCGTTCGCGAGACGCTCGAGATGTACGCCGGCTACTACCGACATCCGCGCTCGGTCGTCGAGACGATCGAGCTCGTCGGGCTCACGGACAAAGCGGACGACCGCGCCGGACGGCTCTCCGGCGGCCAGCAGCGTCGGCTCGACGTCGCGGTGGCGCTGATCGGCGATGCCGAGCTGCTCTTCCTCGACGAGCCGACGACCGGCTTCGACCCGTCGGCGCGGCGGGCCGCCTGGCAGGTGATCGAGGGACTCCGCGACCTCGGCAAGACGGTCATGCTCACTACCCACTACATGGACGAGGCGCAGGCTCTCGCCGATCGCGTCGCCGTGATCGCCGCCGGGAAGATCATCGCCGCGGGGAGCCCCGACGATCTCGGCGGCCGCCGCGACGCCGACGCGCTGATCAGCTTCCGGCTTCCGGAGAGCGCCGATGCCGGTGCGATCGAGGCGGCGGTCGCCGGCGAGTGGACCCGCTCGAACGGTCGGCTCAGCCTCCGTACCGCCGATCCGACGCGGAGCCTGCACGACCTGACCGGCTGGGCGCTCGCGAGTGGCGTCGACCTCGACGGCCTCGAGGTGGCCCGCCCGAGCCTCGAGGACGTCTACCTCGAGCTGACCCGCCAGGAGCGCGATTCGTGAGCGCCGCCGCCCTCGTCCGTCACCAGTTCCGCTACGAGCAGAAGGTCTTCTGGCGAAGCCCGGCGACCGTGTTCTTCACGGTGATGTTCCCGGTCCTGTTCCTGCTCCTGTTCGCGTCGCTGTTCGGCGACAACGAGATCTCCGGCCTCGGGATCAAGGCCTCGACCTACTACGTGCCGGGGATCATCACGCTGGCCGTGGTCTCGGCGACGCTCGTCAACGTCGCGATGCGGCTCGTCGAGATGCGTGAGAGCGGCCGCCTGAAGCGGATGCGGGGGACGCCGCTGCCGACGTGGGCCTACGTCAGTGGGCGGATCGGCAACGCGCTCGTGATCTCGCTGCTGATGGTCGTGATCGTGACCCTGCTCGGCGCCGTCCTCTACGGCGTCGCGGTGCCGACGACGACGATCCCGGCGCTGCTCGTGACGCTGGTCGTCGGCGTGGTCGCGTTCTGCTCGCTCGGCCTCGCGCTCAGCATCGCGATCCCGAGCGAGGACGCGGCGTCGCCGGTCACGAACTTCACGGTGCTGCCGCTCTACTTCCTCTCCGGCATCTTCGTGCCCGAGACGGAGATCCCCGACGCGGTGCTGAGCTTCGCGGCGTTCTTTCCGATCCGCCCGTTCTTTCAGGCGTTGCTGACCGCTTACGACCCGGCGACGAGCGGGGCGGGCTTCGACTGGGGCCATCTCGCCGTCGTGGCCGCCTGGGGTGTCGCCGGAATCCTGCTGACCATGCGGTACTTCCGCTGGTCGCCACGGGGGGGATGAGTCCCGTAGGCGCGTCCGTAGTGGCGACGGGGGCAGGATCACACGCACCCGCATAGGCTTAGCCCGCCGGCCGCGATCGGACGCGGCCGCCCCCCACCCACAGCTCGCAACCGAGGAGGACCAAATGGCAGTCAAGGTCGGCATCAACGGCTTCGGGAGGATCGGCAGGAACCTCTTTCGGGCCGCATACGAGTCGGACACCGACCTCGACATCGTCGCCGTCAACGATCTGACCGACGACGACACGCTCGCGCACCTCCTCAAGTACGACTCGATCCTCGGCCGCTTCCCGGGCGAGGTCGAGGTCGGCGACGGCTCGATCTCGGTCGACGGCAAGTCGATGGCGGCCCTCGAGGAGCGCGACCCCGCGAAGCTCCCGTGGGGCGAGCTCGGCGTCGATGTCGTGATCGAGTCGACCGGCTTCTTCACCGGCCGCGCCGACGCCGCCAAGCACCTCGAGGCCGGCGCCCGCAAGGTGATCATCTCGGCGCCCGCGAAGGAGCCGGACGTCACGGTGGCGCTCGGCGTCAACTTCGACGACTACGACCCAGAGTCCCACCACATCATCTCGAACGCGTCCTGCACGACGAACTGCCTGGCGCCGCTCGCGAAGGTGGTCCACGAGGCGGTCGGCATCGAACAGGGGCTGATGACGACGATCCACGCCTACACCGCCGACCAGCGCCTTCAGGACATGCCGCACAAGGACCTGCGCCGGGCTCGCGCCGCGGCGCTGAACCTGATCCCGACGACGACCGGCGCCGCCAGGGCGGTCGGCCTCGTCCTCCCGGAGCTGAACGGCAAGCTGAACGGGATCGCGGTGCGGGCCCCGGTTGCGACCGGGTCGGTCGTCGACCTGACCTGCGACGTCTCCCGCGCGACCTCGGTCGAGGAGGTCAACGCGGCGGTCAAGGCCGCCGCCGAGGGCCCGCTCGCGGGGATCCTCTCCTACACCGAGGACCCGATCGTCTCGACCGACATCGTCACCGACCCGAGCTCGTCGGTCTTCGACGCCGCGCAGACGATGGTCATGGAGGGCACGTTGCTCAAGGTCGTCTCCTGGTACGACAACGAGTGGGGCTACTCGAACCGCCTCGTCGAGCTCGCTGCGAAGGTCCTCTAGGCCGGAGGGACCGTGGGCGCGAAGGGCCGCTTCGGCAAGGCGTCGGTCCGCGATGCCGACGTCGCCGGCCGCACCGTGTTGGTGCGCGCCGACCTGAACGTCCCGCTCGTGGACGGGGGGGTCGGCGACGACACGCGGATCCGGGCGGCGCTGCCCACGGTGAAGCTGCTCCGCGAACGCGGTGCGGGGATCGTGCTCTGCTCGCATCTCGGCCGTCCCAAGGGCGCCGCGATCCGGAGCCTTCGATGGCGCCGGTCGCGGCGCGGCTCGGTGAGCCTCCGGCACCGACGTGGCGCTGGCGCCGGGGTGGTCGGCCCCTGACGTCGAGGCCGGCTGCTCGCGAGCCTCGAGCCCGGCGAGGTGCTGCTGCTCGAGAACACCCGCTGGGAGCCGGGGGAGAAGGCGAACGACCCCGACCTTGCGGCGGCGCTGGCCGCGCTCGCCGACCTCTACGTCAACGACGCCTTCGGGGCCGCCCATCGTGCGCATGCCTCCACCGCCGGCGTCGCCCACCTGCTGGGGGCCTACGCCGGGCTGTTGCTCGAGCGCGAGGTCCGCGAGCTCACCGCGGTGCTCGCCGACCCCGATCGGCCGCTCGTCGTCGTGCTCGGCGGGGCCAAGGTGACCGACAAGGTGGGCGTCATCGAGCGCTTCCTCGAGATCGCCGACTCGATCCTGATCGGCGGGGCGATGTGCTTCAGCTTCTTCCGCGCCACGGGGCATGCGACGGGCGACTCGCTCGTCGAGGAGGAGGGGGTCGAGCTGGCCCGCTCGGCGCTCGGACGGGCGGAGGGGTCGCGCTGCGAGCTGCGGCTGCCGACCGACCTCGTCCTCGGCGCGAGCTTCGCGGCCACCGCCGAGCCGGTGGCGATCGACGGCGTCGACGTCCCCGACGGGATGATGGGCCTCGACGTCGGCCCGGCGACCGCGAGCTCCTACGCCGACGCGATCGCGGCCGCCGGCACCGTCTTCTGGAACGGCCCGATGGGGGCGTTCGAGCTGCCACCCTTCGCGGCCGGCACCCGCGCCGTCGCCGAGGCCGTGGCCGCGACCGGCGCGACGACGATCGTCGGCGGCGGCGACTCCGCGGCCGCGCTCACGGAGTTCGGGCTCGCCGGCCGGGTGAGCTGGCTGTCGACCGGAGGCGGCGCATCGCTGGAGCTGATCGAAGGCAAGCCGCTGCCCGGCGTCGAGGCGCTGCTGGACGCGGATACGAGCGAGGAGGGCTGAGCATGGCGAGACGTCCGCTGATCGCGGCGAACTGGAAGATGAACAAGTCGATCGCCGAGGCGCGCGACTTCTGCGAGCGGCTGCTGCCGCGCCTCGGGGGCCGCGATGAGGGCGGCGCCGAGGTCGTGGTCTGTCCGCCTTATCTGGCGCTCCCCGCCGTCGTCGAGGCCTGCGCGGGCGCGCCCGTGGGAGTAGCCGCGCAGAACATGTACTTCGAGGGCTCCGGCGCCTACACCGGCGAGGTCTCGGCGACGATGCTCCGCGACGCCGGCGCCGATGGCGTCATCCTCGGCCACTCGAGCGGCGTCAGCTCTTCGGCGAGCGATGAAGCGCTGTCCCGCAAGGTCCCGGCGGCGCTGGCGGCGGGTCTGTTGCCGATCCTCTGCGTCGGCGAGAGCGAGGCCGAGCGCGAGAGCGACGAGACCGATCGGGTGTTGCGGCGGCAGATCGATGCGGCGCTCTCCCGGGTCAACGCCGCTGCCCTCGCCGACATCGTCGTCGCCTACGAGCCGATCTGGGCGATCGGCACGGGCAGAACCGCGACGGCTGAGCAGGCCAACGACGCCTGCGGCTTCATCCGCTCGCTGGTCGGTGCCCGCGACGAGGATGCGGCGGAGCGGATCCGGATTCAGTACGGCGGCTCCGTCAAGCCCGACAACGCCGCCGAGCTGCTCGGTCAGGAGGAGATCGACGGCGCGTTGGTCGGTGGCGCGTCCCTCGATCCCGACGATTTCGCCGCGATCGTCGCGGCGGCGTGAGGAGGCGGCGATGACCGGGATCCCCAGCGGGCCCGACGCGCTCCCGGTCCCGGGCCTCGCGCTCGTGATCCTCGACGGCTGGGGGCTCGCCGATCCCGGTCCCGGAAACGCCATCTCGCAGGCTGCGACGCCGACCTTCGACGCGCTCTGGGAGCAGTACCCGCACACCACCCTCTCGGCCTCGGGACACGACGTCGGCCTCCCCGAAGGGCAGATGGGCAACTCCGAGGTTGGCCATCTCAACCTCGGCGCCGGCGCGATCGTCAAGCAGGACCTGGCCCGGATCGATTCCGCGATCGCCGACGGCAGCTTCTTCGAGAACGAGGCCCTGGTCGGCGCCTGCGAGCGGGCCCGCAAGAGCCCGCGCGGCCGCCTCCACCTGATCGGCCTCGTCTCCGACGGCGGCGTCCATTCCGGCTGGGAGCACATCGAGGCCTGCATCGAGCTCGCCGCCCGCGAGGGCGTGCCCGACCTCGTCCTGCACGCGCTGACCGACGGCCGCGACACGAGCCCCTCGGGCGGCGCTCGCTATGTCGAGGAGGTGGAGCGCTGGCTCCGCAGCGCCGGCCGGATCGGGACCCTCGGCGGCCGCTACTGGGGGATGGATCGCGACCACCGCTGGGAGCGGACGAAGCTCGCCTACGACGCGATCGCCCATGCCGCCGGCCCGCGGTCGTCCACGGCCGGCGAAGCGGTCGCCGACGCCTACGCCGCCGGCGACACCGACGAGTTCATCAAGCCGACGGTGATCGGCGACTACGACGGGATGGAGCCGGGGGACGTCGTGATCACCTTCAACTTCCGCCCCGACCGGATGCGGCAGATCGTTGCGGCGCTCGGCGATCCCGACTTCGACGGGTTCGAGCGCGGCGCCGACCCCGGCCTCGACGTCACGACGATGGCCGAGTACCGGGCCGGCTGGCCGTACCCGGTCGCGTTCCCGCCGAGCGCGCCGGCGACCACGATGGCGGAGGTGATCAGCAGCGCCGGCGGCCGCCAGATCCACGTCGCCGAGACCGAGAAGTACGCGCACGTCACCTACTTCTTCAACGGCGGCCGCGAGGTCGAGTGGAAGGGCGAGGAGCGGAAGATGGCCGACTCCCCGCGCGACGTCCCGACCTACGACCACAAGCCGGAGATGAGCGCCGCCGCGGCCGCCGACGCGTTCACCTCGGCGTGGGAGGGGGGCGGCTACCGGTTCGGGATCATCAACTTCGCCAACCCCGACATGGTCGGGCACACCGGGTCGATCCCGGCCGCCGTCAGCGCCGTCGAGGCGGTCGATGCCTGCCTCGCCCGCGTCGTCGCGACCGTCCACGCCGCCGGCGGCGCCTGCATCGTCACCGCCGACCACGGCAACGCCGAGCACATGCTCGAGCCCGACGGCTCCCCGAACACCGCCCACACGACCAACCCGGTTCCGTTGATCGCGACCGTTCACGGGATCGCCCTCCACCCGGGCATCCTCGCCGACGTCTCGCCGACCGCCCTCGACCTGCTCGGGATCGAGAAGCCGGAGGGGATGACGGGGAGCTCGCTGCGCGAGTAGCCCACCGCCGCCCGGGCCACCTCGCCATCGGTTGCTGGCGCGGTGGGGGCGGGCTCCGCGGAACGGCCCGCGGCCGGCCGCGCCGGGGTGGCCTGCGACGCGATCTCGGCGCCAGGCGCCCCAGCGGTCCGGAACCGCGGCGCGGGTGAGCGCGATCTGGGTGGACCGCGGGTCGATGGGGGCCGAGGCCGCGCCCATAGGCTTGCGCCCATGCGCCGCGACCCCGACCGCCTCACCTTCGAGATCGTCGCCCGCGACGGCGACGCGCGGGCCGGGGTCCTGCACACGTCGCACGGGCCGGTCGAGACGCCGTGCTTCGTGCCGCTGGCGACGCGCGGATCGGTCAAGGGGCTCCTGCCCGTGGAGGTCGCCGACGCCGGCTACGAGATGGTCCTCGGCAACACCTACCACCTGATGCTCGCGCCCGGTAGCGAGCGGATTGCGGCGCTCGGAGGCCTCCACGCCTTCATGGGGTGGGAGCGGGCGATCATCACCGATTCCGGCGGCTTTCAGGTGTTCTCGCTGGCGTTCGGCGGCGTCGCCGACGAGGTCAAGGGGCGCCGCGGGCGGCCGCCGCTGGAGGGCGGGGTGCTCGGGATCGGCGAGGACGGGGTTCGGTTCCGCTCCTACATCGACGGCTCCGAGCGGTTCCTCTCGCCGGAGCGGTCGATGGAGGTCCAGGCCCGGCTCGGCTCCGACATCGCGCTCGCCTTCGACGAGTGCACGCCGTTTCGAGCCGACTACGACTACACGGCGGCATCGACGGAGCGCACCCACCGCTGGCTCGAGCGCTGCCTCGACTGGCACGCCGCCAACGGACCCGCCGGCCAGGCGGTCTTTGGGATCGTCCAGGGTGGGACGCACGAGGATCTCCGCCGCCAGTCGGCAGCGGAGATCACCGCCACCGCGATCGACGGGATCGCGATCGGCGGCACCCTCGGGCGCGACAAGGAGCAGATGCGCGAGGTCGTCGCGATGACGGTCACGATGCTGCCCACCGCGCCACCGCGCCACCTGCTCGGCATCGGCGAGCCCGACGACCTCGTCGCCGGCATCGCGGTCGGGATCGATGCGTTCGACTGCGCGGTCCCGACCCGGCTCGGGCGCCACGGCATGGCGCTGGCGCCGCTGCCCGACCGGCGGTTCCGCTACGACGTCCGCAAGCGCCACAACGAGAGCGAGCCGGACCCGCTGGTCCCCGGCTGCCCGTGTCCCGCCTGCGCGCACTTCAGCCGCGCCTACGTTCACTACCTGTCGCGGGCCGAGGAGCTGACCGGCGTGCGCCTGCTGACGGTCCACAACCTCGTCTATGCGCAGCGCCTCGTCGCCGGGGCCCGCGAGGCGATCGTCGCCGGCCGCTACGGCGACTATGCAGACGCGATCATGGCCGGGGCGACGCCGTGGGAGGCGGGCGTGGCGGGCGGCGGTCCATCGATCCGTCCCGCCTGACCGCGCCGGTGCCGGCGGCGGGCCGGTCGGTCCGGCATGGTCGGGTGATCGGCGGCGGGCCGGTCGGTCCCGCGTGTGCTCGCGAGGTCGTCCGACGCCGCGTCGATAGGTCGATCGCGGCGCGCTCTGGGCCGCATCCGCAACCGGACGCACCGCCGCCGGGCCGGCCCAGAGGATCGTCTAGTTGCCGGTCGCCTGGTTGATGTAGTCCTTGATGTTCTGGATCTGCTCGTCGACGTTGTCGCTGATGAAGCGGCCGATGTCGGTGTTCTGGCCGGCGTCGGTGGCGAGCAGGATCGCCGCGGCGATCAACCCGGCGACGATCGCGACCAGCAGGATCGCGAGGACGGCGCGGACGAAGCTGCTGAACCGCGACCGCTTGCGCGGCGCCGCGGCCGGGGCGACGGGCGCCCGTCGCGGCGGCGGCGAGGTCCGCCGCGGCCGGGCGGCGCGGGCCGGCGCCGGCGGGGTTCGCGGCTCGCGGGGGGCGACCCGGGTGGCCGCGGTGCTGCGCCCTTCGACGAGGCGCGTCGTCGCCTCCGAGGCGGGCACGATCCTGGCGAGCCTGCCGCGCAGGGCCGCTCCTGTATGCGAGGGCGTCGACGTAGCGGTCCTCGGGCTCGTTCTCGAGCGCCTTCAGCACCGCCTGCGAGAGCGCCTCGGGGATGTCCTTGTCATAGCTGGTGGGCGGCAGCGGCCGCTCGTTCTCGCGCCGGATCGCCAGCTGGCGAGGCTGTTGCCCTCATAGGGGAGGCGCGGCAGGTGAGCTGGTAGGTGACGACGCCGAGCGAGTAGACGTCGGAGATCGGCGTCGCCTCCTCGCCGCGCGACTGCTCGGGAGAGAGGTAGGCGGCGGTTCCGACGACCGAGCCGACCTGGGTCAGCCGCGTCTGCTCGGCGGCGCGGGCGATCCCGAAGCGTCGGCGAGCTTGACGGTCATCTCGGCCGGTCTGGCCGGCCGGCCCGCCGATCACCATCAGGTTCCCGGGCTTGACGTCGCGGTGGATGATCCCCATCCAGTGCGCGTACCGAGCCCGGCGCAGGCCTGCGCCGCGATCTCGACCGCGACCTGGGGCCCGAGCGCGCCGTCGCGCTGCAGGAGCTGGGCGCCGGAGCGGCCCTCGACGTACTCCATGACGATGAAGTGGCGGCCGGCGTCGACGCCGGTGTCGTAGACCTGGACGATGTTCGGGCGGACGAGCTTTGCGACCGCCAGCGCCTCGCGGCGGAAGCGGGCGACGAACTTCTCGTCGTCGGAGAGGTGCTCGGCGAGGACCTTGACGGCGACGGTCCGCTCGAGGACCCGGTCGACGGCCTTGTAGACGGTCGACATCCCACCGCTGCCGAGCCGGTCGCCCAGCTCATAGCGGTCGGCGATCGTGGTGCCGCTCATCGCCTCGAATCCTTGCCGTTCCTGGCGTCCGTGGAGGCCTTGACGCCGCCGCCGGGCTTCCGCTTGCCGCCGCCGTCCCGCTTCGACGCCCGTTCCCGCTTGCCGGCGCCGGGGGAGACGCCGCCGCCGGGTCCGCCGCCACCCGGGTTGCCGCCACCCGGGTTGCCGCCGCCCGGAGTCGTGGGCGGGCCCGTCGGTGCGGTGGTCGTGGTCTGGGTCGTGGTCGTGGTCGTCTCGGTCGTCTCCTTCGTCGTCGTCTCGGTCGCCGTCGGCAGCGTGTCGGTGGCCGTCGGGGTCGTCGCCGTCGGCAGCGTGTCGGTCGACGTCGTCGTGGTCTCGTCGGGCGCCTGGCACTGGTCGGCGATCTGCTTGTCGAGGTTGTCGAGCATCTCGTTCACGTCGTCGATGAACTGCTGGTCGACCTCGAGGCTGCCGACCGCGGCCCGCAGCGATTCGAGGCTGCTCTCGGCGGAGTTCCGCCCGCTGCAATCGCCGTCCGCGAAGCGCTGCTGGATCTGGTCGAGCTTGCCGTTGATCGCGGTCACGGTCTCCGCAGGGATGTCGACCTGGACCGGGCCGCTGGACCCGCACCCCAGGATCGCGGCGCCCGCCGCGAGCACGGCCAGGCACGAGGCGGTCAGGCGTCCCGGCGACATCGGCGGCGAGTGTAGCTGCGGCTTCACCGCCCCAGAAACAGCCTGCGCGCGAGGTGATCGGGGAGGCCGGCTGCCTCGATCGAGCGGACGGCCCGCTCGATGTCGTAGCCGACCCGGTGGTAGGTCGCCTGCCACGTCTCGGTGTCGAGCTCGAGCCAGGCGCCGCGCGGATCGCCGTCGCGCGGTTGGCCGACGCTGCCCGGGTTGATCAGCCAGCGGCCCTCGCCGATCTCGAGCCGGGTCCCGGCCCCGGCCTGATAGCCGTGGGCCTCCGCCGGCTCGGCGTCGCTGCCGTCGGCCGCCGAGAAGAACAGGGCGACGTGGGAGTGGCCGACGAAGCTGACCCGCTTCTCCTGGACGGCCAGGCAGTCGGCCGCCTGATCGGGCCAGAGCACGTATTCCCAGACCGGATCGCGGGG
>JAWKKA010000023.1:0-30101 GCA_041393495.1 Solirubrobacterales bacterium | reverse complement strand
GAGCTCCGCGACAACACCTTCTACGCGACGATCACGCTCTCGATCGACGGCACCGAGGTCGAGATCGACTCGCGCCCCTCCGACGCTCTCGCCCTCGCGGTTCGCTGTGATGCGCCGATCTTCGCCGCCGAGGAGGTCATCGAGGAGTCATCGATCGAGTTCGAGCACGAGGTCGAAGACCAGGAGGAGGTCGTCGAGAAGTTCAAGGACTTCCTCGACGAGGTCACGCCGGAGGACTTCGCCGGCGGCAGCGACGAGCCGCCCCGCGAGCCACCGGGCTGAGGAACCGGGAATCGCCCCGGGCCCGGGCGTCGCGGCCTCTCGATCAACTAGGCTGCCCGCGCAGATGGACCTGTTCATGGCGATCTGCCAGGGGCTCGGGCTCGCCCTCGCGGTCGGGATCGGCGGCCCGCTCGCGGCGCTGTTCGTCGCGATGATGGCCGCGCTGCACGCCGGCATCAATCCCGAGGGCAGCGACTACGAGTTCATCAAGCGGACCTGGTTTCTGATCACGCTGCTGGCGATGGTCGTGATCTTCATGCTCGCGCGCGGCCGCGAGGCGCTGCGCTGGCCGGCGATCGCGGTGCTCGCCGCGATCGGGGCGGTCTGCTTCGCCGCCTCGCTGGCCGAGGACGCCCACGTCGCCTGGCCCGGCCTGCTCGCCGGCGCCGCCGCGTCGGCCTTCGCGGCCTCGGTGGCGTTCCCGGTCCTCGAGGGGGCGATCGCCCGGGCCGAGGGCAAC
The DNA here is from genome assembly GCA_041393495.1 of Solirubrobacterales bacterium. Lineage (GTDB taxonomy): Bacteria > Actinomycetota > Thermoleophilia > Solirubrobacterales > 70-9 > RHKX01. The sequence goes on along the minus strand of JAWKKA010000023.1, from coordinate 29,359 downwards.
GAGCCCGGCAGCAAGGAGGCCGACGCTGCCAACTTCCTGATCGTCGCATTCGCGACCGCCGGCATCGTCCTCGCCGCCCTCAGCCTGTTCGTGCCGCCGGTCTCGCTCGCCGCCCTCGCCGCGCTCGTCTGGCTCGCCCTCGGCCGCCGCCGCCGGGCCGGCGAGAAGTACGAGGGGCTGCGGATCCTCCGCTGAGCCGTCCGGGCGGACAGCGGAAGCTGGTCCTGGCGGTCGTCGACTCGCTGCGCGCCGACATGCTGCTGAAGACGGTCGAGGCGGGGGAGGCGCCGACCTTCAAGCGGCTGATCGAGCGCGGCGAGCTCGTCACCGACTGCGTCTCCTCGTTCCCCTCGGTAACGCCGGTATGCACGTCGGAGATCACCACCGGCGTCCGCCCCGACCGCCACCTGATCCCGGGGATGAACTGGTACCACCGCGCCGAGCAGCGCTACGTCGAGTACGGCTCGTCGTTCGAGGCGACCCGCGCCTTCGGCCTGTTCCGCTCCCTCTACGACACCGTCTACAACCTCAACATGGGGCACCTCAACTTCGAGACCCCGACGCTGTTCGAGCGCCTCGCCGACGCCGGCCTGCGGACCGCGTGCACGCCGTTTCTGATCTACCGGGGCCGGACCCGGCACGAGGTCGGGCTCGAGGGGCTCTTGAAGGCGTTCGCCAACGCCGCGAAGTTCCACCACGCTGTCTGGGGCCCGGAGGAGCTCTTCTACGGCGAGCTCTACTCCTCGCGCCGGGTCGATTGCAAGCCGACGCTCGCCCGGCCGGCGACCCGCGACGCCTACTCCGCCTGCGTCGCCCGCGAGCTCGTCGAGCGCGACCTCTACGACTTCCTGCTCTTCTCGCTGCCCGACAACGACTACTACTCGCACCGCGACGGGCCCGAGGAGACGGGCGAGGCGATCGCGCTCGCCGACGACGCGATGGCCGAGCTGATCGGCGCCCACGGCGGCGTCGACCGGTTCCTCGCCGACAACGCCGTGATCGTCATGGCCGATCACGCGCAGAGCTTCGTCGAGCATCCGCTCGATCTGCAGGCGGCCCTCGGCGAGCGCTGGCAGGTGCTGCGGCCGAATGCCGAGCTCGGCGCCGACGACCAGCTCGCCGTCGGCCCGAGCGGCCGCGGCGCCGGCATCTGGCTGCTCCCCCGCGACGCCGACGAGCGGGCCCGGCTCGGGGCCGAGGTCTCCGCCCACCTCGAGCACGACGTCGAGGGGATCGACCTGCTCGCCTGGATCACCCCCGAGGGCGCGGCGGACGCCCGCTGGGCCGCCGTCAGCGGCAGCGGCATCGAGTTGCGCTTCCGCCCCGGCGAGGAGGTCGGCGACCGCCGCGGCCGACGCTGGCAGCTCGACGGCGACCCGGCGGCGCTCAGCGCCCGCGTCGCCGGCGGCCGCTTCCTCAGCGACGAGTACCCGGACGCGCTCGCCCGCCTCTGGTCGGCGCTCGCCAACCCGAACGCCGCCGACATCCTCGTCAGCCTCGCGCCCGGCTGGGAGTGCATCGACTGGGGCGGCGGCAACCACCTGCCCGGCGGCAGCCACGGCTCGCTGCTCGCGGCCGACTCGCTCGGCGCGCTGCTCACGGTCGGCCTCGACGGCGAGCGCCCCGAGCGCGAGCAGTGGGCGATCAGCGACGTCTACTCGCTGATCGAGGGTCATTTCGGGCTCGCGAACTAGGATTCGCGGCGTGCCTGACGATCTCCCGACAGGAGAGGGCGTCGCCGCGCGCCCTCCCGCCGGCCGCTGGGAGACGGCGGCCAACTGGGCGTGGGCGATCATCCGCCGCGTCCACCTCGGGACCAGGAAGCCCGGCAACTGGCTGCAGCTCTTCCACTTCGCGGTCGTCGGCGGGACCGGCTACGTCATCAACCTCGCCGTCTTCACGCTGCTTGCGAAGGGCGTCGACCTCGACCACCTGCTCGCGGCGGTCGGTGCGTTCGTCGTCGCCGTCACCAACAACTTCCTGCTCAATCGCCACTGGACGTTCCGCCACCAGGGCGCGACCGAGGCGCACGCGGGCTTTCAGGCGGCCCGCTTCTTCACGGTCTCGATCGTCGGCCTCGGCGTCAACCTGGCGATCCTCGAGCTGCTCGTGTCCGTCGTCGGGCTGCCGGAGCTCGCGAGCCAGGCGATCGCGGTCGCGCTCGCGACGCCGGTCAACTTCATCGGCAACAAGCTCTGGACCTTCGACCGCTGAGCCGGCGACGGGCCTGCCCCCCGAGGGTGGCATAGTTCCGGCATGGTCAATTTCAAGAAGCTCTCGGAAAAGGCAAAGGACCTCGTCGAGCAGCAGGGCGGCTCCGACGCCCTCAAGGGCAAGGCGGAAAGGATGAAGGGGGTCGCCAAGGGGGAGGGCTCGGTCGCCGACAAGGCGAAGGCCGCCGCGCAGGTCGCCCGCGAGAAGCCGAAGCCGGAGGACCGGGGCCAATAGCGGACGCTCCCGACCGCCCGGCGTGAGGCGCGCCGGGCTGCTCCTCGGCGCCGCCGTTCTCGCGGCGCTGGTCTTCGTCGCGCCGGCCTGGGCGGCGAGGACCTCGGTTCCGTCGGGCTTTCCGGCGACGCCGGCCGATTACCGGGTCTCCGCCCGCGAGGCCGTCAGGATCGCCGACACCGACCCGAAGGTGATCGCCCGCAAGGAGTCGCTGACCTCCCGGGACGTGCTCACGGCATCGGTCCAAGCCGAGCCGGTCCGGACCTGGGAGGTCGCCTACTTCATCAACGGCGAGAAGGTCAACCTCGTCATCGTCGACGGCGAGACCGGTGAGGCGACCCAGTCGTGGACCGGCCCCGCCGTCGACTGGCCGATGGCGCGCGGCAAGCCCGGCCAGTTCGGGCACGTCCTCAACGCCCCCTGGGTCTGGATCCCGCTCGCGCTCGTCTTCGCGGCCGGCCTCTGGGACTTCCGCCGCTGGCGCAAGTGGGTCCACCTCGACCTGCTCGTCCTGCTCGCCTTCGGGATCAGCCAGGCGTTCTTCAACGCCGCGAGGATCGACGTCTCGGTCCCGATCGTCTATCCGCTGCTCGCCTACCTGCTCGCGCGGATGCTCTGGATCGGCTTCCGCGGGCACGGCCTCGACGACACCGCCGGCGAGGGCCTGCGCCCGAGCACGCCGGTCTGGCTGCTGACCGCCGCCGCGGTCGCGCTGATCGCGCTGCGGCTCGCCGGCAACCTCGCCGACTCGGGGGTGATCGACGTCGGCTATGCGGGCGTGATCGGCGCCGACAGGATCACCCACGCCGAGCCGATCTACGACGACTCCTTCCCCACCGACAACCCGACCGGCGACACCTACGGGCCCGCCAACTACTTCGCCTATGTCCCGTTCGAGGCGGCGCTGCCGTGGAGCGGCAGCTGGGACGACCTGCCGGCGGCCCATGCCGCGACGGTCTTCTTCGACCTCGCGACGATCGCCGGGCTGTTCGCGCTCGGGATCGTGATCGTCCGGCGCCGCCGCAGCGTCGCCGAGGACGACGAGGCCGGCGAGGGGGGCGGGGGGGCTGCGCCCGGGCCCGGCAGCGCCGGGTACCGGAACGGCCCCCGTCCCGCTCGCGGCGGCCGCGTCCGCCGGCTCCTCGCCGCCGCCTTCCCCGACCGCGACGGCAACGTGCTCGGGCTCGTCCTCGTCTTCGCCTGGGTCGCCTACCCCTACACGGCGTTCGTCACCCAGAGCAACTCCAACGACGAGCTGATCAGCGCGCTGCTCGTCTGGAGCCTGGTCTTCTTCGCGAGCCCGCTCGCCCGCGGCGGACTGCTCGCCGGCGCCGCGATGGCCAAGTTCGCGCCGCTCGTGCTCGTGCCGCTCTATGCCGTCGGCGGCCGCGGCCTGCGGTTGCGGACCGGCGCCGACCGCGCCGCCGCGGTCCGGCCGCTCGTCCTCTTCGCTGTCTCGTTCCTGCTCTTCGCCGGCCTCCTGCTCGCCTATCCTGCGGTCGATCCGGGCTTCGGACAGTTCTGGGAGCGGACCGTGCAGAGCCAGCTCGACCGCGACAGCCCGTTCTCGATCTGGGGGATGTGGGGGCTCGGCGGGCTCCACACCGCGCTCAAGGCCGGGCTCGTGGTCCTCACCGTGCTCGTCGCCTTCTTCCCGTGGCGGCGGACGCTGATCCAGATCGCCGCGCTCAGCGCCGCCCTGATCATCGCCGTCGAGCTCGTCCTCGAGCACTGGTTCTACCTCTACATCCCCTGGTTTCTCGGGGCGCTGCTGGTCGCGATCGCCGCCCGCGACGCCGACGACGTCTCCGCCGATACCGGCTCGATCGAGCAGCTCGTCGGCGACGACGAGCTCGTCGCGCCGCTCGGGCTCGACTGGGACGCCGACCGTCCCGGCGGTTGACCGTCCTCCTCGACACCCACGCCTGGATCTGGTGGGTCGCCGATCCGTCCCGGCTCAGCGACCGCGCCGCCATGGCCGTCGCAGAGGCCGGGACGGTCCTCGTCGCCTCGATCTCCTGCTGGGAGGTGACCATGCTCGCGACCAAGGGCCGGATCCGGACCGACCGCCCCGTCGAGCGCTGGATCCGCCAGGCGCTCGCCCGCCCCGGGCTGCAGGCGGTGCCGCTGCTGCCCGCCGTCGCGACCGCAGCGGGCATGCTCGCCGACGCGTTCCCGGGCGATCCCGCCGATCGGCTGATCTATGCGACCGCCCGTGCCGCCGGCGCCGGGTTGATCACCCGCGACCGGCGCCTGCGCGGCTTCGACCCGCGCGGCACCGTCTGGTAGCCGCCCGGCGCCCGCGGGGCCGCTCAGCTCAGGCCGACCCGCTTGCGCACGCCGGCGCAGATCAGCTCACGGTCGCCGGCGAGCGGGAGCTTCCGCTTCGCCACCGCGAGCTCGATCGCGTCGATCGGCCCGATCGCTTCGACCTCGTCGAGGGGACCGATCGCGAACCAGCCGCCGCCACCGCCCGTCCTGGCGACGTCGAACGCCAGGTTGGGCCCGCTCTGCGGGACCACCGTCACCCTGACCCTGCGGTTGTCGAGGCACTTCGGCCTCCTCGAGTCGATCGAGCCGATCAGGATCGCGTCCACTGAGTTGTCGGTCATCGCGTCGACCGCGATCCGCGTCGACGCCCTGACGTCGCCCCTGCCGGCGGCGGCGGTCGCGGCGGCCGCCAGCGTGACGGCGAGGGTCACGGCGGCGATCGCGCCCAGCGCCCGGCTCATGACAGCGTCTCCCTGTCGCCGCGGCAGCGGATCGCGCCCGACCCCCTGCCGACCTTGCGCGGCTCGAGCCGCAGCTGGATCGCGGTCACGGCGGGACCGAGCATCCCCGTCGGCCCGCGCGCCTGCCAGCCGCCGTTGTTGCCGCTCCTGGCGACGTCGAGGGGGATCGTGCTGGCGTCTTCCTTCAGCGTGACCACGATCCGGCGGTTGCGCAGGCAGCGCCGGTTCGGCGATCTGACGACGCCGATCACGGCGGTCTCGTTGTCGGGGCCGAACTCGCCGCCGGCGATCGCGATCACGTTCGAGGGCACCCGCCCGGCGGCCGCAGCAGCGAATGCCGCGACCCCGAGCAGGGCACCGGTCGCGAGCGCGACCGCCACCGCGACGGCGACTGCGCCGCGGCGCCCACCCCCGCTCTCCAAACGCTGCTCGTTGATGCGCATGAGCCCTTTCGGGAAGCTCCATGCACCTTCGCAGACCACGACCGCTCCTGCAAGCGGGCTGGACGTCCGTCCAGACCCCGCCGCCCGGCGTCGCTCAGCGGAGCATCCGCTCGCGCAGCCGCGAGTGGCGGTCGGTCGCGTCGGTGTTGCGCAGCGCCCGCGCGATCGCGCGGTCGTCGCCGGCGAGCACGCAGAGCTTCTCGGCGCGGGTGACGGCCGTGTAGAGGAGGTTGCGGGAGAGCAGCTGCGGCGCGTGGCTGGAGTGCAGGCAGACGATCACGGCCGGCAGCTCGATCCCCTGTGCCTTGTGGACCGAGGTGCAGAACGCTCCCCGTAGCGCCCGCGCCTGCTCGTAGGGGAGGACGACGTGATCGCCGAGGTCGGTCTCGAGCCGGAGCTCGGAGCGGGCGTCGTCGGCGGAGTCGATCACGAGGATCGTCCCGTTGGTGATCTCGAGCTCGGGGATCGCGCGGGTCGTGATCACCTTCTCGCCGACCCGGAAGCGGCCGTCGAGGACGCGCTCGGCGGAGCCGCAGAGGATGTCGCGGATCCGCGCGTGCAGGGCGTCGATGCCGAGCGCCCCGCGGTACATCGGCGCCAGCACCTGGACCTCGCGGACCGGGTCGAAGCCGAACTCGGCACCGATCCGCTCGGTCGCCATCGTCACGACGTCGTCGGCGAGCGCCGCCGCCGTCGAGCGGCTGTGGCGGAAGAAGTCGCGGATCTCGGCGACCTCGTTCCCCTCGCCGGTCGTGCTGTCCGGGCGCGGCTCGCGGCGCGGCGGCTCGCCGGCTCGGATCGAGTGGGCCGCGGCGACGATCATCGAGCGCCGCGCCTGCCGGAAGACGTGCTCGAGCCGGACCGTCGGCGCCAGCCCGGAGTCGATCAGCTCGCAGAACGGCTTGCCGGGCCCGACCGGGGGAAGCTGGTCGACGTCGCCGATCAGGACGAGGTGAGTCTGCGGCCCGATCGCGGCGACGAGGTGGCGGCAGATCTCGAGCGAGAGCATCGAGGACTCGTCGACGATCACGAGGTCGGCCTCGAGCGGGGCGTCCTCGTCGCGGCCGGGGAGCTCGCCGGGGACCCACTCGAGCGCCTTGTGGATCGTCGCGGCCGGCGCCCCCTCGGTCGCCTCGGTCAGCCGCCGCGCGGCGCGGCCGGTCGGTGCGAGCAGGCGGATCTTCAGCTTCCGCGTCGCCGCCATCAGCACGAGCGCGTGGGTCAGGTGGGTCTTGCCGGTGCCGGGGCCGCCGGTGATCACGCTGAGTCGCCGGGTCAGCGCGTGCGCGACCGCCTCGCGCTGCTCGCCGGTCAGCCCCTCGGTCTCGCCGGCCAGCGGCGGCTTCGTCCAGGCCGGCTCCGAGCGCGCCATCGCCGCCAGCGTCGCCGCTAGCCAGCGCTCGGCCCGCCAGGTCCACTCGCGGTAGACGAGCCCGTCCTCGACGACGAGCGACTCGTCGCCGGCGAGGTGGGAGAGGGCCGGCTCGGCGCCGAGCAGCTCCCGCAGCGCCGCGACGAGCTCTCCCTTCGGCAGGTGGGTGTGCCCGCGCGACTCGGCCTCGCCGAGCGCGTGCCGCGCCGCCGCCCGGGTCCGCGACCGCGAGCCCGGCTCGATGCCCTGATCGACGGCGAGCCGGTCGGCGCTGTGAAAGCCGATCCCGGCGATCTGCGTCAGCGAATAGGGATCGGCGAGGACCGCGTCGGCGGCGTCGGAGCCGTGCAGGGCGACGACCTCGCCGACCCAGCGGGCGAGCCCGTAGGGGGCGAGCAGCGTGTAGAGGCGCCGCTCCATCCGCCGCTCGGCCCACTGCTCGGCGGCCCGGCTCGCGGTCTCGGGCCCGACCCCCCTGATCGCCGCGAAGGCGGCGTAGGGGTCGGCGTCGATCGCGGCGAAGACGTCGTCGCCGTGCGCGGCGACGAGCTCGGCGGCGCGTTGCCTGCCGATCCCCGGCAGCGAGCGCAGGTAGCGGCGCGCCCCCTCGGCCCCGGCCGGGTCGAGCGGCTGCGCCTCGGCGACGGTGATCTGCAAGCCGTGGCGGGGGTGGTGCTCGACGGTGCCGCGGACGAGTGCCCGCTCGTCCTCGGCGAGGTGGCCGAGCGGGCCGACGAGCGGCATCGCCGTGCCGTCGGCGAGCGTCGCCTCGGCGACCGCGAACGTCCCGTCGGCGGCGACGAAGCGGAAGAACGCGATCGTCAACTCGCCCTCGAACGGATCGCCGGAGGCCGGCCCGGCGTCGATCAGTGCCTCCTGTTCGGCGGTGCGGCTCACGCCGCCGAAGGTACGCCGTCGGGCGGCGCCGCCCTACGGCCGGATGGTGCGATAGCCGGCCGCCTCGAAGTCATGGTCGAAAGCAAGCGCCTCCTCGATTCCGTGGCCGCGCATGATCTCGAAGCTGGTCGCGTCGACGAACGAGTACTCGCGTTCGTCGTGGCGAAGGAGCCAGTCGAACGCCCGCTCCTCGGCGTCGGAATCGACGTGCACGATGGTGTAGCGGGCATTGTCGCGCAGGGATCGGAGGAGCCGGACGGCGATATGACGACCGTAGCGCCGGCCGACCAGGGTCCACGACTCCCCGACCACATGGTTGGTCGTCAGTGGCCTCGCCGTCTCGAGGACCGGAGCGAGCGAGACCGCGGCTTCGAAGTGGTCGTCGGCCGGGTTGAGCGCCGCGACCAGGAAGGAGGTGTCTACGAAGACCACGGCCCGTGCTTCGGTCCGTAGATGATCTCGTCGTGATCCTCGGCATCGCGCCGACCGCCGCCTTCGGCACTGCCGATCAGCTTGAAGAACGGATCCTCCTCGAGCGGCGGCAGCGGTTCGATCTCCTCGCGCAGACAGCGCCGAACGATCTCGGCCTTCGAGACGCCCTCGGCCCGCGCCACCCGCGCGAGCTCCTCGTCGAGGTCTGGTTCGAGCGAGATCTGCAGTCGCTTCATTCTTGCCATGTTACATCACCTCCAACTTGGCGATGTAACAATAGCGCAACGATCCCGTGACGAAACGAGCACGGCAGACTGGGCCCGGCACGAGCGCGCGCACCGCGCCGGTGCGATGATCGTCGCGCACCCGGAGCGGCGCGCCGGCGGCGAGCCGGCAGCAGCGGAAAGGAAGGCGCAATGACGGAACGGAAGACGGTCGAGGCGATCGGCGCCCCGGAGGCGGCCGGCCCCTACTCGCACGCGGTCGCCCACGGCGACGTCCTCTACTGCTCCGGGCAGGTCCCGATCGATCCCGAGACCGGCAAGCTGATCGAGGCCGGCCCCGGCGAGCAGGCGAAGCGCTGCCTCGCCAACCTCGAGGTCGTCTGCGCGGCCGCCGGCACCAGCCTCGCGAGGGCGCTGATGGTCAGCGTCTTCACCACCGACCTCGGCGCCGGCTCCGAGATCAACGCCGCCTACGCCGCCCACTTCGCCGCCGACCCCCCGGCGCGGGCGATGGTCGAGGTCGCCGGCCTGCCGCTCGGCGCCGGCGTCGAGATCGCCGCGACGGTCGCGCTCGGCTGAGACGCCACCGATGCCGAGCGCGTCCGATGGCCCGGCGGCCGCCAGCGGCAGGCCGCCGTTTCCCTGGGCTCGCCCAGCCTCGTCGGTGTCCCGCGGAACACTGGTAACGAGACCGTGACGGGCGTGGCAGTGTCCGCCGGAGCACTGTTGGTGGCGGGTACCGTGACGGGCGTGGCAGTGTCCCGCGGAACACTGGTGACGAGACCGTGACGAGCGTGGCAGTGTCCCGCGGAACACTCGTAACGAGACCGTGACCGAGCTTCCCGACAGCCTCGCGAATCCGTCGCTGGAGACACTGCGGGCCGTTCACGACCGATCGCGCGGCCTCGTCCGCGAGACGCCGACGGTGAGCTCGCGCAGCCTCAGCGCCGAGGTCGGGGGCGCGATCGTGCTCAAGGCCGAGAACCTGCAGCGGACCGGCTCGTTCAAGCTCCGCGGTGCGCTCGCGAAGCTCCACGCGCTCGCGAGCGGCAGCGCCGCCGGCGTCGTCACCGGCAGCGCCGGCAACCACGCCCAGTCGCTCGCCTACGCCGCCCGCAGCCTCGGCATCGCCTGTCGCGTCTACATGCCGGAGGCGGCGGCGATCGGCAAGGTCGAGGCGGTCCGCGCCTTCGGCGGCGAGGTCGTCCGCGGCGGCGAGTCGGTCGACGCCTGCGTCGCGCTCGCCCGCGACGCGGCCGCCGCCGAGGGCCTCGTCTTCGTCCACCCCTTTGACGACCCGGACGTGATCGGTGGCCAGGCCGGCGTCGGGATCGAGCTCGCCGCGCAGCTCCCCGGGCTCCGCAAGGTCGTCGTCCCGGTCGGCGGCGGCGGCCTCGTCAGCGGGACCGCGATCGCGCTGAAGCTTCATGACCCGGCGATCGAGGTCATCGGCGTCCAGGCCGAGGGCTGCGCGCCGATGATCGACTCGATCGCCGCCCACCGCCCGGTCGTGGTCGAGCGCGCGAGCACGATCGCCGACGGCATCGCCGTCAAGCGGCCGGGGGAGCTGACGCTGCCGCTGATCGAGCGCTGGCTCGACGGCATGGTCGCGGTCGATGACGAGGCGATCGTCGCCGCGATGGTCCGCCTCGCCGAGCGGACCAAGCTCGTGACCGAGGGCGCCGGCGCGATCGGCCTCGCGGCGCTGATGACCGGCGCCGTCGCGCCCGCTCCCGAGGGCGCCACGGTCGCGATCCTCTCCGGCGGCAACGTCGACCCGCGCCTGCTCGCGGCCGCGATCAACCGCCACGAGCTCGCCGCCAGCCGCCGCGTCCGGATCACCACCCGCGTCCCCGACAGCCCCGGCGGCCTCGCCGACCTGCTCCGCACGATCGCCGACGCCGGCGCCAACATCCTCGGGGTCTCCCACGTCCGCGATCTCGCCGACCTCGACCTCTCCCAGACCTCCGTCGACCTCACCCTCGAGACCCGCGGCCCCGACCACACCGCCCAGATCCGCGCCGCCCTCGCGGCGGCCGGCTACGAGGTGGGGGAGGGGTAGCGAGCAAGGCGTGTCAGCTTGGTTGTCGCGGCGCCGACCAATAGGCTGAGTCCAACCACGAGGGAGGCAACGGGATGAGCAAGATTCGAGGCGGCGCGATCGTCGCCGTGGTGCTGGCGGCGCTGATGGTCGCGACCGTCGCGCCGGCCGGCGCGACGTCCTCGAGCCGGGGCCCGAGCGTCGTCGAGCGCACGCAGCGGATGACCCAGAAGGCGGCGAAGCTCTACATCGCCCGCTACCTGAAGCAGAGCACCGGCAAGTACTGGCGATACGGCCACGACAAGAAGATCCACGACTGCAAGAACCTGTCGCCGATCCGGGTCCGCTGCAAGGTCTCCTGGTACTACAAGGAGAAGGCCTACATCCACGGCTCGGCAACGGCCTACTACAAGCCGAACGACCCCGACCACGTCTACCTGCGCCACGACCTCAAGGTCCGGCCGATCTGATCACGGACACCGGCTCGCGGGCCTGATCCCGCCGCCGACCCGCAGCGTCCGCCGACCCGCACGGCTCCGTGGAACCTCCCCCAGATGGGGTAGTTCCGCGGTTCCGCACGGCCCGGGCTCAGTCCGCGGGCGGGCAGAGCTCGACTTCGACGTTCGCGCCGGCGATCTCCGCAAGCGCGGCGTCGCAGGTGACGAGTGGGACCTCGATCGCCTCCGCAAGCGCCAGGTAGGCGGCGTCGTAGGCGCTCAGGTTGTCCTGCAGCGCCCAGATCCGGTCGGCGAGCGGCCAGTGTGGGTAGCGCAACAGCGGCAGCGCCGCGAGATCGCTGCGCGCGTCGGCGCCGCGGTCGGCGCTCAGCTCCCGGCGCCGAACCAGGCGCCGGATCGCGTGCGAGAGCTCGACGTCGATCAGGTGCGGCGCCGCGAGCTCCTCGTCGGCGAGGCGATCGATCAGGCCCGGCGGTCGCCTGCCGGCGACGATCGCCTCGATCGCGGCCGACGCGTCGACGACCAGCACCGGTCAGTCACGGTCGCGGCCGGCGCGGACCGCGGCGACGATCGCCTCGTGGCTCGCCCCGCCGCTCCGCGCTTCTGCCCGCCGCAAGACCTCGGCGACGGATGGCCGCGAGGCGATCCGCTCCAGCTCGGCGAGAACGTAATCGGACAGCGACATCCCGGCTGCGGCTGCCCGCTGGCGCAGCACGTTGTGGGTCGGCTCCGGGACGTTGCGGACCTGGAGGCTCTTCATCGACGTCAGGATAGCGTCCTGCATGTCTTACACCCCATCTGCATGCCAGCCGGGATCGTCGAGATCGAGGTCGTCGCGGTCGTGCGTCCCGCCGGCTCGGAAGCCGTCGGGCCCGAAGACGTCCGCGAACCCCTCCTCCGCGGCGATCAGCATCGTCGCGATCGCCAGGAACTCGGTGATCACCCGCAGCTCCTCGTCGCCGTGATGCTCGGCGATCACGGCGAGGATCGCCCGCAGCCGCTCGGCGCTCCGGTCGATCACCGCGAGGCCCCCGTGGCCGGCCGCCACCTGGCGGTCGATCACCTGGCTCACGGCTCCGGTCGCGTTCAGAAGCGCCGTGACCAGTCGCTCCAGCTCCGGTCCGTCGACCGGCTCCACGCAGATTCCCATGCCCGCTCAACCCCGGGCCGGGCAACCCACGCCCCTACCGCAGCGACGCGCTCAGGCGTTCGACAGCCCGATCGCCCAGAGCGGGAACGTCGCCATCACCCCGAGGAAGATGCCGACGAGCATGCCGCTCCGCGCCGAGCTGCTCCGCGACTTCGCCCCCAGCACCGCCCCGAGCAACAGTCCCACGACGATCGCCCCGATCGGGATCCAGAAGATCGTGTCCATGGGCCAACGCTACTAAGCGGACCGCGATCCCGCTCGCCCGCGCCGCGGACAACCCGCGGACGGCGCGGATACGCTGGCGGCGATGAGGGGCTACGTCGCTCCGACCGACTATGGCTGGTACCAGTTCCTCCGGGCCCGACCGGAGCTCCGCGAGGTCAACTTCTGGCGGCCGAGCCAGAACCGGTTCGGCGCCCTGGCTCCTGGCGAGCTCTTCTTCTTCAAGCTCAAGGCCCCGCACAACGCGATCGCCGGCTTCGGCCTGTTCACGCGCGGTGCCGTCCTGCCGGCGTGGGAGGCGTGGGATGTGTTCGGGGCCGCGAACGGGACCGCCGACCTGGCCGAGTTGCTCGCGCGGATGGGCCAGCTCTCGCAGCGGAGTGGGAAGGGTCCGATCGACGTCGACACCTGGATCGGCTGCCTCGCGATCAACGAGCCGGTGTTCTTCCCGCCCGACGAGTGGGTCCGGGTGCCAGCCGACTGGAGCCGCGAGATCGTCTCCGGCAAGGGCTATGACCTCGCGACCGGCGACGGGTTGAAGCCTTCGAAGCGCTCCCTCGTCTCCTCGGGGAGGTCGGAGTCAGCGAGGAAGTCGACGATGGCGCGGCGGTCGTAGCGTCCCCCGGCGAGCTGCAGCAGCGCCGCGATCCGGCGGCCGAGCGGCCGCTCGATCAGCGGCGAGCCCTCGTGGAGGTAGAGGGGGATGCCGGCCTCGTTGAAGACCGACTCGATGATCGCCCGGTAGGTGTCGGCGTGGCGGTAGACGATCGCGATCTCGTGGAAGGCGAGGCCCGCGTCGGCCCAGCGCAGGCAGGTCCGTGCGACCTTGCGGACCTCGCGGGCGGGATCGGGAGCGGAGAGGAGTCGCAGCGAATCGTCAGCCGGCCCGGCCGCGGGGGGTCCGAGCAGGTTCGCCTGGACGTGAGCCAGGCCCGAGCCGGGCTCGTCGGGAGGCTCGGCCGCGGTCTGTTCGGCGCCGGTCGCGGCGAGCCGGTCGCGGAAGGCGGCCGTCGCCTCGTCGGCCTCGGTCCCGTATTCGGGGAGGTAGACGGAGACGCCGATCCGCCCGGCGATGTCGAGCAGCAGCCGCTCGAGCGCCGCCGGCGGGTCGGTCGGGCCGACGACGTGGAGCGCCGCCCAGGGGGGCGGGTCCACGTCGGCGGCGAGCAGGCAGTCGTCGGGACCGTAGAAGTCGGCGCGGGCAGCCAGGAACCGTTCGTAGATCGCCGCCAGGGCCTCCGCCTTGGTGGGTGCCTCGCAGGCGCCGTCGAGACCGGCCCGGAGCTCGTCGGGCCCGATCCCCGCCTGCCGCACCTCGCGGATCGTCCGGTGCAGCGCGTCGGCGATCCGGCGCGCCAGCTCGGCCTCGAGTGGTGCGACCCGCCCGGTGATGCAGTTCAGTCCCGTCGCCACGGGTTAGCGGTCGCTGCGAGATTCCCGAAGCTGACGGCAGCGGGTGTTGGCATTTGCTCGACCGCGTCTCACGGTCGGCCGCGATTGTTCCCAACCTCCCAACGGCGCCATCCTAGGTCGCTGCGCGGCGACTCTGCCTCAAACCCGGAGGACCGTCACCTCGTCGAACGAGGAGAAGTCGGCGTCCTGGGTGAGGACCGCGGCGCCATGCCGCAGCGCGGCGGCGGCGATCCAGGTGTCGTGCCGGCGCAGCCGCCGGCCGCGCCCGAGCTCGGCAGCGGCGATGCGCGCGAAGCAGGTTGCGGTCTCCGCGTCGAGCGGAAGCAGCGGATAGGTCGACCGTACGCGGGTGAGGGTCGAGAGGCGGGTTGCGCGAGCGGTGGGGTCGACGGCGCGGAGGACGCCGAGCTCGAGCTCGGCCACCGTGATCACCGAGACGGCGATCTCCTCCGGAATCGCACCGAGCTCGCGGCCGCTCTCACGGGCGACGAAGATAGAGGTGTCCGCGATCGCCCTGCTCAAGCTTCGTCGAGCGTGGGCGTCCGGATCTCAGCCAGGTCGTCCAGGAGCTCGGCGTCGGCTGGGGACTCGGCGATGATCCGGCGTAGCTCCGACGCCGGAACCCACGGGCTTTGCGCGCTCACGTGCGGGACGATGTCGGCGACCGGCCGGCGGTTGACGGTGAGGGTGAGCTCCTCGCCGGCCTCGAGGCCAGCGATCACCGCGGCTGTCGAGTTGCGGAGCTCGCGGACGGAGACGTTGCGTGCCATAGAAGTATCGTAGCATCCGGTGCTACGGTATTCGGAACATCGCCCGCCATGCCCCGGCGCGGACGGATCGTCCGCGCCGGGGTCGCGCTGCCGAGGGATCAACCGGCCACGCGGTGGCCGACGCGGTCGCGGTCGGCGGCACCGTTGGGTGTCTGAATGGCCGCGCTCCCGTTGGTCGCCGCCACTCCGCCCCCGATGGACTTGGTGTGGTCGTGATCGCCGCGGACCGTCGGCTGGACCCAGGCGAGCCGGGAGACCGCCAGCGCGACGACCAACAGGGCGAGATCGCGGAGGACGATGTCGCCGTAGCCGCCGACGATGATCAGGCTGGCGACGATGCCGCCGAGCCAGCCGGCAACGAGCAGGCTGCCGAACCGGGGGATGACGAGGACGATCAGAGCCGCCGCGATCTCGACGCCGCCGACGATGTACATCGCCGTCTGGGCGGTGCCGGGGATGATGTCGTTGTAGGCACCGGCCAGATACATCGGCCAGTCGGGCTGCAGCACCTTCGCGAACTTGTCGATGCCCATCAGCAGGGGCAAGAGGACGAAGCCGATCCGCAGCAGGGTGAAGGCCTGGGCCGAGGGGTCATGGCGCAGGCGGTCGCGAGACGGAAACGGGACCGGCCGGAACAGGTCAACTACGTTGCTCATTGCTTACTCCTTTCTTGTGTCGCTACTTCGTTAGTGACGGTTGGGGCTGCCTTCTTACGTCGCGGCCTGCGGGTCTCACGGGCCGCGACAGGGATCGACGCAACCGCGTCCTTCGGCCCTCGGCCGGGAGGCGGCCCTCGGCGGCCGCGTCTATTCCGCCGTCGCGTCGGCCGGGTGGTCGTGCAGGTGCATCGTCATCCGCAGCGGCGCCGGCGCCTCGCCGCGGGCGACCGCGTCGAGGTACTCGCAGGAGTCCTCATGGCCGCGGCGGATCAGCTCATCGGCGTGCGAGAAGTCGATCGGCGTGATCGTCAGCGGGCAGGGCGGTGGCAGGACGATCAGCTCGGCGCGGTCGCCCAGCTGCTCGACCTCGACCAGCATCCGCCTCATGATCAGCAGGCTCATCGCGTGCAGGAGCATGTCGACGGCGCCGCGCGGCGCCTCGCGGAGATCGCAGGCGACCCCGGTCGGCAGCACGTAGACGCGCTCGGCCCCGAGCTCGATCGCGTGGACGATCGGCGTGTTGTCGGCGACGCCGCCGTCGATCAGCAGGCTCCCGTCCCGCTCGACCGGGGGAAAGACGCCCGGGATCGCGGCGCTCGCCATGACCGCCTGCCGCGCGTCGCCGCTCGAGAGCCGCAGCTCGCGACCGCTGAGCAGCTCGGTGACGACGACGTGGAAGGGGACCGGCGAGTCCTCGAGCCTGCCCAGCTCGAGATGCTTGGCGACGAGCTTGCGCAGGGCGCCGGCGGAGACGAGGTGGTCGCGCGCCCCGAAGAAGCCGAGGACGCCGGTCAGCGGATCGAGCGGGAAGACGTTGCCGCGGCTGAGGCCGCGCCAGACGTCGGCCAGCTGCAGTGCGGTCGCGGCGCTGGCGGGGCGCGAGGCGATGAAGGCGCCGTTGAGCGCGCCGACCGACGATCCGACGATCAGGTCGGGGGCGACGCCACGCTCGTAGAGCGTCCGCAGCATGCCCGCCTGAACGGCGCCGAGGCTGGCGCCGCCCGAGAGCACGAAGGCCGTCTTTCGGGAGTCGCCCATGCCCCTCTGTTACCGCGGATCGCCCCCGCTTACACCTCTGCGCGCAGCGAATGTCGGGCGCTGGACGCGCTTGCGGGCGGGTCGTGATCGCGCGGCAGCAGGCGGAAGGCCTCGCCGCCGGCGAGCGACGCTACGGCCTGAAAGTGGTGCTCGTCGAGGGCGGCAATGCGTCGCCGCGGGCGCTTGCGAGGTCGGCCGGGCGCGCGAAGACGCTCTTCGCCCGGGACTTGATCGCGACCGAGCCCGCCGCCTGACGCAGCGCCGTGCTGTTCAGCTTCGCCTTGCTGGTTCCCGCGACAGCGGCGCGATCAGCCGGAGCCGATCTCGACGAGCAGGGCCTGCGGCGAGAGGACGCGGGTTCCCTCGTACTCCCCGAGCGGGAGCAGGTGTCGGCGATCGCGGTTGTCACGCGTCGGAAGAGCAGGTGCCCGGATATGGTCAGCGTCCTCGTTCCGTTCACATGGAGGTATGGGAATGATCAGTGGGGATCCCCGGAAGCGCCGCCTCGCGCGGCTGCTCATCGTCACGGTGCTCGCCGCCGCGGCCGCCGGCGCGCTGGCGGCGTGCGGCGACGACTCGCCGAGTCAGGCCGAGCTCAACGCGGCCCGCAAGGAGGGCCAGCAGCAGGCACGCCAGCAGCAGCAGATCAAGCAGCTGCAGAAGCAGCTCAAGCACGCGCAGAAGAGCGATTCGGGCTCCGGTGACAAGACGACGAGCACGACCACCTCGTCCGCGGGCGGATCCGCGGCGCCGTTCGCCGGCGGGACCGACTGCGGCCAGGGCATCGTCGCCGGCCCGAACACGTCCTGCGCGTTCGCGATCAACGTCGCCGGCGACTTCAACTCCTCCGGCCAGCCGAGCCAGGTCACGACCTACAGCCCGACGACCGGACAGACCTACACGATGAACTGCACGGCCGGCCAGCCGAACGTCTGTCGCGGCGGCAACAACGCCTCGGTGGCGTTCCCCTGAGCAGGTCCCTGATCGCCGCCGCCCTGATCGCCGCGATCGCGGTCGCGGCCGGGTCCGGCTGCGGCAACTCGAGCGACGACGACATCTCCGACCTCCAGCCCTACATCGACGCGCTCGAGCAGACGCGCTCGGACCGGATCGAGCGCCTCCGCAAGCGGGTGGCGGCGGCGCGGCGCGAGGCCGCGCGCGAGCCGAACGCACCCGCCGACGCTGCTGCGGGACCCGCCGCCGACCTCGACGCGCTCGGCGATCAGCTCGGCGCCGAGGTGGGGGCGACGATCGGCCCGCCGGGAGCCGAGCCGCTCCGGGCCGGGTCGCTGCAGTCCGGTCCCGCCTGGTCGACGATCAAGGTCCCGATCGCGCTCGCCGTCGCCGCGCAGGACGGCGGCCTCGGCCCGACCGAGCGCGGGCTGGTCAGCGCCGCGATCACCCGCTCCGACAACGCCGCCGCCGCTGAGCTCTTCGGCCAGCTCGGCGCCCTCGGCCCCGCCACCGCCAAGGTCACCGAGGTGCTGCGTTCCGCCGGCGATCAGCAGACGCAGGTCTCGACGCAGGGCCGGGACGGCTTCTCCACCTACGGTCAGACCGAATGGTCGCTGACCGAGCAGCAGCGGTTCATGGGCGCGCTGCTGAACGGCTGCATCGGCGAGCCGAGCTCGCGCGAGTTCATCCTCGAGCAGATGCGGAGCGTCACCGTCGATCGCTGGGGCCTCGGCTCGGCAGGGGTGCCGGCGCTCTGGAAGGGCGGATGGGGCCCGGGCGCCGACGGTCGCTACCTGGTCCGCCAGATGGGCGCGATCGAGGTCGATGGGACCGAGTACGCGGTCACCCTCGCCGCGATCCCCGGCGACGGCCAGTTCGCGACCGGACAGAGCGTCGCCACCGAGATCGCCCGGTGGCTCGTCGCCCGGGCGCCCGGCGTCAGCGCCGCCGCCGGCGACTGCTGAGCCGCTCGCGGCACCGGCCCAGGTCCGGTCCCGTGGCACCCTGGCGACTTTTTGCACAGCTACAGTGTCAGAAAGATGATGGTGGCGAGCGAAACAGGCATCCCGGGGCTCCCGGTCCCGGCCGGGACCGGGGCCCGGCTCTCCCGTCCGGACCGGGGAGGCTGAGCGGCGGTGGCCGAGCGGACGTTCGCGCTCGCCGCGACGCCGCCGTTCCGGCTCGACCTCACCGCCCTGGCGCTGCGCCGGCGCCCCAACAACGGCATCGACGGCTGGGACGGCACCACGTACGAGCGCACGCTCGAGCTCGGCGGCGTCGCGGTCGGGCTCGCGGCGGTCCAGGTTGCGCCGCCCGCGCGCCCGCGCATCGAGGTGACGGTGCGCGGCGCCGACCTCGACGACGGCGCCGAGGCCGCCGCGCGGGCGGCGCTGGGACGGCTGCTCGGCCTCGACCTCGATCTGGCCGGCTTCTACGCCACGGTCGCCGGCGATCCCCTGCTCGGCCCGCTCGCGGAGCGCTTCGCCGGCGTCAAGCCGCCGCGCTTTCCGACGCTGTTCGAGTGCCTCGTCAACGCGATCGCCTGCCAGCAGCTCACGCTCACCGTCGGCATCACGCTGCTGAGCCGCCTCGCCGCCGCCCACGGCGCCGCCGTCGAGGCGTCGGCGCGGCACGCCTTTCCCGCTCCCGACCGCCTCGCGGAGCTCACGCCCGATCAGCTCCGGCCGCTCGGGTTCAGCGGCGCCAAGGCGCGCAGCATCGTCGAGCTCGCGGGCGCGGTGGCCGCCGGCGAGCTCGACGTCGAGGCGATCGCCGCGGCCGACGACGAGGCCGCCGTGGCGGCGCTGACCGACCGGCGCGGGATCGGCCGCTGGAGCGCCGAGTACGCGCTGCTACGCGGCCTCGGCCGCCTGCACGTCTTCCCCGGCGACGACGTCGGCGCCCGCAACAACCTCGCGCGCTGGCTCGGCGTCGAGGGGCCGCTCGACTACGCCGGCGTGCGCGCCGCCGTCGCCCGCTACCAGCCCTACGCCGGACTCGTCTACTTTCACCTGTTGCTCGCGGGAATCGATCCAGCACCGACCGGCGAGGAGACCGCATGAGACAACCGACCAGCCCGGCCGCCGCCCCCGGCGACCCGTGGACGCCGACGAGCGAGCTGGCGCCGTACCGCGTCCTCGCCCGCGAGCGGCGGACGCCGACGATCGTCGAGCTGCTGCTCGCCCCGCTCGCGGAGCCGCTCGCCTACCTCCCCGGCCAGTACGTGCTGCTCGAGGACCGCGACGGCGAGGTCCCGCCGCGCTCCTACTCGATCGCCAACGCGCCGCGCGACGACGGACGGATCGCGCTACTCGTCACCCGCGTCGCCGACGGGCCGACGAGCGGCTGGGTCCACGAGCGCCTCGCGGTCGGCGACGAGGTCCGCGTCTCCGGGCCCTACGGGGCCTTCGTCAGCGCCGCCGCCGCGACGCGGCCGGCGCTGTATCTGGCCGCCGGCTCGGGGCTGGCGCCGATCCGCGCCCTGCTCGAGGCGGAGCTGGCGAGGCCGCGGCGCCCGGCGCTGACGCTGCTCTTCTCGGCCCGCAGCGAGGCCGACGTGATCGACGGCGAGCGCTTCGCCGCCTGGCAGCGGGACGAGCCGCGCTTCCGCTTCCTGCGGACGCTGACGCGCGGCGCGGGCCCGCCGCCGCGCGGCCGGCTCCCGGGGCTGCTGGCGGAGCTCGCCGGCCGGCTCGACGGCGCCGAGGTCTTCATCGCCGGCGCCCCCGGCTTCGTCGCCGCCTGCGCCGACGCCGCCGAGCGGCTCGGGGCGCCCCGCGCCGAGGTCCACACCGAGGTCTTCTACGCCGAGCCGCAGCCGTGGTCGGGGGCCGCCCCGCAGGCATCGGAGCCGCGCCGATGAGCGCCGACGAGGGCCCGCCGATCTACACGAAGACCGGCGACGACGGCAGCACCGGGCGCCTGTTCGGCGGCCGCGTCTCGAAGGCCGACCCGGTCATCGAGCTCTGCGGGACCGTCGATGAGGCGGTCGCCGCGCTCGGCCTCGCCCGCGCCTTCCTCGACGACGAGCTCGCCGAGCCGGTCTTCGCCCTGCAGCGCGGGCTGTTCGTCGTCGCCGCCGAGATCGCCGCCAACCCGCGCGAGCGCGACCGGCTCGTCGCCGGCGTCTCCCGGGTCAGCGCCGAGATGACCGCCGCGCTCGAGGCGACGATCGACCGGCTCGTCGCCGAGCGGCCGCTGCGGCCGGCCTTCGTCGTCCCCGGCGCCAACGCCTCCTCCGCCGCGCTCGATCTCGCCCGCACCTCGCTGCGCCGCGCCGAGCGGCAGCTCGTCGCCGCCCGCCGGCGCGACGTCGCGATCGAGCCGGCGCTGATCGCCTACGTCAACCGCGCCTCCGATCTCGCCTACGTCCTCGCCCGCCGCGCCGCCGGCGCGGCCGACGAGCCGCTCAGCCACGACTGAGGCGATCGCCGGCCGGCGTCGGGCCGCCGCTCAGCCGCGGCCGCGCAGCATCCCGTGCCAGTAGAACTGCGGGAGCAGGTAGCGCTTCAGCTGGTACATGCTCCAGCGCTCCTTGGCCGAGTCGATCAGCGGGAAGGTGGGCGTCGGGTTGAGGTCGTAGTCGAACTCGGCCATGACGAGGCGCCCGTAGCCGGTCACCAGCGGGCAGGCGGTGTAGCCGTCGTAGGCGGCGGTCGGCTCGCCCCCGGCGATCGTGGCGAGCAGGTTCTCGACCAGGACCGGGGCCTGGCCGCGGACGGCCGCGCCCGTCTTCGAGGTCGGCAGGCTCGAGGCGTCGCCGAGCGAGAACACGTTCGGGTAGCGCGGATGGCGCAGCGTCGCGCGATCGACCTCGACCCAGCCGCCCTCGCCGGCGAGCGGGCTTTGGGCGACGAACCCGTGCGGGCCCTGGGGCGGGGTGACGTGGGCCATCTCGTAGCCGATCACGACCTCGTCGCCGTCGCCGTCGGTGAAGACGGCCTCGCGCTCGTCGGGGCGGATCGCGGTCAGGGTGTGCTGGTAGCGGGTCTCGATCCCGCGTCGCTCGATCACCCGGTTGAGCGTCGCGGCGTACTCGGGGACCGCGAAGATGCCGGGGGTCGCGGAGCCGTAGATGACCTTCGAGCGGTCGCGGACCCCGGCCTTGCGGAAGGCGTCGTCGGCCAGGTACATGATCTTCTGCGGCGCCCCGGCGCACTTGATCGGCGGCGCGGGCATCGTGAACAGGGCCGTGCCGCCGGCGAAGGCCGAGATCGTCTCCCAGGTCCGCTCGCACTGGTCGTAGCCGTAGTTGGAGCAGATCCCGTCGCGGCCGACGCGGCCCTCGAGCCCCTCGATCGCGTCCCAGCGCAGCGCCAGGCCCGGCGCCACGACGAGGTGGTCGTAGCCGATCTCGCGGCCGTCGGCGAGCCGGACGCCGTTGTCGTCCGGCAGCAGCTCGCTGACCTCGGCCTGGATCCACTCGGCCCCGTCCGGGATCAGGCCGGCCTCGGGCCGGGCGCTCGCCTCCCGCTTTACGACCCCGCCGCCGACGAGGGTCCACAGCGGCTGGTAGAAGTGGGTCGCGGACGGCTCGACGATCGCGACGTCGGGCTCGTCGAGGGCGCGGCAGAGGCGTGCCGCCACCGTGATCCCGCCCGTCCCGCCGCCGACCACGACGATCTTGTGGTGCTCGCTCACCGAAGGCCTCCTGAAAGGTCACGGCCGCCCCGCCTTCAGCCCTGGTTGGCTACAAGAGCCGAAACCCTATCAGGATTAGGGTATCTGCTGGGCACGGCTTCCGCCACCGACCCCGGTCGCGGCTCTCCGTGCGCCGCCGGCCGGCGGCGGCCGCCTCGGCGTTCACAGGCCGCGGCAACGTGCGATCGGCCGCAGGTGTCGAGGGCATCAGGGCCGCGCGTCGTCCGCCGCGCCGAGGCCCCGCAGCCACTTCAGCACCGCCCAGGTCGCCTCGAGGTCCTCGCGGTTGTAGGCGAGGATCTCGTCCATGATCGCGGCGCGGCGGGTGCGATCGTCGGTCTCGGTCGCCTCGATGTAGCGGGCCATCGACCACTCGCCGCCGTACTCGGTCAGCCGCCGCTCGTAGCCGGTCAGGGTCTCGATCTCCTTGAGGCTGTAGCTGGAGAGGGGGACGGCGACGGACTCGCGGGTGATCGGCAGCAGGTCGAGGAGGTTGGCGAGGACGCGGGCGGCGATGCCGTCGCGGTCGCCGTAGCGCTCCAGGTACATGTTGAGCTTGGTCCGCTCGTAGGAGGCCCAGTGGACGAACGGGACGTCGCCGAGCTCGGCGAAGATCGCGCCGGCCTCGCGCAGGAACGACTCCCAGCCCGCCCGGTCGCCGGCGCGGCCGAAGCCGGCGACGCCGGCCCGAAACGCGCCGGCGCCGGCCCCGAACGGCTGCATCCCCCAGATGTAGATCTTCTCGAGCTCGTCGAGGCTCGGCTGCATCCCCTCGAGGTCGAACATCACCCAGGTCGCGCAGGCGGGCAGGGCGGGCGGCTTGATCGGGATCGGCCGCCCCTCGATCCGGGCCCGGGCGTTGAGCAGGATCCGCTCGGCCCGATCGCCGACCGGTTGCGTCCCCTCCCGCCAGGGCAGCTCGACCGCGGCGAGGCCCGCGACGTCGAAGCGGTCGAGCAGCTCGGGCAGGGTGGCGATGCCGCGGGCGTGGAGCTCGTCGACGAGGCCGGCGGCGGCGAACGGGAGCAGGCCGACGTCGAGCCGCTCCTCGGCGCGCGGCCAGCAGAAGCCCCGAAAGCCGCAGCCCGAGCACTTCGAGACGCCGACCCACTCGTCGGGCTCGGCGGCGCTGAGCCGGAAGTCGAGCATCTCCGCGTAGGTGGCGAGCGCGTCGGCCCCGCCCCCGTAGTCGAGGTCGAGGATCTCGCCGCTGCCGGCATGGACCTGCAGCGCCACCGGCGGCGCGCCGAAGGTCCGCTCGTACAGCCAGCCGTAGACCTCGAGCTGCAGGCGCACGTACTCGGTGGCGGGGCCGATCCGCCGGTTCAGCTTCGAGTCGCGGATCGCGTAGCCGCGCCGCGCCGGCAGCATGAAGTCGGGGTGGCCGACGACGCCGACCTCGCGGCCGTTCAGCTCCGCGGTAGCCTCGAGCCGGCCCTGGTAGATGACTCGCCCGCCGGCGCCGACGGCGTCGATCGTCGCCCGCCGCTGCTCGGCCCGCGGCAGCGCCGCGATGTCGAGATGGTTCGGGAAGCGGGCGAGGTGGCGGCGCTCATGCTCGATCCCGAGCCGCATCAGCATCTCGCGCAGCTCGCTCGGCGGCTCCTCGGCGACGCCCTGCTCGCGCAGCCAGAGACGCAGCCCGCAGCGCGCCGGCCGCAGGTAGCCGTAGAAGTCGCTGGCGGCGAACCAGGTCCTCTCCCCGCCTTCGGTCTCCACGCTCATCGCCCCATCCTCAGGTCAGTCGTCGGGGCTGTCAACCAACCGGGAGCGATGCGAGATGGCGCGGGGGCGGAGTTCGCAACCGAGCGGTTCTTGGAGCGTGGCCAAGAAGTACCGGGAAGTACGCGCGATCCTGAAGTCTCACGGGTGGGAGCTGGTCCGTCAGCGTGGCTCCCATCAGACGTGGAGGAACGCCGAGGGCAGACAGGTCACGGTTCCCGGTGCGGGCGACGGCGGCAGCGAGGTGCCTGTCGGGACCCTCGCTAGCATCCGGCGAGCGACCGGAATCAAGGAGTTGCGATGACCGACTATGCCTGTGTTCTCGAGCCTGCGGCCGACGGAACATGGTCCGCGTACGTCCCCGACCTGCCCGGAGTCGTCGCGACCGGACGCGATCCCGAGGAGGCGAAGTCGCGGATCCGGGAGGCGATCAGTTTGCATCTCGATGAGCTCGACCGCCATGGCGAGACGGTCCGGCGGCCGCGGTCGCGGGCGGTCGTCGTCGATATCTGACCCCGCCTGCTCTCAGCGCTCGCGCCGTCCCGTTCGCAGTGACGGCCGACTGATGCCGCTGGCGCGGAGGTCGGCCCCGGCCGGCGCGTCGTCGGCGTCGCTCGGGTAGGCGGTGAGCTGGACGATCTCGCCGGCGTGGATCAGGGCCGAGCCCTCGACGCCGCCCGTGGCGAAGCGGGCGGTGGCGCCGAGGCCGGGCCCGGATGTCCGCGCGGCGCCGGGGGAGTCGGTGACCAGGAGAGTGAAGCCGCGGACGGTGCTCGCGTCGGCGTTTCCCGCCGGGGCCTGTCCGTCGCCGCGCTCGTGGCCGAGCGCATCGAGCGCGTAGCCGGCGACGAGCGCCGGCTGCAGCGTGGCGTAGACGTCGGGGCGGCCGACGAAGTCGAGGATCGCGATCCGGCCGTCGATCACGGCGACCGAGCCGCACTGGCCGTCGTGGAGCGGGATCGCGGCCGTGATCTCAGCGACCCGCGAACGGTGCTCGTCGAAGATGTCGCTCATCGCCCCGGTCGGGGAGAACGCCTGCAGCTCGGCGCCACGGTCGGCCACCTCGCGCCAGACCTCGCCCTGGTCGGCGCGGGCGACACCGCCGGCGGCGACGCTGGTCCGCGCCCGGCGGTTCTTGAGCCGCCGCAGCCGCGGGTCGGCGGCCTGGCGGGAGGGGCGGAAGCGCTCGCGATGGCGGCGGCCGTCCCAGCGACCCTGCTCGACGCAGCTGACCGGGATCCGGGTCTCGGAGTCCGGGGCGAGCAGGATCGAGAGGTCGAGGACACGGTCCTGCTGGGCGCCGAGGATCTCCTCGCCCTCGTAGAGGAGCACCGCCGTCCCGCTCGCGTTCTTGACGCTGAGATCGTTGACCGACGCCCCGTCCTCGAGCTCGGTGATCGCGACCTGATCGTCGACCGACGCGAACGCGGCGTAGTCGAGCGCGGTGGCCGGGCCGAAGAGGGGGTAGACGGCGAGGGCGCCGGCGCGGGCGGGCTCGCCGACGCGGATCGGCGCGGCGAGGTGGTCGGCGAGGGTGTCGGATCGATCGGTGCGGTTGCTCATCGATGACCCTGTCGCCGCCGCGGAGCGGAACCTGACAGCAGCGCCTACCCGGCGGCGACCGGCACGTGCTTGCGCTCGGCGGCGCGCTCGCGGTTCAACATCCGCGGCGCGATGAACCAGTAGCACCAGCCGTCGATCTCGAGGTACCGGTTCCGCATCTCGTGGTCGGGACGGTAGGGAGCCCGGTAGGTGGCCCGGTAGCCGTCACGGGCGATCAGCGCGACGAAACGGTCGAAGTCGTCGCCTGCGACCTCGCGCCAGTCACGGATCACGTACTGGTGCGGGTCGGGGTGGACGTGGCGGTAACCGCCCCAGCGGGCGACGCCGCCGTCGGCCAGGCCGTCGCCGACCGGGACGTCCTTGACCCACCGCCACGGGACCGTCGCGATGAAGGCCCGCGCCGTGACGATCGCCAGCGGCCCGGTCGGCTTCGCCGCGACCCCCGTCATCCACTCCCCAAATCGGCCGCGAGCAGGCCGATGATCACCCCGAGGAAGGCGGAGGCGCCGTCGCGGATGCCGTCGTCGGCGAAGATCCGCTCGCCGACCAGCGCCTTGTCGTCGTCGTCGATCCCGACCGCCTCGAGCAGGCAGTCGACCGCCTCCGCGGTGATGCCCGCGGGCTCGTAGATCGCGCGGAAGGCGTCGATCCGGTCGAGCGCCTGCTCGAGGTTGGCGGTGACGTCGCTCACGGCCCGGTGAGTCGTTCACCGGCTCCTGGTTCTGACGACGCGTCGGAGGCCGAGTCGGACCTCGGTAGAGGAGTGGTATATCGCAGATGGTATGTTGAGCCGGATGGCGGCACGACCGCGGACGATTCGATGCGGGATGTTCCTGCGCGAGGCACGGCGTCGCCACGGCGTTGACCAAGCCGAGCTCGCGCGCCGTGCCGGTACCAGCCAGCCGGCGATCAGCCGTATCGAGCGCGACCGCGTGACGCCGACGCTGGACACCCTGAACCGCCTGCTGGCCGCGCTCGGGGAGGCTCCGTCGATAACGACGGTCAGCCTCGATGAGTCTCCGCCCGGTGGTGGTAATCAGTCGATCGCCGAGCTCCGCGCCGACTACGCCGACCTGACGCCGAAGCAGCGAATCGAGCAGGCGGCCCGGCTCAGCGAGATCGCGACGGAGTTGGCGGCCGGAGCGGGGCGTTGACGCCAGCCGCCGGCGAGGGTGACGCCGACGCCGCGGATCGCAGCGCCAGGCGAAGAGCCCTGAAGCCGGAGCCGCTGATCGCAGCGCTCGTCGAAGGCGGGATCGAGTTCATCGTCGTCGGCGGCTTCGCCGTTGCCGCCCACGGCTATCCACGGGCGACCAAGGACATCGACATCTGTCCGAACCCCACCACGGAGAACCTGGCCAGGCTGGCGGACGTTCTCGCGGCGCTGGATGCGGAGCCGATCGGGCTCGGCGACCTCGGGGGGGAGTTCGAGCTGCGCCCCGACCGTGAGGGTCTCAGCGGCGGTGGCAACCGGACCCTGGCGACGAGGCATGGCCGCCTCGATGTCATGCAGCATCTCGCCGGACTCGGCGATGAGGGGGGCGGCTGGGCGGAGCTTCGCCGGCACGCGGTGAAGCGGTCGTTTCTCGGCTACGACTGCCTCTTCTGCGGCTACTCGGACCTGATCAGGCTGAAACGCGCATCGGGTCGTCCGCAGGATGCGATCGATATCGAGAATCTGAAGGCGGCCCGCTCCGAGCTCTGATCCCGGCTGCGTGCGGCGACGCGAGCGTCAGGGCCAGCAGCACGATCGCCATCAACCGTCCACCCGCCGCGCGGGTGTCTATGCACGCGTCGGCGCCGCGATCACGCAGTGGTTGCGCGCCCGCGAGAGGCCGACGTAGAGCTGCTGGTCGATCGTCTCGTCGTCGAGGTCCTCGAGCTCGCAGAGGATCACGACCCGCGACTCGAGCCCCTTGAAGGCGCGGATCGAGGCGAAGCGGATGAAGTCGCCGAGCGGCCTCGGCTCGTCGACGAACTCGTAGCGGCCGCAGCCGGCCGCTGCGACCGCCGACTTCCCGATCCCGTGCGAGCTGAGCACGACGACGTCCTGCGGCGGGATCTCCTCGCTGCCGCAGAGCCGGGCGACGGTCGCCCGGACGGCGCCGGGCTGGTCGTCGGCATGGATCAGCTCGACCTCACGCCCTTCCGGCCCGATCGCCTCGACCTCGACCTCGCCCTCGTACTTCTCCATCACCAGGCGGTGGATCGCCTGGGTGTTGCGGCAGTTGTGGATCAGGTCGAACGGCCTGAACCCGGCCGGGACCTCGAGCCGGTTGTGGTAGATGCGCTGGTTGTCGTCCATGAACAGCCAGACGAGCGCGTCGTCGGGATCGCGGAGCGTCGTCATCAGCGCGTCGAGCCAGTCGTTGCTGAGGTCCTGGGCCTCGCCGACGAACAGCGCGTCGTAGCGGGGCCCGAGCTCCTCGATCGCGGCGACGAGCGCCAGCGGCAGCTCCTCGCCGAAGTAGCGCGGCCCGGGCTCGCCGCCGCCGTCGGTCGAGAGCGGGACCCCGGCGATCCCCGCCAGCCTCGTGCAGATGCCGTGGAACGTGTAGAAGTCGATCCCGGAGCCCTTCTCGGCCCGGCGGAGGTGGTCGCGCAGGCGCCTGTTGAAGCAGACGAAGAGCACGTCGTCGCCCTTCGCGGCGACCCGCTTCGCCCGCTCGACCGCGAGCATCGTCTTCCCCGACCCCGCCGGCCCGGTGACGATCATCCGCTTGTCGCGCCCGTAGCGCTGCAGAAGCAGCGCCTGATCATGGGTGAGGGTGACGAGCGCCTCCTCCTCGTCGAGGAACCGCTCGGCCATCGGCACCTCGATGCGGACGTTCGGCGCGAGCGTCCCGAGCAGCTTCCTGATCCCGTTCGCGCCCGGCCCGACCGCCGCACCGCCGGCCGGCCGGTGGTAGGCGTAGGCGCGCTCGAGGGCCGTGGCGATGTCCTTGATCCCGTTGCGGTCGACGATCAGCGCCGGCGGCGCGTCGGGCGCGAGGACGAGCTCGTGCACGGTGACGTCCGGAAAGGCGAGGGCGTGGCCGATCAGCAGCTCGCCGCCGCCCTTCGCCGGCATGCCGCCGAGCTCTCGCCGCAGGTCGTGGGTGTGGTCGACGGCCTGCGCGAAGGGATCCCGGATCCGCTCCTGCTCGCCGTCGTGGATCCCGAACCACTCGCCGTTCCGGCACTCGATCCCGCCGCCTTTGACCTCGAGGCAGAGGACGCCGCGCTCGGGGTGGGCGATGACGAAGTCGATCTCGCCGTCGTCTGAGCCCCTCTCCTTGTCGCGGCTCACCCAGCCGACCGAGTGGAGGACCTTCCACTCGTCGTCGAGGCCCGCCTCGAGCGCCCGGAAGACCTTCCCCTCGGCCCTGCTCTTCAGGTCGTCCCCGAGCAGGGTGCGCGGATACATCACCGCCATCCGCGGATCCTATGGCCGGCTGCCCGCTCGGGTGCCGGTGGGACGAGGGCGGGCTGAGCGCCCGCCTGCGGCATGCGACGGGGAAGGCCGGTCAGGTTCCGTGGACGCGGGACGACCTCCCTCACGACCGTGGCCGAGAACCTCGAGATCCTCGACGAGCTGCTCTTCCGCGCGCTCGCCGTCCTGATCGCGATCACCGACTGGCTGACCGCGATCGGATTCCTGGTCACGTTCGTCGCGGTGATCGTCGCCGGCGCCTGGATGCTGATCCGCGGGCTCGTTGTCAGGCTCCGGTCGCTGGCTGCGACATATCGGAGGTGAGACTGAGAGCAATCATCCGCACGGGGTCGCTGACCCTGGTCCCCGCCGAGCTCGCGACCGTTTGCGGCGGGCCGATCGGGTGCCTGGCCCGGGCCGCGGTCGACTCCGGTGTCTCGGTCGCCGACCTGGCGTTCGGCGCCGACGACGAGGAGAACGAGGAGGACGTGGAGGTCGATGCGGAGGAGCCGCAGGTCGCCGACGGGGAGCGGGCCGTCGAGGTCCGCTTCATCGCCAACGAGACGCCCGCCGCGCGGCGGGCGATCGGCCGCTGGGCGGCGCGGGCCGGCCACCGACGGATCTGGTTCCGGGATCAGGTCGTCGACCTCGAGCCACCGCCCGGCATCGATGGCGAGCACGCGACGACCTGCCCGACGTGCGGGCTCGAGATCAGCGATGGTGGCCCCGAGCTGATCGGGTTCGTCCACGCGGCCGGCCACTTCCCGC
>JAWKKA010000022.1:0-32056 GCA_041393495.1 Solirubrobacterales bacterium | reverse complement strand
CGCGAACCCCGTAGAGGACCGGCTGCTGGTTGACGCACGTGCAGGCGTGGTTCGGGATCAGCTCGACCCGGCTGCCGACCCCGAGCCCGGCGGCCTGACCGGCGGCGGCGTGGCCGTGCTCCTCGCTGAGCGCCTCGATCGCGACCCCCCGATGGCCGACGACGGCGCCGAAGCCGCTCGCGCCCGGCGGCGGCGGCGCCTCGCTGAGCGCCTTCGAGCCGGCGTCGAGGACGATCCGGCCCGCCACCGCGGTCGAGACGACGGTCGCGAGGACCCGCAGCGCGCAGTCGTCGAGGCCGAACGCGCCGCGGGCCTCCTGGCGGTCGAGCAGCGCGTAGTTGCCGGGACGGAGCTCGCTGACCGGGGTCCGGTGGCTCTCGAACAGGGTCGCGGTCGAGCCGCCGGAGATCCGCCGGCAGGCGATCCCGCGCGCCGCGAGCGCATCGCGGGCGGCGTGCAGGTCGGCGGCGACCGCCTCGATGCCGGCGGCGATCCGGTCGCGATCGTCGCGCAGATGTCCCGGGTAGCAGCTGATCCCGGTCACCTCGAGGCCGTCTCCCAGCGCCGCCGTGGCCGCCGCGAGATCGCCCGCGGCGCCCGGCTCGACCCCGGTCCGGCGCAGGCCGACATCGACCTCGATCAATGCCTCGGCGCGAGCGCCGCGGGCGGCGAGCGCCGCAGCGAGCGGCGCCGCGGCCGCCAGCGAATCGATCGCGACGGTGATCGGGACGCGCTCGGCGAGCGCGGCGACGCGATCGACCTTGGCCGCTCCGACCAGCGGGTAATGGACGAGCAGCGGCGCCCCGAGCCCGGCGAAGGCCTCGGCCTCCTCCGACTTCGCGACCGTGAGCCCGCGGGCGCCGAGGTCGAGCTGGCGGCGGGCGATCTCGACCGTCTTGTGGGTCTTCGTGTGCGGGTAGAGGTCGAGCCCGTGCCCGGCGGCATAGTCGGCGACGCGCTCGAGGTTGCGCTCGAGCCGGTCGAGGTCGACGATCGCCGCCGGCGTCTCGAGCTCGTCGACCGAGCGGCCGGGGCGAACCGCGGCGGCGACGGTGAGCGCGTTCACGCGGGGACCCCGACGGTGGCGCCGAGCGCGACGCCGGTCTCGAGATCGAAGGCGTAGAGCCGGCCCGGGTCGATCGCCAGCTCGACCGTCTCGCCGGCGGCGAGCGCGACGCTGCGGCGGATCCTGGCGCTGAACCGGGCCCGGCCGTCGTCGGCGAGCAGGCGGCCCTCGTCGGCGCCGCTCTCGCCGCCGATCGCCGCCTTGACGGCGTCGGTCACGACCGGTGGCGCATCGACCTTGAACAGCAGGTTCGACTCGGCGCCGAGCTGCTCGACGACCTCGGCCTCGACCCGCATCCGCGGCCAGTCGGGATCGCCGTCGCCGACGAGCTCGAAGCTCGTCGGGCGGATCCCGAGGACGATCTCGCGCGGCGCCCGCTCGGCGAGGCCGGGGAGCTCGACGGTGGTGCCGGCGAAGCTCGCCCGACCGGACTCGAGCCGGGCCTGGACGAGGTTCATCGCCGGCGAGCCGATGAACGCGCCGACGAAGACGTTCGCCGGCCGGTCGAACAGCACCTGCGGCCGGTCGCATTGCTGGATCACCCCGTCGCGGATCACGGCGACCCGCTGGCCCAGCGTCATCGCCTCGACCTGGTCGTGGGTCACATACAGCGTCGTCGTCGGCAGCCGCTCGTGCAGGCGCGCGATCTCCCCGCGCATGCTGGTCCGCAGCTTCGCGTCGAGGTTCGACAGCGGCTCGTCCATGAGGAACGCCCGCGGCTCGCGGACCAACGCCCGGCCCATCGCGACGCGCTGGCGCTGCCCGCCCGACAGGGCCGACGGCTTGCGCTCGAGCAGGCTCTCGAGGCCCAGCATGCGCGCCATCGCGTCGACCCGCTCCGCGATCTCCGGCTTCGCCACCTTGCGTCGGCGCAGCCCGAACGCGAGGTTCTCGCGGACCGACTTGTGCGGGTACAGCGCGTAGCTCTGAAAGACCATCGCGATGTCGCGGTCGGGCGGCTCGAGGGTCGTCACGTCGTCGGCGCCGATCCTGATCCGGCCGTAGGTCGGCCGCTCGAGCCCGGCGACGATCCGCAGCAGCGTCGACTTGCCACAGCCCGACGGCCCGACGAGGACGACGAACTCGCCGGCGGCGACCGACAGCGAGACGTCGTCGACGGCGGTGACATCGCCGTCGAAGACCTTCGTGACGCGCTCGATCTCGATCCCCGGCATCAGCCCTCGCGTCCGGAGTCGGGCAGGACCGCGATGCAGTCGATCTCGACCTTGATCCCGGGCAGCAGCGCCCCGACGGTGGTCCGGGCCGGGGGCGGGTCGCCGAAGAAGCCGCCGTAGACCTCGTTCATCGCCGCGAAGTCGCCGAGGTCGGCGAGGAAGACGCCGCAGCGGACGACGTCGTCGGTGCTCGCGCCCGCCGCCGCGAGCACCGTGCGCACGTTCTCGAGGACGATCCGCGTCTCCTCCTCGATCGTGCCCCGGACCAGCTCGCCGTCGCGGACCGGCCCCTGCCCGGAGACGAACACCAGCCGCTCGTCGACGACGATCCCCGGCGAGTACGGGCCTCCCGGGGTCGTCCCCTCGACAGCTCTTCTCATCGCCACAACCTCCTGTCTCTTTCTACCCCTTGACGGCGCTCGACGTGAGCGACTCGATGAACGTGCGCTGCGCGAGCAGGAACGCGATCAGCACCGGCACGACCGTGATCACGTTGCCCGCCATCACCGCCGAGAAGTCCTGGGTGTGCTGGCCCTGGAAGGTGGTCAACCCGAGCGGCAGCGTCGCGTTCTCGTCGGAGCTGATCGCGATCAGCGGCCAGAGCAGGTCGTTCCACATCAGCAGGAACGTGAGCGCCGCGAGCGTCGCCAGCGCCGGCCGGGCGAGCGGCAGGGCGACGTGGACGAGGACGCCGAGCCGCGAGCAGCCGTCGATCCGCGCCGCCTCCTCGACCTCGCGCGGCAGGTTGACGAAGAACTGCCGCATCAGAAAGACGCCGAGCGGCAGCACCAGCGCCGGCACGATCAGCGCCGCGAGCGTGTCGACGATCCCGAGCTTGTCCATGACGATGAAGGTCGGGATCATCGTCAGCTGGAACGGGATCACCAGCGTGAACAGGATCAGCAGGAAGACGACCGTCGAGCCGCGGAAGCGGAGGCGGGCGAACGCGTAGCCGGCGAGCGAGCAGAAGACGAGGTTGGAGACGACCGTGACCAGCGCGACGATCGTCGAGTTCAGGAACCAGCGCGGGAACTGCGAGTCGTCGAGCACGGTCCGCCAGCCGTCGATGTGCAGCGAGTCGGGGATGATCGTCGGCGGGAACTGGTTGATCTGGGCGTTCGACATGAACGAGCTCAGCACCATCCAGAGCAGTGGCAGCGCGAAGACGACCGCGGTCGGGAAGAGGATCAGGTGCCAGGGGCTGAACGGCAGCCGGCGCCGGCGTTCGACCGCGGGCCGCTCCGCGGCGCTGCCGGAGGCCGTGGCGACGCCGGCGCTCATGCCCGCCTCGCCCGCCAGCGGTTGTAGCCGAGCTGGGCGGCGACGAGGACCAGCAGGAAGAGCGCGACCACGTAGGCGATCGCCGCCGCATAGCCGGCGTTGAAGAGCTCGAACGCCTGGTTGTAGATGTAGTAGACGATCACGAAGGTCGCATCGAGCGGGCCCCCCCTCGTCGTCGCGTAGACGAGGTCGAAGAGCTGCAACGACAGCAGCGTCTGCCAGACGGCGAGGAAGATCGTCACCGGGTAGAGCTGGGGGAGGACGACGTGGCGGAGGACCCCCCAGCGGCGGGCGCCGTCGACGGCGGCAGCGTCGATGAGCTCTCGCGGGACGTCCTGAAGCGCCGCCAGGTAGATGACGAGCGGGAAGCCGATCCCGCCCCAGATCCCGATCAGGACTATCACGAACAGGGCCTGATCGGGGTCGCCGAGGAACCCCATCCGCCCGAGCCCGAGGTTGTCGAGGACGGCGTTGGCGACGCCGAAGCGCTGGTCGAAGATGAACGAGAAGAGCACCCCCTGGGCGGCGACCGAGGCGATGAACGGGGCGAGGATCGCGGTTCGGTAGATGCCGATCAGCCGGATCGGCCGGTTCAGCGCGATCGCCAGGAACAGGCCGAGCGCGATCGAGATCGGCACGAACAGGGCCGTGTAGACGACCGTGTGCTGGATCGCCTCGCGCAGCTTCGGATCGGAGAGCAGCGCGTCGTAGTTCGACAGCCCGACCCACTGCGAGGGCGAGATCAGGTCGGCCGACTTGAACGAGAGCACCAGCGACCAGACGATCGGCACGATCGCGAGGCCGATGATGATCACGACCGCCGGCAGGACGAACGCCCAGGCGGTCGGGTGCTCCCCGAGGATCCGCTGGGCGAACGTCCGCGGTGGCGGCGCCGGCGCGCTCATCTCATCGCCGGCTCACGGTCCCGGCGCCTGCAGCTCGGAGTTCGCCGTGTCGACCGCCTGCTGGAGCGCCTCCGCCGGCTCGGCCTTCTGGTAGAGGACCGACGCGATCGCCTCGCCCATCGCCTGCGAGATCTGCGGGTACTGGGGGATCGTCGGCCGGGTCCGGGCGAGCTTCGTGTTGGCGATGTACTTCTCGAGCCCGGGCAGGCTCTTCTCGTACTGCTCGAAGCCCTTGGCCTCGGAGATGTCGGTGGTCAGCGGCAGGCTGCCGGCCTCGCTGATCCAGCGGATCTGCTGGTCCGGCTCGCTGAACCAGTTGAGGAACTCGAGCGCCGCGGCGACCCGCTCGGAGCCGTTGTCGAACACGGCCCAGGTGTCGGGGCCGGCGATCGTCGTGTGCTCGTCGGTGAACGACGGCAGCTCGGCGACGCCGTAGTTGACGTCGGCGTCGACGTACTCGGGCAGCGAGTAGGGCCCGGCGATGTTCATCGCCATCTTGCCGCTGGCGAAGAGCTGCTGCATGCGCTCGGCGCCGGCGGTGCTGTCGATGTAGACCGAGCCGTCGTCGGCCGCCCGGGCGACCTGCTCGAGCGCCTGCTCGCCCGGCTCCCCGTCGAAGCCGACGCTCTCGCCGTCCTCGCTGACGATCTCGCCGCCGCCCTGCCAGACCATCGGCCAGATCCGCCAGGTGGTGTCCTCGTCCCCGGTCCCGGGCCATCCGAACCCGGCGATGCCGGCGCCGGGGTCGTTGAGCTTGGCGGCGGCCGACAGGAAGTCGTCCCACGTCCAGTCATCGGTCGGGTAGTCGACCCCGGCGGCGTCGAAGATGTCCTTGTTGTAGACGACCGCGAGGTTGTCGATGAAGGCCGGCACCGCGCGCGGCTGCCCATCGACGGTGACCGCGTCGATCGCGGGCTGCTCGAACCGGTCCCAGTCGATCTCGCCGGAGTCGATCGCGTCGGTCAGGTTGACGAGCTGATCGCCGGCGGCGAGGTTGGCGAGGTCGGAGCCGTAGATGTAGGCGATGTCGGGGTATGTGCCGGCCTGCAGGCCGGCGGTCACCTTCTGCAGCATCCGGTCCGAGTTCACCCCGCCGGAGTCCTTGGAGACCACGATGTCGGGATGCGACTCGTTGAACTCGTCGATCATGTCCTGAAGCAGGTCGGCGACGCCCTGGGTCTGCCCGTGCCAGAAGGTGATCTCGACCGGCTCGGAGCCGGAGCCGCTCGACGTATCGTCGCCGCCGCCGCAGCCGGCCGCGACCAGCGCCACCGCCGTCGCCAGCGCGACCGCCAGCGCCGCCAGCACCCGCGTCCTCATCGTCCTCGAATCTCGGCTCATCTGCTTGCTCTCCTTTGTCGCGAATCCGCCCGTCGGGCGGTGGTCACATGCCCAGGAGCTCGCCCCCATCGACGACGAGGTCCTGCAGGAAGACGTGCCCGGCCCCGGGGCCGAGGAGGTAGGCGACGGCGCTCGCGACGTCGCCGGTGCGGGCGACGCGGCCGGCCGGGATCCGCGGGCGCATCGCCTCGAGGGTGCCGTGGGCGAGGTCGTCGACCGCCTCGTGGTCGGCAGCGAGCGCCCGCATCATCGGCGTGTCGGTGGCGCCCGGCGAGACGGTGTTGATCCGGACCCCGGCGCCCGCGACCTCCATCCCGAGGACGCGGAGGGCCTGCCTCATCCCCGCCTTCGAGGCGCAATAGGCGGCCTGCCGCATCCGCGGCATCCGCGCCGCGATCGAGGCGACGGCGACGATCGCGCCGCCGCCGTCAGCCGCCATCGCGGACGCGTAGGCCTGGGCGCAGAAGAACGTCCCCTCGAGGTTGACGTCGATGATCCGCGCGAAGGTCGGGCGATCGACCTCGAGCGAGTCCCCCGGCGCGAAGGCGCCGGCGGCGAGGGCGACGCGGTCGGCGTCGGCGCTTGCCGCGACGAGCGCCGCGACCGAATCCGGGTCGGTGAGGTCGACCGGATGCGACTCGACGACGGTCCCGTCGCCGTCGAGCCCGGCGGCGAGCTCGGCGCAGGCGTCCGCCTTGACGTCGGCGAGGACGAGGCGCTCGGTCCACGGCTCGGCGCCGAGGCGGCGGGCGAGCTCGGCGCCGATCCCCTGGGCGGCGCCGACGACGACCGTGGTGCCGGCGCTCATCCCCCCCCTCCCCGGGGCGCGACGGCGGGGCGCAGCGCCGGCGGCAGGGCGTCGCCGTGGGCGCGGGTGAGCTCGGCGACGAGCTCCTCGATCTGGTCGACCCGCAGCGTCGCGGCGGTGTTGGGGTCGAGCATCGCCGCCTGCAGCACGTGGTCGGGGCGCCCGTCGAGGGCGGCGCGCACGGTCAGCTCGCCGACGTTGAGGAAGGTCCGGTTGAGCGCCGCGAGCTGCGGCGGCAGGGCGCCGACCCGGGTCGGTCGGACGCCGGTGTCATCGACCAGGCAGGGGACCTCGACGCACGCCCCGGCCGGGAGGTTGTCGATCAGGCCGGCGTTCTCGACGTTGCCGTAGACGACCCGCGCCGTCCCGGTCTCGATCGAGTCGATGATCTGCGGCGCGTACTCGATGCTCGGCTCGATCGGCAGCGGGCGACCCTCGGCGAGGGCGCGCCGGTTCGACTCGTACTCGGCGAGGTTCTCCTCGCTCTCGGTCACGTACTCGCTCTCGATCACCCGCAGGCGGTCGACCTCGGAGTCGTGGTGCAGATACCAGGGGACGTACTCGACCCCGTGCCGGCTCGATTCGGTCGGGAAGTATCCGAAGCGCTGGTAGAGCTGGATCCGGAACCGGCGGGTCAGCTCGGGGTCGGCGGCGATCCGCTCGTCGAGCAGCGGGTAGAGGCTCTCGCCGTCGCGCTCGAAGCGGAGGATGAAGGCCTGATGGTTGACGCCGGCGCCGAGGAAGGTGACCTCGTCGAACGGGACGCCGACCAGCTCGGCGAGCTCCCGGGTCGTGTTCTGGACCGAGTGGCAGAGGCCGACGACGCGCTTCTGCGGCGTTCCCGAGTACGTCGCCCAGCAGAGCATCGCCATCGGGTTCGTGTAGTTGAGCAGCCACGCCTCCGGGGCGACCGCCGCGAGGTCGGCGGCGATGCCCTCCATCACCGGGATCGTCCGCAGGGCGCGGAAGATCCCGCCGATCCCGAGCGTGTCGCCGATCGTCTGCCGGAGGCCGAAGCGGGCCGGGATCTCGTGGTCGATCACGGTCGCCTCGTGGCCACCGACCTGGATCATGTTGATCGCGTAGTCGCAGCCGTCGAGGGCGGTGCGGCGGTCGGCGCTGGCCTCGATCCGTGGTGACGCGCCCGCCTCGCCGGCGGTCACGCGGGCGACCCCGACCGCGGTCTCGAGCCGCTCGGCATCGATGTCGTGAAGCGCCAGCGTCGCTCCGCGCAGCTCCGGGTAGCCGAGGATGTCGCCGATCAGCATCCGCGTGAAGGTGGCGCTGCCGGCGCCGATGAACGCGATCTTCGGCCCGGACGGCATCAGCCGGCGCTGCGGGTATGGTTCACACTCATGAACGCTCGTCCTCCCTTGCGAACGACGCTATCATCCCCGACGATGACGTGCAACCACGGTCCGGCGACGGGGAGTGACGGTCGATGACGAAGCTCGAGGGAAAGGTCGCGATGGTCACCGGCGGCGGCTCCGGGATCGGGCGGGCGGGCGCCGCCGCTCTGGCGGCGGCCGGGGGGCGCGTCCTGATCGCCGAGATCGACCGCGGGCGCGGCGAGGCGGTGGCGGAGGCGATCCGCGGCGGTGGTGGCGAGGCGGTGGCGATGGCGGTCGACGTCACCGACGACGCAGCCGTCGCCGCGGCGGTCGCGGCGGCGGTCGAGCGCTGGGGCTCGCTCGACGTCCTCTTCCACAACGCCGTCGACGTCCACTTCGTCAACAACTTCGACGGCCGCCTGACCGAGATCTCCGACGAGACCTGGGGGCGGATCATCGACCTGGTCCTGACCGGGAGCTTCCGCTGCTGCCGGCACGCCGGCCGGCAGATGATCGCTCAGGGCGGTGGCTCGATCATCCTCACCGCGACGACCGACGCGCTGATCGGCTGCGCCGGGCTCGATGCCTACACGGCCGCCAAGGGCGGGATCGTCGCGATGACGAGGTCGTTCGCGGCCGGCGTCGCCGCCGACGGGGTCCGGGTGAACGCGATCTGCCCGAGCTTCGTCAGCAGCGAGCCACAGCGCGAGTGGCTCGCCGACGACAGCTCGCGGGCCGCGGTCGAGGCGCTGCACCTGCTGCCGATCCCGGCACCGGAGGAGATCGCCCCGCTCGTCGTCCACCTCGCCTCCGACGACGCGCGGGCGATGACCGGCACGGTGATCCCGATCGACAGCGGCTACATGTCCTTCAAGGCCGACCTCGACATCGTCGGCGCGATGCGGGTCCCGCCGCAGGGGGACTCGTGAGCGCCGGCGGCGCGATGCGGGGCTCGGCGAAGGGGCATGCGCGGGTCCGCGCGAAAGAGGATTCGTGAGCGGCGACGGCGCGCCGGTGAAGTCGGCGGACCGGGTGATGGCGGTGCTCGACCTGATCGGCGATCAGGGCTCGCTCAGCTTCGCCGAGATCGTCGCCGGCCTCGAGCTGCCGAAGTCGTCGGCGCACGCGCTCCTGCGGACGATGGAGGATCGCCACTACCTGCGCCAGGACCGGGCCTCCGGCTCCTACCGGCTCGGCAGCCGGATCTGGGACCTGGCCCGCTCGCGACATGAGCTCGACGATCTGCGGGCGCTCGTCCGGCCGCTGATGGACGAGCTCGTCGAGCGGACCGGCGAGACCGTCCAGCTCGCGACCCTCGAGGACCTCTCCGCGGTCTACCTCGATCTCTCCGAGTCGCCGCATCCGGTCAAGCTGACCTCGCGGGCCGGGGCGCGGCTCCCCGCCCACACCAGCGCGATCGGCAAGGCGCTGCTCGCCGAGCTCGATCCCGCCGAGCTCGAACGGCGGCTCGAGGGCGCCGAGCTCGAGCGGCTGACCGAGCACACGATCACCGACCCGGCGACGCTGATCGCCGAGCTCGAGGCCGTGCGCCGCCGCGGCTACAGCGTCGACGACGAGGAGTTCGCGATCGGCCTCCGCTGCATCGCGATGCCGATCCGCGACGAGGACGGACGCGCCGTCGCTGCGCTCTCGGTGTCGATGCCGACGCCGCGCTACGACCGCACCGTCGCCCGCGCCGCCCGCGCCGCGCTCGCGGAGACGACCGCGCTCGCCGGCAAGCGGCTGCGGCGCTGGAGCGGGTCATGGGCCTGACGCCGATCGCCCCCGGCATCGACCGGATCGACTCGGACCTCGGCAGCCGCCGCCTGCAGCAGTGGGTCGTCCGCGGCGAGGCGGGAGCGCTCCTGCTCGACACCGGCATCGCCGGCACGGTCACCGAGGCGATCGTCCCGGCGCTCGACGAGCTCGGGATCGGGGTCGCGGGGCTGAGCGAGGTGATCGTCAGCCACGCCGACGTCGACCACTACGGCGGCGACGCCGAGCTGCGGGCGCTGCGGGCCGACCTGCCGATTCGCGCCCACGCGCTCGACCGGCCCCTGATCGAGTCCTGGGAGCGGATCGCGGCCGAGCGCTACGGGTGGTACCGCTCGCGCGGCCTCGACTATCCGGCCGAGACCTGGGAGTGGCTGCGGAGCGCCGCCGGCGCCGACACGCCGCTCGACGGCTCCCTCACCGACGGCGAGCGGATCGACCTCGGCGGGATCGAGGTCGAGGTCCTGCACCTGCCCGGCCACTCACTCGGGCACATCGGCCTCTTCGAGCCGGCGGGGCGGACGGCGATCGTCAGCGACGCGGTCATGGGCTACGGGTTCGACGACCGCTCCGGGCGACGGGTGGCGCCTCCCCCCTACGTCGACCTCGACGCCTACCGGGCGACGATCGAGCGGGTCCGCGGCCTCGGCGCCGTCCGGCTCGGCACCGCCCATTTCCCGCTGTTCGAGGGCGCCGACGTCGGCGCCTTCCTCGACCGCAGCCGCCGCCTCAGCGACGATCTCGAGCGGGCGATCGAGGCCGCCGGCGGCAGCGCGGTGCCGATGCCCGAGCTGTTGACCGCAACCGCGGCGGCGCTCGGCGGCTGGCCGGAGATGGAGGTCGAGCTGGCGCGCAGCATCGGCGCCCACCTCGACGCGGCCGGCCCGGACGGGACTGCCGCCTCCGCGACAGACGAGGGGGCCCGGTGAGGGGGCTCGCGGCGGCGGCCGCGATCGTAGTCGTCCTCGCGCCGGTCGCCTGCGGCGGCACCGGCGGCGACGGCACCGATGCGACGCCGACGACCGCGGCCGAGGTGATCGTCCCGCCCCCGGATGCCCGCTGGCAGTACCAGCTCGAGGCCGCCCGGCACGGGCACGGGCGGACGGGTCGGATCGACGTCGGGATCTGCAGGCCGCCGGCAGGCGGCGGGGCGTGCGTGCGCCCCGAGGTGATCGACTTCGACCCCTACCTCGACCGGCGCGGCCAGACGCCCGACACGACCCTGAACACGAGGGCGGTCGACGCCCTGCACGACCGCGGCGGCTACGCGATCTGCT
Source organism: Solirubrobacterales bacterium (assembly GCA_041393495.1). GTDB lineage: Bacteria > Actinomycetota > Thermoleophilia > Solirubrobacterales > 70-9 > RHKX01. Next base: position 21,099 of record JAWKKA010000022.1, on the reverse strand, counting down.
ACGTCGATGCCGGCTCGATCGAGCGCTACCGACCCGACTTCGAGCGCTTCCGGCGCTGGGACCGAAGCCACGGCGGCTCGCTGCTCGGCAACCCGTTCAGCAAGCGGTTCCCGAACGAATACTGGGCGAACGTCGGCGGCGCCGGGCAGCGGGAGTTCCTGCTCGAGATGATGGAGGAGCGGACGGCCCGCTGCGAGCAGGCCGGCTTCGACGCGGTCGAGTACGACGTCGTCGCCGCCCACGAGAGCGGCAGGCGGGTGACCGGGTTCGCGGTCAGCGCCCGCGACCAGCTCGCCTACAACCGCGGCCTCGCCGCGATCGGCCACGACCAAGGGCTGGCCGTCGGGCTCAAGAACGACCTCTCGCAGGCCCGCCAGCTCGTCGACGACTTCGACTTCGCGATCAACGAGGAGTGCGCCGGCTACAACGAGTGCGGGCTGCTGAAGCCGTTCGTCGCCGCCGGCAAGCCGGTCTTCCACGTCGAGTACACGCTGCCGCCGCGGCGCTTCTGCCCGCAGGGCGAGCGGCTCGGCTTCAACTCGATCAAGAAGGCGGCGGACTACTCGCTGCGGAACACGCCCTGGACGCCGTGCGAGTGAGCCGCCGCCGGCCCCGCGGCGCCCACAGCGTCGCCGCCGGCTCAGCCGTACCGCCGGCTCGCCGCCCTCAGCGTCGCCGCCGGCTCAGCCGTCCCCCCGCCCGGCGCCCCTGCCGGCTCGGCGGCGGCGCCAGCTCCCGTCAGCCGGCCAGCCATCCGGCGGCATCCTTCGCGTAGTAGCTGATGATCGCGTCGGCGCCGGCCCGGCGGATCGCGGTCAGGGCCTCGAGGACCGCGGCGCGCTCGTCCAGCCAGCCGGCGGCGGCGGCGGCCTTGAGCATCGAGTACTCGCCCGAGACGTGGTAGGCGGCGAGGGGCGCGCCGGTCTGGCGCTTGACCCGACCGATCACGTCGAGGTACGGCAGCGCCGGCTTGACCATCAGCATGTCGGCGCCCTCGTCGAGGTCGAGCTTCGACTCGCGGATCGCCTCGAGCACGTTCGCCGGGTCCATCTGGTAGCCGCGCCGGTCGCCCGACGCCGGCATCGAGTCGGCGGCGTCGCGAAACGGCCCGTAGAAGGCCGACGCGTACTTGGCCGAGTAGCTGATGATCGCCGTCTCGGCGTGGCCCTCGCCGTCGAGCTGCGTGCGGATCGCCCCGATCCGGCCGTCCATCATGTCCGACGGGGCAACCGCGTCGGCGCCGGCGCCTGCCTGCGACAGCGCCGTCTTTGCGAGCAGCTCGAGCGAGAGGTCGTTGTCGACGGTGCCATCGTCTCGGACCCAGCCGCAGTGGCCGTGCGAGGTGTACTCGCAGAGGCAGGTGTCGGCGATCACCGTCAGCCCCGGATCGGCCTCCTTGAGCGCCCGGATCGCCAGCTGGACGATCCCTTCCTCGTCGAAGGCCCCCGACCCCATCTCATCCTTGTCGGCCGGGATCCCGAACAGCAGCACCGAATCGATCCCGGCGGCGCGGACCGCGGCCGCTTCCTCGACCAGCGCCGCGATCGAGAGCCGCTGCACCCCGGGCATCGATGGCACGTCCTCGCGGACGTCGGAGCCGGCGGTGACGAACAGCGGCTGGATCAGGTGCGCGGGCGTCAGCTCGGTCTCGCGGACGAGGTCGCGGAGGACACCGGTCCGCCGCAGCCTCCGCATCCGTGTCGCGGGGAATGGCATCGCCCCGGAGTCTAGGACGGCGCGGCCGACCCGCTCCACCCGGTCGCGCGCGCCGGCGGGGACACCGATCGACGTCCGCGATCGAGAATGCACGGTTCGGGTCGCTCTACGACCCCTTTATTGCATTCTTGGCCCGGACGCAACGCGCCCGCCCTCGCCGACCGGCTTCGTTCGATTCAGACCAGGCGCCCCGCCCTCGCCGACCGGCTTCGTTCGATTCAGACCAGGCGCCGGACCGCGACCCGGGCGAGCGCGCCGTAGGCGGCGGTGAGGATCGCGAGGTGGAGGATCGCGATCCCGACCGCCGGGCCGCCGGCGTCGAGCGCCCCGGTCAGCGCCCGCAGCGCCGGGTCGAAGGGGAACAGCGCCGTGACGACGCTGATCGCGTCGTAGAGGCCCGGCGCGACCGTGCCGGAGGGGACCAGCGACAGGAACGCGACCGGCAGGCTGACCATGAAGGCGAGCAGCGAGGCCGCGCGGACCTCCCGGGTGGCGGCGCCGATCGCCGCTCCGAAGGCGGCAAAGCCGGCGCCGCCGGCGAGGATCGCCGGGACCCAGAGCGCGAAGCGACCCCAATCGAGGTCGACGAAGAGACCGAGTCCGGCCAGCATCAGCACCGTCACCGCGAGCGCGGCAACGATCCCGAGCAGGACCTTCTCGGCGAGCAGCGCCGTCTTCGAGACCAGTCCGCGGGTGAGGCGCGCGAACGCGTTCTCCTCGCGCTCGAGCGCCAACGAGCCCGCGACGAGCAGCACCGTCACGAACATCAGCGTGATCGTCGCCGCGACCGCGATCGCGAACGTGTCGAGGCCCGGGGCGCCGCCGTTGACGACCTCCTTGTCGACCTTGATCGGCTCCGAGACCGCCGCGAGCAGGTCGTCGGCGACGCCGAGGTTCTCGGCAGCTAGGTGGCTGAACCGGATCACCGAGTCGAGCCCGTCGAGGTCGGGGCTCGCGGGCGGGATCCGACCGCGGACGCCGCGGAGGATCTGCTCGGACCGCTTCAGGCCGAGCACCGAGAGATCGGCTCCGAGGAAGCTGAAGTCGCCGCCGTTGAGGATGATGTTCAGGTAGCTGGTCGAGACGTCCGCGACCTCGCGGGAGATCCGCAGGTTCGCCTCGGTCAGCAGCGAGTTGATCCGGTCGTCGACCAGCCCGGCCTTGACCGGGTCCTCCTCGTTGACGATGACCTTCACGGTCGGGCTCTCGGGCGACAGGCCGGCGAGCGTCTGCAGCTTGTCGACGAGGTCCGAGGGAAGGATGAGCGCGCCGAGCACGTCGCCGGAGGCGACCTTCTCGCGGGCCTCCGCCTCGCTCGAGACCGGGACGCACTCGATCCGCTCGCAGAGCTCGCTCTTGGCGCCGACGAGGTCGAACGACTCGCCGCCGACGTTGAGCGGGGTGTCGGGCGGGACCTCGTTGAGGAAGGCGACCCGCGGCTTGTCGGGCCCGCGGCTGAGCGCGAAGCCGATCAGCACCGCGATCACGATCGGGTAGGCGACCAGCAGCGCCGTCAGCAGCGGCGAGCGCCGCATGATCTGCAGGTCCTTGAGGAGCAGCCAGCGCATCTTCGGTACCGGTCCCGCCTCGCTCCCGTTATCTAGTGCCCGTGCTCGCTGAGGAAGCGAACGAAGGCGGACTCGAAGTCGCCGGCGACGGCCTCTGCTTCGGCGGTCGGCGCGGCGGCGTTGAACTGCTCGATCGAGCCGTCGAAGAGTCCCTGTCCGTCGGCGAGAACCAGGATCCGCTCGCCGTAGCGCTCGGCTTCGGCGATGTTGTGGGTCGAGAAGATCACCGTCGTACCGCGGTCGGCGAGGCCGAGGACGAACTCCCAGAGGCGGCTGCGCTGGCGCGGGTCGAGCCCGGTCGAGGGCTCGTCGAGAAGCAGCACCGCCGGGTCGGACAGGAGCCCGATCGCGATGTTGATCCGCTGCTGGTTGCCGCCCGACAGCGTCCCCGCCTGATCGTCGCGACGCTCGCCGAGGCCGGTCTGCGCGAGCATCCGCTCGACCGCCGCATCGACGTCATCGACGCGCTCGAGGCGAGCGAAGAGCCGCAGGTTCTCGGCGACGGTGAGTCGGCGGTACAGCGCCGCCTGTTGCGGGACGAAGCCGACCTCGCCGCGCGGAAGCCGGACCTCGCCGGCGTCGGGCTCACGGATGCCGGCGAGCAGCGAGAGCAGCGTCGTCTTGCCGGCCCCGTTCGGGCCGATCACGGCGACGAGCTCGCCCGGCCCGGCATCGAAGCCGACCTCGCGGAGCGCGACCCGCTCGCCGAAGCTCTTCGTCAACCCGACCGCTTCGATGACCGCGGTCGCGGCCTCGGCCCGGGGGACGTGCGGGGAAGCGCTCACGGCCGCGAAACCTAGATGATCGACCCCGCGCTGCCGCGCCGCTGCGGGCGGGGTCGGTTCGCCGGGCCGTCGCCGCACGCGCGGTGGTGCCGCCGGGCCGTCGCCACCGGGTCGGCGACCGTCGAGCCGTTCGCCGCGGCCGGCCCTCCGGCTGGTCGTTCGGCGCGGCGGCCCTCCGGCCGGCCGGTCGGCGCACCCGGCCCTCCGGCTGGTCGTTCGGCGCGGCCCGTGCCGCGCGCGCCGCCCCGCGCGCTCGTAGGGTGCTCGCATGCGGATCCTCTTCATCGGCGACATCGTCGGCGGCCCCGGACGCCGCGGCCTCGCCAAGCTGATGCCGAAGCTGCGTGCGGAGCTCGGGCCCGACCTCGTGATCGCCAACGGCGAGAACGCGGCCGGCGGCGTCGGCATCACCGAGCGCACCGCGGAGGACATCTTCGCGACCGGCGCCGACGTGATCACGACCGGCAACCACGTCTACCGGCACCGCGATGCCTACGGGTTCATCGATGCCTGCGAGCGCCTCGTCCGGCCGGCGAACTACCCGAAGGGCAATCCGGGACGCGGGTCGACGATCGTCGAGGTGGCGGGGAGCAGGATCGGCGTGCTGAACCTGAGCGGAGGGCTCCAGCTCACGGTCGCCCGCTCGCCGTTCGCGGCCGCCGACGCCGAGATCGCGGAGCTCGATCGGCGCGGCGCCGACTTCGTCTTCGTCGACTTCCACGCCGAGGTGACGAGCGAGAAGGTAGCGATGGGCTGGCACCTCGACGGCCGCGTCGCGGCGGTCGTCGGCACCCACACCCACGTCCCGACCGCCGATGCACGGCTGCTGCCGGGCGGAACCGCGTTCATCTCCGACGTCGGGATGACCGGGTCGCGAAACAGCGTCCTCGGGGTCGAGGTCGAAGACGCCGTCGGGCGGTTCGTGACCCAGATGCCGACCCGCTTTCGGACCGCCGAGGACGACGTCTGGGTCCAGGCGGTCGCGATCGATGTCGGCGCCGACGGGCACGCCGCGGCGATCGAGCAGGTGCTGCGCCCGGTCCCCTGATCTCAGGTCCGCAAACCGCGCTCATGCTTTCCGCGCCGGGGCCGATCAATGACCCATGCACGGCGGCACGAACTGGCTGATCGGCAGCGAGCAGGACCGCGAGCGGCTGCTCGAGATGACCGGACGCCTCCGCGACGTCCGGATGGTCGCGTTCGCCGTCCTCGCGGTCGGGTTCATCGTCTGCGGCCCCTGGATCGGCTGGGCGCCGCTGCCATTGCTGCTGCTCGCCGGCATCTTCTTCGCCATCGCCGATCGGTTCGCCGAGCGCTCGACCCGCCCCGAGTACTGGATCTTCGGCGCCTGGGCCGGCGCCCAGTGCATGATCGCCGCGGCGGTCCTGCTCACCGTCGCGCCCGAAGCGGTCGTCGCGATCTTCTTCGCGCTTCCGGTCGTCACCCTCAGCAGCCGCTTCTCGGGACGCGGGATCGTCGCCGGCGTCGCGATCACCCTCGCCCTGCTCAGCGGGGTCCTGCTCGGCACCGAGCCCGACCGGATCGCCGACTACCCGCCGCTGCTGGCCGCACCCGCGGCGCTGATCGTCGGCATCGCGATCCTCTCGACGGCGCTGATGCACTCCGAGCGCAAGTACCGCAGCGAATCGGTCATCGACCCGCTGACCGGCCTGCTCAACCGCAAGGCGCTCGACAACCGGATCGCCGAGCTCAGCCAGCAGTCGCTGAACGCGGACGCCCCGGTCGGCCTCGTCTGCTGCGACCTCGATCACTTCAAGCACGTCAACGACACGATCGGCCACCCCTGCGGCGACGACGTCCTCACCCGCGCCGCCGACGTCATCCGTGGCCAGCTCCGCGCCTTCGAGCTCGCCTACCGGATCGGTGGCGAGGAGTTCCTGATCATCCTCCCCGGCCTCGATCTCAACGAGACGACCGAGCTTGCCGAGCGCCTCCGCACCGCGGTCGGCCGCCACCCCTTCCCCCACCGGGTGACCCTGACGATGAGCTGCGGCGTCAGCGCTTCCGGTCCCGACCAGCGCCTCGACTTCGACGTCCTTCGCTCGCGCGTCGACACCGCCCTCTACGACGCCAAGCGCGGTGGCCGCAATCGGGTCTGCGTCGCCGGTGCGACGGTCCCGAGCCGGCCGGTCGCGCTGACCGCTTAGGGCGGCCGCACGACCGCGAGCGCGATCAGGCGCTGGCGCTCACCGGTTGGGTCTGCCACCGGTTCGTCCGCCGCGTCGCGACCGCCGCGCCCGGGCGGGCGGAGCGATTGCGGCGGCTCCTTCCGCTGCGGCTAGGGTTCGGACAATGGCGGAAGCGGTCCAGCCCCCCGAGCGCCCGAAGCCTGAGAGCGGGTCGGGCGAGCGCGAGGCGCGGCGGGTCGGCGAGTCGAGCTCGCTGCTCGTCCGCTGGATGTCGATCACCGACGCCAACTCGGCCGGGTTCATCCACGGCGGCACCGTGATGCGCCTCGTCGACGAGGCGGCCGGCCTCGCGGCGATCAAGCACTCGGGCCGGCGCGTGGTGACGGCCGGGATCGACCGGATGACGTTCAACACCCCGGTCTTCGTCGGGGAGCTGCTCCGCTGCACGGCCTCGGTCAACGCCGTCTGGCGGACGTCGATGGAAGTCGGCGTGCGGGTCGAGGCCGAGAACCCGTTCACGGGCGAGGCCCGCCACACCTCGACCGCCTACCTGACGATGGTTGCCCTCGACGAGGGCAGGCCGGTCCCGGCGCCGCGGCTGATCGCCGAGACCGACGACGAGAAGCGCCGACGGCGCGAGGCGGAGCTGCGGCGCGCCAACCGCCTCGCCGAGCGCGAGCAGATCCTCGGCGGGCGCTGACACGGCGACGGCCGGCCGGACCGCGCCGATCGCGGGCCCGCCCGGTGGGCCGATCGCGCCGGCGTGTGTCGGCGCGCGGCAGTCGCGGTCGGTTGCCCTGCCAACGCGAAGCGCCGCCCCGGGGGGCGGCGCTGGCTCCGGCTCCCGGGATCGGGAGCAGGCTTGTCGGGCGGTCTACGCCTTGGTGACGTTGACCGCCTGCGGGCCCTTGGCGGAGTCCTCCATGTCGAAGTTGACCCGGTCGCCCTCGTCGATGCGAACGCCACCGACGATGTTGCTGATGTGTACGAAGGCGTCCTTGTCGCCACCCTCGTCAGGGGCGATGAAGCCGTAGCCCTTCTCGCCGTTGAACCACTTGACGGTTCCACTTGCCATTTCGCATTGCCTCCAATGCCGTTGTCACTGCGGCCCGATTGCAAAGCACTGCGAACAGTGGTCCTCGTCCTCAAGCACACATTTCCGTTACTCGGCCGGATCGCTCCCGGCCACCGCGCATCGTAGAGGCCCGGCGCCTCCGGGGTCGCTAGGTTCCGCGTGCCTTGAGCGACTTCGAGCGACTCGATGAGTTGGGCCTCGACAGGCTGAGCGACGAGGAGCTCGTCGCCTACGTCGTCGCTGCCCGGGCGGCGGGCCAGCCGGACGCCGGCAGGCGCGCCGTCGAGATCCTCGCATTCCGGCTGCAACCCCTCGTCGAGGCGCGGGTCGCCGCCAAGGTCGCGCCCGCCCTGCGGGAGGACCTGGTCATGACCGTCCTCGAGTCGTTCGTCCGCTCGGCCTTCGACGGCAAGGTCATCGCCTCCGTCCGCGCCTTCATCTCGACGATCGCGCGGCGGCGGATCGCCGACCACTACCGCTCGCGGGAGCGCAACCCCGATCAGGTGCCGCTGCCGGGCGAGCACGGCGGCGAGGAGGACATCTGGGGCGAGGAGCCCGCGACCGAGGACGCGACGGCGGTGCTCGAGATCGAGGACGCGATCGAGCGGGTCCTCGATCGCCGCAGCGCCAAGCACCGACAGATGATCATGCTCTACGCGCCCGAGCCGATGGGCGGCGAGAACCTGAACGGCGCCGAGGTGGTCGAGCGGATGCTCGCCGAGCACGGCGAGAGCACCAGCGTCGACAATGTCGCCCAGGTCTGGAGGCGCTTCAGGGTGGACCTCGAGAAGGAGCTGGCGGCAGGGGAGGACGGCGTGGATCGCGATGACTGAGATCAAGCGGCTGATCGAGGAGTTCGCCGCCGATTACGAGGCCGGCGCGGCCGTGCGCCCGGAGCAGCTCCTCGCGCGGGTCGAACCGGCCCAGCGTCAGGAGCTTGCCGAGGAGCTCGACAGGTACCTCATGACCGCGCCAGCCCGCAGGTGGGACCCGAAGGCGTTCGAGGGCTCGCTCGCGCAGCGCGCGGTCGAGCGCGTGTACGAGTCGATCGAGGGCGTCTCCGGCGCCTGGCCCGAGGTGCTCCCGCGGCTGCGCAACCGGGCGCGGATCAAGCGGGCCGCACTCGTCGAGCGGCTCGCCGGCGCGCTCGGGTTCACCGACGCGCCCCGGGTCGAAAAGGTCGCCCGCTACTACAACCGCATGGAGCACGGGCTGCTGCCCGCAAGCGGCGTCTCCCGGCGCGTTATCGAGGCGCTCGCCGCGATCCTCGGCACCGATCCCGAGCAGCTCCGGGTCGCCGGCATGCGGCGCGGCGAAGGGACCGGGCCGGCGCAGCCGGCGTTCGCGCGGACCGCCTACCCGGATGCCGAGCTCATCGCCGAGGACGCCGACGCGGGCGAGCCGGGCGCGGCAGCCGCACCGCGGGAAGCGGAGGCCGGGCGGGACGAGATCGACGAGCTCTTCCTCGGCGGCTGAGCAGCGCCGTCGCCGCGGCTACGATCGCGGCAATGGAGGGGGTCGTCCAACGAGCCGAAGAGCTCCTCGCCGCCGTTCCCGACTGGATCTGGGACGGCCGCTCGCTGCCGGTTCCCGTCGAGGACATCGCCGACAGCCACTGTGGCCTGCTGGTCCGCGACGTCGAGGACATGACGGCCGCGCCGGGCTGTCCGCCGGTCGGCGGGGATCAGACGATCTCGGGGCTGCTCCTGCCGAGCCGGGGCGAGATCTGGGTCAACGCCGAGGAGGCGCGGCAGTGGCCGCCGCGGCGGCGCTTCACGATCGGCCACGAGCTCGGTCACTGGATCCTCCACCAGGGCTCTCAGACGTCGCTCTTCTGCCGTCACGGCAGCGTCGACCCCGACGAGCGGGAGGGGCGCCCGCCGATCGACCCGATCGAGGAGCAGGCGAACTGGTTTGCAGCCTCGCTGCTGATGCCGGCGGAGCTGGTCCGCGTCCATTACGGGCGCACCGGCGGCGATTTCCCGGCCCTCTGCCGGATCTTCAGGTGCTCGGGCGCGGCGATGGGGCGGCGGCTGCACCAGGTGATCTGACGGTGGCGGGCTCGAGCGAGCGAAGCAGCGAGCAGGCGACCGGGACCCCTCGGCGCCCCCCTCGACAGCGGGCTCGACCCCGTCGGGTTCCGAAACGACGCGGGGTGGCAGCTTGTGGGCCGTAGGCACGCGCGCTAGCGTGCGTTCAGCAGGCACCGGCTCTCTAACTGTCGGGAATCACGGTGCCGATAGGGGGATGATGTCGGGCACGGCGCTGCGAACGGAAGAACGCGAGGCACTGCTCCGGGTCGTAACGGCGGCGCTCGCCGCCCACGATCTCGATTCGATCCTCGAGCTGATCGCGACCGAGGCACGCAACGCGGTCGGCGCCGCATCGCTGTCGATCAGCCGCTTCGAGGACGACCAGCGCCGCTACCGCGTGCTGATCAACGTCGGCGACCTGGGCCCCGGCGAGGAACGGTTCCCGGCCAACGAGGTCTACGAGGTCGCCTCCTACCCGCGGCTCCGTGAGATGGCCGAGGACGGCCGGCCCCACTTCGCCTCGATCGACAACCCCGCGTCCGGACCGGAGGCGATCGAGTTGCTCCAGCAGTTCGACAAGACGTCCGACATGAGCGTCCCGATCGAGGTCGAGGGCCGCCGCTGGGGGGGCATCTGGGCATCGACCGCCGCCGGCGATCCCGCCTTCCGCGCCTCCGACGTCCGCTTCCTCGAGGCGATCGCCGCGCAGATCGCCGCCGTCGTCAGCCGATCGGAGATGTTCTCGCGCGTCTCGCGGCTGGCGTACGAGGACCCGCTCACCGGCCTTCCCAACCGCCGCGCCTTCGAGGAGCGGCTCGAGCGGGCCTCGCAGCGCTACGCGTCGGGCGCCGCGGACCTCGCGATCATGCTCTGCGACCTCGACCGCCTGAAGGTGATCAACGACAGCAACGGTCATGCGGCCGGCGACGTCGCCCTCCGGCGCGTCGGCAGCGCCCTCGTCCGCGCCGCCGCCTCCTTCCCGGGCTCGTTCGTCGGACGGATCGGCGGGGACGAGTTCGGCGTCCTGCTCGAGAGCAGGCCCGAGGATGCCTTCGACGCCAACCAACCCGCGATCACCGAGCTCGCCGCGGCCACCCAGCGGCTGCTCTCCGAGGGAACCGACGAGCCCCTCTCGGTCTCCTGCGGCATCGCTTCGGCGCTGCCCGGGACCGCGACGCCCTCGCAACTGCTCGCCGCCGCCGATGCCGCCCAGTACCTGGCCAAGCACCGTGGCGGCAACCGGGTCTGCACCGCCGCGCAGGTCGCTGAGCAGAGCGAGTCGGAGTGGGTTCCGATTCCCGCCGGCGGCTTCCGCGCGCGCTTCTGGGAAACGGCCGAGGAGATCGCCCGGACCTACGACACCGACCTCGCGATGGCCTCGACCCTCGATCGGCTCGAGGTCGTCGCAACCGCCTTCACCACAGCCGGCGACTTCGCGCGCTGGGCGATCTCCTACGTCGGCGACGGCGAGCGCCGACTCCGCGACGTCGCCCTCGGCGACAACCGCGAGCGCCGCCGCACCGGAGCCCGGGTTGCCCCGTGCGATCTCGCCTACGAGTCCTACGAGCTCAGCGAGTACCCGGCGACCGACGCGATCGTCCGTGCCGGCGGCGGCTCTCTGATCGCCCACATCGACGATCCCGAAAGCGACCCCGCCGAGCGGGCGCTGCTCGAGCAGGACGGCTTCCGCGCCGTCATCGCCGTCGCCGTCGGCGCCGAAGGAGGCGTCTACCTGGTCGAGATCTTCGCCGACCTCGACGAGGCGCCGCTCGACGAACTCGACGCCCCGCTGCGCCTTGCGATCCGCGGGGCGGTCTCTCCGCACCGCCTCGACGACGATGGCCGGCCGGCCGGCCGGTTCAGCCGTGCCCTCGACCTCGCGCTGGCGCTGCCGGCGCGGATGACCACCGTGCTCGACGAGGACACGCTCTGCGGCAGCGCCGCCGCCGAGCTTCAGAAGGCGTTCGGCTGCACGATCGTGCAGATCGCTGCCGCCGTCGGCGACCGCTTCGTCCTCCGCGCCGAGCGCGCGCCGCAACCGACGCCGCCGGGCTGGACCCAGCCGGTCGGCGCCGGGCTGATGGGACGCGCCTTCCTCGAGGACGGCCCGGTGCTGAGCGGCGACGTCAGCCGCGAGCCCAGCTACCGCGCGACCGGGCGCTTCAGCGACATCCGCAGCGAGCTCGCGGCTCCGATCAGGACCGCATCCGGAATCTGGGGCGTCGTCAACATCGAGGACGTCGCTCCCGAGGCCTTCGATCACGAGGATGCCTCGCTGCTGGAGGCGTTTGCTTCGGTGCTCGGGACGGTCCTCAACGCGATCGGCCTCTACGACAGCCTCGACCGCGCCTATCTCGGGACCGCCGAGGCGCTCTCGGCGGCGCTCGAGTCCAAGGACAGCTATACGGCGGAGCACTCGCGAGCGATCGCCGACAACTCGGTGGCGGTCGGTGCCCTGCTCGGGCTCGAGGGCGAGGAGCTGCGAATGCTGCGCTACGCGGCCGCTCTTCACGACATCGGCAAGATCGGCGTCCGCCGGGAGGTGCTGAACAAGCCCGGCGGCCTCGAGCCGGCCGAGCGCCGCGAGGTCGAGCAGCACGCCGTCATCGGCGAGCGGATCCTCGCGCCGATCGACTTCCTCGCGCCGATCCGACCGATCGTCCGCCACGCCCACGAGCGCTGGGACGGCTCCGGCTATCCGGATGGACTCGCCGGCGAGGCGATCCCGCTCGGCGCCCGGATCGTCTTCGCCTGCGACGCCTACGACGCGATGACGACCGACCGCCCCTACCGCTCCGCGATGCCGGAGCACGAGGCGCGTCGCGAGCTTCGCGAAGGCGCGGGCAAGCAGTTCGATCCACAGGTGGTGGAGGCGTTGCTGCGGGTCGTGGCCGCCCGCGACGGCGACGGCTGAGGGCGGGACGACCGCGGACCGGCAGGAAGAGGGCCGGCGTTTCGATCCCCCGACCGTCCCCCTCCCCGCGATCCCGCGGCGCCGCCGGTCCGTGGCGGCTGACCGGAAGGTCGGACCGAGAGGGCGATTTCTGACGGCGGCCATCAGCGATTCTCGAGGAGCGCCTCGCGCGGGATGTGCGCGGCCTCCATGTCGACGCGCTCGCCGGTGAACGGGATCCCCTCCTTGCGGAGCAGGCGCCGCTGCCGCTCGCCCATCGCGAACGTCCCGTCAGCGCGGACGACCCGGTGCCAGGGGAGCTTCTCCGCCGTCGTCGCCAGGATCCTGCCCGGCAGCCGCGGCGCTTCCGGGCAGAGGTCCCCATAGGTCGTCACGAAGCCCTCCGGTACCGATCGGATCAGCGCGACGATCGCATCCCGGCGCGCCTTGCCGGTCAGACGCCGCTCACCTCGCTTCTCCGCCATCTCCGCCTCCGTTGCCGTCGCTCACAGCCCAACCATGGCGCAGCCGGGCGCACGCGTGGGAAACGACTCGTGCCGATTCGGTGACCGATCGGTGCCGATTGACCAAGCCGGCAGTCGCTGCAGGCCGCGCCCGGGCCCTCGCGTCCTGGCCCAGTCCGCGAACCGGTCGCCTACGGGAACGCGACGGCGCCGGTGTCGGCGTCGGTCAGAGTGATCGCGAGCGCCGGGCAGGCCTCGGCGGCGGCGATCAGCTCCTCGTCGGTCGCCGTGCCTATCACCACCGCGGTCTCCTCGAGCGCGAATGCTCCAGGAGCGACCGATACGCAGTCGCCATGGGCGCTGCAGGCGCCCTCGTCGATGGTTGCGATCAGGGTCATCGGATCATCTCCTTGGTCGGTGATTCGTGTCTGTCGGCAGCCGCCGCGTTCCCGGCGCCGTCGCTCTCGATGAGCTGCCGCAATGCCGCGAGCTTGCGTGGGCGATCGATGGTCAGCGCCGCGACTGGGCGGCCGCCGCGCCGGTAGAGGACATGGAAGTCGCGGTCGTCGGGATCGCCGGAGACCCACGTCTCGTCGGCTCCCGCGGCGTGGCCGACGTACTGGACCCGGATCCCGTACTGGTCGCTCCAGAAGCTCGGCAGCGCCACCGGTCGCGGTTCCCCGCCGAGGATCGCCGTCGCGACCGCTACCCCCTGGCGGCTCGCCGCGTCCCAGTGCTCGGTGCGGACGTGCTCGCCGAGTCGCGGATCGAAGGGGCGCGAGACGTCGCCGGCAGCGTAGACGTGCGACACCTTCGTCCGGCCGGATGCGTCGATCGCGATCCCGGCCGGATCGAGACCGCTGTCGGCGACCCATGACGCGGCCGGAGCGACGCCGATGCCGACGACGACCGCGTCGCAGCCGAGCGTCACGCCGCCGTCGAGACGAAGCTCCTCGACGCGTCCGTTGCCGCGCGCCGACTCGAGCCTCGCACCGGTCAGGACCCGCACCCCCTCGTCGCGATGGAGGTTGACGATCCAGCGGCCGACCTCGGCTCCGAGGATGCCGGCGAGCGGCAGCTCGAGCGCCTCGATGAGCGTCACCTCGACCCCGCGGCCGCGAGCGGTCGCCGCCACCTCCTGGCCGATGAAGCCGGCGCCGACGATGGCCAGGTGCGATCCGGGACATAGCTCTGCCCGAAGCCGCCGGGCATCGCCGAGGGTCCGCAGCGGGAACGCGTTCTCGTAGCCGGCGAGGACCGGCAGCGCGCGCGGCGCGGCGCCGGTCGCGATCACGAGCTCGTCGTAGCCGAGCGAGCCGCCGTCGCCGAGCTCGAGACGGCGCGCCGTGGCGTCGAGGCCGGTCGCCGTACGGTCGAGCAGCAGCTCGACCCCGTTGTCGGCGTACCAGCCGGCGTCTTGGAAGCGGACCGCGGCGCTGTCCGCGGCCCCGGCAGCCACGTCCTTGGAGAGTGGCGGACGGTCGTAGGGTGCCTCGGCTTCGGCGCAGACGATCCGCACCGGGGCCTCGTAACCACGCCTGCGGAGCGTCTCGGCGCAACGCTGAGCCGCGAGCCCGCCGCCGACGATGACGACGCCGCAGGCCGCCCGGCCGCGGCGCCTCACGACGCCACCTCCGTCCGAACCCGGGTCGCAGCGGCGGTCGGCGATGCCGGCAGGCGCCGGGCCGCCGCGGCCGGGACCGGCGCCGGTCGGGTCGGTCGGGCGGCAGCCCGGCGCTTGCGCCGCCACGGCTCCGTCATCCGGACCGCCAGCAGGACCGCGACAACCGGCGTCGTCAGATACACCCACCAGCGCAGCCACGGCGTCGCGGCGTCGGTGCCGCCGCCGAGCGTGTGCAACACCGCCAGGGCGTAGACCGCGATCGTCGCCCGGTGGGCTTTCCGCCAGAGCCGCGTCCCGATCCGGCGGCGGCCGTAGTAGCTGAGACCGAGCGCCGCCGCCAGGTAGCCGGCGCCGATCCCGAGCCCGACCCAGAGCGGCCGGTAGTCGATGAAGCCGGGGAGCAGGATTCCCTTCAGCCCCGGATTGAGAAACGCGTCGCCGAGCAGGGTGATTCCGTGGACAGCGATCGCCAGAAGGCCGCCGAGCGCGAGCTGCTCGTGAAGCGCGAGGAGCTTCGCCGCGCGGCCGGGCCTGCGCATGACCCGGCCCGACATGAGGAGGCCGAGCACGACCGACGCAGTGATCAGCCCGAGCGCGACGAGGCCGGACGCACGGCTCGCCAGCCACCAGAGGTGCTCATGGAGAGCCGGGGTCACGCCGCCATCCCCTTCAGCGCCGCTGCGGAGATACGGACGGTCAGGTTCGGCTTCAGCTCGATCGGCCCGACCGCCTCCGCTTCGCCGTCCTCGTGGAAGAGGACGCCACCGTGCTCGCTGAGGATCCGCCGGGCCCGATCCGGCCCGGAGAGCAGCGCCGCCTTCGCCGTCGTCTCGGCGACGACGCCGGTCGGGGCGAGCGCGGTCGCGCCGACGAGGCCGGTCCAGGCGGGCTCCCCCGTCCGCGGGTCGATCAGATGGTGGCCGTAGCGGCCGTCGTGACGGCGCCAGAGCCGGACGTTGATGCCCGAGGTCGCCACCGCCCCGCGCTCCATATACAGGCGCTGGTCCCGCTCGCCGGTGAGCGGGTGCTCGACGAGGACCTCCTGGCGCCCGCCGTCGGTGCCGCCGGCGCGAATGTCGCCGCCGCAGCAGACCAGGAAGCGGGTCTGGCCGGCGAGCCGCCCGGCGAGCACATCAGCGGCGAGGCCCTTGCCGATCCCGCCCGAGTCGAAGCGGACGCCGCGGGGGCGCCGGATCACGCCGGCGTCGCCGTCGACCTCGATCATCGCCCAGCGCCGAGCCGGGTCGGGGCGAGCGGGCTTCCGTTCCGGAGCCATCATCAGCGCTGACCTCAGGTTGGCCGGGACGATGCCCTCACGGGACTCGGCATAGCCCGCGTCCTCGATCTCGTCGACCAGGGTCGGGTCCACCAATCCGTCGGTCGATTCAGCCGCATCGATCCCGGCCGCGACGGCGTCGCGGAGGAGTGGCGAGGCCGGGACGACGTCGCCGATATCGGAGTTGAGCGCGCAGAGCTCGCTGTCCGGGCGGAACCGCGACAGGCACTGCTCGAACTCCTCGATGAACGTCGTCGCATCGGCGACAGCATCGAGCGGGTCGACGCCGTCCGGACCGGGTGCGCCGACGATCAGCCGGATCTCGGAGCCCATCGCCCTGAATGTCACATCGGCGCCGCTCATGAGCTCGCGGTGACGGGCGGCGGAGCGGTCGTCGTCGGGCTCGTGCGCGGCGGCGCGGTCCCGGCCGGCAGCGCCGAGCCTGCCGCGGGCGACTCCGCCGGCAGGTGGACGACCCGGGTCTTGACGATCCGCCGGTGGATGACCAACGGTCGGGCCGGGTCGGTCGCCTTCGCATCGCCGGCCGCCAGCGCGCTCTTGCCGAGCGCCGGGTCGTTGCCGCTGTTGAGCTGGAAGGCGAGGAACACGAAGAGCGCCACGAAGCTCGCGATGCCGAGCAGCACGGTCGGCATGAAGCCGGGCTTCTTGCGCACCGCCGGCGCCGCGCCGGGGCGGCTGTGGCCGCCCGGCACCGGACGGCGACCGGCCTCCGTGTCGGGTCGATCGGCCGGCCGGTCAGTCATCGCCCCCGTCGCTCTCGTGCTCGCCGTCGTCGTCGCTCTCGTGCTCGCCGTAGTCGTCGCTCTCGTGCTCGCCGTAGTCGTCGCTCTCGTACTCGCCCTCGTCGTCGCCATGCTCGTCGCGCTCGTCGGAGGACGACGAGCCGCTGCTGCCGGTGCTCGGCGCCGCGTAGCCCGAGGTGTCGGTGACCGGCGTGACGACGGACCCCGGGGAGCCCGGCGCCGGCGACGAACCCGAAGCGGCGCCGCCCGCGCCCGCCTCGGACCCGTCCTTCGCCCGCACGTGGATCGTCCGGTGGACGACCTCGGTCCGGACCTTCGGCTTCGGATCCTGCGCGGGCGCCTCGGCGGCGGCGGACTGCCCGTCGTTCGTGGCGAGGGCATAGCCCGCCAAGCCGCCCAACCCGAGGACGGTAGCCCCGGCGGCGATCCTCATTCTCACGTTGCTGGCCACGATTCGGTCTCCTTCGCTGGCTTCGGGAACTGATCGCGGCCACTCTCCCGAGCCGTCGGCAAGCGCCCGGAAAGGCCCGGGTAAAGAGTTGGACAAGCTTCCCCGCGCCCCTGGATGGCGCCCCGGCCCGGCTCTACAGTGACCGGTGACCGCGATGGCGACCGCGCCCACACCAGCCGGCCCGAGCGGCGGCACGATCCTCTTCGTCGAGGACGAGGAGGCGATCTCGGCGCCGTTCTCGAAGGTCCTCGAGCGCGAGGGGTTCGAGCCGGTGGTCGCCGCGACGGCGGCCGCGGCCATGGAGCTCGCCGAGCAGGTCGAGCCCGACCTCGTCCTCCTCGACCTGACCCTTCCCGACGGCGACGGGCGCGACGTCTGCCGGGCGCTGCGCCGTGACTCCGATGTGCCGATCGTGATGCTGACCGCGCGCGGATCCGAGCTCGACCGCGTCGTCGGCCTCGAGATGGGCGCCGACGACTACGTCGTCAAGCCGTTCAGCGGCGCCGAGGTCGTCTCCCGGATTCGCGCCGTGCTGCGGCGTAGCCGCAGCACGGCCAGCGGCCGCTTCGAGCCGGCCTTCACGGTCGGCGACCTCGAGGTCGACGTCGCCGCGAGGACCGCAGCGCTCGCCGGCGAGTCGATCGAGCTGACCCGCAAGGAGTTCGACCTCCTCGCCGAGCTGGCCCGGAACGCCGGCCGGGTCGTGACCCGAGAGGATCTGATGTCGCGGGTCTGGGACGTCAACTGGTTCGGCTCGACGAAGACACTCGACGTCCACATCGGCTCGCTGCGCCGCAAGCTCGGCGACGACCCGGCGGTGCCACGCCACATCGAGACGGTCCGCGGCGTCGGCTACCGATTCGCGGACGGATGACGACGCGACGGGCGCTGGTCCTCGCGGTGGCCTACGTGCTGCTGCTCGCCGTCGTCGCGTTCGGGGTGCCGCTCGCGATCAGCCTCCGCGACCGCGTCGACGCCGAGGTCCGCGGGCAGGCGCGAAGCCAGGCCGACCTGCTGGCTGCGAGCACTCCGGAGCTGCTCGGTCGGGGCGGGCGCTCGACGCTGGAGCGCCTCGTCGAGACCTCGGCAGAATCGGTTCGCGGCCGCGTCGTCGTCACTGACCGCGGCGGGACCCTGCTCGCCGACAGCGCCGGCGACGACGAGATCGGTCACGACTTCTCGAGCCGCCCCGAGATCATGAGCGCGCTGGCGGGGAACGCCTTCCAGGAGGCCCGCCGCAGCGACACGCTCAACACCGACCTGCTGGCGACGGCGGTGCCGATCCTCCACAACGGCCGCGTTATCGGCACGGTCCGGGTGACACAGAGCGTCGATGCCGTCAACGACGCCGTCCAGCGCTCGGTGGTCGGCATCGTCCTGCTCGGCCTCGCGGTCCTGGCGCTCGGGGTGATTGCCGGAGCGCTGATCGCGCAGCGCATCGCCCACCCGATCAGGCGGCTCGCGGGCGCCGCCGACGAGGTCGCCGCCGGCGACCTCGAAGCGCGGGCGTCGATCGAGGGAACGACCGAGCAGCGCCGGCTCGCACGCAGCTTCAACGCGATGACCGGGCGGGTCGGGCGGATGATCGACAGTCAGCGTGAGTTCGTCGCCGACGCCTCGCACGAGCTGCGGACCCCGCTGACCGGCCTGCGGCTGCAGCTCGAGGAGATCGAGCACCTCGCCGACTCCGCCGACGAGCGCGCGGCCGCCGCCGCGGCGCTGCACGAGGTCGACCGGCTGGCAGCGATCGTCACGGAGCTGCTCCTGCTCAGCCGTGCCGGCGAGCACGAGCTTCCCGCCGAGCGGATCGCCCTCGGACGCGCGGCCGATCGCGCCGCCGAGCGCTGGCAGCGCCGCGCGGAGGCCGACGGCATCCGCCTCGTCCGCCGCGACGGGCCCGAAAGTGAAGTCGACATCGCCGGCGCCGACCTCGACCGCGCGCTCGACTCGCTGATCGAGAACGCGATCGTCTACTCCCCGGCCGGCACCGAGATCGAGATCTTCGACGGCTCGGGGGCAATCGCCGTACGGGATCGCGGGCCGGGGCTGGCACCCGGTGAGGAGGAGCTCGTCCTCGAGCGCTTCTACCGGGGTCGCGCCGGCCGCGGTGGGCCCGACGGTTCCGGTCTCGGGCTGCCGATCGCCGCCGAGCTGGCCGGACAGTGGGGCGGTTCGGTCGCACTCGCGAACCGGCCCGGGGGCGGCGCCGAGGCGCGACTGACGCTCCCCGTCGCCGCCCATCGCGAGCCCACGGAGGCCTCCCGGTGAGCCCGCGGGCGATGGCGGTCCTGCGCTGGATCCTGCTTGCGCTGCTCGGACTGCTCGCCGCGGTGGCGGTGGGCGTCGCCGCGGCGGCGCTTACGAGCCGCCAGATCGGGCTCAGCTCCGAGCCGATCCGCGCCGGCGAAGCGCTGGCGCCCCAGCCGGGTGGGGAAGATCGGGGGCGTCGGCGCGGTCCCGAAGACGGGCACCCAGGTCGCGGACACCGCGACCCGACGACGGCCACAACCACGGCTCCGACGACGACCGCGACCGTGCCGACGACGGCCACAACCACGGATTCGACGACGACCTCCGACGAGGACGAGGAAGAGGACGAGGAAGAGGACGACTGAGAGCCATCGAGACCCGCTGTCGGTGCGGAGGCGGATAGGCAGTCACTACTGAGGAACCGGGTCGCCGCTGGTGGGAGGCTCCCCCGCAATGGCACCCTTCCCCGCCAGGTGGCCGGGATGAGGAGGCTGCGGACCATCCCTGCCGGTCCCATCAGGCCTTCTCATTCCGGCCACACCTTTGTCGGTGGTGGGGTGCCCTGCCGGGCCCCGGGCACACGGGGCGACGGCTCGACTCCCTGACCGCGGCCCGACGTCCGGACCGCGGCCGGGCGCCCTGATCGGGGTCGGCGACCGGGATGGCCTTGATCCGGATCGTCGCGACGGTCGGGCGGCCGGTGCCGCCTCGAGATCGTGCGCACCGGCCCTCAGCGGGCAGGGAGGCCGATCAGCTCTTGATGCAGTAGGCGTAGATCGTCGCCGTCGCGCCACCCGTCTCGTTGACGCTGATGGCGCGGCCCTTCCAGGCGCGGCCGTGCATCGCCCGCCGCGAGACGACCACTCCGCTCGCCTGCGGCGTGCCGGACAGGCGGATGTCGCCGTCGAACCCGCCGGAGATCGCCTCCCTCCCCTTCGGGCAGGTGGCGACGGCCGTCTTCAGCCCGGCCTGATCGACCGTGACGCTCTGCTTTCGGACCGTGATCTTCGGCGCGTTCTTCATGCAGTAGGCGTAGGCGACCAGCCTGCCTGACATGCCGATGCCCCCGCGGGCGGTCGCGCCACCACCCTGGGCGAGCGCCTCGACCTGCCAGGCACGACCCTGGCGCCGCGAGGTCAGGGTGATCGCCTGGACGGTGCTGCCCGCGAAGCCCGGCGCTCCGAAGCCGCCGCCGATCGGGACCCGCCCCCGCGGGCAGGTCGCCCTGGCGGTCCCGAACGTGCCCGCGGCCACGAACTCCTTGCTCCGCACGACCCTGATGTTGCGACCCGCCTTCGAGCAGTAGGCATAGGCATCGAACACTCCCTGGGCGGTACCGAAGTTCTGGGCACCGCTCGCAAGGCCGGTACCGGAGCGATGCGAGTCGATTCGCACGACCGTGCCCCCCGGCCCATCGACCGTGAAGCCCTTCGTTCCAAAGCCCTGCGAGACGAGCGCGGTGTTTCGCGGACAGTCGGTGCCGACCGAGACGAAACCGCCGCCGGGAACGTCGATCTCGCTCTTGATCCCGGCCGCCGACGCCGAAGCCGCCACGGTCGCGACGACGACGAACGCGGCGCCGCAGAGCAGACGGGCGAGATGGGTGCGATTCATTCGGCGGGACCTCCTGGCGTGTCCGGTCGCCGGCGCCGGCGGCGTCGGTCGCCGCCTGCATGCCGGGCAGTCTCTCGGGGATTCCGGCTGCCTTCGACGACGGACGGCAGGCTCCTCCCCGGCGCCGACGGCGCCGGGGCCGCAGGCACTCGCCGCCGAGAACGGATCACAGGGGTTCGCGGACGCCTCCGCCACCCCACCGGCCTCGCGTCGGCTCCGGCAGCTCCGGCGCCGCACCTTCAGTCGCCGACCGGCGGCCGCGCAGGCGATCAGGCCCGACCGGCTCCCACTGCGGGACGAAGGCGCCGCAGACGAAGCAGTTGAGCGGGAAGTGGCCGGCCGCGTGGACGAACCCGATCAGCTCGGGGCCGCCATCGCTGATCTCGAGCCCGCACGTCGGGCAGGTCGTCGCGTGCTCGCCATCGATGCCGGGCGG
>JAWKKA010000021.1:0-33634 GCA_041393495.1 Solirubrobacterales bacterium | reverse complement strand
GGACCCGGACGCGGCGGCGACGACGGTGACCGCGCCGGCGGCCTGCAGCCCCGCCTCGGGGCCGCCTTCGAGCGGGATGCGGCCGACCCGGTCGTCGAGACCGGCGGCGTCGGCCTCCGCTGAGCGGCCGCGGGGTCGTGCTGACCGCCCGCGCCGGTTACGACGACTTCGCGCGACGAAGCTCGACTGCGCGGCGACCGCAACGAGTGACACCTAGAATCCCCGCCCCGAGGGCGCGTAGCTCAGTGGGAGAGCGTCCGCCTCACACGCGGAAGGTCGCTGGTTCGAAACCAGCCGCGCCCATCGCGGCGACGGTGGATGCCGTCCGGGCGATGGGCCGGATCGCCCCGCTCGTCGCGACCACCGCGCTCGTCGTCGCGGCCTTCGCCGTCGCGCTGCCGGGCGCGGCCGCAGCCGCCCCGCAGCACCGGGCCCGGGCGCTGCGGATCGCCGACTTCCTGCTCGCGACCCAGCGGCCCTCCGGCGCCATCCCCGACACGCCGGGCGGCCGGCGGGTGAACGAGGACTCGAACATGGAGTACGCGCTGATCGGGCTCGGCGCCGCCTACGAGGCGTCGGGCCACCGTCGCTACCTCGACGGGCTCGCGCGTGGCATCCGCTGGCTCGCCGGGCGCGAGGAGATGTCCGGCGGGCGATGGCGCGGGAGCTGGTTCTACGCGTACTCCGCCCGGGCGCCGTTCGACCCGATCCCGACCTCGTCGGGCAGGGGTGTCAAGGACGTGCGCGGGGTGGATGCGACCTCGGCGCTCTTCGCCTACCTCGTCTGGCTTCATCGCGACCTCTCCGGCGACCCCTCGCTGGCGCACCGCCTCGAGCCCAACGTGCGCGCAGCGCTCGACTTCGTCCTCGCGCGCAACCGCGCCCGCGACGGGTTCTTCGCCAGCTCCTGGCAGCGCCGGGACGGCCGCTGGCGGCTCTGGCGCTTCCGCTATGCCGCCGATCAGGGCGACGTCTACCTCGGCCTGCACGCGGGCTCGCTGCTGTACGGCGACCGCGACTACGCCGCGGCGGCCGACCATCTCGCCGATCGGGTCGGCGCGGCCTTCTTCCTCCGCGGTCGGGGTCGCTTCGCGCTCGGGACCGACCCCGACGGCACCCGCGACCGCTCGCTCGAGGGGTTCAACGGCATCTTCCCGCAGGGGTACCTGCCGTGGGTGCTCGGCCCCTCCCCGCAGGGCCGCCGCGCGCTCGGGTGGCTGCGTACCCGTACCAGGGGCGACGGGCGGGTGGCGATCGGGCACCGTCCTGCCTACTCGCTGAGCGCCGCGATCGCGGGGATGGCGGCCCGGGGCGTCGGCGGGCGGGCACCGCGGCGATCGTTGCGCTGGCTGGCGCGGGTCCCGTTCGACCCCGCCGACGGGGGCGTCACCGACACCGGCCGGGGCGGGCCGAAGTACGTCAACGTGGCCGGGTTCTCGGTCGTCGGCCTCGTCGGCTTCCTGCCCTTCGGCTGACGGCGGCGGCGGAGGCGGCCCCCGCGGACGACGGCCCTCCCCCTCCGTGCCGTCCGGTAGAAAGCCGCCTGTGTCCGTCCCGCTCGCAGACGTCTCGGCCTCGTTCGACAGCGACGTCGTCGACGCGGGCGAGCTGCCGGCGCTGCTGCTCTTGATCGCGTTCGGGGCGACCTTCGGGATCACCCGCTTCATCACCCACTCGATCCGCTCCGACCGGTTCTCGTGGCTGGGCAACGTCGAGGCCGGGAACACCCACATCCACCACCTCGTCTGGGGGATCTTCCTGCTGCTGCTGAGCGGCCTGCTGGCGGTGGCCGTGCAGCCGCCGCTCGAGGTGACAGCGGTCGTGTTCGGGATCGGCGCCGCGCTGACGCTCGACGAGTTCGCGCTCTGGCTCCACCTCGACGACGTCTACTGGTCCGAGCAGGGCCGGCAGTCGATCGACGCGGTGATCGTCTTCGCGATCGTCTCCGGGTTCATGGTCCTCGGCGTCTATCCGATCTCCTTCGACGACAGCGGCCCCGGCGCCATCGGGATCGTCAGCGTCGCCGCCTCGCTGGCGATCGGGTGGGCGTTCGTGGTCGTCTGCTTCCTGAAGGGGAAGCTGATCTGGGGCGTCCTCGGCCTCTACCTCTCCCCGGTCGCGATCGTCGCCGCGCTGCGGCTCGCCCGCCCGAGCTCGTGGTGGGCGCGCAACCGCTACGACGAGGCGAAGCTCGAGCGCTCCCGCGCGCGCTACAAGGGCGAGGAGAAGATCGTCAAGCCCGACACCGTGACCGGCTGAGCCGGCCGTGGACGTCGTCCTCGCCCTGCTCGCGGCGCTGCTCTTCGCGCTCGGCTCGGTCCTCCAGCAGAAGGCCGGGCTCGACGCGCCCGACGCGAGCTCGGGATCGAGCTCGGGGCTGATTCTGCGCATGGCCCGCAAGCCGGTCTGGCTGGCCGGGATCGCGGCCGACGCGCTCGGCTTCGTCGGCCAGGCCGTCGCGCTGACGATCGGGCGGCTCGCGGTCGTGCAGCCGCTGCTGGCGACATCGATGATCTTCGCCCTGCCGCTCGGCCGCCGGCTCACCGCGCAGCGGATCACCCGCAACGACGTCGGGGCCGCGATCCTCGTCACCGTCTCGCTGATCGCGTTCCTGACGATCGCCGACCCGAGCGGCGGCCGCGACGACGCGCCGGTCGGCGAGTGGCTCGTGCTCGGGGCCGCCGTCGCCGGCGTCTGCGTGCCGCTGACGCTGGCCTCGCTGCGCGTTCGCCCGGCTGTGAAGGCGACGTTGCTCGGCATCGTCACCGGGATCCTCTTCGGCCTCAGCGCGGCGCTGACGAAGGCGGTCGGCGACGAGGTCGCGGACGATCTGCTCGGCGTCTTCACCGACTGGCACCTCTACGCGCTCGGCGCCGTCGGCTACGTCTCGATGACCTTCAACCAGCTCGCGCTGACGACCGGCGTCCTCGCGCCGGCGCTCGCCGCGATGATGGCCTTCGATCCGATCACCAGCGTCGTCATCGGGACGACCCTCCTCGACGAGTCGCTGCACGAGACGCCGGCCGGCATCGCGGCGACGCTCGGCGCTCTCGCGGCGACGCTCGCGGGCATGGTCCTGCTCGCCCGCTCGAGCCGGGGCCGGACCGCCACCAAGCCGGGCTCGGGGACCGCGCTCGGCGCCGGGGCGGCTACGGCGCCGGCGGCCGGGCCGTGAGCGTTCCCCGGCGCAGTGGGGAGCCGGTCCGGCCGGCCGGCTATACGACCGGCCCCGCCGCGGCCGCCTCGGCCGCGGCGAGCCGCTGCATCCGCGCGCCGGTCCGCCGCCGCGCGTAGAGGAAGTAGATCGCGAGCCCGATCGCGAGCCAGACGGCGAGCCGAATCCAGGTCGTCACCGGCAGCGTCGCCATCAGCGCGACCGCGAAGACGATCCCGAGCGGAGCGACGAGCCAGACCCCCTTGACGCGGAACGGCCGCTCGAGGTCGGGCCGCGTTCGCCGCAGCACGAGCACGCCCGAGCAGACGATCGTGAACGAGAGCAGGGTGCCGATCGAGACGAGGTCGCCGAGGATGTCGATCGGCAGCAGCGCCGCGACCGCAGCGCCCGCCACCGCACAGACGACGGTCGCGAACGTCGGCGTCTCGAACCGCGCGTTGACCCGTCCGAGGCGGTCGGGGAGCATCCCGTCCGACGACATCCGCATGAAGATCCGGGTCTGGCCGTAGAAGGTGACGAGCACGGTTGCGGCGAGGCCGATCACGGCGGCGGCGGAGACGGCCGACTCGAGCCAATCGAGCGAGCCGCCGCCGGAGCGGACGGCGAGCGCCAGCGGGTCGGCGACGTTCAGCGACCGGTACGGGACCATGCCGGTCATCACGATCCCGATCAGGACGTAGAGGACGGTCGAGATCAGCACCGTGGCGAGCAGGCCGATCGGGATCGTCCGCTGCGGCCGGCGCGCCTCGGCGGCGGCGGTCGAGACGGCGTCGAAGCCGACGTAGGCGAAGAAGACGACGCCGGCGGCGCGGAGGATCCCGGTGACGCCGTAGTCCCCGAAGCCGCCCTCGCTGGCCGGCACGAACGGCTCCCAGTTCGCCTTCGTCACGTAGAAGGCCCCGACGACGATGAAGAGGAACAGCACGCCGAGCTTCAGCGCCACCATCGCGTTGTTCGCCTTCGCCGACTCGCGGGTGCCGAGGTAGAGCAACGCACAGGTGGCGAAGACGATCAGCAGCGCCGGCAGGTTGATTAGCCCGGTGTCATCGCCGAACGGCGGGTTGACGAGGTCGTGGGGCACCGTGACCCCGATGCTGCCGAGGAAGCTCACGAAGTACCCGGACCAGCCGACCGCGACCGTCGAGGCGGCGAACAGGTACTCGAGCAGCAGGTCCCAGCCGATGAACCAGGCGAGGAACGACCCGAAGACCGCGTAGGCGTAGGAGTAGGTCGAGCCCGCCGCCGGGACCATCGCCGCGAGCTCGGCGTAGCAGAGCGCGGTCACCCCGGCGGCGAGGCCGGCGAGGACGAACGAGACGATCACCGCCGGGCCCGCGTACCGGGCGGACGCCTCGCCGATCGTCACGAAGATCCCGGCCCCGACGACGCTGGCGATCCCGATCGCGGTCAGGCTGAACGGGCCGATCGCCGCCGAATCGAGCCGCTTGCGGTCGATCCTGGCCTGCGCGACGACGGCGTCGATATTGCCGGCGGCCATCCGCGGATCCTGTCAGAGTGCGGCCCCGGAAAATGGATGCGGAGGAGGACAGCCGGGGAGGGGCGGCCGGGGACGGCTCCCGCTTCATCCACGAGGAGCGCGCGCACCGGCTCGCCAAGCTCGACGCGATGCGCGATCGCGGCGTCGATCCCTACCCGGTCCGCTTCGACCGCGACCACACCGCCGCCGCGATCCGCGACCGCTTCGCCGACCTCGGCAAGGACGCCGACTCGGGCGAGCGCGTCCGCGTCGCCGGCCGCGTCGTCGCCCTGCGTCGCCACGGCGGCCTCGACTTCATCGATCTCCGCGACGAGAGCGGGAAGATCCAGCTGATCGCGACCCGCGACCGGCTCGGTGAAGACGTCCTCGACGAGCTCAACGCCCTCGACCTCGGCGACTGGATCGGGGTCGAGGGCGTCGTCGTCACGAGCCGCCGCGGCGAGCTCTCGATCCGGATCGAGTCGTTCGAGCTGCTCGCGAAGGCGCTGCGGCCGCTTCCCGACATGCGCCACGGCCTCACCGACCCCGAGCAGCGCTACCGGCGCCGTTACCTCGATCTGATCGTCGACGAGGACTCGCGCGCGGTGTTCGCGAAGCGCTCGACGGTGATCGCAGCGACGCGGAGCGTGCTGCTGGACCGCGGCTTTCGTGAGGTCGAGACGCCGGTCCTGCTCAGCCAGGCGGGCGGCGCGGCGGCGCGGCCGTTCATCACCCACCACAACGCTCTCGACATCGACATGTACCTGCGGATCGCGCTGGAGCTGCCGCTGAAGCGGCTGATCGTCGGCGGCATGGACCGCGTCTTCGAGGTCAGTCGCGTCTTCCGCAACGAGGGCCTCGACACCCGCCACAACCCCGAGTTCACGATGCTCGAGGCCTACCAGGCCTTCGGCGACTACCACGACATGATGGACCTGACCGAGGCGATCATCGAGGCGTCGTGCACGGCCGCGAACGGGACGACGGTCATCGACGTCGACGGCCGCGCCATCGACATGAAGCCGCCCTACCGGCGGGCGACGATGGCGGAGCTGATCGAGGACGCGATCGGCGAGCGGATGCACCCGTCGATGCCGGTCGCCGACGCCCGCGCGATCGCCGACCGCTACGGCGTCGAGTGGCTCGACGTCTGGGGGTCGGGGAAGATCCTCGCCGAGGTCTACGACGCGACCTGCGAGGCGAAGCTGATCGAGCCGACCTTCGTGATGGACCACCCGCGCGAGGTCTCGCCGCTCGCCCGGGCCCACCGCGACGACCCGCAGCTGACCGAGCGGTTCGAGCTCGTCGTCGCCGGCCGCGAGCTGGCCAACGCCTATTCGGAGCTGAACGACCCGGTCGATCAGGCGCAGCGCTTTCAGTCGGAGGCGAAGCTGCAGGCGGGCGGCGACGAGGAGGCCGAGCCGGTCGACAACGCCTACGTCGAGGCACTCGAGTACGGGCTGCCGCCGACCGGCGGGCTCGGGATCGGCATGGACCGGCTCGTGATGCTGGTCGCCGGGGTCGACACGATCCGCGACGTCATCCTCTTTCCCACCCTCCGTCCCGAGGACGGCCGCGACGGCGGTGCGAAGGCGCAGGCGCTCGACCTCGACGTCGCCGATGCGGCCCCGCCCCCCGCGCCGCCGCCGATCCGGACGCCGACGCGCTGGGCGGGCCCGCGCGGGCGCTCGAAGGCAACCCGGGTGCTCGCCTGGATGACGGCGCTGCTCGGCCTCGCGTCGCTGCTGCCGACCCTGCCGTGGCTGCACGCCTCGGTCGGCATCGGCGACCTGCTCTCGCGTACCGACCGCTCCTACCTGTTCATCGTCTCCGCCGTCCTCGGGATCGGCCTGATCATCGTCGCCCTGCAGCTCGCCCGCGGCAAGCGCCGGGCCTGGACGATCGCGATGGCGTTGTTCGCCGCCGCCGCGATCGTCCACATCGTCAAGGGGCCCGACCCGATCGCGGCGCTCCTCGACATCGGAATGCTCGTCGCGCTCGCCTCCTACCGGACCGAGTTCCGTGCCCACGGCGACCCGGGATCGCTGCGGCAGGCGATCCTCTTCGTCCCCTTCTACCTGGCGCTGGTCGGGGTCTTCGGCTTCATCTCGCTGGCGACCCAGCGCGACCACGTCAGCCCGGACCTGACGTTCGGGGGAATGGTCGAGACCACCTACGGCGGCCTGCTCGGCTTCGACGGCCCCTACACGTTCGAGCACCACCTGTTCGCCGAGTTCTTCGACGACGCGCTGCTGGCGCTCGGGATCCTCGGCCTGCTGATCCTCCTCTTCCTGGTCTTCCGGCCGCTCGTCCGCAGCCGCGCGCCCGCCGCGGAGGCGCGCGAGCGCGCCCGCGAGATCGTCCGTGGCTACGGCAGCGACACGCTCGCCTACTTCGCGCTGCGGCGCGACAAGAGCTACTTCTTCTCCGCCGACGGCCGGTCGCTGATCGCCTACGCGTACGTGCGCGGCTACGCGCTCGTGTCGGCCGATCCGATCGGCCCGCCCGAGGACGCCGGCGAGGTGATCGACGAGTTCCTCGCCTACTGCGCCGAGCAGGGCTGGAAGGCCGCGTTCCTGGCCGTCCGCGAGGACGCGACGCCGCTCTACCGCGAGCGCGGGCTGCACTCGCTCTACCTCGGCGACGAGGCGATCCTGCACTGCGCCGGGTTCAGCCTCGACGGCGGCGCCATGAAGGCGGTGCGCGCGGCCGTCAACCGGGTCGGCAAGGACCACCGGTTCGAGCTGATCAAGGAGAGCGATGCCGCGCCGGCGCTCGTCGACGAGCTCAACGAGATCAGCGACGAGTGGCGCGAGGGCGCTGCCGAGCGCGGCTTCACGATGGAGCTCGGCGAGGACGTCGAGGGCGCCGAGGAGGACTTCGTGATCGCGATCGCCCGCGAGCGGGGCGGCGACGGCGAGGGCCGGGTCGCGGGCTTTCTGCGCTTCGTCCCCTGCTACGGCAGCGACCCCGGCTACTCGCTCGACCTGATGCGGCGGCGCCCCGACTCCGCCAACGGCCTGACCGAGTACCTGATCGCCAACGCCGCCATCAGCCTCGGCGCGAGCGGGGTCGAGCGGCTCTCGCTCAACTTCGCCGCCTGGGGGCGGCTGCTCGACGAGTCCGACGGGATGGGGATCGGCGGCCGGATCCAGCGTCGCGTCGCGAAGGCGCTCAACCCGTTCTTCCAGATCCAGTCGCTGCGCGACTTCAACGCCAAGTTCGACCCCGAGTGGCTGCCGCGCTCGATCGTCATCGAGGACCCGGCCGATCTGCTCAAGGTGGCGACGCTCTACGCATCGGTCGAGGGGTTCATCGAGCTGCCGGTGATCGGCCGCTTCCTCGTCCCGCCGGTCCGCCGCGCCGAGAGCGGCGTCGCGACCACCGCCGCGGGCCGGTAGCCGGCCGCGGCCGCCGGCGCCGGCGGCGAACCATTCGCGCTGGGGCGGATTCGTCCGGAATGCCGGCCCCGCTTGCGCCCAGCGGCGGGTCGGGCGCCCGTCGGACCTTACTGGCGTAGGATCAATAGCGGTCCCCGAGGCGGTACAGTGCGACGCGGGCGGATCGCATCGACGGGAAGGAGACGGTGTTTGTGAGGGTCGTGAGAGCCGCTGCGCTCGTCATCACGGTGATCGCGTTCGGCGCGGCCGCGGCGACCGCGGGCGCGGCGCCGATCGTCGACACGGGAACGCCGTCGATCCCGCCCTACCAGGGCTCGCCGGCCGCCAAGCACCCGGTCAAGCACCCGACGAAGCCGGAGCAGAACCCGTTCATGGCTCCGAACCCGAGCTCGAACATCCACAACGACACCTGGATGACCGACGCCTACAACCGTCGCGGGCCGCTCGGCGCCGACCCCGCCACCGACAGCTACGCCTATCCCTCGTCGCTGTGCGGCTCGCTCGCCTTCGACTCCGACGGGAGGATCGTGACGGTCTGCCCGTCGATCCCGTTCGCACCGCAGGCCCGGATCATCGATCCCGACACGCTGGCGCCGATCGACACGCTCGATCTGCCCCAGGCGCCGAACCCGCCGGGCACCGAGCAGTACCAGAACTTCGCCGGCGGCGGCTACTTCTTCCTCGACCAGAAGGACCGGATGTGGGTCCCGACCAAGACCGACCACATCCTGCGGATCAGCACGGCCGGCGACGAGCTGAAGGTAAAGCGCGACTACGACCTCACCGACGTCCTCGACGCGGCCACGGAGCGGATCACCTCGGCGCTGCCCGACTTCGACGGCAACATCTGGTTCGTCTCCAAGCAGAACGCCAAGGTCGGCGTCCTCGACACCGACAGCGGCGCCACGAAGCTGATCCGCCTCGACGGCGACGAGGAGATCGAGAACTCGTTCTCGGTCGCCTCCGACGGCGTCTACATCGTCTCCAACAAGCGGATGTACAGGCTGAAGGCGAACGGGAGCGGCAAGCCGAAGATCATCTGGCAGGCGAAGTACCCGAACTCGGGAATCCGCAAGCCGAGCCAGGTCGACGCGGGCTCGGGAACGACCCCGACCAACCTCGCCGGCGGCTACGTGGCGATCACCGACAACGCCGACCCGATGAACGTGATCGTCTACCGGACCGCGAAGAAGCTGCGGGACGGCGAGCACCGCGCCGTCTGCAAGGTGCCGGTGTTCAAGCAGGGCGCGAGCGCCACCGAGAACTCGCTGATCGCGACGAGGCGGTCGCTGATCGTCGAGAACAACTACGGCTACCAGGACCCGTTCGGACCGAACAGCGGCGCGGTCACCAAGCCCGGCTTCGCCCGCGTCGATATCGACAGGGACGGCAGGGGCTGCACGAAGGTGTGGACGAACAGGGACGTGCGGGCGCCGACGGCCGTCCCGAAGCTCTCGACGAAGACCGGGCTCGTCTACACGTACTCGCGGCCCAGGGACCCGGCCAACCAGGGCTACTTCTGGACGGCGATCGACTACCGGACCGGTGAGACGGCGTGGCTGCAGTACGCCGGCTCCGGCCTCGCCTTCAACAACAACTACGCCGGCATCGCGCTCGGCCCCGACGGCACCGCGTACCTCGGCGTGATCGGCGGGATCATCGCCCTCCGGGACGGCGCGTGAGGCGGGCCCGCCACGGAGTCGGCGCGACGGTCGCGGGGCTGCTCGCAGTCGTCGCGGCCGTGGCCGCCGGGCCGCCGGGCGCCGCCGCCGGGGTCGCCGGACCGAGCCCCGAGCAGGCCCGGGAGCTCGGCCGCCAGGCCTACGTCTACGGCCTCCCGCTGCTCGAGTTCGCCCGCGTGCGCAAGGAGCAGACGAGCGTCGCCTGCCCGGACGGGCGCGGCGACTCGCCGCTCAACTCGTTCTCGAACGCGAGGGCGTTCCCGAGCCCCGACGATCGCACCGTGGTCGCCCCGAACACCGACACGCTCTACTCGATCGCCCACCTCGACCTCGGCAAGGGCCCGATCGTGCTCAGCCACCCCGGCATGGGCAAGCGCTACTTCAGCTTCGAGCTGCTCGATCCGTACACGAACGTGATCGGCTACGTCGGGTCGCGAACGACCGGATCGAAAGCGGGCCGGTTCGCGATCTCCTGGCGGGACAAGCCGGCGGCGCGGAAGCCGAAGATGGCGGTGATCGAGTCGCGTTACCGGCGCGTCTGGGTGATCGGGCGGACGCTCGCGACCGACCGCGCCGACCAGCGCAAGGCCTACCGGAAGATGCAGCGGTACGGCCTCGCGCGGCTGCGCCGTGAGCCGCGCCACTGGCCGCGGAACTGCGATCCCGGCGAGCCCGGGGAGTACCCGACACCGACCGAAGGCAAGCGGTTCCTGACGATGCTGAACCGGCGGCTCGCCTCGAATCCGCCGCCGCGGCGCGACGCTCCCCTGCTCGCCGACCTCGCGACGGTCGGGGTCGGCCCCGGCCTCTCGCCGGAGCAGGCGGGCCTCTCGCCGGAGGCGCTCGCGGCGCTCTACGACGGCGTCTCCGCCACGGCCGCGTCGTTCCCGACGACAGCGCGGCTGCAGGCGCTCCAGCAGGCGATCGCGCAGGGCGGCTGGCTGCTGCCCGCGGACGACATCGGCGACTACGGCACCGACTACGAGCTCCGCGCCCAGGTCGCGGTGATCGGCCTCGGCGCGAACACGCCCGACGAGGCGATCTACCCGACCGGCCTTGCCGACTCGACCGGGGCGCTGCTCAACGGCGCCAACGACTACCGGATCACCTTCGCGCCGGGCGAGGCGCCGCCGGCGCGTTACTTCTGGTCGCTGACCGTCTACGACAGCAGCGGCTACCTGACGCCGAACCCGATCGACCGCTACTCGATCGGCCCGAGCCATCCGCCCCTGGTCAAGCAGCCCGACGGCTCGATCGTCGTCGCCCTGCAGCACGACGAGCCGGCCGAGGGCGGGGTCAACTGGCTGCCGACGCCGAGCGCCGGGTTCCGGCTCAACATGCGGCTCTTCGGGCCCCGCAAGCCGGCCCTCGACGGGCGCTGGAAGCCGCCGCCGGTCGTCAAGCAGCCGTAGGCGAAGCCGAAGCCGACCTCAGCAGCGCGCCTCGAGCGCAGCGAGCAGGAGGATCGACGAGGCCGTGTAGTCGATCGCCGGCTCCGACGTCACGTAGTCGGCACGTCGATCCTCATAGGTCGCGAAGCGGCTGTCGAACGGGCTCCGCGGCCGAAAGCCCTCGCCGCGGACCTCCGCCCGCGGCGCCGGCCCGCCGACAACGGCGCCGGTCGGGACGCCGGCGCCGCGGAGCGACCCCCAGTGGTGGGGATGGACGGGCGCCCGCGGCCCGTAGCCAACGATCAGGCCGGCCCCGAACGGATTCCGGCCGAGCAGCCAGTCACGGGCTCCGGCGGCGACCCGGCAGCCATCGCGCGGCCCGCCCGGGGCGACGGTCGCGAGCGCCGCCAGCGCTCCGGCGGCGCCGTTTTGGGCGCTCGTCCCCCAGCTGAAGTAGCCGGGCATGCCGAACGCGTTGGAGCGCGCCTGCCGCGCCGCGATCCGGCCGTTCTCGGCAAGGCGGTCGCAGGCAGCGCGACGGCTTGCCGGGGTGAAGACGGAGGGCCCGCCGCCGAAGCCGCCGCAGACCTCGGCGGCGCCGAAGGAGGCGAAGTCATCGACCGCGCCCATCGCCGCGTAGGCGCCCGTCTGGCGCCGATCGGACAGCCAACGCCGGAAGTCGCGCTCGTAGGAGGTCTGACAGGCGCCGGCCGCGCAGCTCGCCCGGAACAGCTCGGCCGCCCCGCTCGCCATCGAGTCCTTCCAGCTCGGGGCGACGTAGAAGTCGGCCGAGTAGGCCGGGTAGCCGGCGTCGCGGAGCGCCCGGGCCGGCCGGCCGGCCGCGGCGCCCGCCGCGTACCAGTCCCGAGCGGCGGCGAGCAGAGCCGGATCGCCGCTCCGCAGGTAGGCGAGCGCCAATGCCGTCGCGGCCTTGCCGCCCAGATCGCCGCCGATCTCCGGATACGCGAAGCGGGTTCCGATCCCGGGGCTGGAGCTGCCGTCATCGTCGGCGGGGTCGCGGAAGCCGCGATCGTGATCACGCTCGTCGCCGACCTGGGCGATGAACAGGCCCGGCGCCGGGTGGGCCTTCAGCAGCCAGCGCACCCCAACGTCGGCCTCCGCTTCGAGCGCCAGCGCCGAGCTCGGGTCGAGCCGAGCGGCGGCCTCGAGCATCGCGGTCGCAAACGCGGTCGTCTGGGTGAAGTGGATCATGTCGCCGGCGTCCATCCAGCCCCCGGTCATGTCGAGCCGCTCGCCGCCGTCGATCGGGGCGTCGGGGTGGACCATCGCGTCGTGCAGATGCGAGGGAGGGTGAAGCGGCGACGGCTCGGCGCCGTCGCGGTTCGCCTCGAAGTAGCCGAGCATCGCCGCGATCGCATCCTCGGAGCCCGCCGGCCGGACCACCCACGAACGCGACCGCTGCCCGCCGACCCGGACCCGGTAGCGGCCCGGCAGGCGAACCCGGCTCAGGTCCGCCCGATAGGCCCGCCGCCAGGGAGCGGGGCGGCCGGGGGCGCGACGGAGCCGGCCCCGCAGCACCCGATCGCCGCCGGCGTCGAGGACCGAGAACCGATGGCCGGCGAGGTCGCGGTCGCTGCCGACGATCGCGACCTTGCTCTCGTCGGGCGCGCTCGGGCCGCCGACCCGGATCTTCGTCGGCGGCGCCTTCGCCGTCGCCGTGGGCGCGCCCGCGACGAGCAACGCGACCAGGGCGGCGAGCGGCGCGGCGGTGCGGGCGAGCGATCCGGCGGTGCGGGCGAGCGGCGCGGCGGTGCGGGACATCGCCGTGACGTTACCCGCGACGGCGCGGCCCGGCGCCGCCCGCCGGTCGATCCGATCGGATACAACCCGGCGATGGAAAAGCGCAACCTGCGGGTCGTCGTCGAGACCGACCGGCACCGGATCGTCGGCGAGCTGACGCTGCCCCAGGAGGGTTACCGCAGCCGCCTCTCCGACTACCTCAATCAGGGCGAGCTCGAGTTCATCGCGCTGACGAACGCGACCGTGATCGAGCACCTCGAGTCGGGCGCCACCGATGCCAGCGAGCACGGCTTCGTCACGGTCGGCGCCCGCCACATCGTCCTCGCCTATCCCGACGAGCCCGGCGACGAGGACTCGCCGCCGATCTACGGCTAGCGAGCCGGCGGGCCGGCGCAGTCGAGCAGCCCGCGGGGCTGCGAGCGCGCCGTCATCGCGGCGGCATGCGGATTGCGCCGTCGAGGCGGACCGTCTCGCCGTTCAGCATCGGGTTGCCGGCGATCGCGGCGACGAGGTCGGCGAACTCCCCGGGGCGGCCGAGGCGGCTCGGGAACGGGATCGACTCGCCGAGGGCGGTGCGTGCTTCCTCGGGAAGCGCCGCCAGCAGCGGGGTGTCGAAGAGGCCGGGGGCGATCGTCATCACCCGGATGCCGCGGCCGGCGAGGTCGCGCGCGGCCGGCAGCGTCATCCCGACGATCCCGGCCTTCGAGGCCGCGTAGGCGATCTGGCCGATCTGACCGTCGAAGGCGGCGACCGAAGCCGTGCTGACGAACAGGCCACGCTCGCCCTCCTCGTCGGCCTCGTTGGCGTTCATCCGGGTCGTCGCGAGCCGCATCAGGTTGAACATGCCGACGAGGTTCACCTCGACGACGTTCCGGAACAGGTCGAGCGGGTGCGGCCCCTGCCTGCCGGTGACCCGCTGCGCCCAGCCGATCCCGGCGCAGCCGACCGCGATCCGGAGCCCGCGCGGCGCCATCGCCGCGGCGGCCGCGGCCGCCTCGACGGCGTCGGGATCGGTGACGTCGACCGCGCGAAAGCTCGCCCGTTCGCCGAGGTCGGCGGCGAGCGCCTCCCCCTTCTCGCGGTTCAGGTCCGCGATCACGACGTGGGCGCCGGCGTCGTGGAGGCGCCGAACGGTGGCCTCGCCGAGGCCCGACGCCCCGCCGCTCACGAGTGCTCCGGCCGAGTCGATCCGCATCGACTCAGCCTACGGCCTCCCTGCCCGGGCGGTCGCGCCCTCCGGGGTGGCGGCGAGGACCACTCCCCCGCCGACCCCCTCCCCGCTTCAGACGCTCCTGCTCCCGAGCCGCGGCGCCAGCAGCAATGCCAGCCCGATCAGGATCACGATGATGCCGAGGATGGGGCTGGCGAGGATCACCAGCGCGATCCCGATGATGATCAGCAGAACTGCGAGGGGCATTGGGACCGTTTCTCCTTGCCGGGTCGCTGCGGCTCCGCGGACCCGGGATCCGTGGATCGCCTCCGAATGCCCCCCGGATACCCCGATGCGGCGGGTTCTATTCACGACGGTCCCAGTAGCGCTTCTCGGCGCGGCCGAGATCGGTCGACGGCGGCTCGTCGGCGATGTACTCGGCCGCGATCCGGGCCCAGTCGGCGCCGGCGCGAAGCTCGGCGAGGGTGATGAAGACGAGGCCCTCCTGGCGGCGCATCAGCAGCGACGCCGGCGGCATCGTCTGCCGCTTCATCCGCTCGTAGTGGGGGCTGCGCGGCGAGCTGCTCGTCTCGATCAGCTCGCGAGCGTAGTCGGGGTCGAGGCGCCGGAAGCCGGGCTCGAACAGCCAGCGAGCGCCCGAGTGGACCTGGTCGAGGAGCTCCGCCGGAGGGAACTCGTCGGGGTCGGGGAGATAGCCGAGCTCCGCCATCAGCTCGTGGACGCGGTCGGCGTCACCGCTTGCGATCGCACGGCCGAGCGCCCGCTCGCGCTCGAGGTGCTCGCGCGGCACCCGGCGAACCATCCCGAAGTCGAGGAAGCCGACGCGGCCGTCGGCGAGCAGCAGGTAGTTGCCCGGGTGCGGGTCGCCGAGGATCATCAACGTCCGCTCGCGATCGAAGAAGAAGCGGAAGACGATCTCGCCGTAGCGGTCGCGCGTCGCCTCGTCCATCTCCTTGACGGACTCGAAGCGCTCGCCCTCGAGGTAGTCGGTGACGAGCACCCGCCGGCCCGACAGCCGCGTGTGGACCTTCGGCACGACTGCGAACGGATGGCCGTCGAAGGCGCGCTCGAGCGCCCGGTGGTTCTGGGCCTCGAGCTCGTAATCGAGCTCCTCGGAGATCCGCTCGCGGATCTCGCCGCCGACCGCCTTGACGTCGAGCCCGGGCGCCATCCGCTTGACGAGCCGGAGGATCAGGTGGAGGTTGCGGAGATCGACCTCGACGGCCTCGGCGACGCCCGGGTACTGGACCTTGACGGCGACCGCGGCGCCCTCGCGGGTGACCGCCCGGTGGACCTGGCCGATCGACGCGGCGGCGAACGCCTCCCGCTCGAACCCCGCGAACGCCGCCTCCACGGGCATGCCGAGGTCATCCTCAACGACCCGGGCGATGTCCTCGTAGCCGAACTTCGGCGCGTCGTCGCGGAGCTTGGCGAGGGCGGCACGGAACTCCGCCTGGCCCTCCTCGGAGAGGCCGGGGAGCTCGACGGTCGAGAGCACCTGGCCGATCTTCATCGCGGCGCCCTTCATCTCGCCGAGCTGCCTGGCGATCTGCACGGCGATCGCGGCGACGCGGTCGTCGGTCGCGCGCTGGCGGCGCTCGTCGTCGCGGGTCAGGTTGGCGAGCCGCGTCCCGGCCCAGCGCAGGCCCTGGCCGGCGACCATGCCGCCGACGCCCGCGGTGCGGCCGAGGCGGCCGGTCCTGATCCGCGGCCCCTCGGCGTCGTCGCGGTCCTCGGGGCGGCGTTCGGCCATGCCTGCGGTTATAGCCCACGGCCGCCGCCGGCCCCGCTGCGTTCATACGGGGTAGGGGTATATACTGCTGCAGACCCCGACCACCACCATGGAGCGCGCGATGAACCCGGAGAACCCCGGCTACGCCGAGGACAAGGAGGATCTGACCAAGCGCCTGCGGCGGATCGCCGGCCAGGTCAACGGCGTCGAGCGGATGGTCGAAGAGGAGCGTTACTGCATCGACATCCTCACCCAGATCGCCGCGATCCGCTCGGCGCTGGACCGCGTCGCGATCGCGGTCCTCGACGACCATGCGCGCCACTGCGTCGTCGCCGCCGCCGCGGGCAAGCAGGAGGAGCGCACGACCGAGATGATGGACGCGGTCGCACGCCTCCTGAAGAGCCGCTGACCGGCGGCGGCCCGCCCGCCGGCAAGCCGCCGCCGGCTCCTAGCTCGCCGGGAAGATCCGGAACGCGATGTTCTGCTTCTTGTTCTTGAACTTCCGCTTGGCCTTGATCACGCGCCAGCCCTTCGACACCCCGTCGGCGGCGAGGAACCGCGCGAAGAGGCCGGAGGCCTGCTGGCAGGCCATCCGCTTGACCTTGATCGTGTAGCGGCCCGCCGGGATCGCGAGGTTGTCGATCCGGTCGTTGTGGAGGACGCGGAAGGTGCCGGGGCACCGGCCCGTCGTGGAGCCGCCGCCGCCACCACCGCCACCACCGCCGCCGCCACCGCCGCCGCTCACGCGCCGGACGCGGAATGCGATGTTCTGCTTCTTGTTCTTGAACTTGAGCCGGCTCGCGAACAGGCGCCAGCCCTTCGGCAGGTCGTTCTGATTGTTCGCGAGGAACTGCCTGAAGTAGTCGGAGGCCTGCTGGCATGCCATCCGCTTGACGCTGATCACGTAGTTGCCGGCGCGGAACGGAACCCCGTCGATCTTGTCGTTG
Organism: Solirubrobacterales bacterium; assembly: GCA_041393495.1. Classification (GTDB taxonomy): domain Bacteria; phylum Actinomycetota; class Thermoleophilia; order Solirubrobacterales; family 70-9; genus RHKX01. The sequence goes on along the minus strand of JAWKKA010000021.1, from coordinate 16,897 downwards.
TGGAGGACGCGGAACGTCCCGGGGCACTTCTGGCCGATCCCGGCCGAGGCGCTCGCCGTCGTCAGCGTGGCGAGGATGGCCACCGCCGCGAGGGCGACGGCGCAGCGCGCGCCGAGCCCGATCGTCGATCCTCGATTCATCAACCCCTCCCTCGATTGCCGTGCTGCTTCGCCGCTTCGCGGCCCGGAGAACCTAGCGACAGGGCGGGCGGAACGCCCCGCAGGCGGCCCTCTACGCTGCGCCGGTGTCCGCCCGGCGCCTGTTCCCCTACGTCGCGACGCTCGTCGCGATCCTGGTCGTGGCCACGATCTTCGTCCTCCGGCCGAGCCCGTTCATCGGGGTCACGGGCGACGCGATGGCGGCTTCGCTCGAGGACGACCTTCCGGCCGCGGTGACGACGAGTTGCGCGGAGGCCGGTGAGGGCGCCTGGAGCTGCGCTGCGAGCGGGCCGGGGAGCGGCGAGCGCACCTACGAGGTGACCGTCAACGGCTTCGGCTGCTGGACGGCCTCCCCCGCGGGCGGCGCCCCCCGCGTCGGCACGCCGGCGACGATCACCGGCTGCATCACGCTGATGGACCACTGAGCCGGGCCGGCCAATGCCGCGCCGAGCGCCGGCCGGATGGCGGCGATCGCCCCCCGGCCGATCGCCCCTCCCGTCGGGCCGCTCCGTCCATCCGGCTCAGCCCGCCGCTCGCGGGTAGGCTCGGGCGATGGGCGCCGAGATCGAGCGGAAGTTCGTCCTCGCCGCCGAGCCGGAGTGGCTCGGATCGGCGCCGGCGGAGGAGATCGAGCAGGGCTACCTCGCCGCATCGGCCGACGCGGAGGTGCGGCTGCGGCTGATCGGCGGGCGGCCGAAGCTGACCGTCAAGGCCGGCAGCGGCCTCGTCCGCGCCGAGCAGGAGATCGACCTCTCGCGCGAGCAGTTCGACGCGCTCTGGCCGCTGACTGCGGGGCGCCGGGTCAGCAAGGTCCGCCATCGTGGCACGATCGCGGGCCGAATCGTCGAGGTGGACGTCTACCGGGAAGCCCACGCGGGGCTGATCGTCGCCGAGGTCGAGTTCGCGACCCTCACCGAAGGCGAGCGCTTCGAGCCTCCGCCCTGGCTCGGGACCGAGGTGACCGGCGACGAGCGCTGGGCGAACCGCTCGCTGGCACTCGCCGGGAGGGTTCCGGAGGCACCGCGGGACCTCTAGTCACCGCGGCGCTGCGTAGGTCATCAGATCAACCCGAGCCGGTCGAGCACCGCTGTCGGCGTGAAGTAGTGGGTCGCCGCGACGATCTTGCCGTCCTCGATCACGTAGATGCCGCTGAACGGGGCGATGCCGCCGGTGGCGGCGAGGCTCACCGCGCCCGAGACGAGCACGCGGCCGTCGTCGGTCTCGGAGAAGCTCTCGGCGTCGATCCGGTGCAGGTGCCGGCCGCCGGTGACCGCCGCGAACCAGGCCCGGATCCCGTCGTGGCCCTCGTAGCGGTGCTCGACGCCGGGGAAGCGCAGCGGCTGAAACACGATCTGCGGCGAGAAGCGCTCGAGCATGCCGTCGAGGTCGCGTTCGTTGAACGCGTTGAACCAGCCGCTGATCAGCTCCGGTTCCGACCCCGTAGTCGTCTCGTCGCTGCTCAACATCCCTTCCCAAACCGCGACCGGTCGCTCGCTTCAGAGCCAACTCTAGCCCGGCGGCGGTGTTCAGGCCGGGTCGGCCGCCGATCGGGCGGCCTTTCCCTGCTCGATCCGTCGACCGCCTGCGGTCAAACCGGACCGGCGGCGGCTATGGCCTCGTGTCCGTGGGCTCGAGCTCCGGCCGTGGCTCGGCTGCCGCCGCGGGCGGAGGCGCAGGCCGGAGTTGACGATTGCGCCGCATCCGCTCCTCGAGCGCCTGCTCGACGAGCCAGGCCTCGCAGCACTGCGGCAGGTCGCCCGCCGTGGATGACCCGCGGAGCCGATCGAACTCGAAGTCCCACATCGCCACCACCTCCGGTTCCTTTTACACACTTCCGATGGATAAATTCTAACATCGCCCGCCGCCGGGCGCAGCCGCCGTCCGGGGGCGGCCTGCGAGCATGTGGACGATGCCGACGCAGTCGACGATCAGGGCCGCCGCCGTCCAACTCGAGGCCCGCCTCGGCGATATCGACTGGAACCTCGAGGAGTGCGCGCGGCTCGCCGGCCGGGCCGCGGCGGAGGGCGCCGAGTGGATCGTCCTGCCCGAGTTCTTCACGACCGGCGTGGCGTTCCGGCCCGACCTCGAGGAATGCGCGCTGCCGCCCGATGGCGCTGCGACGCAGCTCCTCCGCGGCCTCGCCCGCGAGCACGGCTGCCACGTCGGCGGCTCCTTCCTCGTCCACGACGCCGACGGCCACGTCCGCAACGCGTTCACGCTCGCCGACCCGACGGGTGCGATCGTCGGCCGCCACGACAAGGACCTGCCGACGATGTGGGAGAACGCGCTCTACATCGGCGGCGGCGATCCCGGGCGGATCGACGCCGGCGGCTGCTGCGTCGGCGTCGCGCTCTGCTGGGAGCTGATGCGCACCGAGACCGTGAAGCGGCTGCGCGGCCGGGTCGATCTCGTGCTCGGCGGCTCCGGCTGGTGGAGCATCCCGATCGTGCCGCCGCGGCGGCTCACGGCCCGGCTCGAGGCTCGCAACCGCGGGCGCGCCGAGCGGGCGCCGGCGCGCTTCGCGCGCTGCGTCGGCGCGCCGGTCGTCCACGCCGCCCACTCGGGATCGTTCGACGGGCTGTGGCCGGGGCTGCCGGCCGTCTACCGCGGCCACTACGAGGGCGGCGCTTCGATCAGCGACGGTGACGGCCGCACGCTGGCGTTCCGCGGCCGCGACCAGGGCCCCGGGGTCGCCGTCGGCGAGGTCACCCCCGTGCGTGGCGCCGGGATCGAGCCGCCCGAGCGCTTCTGGCTGCAGCGCCGCGGCGCGGTCGCGGCGCTCGCCTGGGCCTATCAGAACCCGCTCGGACGCAGGCGCTACCACCGCTCTCACGCTGCCCGCCACCTGCTGGAACGGCCCGATGCCGAGCGCCGCTGACGCCCCGCGGGCCTCCGAGCGGGTCCATGAGGCGCTGCGCGACCAGATCCTCGCCGGGACGCTGGCACCGGGCTCGGCGGTGCCGTCGGAGCGGGCGCTCGCCGAGCAGCACGGCGTCCACCGCCAATCGGTTCGCGAGGCCCTGAAGCGACTCGAGCAGGCCGGGCTCGTGCAGATCAGCCACGGCGGTGCGACCCGGGTCCTCGACTGGCGCGACAGCGGCGGGCTCGAGGTCCTCGCCGACCTCACCGACGCCGGCGGCGGCACTCCACCGGCCGACCTGGCGAGGTCGATCATCGAGATGCGGGCGAGCATCGGAGTCGATTCCGCCCGGCTCTGCGTCGAGCGGGCCAGCGATGCGGAGCTGACCGAGGTCGACCGGATCGCCGGCGAAGCCGCCGCCGCGGTCGGTGGGCCGACCGCCGCGCTCGAGGAGCGCTACGCGGCGATGTGGCGGATGGTGATCGTCGGGTCGGGCAACGTCGCCTACCGGCTCGCCTTCAACTCGCTGCTGCGGGCGCTGCCGTCGTGGCGTGAGATGGCCGATGCCGTGCGCCCCGACGAGGCGGCGGCGATCCGCTCGTTCGGCGCGGCGCTGCGCGCCCGCGACCTCGAGGCGGCGGTCGCCGGCGCGAGCGAGCTGCTCGCGCCGGGCCGGATCCCGCCGCCCGCCGGCGTAACGGGCCGCCGGTCTCCGTAACTGGTCCGACCAGTGTGTGCTAGGTTCGCGACCGTGCGAAGGGCGATCCTGATCGCGGCCTGCCTCGCCGGCCTCGCCACCGGCGCGCCGACCGCCTTCGCCGGCGGGCCGGCATCCGATCGCTGCGGCGAGCTGCTGCCGGGCGGGACCGCGAACACCCCGGACCCGGTCCGGGCCGGCCCGGCCGCGCCGCTGCCGGCCGCTTGGGAGGCCGGCCCCAGGGGCCTGCCCCGACAGGTCTGGCTGCGCAGCTCGGCGACGACCTACAACCGCCTCTACGAGTTCACCCTCGCCGGCGGCGAGCTGTTCGCACGACGGCGGGGCGACGAGCGCTGGCGGCGGGTGCCGCTGCCCGCCTGCCTCGACGGGCGCCTGAGCGGGATCTCGGCCGACGACGACGAGATGATCGGGCTCGATCGCGAGCGCAACATCTACACGATGGACAACGCGCTCAAGAACCCGCGGCTCTGGAACTGGACGAAGCGCTGGGGGCCGCCGCTGTGGAGCGGCGACGGCTTCGCGGTGCCGGCGGGCACGAAGGCCTGGTCGTGGTCGGTGATCTCGCCGGCCGAGGACCGGACCTGGACCGACCCGGCCGGCAACCGCTACCCGGTCGGCGAGTACAAGGTCTCCCACATCTGGGGGCTGCGCGGCGGCGGCCGCAGGCTGACGTTCTGGGACCCGTGGCTGCCCCGCGACAACAGCTACGAGATGTGCGGCCCGCACCGCAGCCGCTTCCGCGCCGTCAACCTCTCGGCGAGCGGCTCGCACGTGTTCGTGATCGGCAGGCGCGGCGACCTGTTCACCCGGCTCTACGACTTCGACATCTCCGGCCACGACCCGGTCTTCTTCCCGTACTCCTACGAGGACCAGCGCGGCAACGGCGACGGCTCCCCGATCCAGCTACCGGCCGAGCCGTGGACGCGGCAGCCGAAGATCGACGGCAAGATCACCTCGGCGATCTCGATCAGCAAGCGCGGCCGCGACGCCGTCCACGGGACGCTGCGCGTCGAGGGCCGCCGCGGCGGTGAGACCGGCTTCTGGCAGCGCGATCTCGCCGCGCCCCGCAAGCGCGCCTGGAGCTTCCACCCGACCGGGATGCCGCTCGCGGGCGAGCCGCTGCGCAACCCGCCCGCCAACACCTCGCGGCGCGGCCTCGCGCCGAGCGAGGACATGCGGTTCGCCGGCACCAACGACGGCGCGCGGATGGTGATCGACGACTTCAACACCTACTGCACCCCCGCTCACGTCGAGATCCACGAGAACGGACGCGTCCGCGAGGTCGTCCTCCACCACGTCGACGGGCTCCGCCAGGCCGAGCGCGCCCGTGGCCTCGACGACGAGCCACGGCTGCAGTTCGCCGCCCTCGAGTGGCCGTCGGGCCGGATCGAGGAGGGCCTGCAGCTGTTCGCAACCCGCGCCGAGATCACGGTCCCGGCGCTCGGTTGGACGTTCGAGCGGGCCGAGCGATGATCGTCGCGATCACGGAGGCCTCGCAGGACGCGCTCGACATCCTCCGCGACGGCAGCACCTTCTCGTGGACGACGGTGACGCTGCTCGCGTTCGTCTTCTACGTCTGGGTGGTCGAGATCGAGCGGCGCCGCTGGGACATCCTCCTCGCCGGCGCCGCCTTCTTCCTGATGGACGTCTTCAACGAGCTCGTCAACTCGGCGATCTTCCACGCCTCCGACCGGGCGCCGCTGTGGACGGTGACCGGCGACACCAGCTACCTGATCCTGATCGGTTGGTGCATCGAGATCGTCTTCCTGTTCCTCGTCACCGGGATCATCTTCGTCAAGCAGCTCCCCCCCGACCCGCGGATGCGGATCCTCGGGATCCCGAACCGGGCCTTCCTCGTCCTCGCCTTCTCCTGCTTCTGCGTGGCCGTCGAGATCTTCCTCGAGTCGACCGGCTACTTCCACTGGGACTACTGGTGGTGGAACGTGCCGTTCGTGCCGCTGATCGTGATCTTCGGCTACGCGACGTTCTTCGCGATCGCCGCCTACGTCTACGACCTCGGCTCCAACCACCGCAAGCAGCTCCGCATCGTCGGCGGGATGGCGGCGATCGACGCCGCGCTCGCGATCGGCCTCGGGCTCGGCGGCTGGCTGTGAGGAGGCCGGCGGGGACGGGAATCGGCCCCCTCGCCGCCTTCCTCGTCTCCGCGACGCTCGCCATGCCGGCGCTGGCGTCAGGACCGTCGGCCGATTCCTCGTTCCGCAACCCGGTCGCCCCCGAGACCGCGAACGGCGACGACTCCCCGGACCCGTGGATCTTCCGCCACGGCGGCCGCTACTGGCTCACCTACACGGCGCCGAACCGGATCGAGGTGCGCAGCTCGCGGACGCTGGCCGGCCTCGCGTCGGCGCGCCCGCGGCGACTCTGGCCGCGGCCGGGGCGGAGTGAGCCGGACGAGCGCTGCTGCGAGATCTGGGCGCCGGAGATCCACCGGATGTCCGGACCCGATGGTCGGCGCTGGTACATCTACTACGCGGCGAAGGGCTCAACCGACCAGTTCGCCCACCGGATGTACGTGCTCGAGAGCCGCGGCGACGATCCGGCCGGGCCGTACCGGTTCAAGGCGCAGCTCGAGGTCCCGCAGCCGTTCGCGATCGACGCGACGGTGGCGACGATCCGCGGCAGCGACTACCTGCTCTACTCGGGCGGCGGGTCGTTCACCCCGACCTCGCTGTATCTCGCCCCGCTCAGCGATCCGTGGACCCTCGCCGCGACGCCGATCGAGATCTCGGCGCCGACGCTGCCCTGGGAGACGGTCGCGTTCGCGATCAACGAGGGCCCCGAGGTCCTCACCCACGGTGACCTCGTCCACGTCATCTACTCGGCGAGCTGGTGCGGGACCGGCGCCTACTCGCTCGGACGCCTGAGCGTGCCACGCCGGGCGGACCTGCTCGATCCGGCGACCTGGGCCGATGCCAAGCATCCCGCTCCGGTCTTCAGCAGGGCACCCGGCCGGGATGTCTATGGGCCCGGCCACGGCTCGTTCTTCACCTCCCCGAACGGCCGCCAGAGCTGGATGGTCTACCACGCGACCGACGACGACCGGGGCTGCTTCACCGGCGGGCTGCGGACGACCCGCGCGCAGCGCTTCCGCTGGCGCGGCGACGTGCCCCGGTTCGGCCGACCGGTCCCGCTCGGGACCGACATCGCCGCCCCCGGCGGCGACGGTACCGTCGCCGTCCAGGCCGAGGAGGCCGTCGCGCGGGTCGGCGGGCCGCGCGCCCGCGTCGTCGCCGACCGCCGCCTCGTCGGCTACGCGGGGCTCCGCGTCAATCCCCTCGGCAACCGCTTCCCGGGACTCCGGGTCCGCGTTCCCCGCGGCGGCTGGACGCTGCACCTGCGGCTGCTCGGCGGTCCCGAGGCCGGGCCGGTGGCACTCCGGACCGGCGGCCGGCGAATCGGGACCCGTTCCGCCGTACGCGCGGGCGAGCGGCCGATCGAGCTCGACTACGGCCGCGTCCGGCTGCGACGCGGCGAGCGGATGATCAGGCTGCGCTCGCCCGCTCCGCTGACGCTCGACGAGCTCCGGCTCGAGCCCCGCCGCTGAGGTCGGAGAGCCGCGGATCACCGACGTCAGAGCCGGGCGCTCCGCAGCTCACGGATCAGCTTGCCCGGCGATCCTTCTTCGACGTCCGCCGCGGCGGGCGCCGGGACGGTGGCTTCGACTCATCCGCCCGCGCCGGTGACGGCGCGGGCGATGACGAGCCGCTGGATCTCGTTCGTCCCCTCCCAGATCTGGTAGAGCTTCGCGTCGCGGTACCACTTCTCGACCGGGTGGTCGCGGACGTAGCCGTGGCCGCCGAGGATCTGCACGGCCTCCTCGCAGCAGCGCACCGCGACGTCGGCGCTCAGGCACTTGGCCATCGAGCCCTCGGCCAGGGCCAGGGGGCGGCCGGAGAGCGCGAGCCAACCCGCCCGCCACAGCAGCGCGCGGGCCGACTCGATCTCGATCGCCATCTGCGCGAGCTTGGCGGCGATCATCTGGTGGCGGGCGATCGGCACGCCGAAGGTCCTGCGCTCGAGCGCGTAGTCGCGCGCGTACTCGAACGCGGCGCGCGCCAGGCCGAGCGCCGCCGCGGCGAAGGTCATGCGCGAGTACTGCAGCAGGGTGAGCGCGGTCGCCGCGCCGGAGAGCTCGCCGCCGGAGCCGGCTCCCGCCGGCGCCGGCAGGCCCGGCGCGAACCTCGTGTCGAGCCGGTTGTCCGCCGGCACGCGGCAGCCTTCGAGCACGACGTCGGCAGTGTGCGAGGCGCGCATGCCGAGCTTCTCCTCCTTGCGCCCCATGGCGAGGCCGGGCGTCCCGCGCTCGACGATGAAGGCGGCCGTCCCGTCCTCCTCTGGCACCCGGGCGAAGACGACGTGAACGTCGGCGATGCCGCCGTTGGTGATGAACTGCTTGCGCCCGTCGAGGACCCAGCAGTCATCCGAACGCCGCGCGGTGGTGGCGATCGCCGCGATGTCGGAGCCGGCCCCGGGCTCGGTCAGACAGAGGGCGCCGAGCCTCACCTCCTCGGTGCCGCAGAACCGCGGCAGGTAGCGGCGCTTCTGCTCCTCGGTGCCGAAGGCGAGGATCGGTCCCGCCGCGTAGCTGGTCGAGCCGATCTCGGTCGCGATCGCGGCGCAACCCCAGGCCAGCTCCTCGACGACCACGAAGTTGGTGATCCCGACGAGGCCGTCGGCGATCCCGCCGCCGCCGTACTCGGCGGGCAGGCCGTAGCTGAGCAGGCCGATCCGCGCGGCCTTCTCGAGCACCGGCCAGGGCATCTGCTCCCGGGCGTCGTAGTCGGCGGCGACCGGCCGGATCTCGCGCCGGGCGAAGTCGCGGGCGAGTGCCTGGATCTCGCGCTGCTCGTCGGTGAGGGAGAAGTCGACCGGCACCGGCGGCGAGCATATCCGGACGCACGCCGTAGCCGAGCGGGAATCAGGCGCCGGTCCGCGCGGCGCTCGCCACCCCGTCCGCGCGCAGGTGGACCGGGTTCGACAGCAGCCAGAGGCGGCCGTCGATCCGCGCCTCGACCCGGTAGGCGCCGGGCGCCTCGACGTCGAGATCGAGCGCATCCGCCCGCTCGCGGTGCATCGGCGAGCCGTCACGCAGCACGGTGATCTCGGCCTCGCGGGGCAGTCGCAGGCGCAGGACCGCGGGCCCGGCCGGGCCCTCGGAGCCGATCGCGAGCATCGCCCCGCTGCCGGCCTCGACCCAGAGCCGCGGCGAGCCGGCCGCGGCCACGCAGGGGCAGTGAAGCCAGGCGGCGCCGGCGCCGAGCGCCGCGATGATCGTCTCCCGGTCGGCCTCGAGCCCGGCGCCGAGCGGCCGCTCGCAGACGAGGTGGGTGCGCAGCAGCTCGAAGGTCCGCCGGTGCGGCAGCGGCGTGCGGACCCGGCCGCGAACCCGAAGGCCGGGCGCGTGGCCGTCGAGGCCGCCGATCGCCGGCACCCGGCGCCGGGCCGAGAGCGCGTCCCAGGCGGCCAGGTGGTGGGCCGGCGGGCCCGCCGCGATCGCGGCCTCGGGGTCGCGGAGCCAGCGGTAGGCCGCGGCCGGCGTCCGCCACGACTCGGCCGCATCGGTCGTCAGGCTCCAGAGCTCGAGCCCGTCGAGGCCGGCCGGGTCCTCCAGCGCCGGCCAGCCGTGCGGGAGGACGATCCGCCGCGCCGCCGGCGGGATCAGCATCCGGCCACCGGTCGAGAACGGATGGGCGGCGAAGCCGGTCCCGCCGGCGGCGCGGACCGCGGCGGCGATCTCGACCGCCGAGCGGCCCCGGTGATCGATCTCGGCGCCGACCCCGAAGGCGAGATAGTGACCGCGCTTGGGGCTGACCTCGGTCCCGACGAGCAGGAAGACCCCGCCGTGATCGCCCTCCCAGCCGTGGCGACGCGCGGCGAGCGTGTCGTGGTCGGTCAGCAGGACCGCGTCGACGCCGGCCTCGGCGGCCGCCGCGAGCAGCTCCGGAACGGTGGCGGTGCCGTCCGAGTAGGTCGTGTGGACGTGGACCGCGCAGGAGAGGTCATGGGCGGGGCCGGACTCGCTCATCCGGCAATCATCGCGAGGCCGCGCGGCCGGCTGATGCCGTCGGACCGGTGGGCCCGGTTCTCTACCCTGATCGGGTGCTCAACCGACGGATCGCCGTCCTCGCCGTCCTCGTCGTCGCCGCCGCCGGCGCCGCCGGCCTGCTGCTGCCGCACTCGCCCGCCGAGCTCCGCGCGGTCGTCGCATCCGTCGGCCCGGCGGCGCCGCTGATCGCGATCGCCGCCTGGGCGGTGCTGACCCCGGCCCTGTTTCCCGGCACGGTCCTCGCGGCGGCCTCGGGGCTCGCGTTCGGCGCCGCCGCCGGCGCCGTGATCGCGTTCGCGGGCGCCGTCATCGGCGGGCTCCTCGCCTTCACCCTCGCCCGCACCGCCGGGCGCGCTCAGGTCGAGCGGCTCGCCGGCCGCAACGCCCGCCTCGGCCGCCTCCACGCGCTGCTCGAGCGGCGCGGCCTGCTCGCCGTGCTCGCCGCCCGGCTGATGCCGGGCGTTCCGGTCACGGGCCTGCACTACGCGGCGGGCGCCTCGCCGGTCCGGATCGGCGCCTTCGCGATCGCGATCGCGATCGGCGCCGTCCTTCGCACCGCCCCCTACGCGCTGCTCGGCGAGGGCCTCGGCTCCGGCTCGGGCGCGTCGATCCTGCTCGCCGCCGGCTCGATCGCCCTCGGCGCGATCGCGGCGGCGATCCTCGTCCGGCGTCTGCGAGTGCCGGCGATCGCGACCTGAGTCGAAGCGGCCGGCTGCCCGGCCCGCGGCCCGCCGGTCAGCCCGCCACGGCCTCGACCGGGCCCGAGTAGACCTCGAAGAAGCGGTCGAGCATGGCCTGTGGAACGGCGAGGTTGGCGTCGTGGTCGGAGCGGACGCAGACGAGGCTCGGCCCGTCCGCCTCGCGGGCACGGCGCAGCGCGGCGTCGACGTCCTCGATCCGCTCGACGTGCTCGGCGTGGCAGCCGAGCCCCTCGGCGACGCGGTCCCAGCGGATCTCGCCCTGGCCGGTGCCGAACGTGCGGCCCCAGTGGTCGAGCTCGTTCGGCTCCTCCATCGTCCACGAGCCCTCGGCGAGGACCACGACGGTGATCGCGACGCCCTCGCGGGCGGCGGTCTGCATCTCCATGATGTTGAAGCCGGCGGCGCCGTCGCCGGTAACGCAGACGACCTCGCGCTCGGGGGCGCCGAGCTTGGCGCCGATCGCCGACGGGATCCCGGTGCCGAGCATGCCGAGCTCGAGGATCGAGTGGTAGGAGCGCGGGCGGGTCGGCGGCAGGACGGCATAGGCCCAAAGCGCGGTGTTGCCGCCGTCGACGGTGTAGATCGCATCGGGGCCGAAGGCCGCGCCGACGGCGCCGATCGCGTGGGCGGGATGGATCGCCGGCCCGCTCCAGTCGAGGATCGGGGCGGCCTGCTCGGCCCGGACCTGCTCGTCGAGCGCGCGGTAGCGCTCGAGGTCGGCGCGGTCGCGGTCGGTCGGCGCGTGCGAGCGCAGGCGGGCGGCCAGGCCGGCGAGCGCGTCGCCGAGCTCGGCGACGATCCCGAGGGTCAGCGGCCGGGTGACGCCGAGGTGGAGCGGGTCGACGTCGATCTGGATCAGCTTCTTGGCGGCCGGGTCGCCCCAGTACTTGTCGAAGGGGACGTCGAGGTTGCCGATCCGCGAGCCGGCGACGAGCAGGACGTCGGCCTCGGCGCGAGCGAGGTCGCCGGCGGCGCCGAACCCGGAGACGTATGCGGGATGGTCGCCGGGGACCGTGGAGCGTCCGGCCATGCTCGTCATCACCGGGCAGCCGAGGATCTCGACGACGTCGAGCAGCGCCTCGTTGGCGCCGGCGCGGTCGACGCCGCTACCGGCGATCACGAGCGGGCGCTTCGCGCCCCCCAGCAGCGCCGCCGCCTCGGCGAGCTGCTCCTCGGAGGCGCGGGGGCCGTCCGAGCGGTAGCTCGCCGGCGGCCGGATCGGGGCGCTCTCGGCCGCGCCGGTCTCGTAGAGGAACTGGGCCGGCAGCTCGATCTGGGCCGGCCCCGGGCGGCCGTTCCAGATCTCGCGGAAGGCGAGCTGGACGACCTCGGGGATCCGCCCCCACTCGAGCACCGGTCCGCCCCACTTCACCGCCGGACGGAACAGGTCGAGTTGCTCCTGGCCCTGGAAGGTCGCCGGCGTCGACGGGTAGACGAGGCCGAGGCGGTGCTGCGAGGTGATCGCCAGCATCGGCACGCCCTCGTGCAGCGCCGTCAGCACGCCGGGGACGAGGTTCGCCGACCCCGGCCCCGGGTTGCCGAGCACCGCGGCGACCTTGCCGGTCGTCTTGTACAGGCCCTCGGCCATGTGGGCGCCCGCCGCCTCGTGGCGGATCGGCACGAGCCGGATCCCGTGCTCCTCCAACGCGGGCAGCAACGGGTCGATCTCCGGACAGGGCAGCCCGAAGACGAGCTCGATCCCCTCCGCCTCGAGCGCGCGAGCGAGCAGCTCGCCGCCGCTGATCTCTGTCATCTGCCCTCCGGTCGGTCGATTGGGTGCGGCCCCGACCCTGCCACGCGGGTCGGGCGCGCGTCAGCGCAGGCCCCCCGTTCGCGGCTCCGTGGCGACTACGGAACCCGGCGCCTCACGCGGCGACCGGGGGTTCGAGTCGCCGGGGCTAAGCTGCCGCGCGTGAGCGCAGCCGCGATGCCTACCCGACCCCGGCGGAACGCCCGAGCGCTGCGATGAGGGTCATCGTGATCGGCGCCGGTCAGGTCGGCCAGGCGGTCGTCGAGGCGCTCGAGGGAGCCCACGAGCTGACCCTGATCGACATCGACCCGGCCCGGCTGCTGGCGGTCTCCCAGCTCGCCGACTGCCGCACGATCGAGGGCGACGGCGCCACCCGGCAGATCCTCCAGGAGGCCGGCGTCCGCGAGGCCGACCTCGCCTTCGCCTGCACCCCGCGCGATGAGGCGAACCTCGTCGCCGCGATGCTGATCCGCCGCCTCTCGAACGCGCGGACCGTGGTCAGGATGACCGACGCCGACTACATCGAGGCCTGGCACGAGGGCGACATCGACGTCGACGCGATGGTCTCCTCCGAGCTCGCGACCGCGAACGCGATCCTCCGCGTGGTCGGGCTCCCCGGCGCCTTTCAGGCGGACGACATCGCCGAGGGGCGGCTGCAGCTCGTCGAGTTCGAGGTCCCCGGCGACGCGGAGCCGGACGGAATCGTCGGCCGGACCCTGGCGACGGCGGAGATCCCCGCCGAATCGCGGGTGCTGGCGATCATGCGGGCCGAGAAGCGCCTGCTGCCGCGACCGGATGAGACGATCGAGCCCGGCGACTGGGTGGTCGTGCTGGCGGCGCCGCCGGCCGCACGGCGCTGGAGCCACCTGCTCGCCCCCGACGGGCTCACGGTCACCGACATCGTCCTGCTCGGGGCCGGCCGGGTCGGGACGGCGGTTGCCCGGGTGATGCTCGGACGCGGCGTCCGGGTGCGGATGATCGAGGCCGATGCCGGGCAGGCCCAGCGCGTCGCCGAGCAGCTCCCCGACGCCGAGGTCTACCACGCGCACGGCCTCGACAGCGAGTTCTTCTCCCGTGAGCTGATCGGCCGTGCGACCGCGGCGGTCCTCTCGATGGGCGACGACCCGAAGAACCTCTACGCGGCGATCCTCGCCCGCGCGCACGGCGTCCCGCTCACGGTCGCGGTGATGCGGGACCCCGTCTCCGAGCAGGTCTTCGAGCTCGGCGGCATCGACGTCGCGGTCAACCCGCGCATGGAGACGGCGGCGCTGATGACGCGCTTCGCGCACGACCCGCGGATCCACCAGATCGTGATGCTCGACGACGACCGCTTCGAGGTCCTCGACCTGACGATGCGGGACGACAGCCCGATGGTCGGACGCCGGACCGCCGAGCCGCCGGAGGCGGGGGTCGTCTTCGGCGCCCTGATCCGCGGCGAGGAGGTCCTCTTCGCCGACGACGCCGTGCTGCAGCCCGGCGACCGGGTGATCGTGATGGTGGACTCCGAGCGCGCCGCCGTCGTCGAGCGCTCGCTGTGAGCGCCGCCAGCCAGGCGAGCGCCGCCGGGACGCGGCGGCGCTCGGCCGTCGACGTCGCCGCCGTTCTCGACCTGGTCGGCGCGCTGCTGAAGTGGTTCGCGCTCGCGTTCCTGCTCCCGGTCCTGATCGCGATCGGCTACGGCGACCCGGCTTGGCCGTTCCTCGTCGCCGGCGCCGCCACGGGGATCGCCGGACTGCTCCTCGACCGGCTCAGCCCGCCCGGGGAGGCCGAGCGGCTGCGCCCGCGCGAGGGGTTCCTGGCGGTGGCGCTGATCTGGTTGATCGTGCCCGCGTTCGGGGCGCTGCCCTACCTGCTCGGCGGCGGCCCGCAGCTCGACCGGCCGCTCGACGCCTACTTCGAGGCGGTCTCCGGCTTCACCGCGACCGGCGCGACGGTGCTCGACGACATCCCGGCGCTCGATCACGCGATGCTCTTCTGGCGCCAGCTCAGCCACTGGCTCGGCGGCATGGGGATCATCATCCTCGCGATCGCCGTCCTGCCACGGCTGCGGATCGGCGGCCGTCAGCTGCTGCAGCGGGAGCTGCCGGGACCGACCGAGATCGAGCGACTCACGGCGACGATCCGGGAGACCGCGCGGCGCCTGTGGACGCTCTACGTCGGGCTGAGCCTGGTGGCGATCCTGATCCTCTGCGTGATCGGCTGGGTCGGCCTCGACCCGGCGATGACCCCCTTCCAGGCCTTCGCGCACGCCACCTCGGCGATGGCGCTGGGCGGCTTTTCGACCAAGCAGCATTCGATCGCCGCGTTCGCGCCGATCACCCAGTGGGTGCTCTGCGCGGTGATGGTCCTCGCGGGCGTCAACTTCCTGCGCCTGCACCGGTTGATCGTCGAACGGCGCCCGCGGCTTCTCGCCCGCGATCAGGAGCTGCGCCTGTACCTGGCGTTCCTGGTGATCGGGGCGGTGCTGATCGCCGTCGAGCTGTTCTCCGCGAGCTCCGCCCCCGGCCCCGGGAGCGGGATCCGCGAGGCATCGATCCAGGCGGTCTCGATCATGACCACGACCGGCTTCGCGAGCGCCGATTACACGCTCTGGGGGCCGCTCGCGATCATGACGCTGCTGTTGTTGATGTTCGTCGGCGCCTCGGCGGGCTCCACGGGCGGCTCGATCAAGGTCGTTCGCCACCTGCTGCTGTTCCGCGTCGTCCGCCGCGAGGTCCGGCAGACGATCCACCCCGAGGCCGTCGTGCCAATCCGGATCAGCGGCCGGCTGATCGACGAGCGGGCGATCCGCTCGGCGATCACGTTCGTCCTCCTCTACGTGCTCGTCTTCGCCCTCGGCGCGATCGGCCTGCTGCTCGACGCGCGCCGGGTCGGCGCCGACCTCTCCGCCTTCGACGCGATCGGAGCGGCCGCGGCCTGCATCGGCAACGTCGGCCCGAGCTTCGGAGCGACCGGGCCGTTCGGCTCCTACGCCGGCCTCAGCGACCTCTCGACCACGATCCTCACCGTCCTGATGTGGCTCGGCAGGATCGAGATCATCCCCGTGGCGGTCGTGCTGACCCGGGGCTACTGGCGCAGCTGACGGCCGCGGGGCGCCGAGGGGGCGCCGCTTGCAGCAGGGGCCAGGCGCCGCAGGACCGGCGCGGCCGACGGCCGGGAGCCGCCGGGGCGTCTCATTCGCGGCGATCGCTGGACGCTGCGGCGAGGCTTGTCAAGTGATACTTGACAATCAAGTATTCCTCGATACAGTCGCGGCGATGGACCGGGAAGCGCACGGCGTCGCGGCGCCGGACGGCGAGGAGGAGGAGCTTGGCCTGCTGCGCGATTCGCTGCGACGCTTCGTCGCCGACGAGATCACGCCGCACGTGTCGGAGTGGGAGCGCGCCGGGACGCTGCCGCGCGCGATCTTCGAGCGCCTCGGGGAGCTCGGGTTCCTGGGGATGGCCCTGGCGCCCGAGCACGGCGGCGGCGGCCGTGACTTCCGCTACACCGCGGTGCTGGTCGAGGAGCTCGTCGGCTGCGGCGCCGTCGGGGTGGCGGTGAGCGTGCTCGTGCACGCCGAGTTCGCGACCAAGGTGATCGACCGCGCCGGCTCGCCGGAGCTGCGGGCGGGGCTGCTGCCGGACGCGATCGCCGGCCGGCGGATCGGGGCGCTCGGCGTGACCGAGCCCGGCGCCGGCAGCGACGTCGGCGCGATCCGCACGCGCGCGGTCCGCGATGGCGACGAGTACGTGATCGATGGCGCGAAGACCTTCATCACGAACGCGCCGATCTGCGACTTCGTGACCCTCGCGGTCCGTACCGGCGAGCCCGGGCCGCGCGGCATCTCGCTGATCGTCGTCCCGGCCGACGCGCCGGGGCTCGTCCGCGGCCGGCGGCTGGAGAAGATCGGCACGCACACCTCCGACACCGGCGAGCTGTCCTTCGACGGCTGCCGCGTGCCGGCCCGCAACCTGCTCGGCGAGGAGGGCGGCGGCTTCCGGCTGATCATGGAGGGGTTCCGGGGCGAGCGGCTCGTCCTGGCGCTGATCTGCTGCGCGCAGATGCGCCTGATGTGGGAGCAGGCGCGCCGCTACGGGCTCGAGCGGCAGGCGTTCGGACGGCCGCTGCTCGGCTTTCAGAGCTGGCAGCACCGCCTCGCCGACGCGCTGACGGCGATCGAGGCGGCGCGGGCGCTGACCGATCGGGCGCTCGGGCTCTACGTCGCCGGCCGGGCCTGCGACCGCGAGGTCTCGATGGCGAAGCTGTTCGCCGCCGAGACCGCGACCGCGGTCGCGCACGACTGCGCCCAGATCTTCGGCGGCTACGGGTACATGGAGGAGTCGCTGATCGCGCGCCTCGTCCGCGACTCGCTGGCCTTCAGCATCGGGGCCGGCACGAGCGAGGTGATGCGGGGGATCGTCGCCCGCGAGGCGGGCCTGGTCCCGGCCGGTGAGAAGCGGTGAGCCCGGGCGCCCGCCCTGCGGTCGCGATCGTCGGCGTCGGCGAGACCGGGCCGGTCGCCGACGACCCGCGCTCGATTCCGGAGATGGCGCTGGGCGCCGTCGAGGAGGCGCTCGCCGACGCCGGCCTCGGCTTCAGCGACCTCGAGGCCGTCGTCACCGCGTCGGTCGATCTCCTCGACGGGCTCACGGCATCGAACG
>JAWKKA010000020.1:0-34113 GCA_041393495.1 Solirubrobacterales bacterium | reverse complement strand
GGCCATCGTGTTCTCCTCCTCGAGAGCGGCGGCTTCCGCTTCGACGCGGCGATTCAGCGTCTTGGCGACGCCGCCGGGCAGGATCCGCACCACGCGTCCATGGAGCTGACGACGCGACGCCAGATCGGTGGCGCCTCGAACCTGTGGGGTGGGCGGTGCGTGCCCTACGATCCGGTCGACTTCCTTCCCCGCGAGGTCACGGCCGGATCGCGCTGGCCGTTGAGCTACAGCGATCTGACGCCGTTCTTCCAGCGCGCCTGCGAGTGGTGCGTATGCGGCGACGCGGTCTTTGACGCACGACGGATACCGGCACTCGCCGACCGTCAGATCGTGCCCGGGTTCATCGATGATGGAGTCGGCGCGACCTCCCTGGAGCGCTGGTCGCTACCGACCAACTTCCGCCGGCAGTATGGAAAGAGACTCAGGCGGTCGCCGAACCTGACGCTGGTCACCGGGGTGACCTGCACCGAGATCGTCTGCCGGGAGTCGGGGCGCGATGTCGATCATCTCGAGATCCGCTCGTTGGACGGCAAGCCGGCCACCGTGCGTGCCGTGAAGTACGTGATCGCCTGCGGCGGAGTCGAGACGACCAGGCTGTTGTTCGCCTCGAAGCGGACTCACTCCGGAGGGCTAGGGAATCACTCCGGCCATCTGGGGCGATGGTACATGGGACATGTTGCCGCGCGCGTGGCCGAGGTTCACTTCTCGACGCCGCCTGCGGCGACGATCTATGGCTACGAGCGTGATCGGGACGGCGTCTATGTCCGCAGGCGGTTCACGTTCTCCTCGGAGCTGCAGCAGGCGCGTCGTCTGCCGAACTCCGCGATCTGGCTCGTCAACCCAACCCTCGGAGACGCCTCGCACCGCAACGGCTGCCTCTCACTCGTCTACTTGATGCTGGCCTCACCGCTCGGCCGTTTCTTCATCGCCGAGCAGATTCGCCGGGCTCACATCGATGCGGCCGGAGCGACCTCGATCGGGAGCCACGTGCGCAACGTCGGCCGGGATCTCCTCCCCACCGTTCGGTTCGCCCTCGCCTTCGGATATGAGCGGTTCCTGCGCCGTGGTCGCAAGGTGCCCGGGTTCTTCTTCCCCAGCAGCTCGAACACGTATCCCCTGGAGTACCACGGCGAGCATCTGCCCTCCTACGAGAGCCGGATCGTGCCGTCCGCCGAGCTCGACGAGGTCGGGATGCCTCGCGTACGGACCCATCTCCGCTTCGCGGAGGATGACATCGCCGGCGTTCGGCGGGCCCATGAATGCCTTGACGAGGCGCTCCGAAGGGAGAAGGTCGGGCGCGTCAGATTCTTCGAGGACGACATCGAGGCCGCGGTCAGGCGGCAGCTCATCAGGGGCGGTGATCACCAGGCCGGTACCACGCGGATGTCGGCGCGGCCCGAAGACGGCGTGGTGGATCAAGACCTCGCGGTGCACGGTTTCGGCGACCTGTACATCGCCAGCAGCTCGACGTTCGTCACGTCCGGGCAGGCCAACCCGACCTTGATGATCGTTGCCTTCGCCCTACGACTCGCGGATCACCTGCACCGGAGCCTGACCGCCGGCCACCCCGCAGCCAGGCCCGAGTCGCGACCTGCCGGGGCTGCGAGCTCCTAGTGCGACGCCATGCAGGGTCCACGGTGTGATCGTGAGCGGCAACCGATCGCCGGACGCGCGATGAGATCGGCGGGGACATGGCCTCGGTTCGCCGCGAGGCGCGTCGTCGCATGGGCCGACCGCAGACGCCTGGTCACCTGGGAGCGGCGGGACGATGATGCTCGGGTCCTCGTGATCACGAGCGTCTGGCCCTACGAGCGGAACCCCGCCTATGGTCCGTATGTGCGCGATATCGTCGATGAGGTCCGTCGACAGGGCGTGCCGGCCGATGTGCTGTTCATACGCGGATATCGCTCGGCGGGCGCGTATCTCGCCGGCGCATTGGTGGCCCTGCTGATGCCGATCGCATACCCGCGCCGGTATCGGTTGGTCCATTGTCATACCGGTGAGGCGGCGTTGGCGGCGCGCTTCTTCTTCGGCGCCCCCGTTCTCGCTTCCTACCTGGGGACGGACATACTCGGCGCCCAGATTGGCGGTGGCCTGAAGCTGCGCGCTACGTATGGGTTACGCAGCCGCATCATTCGGGCGCATGCGGGATTGATGTCGGCGACCACGACGAAGTCGCGTGAGATGGAGGCGCTGCTGACCCCGCGGGCACGGGCGCGAAACGCGGTGATTCCCGACGGGGTCGACAGGGCGCGCTTTCATCCGCGCGACCGCGAGCTTGCCAGGGCGGAGCTGGGCTGGCGCACGGATCGAACCATCGTCCTGTTCGCGGGTCGAGTCGAGTCGCCCGAGAAGAGGCTGTGGCTGGCGCGGGAGGTGGTCGGTCTGGCCGGCGCCGAGATCCCCGGCCTCGAGCTCCGGATCGTCAGCGATGTTCCCCCCGAGGCGATGCCCGTGCATTACGCGGCGGCCGACTGCCTTCTCCACACATCGGTGAGCGAGGGCTCTTCCAACGTCATCAAGGAGGCGCTGGCCTGCGACCTGCCGGTCCTGGCGACGCCCGCCGGAGATGTTCGCGAGCTCCTCGATGGAGTCGCCGGGTGCATGGTGTGCGAACCCCGGGCGCCGGCGTTGGCGAGTGCGCTGGTCGAGCTGTTGAGCCGCTATCGAGAGTCCGATGGCAGGGACCACACGGGGGGCCTCAGCATCGAGGAAGCGGCGCGAAGGACGATTGCGGAGTACCGCGCGTTGGGTGTCCCATGCTCGTGACGCTCTGGTACCGCATGGATGCCCTCGCCGTGACCGGCTTGACTCGAATCGAGCGGAGGTGGGGCTCGCTCGCGGCGGGTCGGGACGGCTGGACCGACGTCGCCCTGTGGATTGGCCTGGCGTGCGGTGGCGCCGCAGCCGGCGCCGGCGCCGTGGCGGGTGGCGGCGGCGGGCTTCTTCTCCTGCTGGCGCTGCTCGGAGTGGGGCTCGGAGCGGTTGCGATCGGGCTCTATCTCCGCGATCCCATCGGCGCGCTCCTCTTTCTCTGGGGCTTTGTGGTGTTCAATGCCCCCCTGGCCTCGCTCGCCGGCGTCGACTCCTGGCTGGGGGGAGTGGTTCAGCAATCCGACGAGGCGTTGGTGCTCCTGTTCGCCGTCTTGACCGTGCGCCGGGCCGTCAGGACGGGCACCCGTGTGCCATGGTGGTGCGTCATCCCGCCGATCGGGGTGGGGGCGCTCGGCTTGCTCGGCGTGTGGGGCCACGCTGTGCCATGGGATGTGGGGATCGTGGGCCTGTGGTTGGGGTTGAAGCTGTGGATCATGATCGTGATCACCGTGCTCCTGCCGTGGAGACCCGGGGACCTCGAGCGCATCTACCGAGTCGTGACCACGGTCGGCGTCGCTATCGCGGCCCTGGGGCTCATCGACCTGCTGACCCAGCACACCCTGCTGCCGGCACTGCACCTGACGGGGACGTTCCTGGATGAACGGGACGCCGGCTCCGTCTACTCGATATTTGCCCATCCCTACGAGTTCAGCCTGTTCGCAAGCATCCTGTTTGCGTTGACCTTCAGCAGGTTCGCTGTCAGGGGGGGTTCGAAGGACCTTGCGCTGGCGGTCGCGTTCGCCATCGCGGTGTTGCTGTCGTTTCGCCTCAAGGGGTTTCTGTCACTGAGCCTGGTGGTGTTGATCGTCGTGGCGGCCCAGGTGTTCGCGCGGGAGTGGACGCAGAAGCGCCGGGCTCTGGCAGTGATGGCGGCCGGCTCGTGCCTGGTCGTCGGGGTGTACGGCCTCGAAGCGGGCGTCATCCAGCGGCAGGTGTCCGAGTACACCTCGACGGCGACCACGGCCCGCGCCCAACTGTACGAAACGAGCACGCGGATCGCCACGGACGACTTTCCCATCGGCGCCGGGTTCGGGCGCTTTGCGAGCTACCCCTCCCGCACGCACTACAGCCCCGTCTATGACGAGTACGGACTGAGCTCGGTCTACGGGCTCTCGCCGCTCTATCCGGAGTTCGTCAACGACGTATCGTGGCCGGCAGTCCTCGGCGAGACGGGGTATCTCGGCCTCGGCTTCTACGTCGTCGGGATCGCGCTGGTGGCCGCGGCGCTCATCCGCCGCCTGCGCGGCGCGGGCGCAGAGACCAGGTGGGAGCCACTGGCGGCGCTATGTGTCCTGGGGGTGATCCTGATGGACTCCACGGGTGGACCGACGTTGTTCGACTGGGTGCCGGCGATCAGCTTCGCCGCTGTCCTCGGGCCGGCACTGGTCGGCGCACGGACGGGGCGAAGCGGCTGAGATTCGGCACGTGGCCGCAGTGAACGAGTCGAGCACTGCCGGGAGCGCGTCGGCCGGATCGTTCAGGGAGCTGCTGAGAAGCGCCTCCTGGACCGCCGTGCTGCAGGTCACGTCGGCCGGAGCCGGCTTTGCCACCGCGCTGCTGCTCGCACGGTTTCTGGGCCGAGAGGACTATGGGATCTACGC
Organism: Solirubrobacterales bacterium; assembly: GCA_041393495.1. Lineage (GTDB taxonomy): Bacteria > Actinomycetota > Thermoleophilia > Solirubrobacterales > 70-9 > RHKX01. Next base: position 29,638 of record JAWKKA010000020.1, on the reverse strand, counting down.
GTTCTGCTTCGCCTGGGCGGGGCTGTTGGCCCTCGTAGCAACCCTGGGTGCCGACCGCTTCCTCGTGCGTGGCGTCGGGGTCTATACGGTTCGAAACGAGCTCGGGCTGATGAAGGGCCTGCTGCGGCGTATCAACCAGCTCGTCTGCATCGCCTCCGTCGCGATCGCGGTCGGCGGTTGCGCCGTGGCGGTCTGGTGGCTGTCCCCCGACCTTCGCGTTCCCTTCTGTGTCTCGATGCTGCTGGTGCCGCTGACGGCGCTGACCCTCGTGCGGCAGGGGGCGATGCAGGGCTTCGGCCGTGTCGTCAGCGGACAGCTGCCGGAGTACCTGATTCGACCGGTGCTGATCATCGTCGGCATCGTCCTGGCGGAGTGGTTGGGCGTCCTGTCGCCGACGAGCGCGCTCTGGATAACCGTCGCGGGGGTCGGGACCGCGTTTGTCGTCGGAGCTGCGTTGCTGCTGCGGGCGCTCCCGCGAGCCCTGCGTGCAGCTGCGCGGGAGTACGCGACGCGTGAATGGATGCGCGCGTCGTTGTCGATGATGGTGATAGCGGGGACCGCGCTGCTGAACAACTACATCGGGACTCTGGTGGCCGGATCGCTGCGGGGGCCGGGCGCCGCGGGTGTGTACAGCGTGGTCCAGAGCAGCGCCAGCCTGGTTGCGCTCTTCCTGGTCGCGGCAAACATGTCGCTCGCCCCCGTGGCTGCGCGGCTGCACGCCTTGGGAGACCAGCAGCAGCTCGAGCGGACCACGCAGCGCGTCGCCCAGGTCTGCATGCTCGTCTCAGCACCGTTGTGCGCGGTGTTCGTGGTGGTGCCGGGCCTGTTTCTCGGCTTCTTCGGGGCGGGGTTCGAGGCGGGCGGCACAGCCCTGGCGATCGTCGCGCTCGGGCAGTTCGTCAACGCGACGGCAGGGCCGGCAGGGAACGTGTTGATGATGACCGGCCATGAGCTCGCTGCCGCTCGCGGAATCGGCGCGGCGGCGCTGGCCAACCTCGTTCTCGCCGTGTTGCTCGTGCCGCCGTTGGGGGTCACCGGCAGCGCGATCGCGTTTGCAGCGAGCCTCGTCCTGTCGAATGCGGCACTGGTCATCACCGCGCGCCGCCGCCTTGGGATCAACGTGACCGCGTTCGGCCGCCTGGCGCTCGCTCAATCCACCCCGGACTGATTCCAAGCCGTCAGCCACGGGACGCTCTGGTTCAGCATCTCGCCGAGCGCCTCGCCATCGGGCCGATAGTGGGCGATCAGGTCTCGGCGTACGGTCGGTGACATCGGCTCGCCGGCCGTCCCGCGCCGGGCATTCCACATCCCGAGGCGGTATCCGGCGACCGTGTAGATGCGATCGAGCCGGTTGCGGGCGCCATCGGGCAGTGCACGCCAGAGCGAGCGCGCTGCGCGAGCCCTCTCGAGGCGGATCTGCAGCCTGTTCAAGCTGAGGCCGGGAATCCGCTCCTTCTCCGCCGTCGCCCGGTAGCGCACCCGGAGATTGTCGGGGGCGAAGTCGGGCGCGACGCCGATGAACCCGTAGAGGGCCGCAACCGTCTCGGCGGGTCGCTCGGCCAGGTGGTCCGAGTAGATCACCAGCAACTGATCAGCGGGGAAGACGTGCAGGAAGCCGCCGAGGATGCGCGCGTACTCACCGTTGACGACGTAGTTGTTCGTTCTCGTTGGCGCGACCCGAGCCCGTTGCAGCACCTCGGGGTCCATGAGCTCGGAGATCGCGACATCGAACGGCCGGGACTCGGCCCGCTGCAGCACCATCATGCGGTGGTGGGAGTACGCACGCGTTACCGGGTCCCGCAGGGCACAGACGAGCTTCACATCGGGCAGGCACTCCTTGATGCGCCTGGGGATCACATCCACGAGCGGCTCGTGTGTGCGGCCGGGATTCGGGACGGGATCTCGTGCTTCATTTGCGACGAGATCGCCATGGGGGGTTCCCGACATGTAGAAGGGCGTCGCCTCGCCGCAAACCGAACCCGGAGGGGCGCCCCGCGTCACCCTCGCTCGGTACCAGTCCGAGCCACGCTCGAAGACCTTCGGGTTGTTGAAGTAGCCGATTTCCTTCTCAGCGGGCATATGGATCTGAGGATGACGCCGCAGGTACTCGAACAGCGATGATGTGCCGCCCTTCTGTACGCCGATCACGAGGAAGCCGATCCTGGGCGCCACGTCAAGCGCTCCGTCCCGGAAGGCACGACGGCGGGTTGCGCGGGCGGTTCGCGGCGTCCATTGACCTCGCGGGAGGCTAACGCGAATCCGGTGCGGCAACGAAGACGAAGCGGGAACCGGGGGCGTTGCGGTACCGGGGGTCAGTCCGCCAGCAGGTCCGCCAGCGCAGCCTCCCAGCGCGGGATCACCGCGTTCCAGCTCAGGGACTGCTCCGCATAGCGACGGCATTGGGCCCGGCGATCGGAGTTGTCGCCCAGCAACGCCTTCGCCATCGTTTCCGCCAGGGATCGGGCATCGGCCGCGGTCGTCAGCAGGTCCTCGTCCAGGGGGGTGAGGAGCTCAGCGGTGGCGCCGACGCGCGTACCGACGACCGGGGTGCCGCACGACAGGGCCTCAGCGGTCACCATGCCGAAGCCTTCGTAGGCGACCGTGGGGAGAACGAACAGGTCCGCGGCGCGGTACCAGTCGCGAAGGGCGGTGTCCGAAGCCCGACCCACGAAATCGATCGAGCCGCGGAGGCCGAGTCGTTCGCGGTGCTCCTCGAGCGATCCGCGCAGCTCGCCATCACCGACGATGACCAGTCGCAGCGGCACTCGATCCCGAAGGAGAGCGACGGCGTCGATCAGCGTGCCGACGCCCATGCGTCCTACGAGTCGACGGACGGTGAGCAGCAGCGGGCGATCGGAGCTGACCGCGAGCCGTTGACGCAAGGCGGCGCGGTCACGGGCAGGGGTGAAGAACGCGGTGTCGACGCCCCCTCCCACAACCTCGACATTCGGCGCGGCGGCGGGGAGCTCGTCGAGGACCAGGCTGCGGCTGAACGCGCTCAGCGTCAGGATGCGATCGGCCCGTCGTAGCGCGAATCGCTCGAGCATGTGGAGGGTCGGCTCGAGCGAGAGCGCCCGCCAGCGTTCGATCGTGCTCAGCCCGGTTGTGCGTCGATGCCGGGATTCCCGGTATCCGGAGGCGTGGAAGACGAGGGCGGTCGGGGCCGGCGACCCTGCGGACAGAGCCGCTGTGGCACAGGTGTCCCCGTGCGCGAGGATCACATCGGGGCGATCCAACCCGCCGCCGCGGAGGGCGCGCCGGACCTCGTAGATGTCCGTGAACGTCTGCGGGAGGATGCTCCTTCGCAGGGCGCGGTGCACGCGCACGCCGTTCACGATGGAGAGCGCCGGCGCAGCGCCCGCGCGCGGGATCAGGAGCGTGACCGCGTGTCCACGTTGGGCGAGGCTCTCAGCCGTGACACGAGCGACGCGACCGACCCCGCCGACATCGTCGGGGTACCACTGACCGGAAATGACGAGGATCTTCATCGAGCGGTCCGGCGAGCGTCGGGAGGGCGGGTCAGATGCCGAGCTGAAGCCCGCAACCGTTGCCGGGGTCAGTCGTGGTGGACCAACAGAACCGGACAGCGGGCGTGCTTGAGCACCCGGCTGGACGTGCTGCCCTCCAGTCGCGCTCGCAGGCCGCCCAACCCGCGCGATCCGATCACGATCGCCGCCGCGTCGATCTCCTCGGCCCGGTCGGTGATCGCGTTGGACACCCCCGCCGCTTCGGCCACCGCGATGGCTTCAGCCTGCAGGCCAGCCGACCTCGCCAATTCCGCTCCATCGTTCGCGATTCGCTCGGCCCGGCCGGAGATCGCCTCGTCGGTCTCCTGGGCTGCCTCGACGTCGACGACGCCCGGCGACAGACCATCGAGGCTGGATGCCGGCACCGAGATCGCGTACGCCAGTCCCGGTTCCCACACCGTCATCACCACGCACGGACGAGACTTGAACAGCTTGGCGGCCTCGCTGATGCACTGACGAGCCGGGTCGGAGCCGTCGTACGCGATCAGGATCGGTGCTTCGCTCATCATCTCATTCCGGTCCGCTGCGCATCGGACGGACGTCCAGGATCCAGCATCCTAATCGCTGAGCCTGCGTCGGCCCTGTGTCGGCCGGTGCGAACCCGGCTTACGCCGCGCCTGGACATGCGGCCATGGCCGGCCCCGAAGCTGAGTTGACCGTGGATCGAGGCCGACAGCCCTCGTATGGCCCGGGTTTCATTGGCGCTTCGCCCGATCGTCGTCGTGACCGTCGCGCTGGCCTGTCTGATCGCGCTCCTCGTCGCCGACCGGGCCGACGCGCGCCGCTCCTTCCGGCCGGTGCAGACCACCGACCACGCCTGGTTCTTCAAGCCGCGTGGGCTCTCGCCGAAGGCCGTCCGGAAGGCGAAGGTCCACATCCGTCATCGTGACGGCGAGGTCCGCCGTCGGCACGTGCCGACGGTCAGGGTCCGTTCGGCCCTGAGCAGATCCAGCCTGCTGCGGGTCAGAAAGCCGAAGCCGGCCCGCGGTGGAAGGCTCGAGATCATCACCGAGCCGCTCGCCCCCGACCCGCCGCCAACCGACCCCGCCGGCGCCTGTCAGCTCGGGACCTTCAGCGCCGCGAACATGCCCGGCTCCTGCTGGCGCCCCTACGCCGACGACAGCCCGTTCAACACCCCGGTCGCGGCGAACCCGCGGATCGCCGCCGGCTCGGCCGCCGCGGTGCGCAGCTTCGTCGGCTCCTGGAAGGGCAACGCCGACCTCAACTACGCCCCCCGGCTCACCGTCGGGGTCGCCGACACGAGCTGGGACTACGGCCACCCGATCTACTACTCGCAGCCCGACGACCCGACCTACACGGTCCACTGCGCCGAGGCGTGGGGCACCTGCGAGATCGAGGGGGCGCAGGTCGCGATCCCCGCCGCCGCCCGGGCCGCGGGCGGCTCCGACGGCCACCTGACCGTGATCGATCAGGCGTCGGGATGGGAATACGACTTCTGGCAGGTCCGCAGAAAGCCGTCGCAGGGCGGCACGATCACGATCTCGTGGGGCGGTCGGACCCGGATCGACGGCGACGGCCTCGACTCGAACGGGACCGCCGCCCACTTCGGCGGCGCCGCCGGGGTGATCCGCCCCGCCGAGCTCGCCGCCGGCGAGATCGACCACGCGCTCTTTCTCGTCGTCAAGTGCACGAACGGCAAGTCGGTCTATCCGGCCGGCAGCGGCGTCGGCCGCAGCTGCGCGGACATGGGCCTCGCCAACGCCGGCGCGCCGCCGATGGGCGCCCACTTCTACCTCGACATGAGCGACGCCGAGATCGCCGCCGCCCCCGTCCCCGAGTGGAAGCGGACGATCATGCGCGCCGCCGCCCGCTACGGCCTCTACGTCGGCGACACCGGCGGCGGCGGCATCGTCGTCGAGTCGGGCTCCAGCTACACGAGCTTCGGCAAGGCCGACCCCTGGGTCGCGGTCGCCCGCGACGCCGGGATCAAGCCCTGGCACAACCCCGAGACCGGCAAGGACCAATACACCTTCGACCTGACGACCGGCATCGACTGGAGCCACCGGCTGCGGATGCTGGCGCCCTGAGGGGGGCGGCGGGGACCGGCCTCCCCGGGCCGGGCGATCCGGGCTCCGATCGACCAGGCCCCACGGTGATCGCGTCGGCCAGGGCCGCCGCCGTCGATCCCCGCCGCGAAGCCCGAATCCGGCTTGACCCGCCGTCCACCTCCCGATACGATCTATCAGACTCACACTTAGGTTTTCTACCAGGAGGTATGAGATGGCACTGGTGAGATGGGATCCGGCCGGCGACATCGACTCGCTGCAGTCGGACTTCAACCGCTTCTTCGAGGGCTTTCTCGGTCGGCCGGTCGCCGGGAGCCGGCGCTGGGCGCCGGCGATGGACCTGAGCGAGACCGACGACGCGCTGGTCCTCCGCGCCGACCTGCCCGGCCTCGACCGCGACGACGTCTCGATCGAGATCAAGGACAACGTCCTGACCGTCTCCGGTGAGCGCCGCAGCGAGCACGAGGAAAAGCAGGAGGGACTGCACCGGATCGAGCGCTCCTACGGGTCGTTCTCGCGGTCGCTGACCCTGCCGCGCGGGGTCGATGCCGAGGCGGTGACGGCCGGCTTCGACAAGGGCGTCCTCGAGGTGCGGATCCCCAAGCCGGTCGAGGCCAAGCCCCACAAGGTCGCGATCGAGGGCGAGGCGATCGAGGGCGAGGCCACCGACACGGGCGAGGGCGGCAAGGAGGTCTACGGCTCCTGATATGGCGCTCCGTTCGTCAAGTCCGCAGCGCTGAGCCCGCCGTCCATAGGGCGGCTCGGAGGGTGATCGGCCGGGGCGGCTGCCGCGCTCCCGGCGTCTCGCGCCAGGCGTTGACGATCGGCGCGAGACCGGTCGGATCGACGCCTATCCGCTCGCCGGCGAGGGCATCTCCTCGCCGGCGAGGCCGGCGAGGAGGTTGTCGACTGCCATCGCCGCCATCCGCCCCCGGGTGGCGTGCGAGGCCGAGCCGATGTGGGGGAGGACGGTCAGGTTCGGCGCCCCGAGCAGCGGGTCGTGGCCGGGCAGCGGCTCGGGATCGGTGACGTCGAGGCCGGCGCCGGCGATCCAGCCCGACTCGAGCGCCCGGCGCAGCGCGTCGGAGTCGACGATCTCGCCGCGGGCGGTGTTGATCAGGATCGCGCTCTGCTTCATCGCCAGCAGGGCATCGGTGTCGATCAGCCCCCGGGTCGCGGGCGTCAGCGGGCAGTGGAGGCTGACGACGTCGGATCCGGCGAGGAGCTCGTCGAGTCCGACGCGCCCGGGTCCCGGCGTCCGGCCGCTGCGGAGGATCCGCATCCCGAAGCCCTCGCCGCGGCGCGCGACGGCCTCGCCGATCAGCCCCGGCCCGACGATGCCGAGGGTCGCGCCGTGGACGTCGTGGCCGAGCCAGCCCGCCGGCTCCCAGGTCGACCACTCGCCGCGGCGGACCGCCGCGGCCGATTCGACGATCCGCCGCGAGACGGCGAGGATCAGCGCGAAGGCGAGATCGGCGGTCGTCTCGGTCAGCACCCCGGGCGTGTTGCCGACGGCGATGCCGCGCTCGCGCGCGTAGGCGACGTCGATGTTGTCGGTGCCGACGGCGAAGTTGGCGACCGCGCGGAGATCGGGGCAGGCGTCGATCAGCTCACGGTCGATCGCGTCGGTCAGCATCGCGAGGATCCCCTCGGCGCCGCGGGCGAGCTCACGGAGCTCGGCGCGCGTCGGCGGCATCGCCCCGCGCCAGACCTCGACCTCGTGCGCGGCGCGGAGCCGCTCGAGCGCCGCGAACGGGAGCTTGCGGGTGACGATGCAGCGCCCCATCGCGCCAATCATGCCTCGTCGGGGTGGCTGCCGGGGCCCGGCCCGCCGTCGCGCGGCGCCGGCCCGCGGCGGCGCTCGTAAGATCGGCGGCCCTTGAGTGCGCCCGCCCGATCCGCCGGTCCGCCGTCGCTCTCGGTCGTGATCGTCAGCCACGACTCGGCCGACTCGCTGCGGCGGTCGTTGCCGGCGATCGTCGCCGAGCTCCGGCCCGGCGACGAGCTGATCGTCGCCGACAACGCCTCGACCGACGCGACCCGCGACGTCATCGCCGAGCTCGCCCCGGCCGCGCGGCTGATCGCCGGCACCGACAACCGCGGCTTCGGCGCCGCCTGCAACGTCGGCGCCGCCGCGGCGACGGGCGAGCTGCTGCTGTTCCTCAACCCCGACAACGTCGTCCAGCCCGGCTTTCGCGAGGCGATCGCGCTGCCGCTCGTCGAGGATCGGGGCTGGGGCGCCTGGCAGGGGCTCGTCACCTGCGAGGACGGCGCGACGATCAACACGAGCGGCAACGTCGTCCACTTCACCGGGATCGCCTGGGCGGGCGGCGCCGGCCGGCCGCGGCGCGAGGCGCCCGCCGTGCCCGCCGAGGTCGGGTTCCCCTCCGGCGCCTGCCTGGCGGTCCCGCGCTGGATCTGGGAGGGGCTCGGCGGCTTCAGCGAGCCCTACTTCCTCTACCACGAGGACACCGATCTCGGGCTGCGGCTGCGGCTCGCCGGACTGGCGGTCGGGATCGAGCCGCGCGCGGTCTCCGACCACGAGTACGAGTTCGCGAAGGGCCCGGCGAAGTGGCGCTACCTCGAGCGCAATCGCTGGGCCACGGTCCTGCGGACCTATCCCGCCCGCCTGCTCGCGCTCGTCATGCCGGCGCTGCTGGCGACGGAGCTCGCGCTGCACGTCGTTGCCGCCGCCGGCGGCTGGCTCGGCCCGAAGCTGCGCGCCGACCTCGACGTGATCGCGGCGCTGCCGCGGCTGTACGGCGAGCGGCGCGGGATCCAGGCGCTCGCCCGGATCGGGGCCGCCGGGTTCGCCCGCGGCCTGACCGCCGAGCTCGACAGCGCCTTCCTCGGCCGGGCCTCCGATTCGGGGCTGCTCCGCCGCCTGCTCGGCGCCTACTGGCGCCTCGTCCTCGGGCTCCTGCGGGCCTCCGGTTAGGCCACAGGCGACTCCCCATCGGGCGTCGCCGGAACCGGCGCATCCGCGGTGGTTTCCGGATAGGATCGTCGCTCGAGCTCCGGGATGGGCTCGGATTGGATCGACGCCGCGACGGCCCGCCTCGGCGGGCGGCCGTGGCGGGAGGAGCGAGCATGAGGCGAACCTGGGGGCTGGTCCTGGCAGGCATGGCATGCCTGGCGGTGGCCTGGGCGCCTGCGGCTGCGCTGGCGCTGCCCGCCAACTTCACCGACTCCACCGTCTTCTCGGGCCTGCGGTTGCCGATCTCGGTCGCCTTCGCGCCCGACGGCCGGATCTTCGTCGCCGAGAAGGGCGGCACGATCGAGGTCTTCGCCGGCCCGACGGACACGACCCCGACCACGTTCGCGGACCTGCGCACCGAGATCTTCGGCGGGTGGGACCGCGGGCTCGAGGCGATCGCCATCGATCCGCAGTTCCCGGCCCGGCCCTACATCTACGCCTCCTACACCTACGACGCGCCGATCGGGGGCACGGCGCCGACCTGGGGCGCCCCCGGCCAGGACGACGATGACTGTCCCGGGGCGACCTCGGTCGGCTGCGTCGTCAGCGGCCGCTTGTCGAGGCTGACCGTCGCCAACAACGGCGCCGGCAACACGATGAGCAACGAGCGGGTCCTGATCAATGACTGGTGCCAGCAGTTCACGAGCCACTCGGTCGGCGATCTCGGCTTCGACGCGGCCGGGAACCTCTACATGTCCGGCGGCGACGGCGCCGAGTACAACACCTACGACTACGGCCAGTTCGGCCAGCCGTCCAACCCGTGCGGCGATCCGCCGGGAGGCGTCGGCGGCACGCAGACGGCGGCGACCGGCGAGGGCGGCGCCCTACGCAGCCAGGACTACCGCACCGCCGCTGATCCGCTCGGCCTCGACGGGACCGTCATCCGGGTCAATCCCGACACCGGCAGGCCGGTTCCCGACATCGCCGGCAACGACCCCTCGGCGCTGAACACGGCCCGCGTCGTCGCGTTCGGCTTCCGCAACCCGTTCCGGTTCGCGATCCGCCCCGGCACCAACCCGGCCGAGATCTGGACCGGCGACGTCGGCTGGGGGACCTGGGAGGAGATCAACCGCGTGCAGACCCAGGCCGGCGCAGCCAGCAACAACTTCGGCTGGCCGTGCGTCGAGGGGGCGGCGTACCGCGTCTACTACGAGGCCGGCTTCTGCCAGAGCCTGTACGCGGCCGGCGGCGACAGGGCGCCCTACTACGGCTTCGAGCACGGCGAGGTGGTCGATCCGGCCGAGACGTCGCTGCAGCCCCGGCCCTGCGTGGTCGACTCCGGCTCGGCGATCAGCGGGCTGGAGTTCTACGACGACGGCTCGGGCGCGGCCGCCTTCCCGGCCGCCTACGACGGCTCGCTGTTCTTCGCCGACTACGCGAGGGGCTGCATCTGGGTGATGAGGGCCGGGGCCAACGGACTGCCGAACCCGGCCAACGTCACCGTCTTCGATGGCGCCGGCGGCCCGGTCGATCTCGAGGTCGCCCCGGACGGATCGCTCTGGTACGCCGGGATCACGACCGGCCAGGTCCACCGGATCGCCTACGCGGGCGGCGGCAACCGACCCCCGATCGCGCGCGCCACGGCGACCCCCGATCACGGCGTCGCGCCGCTGCAGGTGCAGCTCAGCGCGAGCTCCTCCAGCGACCCCGACGGTGACCCGCTCAGCTACGCGTGGGACCTCGATGACGACGGCGCCTTCGACGACTCGACGGCCGCCAGCCCGGTGAGGACGTTCACGTCCGAGGGCGCCCACCGTGTCCGCGTCAGGGTCAGCGACCCGAACGGCGCCTCGGCGCAGGACGAGGTGACGGTCACCGTCGGAGCGCCACCGACGCCGGTGATCTCGAGCCCGGCGAACGGCGCCCGGTTCGATGCCTTCGAGACGATCAGCTTCAGCGGCTCGGCCAGCGACACGAAGGACGGGGCGGTCCCCGCCTCGCGACTGCGCTGGACGGCGGTTCTGAACCACTGCATCCCCGCCGGCGGGTGTCACGTGCATCCGATCCGGACGTTCGGCGGCGTCAGCGGCGGCCAGCTCGAGATGCCCGCTCACGAGCGCCCCTACCACCTGACGCTGACCCTGACCGCGACCGACTCCGACGGCCTCGAGGCGAGCGTCTCGAGAGACATCTACCCGAAGCCGAACGTGGCGCCGCTCGCACGGGCATCGGCGGCGCCCGATCACGGTCGGGCGCCGCTCGTCGTGGCGTTCGATGCGAGCGGCTCGACCGACGCCAACCCCGGTGATCAGCTCAGCTACGCCTGGGACCTCGACGGCGACGGCGCCTTCGACGACTCGACCGCCGTCAGCCCGACGCGGACGTACACGACCGCGGGCGTCCGCCACCCCGCCGTCGAGGTCTCCGATCAGAACGGCGCCTCCTCCCGGGACGCGCTCACGGTCACCGTCACGGGGCCGGACGACAACCAGCCCCCGGAGCCGCGGATCGACCTGCCGGCGACGGGCACCGGCTTCGCGGCGCACGACCGGATCCCCTTCGCGGGCGGCGCGGACGACGCCGAGGACGGCGCGCTGCCGGCGTCGGCGCTGCGGTGGCGGCTGATCGGCCCCGATTGCCGGGCGGCGGGCTGCGCCGGGCGGCTCCTCGCCGACGGCGCCGACCACGGCGAGCTCGCGGCCCCGGCCAGCGTCGATCCCTACGAGCTGCGGCTGCGGCTGATCGCGACCGATTCGGCTGGCGCGACCGCCTCGACCGAGGTCGCATTGGAGCCCCGGGTGGCGCGGCTGACCATCAAGTCGCGCCACGAAGGCGCCCGGGTCTCGATCGGCGAGCAGCGGGGGAGGGTCCCGTTCGCCCGCACCGTCCTGCAGGGCGCCGACGTCCGGGTCCGGACGCCGGCCCTCCAGCGTGCTTCGGGGAGCGGCAGGAAGGCGAGGCTGCGGTGGCGTCGCTGGTCGGACGGCGGCGATCGCGTGCACACGGTGCGGCTGAACGGCGACGCCGTCCTCCGGGCCGGCTACCGGCTGCTGCGCAGGCCGCGGGGCCGTTAGCTCAGGCGACCGCCGGCACAGGCTCGGGCTCGAGCGCCACCGCGAGGACCTCGTCGACCGTGAGGACGGGGTGGAACGTCATCGCCTCGCGGACCTCCTCGGGGACGTCCTCGAGGTCGCCGCGGTTGCGCTCCGGGATGACGACGTCGGTGAGCCCGGCCGCGTGGGCGGCGAGCACCTTCTGCTTGAGCCCGCCGATCGGCAGGACCCGGCCCTGGAGGGTGACCTCGCCGGTCATCCCGACGGTGTGCTTGACGGGGCGCCCGGTCAGAAGCGACGCCAGCGCGGTCGTGATCGTGATCCCGGCGCTCGGGCCGTCCTTGGGGATCGCCCCGGCCGGGACGTGGACGTGGAACTCCTTGCCGTCGAGCGCGGCGGGGTCGATCCCGATCGCGCCGGCATGGCCGCGCACGTAGGAGAGCGCGATCCGCGCCGACTCCTTCATCACGTCGCCGAGCTGTCCGGTGAGGACGAAGTCGCCGGCGCCGTCCATCGCGGTCGTCTCGACGAAGAGGACGTCGCCGCCGGCGCCGGTCACCGACAGCCCGGTCGCGACGCCGGGCACCGCCGTCCGCTCGGCCGCTTCCTGGAAGTGCCGCCGCCGGCCCAGCGCCCGCCGCAGCTCGTCGCCGTCGATCGCGACCGGCCCGCCGTCGGACTCGCCCGCGGCGATCCGCGTCGCGGTCTTGCGGAGCAGCTTGCCGAGCTCGCGCTCGAGCCCGCGGACGCCGGCCTCGCGCGTGTACTCGGTCACGATCGCGCGCAGCTCGTCGGCGCCGATCTCGACCTCGTCGGGCTCGAGCCCGTTGCGCTCGAGCTGCCGCGGCCACAGGTAGTCGCGGGCGATCGCGACCTTCTCCTCGGTCGTGTAGCCATCGAAGCCGACGACCTCCATCCGGTCGAGCAACGGGCCGGGGATCGTCTCGGCGACGTTCGCGGTCGCGATGAACAGGACCTCGGAGAGGTCGAGCTCGACGTCGAGGTAGTGATCGCGGAAGGAGTGGTTCTGGGCCGGGTCGAGCACCTCGAGCAGGGCCGAGCTCGGGTCGCCGCGCCAGTCGGCGCCGACCTTGTCGACCTCGTCGAGCATGATCACCGGGTTCATCGTCCCGGCGTCGCGCAGGGCCCTGACCAGGCGGCCCGGGAGGGCGCCGATGTAGGTCCGGCGGTGGCCGCGGATCTCCGCCTCGTCGCGGACGCCGCCGAGCGACATCCGGACGAACTCGCGGCCGGTGGCGCGCGCGATCGACTCGCCGATCGAGGTCTTGCCGGTTCCCGGCGGGCCGATCAGGGTCAGGATCGCGCCCGCGGCCCTGCCGTCGTCGGCGACGCCGCGCTCGGCGCGGAGCTTGCGGACCGCGATGTACTCGGTGATCCGCTCCTTGACATCGTCGAGGCCGGCGTGGTCTGCGTCGAGGACCTCGCGGGCGCCGGCGGGGTCGAGGCGCTCGTCGGAGCGCTTGCCCCACGGCACCGCGACCAGCCAGTCGAGGTAGGTGCGGAGCATCGACGACTCGCCGGAGCCGTCGCCCATCCGCTCGAGGCGCCCGATCTCGCGCTCGGCCTGCTCGCGGACGGCGTCGGGCATCTCCGAGTCGGCGACCTTCTCGCGGTACTCGTCGACGACCGTGGCGTCGTCCTCGCCGAGCTCCTTGCGGATCGATTCGAGCTGCTTGCGCAGGAAGTACTCGCGCTGCTGCTTCTCGGCCCCGCTCTGGACGTCCTCGCGGATCCGGTTGCGGACCTGCAGCTCGGCGAGCCGCTCGCGCTGCAGCGCGAGCGATCTCGCGAGCCGCTCGCGGACGTCGAGCGTCTCGAGCAGCTCGACCTTCTCGTCGTAGCCGAGGTCGGGCGAGTAGCCGGCGGTGTCGGCGAGCGCGCCCGGCTCGGAGATCGAGCGCAGGAAGGCGCGGATGCCGTCACCGGCGCCGCGCAGCTCGAGGATCTCCTCGACGACGGCGCGGTACTCGCGCTCGAGGCCGCGGATCTCCTCGTCGCGGTCGGTCGGGTCGGTCCACGGCGTCACCTCGATCCGCAGCGTCCCGTTCAGGTCGGTGCGGGCGGCGCCGGCGACGCCGCGGGCGACGCCCTCGAAGCCGGTCGCGACGCCGCCGCCGGGAAGGCGCATCCGCTCTTCGACGCGGGCGACCGTGCCGACCGCCGCGAACTCGTCGCCGGAGCGGGGGACGAGCAGGACCTCCTCCTCGGCGCCGGGATCGATCCCGAGCGTCAGGTTCATCCCCGGGAAGGCGACGACGTCGTCGAGCGGGATCAGTGGCAGTGTCTGCTTGGCGCTGTTCGGTTCCATGCCGGGCGGGGCTCCTCCGTCGAAGTTCTTGCAGGTACAAGGATAACACCAACGATTATTGGGACTAACGATTATGAATCCGTAGGGGTTGGCGCTATCCTCGCCGGACGATGGACTCACGAGCGCGCCGACCGCGGGTTGCGGCGAAGCCGAGCTGCGGCGTCCTGCTGTTCCGGCTCTCGCGCGCCTCCGGCGCGGGGCTCGACGGTGCCCTCGCCGCCCTCGACATGCGCGCCCCGGAGTTCGCGATCCTCCATCACCTCTACAGCGAGGGCCCGATCTCCCAGCAGCAGCTCGGGCGGGCGCTGCGGATCCACGCCAGCAACCTGGTCGCGATGATCGACGAGCTCGAGTCGGACGGCTCGGTGATCCGCCGCCGCGACCCCGGCGACCGGCGCCGCTACCTGCTCGAGCTCACCGATGACGGCGTCCGCCGGCTCGCCGACGCCGAGCGGGCCGCGCAGGGGGCGGAGGCCGACATGCTGGCGCCGCTGACGCCGGCGGAGCGGGAGCGGCTGCGGGCCTACCTGGCCCGGCTCGCCGGGCACTCCTGCGGCCGCTGACGGTCAGCCGGCCTCGTCAACGTCGGGGTCGTCGACGTCGCCATCGAGCGCGTGCGACTCGACGCCAATGGCGAGGTCCTCCTCGCCGCCGAGCGCGCCGGTGCGGATCCGGCGTTGCTCGCGGTCGAGGCGGGCCACCTCCTGGGCGAGGATCTTCGTCTCCTCGCTGAGGCGTGAGAACGCGACCGAGAAGTGGAGGGCGAGGACGAACAGGGCGCCGACGCCGATCAGAAACAGCGCGTTCGGCGGCGAGAGGATGCCGAGCCGGCCGGCGATCCAGTCGAGCGCTCCGTCCCAGACGGCGAGGACGACGAGGACCAGCGAGGCCGTGATCCAGAGCAGCGCGTAGCGCTCGACGAGGCGGCGGCGGCGGACGAGCTCGATCACGAGGACGAGGAAGAGGACGGTGACGACGACGGCGATCCGCTGCGGCCTGACGCCGAGGCCCTCGGCGAGGATCGGCAGCGCGTCGATCACGCCCGCCCGCCGCTCTCGGCGCTCGCCTCGACGGCCGGGAGCTCGCCGGTGGCGGGGGGAGGGGAGCCCTCGAAGGCCTCCGGCTTGCGGCGGAGCAGGCCGACGAACAGGGCGAGCATGACCTTGACCATGTAGTAGGCGGCACGGGGGTAGTCGATCGAGCTGCGCCCGAAGCCGCGGGCGTTCATCCGGACCTGGACCTCGTGGATCCGCAGCCGGTGGTTGTGGAGCATCAGGATCGCCTCGACCTCGGGGTAGTCGTGCGGGTAGTCGCGGGCGAACAGCTCGATCCCGCGACGGTTGACCATCCGGAACCCCGAGGTCGGGTCGGTGATCTTCTGGCGGGTGATCGCGCTGAGGACGATCGAGAAGATCAGGTTGCCGAGGCGGCGGCCGAGCGGCACCCTGTAGCCGGGGTCGCCGCGGAAGCGGGTCCCGTAGACCATGTCGGCCATGTTGCTCTCGGTGCGCAGCGCGTCGAGCATCTCGGGCAGGTACTCGGGCTTGTGCTGCCCGTCGCCGTCGACCTGGACGGCGACGTCGTAGCCGTGCGCGAGCGCGTACTTGTAGCCCGACTGCATCGCCCCGCCGATCCCGAGGTTGAACGGGTGGCGGAGGACGATCGCGCCCTCCTCCTCGGCCCTGGCGACGGTCTCGTCGAGCGAGCCGTCATCGACGACGAGGACGCTGAAGCCGGGCGCGTGGCGCTTGATGTCGCGAACGACACGGCCGATCATCTCCGCCTCGTTGTAGGCGGGGACGATCGCGAGGGGGCGCAGGTCTTGGTGCTCGGAGGCGGACATCGGCGATCGGCGAAGCGGCGTCGGCGCCGCTCGATCCGGCGATCAACGGTACCGCGCGGCCGCGGACGGCCGCAGGCGGGCGCCGGGACCTGGCGGCAGTCCACCGGGTGTGGCGAGCGGCGGTCGAGCGATCCACCCGGGCGGCTTGCACGCGCCGGGGTCGCTGCCGCCGGAATCTCGTCGTCCGCCACCCCAGCGCGCGCCCGATCGCATCCGCACGCGCGCCCGGCCCCATCGGCCGGGCCGAGGTCGTCGGAGCGGGCCGGCGGCGCCCGGGGAAGGTCAGGGATCGATCGTCTAGCCTCGCGCCGGCATGCGAGGCGGCGACGGCGAGCTCGAGCAGCTCGAGCGCGAGATCACCTCGTGCCGCGCCTGCCCGCGCCTGGTCGCCTGGCGCGAGCGGGCCGCGGCCGACCCGCCGCGACGTTTCCGCGGCGAGCGGTACTGGGCGCGGCCGGTTCCCGGCTTCGGCGATCCGGCGGCGGCGATCGCGCTCGTCGGCTTGGCCCCGGCCGCCAACGGCGCCAACCGGACCGGGCGGATGTTCACCGGCGACCGCTCCGGCGACTGGCTCTACGCGGCGCTGCACCGCGCCGGGCTCGCCAACCGGCCGACCTCCGTCGCCCGCGGCGACGGCCTCCGGCTCGACGGCGCCTGGATTACCGCCGCGGTGCGCTGCGCGCCGCCCGCCAACAAGCCGACGCCGGCCGAGCGCGACCGTTGCGCGCCGTTTCTGGAGCGGGAGCTGGCGCTGCTCGCCGGCGTTCGGGTCGTGGTCGCGCTCGGCGCGTTCGGCTGGGATGCGGCGCTGCGCGCCCTCGCCGACGGCCGGACGCCGCGGCCGAAGCCGCGGTTCGGGCACGGCGCCGAGACCGCCGTCGGAGGTCGGCTGCTGCTCGGCTGCTACCACCCGAGCCAGCAGAACACGTTCACGGGCCGGCTCACCGAGCCGATGCTCGATGCGGTGCTGGCGCGGGCGAAGGCCCTCGTCACGGGAAGCGAAGGGGCCGACGCCGGGTAGGCCTGGAAGGTCGGCGCCGCCCGGCGTTCACACGGGTGTCGCGCCGACGAGGCCGGAAAGACGGCGATCGCGAGCTCCCGGCCCCGGACCGCGGTGGTCGCAGGCTCGGCCGCCGAGCGGCTCTGGGCGGCCTCGGCCCTGGTATCGGCGCCGGGCAAGCGAGCAGCGGAGCAGCCCTGGCGGGCCTCGGCCCTGGTATCGGCGCCGGGCAAGCGAGCAGCAAAGCAGCCCTGGCGGGCTTCGGCCCTAGTATCGGCGTCGAGCAAGCGAGCCGAGCGTTGGTTCCCCTGAACATCCCGAACGCGCTGACGATGCTGCGCATCCTGATGGTGCCGGTGGTCGTCGTCGCGCTGCTCGCGGAGATCCCGAACGGCGATCTCGTCGCCGGGGTCGTCTTCGCGCTCGCCGCCTTCACCGACGGCCTCGACGGCTACATCGCCCGCCGCCGTGACGACGTCACCACGTTCGGCAAGCTGATGGACCCGCTCGCCGACAAGTTGCTGATCGTCGCCGCGCTCGTCTCGCTGGTCGCGCTCGACCGGCTGCAGGCGTGGATCGCGATGGTGATCATCGCCCGCGAGCTGGCGGTGACCGGACTGCGGGCGGTCGCCGTCGAGGAGGGGGTGGTGATCGCGGCGAGCTGGCTCGGCAAGCTGAAGACGGCGCTGCAGGTCGCGGCGGTGATCGCGCTGATCGCGGTCGATCCGGCGACGACCGCGGTCGACGTGCTGGTCTATGCCGCCGTCGTCGCGACCCTGGTCAGCGGCGCCGACTACTTCTTCGGGGTGCGGCGGCGGATCGAGCGGCAGCGCTCCGGCCTCAGGGCGGGTCCTCCGCGCGACGAACTGCGATGAGCGATTTCGTCATCCCCATGAACCGCTCCCGGCGGATCTCGCAGTCGGGGAACAGCAGCGTCATCTCGCCGTAGTCGAGCAGCCGGATCACATCGACGAAGTAGTCGATCTGCCCTGGCGAAGGGCGGGCGATCCATCCGAACAGCGTGAAGTTCCTGAGCAGCCTCCGTTGCAGTCCCCGGGGCAGCCAGTGGATGAACGGGGTGAGGGCGTGGGGCTCGATCGGGAAATGTCGCGAGGGGGTCTGGACCCAGAGCGAACGTCCGACGCGGCGCAGCTCCCGTGCCGCTCGCGCCTGCTGCTCGGGTGAGCCGACGCACTGGATGAGCGAGTTCGAGAAGACGAGGTCGAAGGAGTCGTCCGCGAACGGCAGGTCGGTGGCATCGCCCGCGACGAAGCGGAGCCCGTCGGGGATCGTTTCGGGCGTGCGCACGTTGAGCAACGTGATCTCCGCCTCCGGTGCATCAGCAACCCAGAACTCGGGCTCGCCGCCGACGTCGAGCATGGTCGTCGATGGGCCGAACCGGAACGTGCGCCTCAGGCGTGCCATCCGGCGGCGCCGGAAGCGCCGCTGCACGAGATCGTAGACGCGATCGATGCGGGCCAAGAGGGGTTTCCCGGGCTGGTCGCCTCTCCCGAATCCGCGACCGGCGCTCAGGCGTCCTCGGCGGGGGCGTCGAGCCACTCCCGCATCGTCATGTGGCGGGGGGAGTGGCCGCCGGTCTCGAGCTCGGCGAGGACCTCGGAGAGCTCGCCGGAGCGCTCGGCGATGACGTTGTGGCGGTGGATCGTCTCGAAGTTCTCCTGGCGGGCGAGGACGAAGTTGCGGCCGTGCAGGTCGGGGTAGGCGCCGGCGAGCCGGCGGACCATCTCGCGGACGCAGTCCTCCACGAAGCGCGGGTTGGCGTGCGCCTTCTCGACGACGGAGCGCTCGTCCTCGCGCTTCATCAGCTCGTAGATCTCCGACGACATCGACGACTCGACGATCGCGAGCAGGTCGCGGGCGTCGATCTCGGTGTCGCAGTCCTCGGCGCGACCGAGGTAGAGGGTTCCGACGCCGCGCTGGTTGTGGGTCGCGACCGGGACGAGTCCGAGGATCTCGTCGATCTGCCCGGCTCCGTAACCGTTCGCGGCGAGCCGCTCGCGAGCGCCGTCGGCGATCAGCTCCTGCGCGCACGGGCACGCCGTCATCCCCTGCGCCTGCACGCCGGTCAGGGTCCGGGTGCCGGACACGGACGCCACGGCGGTGCCGAGCAGGGTGTAGATCTCCTGGGTCGGCTTGCCGCTGAGCGGCGCCGGGACGGTCTCCGGGTAGCGGGCGGCGAGGGAGACCTCGGCCCGGCGCCCGCCCTGGCGGTCGCGGACGCGCTCGGCGATCGTGGCGGCGAGGTGCTCGGCCTTCAGCGATTCGGCCAGCACCCCCTCGTCGATCGCCTCGTTGACGACCTCCTCGAAGCGGGACATGTGGGCGCCGGCCTGCCGCGGCTCGAGGTCGACGAAGCACTCGAACTCGGCGAAGAAGAGCTGGCCGGCCTCGCCGTCGTCGCCGTCGCGGGCGGCGCGCGGGTTGATCCGGATCACCTTCTCGACGCCGACGACGCCGACGCGGGTGAGGCTGACCTCGGTGCGGGGGCGGCGCGCCTGGACGTCGGGTCCCGCGGACGCCCCGATCAATGTGGACGGACGGTTCATCTCCTCGGCGGCGAAGGCTAGCGGGACCGGGATCGCGGCCCCCGGCGTGGCATACTCGCTGGGCCTCGGGTAGAGGAGGAAGGCGCCCCGATCGGGGCCGTTCGATGAACAGGTGCGGAGATGGCTGAGGAGCTGCAGGTCGGCGAGCCGGCCCCTGCGGAGCAGGCGAGCGAGGATCCGGGGGCGGCGCTGATCGCGGCCGGGCGGGAGCGGGGCCATGTGACCGGCGAGCAGATCGCCGCCGCGGTCGAGGAGGTCGAGCTCGGGCCCGACGGCGTTCAGGAGCTGCACAGCCGCCTCGTCGATGCCGGCATCGAGGTGATCGTCGACGGGGAGGGGCGCGGCGGCGAGGCCGAGGAGGACACCGGGGATGTGCCGCAGATCGTCGCCCCGGACCTGACCGTCGAGCCGGGGGTCGATTCGCTGCGCCTCTACCTGCACGCGATCGGGCGGGTGCAGCTCCTCACCGCCGAGCAGGAGGTGGCGCTCGCGAAGCGGATCGAGCGTGGCGACATCGATGCGAAGCGGCAGATGGTCGAGGCGAACCTGCGGCTGGTCGTCTCGATCGCGAAGGGCTACGTCGGCCGCGGGCTGAGCTTCCTCGACCTGATCCAGGAGGGATCGCTCGGGCTGATCCGCGCGGTCGAGAAGTTCGACTACCGGCGCGGCTACAAGTTCTCGACCTACGCGACCTGGTGGATCCGCCAGGCGGTGACGCGGGCGGTGGCCGACAAGAGCCGGACGATCCGGATCCCGGTCCACGTCAACGAGAAGCTCAGCAAGGTGCGGAGCGCCGAGCGTGGCCTCGTGCAGGAGCTCGGGCGGGAGCCCGATCCGGCCGAGGTGGCGGCCGAGGTCGGCCTCGAGCTGACCGAGGTGCGGGAGCTGATGGGGTTGGCGGCGGCGCCGGTCTCGCTCGAGGCGCCGATCGGCGAGGACGGCAACGGCCGCGTCGCCGACATCGTCCCCGACGAGAACGGGCAGGGACCGTTCGAGCGGGCTACCGACTCGCTGCAGCGCGAGGGCCTCGACCGGGCGCTGCGCCTGCTCACCGACCGCGAGCGCAGGGTCATCGAGCTCCGCTACGGCCTCGCCGACGCCGAGCCGCAGACGCTCGAGCAGATCGGCCAGGACCTCGGCATCACCCGCGAGCGCGTCCGCCAGATCGAGACGAACTCGCTCCGCAAGCTCAAGCGGCTGCCGCAGACGCAGTCACTGCGCGACGACATCTGAGGCGGGCTGGGCCCTGCTATGCGGCGGGAAGCTCCGCCGGCGCCGGCGCGGGCTCGGCGCGATGGACGCGATCGATCCGCACGCATCCCACGGATTCGGCCTTGACCTCGAACCGGTCGCCGGCGCAGAGCTCGGCCGCGTTGAACGGTCCGATCGGAATCGTGATCTGATGCCCGGACGAGATCGTCGCCCGCGCGCTGGTCCGTTCCCGTACACCCACCCCGATGGGGTCCGGATCGGATGGGGGAGGTGGGAGTCGAACCCACTCAGCACGAGGCACCGACTTTACAGGCCGGCCCGTCTCTCCGACTACGGCGCTCCCCCTGATCGGGGATGGGGATTGTAGGCACCGCGATGATGCCGCCGGAATCTCGCCGGAAGCACCGATCTCGAACTCGGAGTACTTGCCTCCCCCGAGAACGATCGAGCGCCTGCCGTCGACTGCGGTCGCCGGGATGAACCAGCGTCGGCCGTCGGTCAGCCAGGCGAACAGGAAGTCGCAGCGGACAGGATCAAAGAGCCGGACGACGCCCGTCCAGCTCTGGTTCCCGCCGTTGGTGCAGAGGTTCACCCTGTGGCGGCCGTTGTCGCGGCGACAACTCGAGCTCTTGACCTGAACCCGGGCCAACCGCCCCTCGAATGCCGCGATCACATCGACGTCGCGGCTGTGCCCGAGCGGCACCCAGACGTCGGCGCCGATGGAGGTGAGCCATCGCATCGCCTCGACCTATCCGAGGTCGCCCTGCTTGCGTGGATGGAAGCCCGCTGGCATGAGCCAAACACACGTTCGCCACCGGACGGAAACGGCCACCGCCGCTGACGCCGGCCGGCGCCCGCTAACCTGCGCCTCCCGCCCGGATAGCTCAGCGGTAGAGCACCTCCATGGTAAGGAGGGGGTCGTGGGTTCAAGTCCCACTCCGGGCTTTCGCGCGGTCGAGCGGCCCCGCCGCGCTATCCTTGCCCGACCTCGCGCCCGCGACCGGGACCCAGTCCAGCCTCGACGGCCCCGATCGGGAGCCCGGCAGGTACGGTCGGCCGGAGGCGAGGGAGTCGCAAGACGCACCAAGTGACGAGAGCTCTCAACCCCGAAGCTGCCTGGATGGATAGATGGCCCGTGGAGACGTACGCATAGCGGCCACCCTCGCCTGTGAGGAGTGCAAGCGCCGCAACTACCAGACCAACAAGTCGCGGCGGAACACGCCCGATCGGATCGAGCTGCGCAAGTACTGCAAGTGGTGCGGCCGTCACACCGCCCACAAGGAGACCCGTTAGCGACGATGGCGAAGAGCCGCGCACAGCGGAAGGCCGAGGCCGCGCGCAAGCGCCGGCAGGCCGAGCTCGGCGTCGCCGAGGAGCGCGACGAGGAGGCTCGCGCCCAGCACGACACCCAGGTGCCCGAGTCCGCCTACGAGCTCGAGGCCGAGCTCGCGATCGAGCACGGCGCCGAGGAGACCCCCGACGAGGCGCTCGAGGGGCCGGCCCCGGCGCGGCCCGGCCGTCGCGAGGAGCGCCGCCAGCGCAAGGAGGCCGAGCGCCGCGCCGCCGAGCAGGCCGCCCGCCGCGCCGCCAAGGAGCCGGTCGCCGAGCGCGAGCGCGGCCCCGTCCTCAGCTTCTTCTCGTCCGTCATCAAGGAGCTGCGCAAGGTGCAGTGGCCGGACCGCGATACGCTGGTCCAGGCCTCGGCCGTGACGCTGCTCTTCGTCGCCGTCGCCGCCGCCTATCTCGGGGCGCTGGATGCGATCTTCAGCCGCCTCATCGACCTGCTGATCTGACGATCGGCAGCGAGCCCACCGACCAAGGAAGAGCCTTCACACGCATGTTTCGCTGGTACGTGATCAACACATACTCGGGCCACGAGAACAAGGTCAAGCACAACCTCGAGCACCGGGTCGAGACGATGGGCCAGGCCCGCAAGGTCCGCCAGGTCGTCGTCCCGACCGAGCAGGTCCAGGAGATCAAGGACGGCCGCAAGGTCTCCGTCGAGAAGCGGACGATGCCCGGCTACGTGCTCGTCCAGATGGAGATGACCGACGAGGCCTGGGGGCTGGTCAAGAACACGCCCGGCGTCACCGGCTTCGTCGGCTCCCGCAACAAGCCGCTGCCGCTCTCGCAGAGCGAGGTCGACAACCTCCTTCACACCGAGACCCCGGGGGCCGCGCCCGCGGCGGCCGGCGCGCCCGGCTCCGGCGGCGAGCGCGCGAAGCCGCGCGCCCAGTACGAGATCGGCGAGACCGTCAAGGTCATCTCCGGCCCGCTCTCCGACTTCTCCGGCGAGATCGCCGAGATCAACGACGACGCCGCGAAGCTCAAGGTCCTCGTCTCGATCTTCGGTCGCGAGACCCCGGTCGAGGTCGGCTACGACCAGGTCAAGAAGGTCTGAGGGCCGCCGTGACGCTGCGCATCCCTTCGTCCTCGTCGGCTCACGGCCCCAATAGCGATTCGGGCCGCTTCGCCTCCTGCGTCCTCGGCCCGCTTGGTCACGGAGGCCCTCAGATTCCCGAAAGGATCAACTAGATGGCGAAGAAGGTCCTGACCCTGATCAAGCTGCAGATCCCGGCCGGCGCCGCCAACCCGGCGCCCCCGGTCGGCCCGGCGCTCGGTCAGCACGGCGTCAACATCATGGATTTCTGCAAGGCGTTCAACGCCCAGACCCAGCAGGACTCCGGCACGATCATCCCGGTCGAGATCACGGTCTTCGAGGATCGCAGCTTCACCTTCATCACCAAGACCCCGCCCGCGGCGGTCCTGATCAAGGAGGCGATCGGGATCGACAAGGGCTCCGGGGAGCCGCACATCAACAAGGTCGGCACGATCAGCGCCGCTCAGGTCCGCGCGATCGCCGAGCGGAAGATGCCCGACCTGAATGCCAACGATCTCGACGCCGCTGCGAAGATCATCGCCGGGACCGCCCGCTCGATGGGCGTCGACGTGGAGGAGGGCTGATGGCCAAGCACGGCAAGCGGTTCCGCGCCGCCTACGAGAAGATCGACCGCACCCACCACTACGAGCCGGCCGCGGCCGTCGCCCTGCTCAAGCAGACCGCGAGCGCCCGCTTCGACGAGACCGTCGAGGTCCACATCCGCCTCGGCGTCAACGTCCGCCACGCCGACGAGCAGCTCCGCGGCACCCTGGCGCTGCCGAACGGCGCCGGCCGCGACGTCACCGTCGCCGTCTTCGCCGAGGGCGAGGCGGCCCGCGAGGCGACCGAGGCCGGCGCCGAGTTCGTCGGCTCCGACGATCTCGCCGAGCGCGTCGAGGCCGGCTGGACCGACTTCGACATCGTCATCGCCACCCCCGACCAGATGCCGAAGGTCGGCCGCCTCGGGCGGATCCTCGGCCCGCAGGGCAAGATGCCGAACCCGAAGGTCGGCACCGTCACCGACGACGTCACCCGGGCCGTCACCGAGACGAAGTCGGGCAAGGTCGAGTACCGGACCGACCGCCAGGCCGTCGTCCACCTCTCGATCGGCAAGGTCAGCTTCAGCGAGCAGGCGCTGCTCGAGAACTACGCGGCCGTCGTCGACGAGATCGTCCGCGCCAAGCCCGCCGCCGCCAAGGGCCGCTACATCCTCAGCATCACGCTGACGACGACGATGGGCCCCGGCATCCGCGTCGACAGCTCGCGCACCCGTGAGGCCGAGATCCTCGCTGCCGGCGAGGACCTCGACGAAGCCGTCGCCGAAGCCGCCGGCACGGCGGCGTAGGACGAGCGGCACCGGGGCGCCGGCGGGCAGCGGGCCCGCGAAAGCCCTCTTGCGGATCGTGAGACGTTGATCTAGGGTCGGTCGTGGATGGAGGCGATGGGGGTATCGCGTTCGCGAGGGGCCGCTGTGCGACTGGCGATCACGGCCGCCGCGGTCGCCGCCGCGCTGCTCCTGCTCGCCGCGCGCCCGAGCGACGCCGCGGCCGGCCCGCTCTCCTGCGGCGCCACGATCACCCGTGACACGACGCTGCACGCCGACCTGAGCTGCGCCGGGACGGCGCTGCGGATCGGCGCCGACCGGGTCGCTCTCGACCTCGACGGCCACGTGGTCGAGTCGGTCTGCACGGAGGCCGACTGCTCGGCGAGCATCGGGATCGACAACAGCGGCGGCTACGACCGCGTCCGGATCACCGACGGATCAGTGCGCGGCGTCCAGTACGGGATCCTGCTCGTCGATGCCGGCCGCAACCGGCTGCTGAGGCTGGACGTGTCCGGCGGCGGGTACGAGCGGGCCGCAAGCAGCGCCATCCGGCTCGAGGAATCGAACCGCAACAGGGTCGCCGGCAGCGACCTCGACGGCGGCGATCCCGGCCTGCAGCTCTCCGGCTCGAGCCGGAACGTGATCGTCCACAACTCGATCGCCGCCGGGATCGACATCCACAACGGCGACGGCGTCCGGATCGAGGACGGCTCGTCACGCAACCGGATCGAGGACAACGAGATCAGCGGCCTCTGGCTCGGCGTTGTCGCCGCCGGCTCGAACCGCAACCTCATCGCGAGCAACGACGTGAGCGCCTACGCTGACGCGCTCGTCGTCGGCCGCAGCGCCCGGACGAGGATCGCCGACAACGAGCTCGACTCGTCGCAGGGCCGCTCCATCTACGCGACCGCTGTCACCCGGAGCGAGATCGTCGCCAACGGCGACGGCGCGATCCTGATCGACGGAGATCGCAACGTCGTTGCCCGCAATCGGGCGAGCGGCGGGCCGTTCGCGTCCGTCGCGCTCGAGGTCGCCGGTGGCGAGCGCAACGTCATTCGCCGGAACCTGGCCAGGTACGGGTATCTGGATGCGGAGATCCTCGTGCGTGCGGCGGCCACGCGGGCGCTTCTCGCCGGGAACACCGCGACCGGCGCGCCGCAGAGCGAGCCGATCGCCGATGCCGACGGCATCCGGGTCGAGGCGCCGGGCACGATCATCCGCCGGAACCGGGCCATCGACAACGCGGACCTCGGCATCGACGCCGTCCCGGGCGTGATCGACGGCGGCGGCAACCGCGCCGGCGGGAACCTCAACCCGCTGCAGTGCGTGAACGTGGTCTGCGGGCCGATCGGGTAGCCGGGGCCGCGCGGTCGCGGTTTGCCCTACACTGCCGCCTCCCGAAGCCGAAGACCGCCGGCGGAGCGCCAGCTCCATAACCGTCTCGCGACGTGGCCGGCCGAGGTGGAGCCCGACGCTGATGCCCGAGCCCGCCTCCGTGCGGGCTCTTCGCGCTTTCGGACCAACTTCACCAGCGAGGTAGATCGATGAACCGAGAGCAGAAGCAAGCGGCCGTCGCCGAGATCGGCGCCGAGCTCGAGTCCGCGTCCGCGGTGTTCGCGATCGACTACCGGGGGA
This sequence comes from Solirubrobacterales bacterium, assembly GCA_041393495.1. GTDB lineage: Bacteria > Actinomycetota > Thermoleophilia > Solirubrobacterales > 70-9 > RHKX01. The sequence goes on along the minus strand of JAWKKA010000020.1, from coordinate 3,824 downwards.
TCTCGGTCCCGCAGGCGGCCGAGCTGCGGGCCCGGCTCCGCGAGAGCGACGCGGCGTTCAGCGTCGTCAAGAACCGCCTCGCCAAGCGCGCGACCGAGGGCGCCGGCGCTGCGGAGCTCGACGAGCACCTCGTCGGCCCGACGGCGCTGACCTTCGTCCGCGGCGACGCGGTCGTCGCCGCGAAGGCGATCTCCGAGTTCATCAAGGCCAACGGCGTCCTCGCCTACAAGGGTGGCCTGATGGACGGCGCCGTCCTCGCCCCCGAGCAGTTCAGCGCGATCGCGAAGCTGCCCGGCGTCGATGTCCTGCGCGGCCAGCTCGTCGGCCTCACCGCGAGCCCGCTGAGCGGCGTCGTCCGCACCCTCAACCAGCTCATCGCCGGCCTCGCCCAGCAGCTCGGCCAGGTCGCCGAGCAGGGGCTCGTCGGCGGGACCGCCGCCGCCGAGGAGGAGCCGGCCGCGGACGGGGCCGCTGACGAGCCGGCCGCCGAGGCGTCCGTGGCCGAGGAGGAGCCCGCCGGCGAGAAGCCCGCAGAGCGGGCCGAGGAGGAGCCGGTGGCCGCGGCGGAGACCGAGACGACTTCCGAAGACGAAGCTGACGAGACCCCGGCGGAGGGCGGCGACGACGCTGCCGAGGCCGGGGACGACAAGGAGGACTGAGATGGCAGACACGCTGACGACCGAGAAGTGGATCGAGGAGCTGAAGAGCATCTCCGTGCTCGAGCTCTCCGAGCGGATCAAGGCGCTCGAGGAGGAGTTCGGCGTCTCGGCCGCGGCCGTGGCCGCAGCCGCGCCGGCCGCCGCCGCCGGCGACGGCGGCGAGGCCGAGGAGGAGTCGGGCACGGTCGACGTCGTCCTGACCAGCGCCGGCGAGAAGAAGATCCAGGTCATCAAGGCGGTCCGCGCCGCGACCGGGCTCGGCCTCAAGGAGGCGAAGGCGGTCGTCGACGGCGCCCCCGGCCCGGTCAAGGAGGGGATCGACCGCGAGGAGGCCGAGAAGCTCAAGGCCGAGCTCGAGGAGGCCGGCGGCGAGGTCGAGCTGAAGTAGCGCCGCGCTCCTTCAGGCACGGCGCCGCGACACGGCACCACGTACGGCAGGGCGCCCGTGCGGCGCCCTGCCCTGCCACGGCCGGATGGTCGGCGGCCCTGGGGAGGAGGAGCCCCGATGCCCAGCAATCGGCGCGTAATCGCGCAGCTTGCGCTAGTTTCTCTGGATCGGGATGGGACCAGCCGCCGGGCATGGGCGGCAGTGGTGACAATCGGGATGGATTTCAGGATTACCGACCTTCGGTCTTGGACGACCGCACTTCTGACCGCTGTCGCGCTCGTCGCGCTGGGCGGCGCGGCCGGGGTCGCGCAAGCGGCCGATCCCGTCTACGGGGTCACCGCCCCCTCGCCGCTGAAGGCGCGCGACTACCGCGAGATGGACACGGGCGGGGTCCAGGCGCTGCGGCTCGAGATCTCCTGGGCCGACACGAAGCGAAAGAGCGGAGCGCTCGACTGGAGCCGAACCGATCGGCGGATCAGGCAGGCCGCCGAGCACGATCTCGAGGTCGTGCCCTACCTGACCGGCCGGCCGAACTGGGTGAAGCCGTGCCACAAGGGCCGTTGCCGGGCTGCGGCGGGGCCGGAGCAGATGGACGGCTGGCTGCGGTTCGTGGACACGGCCGTGAGGCGCTACGGGGCGCGCGGCAGCTTTTGGCCCGTGGGCTCGCGCCGGGTCACGCTGCCCGTCACGACCTGGCAGGTCTGGAGCACGGCGAACAAGAACGTGTCGCCGCGGTCCTACGGGACCCTGCTCGAGGCCACCTACCGGACCATCAAGCTCGCCGATCCCGACGCATCCGTTCTCACCGGCGGGCTCTCCTACGGCGGTCGCAAGAAGCGGGCGAAGCCGACCAGGTTCCTGCGGGGACTGCTCAGATCGGACGGTAAGAACAGCTTCTCGGGAGTCGCGGTGGGCCCGCAGTCGCACACGGTCCGGCAGGTCAAGGCGCAGGTCAAGGACGTGAGCCGCCTGTTGGCCGAGACCGGGCACGGCAACGCCGGGATCTGGGTGACGCCGATCGGATGGGCCTCCGATCGCGGCCGGTCGGCGATGGCGGTTGGACGGGGCGGGCAGAAGCGCCGACTGCGGCAGTCGATGAGCATGCTGCGCCGCGGCCTCGGCGTCGAAGGCGTCTTCTGGTCGCGCTGGCGCGATGGCGGCGGCGGCTGTAGCTGGTGCCGGCACTCCGGCCTCGTCGCCGCCAGCGGCAAGGCCAAGCCGGCGTGGAGGGCCTACCGCAAGTTCCTGCGCAAGCTGAGCACGCATGAGCCGCCGCCGACCGACCCGGGCCCATCGTTCTTCGGCGTATCGCCGGAGTCCGGACAGCTGACCTCCCGCGACCTCGGCCTGATGAAGCAGGCCGGCGTCGGTACGGTGCGATTCCTGGTCGCGAAGCAGTCGATCGCGGCGTCCGACGGCTCCTACGACTGGGACGCGACCGACGACACGTTCCGGCAGCTCGCGGCCCATGACATCGAGGCGCTGCCGCTGCTGTTCGGAGATCCACGGGACATCACCCGGGTGAACGACCCGGACGTCATGCAGCGATGGCGGGCCTTCGTGGCGGCGGCGGTGAGCCGCTACCGGCCGGGGAGCCCGTTCTGGCGGCAGTTCGCTGCGAGCCATCCCGGAGCCGCGCCGCTGCCGCCGCACGTCTGGCAGCTCTACAACGAGCAGAACATCTGGCTGTACTGGCCCAGCGGCCCGTCGGTGCCGCAGTTCGCGAAGCTCCTCGACGTCAGCGCCGACGCGATCCGCAGGGCCGATCCGAGCGCGAAGATCATGCTCGGCGGGATGCTCGGCGAGGACCACATGAACGGAATCCCGTCCTGGGACTTCCTGCGCCAGCTCTATGCGATTCCCGGCGCCAGGGACGACTTCGACATCGTCGCGATCCATCCCTACGGCTTCTCGCTCGACGACATCTCCTGGCAGGTCAACAACGTCCGCGAGGCACTGGCCGCCGCCAACGACTCGGCGACGCCGATCTGGATCACCGAGATCGGCTGGGGCTCCAAGTACGACGACGACAACTCGAAGACCTCCTGGTGGGAGCGCAACCCGCAGGGTCAGGCGGACATGTTGACTTCGGCCTGGAACATGCTGCTGCGGGAGCGGGAGGACTGGAACATCGGCGGCGCCTTCTGGTACACGTGGCGGGATCCCGGGTTCAAGTCCTGCGCCTTCTGCGAATCCGCCGGCCTCCTTCAGAACAACTTCGCTCCAAAGCCGTCGTTTACGGCATTCCGCCAGCTCGCCGCGACGGTTCGGAGCGGTTAGGCGCGGTTGCGTCCGCGAGGGGCGGACGCATCTGCCCGCCGCGATCCGTCCAACCGCCTGCCGGGCCGGGGCCGTTGCCATGCCCGCGGCGCTTTGTTATATTGATGCGTCGCGCGCCGGCTCTGCCTTGCTGCTCGTTTTGAGCCGCGTGCACTCCGACCATCCCCGAGACCTCCTGAGGAGTCGCCCAACTTGGCCCCTTCGCACGCTGCCGCCCGCCGCTCGTTCTCCCGCCTTCAGACCCCGCTCGACGTCCCCAACCTCATAGATATCCAGCGCCGCTCCTTCGAGCGCCTGACCGACACGAAGGACGGCATGCTCCGCGAGACGATCGACGACGTCTCGCCGATCACCGACTACACCGGCAACCTCGGCATCGTCTTCGGTGACTTCCGCTTCGACGAGCCGCAGCACCCGATCGAGGAGTGCCGCGAGAAGGACATCACCTACTCGCGGCCGCTCAACGTCGAGGTCGAGTTCCAGAACCGCGAGACCGG
>JAWKKA010000019.1:0-46301 GCA_041393495.1 Solirubrobacterales bacterium | reverse complement strand
GAGGGACGGCAACGCGATCAGCCGCGCGCGGCAAGCGATGGGGGCGAGCCCGCAGCCAGGGGCGGCGCGGGAATCGGGGCGCCCGGATTCGAACCGGGGATCTCCTGCCCCCAAAGCAGGCGCGGTACCAGGCTCCGCTACGCCCCGAGGCGCGGCCGAGTCTAGCCGCCGCCCCAGCGGCCCGTGGGTACCGATCGACTCGCTGGCAGGCGGCGGGCCAGGCACGGCCCGCGGCGCAGAGCGCGGGGCAAGCGCTGGGCGGCCGCGCCCTCAGCTCGCCAGGTCGAAGAGCTCCTCCTGAGCCGTCTCGGGGAAGCCCTCCTCGCGGATCCGCTGCATCCAACCGTGCAGGCGGATCCGCAGGTCGGCGTTGCTGCTCCGCACGGTCATGACGCCATGCTCGGCGTTGCGCGCGGGCGCCGGCACCGGACGGCTCCGAAACCAGCGCTGCAGCCTGATCCTGTCGTGGCCGATCCCGAGGCGCACCGTCCAGAACCGGACCATCTCGACGACGTCCTGGCCCTCGTCGAACTGCAGCCGGTAGTCGACCCGGCCGTTCGACAGCCGCCGCAGCCAGTGCGCGGCGAGCGCGACCACATCGGGGTCGGCGCTGCGGATCTCGATCGGCCCGACATCCGACGCGGTGTGCTCGGCGATGCACAGCGCCAGGAAGTGGCGGAACGTCGGGTCCCGCGAGAGGCGCTCGAACTCGGCCCGCTCGTCGGCGTGGGCCGCGCTGCGGAGCCTTCTGTACTCGGCTTGCATCCGTCTCACCGTTACCACCTCAGCTTCTCACTGATTCTCGTCTCATCCATCGAACAGATGTTCCCTGACGGGTCGGACGGAATGAGCGAACGGATCCGGTCAATAACCTGCGGGGCCGTATGGCAGAGGTCCGGGCCCTGAGAGCGCTCCACTACGACGCCGCGAAGGTCGCGATCGCCGACGTCACGGCGCCGCCCTACGACGTCATCGATGCCGCCGGTCGGGCTCGGCTCGTCTCCCGTTCCCCCGCCAACGTCGTCGAGCTCGACCTTCCCGAAGCCGCCGACGGCGACCGCTACGAGCACGCCGCCGCCCTGCTCGGCCGCTGGCGCGACGAGGGCCTGCTCGTCGCGGACAGCGAGCCGACGATCTGGGCCTACGAGCAGGACTACGACGCGCCGGACGGCGGCCGGCGGACGCGACGCGGGTTTCTCGCCCGGATCGCCGTCACCGACTACGGCCCCGGCCTGATCCGGCCCCACGAGCGCACCCAGCCGGGGCCGAAGGAGGATCGCCTGCGGCTGACCCGGGCGACCCGCTACAACCTCTCGCCGATCTTCGTCCTCCACGCCGGCGACGCCTGGGGGCTGCTCGCGCCGGCGCTCGCCGACGAGCCCTTCTGCGCCGTGACCGATCCCGACGGGACCGTGCACCGGGCCTGGCCGATCGGCGATCCCGAGGTGCACGCCGCGGTCGCCGACGCCCTCGCCGGATCCGAGCTGCTGATCGCCGACGGCCACCACCGCTACGAGACCGCGCGGACCTACGCCGACGAGGTCGGCGCCGGCCCCGGCGACGACGCCCGCTACACGCTCGCCTGCCTCGTCTCGCTCGAGGACCCGGGCCTGAGCGTATTCGCCACCCACCGCCTGCTCCACGGCCTCGACGACGACAAGCGGCATGCGCTCGGCGCCACGCTCGCCGAGCAGTTCGACCGCGAGCCGCTCGAGACGCCCGCCGACCTCGTCCCCGACCGCGGCGACGGCACGATCGCCTTCGGCTACCTGGACGCCCTCGACGGCAAGCCGTACCGGCTGCGCCTCGCCGACGACTCGCTCCTCGCCGACGCCCTGCCCGGCGCCTCGGCCGCCTACCGGACGCTCGACGCCGCCGCCCTCGAGGCGCTGATCCTCGAGGGCGCGCTCGGGATGAGCACCGCGGACATCGCCGCCAAGCGCGGGCTCTCCTACTGCTCGGAGCTCGCCGAGGCGGTCCGCCGGGTCGAAGCCGGCGAGGCCGACGCCGGCTTCTTCCTCCGGCCGACGCCGGTGGGTCAGGTCCGCGCGGTCGCCGACGCCGGCGAGACGATGCCGCCGAAGTCGACCTACTTCTTCCCGAAGCTGCTCACCGGCATCGTCTTCAACCCGCTCTCCAGCGAGGCGCCCGGGCGATGAAGATCTACACGCGCAAGGGCGACGACGGCACGACCGGCCTCTGGTACGGCGGCCGCCGGTCGAAGTCGGACGCCCGGATCGAGGCCTACGGGACGATCGACGAGGCCGGCTCGGCGCTCGGGGTCGCCCGCTCGCTCTGTCGTGCCGGCAAGGGGGAGGTCGAGCGCGACCTGCTCGACCTGCAGACCGACCTGTTCGTCGCCGGCGCCGAGCTCGCCGCGGCGCCGGAGGCGACCGGACGGCTCGAGGACGGCGTCAGCCGGATCACCGGCGAGATGGTCAGCGCGCTGGAACCGGCGATCGACCGCTACATGGAGCGGGTCGAGCTGCCGCCGAAGTTCGTGATCCCCGGCGGCACCGAGCTCTCCGCCGCCCTCGACCTCGCCCGGGCGACCCTGCGCCGGGCCGAGCGCCGGGTCACCGCCCTGGGCCGCGAGGAAGATCTCGGATCGAGCGCCGTGCCCGCCTACCTGAACCGCGCCGCCGACCTCGTCTGGGCGATGGCCCGCTACACCGACGTCTCCGATCCGGCCCTGTTCGAGGGACGGCGGGGCGCCCGGGCGGCGGAGGGCGACCGATGAGGGCGACCGCGCGACAGCGCGACGGCCTCGTCCACACCGTCGAGATCGACGGCCACGAGATCGTCGTCGACGAGCCGATCGACGTCGGCGGCACCGATACCGCCCCGTCCCCGACCCGACTCGTCACCGCGGCGCTCGCCGCCTGCACCGCGATGACGATCCGCCTCTACGCCGACCGCAAGGGCTGGAGCGTCGACGGGCTCGTCGTCGACGTCGACTTCCCGGGGCCGCCGCGGGCCGGCGAGGGGACGAGCTTCGAGGTCGCGGTGACGCTGCCGGACGGCCTCGACGACGACCAGCGCGGGCGGATCATGGTCATCGCCGGCAAGTGCCCGGTCCACCGGATCCTCGCCTCCGACGTCGAGATCGTCACGATCGAACGGCCCGCGGCGCCCTGATGGACCTCGGGATCGCCGGGAGGTCCTGCGCGGTCACCGGAGCCGGCCGCGGGATCGGCCGGGCGACGGCGCGGATGCTCTGCGAGGCGGGCGCGCAGGTGCTGCTGATCGCCCGCTCCGGCGACGAGATCGCCGCCGCCGCCGCGGAGTGCGGGCGGGCCGGGGCGCGCGCCCACGGCCGGGCGGCCCACCTCGCCGTCGACGTCACCGAAGCCGGCGCCGCCGAGCGGATCGCCGCCGAGGCCGAGAGCCGGTTCGGATCTCTCGACGTGGTCGTAAACGGCGCCGGGCAGGCGCGCTGGCGCGACCTCGATGACATCCCCGACGCCGATTGGAACGCCGCCTGGGAGCTGAACGTGATCGCGCCGATGCGGCTGATGCGGACGGCGATCCCGGCGATGGCGGAGCGCGGTTGGGGCCGCGTCGTCAACGTCGCCTCCACGGCCGGCAAGCGCCCGTCGGCGAAGATGGGCGAGTACTCGGTGGCGAAGGCGGCCGAGCTCTCGCTCTCGCGCCTGTACGCCGAGCGCTGGGCGGGCACCGGAGTCCTCGTCAACGCGGTCTGCCCGGGCCCGGTCAAGTCGGAGATGTGGATGCGGCCCGGCGGCCTTCTCGACCAGTCCGTCGAGCTGCACGGCCACGCCGACCGCGACGAAGGCCTCGCCGCCACCGGCGCCTCGCGCCCGATCGGCCGCCTCGCCGAGGTCGACGAGATCGCCTCGGTCATCGCCTTCCTCTGCTCCGAGCGGGCCTCCTACGTGCTCGGATCGGCCTGGAGCGTCGACGGCGGCACCGTCCAGGTGATCATCTGAGCGAGGCGAACGACCTGCGGCGGACCTTCCTCGATCCGGTCGAGGCGGAGTCGCTGCACGCCCACGGCAGCGAGCGCGCGGCGGTGCTCGTCCCGCTCTTCGGCTGGCCGACCCGGCCCGGCCTGATCTTCACCGAGCGCCGCCACGACCTGCGCCGCCACGCCGGCGAGATCTCGTTCCCCGGCGGCCGCGCCGAGCCGGGCGAGAGCCTCGTCGAGTGCGCGCTCCGCGAGGCCGAGGAGGAGATCGGCCTCGACCGGGCCGCCGTCGAGGTCGTCGGGGCGCTGCCGCCGACCTCGACCGTCGTCACCTCGTTCAAGGTCCTGCCGGTCGTCGCCGTCGTCCCCGAGCGGCTCGCCCACACGCTCAGCCCCCACGAGGTCGAGCGCGTGATCGAGCTCGGCCTCGACGAGCTCCGCGGCGGCTACGGGATGCGCCGCCTGATCCGCCGCGGCGTCCCGTTCCGGACGCCGACCTACGACGTCGGCGACGCGTTCATCTGGGGCGCCACGGCGCGGATGCTCGAGCGGTTCTTCGCGGCGCTCGACCGCTGAGCGGCGTCGTCGCCCTACGGGGCGGTTGGCCCGATCCAGGCGATCGCGAGGTACGTCCCCGACGCGATCACGTCGAGGCTGCCGCCGCTGCTCTGGAGGGCATCCAGCTCGACGTAGTCTCCGGCGTCGAGCCTGAAGATCGTCGTCACCGGCAACGCGGTTCGATCCGGCGTGCCGCTCGCTCGGTTCACGCTCTCTCCGATCGTGCCGATGCTGTCGTTCCTGCGCAGCAGCACCTGGCGCGATCCGTTGGGATCAGCCGCGAACACGACCTCCCCGCTGATCATGTAGTAGCCGTCGACCGGAGCGATCAGCCGCTCAGGGTTGGTGGTGGTGCTGTGCACCCCACCGGTGTCGAAGATCTCGTTCCCGAGGCTGAGCTCGGTGACGGTGTCGTTCCCGAGCGTCGGATTTGAGATCGGGCGGGCGCGGGCCGCGGGAGCGACGGCCAGGTCCGCCGTGCCGACCGATCCGTTCGCGATCTCGGAACTGCTCACCCCGTTCTCGCTGATCGACGGGTTCGGGTAGCTGCCGGCGAGATCGCCACCCGCGGCCCCGCCGGGCGTAACGGCGTCGAGGGTCGACTCCTCGACGTCGGCGCCGGTCAGCCCGTCGTTGCGGACGTCGACGGACTTGACCTGCCCGTCCTTGATGTGTTTCGACCTGACGCTGTCGGGAGCGAGCGCGGCCGCGTAGCCGATCCCACCGAGAGCGATGAAGATCGCAACGAACCCGACGACGTTGGAACGGATAGAGCGGACCAAGATCGGCCTCCTCCTGGTGGGTGCCCGAAACGCTATTCGAGATTACCGCATTAGGCATCCCTAATGCAACTTCCGACATCGATCCGAAGCAACCGGGCGATCGGCCCAGCGACGGCAGTGGTCCTTGCAGTTCCGGCCCGCAATCGGACCGAATCTGCCACCCGCCGGCCGGGTCAAGGACCGGCGGCCGGCGCTACGTCCCCGTCTCGATCGGGACCCCGATCAGGTTCCCCCACTCCGCCCACGAGCCGTCGTAGTTCTTGACGTCGGGCACGCCGAGCAGCTCACTGAGGACGAACCAGGTGTGGGCGGAGCGCTCGCCGATCCGACAGTAGGCGATGACCGGTGCCCCTGCTCCGATCACTCCGGCGCCCTCGTAGAGCCGGCGCAGCGATTCGGCGGGCAGGATCGTGCCGTCCTCGGCGACCGCGTCGGACCACTGGACCAGCACTGCGCCGGGGATGTGGCCGCCGCGCTGGGCGCCCTCCTGCTCGTAGCCGGTCATCGCGATCAGCTCGCCGCTGAACTCGAGCGGCGTACGGACGTCGACCAGTCGCGTCGCCGTCCCGATCGCGGCCTCGACCTCGTCGCGGCGGGCGCGGATCGACTCGTCGCCGGCGGCCGGGGCGTAGTCGAGGCGGGGATAGGCGACCGGGTCGGACGTCGTCGGCCGCCGCTCGGCGATCCACCTGTCGCGGCCACCGTCGAGCAGCCTGATCGAGTCGTGGCCGTAGTAGCGGAAGTACCAGAAGGCGTAGGCGGCGAACCAGTTGTGGCGGTCGCCGTAGAGGACGACCGTGTGCTCGCGCGAGATCCCCCGCGAGCCGACCAGCTCCGCGAACGCCTCGGGCCCGAGCAGGTCGCGTCGGACCCGGTCCTGAAGATCGTGGCGCCAGTCGAGCCCGATGGCGCCGGGAACGTGGCGGCTCGAGTAGCGGGACGGGTCCTCGTCGACCTCGACGATCCGGATCGAGTCGTCGTCGAGTCGCTCCGCCAGCCACTCGGTATCGACCAGGACGTCGTTGGCATGTGTCGTCAATCTCGCCTCGCTTGCCGGTTTCGGATCGAACCGCGGACGATAGGGCGCGGCGGGACCGCAGGGACGCCGGCCGCGCCGCCGGCGACCGGGCATGCTCGCGGGTGCCGCCGGGGCGACATCGATCCCGTCAACCGCCGAGGACCGCGGCGATGGCGGCGGCCATCGCCTCGGTCCAGGCGCCGCCGCGGTCGCGCTCCTCATCGACGACGCGGACGGGGATCATCCACGTCCGCCCGGCGCGCTCGACGTGCCCGGCGCCGGCGGCGAGCACCGCCTGATCGACGGTCCCGGCTCCCTCGAAGACGAAGCCGCGGACGGGCGAGTCGACCAGCTTCGCGAGCAGGCTCGCGAGCCGGAGGTCGTTGACCGCCGCGACGTCGGCGGCGCTGCCCGCTGCGGAGCCGAGCAGCCAGGCGACGACGGCGACGTCGCCGACGTGGTCGAGGATCGTGCCGGCCCGGTCGGGATCGGCCGGGGCCGGCTCGATCCCGGCCGCCGCGATCGCCTCGAGCCCCGCCTCGCGGCGACTCGTTCCGCGCACGGCCCAACCTCGATCGAGCAGCGTCCGCCCAAGCGTGCGGCCGTGGCAGCCGCAGCCGACGAGCAGCGCCCGCGCCACCGCCCGCTAGGCCTCGCCCTCGCCGGAGTCGTCGTCGTCGCGGAGTCGGCGATCGAGCTTCGTGAGCGACCGTCCATCGATCCGGCCGCGCGCGCGGACGCGCTGGTCCTCGCGACCCATCCGCTCCGCGTCGTGGACGGTCAGCTCGGGGGCACCGCGACGGCGGCGGTACTCGTTCTGCGCGGCGATCATCTGCGCGATGTCGTCCTGTTCGAGCTCGAGCTCGGTCTCGTAGTCGCGCGCCGGGCGCCAATCGACGAGGTCGGCACCGCTGCCCGGATAGGAGCGGGCGAGGAGGACGAGGACCGCGACGATGAACGCGACCATCCCGAGGCTGGCGAGGATGTAGTCCATGCGGTGATCGTCAGGTTAGCCCCTGCGAGGGGAGTGGCACTCGCTATCGTCGCGGCATGGGAGCAGCGAGCCTGGCCAGCGTCGATGGGGAGATCGTCCCCGCGGAGCGGGCGACGATCTCGATCCTCGACGACGGCCTGCTCCGTGGCGACGGCGCGTTCGAGGTGATCAAGCTGTACGGCAGCCATCCCTTCCGCCTCGACGATCACATCGCGCGCCTGCGGCGCTCCGCCGCCGCGATCCACCTCGACTTCGACGAGCAGGCCCTGCGGGCCGAGATCGGGGCGCTGCTCGACGAGGGCGGTGAGCCGGACGGTTGCCTGCGGATCGTGATCACGCGCGGCGGCCGTCGCCTGCTGACCGTCGAGAGCGTGCCCGACTGGGCCGATAGCGCCCGGGTCGCCCTGGTCACGCTGACGCCGAACGAGATCCTCGCCGGCGTCAAGTCGATCTCCTACGCGGCGAACATGCACGCGACCCGGATGGCCGCCGGTCGCGGCGCCGATGAGGCGGTCTACGTGAGCGCCGACGGGATCGTCCTCGAGGCGCCGACGTCGTCGGTCTTCTGGACCGGCAGCGACGGCCGCCTGCGGACCCCGGGCCTCGAGGTCGGGATCCTCGACTCGATCACCCGGGCGGTCGTGATCGCGGCGCTCGACGTCGAGGAGGGCAGCTTCCCGAAGCGGGACCTGATCGACGCCCGGGCCGCGTTCCTGGCGTCGACGACCCGCGAGATCCAACCGATCTCGACGGTCGACGGCAAGGCGCTCTTCGAGCTCGGCGGCGAGCATTCGCAGGCGGCCACGACAGCCCTGCGCGAGGCGATCGAGAGCGAGCGGCTGGCGGCTGGCGAGGGTGGCCGGGCCGACCCCTCCGGCGGGTAGGCTCGCGTCCGTGAGCGCTCCGGATCGTCCCGCGCCCGAGACCTGCCACAGCCAGTTCCCGCGGATCGGGTCCTACGGATTCCTGTCCGACTGCGAGACGGGTGCCCTGCTCAGCTCCAGCGGGGCGATCGAGTGGATGTGCCTGCCGCGTTTCGACTCCCCGAGCCTGTTCGGGGCGCTGCTCGACCGCACCGCCGGGGCGCTGCGCTTCGCGCCCGACGAACGGGTCCCGGTCGCGCGCCGCTACGAGCCCGGCACGAACGTGATCGAGACGACCTGGGCGACCGAGACCGGCTGGATCGTCGTCCGCGACGCGCTGCTGGTCAATGCCGTTCGCACCGGCGACGGACGCAACCGCCTCGAGGCCGAGCGGATGCTGATCAGGATGGCCCACTGCCCCGAGGGTCACGCCGAGATCGAGCTCGTCTGTGACGCCCTCCCCGACTACGGCCGCGGCAGGATCGACTGGGACCTCGACGAGGCGCTCGGCGTCGCGACCGCCGACGTCGATGGCATGTCGCTGCGCTTTCAGGCCGACATGGACCTCGTCCTCGAGGACGGCAAGCTCTGGGGAGTGCGCCGGCTCGGGACCGACGAGAACGCGTTCTGCGCGCTCACCTGGTCGGACGACGCGCGCCTGCCGGGACACGCCGGCGAGGCGTTCCGGCAGATCTACGAGACGGCTCGGGCCTGGCGCCGCTGGCTCGAGCGCGGCAAGTTCCCCGATCACCGCTGGCGCGGCGAGCTGCAGCGCTCGGCTCTGACCCTGAAGGGCCTGATGCATGCGCCGACCGGGGGGATGGTCGCGGCGCTGACGACGTCGCTTCCGGAGACGCCCGGCGGCGAGCGCAACTGGGACTACCGCTACACCTGGATCCGCGACGCGACCTTCACGCTGTGGGGCCTGCACGTCCTCGGCCTCGACGACGAGGCGCGCGACTTCATGGACTTCGTCGAGCGGGTGACGGCCGACTCCGACGGCGAGCTTCAGATCATGTACGGGATCGACGGCGAGAAGGAGCTGACCGAAAGCACCCTCGACCATCTCGGCGGCTACCTCGACTCGAGGCCGGTCCGGGTCGGCAACGCCGCCTACTCGCAGCGCCAGAACGACGTCTACGGGGCGCTGCTCGACTCGATCTACATCCATTCGCGGGCCCTCGGCGGCGTCAGCGACTCGCTCTGGGAGCTGGCGCGCCGCCAGGTCGAGGCGGCGATCGCGATCTGGGAGCAGCCCGACCAGGGGATCTGGGAGGCACGCGGGGAGCCGAAGCACTACCTGTCCTCGAAGCTGATGTGTTGGGTCGCGCTCGACCGCGGCACCCGGCTCGCCAAGGCGCGCGGCGAGCGCGAGCTGGTCGAGCGCTGGGGGGGCGAGGCGGAGCGGATCAAGGCCGAGATCCTCGCCCGCGGGGTCACGGCCGACGGGATCTTCCGCCAGCACTACGACACCGACGAGCTCGACGCGTCGACGCTGCTGGTCCCGCTCGTCCGCTTCCTCCCCTCCGATGACGAGCGCGTCGTCAAGACGGTGCTCGCGATCGCCGACGAGCTGACCGAGATGGGGCTCGTCCTCCGCTACCGGACCGATCAGACCGACGACGGCCTGCACGGCGTCGAGGGCACGTTCTCGATCTGCTCGTTCTGGCTCGTCTCCGCCCTCGCCGAGATCGGCGAGGGCGAGCGGGCAGCGCTGATGTGCGAGCACCTGCTGATCATGGGCGGCGCCCTCGACCTCTACGCCGAGGAGATCGATCCGCACACCGGCCGCCAGCTCGGCAACTTCCCGCAGGCGTTCACCCACCTGGCGCTGATCAACGCCGTCTCGCAGGTCATCGCCGACGAGAAGGCGGACGGCCGCGAGCCCGACGAGCGCGCCGTCTTCAGCGAGATGCTCGCCGCCCATGAGGACGGACGGATCGCCTCCTAGCGACCCCCGGCCGCCACCTGGGTCATCTCACCACCACATAGCGGGGTTCAGGCAACCCACGTCGCTGGAGGGGTCAGACGCCGGCCTGCTCGGCCGCCTCGATCCGCTTCTCGTCGGTCGGCGGCGTGTCACGCAGGTACCACTCGGCATCGAGGGCGCCGCGGGTGCCCGATCCCGCCGCGGTGACCGCCTGCCGGTAGGTGAAGTCGACGAGGTCGCCGACCGCGAAGACGCCGGCGAGGTTCGTCCGGGTCGAGGGCTCGGCCACCCTGACATAGCCGTTGTCGTGGAGGTCGATCTGGCCGGCGACGAGGTCGGAGCCGGGGATGTGGCCGATCGCGACGAACGCGCCGCCGACCTCGAGCTTCTCGATCTCGCCCGACTCGGCGTTGCGGATCCGGACGTGGTCGAGAGCGCCATCGTCGTCGGCGACGAACTCCTCGGGCACGTACGGGGTCTTGAACTCGATGTTGTCGACGGCGCGGGCGCGGTCCTGCATCACCATCGAGGCACGCAGCTCGCGGCGGCGGTGCAGCACCGTCAGCCGGTCGGCGTACTTGGCGACGAACATCGCGTCCTCCATCGCCGTGTCGCCACCGCCGATCACGACCACGTCGCGGCCCTTGAAGAAGGCGCCGTCGCAGACGCCGCAGGTCGAGACGCCGCGGCCGGCGAGCTCCATCTCGCCGGGGAGGCCGAGCCGCTTCGGCTGGGCGCCCATCGCGAGGATCAGCGCGCGGGCGCGGTGCTCGTCATCGCCGACCCGGACGGTCTGGATGCCACCGTCGGTCAGCTCGACCGCGGTCGCGTCGTCGGTGATGAAGCGGGCGCCGAACCGCTCGGCCTGGGCGCGGAACCGGTTCATCAGCTCCGGGCCCATGATCCCGTCCGGAAAGCCCGGGTAGTTCTCGACCTCGGTCGTGTTCTGAAGCTGGCCGCCCCACTGGAAGCCCTCGATCACGAGCGGCTCGAGGTCGGCTCGGGCGGCGTAGACGGCGGCGGTGTACCCGGCGCAGGCGCCGCCGATGATGATCACGTTCTCGACTCGCTTATCGGTCACTGCTGGCTCCTCGCATCGGGCTCACGTCGTACCCTACTTCATTTAGTGAAGTATTGGAAGTGGCCGTGGCGGACAGCGCCGCGGCGCCCTCCATTCCATCATCATCGCCGTCATCGACGGACCGCCCCTCGGCCTCCCAGCGGGCGACGGTCCGCCGCAGCTGCAGGAACGCGACGATCCCCGGCGGCAGCGGCATCCAGAACGCGATCAGCCGGTAGACGAGGACGGCGGCGATGACCGTAGCGGCCGGCTCGCCGAAGATCACGAACGCGCCGATCAGGCCGCCGTCGACGGCGCCGACCCCGGCCGGGTCGGGTGCGAGGTTCGCCGCCATCCCAACGAAGAACCCGACGACCAGGACGGCGATCGGCAGCGAGACTCCGAACGCCTTGAACGTCGCCCAGAGGATGCCGATGTTCGCGGCCCAGAAGCCGGCCGCGCCGAGCGACGCCAGACCCCCCTTGCGCGGCTCGCGGACGAACCCGTAAGCGAGCCTCGCCCCGGTCGAGATCGTCGCCGGCACCTTGCTCAGCTTCAGGATCGCCCGACTCGCCCAGTTGCCGCCGTCGAGCGAGATCCGCTCCTGCAGGTCGCCGGGAACGAGCATGACCAGCAGGAAGGCGATGGCGAGGCCGGCGGCGATCGCCGCCGGGACGATCGTCACCGACAGCGGCGCGGAACCGGGCAGGACGCCGGTCCGCAGCAGGATCCCGAACACGATCACGGCGATGACGTAGAACGCATAGAGGAGGACGAGGAAGGCGACCATCCGCTCGGCCGCCTCGGCCCGCCGCATTCCCGCCTTGCGCAGCGCCCAGTAGCTGAGGACGACGCCGCCGGCGCCGCCGGCCGAGAGCACCCGCGAGGCGGCCAGCCCCGCCATCGTGATCTGGTAGCTCTCACGCCAGTCGAGGTGGACGAGGTTCTCGCCGATCACGCCGCGAAACAGCGCCACGTAGGCGCCGAAGGCGAGCACGTTGAAGCCGATCGCCACGGCCACCCACTGCCACTGCCCCTCCCCCATCTTCGCGATCGCGTCCTCGAGCCCGATCAGCTTCGGCAGCAGCACGTAGATCGCCGCGAACACGAGCAGGACGACCAATGCCGTGAGCGCGATCCGGCGCGGGCTCTCGAGCAGCGAGGGCGCGTCGTCGTCGCGGCCCCGTTCGCCCGCAGCCCGGCGCTCGCCGGCGTCAGCCGCGCCGGCGCTCGCCGCGAGGCGCCGCTCGCGCCACTCGAGCTGCCTTCCCTCGGCCATGTCGTCCAATGTTCGCATCCCCGGCGGGCGCTCCGGAGCCCGCGCCGGGCTCAGGAGCCGGCGACGCGTTCGAGCCGCTGAACGGCGCCGCTGACCGCCAGCGCCAGCGGCTCGGCGAGCGGCTCCCCGACGCGGACCGCGGCGACGAGCCCGAGCCCGGCGAGCAGGTCGACGACGTAGTGCTCGCCGAGGTAGACGAGCGCGAACCCGAGCACGCCGGCGTAGGTCCATCCGATCGCGCCGGCCGTCCGGCCCGACTCGGCGAGCAGGATCGCGGCGAGAACCGACGCCCCGAAGTGCAGGGACGGCATCGCCGCCCACGGGTTGCCGTCGACCGTGTCGTACATCGGCTGCCAGGCCCCCCGGAACGTCTCCTCGCCGACCGCGATCATCCGCCGCTCGATCCGGTCGTCCCCGGTGTAGCCGTTCGCCGACGCCCACCACGGCGGCGCGGTCGGGACCGCGATGTAGATCGCGCAGCCGAGGTCGAAGGCGGCGCCCATCTGCCGCGCCGCCCGCGCGAAGCGGGGCTCGTCCCCGACGAGGATCCAGAGCAGCGACAGGTGCGGCTCGAGAAACCAGGCCCAGTGGGCAAAGCTGAGGATCCGGTCGATCACGCTCACCGTGCCGTCGGCGGGAGTCAGCGCCGACTGCAGGCGACGGTTCGGAAGCCGGCCGCGGCCGATGAAGCGGTCGATGCGGATCGGGTAGTGGATCCGCAGCCGCCGCCGCAGCGCCTCGGGATCGTCGTAGGGGAGCTCGTGGATCATCGTGAACGCCCACATCTGCTGGGCGAACAGGAGCGCGTCGCGGGCCTTCGTCCGCGGCCTCAGGATCGCGAGGCCGAACGGCCCCGCGATCGTCGCCGCCGCGGTCGCGGCGGGCGGCAGCCGCAGGCGGCGGCGAAGCAGCGGCACCGCGACCGAGGCGGCGATCGCCCCGCAGGCGGCGCCGCGGAGCAGGGGACGCAGCCGGGACCGGCTCCCGCGGGATGAGAAAGCCGCTCGGGACAAAGCGGGCCGAGTATAGAAAGCGCTCGGGGAGGGATCGAAAGCGCTCGCGGGCGGGCAGAGCGGCATCTGCCGGTGCGTGCCCCTAGAATGGCGGCGCCTTGGAGGTCGTCCGCTCAAGAGCAACGTTCGCAGCCCTCGTCTCGTTCGCCGCGGCCGCCGCCGCGCTGTTCGCTCCCGAGCTCGCCGCCGCCGACCTGCTCGCGCCCGACTCCCCCGCCTCGAGCAGCGCCGAGTCCGCACGCACGCTCTACATCGTCATGGCGATCATCGCGATCGTGGTCGTGCTGGTCGTGCTCGGCGCGATCGCCCGGGCCCTGCGCTCGCGGGTGCCGGAGAGCGCGGGCGGCCCACGCCGGATCCGCGGCGACGGCTCGCCCCAGCTCCGCACCGGGCTCGCCCTCGGCGCCCTGACGCTGATCCTCTTCAGCATCGGGGTGGCCTGGACCGCGGACGACAAGGGCGTCCCCTACCTGCTCTCAGGCAACGAGGCAGCCGCGGCCACCAACGAGCCGATCACGATCAAGGCCGACGCCCAGCAGTGGCTCTGGCGCTACGCCTATCCCGTCGACAACCCCGCCGCCGACGGCTTCAACCTCGATCAGGCCTACAGCTACCACGAGCTGGTCGTTCCGGTCGACACGCCGATCAACCTCGAGATCACCTCCACCGACGTCCTCCACAGCTGGTCGGTGCCGGCGCTGGCGCCGACCGTCCAAGCCGTTCCGGGCGTCACCAGCGAGGTCTCCTTCACCGCCGACGAGACCGGCACCTTCGAGGGCCGCTCGACCCGCTTCTCGGGCCCCGGCTACGCGACGATGCGGACCCGGGTGAGCGTCGTCGAGCCGGATCAGTACGAGAAGTTCCTGGCCTCGCGGACCGAGGGCATCACGGCGGCCCGCCAGGCCGTGCAGGAGCGGGTCCAGAGCGGCACCGCGCCGGGAGTGAAGTTCGAGCAGAAATGACGCCGGTCCACACCACATCGCACCCCGAGGTCGTCAGCGAGCGGGTCCCGCGCGCGGAACGGGGCTGGATCGCCCTCGTCACTGCCGCCGAGCACAAGGCCGTCGGGCGGATGTACGTCGCGACCGCGCTCGTCTTCGCAGCCGCCGCCCTTGCCGAGCTCCTGATGATGCGGCTGCAGCTGATGATCCCGGAGAACACGCTGATGCGGCCGGAGATCTTCGACCGGATGCTCTCCGCCTTCGGCGTCACCGGCCTGATCCTGTTCGCGCTGCCGCTGATGCTCGGGCTGATGTCGATCGTCGTGCCGCTTCAGATCGGCGCCCGCGGGATGGCGCTGCCGCGCCTGCACCACCTCTCCTACTGGCTCTACGTGTTCGGCGGCGCGACGATCTACGGCAGCTTCCTCTGGCGGCCGTCGGAGGCCGGCATCCTCGCCCTGCCGCCGCTCTCGACCTCCGAGTTCCTGCCCGGTGCCGCCGTCGACGCCTGGGTGACCGGCATCGCGCTCGTCCTGCTCGGGTTCGTCTGCTTCTCGATCAGCATGATCACCACCGTCCGCAACCTCCGGGCCCCGGGCATGTACCTGCAGCGGATGCCGCTGTTCTCGTGGGCGGCGTCGATCGTCAGCCACACGCTGCTCGTCGTCTCCCCGGTCTTCCTGGCTGCGTTGGCGATGCTGATGATCGACCGCCATTACGGCGGCGTCTTCTTCGACTCCGGCGAGGGCGGCAAGCCGATGCTCTACGAGCACCTCGCCGCGATCTTCGTCTCCGGGGCCGTCGCCTCGCTGCTCGTCGCCGCGCTGGCGGCGATCTCGGAGATCCTCTCGACCTTCTCACGCCGACCCGGCGTCGGCCACCGGTCGACCGCCGGCTCGCTCGCTGCGCTCGCGGTCCTCGCCGTGCTCGCGTGGATGCAGAACATGTACGCGGGACCGCTCGCACCGGGCTTCCGGTACTTCGCGATGCTGATGGCGCTCGCGACGATCATCCCCGTCGGCCTGATCCTCTTCAACTGGGTCGGCACGCTGTCCGGCGGCGCCAAGCGCGAGGGGATGCCGCTGCGGTTCGCGCTCGGCGCGATCGTGATGATCGTGATCGGCCTCGCCGGCAAGCTCGTCACCGCCGTCGTCCCGGTCGGCGCCCTGCTCGCCGGCAACGCCTTCACCACCGCCTCGAGCTTCGCGCTGATCGCCGGCGCCGGCGTATTCGGCGGCTTCGCCGCCCTCCACTACTGGTACCCGAAGCTGAGCGGCCGGGCGATGGGGGACGCCTTCGGCGTCACCTCCTACTGGCTCCTGCTCGTCGGCGCTCTCGCCTACGTGCTGACGACGATGATGGCCGGCCTCGAAGGGATGCCGGTCGACGTCGCCAAGTTCTACGGCGACAGCGGGCTCGACGTCCTCAACCTGATCGCCTCGATCGGCGCGATCCTCTTCGTCGCGGGCTTCGTCGTCGCGCTGCTCAACGCCTGCGCCAGCTACAACCACGGCCGCCGGAGCGGCCCCGACCCGTGGCTGGGGAGCACCCTCGAGTGGTTCGCCCCCTCGCCGCCCCCGGTCCACAACTTCGACCTCGTGCCCGATGTCCGCAGCGTCGCGCCGCTCGCTGACATCCGCAACGCGATCCGGGACCGGGCGACGCGTTGGTACCCGCCCGCCGCGCGGACCGGCGCGGCGCCGGCCGGCGAGCCGGAGCCCGCCGCGGGCACGGCAGCGGGCGAGCCCGATCCGGCCGGCGCCGTGGCAGCCGGCTCCGAGCAACCACCGCAGAGCGAAGACGACCAGCCGGTAGCCTGAGCGGGATGCCCGCCCTCCCCCACCCGGTGGCCCGCTCGAGCCGGAGAGCGCCCGCGTGATGGATCCATCGGCAGGGGTGGCCGAGCGCGATACCGCCACTCGCGCCCGGCGGTCCACGTCCGCCGCCACGACCAGGCGGATCGACTTCTCGGACCTGCTCGAGAACGCCCGCGACCACATCGCGCTGACGAAGCCGCGGATCATCTCGCTGCTGCTCTGGACGACCGTGACGACGATGCTCGTGGCCCGCCCGAGCGGCCTCGCGCTCTCGACGGTGCTGTGGACATGCCTCGGGGGCTACCTCGCCTCCGGCGGCGCCGGCGCGATCAACCACTACATCGACCGCGACATCGACGCCCGGATGGGGCGCACGAACGCGCGGCCGATCGTCTCCGGGCGGGTCGAGCCGGCCCGCGCCCTGGCCTTCGGGATCACGCTCGGGGTGATCGCGTTCGTCCAGCTCTGGGCCACGGTCAACCTGCTCGCAGCCGTCCTCGCGATGCTCGGCCTGCTCGCCTACGTGCTCCTCTACACCGCCTGGCTGAAGCCGCGGACGCCGCAGAACATCGTCATCGGCGGCGTCGCCGGAGCGATGCCCCCGCTGGTCGGCTGGGCCGCCGCCACGGGCGGGCTGGCGATCGAGGCCTTCTTCCCGTTCATGGTCATCTTCCTGTGGACGCCGCCGCACTTCTGGGCGCTGGCGCTGCTGATCTCCGACGACTACGAGCGCACCGGCATCCCGATGATGCCGGTCGTCCGCGGCAAGGGGTTCACCCGCCGCAGCATCCTCCTCTACACGGTGCTGCTCGTCGCGTTCACGCTGGTCCCGGTCGCGACCGGGATGTTCGCCGGCATCTACCTCGTTGCCGCGCTGGTCCTCGGTGCGGCGTTCGTCTACGGCGCAGCGCGACTCAACCGCATCCACACCAACCGGGCGGCGCTGCACCTGTACCTCGGGTCGCTGGCGTACCTGTTCCTGCTCTTCGGTGCGATGGCGGCCGACAGGGTCCTCGCCGCTTGATTAGATTTCACCCCCGATGGATCGCCGCAAGGCCAACAAGGACATCAACTCCGGCCTCGTGGCGGCCGGCATCGCCCTGTTCATCTTCGCGCTGACGTTCTACGCAGCCGTCCTCTTCATCGGCTGAGGCGGATGGACCGGGCCCGCGAGATCGAGACCGCCGAGCCGACCGAGCTCATCTACGTTCCCGGCAACTCCTGGGCGCCGGTGATCGTGGCGGCCGGGATCACCCTGATCCTGATCGGCTTCTTCAAGGGTTGGTCGCTGTGGGTGATCGGCGCCTTCATCCTCCTGCTCGGGCTGCGTTCCTGGTGGAAGCTCGCGAACGACGAGATCGAGGGTATGCGCCGCGAGCAGCACGCCGACACGGCGGTGCTTCCGGCCGAGCCGATCCGCCGCCGCTGAGCGGCGGTCCCCGGGGGCCTCTCCCGGCTCTCGCCGGCCGCTCAGCCGGGCGTCATCGCCGACGTCGCTCCGGCGGACGTCCAGACGCGCATGATGTCGCGCATCGAGAGCACCCCGACGAGCTCGCCGCCCTCGCAGATCACCAGGTGGCGGATGTTCCTCGCCGCCATGTCCGCAGCCGCGCGCTCGAGGCTCCAGTCGGGGGCGGCGGTGATCACCGAACCGCTCATGTGGTCGCCGACGCGCTCGGCATCGGGGTCCTCACCGCGACCGATCGAGACCAACAGATCGCGCTCGCTGATGATCCCCGGCGCCGGCGCGTCCTCGTCGATGACGATCGCCGCCCCGACGCCCTTGCCGGTCATCATCCTCGCCGCCTCGCGGAGCGTATGGCCTGGTCCGAGGGTCAGGACCACCTTCGACATCCCTTCGCGAACTTCCATCGTCGCCCTCTCACTCCCTTCAGATCGGTCCGGCCGTGGACCCCTGCCGGACTGTTTGTGCTGATCGTCTCAACCCTATCGAACCGGCCCGCCGGCGCGTCGAAGCCGCTCTCCCGACCTATAGGATGCGGCCCGTGAAGCGACTTCGGATCAAGTCGGCGGGGCTGCTGCTGCTCGGCACGGCCATGGTCGCGTTCGCGAGCGGCTGCGACGTCAACGAGAACGCCGACACCGTCAAGGGCCGCCAGCTCTTCATCGCCAACTGCGGCACCTGCCACTACCTGAAGGAGGCGGGCACCAGCGGCCAGGCCGGCCCCGATCTCGACGCCGCCTTCGCGGACGCCCGTGCCTCGGGAATGGACCAGGACACGATCGAGGGCATCGTCCTCGACCAGATCGAGCACCCGCGCTACACCGACCCGAGCGACCCGAGCTACATGCCGCCGGCCATCGTCGAGGGCCAGGAGGCGAAGGACGTCGCCACCTACGTGGGCCAGGTCGCCGGCGTGCCCGGGATCGAGCCGCCGCAGGCGCCGGGCGGCCCGGGCGGCCAGATCTTCGCCAACAACGGCTGCGGGAGCTGCCACGCGCTCGCGATCGCCCAGTCGGCGGGCACGGTCGGCCCGGACCTCGACCAGGAGCTCCCCGGCCAGTCGAAGGCCGACATCGACAAGAGCATCGTCGATCCGAACGCCGTGATCACCAAGGGCTACAAGGCGAACGTGATGCCGGACAACTTCGGCCAGGTCATCGACCAGCAGGATCTCAAGGAGCTGGTCGACTTCCTCTACGAGAACGCCGGCAAGCAGCCGCAGCAGTAGCTCAGGCCGGGCCGCCCCCGGGGTCCGACGGCCCCCCCTCGTCCTCGTCGGGGCTGGCGAGCATCCGACCGAGCCAACCGCCGGCCCGCCAGAGCCCGAGCCCGACCGCGAGGGCCGCGAGGACCGCCCCGACCGTCGTGTTGATCAGCACCGCGGCCCCGATCACGATCGCCGCGGCGATGACGATCATCACGACGATCCGGAACGCGTCCGCCTCGGACTTGAACGGGTTGCGCAGCTCGTCGCCGGGCACGCGGGGATGATCGCAGGCCCCTCGCAGCGGGTCCGCAGCAGGCCGTCGCTTGTAGGTTCCCCCGGTGCGCATCTTCCTCTTCCTGCTCGCCTGCGCCGCCGGCCTCGCCCTGGCGCTGCTCGGCAACGAGCCGCTGCTCGGGATCGGGCTGGTCGCCATCCTCCTCTACCCGCTCGGGCTGGCGATCGCGGCGACCGCCGAGCGAGCCGACCCCGCGACCGCCGGTCGGCGCGCCGATCGTGCGCTCCGCGGCGGGAGCACGTCGCACGCGACGCCCCTCGCGGGGGCGGTCCTCGCGGGCGCGGCGGGCACCCTCCTCGTCGTCCTCCTGATCCGCCTCGCCGTCGCCGCCCCCGGCTGGGTCGATCCGCTCGCCGCCGACTGCGGCGGCCCCTCGACCGGCGCCCAGCAGCTCGCCACCTGGTTCGCCACCCTCGTCTTCGTGCTCGCCGCCCTCCCCGAGGCTGTCAACGTCGTCGCCGTCGGCGGCCGCCTCAGCCGCTCGCGCCCGCTCTCACAGCTCCCGATCTCGCTCAGCCTCTACCCGATCGCCGTCGCGGCGGCGGGCATCGCCCTGATCGTGGCGAGCTGGGCGACGAGCTGCTGAGGGCCGGGAGGCCGCTCCGCGGCCAGCCGGCCGCCGTGCGCGCTCAGCGGCGCCGGTGCGCCAGCGGATCGCCGATCAGAAGCTCGACGTTGCGGTCCCCGGGCAGGCCCTCCCCGCAGGCCGGGTCGCAATCGCGGGCGCCGGTCTGGTTGTCGTTGTAGGCCAGGGTGCGACCGATCGAGGCGAGCGCCGCACGGCCGAGCTTTCCGCCCTTGGTCCCCGCCGGAGGCGCCCCAACCGGGCTCGCATGATCGACGATCGTTCCGAAGATCGACAGGGTCCCGTCGCGGTTGTCGAAGAGCTGCAGCAGCCGCCCCTGCTGGGGCCAGTCGGTCTCGGCGGCGGTCCGGATCATCCAGAAGCCCCCATTGCCGCCGGGAGCGGGATAGGCCTCGATGTCGTTGACGTGGCTGTGGCCGGCGACCCAGGCGATCACGTTCGGGAACCGGTGCAGGAGCGCGAGCAGGTCGGGGCCGAGCCGGATCGGCTCGGAGTCGCGCGGGTCGAGGTCGCAGCCCGGGTTGGTCCGCCTGCGCCCATCGACCGCGACCCTGCACGGCGGCGCCGCCTCGTCGGGGACGTCCGCGGTCAGGCTCTGGATCGCGTGGTGGCTGAACAGGATCACCCGCTGGCGCTGCTCGGTCGCCCGCCGGAGCTGGCCGCGCAGCCAGCGGAACTGCGGGTTGTCGACGTTCCCGTCGTCGGAGACGCCGATCACCCCGGCCTCCGAGACCGTGTCCAAGGCGATCACCCGCAGGTGCTTGCGGGGCGTGAACGAGTAGTAGCCCGCGGCGCCGTTCGATGCCCGCTCGACGCGCTTGGAGATCAGGCCGAAGCCGTGTCCGCGCCGGCCGTCGTTCTTGCCGATCACCCGCTTGAAGGCCGGCTTGGAGACGTAGTGGCGGCCCGGATCCGGCGGCACCGGACGGGTCGGGGGAACCGGGAAGGGCAAGGGCGGCAGCGGCGGCAGCGGCCGCTCGGTCCCGCTCCGGTCCGGATCGGCGCGGCCCGCCCTGAGGCGCTCGGGGGTGAGCTGCCGGTAGGCCGCCTTCCAGGTCGCGACCTCGGGGCCGGTGCTCGCCGCCGCCGGCGCCGAGGGTGTCGGGAACGGCTTCAGACATCCGGTCGCGACCTCGTCGAGGGCCCAGTCCGCGGCCGCGTTGCCCTGCACGAGGCCGTCGTGGTTGCCGAAGGCGACGTAGCTCGGCACGTCGAGGCCGGCCGCCGTGAACGGCTTCTGGGCACGGTCCATCAGGCCCGGGTAGGAGGGGAAGTCGGCGAACGTGCCGCGGACGTCGCTGGGATCGTAGAAGTAGGGGTCGGGCCCGGCCGGGTAGTCGTCGTAGTCCTGCACGCCGGTGTAGCGCCTGGCTTCTGCCCTGCCGGGGACGCCGGTGCGCGGGCAGAGCGGGTGGCGATAGCCCTGTCGATCGATACCGCTGTTGGGGTCGATCCGGCCGCCGTCGAGGATCGTCCGCACCCAGCGGGTCTCGTTGTACTGCTGGCTGTCGGTGGAGTCGCCGGTGTCGATCACGAAGTCCATGGCGCCGCGGGCGCCGCGCCCGTCGCGAACCGGGCCGTGGTCGGCGAACGCGTTCATCTGCCGGACCATCGAGTCGTTGATGTTCGGCACGAGCGCCTCCCACGCCCGCCACGCCGAGGTGAACGCGCCACCCGTCGGATCGACGAACTCGACCCGGGCCGGGCTCTCCTCATCGACGATGTGGAGGTCCGAGATCTGGCCGAAGTAGGCGAGCGTCCGGCGGCGCTTCGCCCGCCCCCGCTGCGCCACGCCGATCCCGTCCTCGCGGACCATGTAGTCCTCGCCGGCGCCCATCCTCAGGGTCCGAAAGCCGGCGCCGTCGTCCCGCGGAACGATCCGCTTCTCGACCGTCGTGTGCCCGAGCGGGTTCCCGGCCCGCATCGCCGGCTCCGGGCGGGGTTGCCCCGCGGCGCCACCGGCGATGAGCCCGGCGAGCAGCGCCACGCCCAGCGCCGCCACCCCGGTCACGAGGCCGCGCGCCCGGGTCGAGCGACGAGCTGACCCATCCCTCCGCATCGACCGGCGACGGTAGCGCAACGCCGGACGCGATGTGGCGGTTGGAGGGCCGGGCATCCGGCCCACGACCACGACCGGGGCGGCCCTTCCGCCCCCGGGGCCGGTCGCGGGCGGCCGGTTCGGGGCGTCGCCGGTCGCAGCGTCGCTAGAGGATGTAGACCGTCGTGAAGACGATGATCCACATGACGTCGACGAAGTGCCAGTAGATGCCCGGCACCTCGACGCCGAGATGGTCCTTCGCCGCCGGGCCGAAATGGCCGCGCCAGGCGCGGATGTTGGCGAAGCTGAGCAGCAGCAGGCCGACGAAGACGTGGGCGCCGTGCAGGCCGGTGAGGCCGTAGAAGATCGAGCCGAAGGCGCCGTCGCGGGCGCTGAAGCCGATGTGCACGTACTCGTTGATCTGCACGAACAGGAAGGTCGCGCCGAGCAGCCAGGTCATCGCGAGACCCATCTTCATCGCGTTGCGGTTGCCCCTGCGGGCGCCCTCGAGGGCCCAGTGGACAGTGAACGACGAGGAGACGAGGATCGCGGTGTTGACGCCGGCGACGAGCTTCGGCAGCTCGAAGCCCTCCGGCGGCCAGGCGCCGGGGTTTGCGACCTCGCGAATGAAGAAGTAGGACGCGAAGAACGCGCCGAACAGCATCGCCTCGGAGACGATGAAGAGGAGGATGCCGAGCGTCTGGCGGTCGATCCGCGACGATGCGTGGGCCTCGGGCGGTCCGTGATGCTCGTGGGCCGGAGCGGCGGCGATCGACGCGGATTCCATCAGGCCCCCCCTGCCTCGCCGCCGGCGCCGACCGGGACAGCGCCGGCCACCGCAGCCCGGTTGCCGGCGCCGACCTCGAAGTGCTCCACCGGGTCGTCGGTGAACTCCCTGATCCGGTCGATCAGCCCCTCCGCGAGCCACTTCGACTCGTGCCCCGCGAAGGTCGAGACGAGGATGTCGTCGACGCGGTAGTGCTCGATCGCGTTGCGGACCGCGGCGAACGGCTCCGAGCTGCCCATCGGCTGTCCGGTGGCATCGGCATCGACCCGGTAGAGGGCGGCGAGCGTCGAAGCGAGGCGGTCACAGACCTCCTCGCGCGTGATCTCGCCGGACGCCGGAGAGACGATCGTGAAGCGATGCGGGCGCTCGCGGTGGAGCGTGACCATGCGCTCGACGAGCTCCGGCGCGTTGACCGTCTGCGTTGCGATCACGAGCGTATGGGTGACGTCCCAGCGGATCGCATCGTCCTCGATCCGGACCGGGACGTGCTCGACCGGGACGTCGGTCCGGCTGCGCGCCCACTCGATCAGGTCCTTGCGGGCGAGCCCGAATCGGGCCTCGGGCAGGCTCGAGAAGAGCACGTAGACGGGATCGAAGGCCCGGACCGCATCGTCGAAGGCGAGCGGCGGCGACGGGTCGAAGACCGCCGCGACGGAGGCGAGCCCGAACTCGTCGAGGACCTCCTGGGTGACCTCGACCCGGCTGACGGCCGCATCGCGGACCTCGGCTGCAGCGACGATCTGCCCGGCGACGGGCTGGTTCTGCGGCGCTGCCAGCGCGATGCTGCCGGCGCCGGCGTCGACGAGCTCGCGAACGCGGCCGAGCAGCTTGCGGCCGCCCGCGACCTCGTTCAGGAACGCGAGGACGGTGCCGCCCTCGAGGTCGGCCGGCAGCTCGGTCGGGTTCGCCACCGGGTCGCTCACTTCGAGCCCCCGCCCCCGCCGCCGGCGGCGCCGACCACCGCCGGCTTCGGCCCGGTGACCTCGGCGCCTTCCTCGCCGTGCATGATCGCGTGGCGGGCGCCCGGCACCCCGAACTCGTAGGGACCGCCGACGACGCGCGGGATCTCGTCGAAGTTGAAGACCGGCGGCGGCGAGGAGACCTGCCACTCGATCGTCTTCGCACGCCACGGGTTGCTGCCCGCCTTCGGCCCGTACCTCCAGCTCACGATCGCGTTGTAGAGGAAGACGAGCTGGGCGGCGCCGAGGATGAAGCTCGAGATCGAGATCACCAGGTTCCAGTCGCCGAACTGGGCCGCGTAGTCGGCGACGCGGCGCGGCATCCCCTCCATCCCGATCCAGTGCATCGGGATGAACGTGCCCCAGGTGCCGACCATCGTCCCCCAGAAGTGGATCCGGCCGAGCCGCTCGTCGTACATCCGCCCGGTCATCTTCGGGAACCAGTGATAGAGCCCGGCGAAGATCGTGAACACCGAGCCGCCGAACAGCACGAAGTGGATGTGGGCGACGACGAAGTAGGTGTCGGAGGTGTGGATGTCGAGCGGGATCATCCCGAGCATCACGCCGGAGATGCCGCCGATCACGAACGTGACCAGGAAGCCGAGCGAGAACAGCATCGAGGTGTTCTCCATGTGCAGCTTCGAGTCGAACAGCGTCCCCAGCCAGGAGAAGATCTTGATCCCGGTCGGGACCGCGATCAGCAGCGTCGTCATCATCATCGGCACCCGCAGCCAGGCGAACATCCCGGAGACGAACATGTGGTGCGCCCAGACCGCGAACGAGAGGACGACGATCCCGAGCAACGCCAGCGCCATCAACCGGTAGCCGAAGATCGTCTTGCGGGCGTGGGTCGAGATCACCTCGGAGACGATCCCGAAGCCCGGCAGCATCATGATGTAGACGGCCGGGTGTGAGTAGAACCAGAAGATGTGCTGGTAGCTGATCACGTCACCGCCGGCGGCCGCCTGGAAGAAGTTCGTGCCGACGGCGCGGTCGAGCAGGACCATGAACTGGGCGCCGGCGATGAACGGCGTCGCGCCGACGACGAGCAGCGACGTCGAGAGGTTCGCCCAGACGAGCAGCGGCATCCGCCAGAAGCTCATCCCCGGCGCCCGCATCGTCACGATCGTGACCAGGAAGTTGAGCGCGGTCGCCACCGACGAGGCGCCGGCGAACTGGACGCCGAGGTTGAAGAACGACTGCCCGAGCGGCGCCCCGGTCGAAAGCGGCGCGTAGCCGGTCCAGCCGGCGTCGAAGGCGCCGCCCGGCATCAGGAAGCTGAGCAGGAAGAGGATGCCGCCCATCGGCAGCATCCAGAATGAGAGCGCGTTCAGGCGCGGGAACGCCATGTCCGGCGCTCCGATCATCAGCGGCAGCACGTAGTTGGCGAGCCCGGCGAAGACCGGGACCACGAACAGGAAGATCATGATCGCCGCGTGGGTCGAGAAGAGGCCGTTGAAGAGCCCCGCATCGACGATCTGGCCGCCCGGCTGGGCGAGCTCGGCGCGCATCAGCATCGCCAGCAGCCCGCCGATCAGGAAGAACGTGAACGTCGTGACGACGTACTGGATCCCGATCACCTTGTGATCGGTGTTGAACTTGAAGTAGTCCTTCCAGCTGTGGGCGCCGTGCTGTGAGTGGTCCTCGGGGATCGTCGGCGCGCCGGCGGCCCAGCGGAACCAGTAGTCGAAGCAGCCGATCCCGATCAGGTAGCCGATCGGACCGGTGATCGCCGGGACGATCACCTGCGGATAGCCCGTCTGCTCGGTCTGGAAGATCTCGAGGCCGCTGATCGCGCGCAGCGCGACGACGAGCCCGAATCCGAATGCCGCCCCCAGGATCAGCCCGAGGATCGCCCGCGGCTGTCCCGGTGCCTTCAGCGTTGCTACCACCTTCGTCAGAACCTCCTGGTCACTTGCTGACCTGGTCGTCGAAGACGCCGGCGCCGTTGCCGCCCGCCGCGCCGGTGCTCGAGTTCCCCTCGGGGATCTTCGTCTGATCGGCCGCCCAGGCGTCGAAGTCATCCTGGCTCTCGACCACCGCGGCCGCCCGCATCGTCGCATGTCCCCAGCCACAGAGCTCGGTACAGACGACCGAGTACTGGCCCTCGACGTCCGGCGTCACGCGGACGACGTTGTCGATCTCGTCGCCGCCGGGCAGGTCGGAGCCGGGCACGAGATCGCGCTTGATGCCCCACTCCGGCACCCAGAAGCTGTGGACCACGTCGAGCGCGTTCAGGTGCAGCTCGAGCTGGGTTCCGACCGGGACGTGGAGCTCGTTCGAGGCCACGCCCTGGTCCGGGTAGTCGAAGCGCCACTCGAACTGCTGCGCGGTCACGTCGACCTCCATCTGGTTCGCCGCCTCGGCCTCGATGTCGTTGAGGACGATCGTCGAGTAGACGCCGAGGCCGACCACGATCACCAGCGGGATCGCCGTCCAGATGATCTCCAGCCTCGTGTTGCCGTGGATCGGCGCGCCGTCGGACTCGTCGCCGGGCTTGGCCCGGTACTTCCAGATCGCGTAGACCATCATCGTCAGGACGATGCTGAAGACGAGCGCGCTGAGCACGATCGTCACGTTGAGGAGGGTGATGATCGGGCCCTTCTCCGTCGATGCGTCGGGGCCGAGCCAGTCGATGTTGACCATCACGATCGAGATGACCAGCGTCATCACGGCGGCGACGCCGGCGAGCTTCAGGAAGGTGGCGCGAGACATGTCCTTCATGGGGCGCCGCGCATTCTATTGAGTGAGCGGCGCAGATTCGTCGCCGCCCGGGAGCGCCGCCCCGCTATCCAACGCGATCGTCGCGCTCGGGGACGCGCTCGAGCTGCCCGAGGTGGCCCTGCGAAGCCGCGATGACCGTCGCGGCGACGCTCTCCCAGCTCCACCGCGCCCGGACCGTCGCCACGAGGTCGGCCCCGGCCCGCTCGCGCTCGGCGCCGGGCAGCGACAGCCAGCGATCGAGACGGGCGGCGATCGCGCTGACCGGATCGTCGTGCAGCGGGAACGCCGGCAGCGCGGCGAGCGGCCCGGGCAGTGCGTCCGCCAGCACCGCTGCAACCTCCGCGAGGCCGGAGTGGTCGGCGCAGACCGGCAGCGCACCGGCCGCCGCGGCCTCGGCCGCGACCATCCCGAACGCCTCCGGAAACGTGCTCGGGACGACCATCGCGTCGCTCGCCCGGACCGCCTCGGCAACCTCGGCGTACTCGAGCCGGCCGGCCCAGTCGATCGTGCCGCCGGCCGCCCGGGCCGCCTCGACGTAGCCGGGCGGCGGGTCGGCGAGGAACGCCGACAGGCGGCGCAGGGGCGCCTCCTCGCCCCCCTCGAGCGCCCAGCCGAGCCGCGCGACCTCGCGGGCGCCCGCGAGGTCGCCGGCGGCGAGCGCCCGCTCGAGGCGGAGCAGTCCGTCGCGGTACTCGCCGAAGCCGACCATGAGCAGGCGGGCTCCCGGATGGCGGCCGACGACGAGGGGCCAGGCCGCGAGCAGGAGGTCGCAGCCCTTGGAGACGATCAGCTTGCCGACGAAGACCACCCGCGGGCCGGCGGCGCCGCTCCAGGCACGGATCGCCGTCGCTGCCGCGGCCGGCTCGCGGCCGAGCCCGCCCGGCTCCGCCGCGTCGAGCCGCGCCGCGAGCGCCGCCAACGCCGTCGCCCGATCGACGTCCGGCGGCAGCGGCGCGAACGCCTCGACGTCGACCCCGGGCGGCCCGAGCCGGGTCCTCGCGCGCAGTCCGTCGAGGCCGACCGCATCCCAGAGGGCCTCGGCGGTGTGGCGCGAGCCGACGAGGACGGCCCGGGCTGCCGCCATCCCCTCGCGGGCGTAGGGCAGGAACCGCTCGCGGTGCGGGATCACCGTGTAGGAGAGGGCGCTGCCGTGAACCTTCGCCGCGAACGGGCCGACTGCGGCGCGGGCGAGGATCGCCGGGCCCATCACGAGGTGGTTGGCGAGGGCGGCATCGACGCCGTCCAGGCGAGCGGCGACGTCGCGGACGGCGGCGACGTTGGCCGCGACGTAGGCCTCGATCTGCTCATCGCTCAACTCCGGGAACGGCCGGGCGTCGAAGCCGGCGTACTCGTCGGCGACGTAGACGGGCAGAAGGCCCCCGATGTCGGGCAGGTAGGCGGTGATCGAGCCCGATCCCGGCGATGAGCCGGAGGCCGCGGCGACGCGGAGACCGCTCCCGTCCCAGCTACCGACCGCGTCGACCCACGGCAACAACGCGGCCTCGAGGTCCTGGCAGAGCAGATGGACGTCGTGGCCGAGGCGCGCGAGCGCCTGGGCGATGCTGGCGTTGTAGACGTTGCTGCCGGTGCCGCGCAACAGGTAGCCGTGGAAGATCAGGACACGCATTCGGCCGTCCATCCTGGCTGCCGTACCGGATATGGTTTCCGCCGTGCCCGACCAGCAGATCTACAGGATGCGTGCCCCCGCCTCCGGCCGCGAGGCCTTCGTCGAGGCCGAGCCCGACGGCGTCTACGTCGACCGCGAGACCGGCGAGGAGCTCAGGCCCGTCACCAGGGTCCTGCCGCTCGCGCCCTCGCCGTCGGGGCTTCTCCGCGCTCCCGAGAACCTCACGGAATGCCGGCGCTGCGAGCAGCTCATCGGCATCGACCTGAGCGACTGCCCGCACTGCGGCCTCCGCCAGGAAGCGACCAACGGCGACTCGTGAGGCGGAGCCCGGCGCTCCGTCCGATCGCCGCGGCCGCGCTCGCGATCGCCGCACTGGCCGGCGCCGGCTGCGGCGGCGACGAGGGGACGACCAGCACCGTCACGGCGCCGACGACGACCGCTCCGACGACGACATCGAGCACCACGACGACGCCGACGACAACGACGCCGACGACGACCACGACAGCGCCGACCACCACCACGGCGCCGACGACCACCGGGACGACGACCGGCGCCACGCCGGACCCGACGAAGCCGGACTCCAAGCACAACGACACCAGGGGCGAGCCGAACACGCCCGAGGGCGCCTTCGACCAGTTCTGCGAGGAGAACCCGGGCGCCTGCGGCTGAGGGCGCCTGCGGGCGACGGCGGCCGGGAGCGGCGGCGGCTGAGGGTGGCTGCGGTGGAGGTGGCTGCGGCTTCCGGGCGGCCCGCCGCTACTTCTTCTTGCCGGCGGGCACGAAGTAGGCCCAGTAGAGGAGCCGCTCGCCCTTGAACCGGCAGCCGTACTGACGGGTCGAGCCGATCTTCTGATGCGGCTTGGCGTCGGGCGCCTCGTTCTCCCCGCATTCCCCGTCCCTGCGGCTGGCGATCCACTGGTTGTCGGCGCTCGGCAGACCCCAGTCGAAGTTCGAGATCCAGCCCGGCATCGTCAGGCCGATCCGCTGACCGGCCTTGACCTTGAGCGGCCTGCCGAGCGTGAAGATCGGGGTCTCCCCCAGCCGCGAGCCGAGATCGACCTGGGGGCTCTGCTTGGTCAGCTTGAACTTCGGCTTCTTGCTCTTCTTCTTCTTCTTCTCGATCGGCTTGAGGATGGCGATCCGGGCCTTCGCGGGGCCGTACTTGCCGTCGAGCTCCTCGGTCAGGTTCGGCTGTGACTCGGTGTTGATCTTGCCGAGGTCGACCGACCAGGCGACGATGTGGCCCTTCGCGGGGACCTTCATGACGCCCGCGTGTCCATCGGCGGTGGTCTGGATCGCGGTCACGGACACGACGATCTTGCAGCGCCCGCCCGGGCACGAGGGGTCCGGCGTCCGCTTCGTCGCGCCGATCACGGCCGCCGACTTCGCGTCGGCATCGCCGGCGCTCAGCGCGATCGCGGTGGCGAACCCGAGAACGGCAGCCAACGCGGCGATCGTCATCGCCGTCCTGCTTGCGGTTGTGCTGCTGGCTTCCATCGCGGTCCCTAACACGCGGCCGCGGCCGCTGTTGCGGTCGGGCGGCCTCGGCTCGGTGACGGATCTTAGGCGCCCGCCAGGGCGGATCGTGCCTGATCGGACGTAGGATGGGCGGCCGTGCCCGCGATCGAGGTCACCAGCTTGCAGCGGGCGTTCACGGCCGGCGTCCTCGCGGTCGCGGGGATCGACCTCCGCGTCGACGAGGGCGAGATCTACGGCTTCCTCGGTCCCAACGGGGCCGGCAAGACGACCACGGTGCGGATGCTGACGACCCTGCTGCGACCGACCGGCGGCCGCGCGACCGTCGCCGGCCACGACGTCGTCGCCGAGCCCGGTGCGGTGCGGGCGGCGATCGGGGTGGCGCTGCAGGATGCGGCGCTGGACCCGCTGATGACCGGCAGGGAGCTGGTCCGCATGCAGGCGACCCTGCACGGGGTCGCCAAGGCCGAGGGCAGGCGGCGCGCCGACGACCTGCTCCGGCGGGTCGGCCTGACCGAGGCCGGCGACCGTCGCGTCGGCACCTACTCGGGCGGAATGAAGCGGCGGCTCGACCTCGCCTCCGCGCTCGTCCACGAGCCCCGGGTGCTGTTCCTCGACGAGCCGACGACCGGCCTCGACCCGGTCAGCCGCAAGGCGATCTGGGAGGAGGTCGAGGCGCTCAACCGCGGCGGGACGACCGTCTTTCTGACAACCCAGTACCTCGAGGAGGCCGACCAGCTCGCCGACCGGGTCGGGATCATCGCGAACGGTCGGATCGTCGCCGAGGGGACGCCCGAGTCCCTGAAGGCGGAGGTTGGCAGGCCGCGCATGGAGCTGAGCCTCGCCACCGGCGGACGCGACGCCTGCATGGATGTGCTGAGCCGGTTCGGAGACCTGCTGCCGTCACGGGACGGGACCCTGATGGTCGAGGTGGCCGAGGGGTCGGCGGCGATCGCCCCGGTCGTCCGCGCGCTCGACGAGGCGGGGATCACGGTCGAGTCGCTCGACGTCGTCGAGCCGACGCTCGACGACGTCTTCGTCGCCAAGACCGGGCAGCACCTCGAGGGCGCCGCGATCGAGGGTGAGCCGGCGACCGGCGAGTCGGAGGCCATCGCCGGGTGAGGACGCTCGCGGTCGTCGTCGAGCTCGGCCGCCGCTCGGTCCGGCAGACGTTCCGACGGCCGCAGCTGATCGCGCCGCTGTTGATCATCCCGACGCTGCTGCTCGCCGTGCAGAGCGCCGGCGCCGGACGCGCGGTCGATCTGCCGGGCTTCCCCCCCGTCGAGAGCTTCTTCGACTTCCTGCTCGCCGGGGCGATGATCCAGTCGGCGCTGCTCGCCGGCAACAGCGGCGGGATCGCGATGGCGATCGACATCGAGATGGGCTTCACCGATCGACTGCTCGCGGCGCCGATCCCGCGCTTCGCGATCGTCGCCGGGCGCCTGGCGGGAACGGCGGCGATGGGCGTCGTGACCGCGATCTGGTTCCTCGTCCTCGGGCTGGTCTTCGGGGTGAGGATCGAGGAGGGGCCGGCCGGCGCCCTGCTGATGATCGTCCTCGTCGCGCTGGCGGCGCTCGCGTTCGGAACGCTCGGAGCGGCGCTGGCCCTGCGCAGCGGCAGCGCCTCGGTCGTGCAGGGCACGTTCCCGCTCGTCTTCGTGATCCTGTTCCTTTCGACGGCGTTCTTTCCGGCCGATCTGCTGCTCGAGCCGGCCCAGACGATCGCCCGCTTCAATCCGCTCAGCTTCATCGTCACCGCGGTGCGCGACCCGGCGATCTCGGTGTTCTCGGCCGACGAGCTGCTCGCCGGCCTCGCCGGAATCGTTCTCGTCGGCGCCGTCGGCCTCCTGCTCTGCTCGATGGCGCTCCGCCGGCGCCTGCGGATGGGCTGATGGGCAGACCGCTCGGCAGGGACCGGCAGATGATCGGCGCTCTCGTCAGGCGCTCGGCCAACGAGCTGATCCGGGTGCCCGGCGCCGCCGTGCCGGGAGTGCTCGCGCCGACGATCTTCTTCCTCGGCCTCACCGCCGTGTTCGGCAACCTGACCCTGCTGCCGGGATTCACCACCGACAGCTACGCGAGCTTCATGATCCCCGTCAGCATGCTGCAGGGCGCCGGCTTCACCGGCGCCGCGATGGGCGTGAACCTCGCCCGCGACATCGAGTACGGCCTCTTCGACCGCTTTCTGGCCTCGCCGGCGCCACGCTGGGTGCTGCTCACCGGACTGGTCCTCTCGGCGGCGATCCGCTCGTTGATCCCCTCGTCGTTCGTGCTCGCGATCGGACTGGCGATCGGCGCCGACTTCCCCGGTTCGGTCGGCCTCGTCGTCGCCTACCTGTGCGTGACGGGCACGGCCACGATCGCGGCCTGCTGGTCGGCCATGATCGCGCTCAGGTTCAAGACCCAGTCGGCGGCGCCGCTGATGCAGACCGCGATCCTCGCCGCCGTCCTCTGCACGACCGCATACGCGCCGCAAGAGCTGCTCACCGGCTGGCTCGCCACGGCCGCCCGGTACAACCCGTTCACCGAGATCGTCGACGCCGCCCGCCAGGGCTTCATCGGCGCCGTCACCTGGGACGGGACCTGGCCGGCGATCGTCGTCATCGCCGCGCTGACCGCGCTGCTCGGCACGCTGGCGCTGCGGGGGATGCGGCGGACGGCCTATTGAGCGAGGGCATCCGGGGTGCCGCGGGTCCACCCGGGGTCGAACCGGTCGTGAGGCGAGGAGGACGCCGCTCCCCGGCCGCCGTCACTTGTAGCGGTAGGTGATCCGGCCCCGATCGAGGTCGTAGGGCGAGAGCTCGATCTTGACGCGGTCGCCGGGGAGGATGCGGATGTAGTGGCGGCGCATCTTGCCGCTGATGTGGCCGAGGACCTCGTGGTCGTTGTCGAGCTTGACCTTGAACATCGTGTTCGGCAGGGCCTCGACGACCTCGCCCTCCATCTCGATCTTCTCTTCCTTGGCCATGAACGGTGCGGCAGAGTAGCAGCAGGTGGCCTACTTCCCCTCGAATGTGGCCTTCCCGGGACCCTCGGTCAGGAAGCTCTCGACCGCGTTCTGGAGGTCCGCGGAGTCGAACAGCGGGCCGGCGATCCCGGGCACGGATGCGTCGGCGGCGGCGATCCCACCGTCGAGGTAGGCGCGGACGAGCCGCTTCGTCGCGGCGTGGGCGATCGTCGGGCCGGCGGCGAGCTCATGGCCGAACTTCATCCCCTTCCCGAGCAGCTCCTCAGCGGGGAGAACGCGGTTGATCACGCCCCACTCGAGCATCTTCTCGGCGCCGTAGAGGCCCCCGGTCATCACGAACTCGCGGGCCCGGGCGGGGCCGGCGCGCTCGGCCATCCGCTGGACGCCACCGCCGAACGGGGTCAGCCCGACGACCCGCTCGACGAGCCCGAACCGGGCGTCCGCGGCGGCCCAGATCATGTCGCAGCCGAGCGCTGCCTCGAGCCCCGCCGTCAGGCAGAGGCCGTGGACGAGCGCCAGCGTCGGGATCTCGAGCGACTCGAAGGCCTGCAGCTCGCGGATCCCGGCAGCCGCGAGCCGGGTGCCCTCGGTGCTGCCGGAGACCCCCTTGAAGACCCGCCCGACGTCGACCCCCGCGGTGAAGACCCTGCCCTCGGCCCGAAAGACCATCGCTCGGGCGTCGGAGGAGGCGACCTCGTCGCGCGCCTGCCGCAGCGCGGCGAAGGTCCGCTCGTCGAACAGGTTCAGGGGCGGGTCGTCGAGGACGAGCACGGCGACGTCGCCGTCGCGCTCCAGGCGGATCGGGCTCTCGGCTGAATCGGTCATCGACCCTCCCGGATCGTGGCGTCAGGCTCGGTCATCGTTCCTCCGGGTTCGTTGCGGGTGGACCGGTCATCCGGCCCCGCGGATCGCCGCGGCGGTCGCCGCGATCTCGGCGCCGTCGGCGCCGCGCGGGATCCACGGCAGCCGGAGCGGATCGTCGTGATAGCGCGGGACGACGTGGATGTGGAAGTGGAAGACGGTCTGCCAGCCGGCGGCCCGCACCGCGTTGACGAGGTTGAAGCCGTCGGGGGCGAGGGCCGCCTCGATCCGCCTGACCGCCCGCTGGGCGGCGACCGCGCAGTAAACCAGCTCGCCGGTCTCGATCGCGAGCAGGTCCTCGCTGTGGCGGCGCGGGACCACGAGCACGTGGCCCCTCGTCGCCGGGTTGATGTCCATCAGCGTGACCGTGTGCTCGTCGGAGTCGACGAGCTCGGCCGGGGCCTCGCCGGCGACGATCGCGCAGAAGATGCAGTCGGAAGCGGCCTCGGGCACCGAGCTGAGGCTATCGCCCCTTCGCCCAGGCCCGCAGGTGCGCGACCGCGGCGGCGCGGTCGGCGACCTCGCCGGTGAACTGGGCCGCCTCGAGCTCGGCGATCGCCTCGCCGAGCGTCGGGCCGGCCTCGATTCCCGCCTCGGCCGCGATCTCGTCGCCGCGCAGGAACGGCTCCGCCGGCCCCTCGCGCTCCCACTCGGCCGCGACGCCGAGCATCTCCCGGGCCAGCTCGAGGTGGCCTTCGATGGCCTCCCCGGGGACGCCGCCGCCCTGCGCCGAGAGCCGGTCCGCGACCGTCAGCAGGGTCGTGTCGACCGACTGGGGCGAGGTCCGGCTCAGGTACTCCCAGACGCGGCGCGGCCGCAGCGGCCGCTCGCGGACCATGAACCCGAGGACCAGGTGGTCGCGGGTGATCGCCACCACGTGCGCAGCGAAGCGGCGCGACGTCCGCAGTCGCTTGCACAGCGCCGCGACCATCTCGGCTCCACGCGAGTCGTGGCCGAGGAAGCTGACCCACCCGTCGCGCTCGGTTCGCGTCTCGGGCTTGCCGATGTCGTGCAGGAGCGCCGCCCAGCGGAGCGCATCGCCGCGCGTCACCTGATCGGCGAGGGGCTCGGCGAGAAGCTCGGCGACGATGCCGGCGGCCGCGCCACAGAAGCGCGGCAGGTCGCGCTCGACCTCGAGCGTCCGGCGCAGGACCTCGATCGTGTGGTCGTGGGCGTCGAGGTGGTGGTTGGCGCTCTGCTCGACCCCGCGCAGCGCCGCCACCTCGGGCAGAACGACGGCCGTCGCGCCGAGGTGCTCGAGCAGCCCGAGGCCGACCAGCGGCTCCGGCCCCGCCAGCAGTCCGGCGAGCTCGGCGAACTGCCGCTCCCCCGCCGGCTCCGCGGCCCGCGTCGCCGCTCGGCGCGCCAGCTCGACCGTCGCCGGGTCGGGCTCGAGGCCGATCCGCGCCGCGAACCGCGCCGCGCGGAGGATCCGCAGCGGATCGTCCGTGAACGAGCGGTCCGAGCAGGCCCGCAGCACTCCCGCCTCGAGATCGTGGAGTCCGCCGGCGGGGTCGATCGGGTCGCCGCCGAGGAGCGGCACCGCGATCGCGTTGACCGAGAAGTCGCGGAGCCGCAGGTCGAGCTCGATCGAGCCCGCGCGCAGCGCCGCCACGTCGATCTTCCAGGCGCCGTCGCGATCGACGACCCGCCAGATGTCGAACTCCTCGGAGAGCTCGAACGGGTGGCCGCCGGCGCCCGTCGCAAGCTGTCTGGCGGCCGCCGCGACGTTGCCGTCGAAGGCGATGTCGACGTCGATCACGTCGCCGCCGAGGATCGCGTCGCGGACGGCGCCCCCAACCACCCAGGCACGGTCGGCCACATCGCGGAGGCCGGCCCGGGCGACCTCGATCGCCGGCGCCTCGCCGAAGCGCTCCTCGAGCCGGGTCAGGTGGACGGCGCCGGTCATCTCGGGTCGGTGCTCGCGGGTTCGGTCATCGGCTCAGCCCCGGTAGGCGCGGGGCACGCGGCGGCTCAGCCCGCAGGTGATCTCGTAGTTGATCGTGCCGAGCCGCTCGGCAAGGAGCTCGGCGCTAACCACGGCCTCCCCCTGCCTGCCGATCAGCACCGCCGGCTCTCCGTGCTCGACCCCGGTCTGCGGTCCGAGGTCCACGGTCAGGTTGTCCATCGAGATCGTCCCGACGAGCGGGTGGCGCGAGCCGCCGATCAGGACCTCGCAACGGTTCGACAGCCCGCGCCGGAAGCCGTCGCCGTAGCCGACCGGGAGGACTGCGATCCAGGTGTCGCGCGGCGCCCTCCAGGTCCGCCCGTAGCCGACCGGCTCGCCCTCGTGAAAGCGCTTGACGTCGGCCACGTAGGTGTGGAGCGAGAGCGCGGGCTCGAGTCCCTGCGCGGCCGCGTCGCGTCCGAACGGGTCGAGGCCGTACGCGGCGACGCCGCAGCGGACCATGTCGAAGTGGAACTCGGGGCCGCGCAGCGCCGCCGCGCTGTTGGCGGCGTGGAGAACCAGGTCGGGATGGCGCTCGCGGAGCGGCAGGGCGACCTCGCGGAAGCGGTCGAGCTGCTCGCGCAGGTAGCCCTCGTCCTCCTCGTCAGCGGTCGCGAAGTGCGTCCACAGGCCCGCCAGCTCGACCCGCTCGTCGCTCGCGGCGGCCTCGGCGAGGCGGACGACCCCGAAGGGCTCGCGGTCGCCGAGCCGGCCCATGCCGCTGTCGTGCTTGACGTGGACCCGGGGCCGGAAGCCGAACATCCCGGCGCGCTCGGCGACGGCCGTGAAGAAGTCGGCCCGCCAGACGGTCAGCTCGGCGCGCGCCTGCAGCGCGACGTCGAGCTCGGCCCCGGTCAGCGCGCCCATCAGGAGGATCGGGACGTCGGGGCCGACCCGCTCGCGAAGCTCGAACGACTCGGTAGCGGTTGCGACCGCGAGCCGGCTGGCGCCGCCGCGCAGCGCAGCCTCCGCGCACTCCCCCATCCCGTGCCCGTAGCCGTCGCCCTTGACGACGACGCAGAGCTCGGTCCCGGGCCCGAGCCGCGCGGCGAGGGTCCGGCAGTTGCGCTCGACGGCGCCGAGATCGACGATCGCGGTGACCCGCTGGAACGGGTCGTGCCCGCTCAACGGGCCAGTCCCCCAGGCAGCGCCTCGATCACGTCGCTCGCGATCACCGACTCGGCGCCGACGCGCCGGGCGGCGAGGCGACCCGCGCGCGAGTGGGCGTAGACGCCCGCGCAAGCCGCGTCGAAGGGCTCGCAGCCGCGGGCGATCAACGCCCCGATCGTTCCCGACAGGACGTCGCCGGTCCCGGCCGTCGCCAGAGCGGGGCTGGCGAGCGCATTGACCGCGACCCGATCGCCATCGGCGACGATCGTGTCGTCGCCCTTGAGGACGACGACGGCGCCCGCCTCGGCGCTCGCCAGCAACGCCTTCGCGAGCCGGTGCGCTGCGACATCGGTCGAGTCGCACCCGAGCAGGCGGCCGAGCTCGCCGGCATGGGGGGTCAGGACCGTCGCCGCGGTCCGCGCCCGGAGCGGCTCGAGATCGGCGCCGATCGCGTTCAGGCCGTCGGCATCGACCAGGAGCGGCACCGGGATCCGCGGCACGAGCTCGCGGACGAGCCGGAAGGAATGGGCGGCCCGCCCGAGCCCGGGCCCGAGCACGACGCAGGCCGAGCGCTCGGCGCGCTCGAGGATCGGCTCGGCCGCCGCGGCGCCGAGGCCACCGCCGACCTGCCCGAGCCCGATCGTCATCACCTCGGTCAGCTTCGCCTCGAGGACCGGCTCGAGGTTCGCGGGGCAGCCGACCGTCGCGTAGCCGGCGCCTGCCCGGATCGCCGCGTGCGAAGCCATGCAAGGCGCCCCGGTCAGGCCGCGGGAGCCGCCGACGACGAAGACGTCGCCGGAGCTGAACTTCGTCGAGCCGGCGGTACGTCGCGGCGGCAGGTCGAGCACCGTCTCGCGGATGACGCCGGCGGCCGGTGCGGCCGGGGCCCCGTCGGGGATCCCGATCGGTGCGACCACGAGCCTGCCCGTGTGCCCCTTGCCGGGGGCGATCCGGTGACCGACCTTCGGCGCGTGGAAGGTCACGGTCAGGTCGGCTTCGACGGCGACTGCGGCAATCTCGCCGCTGGAGGCATCGACACCCGACGCGACGTCGCAGGCGACGATCGGGGAGCCGGCCGCGTTGATCGCGGCGATCGCGGCCGCGGCTGCCCCGCGCGGCGCGCCCGTGAAACCGGTCCCGAAGATCGCATCGACGATCGCCCCCGAGCCGGCCAGGGCGGCGGACCACTCACCCTCGTCGACCTCGCGGGCGCCGCCGTCGAGCCGGCTCAGGTTGGCGGTCGAGTCGGGGCTGAGATCGTCGAGCGCCCAGATCGAGAGCGCGTCGACCTCGTGGCCGGCGGCGCGGAGCAGGCGCGCGGCGACCATCCCGTCGCCGCCGTTGTTGCCCTTCCCGCAGACGATCCGGATCGGCCCCCGACCTGCGATCAGCTCGGTCTCGCGGGCCAGGGCGCCACCGGCGACCTCCATCAGCTCCAGCGACGGCACGCCGCGATCCTCGATCGCCCAGCGGTCCATGCCGGCCATGCCGGCGGCGTCGTAGAGCGGATCGAGCCAGTCGGGCGCGTTCACATGCGCCAGCCTACGCGCCGGCGTCCGCGGGACTCGCGAGGACGACCGCCGCGGCGCTGTCGCGCGAGTGGGTCAGCGAGACCGCGAGGCTGACCCCGCGCTCGGCGGCGAGCGACGCCGCCCGCCCGTGCAGGCGCAACGCCGGCGCCGGGCCGCCGACGACCTCGACGTCGCGCGGGCCGCAGCCGCCGCCGAGGGCCTTGATCGCCGCCTCCTTCGCGGCGAACCGGGCAGCCAGGTGACGCGCCGGCCGGGCCCGCGCCGCGCAGGCATCGAGCTCACCGGGGTGAAACAACCGCTCGGCGAGCCGCGGCCGCCGTTCGCGCGCGCGCTCGACCCGATCGATCTCGATCAGGTCGATCCCGAGCGCCGCGACGCCCGGGCGCGCTGTCACGGGGCGATCACCGCAGCAGTCGTCGAATCGCCCTCCGGCTGGTCCTGGACGCCCAGGGTCAGGCCGCTCACCGAGCGATCGCCGTCGACCTTGCTGCCCCCGATCAGGAAGTCGAGCGCGTTCAGGTAGGGGCGCGCGGCCTCGATGTCGGGATCGGACTCGCCGGTGCTGTCGATCAGGTCGAGGATCGGAGCGAAGTTGACGAACACGCTCGGGGTGAGGTCGTTGTCGAGGTCGTCCTCGGCAGCCTGGAACGTGTCCGAGTCGCCGAGCGTCTCCGAGGGCGAGAGGACGTCCTCGGTGCTGTCGGCGCCGGCGGCGATCACCACCTTGTCGTCCTCGACGGTCACCTCGGCGCCGAGCGGCGCCCCCCGGGCCTGGACGTCGAAGCCCTCCGCGGACGGGCTGACCTTGACCCCGCGGGTCCTTCCGAACGTCGCCTGGAGCTTCTTGACCGCGTCCTCGGCCGCCTGCGTGTCGTCGGTCGTGATCACGATGCCGCCGCCGAGGCCGAACACCGACGTGCCCTCCACGAACCCGCCGATGTCGCCGATCCAGGCGACGTCCTGCTCGAGGTCGAGCCCGGTCGCATCCTGGAAGGCCTGGATCGGGTCGACCTGGTCGGCGACCTGCGGCGCCGTCTGCTCGAGGCTGGCCTCGAAGCCGGCCTTGAACTGGGCGATCGAGGTTGCGAGCTGATCGCCGACGCCCGTCGCCGCGAACGCGAACCACGAGTCCGCCGGAAGCGTCGTCAACAGGTCGGTCGGATCGCTCGCGTCCGCCGGCGCCGGCGCCGAGGCGCCGACGCTCAGCGACGTGTCGGTTGCGGTCCCCCAGGCGTCGAGGGGCCCGTCGCCCATCTTCGCGACCTGCTCCTCGATCTGCTTGAGCTCGCTCGCCGGGATCCCCGCCCCCCGGATCAGGTCGAGGACGCGCTGCGGGTCGGCGTAGAGGGAGAAGATCGAGTCATCGGGAACCTGGTCGAAGCCGGTGGTCGAATCGTCGACGCCGGCGAGGTTCTCCCCGGAGGCGGCGTCGATCGCATCCTCGACCCCCTGGGTGCTGCCGGCGAGCAGGAAGTCACCGTCGATCCCGTAGGCGGTGTCGTCGGCGGCCGCGACCTGGAGCTGCACGCCCTTGTAGTCCCGCGCGGCCGTCTTCGCGGATCCCTGCTCGGCGGCCTTGTCGAGGAACGACTGCGCGGCGCCGGCGTCGGTGACAGCGACGATCGCCGCGCCCTCCGCCTCGTTCGCCTTCGCGTCGTAGCCGTTGAAGTAGATGCCGCCGCGGATTCCGAGCCACGGTGCGATGTCAGCGTCGTAGCTGATGTCCTCGTCTTCGGCGGCGAAGGCCTCGTCGATCGCGTCGTGGACCTTCCCCGGGACGTCGTCGGTGACGAGCAGCTTCGAGAGGGCGGCGTTGAGGTCGTCGCCCATGTCGCCCTCGGGCCGCAGGACCGCCTCCATGTAGAACGGCGCGTCGGCCGGCACCATCGTCGCCGGGTCGGGGCCGAGGTCGGGGGGCGCGCTGTCGGACCCGCCACAGGCGGCGAGGGTCACGGCGACAGCAAGCAGGAGGACCGGGACGATCGGGCGGAGGATCTTCGTTCGCATTCGGGTGACTCTATTGAGTGACGGTGCGGAAATGAATCGGGAGACGGGGTTCCGCTACTCGACGGTGACCGTCTTCGCGAGGTTGCGCGGCTGGTCGACGTTGCGTCCGAGCTGGCGAGCCGTGTAGTAGGCGAGGAGCTGGAGCGGGACCACGGCGAGGATCGGCTGGAGGATCCAGTCGGTCCGCGGGACGAACAGCGCCTGGTCGGCGGTCGCGGCGACCTCGTCGGAGCCTTCGGTGCCGATCGCGATCACGGCGGC
This sequence comes from Solirubrobacterales bacterium, assembly GCA_041393495.1. Classification (GTDB taxonomy): domain Bacteria; phylum Actinomycetota; class Thermoleophilia; order Solirubrobacterales; family 70-9; genus RHKX01. The sequence continues at coordinate 6,267 of JAWKKA010000019.1, read as the reverse complement.
GCCGCGGGCGTGGACCTCGGCGACGTTCGAGAGCATCTTGTCGAGGACCGGCATGTCGGTCGCGATGCAGACGACCGGGGTCGTCTCGTCGAGCAGCGCGATCGGGCCGTGCTTCATCTCTCCGGCCGCGTAGGCGTCGGAGGGGATGTAGGAGATCTCCTTCATCTTCAGCGCGCCCTCGAGGCACACCGGCAGCCCGATGTGGCGGCCGAGGTAGAGGAAGAAGCGGCCCTCGGCATGGCTGCGGGCGATCGCGCGGACCTGCCCGTCGCAGGAGTCGATCGTCTCCTCGATCTTCCGCGGCAGCGCCTTCAGCTCGCCGACCAGCTCGGCGACCCGCTCGCGGTCGATGTGATCGCGAACCTGCGCGAGCCAGAGCCCGAGCAGGTAGATCGCGGCGACCTGGCTCGTGAAGGTCTTCGTCGCGGCGACGCCGATCTCGAGGCCGGCCCTGGTGAACAGGACCGAGTCGGCATCGCGTGTCGCCTGGCTGCCCATCACGTTGGTGACGGCGAGGACGTGCGCGCCGCGCTCGCGGGCGAGGCGCATCGCGGCCAGCGTGTCCGCGGTCTCGCCCGACTGGGTGATCCCGATGACGAGATCGTCGGGCTCGATCACCGGGTCGCGGTAACGGTACTCGGAGGCGATGTCCATATCGACCGGCAGCCGCGCCCAGGTCTCGATCGCGTAGCGGCCGACCAGGCCGGCGTGGTAGGAGGTCCCGCAGGCGACGACGATCACGCGACGGACCCTGGCGGCCTGCTCCGGGGTCAGCGCGAGCTCGCTGAGATCGACCGCGTCGGTCCCGGGCAGCCGGTCGGTGATCGTTTCGGCGACGGCATCCGGCTGCTCGTGGATCTCCTTCATCATGAAGGTCGGGTAGCCGCCCCGCTCGGCCGCCTCCTCGTCCCAGGTGACCTCCTCCATCTCACGTTCGTGGGGCCTGCCGTCCCCGTCGGTGATCGCGACCCGCTCGGCCGTGATCGTGACGATCTCGCCGTTCTCGATCTGCATCGCGGTTCGCGTCTCGCGGAGGAAGGCGGGGATCGCCGAGGCGAGGAAGGTCTCCCCCTCGCCGACGCCGATCACCAGCGGGCACTCCTGGCGGGCGCCGACGAGCAGGTCGGGATGATCGGCGTGCATCGCGACGAACGCGTAGTGGCCGCGGAGATCGGCGAAGGCGGCGCGGACGGCGGCGGTCAGATCGCCTCGGTAGTGGCGCTCGATGAGGTGGGCGACGATCTCGGCATCGGTCTCGGAGCTGAACTCGTGGCCCTGGGCGAGCAGCTCGCGGCGCAACTCGGTGTGGTTCTCGACGATGCCGTTGAGGACGATGTTGATCCGGCCTTCCTCGTCGCTGTGGGGATGGGCGTTCTCCTCGGTGACGCGCCCGTGGGTCGCCCAGCGCGTGTGGGCGATCCCGATCGTGGCCTCGGCCTCGGCGACCGCGACGGCGCCCTCGTCACGGGGCTCGGCGACGGCGGCGCGGAGGTTCGAGAGGTTGCCGACCGCGCGCACGGAATCGATCCGGCCGTGATCGAGCACGGACAGTCCGGCGGAGTCGTATCCGCGGTACTCGAGCTTCTCGAGGCCGGCGATGAGAAGGTCGCGACACGGCCGCTTGCCCACATATCCGACGATGCCGCACATGGAGACTCCGGGGTTGAGAGGGCGCCCAAGGATACGGACACCCCCCCGACGGCGCAAAGCGGCCCGCCGGCGCGGGCGACTCCGGTCAGGCGAGCTCGCGGTTGGCGACGGCGACGAGCCGGCGGAGGACATCCTCGCACTCGGCCTCGTCCGGCGCCTCGACCATCAGGCGGACGAGCGGCTCGGTCCCCGACGGGCGGACGAGGACGCGACCGCGGCCCTCGAGGCCGGCTCCTTCGCGACCGACCGCCTCCCAGAGGGCCGTCGCGGCTGCCAGCGCGTCCGGGCTCGGCACGAGGACGTTCTCGAGCCGTTGCGGCAACTTCTCGATCGGGCGGCTGCCGGCGAGGGACCCCGAGCCGAGCGCCCGCATCACGAGCAGCGCCGCGGCGAGGCCGTCGCCGGTCGTCGCGAAGTCGGTCCAGATGATGTGCCCGGACTGCTCGCCGCCGATCGTCCAGCCGCGCTCGACGAGCTCCTCGATCACGTAGCGGTCCCCGACCTTCGTCGTCGCGACCTCGATCCCGGCCGCGTCCATCGCCTTGTGGAAGCCGTAGTTGCTCATCACGGTGACCGCGACGCCGCCGGGCAGCTCACCCGCGTCGCGCAGGTGAAGCGCAGCCAGCGCGACGATCTCGTCACCGTCGAACTCGTTGCCCTCGCCGTCGACCGCCAGCATCCGGTCACCGTCGCCATCGAAGGCGAAGCCGATCTCGGCCCCCTGGTCGGCGACTGCGGCGGCAACGTTGTCGAGGTGCGTCGAGCCGCACCCCTCGTTGATGTTGCGGCCGTCGGGCGCGGCGGCGATCGTCACGATCTCGGCGCCGGTCCGGGCGAAGGCTGCCGGGGCGGCCCGGTAGGTCGCGCCGTTGGCGCAGTCGAGGACGATCCGGCGCCCGGTCAGGTCGAGGTCGAACGCGACGTCGAGCGCCCGCAGGTAGTCGTCGAGGGCCCCCTCGAGCCTGCGGATCCGCCCCGACGCGGCGCCGGTCGCCGGGCCCGCCGCGACCCGCGCCTCGACACGCGCCTCACCCTCGTCGTCGAGCTTTCTGCCGTCGCGGCCGAAGAACTTGATGCCGTTGTCGCGCCACGGGTTGTGCGAGGCGGAGACGACGGCGCCGAGGTCGAGGCCGTGCTTGTGGACGAGGATCGCGGCGGCCGGCGTCGGCAGCACCCCGGCCAGGAAGACGTCCGCCCCGCCGGCGGCGAGGCCGGCGGCGAGCGCCGACTCGAGCATGTGGCCGGACTCCCGGGTGTCGCGAACGATCACGACCTGGGGCCGCTCGGCGCCCAGCTCGGCCGCGGCCGCCCGCCCGAGCGCCAACGCCAGCTCCGGCGTCAACAGCTCCCCGACCGGCCCGCGGACGCCGTCGGTGCCGAACAGCTTCGTTCCGTCAGGCATGCGGGGATGATTACGGGGTGGGAGCAAGGATGCCTGTCCGAGCGAGCAGCAAGCAGCTTGCAGCGAGCAGCGTTTGAGCCCGGTTGCTGCCCGCTGCGGAGCGAGCGGCTCAGCCGCGAGCGGGCTGCTTGCTGCGAGCGAGCGCAGCGAGCGGCCTGATCAGCGCTTGCTGAACTGCGGACGCTTGCGGGCCTTCTTCAACCCGGCCTTCTTGCGCTCCTTGCGGCGGTCGTCGCGGGTCAGCATTCCACGTCGCTTGAGCTCGCCGCGAAGCTCGGGCTCGAGCTGGGTGAGCGCGCGGGCGACACCGTGGCGGACCGCTCCGGCCTGGCCGCTGACGCCTCCGCCATGGACTCGGACCTTGACGTCGACGCTGCCCTCGTAGCCGGTCGCCACCAGCGGCTGACGCGCCTGCGCCTGGTGCTGGCCGCTGTGGAAGTACTCCTCGATGCCGCGGTCGTTGATCTGGAACGAGCCGTCGCCGGCGCGGACGACCACCCGGGCGATCGCGCTCTTGCGCTTCCCGGTCGCCTGGATCTGCGCGTCGGCGGGGACCGAGACGGAGCGGGGCGCGATCGCCTCCTCCTCGTGATCGGCGGCGGCGGCTTCGCGGGCGCGCCGCTCCTCCTCCTCGGCCTCGCGGGCGGCCCGCTCCTCGGCGGTCAGCTCGCGGTCGTCGTCGATCGCGATCGGCTCGAGATCGGCGCCAGGGACGACGTCCTTCTTGGCCGCGGCGGCCTTGCGGGCGCGATCGGCGGCCTCGGCAGGGGCTTCGGGCCTGGTAGCGGCCTCGGCCTCGGCGGCCGGCTCCGGCGCGGCCTCGGCGGGGGCTTCGGGCTTGGCGGCCGGCTCGCCGGGGGCTTCGGCTTCGGCGGCCGGCTCCGGCGCGGGCTCGGCAGGGGCTTCGGCAGCCGGCTGGTCGGCCGAATCCTGCTCCGGCGGCTCCGGGGCATCGGGCGCGGCCGCCGCCGGCCCCTCGGCAGCCGGCTGCCCGGCTTCGGCCTCGGGCCGTTCGGCCTCGGGCTCGGGGGCGTTCTCGCTCTCGCTCTGCTCGCGCTCGCTGTCGTCGGTCACTTGCTCACCTCCAGGGGCTTCGGCTGCTGCGCGGCGTGGGGATGCTCGGGGCCGGCGTACACCTTGAGCTTCAGCAGCTGCTTGCGGGCCAGCTTGTTGCGGGGCAACATCCCCTTGACGGCGCGGCGGATGACATCCTCCGGCCTGCGGTCGAGCATCTCTGCGAGGCTCCGCGAGCGGATCCCGCCCGGGTAGCCGCTGTGCCGGTAATAACGCTTGCTCTTCAACTTGTCGCCCGTCACGGCGATCTTCTCGGCGTTGACGACGATGACGAAGTCGCCGACATCGCAATGCGGGGTGAACTCCGGCTTCCGCTTCCCGCGCAGGGCGTCGGCGATCCTGGTCGCCAGCCGGCCCAGCGTCTGGCCCTCGGCATCGACGACGTACCAGTCGCGCGTCCGGTTCTCGGGTGTGGCCACGTAGGTCTTCATTCCGCGAAACAGCCGCGCTCCGACCCGGATGGGTCCCGCGCGGCCGGCGGGATGATAGCCATTGCCCCGCGGCTCGTGGAGCGGGACCGGCGGATCCACCGGCGCGACACGACGGCGGAGCAGCAAGCCGTGCCCCGCCGGCCGCCGACCGCCGCCCCCGCCGGCCGCTGCCGCGGCCGCAAACCGTCGCCCCGGCGGCCGCTGCCGCGGCTATACTGCCGCGCGCACAGGACCTGCCGAGTCTCCGGGGCACATGCGCCGGAGGGCGGGGGAACCGCCTGGGAGCCGGCCCGCAAGGACACGGCGACCAAGGGGCGAATCCAGGCACAAAAGCCAGGTAGCGCTGCTCTTTCCGCGCGAGCCCGACAGCTAACCCCGTAGGCCCCAACGAGAGAGACGAGGGACTTGAGCCGGAGCGCCACGCGTACGGGAACGACGAGGACCAGCGTCGTCAGCATCCTCGCCTTTGCGATGCTCGCCGCGCTGCTCAGCTGGGCCGGCGCCGCTTCCGGCGATGGCGGGCTCGGCACGCCCGATCCGCCGAAGGTCGATGACGTGGTCTGCCGGGACCGCTGCCTCGACGTACGCACCGTGACCGAGACCGGACGGGTCGAGATCACCGGCAGGTCGCTCGACGAGGTCACGGCCGTCCGCTTCCCCGGCGCCGCCGGCCGGATCGAGGTGGAGCCGACCGCGGTCCGCGCCGACACCGTCACCGTCGGGGTCCCGACCGGCGCCGCCAGCGGCAAGCTCGTCGTCGTCAGCCGCTTCGGGACGAAGGCCCGCTCTCCCGCCGCGATCACGGTCAAGCCGGAGGGGGCGATCGACACCGTCAAGGGCTTCGCCGTCAGGCAGGTCGACGCGAAGCCGAAGACCGCCTACTTCGACGGCAACAAGGACATCTCGCTCGACTACCTGTTCGCGGCCGACTCCCCCGCCGACATCCGGATCGACATCGTCTCCCGGGACACCGGCAAGACGATCGACTCGATCGTCGAGAAGGATCGGCAGCCGTACACGAACCAGACGGTCACGTGGGACGGGCTCGACGCGCGGGGCAAGCCACCGCGCAACGGCAAGTACAGGTTCGAGGTCTCGGCGCTCGGCGGCGAGAGCGGCCGCGAGGGCACCGGCTTCGCCTACTACGGCTACAAGTTCCCGCTCCGCGGCGAGCACGGCTACGGCGACGGCCTCGGGGCCGGCCGCGGCCACCAGGGCCAGGACGTCTTCGCCGACTGCGGAACGAGGATCGTCGCCGCCCGCGGCGGCAAGGTCCAGGTCAACGCCTACCAGTCGGCCGCCGGCTACTACCTCGTCATCGACGGCAAGAAGACCGGCGAGGACTTCGTCTACATGCACATGGAGCGGAAGGGGCGGCCGAAGGAGGGCACCCGCGTCAAGACCGGGGAGACGATCGGCCGCGAGAGCGACACCGGCGACGCGCAGGGCTGCCACCTCCACTTCGAGCGCTGGTCGGCCCCCGGCTGGTACGAGGGCGGCCACGTTCTCGACCCGACGCGCCCGCTCAAGAAGTGGGACAAGTGGAGCTGACGCTCGGCCCCGCAAGCGTGCCAGCGAATCGATCGGCCGGGGCGGAATCGCCCGGGAGCGAGGGCTGTCGCTACTCCCACTCGATCGTCGCCGGCGGCTTCGACGAGATGTCGAGCGCGACGCGGTTGACGCCGGGAACCTCGTTGATGATCCGGCTCG
>JAWKKA010000018.1:0-51080 GCA_041393495.1 Solirubrobacterales bacterium | reverse complement strand
GACGGGCGCGGCGACCCCTGACGGCACCGAGACGGCGCCGACCGGCGAGCAGCAGGCAGTCGAGGATGCGAAGGCGAAGGCGACCAGGGCGACGAATCTGATCCCGGGGGCGGGAGGCTGACGTGAAGGGAAGCGACCGCACGATCCTCCTGGTCCTGCCGCTGATCGCGCTCGTGGTCGGGTTCTACCTGCTGGCGATCTCGCCGAAGCAGAAGCAGATCGGTGACCTCGACGGGCAGATCGGCGAGCTCAACACGAGGATCGCCGGCGCCGAGGACGAGGTGGCGGCGGCCGAGAGCGCCCGGAAGTCGTTCCCGCGCAACTACGCCAAGGTGGTCGCGATGGGCAGCGCCGTCCCCGAGGACAGCGACCAGGCGACCCTGATCTATGACCTGACCAAGGTCAGCGACGACTCCAACGTCCGGTTCCGCTCCTTCGAGCTCTCCGAGGACGCCGGCACCGAGGCGGCCGCGCCGCCGTCGTCGACGACGGCGACCGATACGACCACTTCCGAGACGAGCTCCGGAACGAGCGCCCCGGGCATGGGTGATTCGACGACGACCTCGGCGACGACGACCGTGCCGGCGGTCGCGACCGAGGTCGCCGCCGCGGCGCTGCCGATCGGCGCCACGGTCGGCTCGGCGGGCCTCCCGGTGATGCCCTACAAGCTCCGCTTCAGCGGCAGCTTCTTCGACATGGCCGACTTCTTCGCCAACCTCGACGACATGGTCGACGTCGTCGATTCCGGCGGCGACCCCGAGGTCCGCGGCCGGCTGATGACCATCAACGGCTTCGCGATGGTCGGCGACCCGGTCCACGGCTTCCCGCTCGTCCAGGCCAGCATGTCGCTGAACACCTACGTCGTGCCCGCCGGTCAGGGCCTCTCGGACGGTGCCACGCCGGCCGGCCCGGCTCCGGTCGACGGGACCGCGACCACGGCCGCGACCGGAGAATCGAGCTCGACGATCCCCAGCGCAGCGGCGGTGTCGCCATGAGCCGCGCGCCCGGTCTCGTCACCGACCTGGTCCAGGACCTGCGCAACCGCAACCTGCTGATCCCCGCGATCGGTCTGCTCGTCGCGATCGTCGCCGTGCCGATCCTGCTCGGCGGCGGCTCCGCCGACGAGCCGACGGTGTCGGCGCCGGCCGCGCTCGCGCCGCCGTCGATGCGCGGCGCGGAGGAGGTCGATCCCGTCGTCGTCACCGACGTGCCCGGGCTGCGCGACTACACCAAGCGACTCGACGGCAACGGACGCAACCCGTTCGTGCAGCAGATGATCGCCGACGGCAGCGGGACGGGTGACGACGGCTCCGGCGGCGGCGCGGGCGGATCGGGCTCGACGGACACGGGTTCGGCGGCGACCTCGGCGGCGACCGCGACCGGCTCCTCGGCCGGCTCGACCGTCGCCCCGCCGACGTCCGACGCGGGCAGCTCGGCGACCGGCACGACCTCGACGACGGGCGCCGGCCAGTCCGAGAGCAAGCTGCTCACCTACACGATCGACGTCCGGGTCGGCCCGGCCGGCGACACGAGGGTCCTCAGGGACGTCGAGCCGCTCGCGCTGCTGCCCGGCAAGAAGCGGCCGGTCGTCCAGTACGTCAACAGCGACGGGGGCGGCACCCGGGCCGGATTCGTGGTCTCTCCGGAGGTGACCAAGGCGAAGGGCGGCGGGAAGTGCGACCCGGGCCGCAACGACTGCCAGTTCCTGTTCCTCGAGGAGGGCGACCTCGAGAAGCTCGCCTACGGCGCCAAGCAGCAGACCTACCGGCTCGAGCTCCTCTCCATCAACCGGACGCTGGTCCCGCTGCACGACGGCGCCGGCTGAGCGAGCCGGCCGCCGGCCCCCACGCACGCGCGGATTCGAGATCGACCATCTAGCCTTGTCCGGCGATGGCACGATTCGATTTCGTTACCGCCGGTGAGTCGCACGGGCCCGGTCTGACCGCGATCGTCGAGGGCATGCCCGCGGGCCTCGAGCTCGATCGCGAGGGGATCGACCGCGACATGGCCCGGCGCCAGCTCGGCCACGGCCGCGGCGGCCGGATGAAGATCGAGCGGGACTCGGCCGAGGTCCGCTCCGGCGTTCGCCACGGGCGGACGCTCGGCAGCCCGATCGCGCTGCTCGTCGCCAACCGCGACTACGAGAACTGGATCGAGCGGATGGGCCCCTGGGAGAGCGGCGAGGGCGTCGCGCAGGTCCACCTGCCGCGACCGGGCCACGCCGACCTTCCCGGCCTGCTCAAGTACGGCTTCGAGGATGCCCGCAACGTGCTCGAGCGGGCGAGCGCGCGGGAGACGGCCGCGCGGGTCGCCGCCGGGGCCCTGGCGCGGCAGTTCCTGGCGGCGGTCGGCGTGACGATCCGCAGCCACGTGACCAGGATCGCCGGCGTCGCGGCGCCGGCATCCGACTCGCTCGAGCCGGCCGACTTCGACGGCGTCGATGACGATCCGGTCCGCTGCCTCGACCGCGTCGCCTCGGAGGCGATGGTCGCCGAGATCAACCGGCTCCGCAAGCAGAACGAGAGCCTCGGCGGCACGTTCGAGGCGCGCGCCTGGGGCCTCGTCCCCGGTCTCGGCTCGCACGTCTCCTGGTCGGAGCGGCTCGACGGGCGGATCGCGCAGGCGATGGTCTCGATCCAGTCGGTGAAGGGGGTCAGCATCGGGCCCGCCTGGGAGGTCGCGGCGAGCCCCGGCTCGGCCGCCCACGACGAGATCCTCTGGTCGGCCGAGCGCGGCTACTTCCGGGAGACGAACCGGGCCGGCGGCCTCGAGGGGGGGATGACCAACGGCGAGACGCTGATCGTGGCGGTCGCGATCAAGCCGATCTCGACCCTGACCAAGCCGCTGCGCTCGGTCGACGTTCACACCAAGGAGCCGCGGTCGGCGCACAAGGAGCGGACCGACTCGACCGTCGTGCCGGCCGCCGGGGTCGTCGGCGAGGCGATGCTGGCGCTGACGCTCGCCCGCGCCTACCGCGAGAAGTTCGGCGGCGACCACATCGACGACGTCCGCGCCGCGATCGACGCCTACCGGCAGCGCATTGCCGGCTGAGCCCGCGATCGTCTTCATCGGCTTCATGGGAGCCGGGAAGTCCACCGCCGCCCGCGCCGCCGCGGCGGCGCTCGGGGCTGCCGTCGTCGATACCGACGAGCTGGTCGCGGCCGAGATCGGCGGCTCGATCGCCGGCTTCTTCCGCGAGCGCGGCGAGGCCCGGTTCCGCGAGATCGAGGAGCGGGTCGTCCTCGCGGCGCTCGAGCGGGGCGGCGCGGTCCTCGCGCTCGGCGGCGGGGCGGTCGAGAGCGAGCGGGTGCGGGCGGCGCTCGCCGGCCACGTCACCGCCTGGTGCCGGGTCGACGAGCCGGTCGCCTGGGAACGCTGCAGCGGCAGCGACCGTCCGCTCGCCCGCGACCGCGACGGCTTCCGGCGCCGCTGGCGGGCGCGCCTGCCCCTCTACGAGGAGTGTGGCCGGGTCGTCCTGCCGGCCGGCGGCGAGCGGATCGGCGCCGCGACCGCCCGCTGGCTCGAGCTGCTTCGCGGTGCGCCCGCGGTGCGCATGTACTGGTCGCGGACGCCGTCGGGCGAGGCGCCGGCGCTCGTCGGCCCAGGTGCGACGAAGCTGCTCGACGACGCGCCCGACCTGCGCCCCGCAGGGCGCCTGTTCGGGCTTGCCGACCGCGATGCCCTCGCGGCCTGCGGCGAGCTGCTGCCGGCCGTCGAGGGCGGCGCGCCGATCGAGTTCGCAGGCGGCGAGCAGGCGAAGAGCCTCGGCGAGGCCGAGGCGCTGTTGCGCCGGCTCGCCCGCGCCGGCGTCCGCCGCAGCGACGCGCTGCTCGCGTTCGGCGGTGGAGTCGCCGGCGACCTGGTCGGCTTCTGCGCCGCCGTCTACCAGCGCGGGATCCCGGTCGTGCAGGTGCCGACGACGCTGGTCGCCCAGGTCGATTCCGCCTACGGCGGCAAGACCGGCGTCGACCTCCCGGAGGGCAAGAACTACGTCGGCGCCTTCCACCAGCCCGCCGCGGTGCTGACCGACCCGGCAGCGCTCGCGACCCTGCCCGGGGCCGAGCTCGCCGCCGGCTTCGCCGAGGTCGTCAAGACCGCGCTGATCGCCGGCGGCCCGCTCTGGGAGCGGGTCCGCGGCCTCGAGCTGATCAACGCCACATCGGTCGCGCCGCTCGTCTTCGACTGCGCCCGGGTGAAGCTCGACGTCGTCGAGGCCGACGAGCGCGAGGCCGGGCTTCGCTCCGTCCTCAACCTCGGCCACACCGTCGGGCATGCGATCGAGGCGGCGACCGGCTACTCGCGGTACCGGCACGGGGAGGCGGTCGCGATCGGGCTCGTCGCGGCGCTGCGGCTCTCGGAGGCCGGGGCGCTCGCGGCCGAGGTCGCGGGCCTGCTCGAGCGGGCCGGGCTGCCGGTCTCGATGGACGCCGCGATCGATGCCGACGCCGTGCTCGACGCGCTCGATCGCGACAAGAAGCGGACCGCCGAGGGGGTCGGCTTCGTGACCGTCGCGGCGCCCGGCGAGGTCGAGTTCGGGCAGCGGATCGATACGGGTAGCCTCCGCCGCGTGATCGGGGACCTGCGCGCCGGATGAACAGCGCCCGCAACAGGGTGGCCGTCATGCACGGCGTCAACCTCGACACGCTCGGGCGTCGCGATCCCGACGTCTACGGGACCGAGACGCTGGCGCAGTACGAGTACCGGATCCACGGCTTCGCCCGCGATCTCGGCCTCGAGGCGTCGTTCTTTCAGACCAACCACGAAGGCGAGTTCTGCGAATACCTGCACCGCGTCCCCGAGACCGCCGACGCCGTCCTCGTCAACGCCGGCGCCTGGACGCACTACTCCTACGCGATCCGCGATGCCCTCGAGGTGGCCGGCAAGCCGGCCGTCGAGGTCCACATCAGCGACGTCTCGAGCCGCGAGGGCTGGCGCTCGGTATCGGTCTTCGACGGGCTCGTCGCCGCGAAGATCGCCGGCAAGGGGCTCGCCGGATACCGCGAGGGCCTCGGGGTCCTCGCCCGGGAGCTCGGCGTTTGATCGCGGCCCCCGAGGGCCGCGCCGACCGGCTCGCGGAGGCGGTCGCCGCCGCCGGCTGCGAGATGGCGCTGGTCGGTGACCTCGTCCGCCCTGGCGACTCGGTCCGCGACGCGATGGCGGACGTCACCTGGTTGACCGGCTACGGCGGAAGCAGCGCGCTGACCGTGGTCGGGGCCGACGTCCGTGCCTTCGTCACCGACTTTCGCTACGTGACGACGGCCGAGGCGAGCGTCCCTGACTCGTTCACGGTGATCGACGGCACCGCCGACATGCTCGCCGCCGTCGCCGGGTTGCTCGCCGGCCGCGTCGCGATCGATCCCGCGAAGACGAGCCTGAAGTCGCACGGCAAGCTCCTCGACAAGGTCGGCGAGGGCGTCGAGCTGGTGGCGGTCGCGGATCTCGTGACCGACCTGCGGCGGGTCAAGGACGGGGCCGAGGTCGAGGCGATCGCGGCCGCCGCCGCGCTGACCGACGAGGTCTACGCCTGGATCGAGGGGCGCGGACTCGCCGGCCGCAGCGAGCGCGAGGTCGCGCTCGCGGCCGAGCAGCGGATGCGCGAGCTCGGGGCCGAGGGGCCGTCGTTTCCGGCGATCGTCGCCGCCGGGGCGAACGGGGCGCTGCCGCACGCGGTTCCGGGCGAGCGTGCGATCGACCGCGGCGAGTACGTCGTCATCGACATGGGGGCGATCGTCGACGGCTACTGCTCGGACTGCACGCGGACGCTCGTCGACGGCGACCCCGACCCCGCTCAGCGCGAGGTCTACGAGCTGGTCCTCGCCGCACAGCAGGCGGCGCTCGCCGCGATCGCGGCGGGTGCGGACGGACGTGCCGTCGACGCCGTCGCTCGCGAGCTGATCAGCGAGGGCGGCTACGGCGAGCAGTTCGGACACGGGCTCGGCCACGGCGTCGGGATCGAGGTCCACGAGCCACCGCGCCTGTCGATGCGCTCCGAGGACACGCTGCTCGCCGGTGACGTCGTCACGGTCGAGCCCGGGATCTACGTCCCCGGCGCGTTCGGGGTCCGGATCGAGGACCTCGTGCTCGTCACCGACGCCGGCCACCGGAACCTCAGCAGCCGCCCGAAGTAGCTCACCCAGCGAACGACCCCGCCGCCCCCGGCGCGGGACCCCGCCGCCCCACGCGCGGGACCCCCGCCGCCCCCGGCGCGGGACCCCGCCGCCCCACCGCGAGCGACGAACATCTACCAATACTTGTGAAGTATTCGTCGCTCGCGGCGGTGGAGAGGCCTTCCTGGGGTTGTCGCCGCTCAGGGGAGCCGGGCGCGGGCACGTCGCTCGGGGCGCAAGGGCCTCCCGGCGGGCCCGCCGCTCAGGCGAGCCGGGCGCGGACCTGGTAGATCGAGGTGAATCCGGTCTCGAAGCCGTTGCGGGCCGCGCGCAGGTAGAGCCGCCAGACGCGGACGCGCTCGGCGCCGGCGAGCGCGGTCGCGCGGTCGATGTTCTCGTCGAGGCGCCGCGCCCAGTGGCGCAGCGTTTCCGCGTAGTCCTCGGCGAACCCCTCGAGGTGCCCGGTCACGAACCCGGCCCGCTCGAGCGCGAGCTGGACCCGTGAGAGGGGCAGCGGGTCCCCGTCGGGGAACACGTAGCGCTCCGAGAACGGCCCCGGCTCGGGATCGCTCGGGCGGAGCCGGGCGATGCCGTGATTGAGCAGCCGTCCGCCCGTCGGGAGCAGCGCCGCGAGCTGCCCGGCGTAGAGGTCGATCCGCTCCGGGCCGACGTGCTCGACCATGCCGATGCTGGCAATCGCGTCGTAGCGCTCGCCGGCCAGGTCGCGGTAGTCCATGACCCGGATCTCGACCCGCTCGCCGACGCCGGCCTCGGCCGCGCGCTGCCGCGCGACCCGCGCCTGCGGCTCCGAGAGCGTGATCCCGACGACCTCGACCCCGTGGCGGAGGGCGGCGTGCGTCGCGAAGCTGCCCCAGCCGCAACCGATGTCGAGGAGGCGGTCGCCGGGCTGCAGGTCGAGCTTCGCGCAGACCATCTCGAGCTTCGCCTCCTGCGCCTCCTCCAGCGTCGTCGCACCGCGCGAGAAGATCGCGCAGCTGTAGGTCATCGACTCGTCGAGGAACAGCGCGAAGAACTCGGGCGGCAGGTCGTAGTGGTGGCGAACCGAGCGGGCGTCGCGCTCCTTCGTTCGCCGGGCGCCCCGCGGCCGCAGCTCGGCGCGGGGCGCGGCGGGGGGGAGGGTGAGGCCGTTCGCCGCCAGCGCGGCGGCGATCAGCCGCAACCGCGTCGTGGCCGGGACGGGCGGCGGCTTCCAGTCGTCGAGCATGCGGATCACCGCGTCGATGTCATCGACCTCGAGCTCGCCGCCGACGTAGGCGCGGCCGATGCCGAGCTGGCCCGGGGCCCGCAGGGCGTGGGCGACCGCGCGCGGGGAGCGGACCGTGAACGTCGGGCCGCCGTCGGCGGTCGCGTCGATCCGTGACCCGTCCCAGAACCGGACCGCGAACGGGCGATCCGGAAAGGCGGCCGCGATCTCGCGGCGCAGCGGCGCGGTGTGGGCGAGCGGCATGCGCCGATCCTACGCGGAAGCCGTTCGGCGGCGCGAACGGCGGCCGGCCTGCTGGCTGCGCGACGCGCGCCCGCCCGGGGGGGCGCCGGGTCGGCATCGCTAGGCTTTCCGGCCCCGCGTGCCGGTCCTCGCCAACATCCTCCAGCCGCTCAACGACGTCGAGGAATGGGTCCTCGAGGGCCTCCACGGCGCCGGGCTGACCTGGGGGCTCGCGATCGTCGGCCTGACGCTTCTGACCCGGATGCTGACGCTGCCGCTCGTCGTCCGCCAGTTCCGCTCACAGCGCGAGATGAAGCTGCACATGCCGGAGCTGAAGCGAATCCGCGAGCAGCACAAGGACGACAAGCAGAAGCTCCAGCAGGAGATGACGGCCTACTACCGGGAGCACGGCATCAACCCGCTCGCGTCGGTCGGGCCGCTGCTCCTGCAGGTCCCGATCTTCATCTCGCTGTACATGTTGCTGCGCCAGGATGCGACCAACGGCATGTTCGGGGACTCCGGGTTCCTGTTCGTCCCCGACCTGACCGCCAAGCCGGAGGGGGCGGTGCTCGTCGCGATGCTGCTCATCTACGTCTGCTCGCAGCTCGCGTCGAGCGCGATCGCGACCCGGACCCTGCAGAGCAGCCACCGCGGCATCGCGATGGGGCTGCCGCTGCTGTTCGCGACCGTGATCATGCGCTTTCCGGCCGGCCTGGCGATCTACTCGATCACGACGAGCCTGTGGAGCCTCGGCCAGCAGATCACCTTCTGGCGCCTGTCGCCGGCCGTGCCCGCGGGGACGCCGGCGCTGATCAGCGAGGCCGAGGACGTGCTCGAGGCCGGGGAGGGCTCGAAGCTCGAGGCGGCGCTCGGGGCCGAGGTCGAGGCGGAGCGGCGGCAGCCGGCGAAGGCCGGCCACCCGCGATCGAAGAAGAAGAAGCGCAGCCGCGGCCGCCGCCGTTCTCCGACCGGATAGCGTCCCGCCGATGAGCGACCAGCGCACCCTCGCCGGCAGGACGATCCTGATGAGCGGCGGCAGCCGCGGCATCGGCCTCGCGATCGCGCTCCGCGCCGCCCGCGACGGCGCCAACGTCGCGTTGATCGCGAAGACCGACCAGCCGCACCCGAAGCTCGAGGGGACGATCCACACCGCGGCGGCCGCGATCGCCGACGCCGGCGGCGAGGCGCTTGCGATCGTCGGCGACATCCGCGACGAGGGTCGCGTCGCGGAGGCGGTGGCGGAAACGGTCGAGCGCTTCGGCGGCATCGACGTCTGCGTCAACAACGCGAGCGCGATCAACCTCGTCGGCACCGAACAGATCGAGATGAAGCGCTACGACCTGATGCAGGACATCAACGCGCGCGGCGCGTTCGTCCTCTCGAAGCTGTGCGTGCCGCACCTGCGGCGGGCCGCGAACCCGCACGTCCTGACCCTGTCGCCGCCGCTCAGCCTCGAGCCGCGCTGGGCGAAGGACCACGTCGCCTACACCATCGCCAAGTACGGGATGAGCCTCTGCACGCTCGGGATGGCGGCGGAGTTCGCGGGCGACGGGATCGCCTTCAACTCGCTGTGGCCGCGGACGATCATCGCGACGGCGGCGGTCCGGAACCTGCTCGGCGGCGAGGCCGCGATGGCGCGGTCGCGGAAGCCGGAGCTCGTCGCCGACGCCGCCCACGCGATCCTGACCCGCCCGAGCCGCGAGTGCACCGGGAACTTCTTCCTCGCCGAGGACGTTCTCGCCGCCGCGGGCGTCAGCGACTTCGAGCGGTACGCGGCGGCGCCCGGCGCCGATCCGGCGGTCGATCTCTACGTCGACGAGGTCGACCCGCCCGGGATCGGCTGATCGCCGCCGGTCGCGCTTTCACATCGCCGGGGTGACGGCCGGCGCCCCGCGCGCGGATAGGGTTGCCGACCGAGGTCGTTCGAATGCCTGAAGCAGCCAGCACCCGAGAGGGCTCCACACCGCAGCGCGCGACCGCCGTGCTGGCCGTCCTGATCCTCGTCGCGGCCGTCGCCAACCTGAACCTCTCGGTCGCCAACGTCGCCCTGCCCGACATCGGCAAGGCCTTCGACGCGAGCCAGACCGAGCTCAACCTCGTCGCCGTCGGCTACTCGCTCGGCCTCGCCGCCTCGGTCCTCTACCTGGGCGCGCTCGGCGACCGCCACGGACGCAAGCTGATGGTGGTCCTCGGGATGGCGATCACGATCCCGGCGTCGCTGCTCGCCGGCCTCGCGCCCTCGGTCGAGGTGCTGTTCGCCGCCCGCGTGATCGGTGGCCTCGCCGCCGGGATGGCTTTCCCGACGACCCTGGCGCTGATCACGGCGCTCTGGTCGGGACCCGCCCGGACCAAGGCGATCGCGCTCTGGTCGGCGATCGGCGGCGCGCTCTCGGCGCTCGGTCCGATGGTCTCGGGCGCGCTGCTCGAGGGCTTCGACTGGGGCTCCTGCTTCCTCATCACGCTGCCGCTGGCGGTCGTCGCGCTGATCGCGGCGCTGCGCCTGATCCCGGCGCACGTGAACGAGACGACGGATCCCGTCGACAACCTCGGCGGAATGCTCTCGATCCTGATGGTCGCCGCGCTCGTGCTCGGGATCAACTTCGCCGCCGTGCCGGGCGAGGGGACGCTGGTGATCGGGCTGCTGGCCGTGGCCCTCGCCGCGGTGGTCGGCTTCGTGATCCGCCAGCGCCGCGTCGGCAACCCGCTCTATGACCTCCACGTCGCGGCGCGGCCGACGTTCTGGGTCGCAGCCGTCGCCGGGGTGATCGTCTTCGGCTCGCTGATGGCGGCTGCGTTCATCGGCCAGCAGTTCCTCCAGAACGTGCTCGAGTACTCGACCTTCGAGGCCGGCGTCTCGATCCTGCCGGCGGCGGCGCTGATGGTCGTGATCGCGCCGCGCTCGGCGACGCTCGTCGAGGCGCGGGGAGCGCGGTTCACGCTGCTCGTCGGCTACGTGTTCATCCTCGCCGGCTTTCTGACGATGCTGCTGCTCTGGGACGAGTCGAGCCCCTACTGGCACATCGGCCTCGCCTACGGGTTCGTCGGGATCGGGATCGGCTTCGCCGGCACGCCGGCCTCGCACTCGCTGACCGGATCGGTCCCGGTCGATCGGGCCGGGATGGCATCGGCGACCGCCGATCTTCAGCGCGACCTCGGCGGGGCGATCATGCAGTCGATCCTCGGGGCCGTCCTGACCGCCGGCTACGCGGCATCGGTCTCGAGCCAGATCGCCTCCGCGCCGCACGCCGACAAGGTCACCGACGCGACCCAGTCGGAGCTCCAGAAGTCGTTCTCGAGCGCCGCCAACCTCGCCGAGCAGTACCCGCAGTACAAGGACCAGATCATCGCCGGGGCCCGCGAGGCGTTCCTGCAGGGCGACGATTGGGCCTACGTGGCCGGCCTCGTCGCGATCCTGATCGGCGCCTTCGTCGTCTTCCGCTTCTACCCCCGCCACGAGCGCGAGCGCGAGCTGATGGCCGGCTACGCGACCGCGGGCCCGGCGGCGAACGCGGGCCCGTCCGCTCCTGCGGACGCGGGATCGCCGGCCTGAGGTCCCGCCACCGGTGGCTGAGGTCGAGCCACCGGAAGCTCTCGTCGGCCGGCCGCTACTCTGCCCGCCGTGATCTCCACGAATCAGTTCAAGAACGGGACCCACATCGAGGTCGAGGGGAAGATCTTCCGGATCATGGAGTTTCAGCACGTCAAGCCCGGCAAGGGCGGCGCATTCGTGCGGACCAAGCTGCGCCGGGTCGACGACGGCTCGGTGATCGACAAGACGTTCCGGGCGGGGGAGAAGTTCCGCCCGGTCCGGACCGAGACCCGGCGGATGCAGTACCTCTACGACTCCGGCGACGCCCAGGTCTTCATGGACAACCAGAGCTACGAGCAGCTCGAGCTCCCGTCCGACCTCGATCCGGGCGCGATGCGCTGGGTCCGCCCCAACGACGAGGTCGAGATCCTCTTCGTCGACGAGCGCCCGGCCGGCGTCCAGATCCCGAGCGCCGTGGACCTGGCCGTCGCCGAGACCCAGCCCGGCCTCAAGGGCGACACCGCCTCGGGCGGCGGCTCGAAGCCGGCGACGCTCGAGACCGGCGTCACCATCGACGTCCCCCTCTTCATCGAGGAGGGCGAGACGGTGCGCGTCGACACCCGCTCGGGCGAGTACGTCTCGCGGGCATAGCGCCTTCGGCCCGTTCGCGGCGGCGGTCCGGCGCCAGGCACCGAACCGGGAATATCTCCCGGCGACCGCAAACGCCGGCGCCGCACCGGCGCGCCGGCCACGCCGCCCCGTAACCTCCCGCCCGTGCGCCGATCCGATCAACGCCGCGACGCCGCCTTCGCGCTCTATCAGCGCGACGTGACCGGCCGCCCTCTCGCGGACCTGCTCGCCGGCGCGAAGCCGTTCACGCGCGAGCTCGCCGAGGGGGCCGACGCCGAGCTCGCCGCGATCGACGCCGAGATCGCCGCCAATGCCCGCGGCTGGACGATCGAGCGGATCGCGCCGCTCGAGCGCGGGATCATGCGGATCGCCGTGTTCGAGATCCTCCATCGCGATGAGATCCCGGTGGCGGTCTCGATCGACGAGGCGGTCTCGACGACCCGCCGCTACTGCGGCACCGATGCCCCCGGCTTCGTCAACGGCGTCCTTGCGGCGGTGGCGCGGGGTGTCGGCGCCGGGTCGGAGGCGACGGCGTGAGACAGGAGGGGAGCATCGACGAGCTGCGGCGAGCGGCAACGCGGCTGCACGAGATCGCGGCGACCCTCGCCGACGCGGGGACCGGCGATGCCGCCGCCGTCGAGTTGGCGCAGGAAGCCGCCCGGATCGCCGCCGAGGCCGGCGCCACGGCTGCCGAGGCGGCGCGGGCGGCGGCGGAGCGGTCCGAGAGCGCCTGAGCCGGTGAGCGAGTATCCGGACGACCTCCGGCGGCTCGTCGAGGAGCATCTCGACGGGCTTGCCTACTCGCCGCGCCCCGAGACGATGGGGCTCGAGGCGGCGATGCGCTACTCGTTGCTCGCCGGCGGCAAGCGGATCCGGCCGGTGCTCTGCCTGGCGACCGGGCGGGCGCTCGGGCTCGAGCCGGCCGACCTGTTGCCGGTTGCCAGCTCGCTGGAGCTGATCCACACCTACTCGCTGATCCACGACGACCTGCCGGCGATGGACGACGACGACCTGCGCCGGGGACGCCCGACCGCGCACGTCGCCCACGGCGAGGACGTCGCGATCCTCGCCGGGGACGCGCTCTTCGCCGAGGCGATCCGGCTTGCCTGCCAGCAGCGCGGCGATCCCGCCCGGGTGCTCGCCGCCGTTCGCGAGATCGCCGCCGCGACCGGCGTCGACGGGATGGTCGGAGGCCAGTACGTCGACGTGATCGGCGGCGGGCGGGACCCGGATTCGCTGCGGATGCTGCACTCGCTGAAGACCGGCCGGCTGATCGCCGTCAGCGTCGGCGCGGCGCTGGCGCTCGCCGGGCGCGGGGCGGAGGTGGAGGCGCCCTACCGCCGGTTCGCCACGGAGCTCGGCCTGCTGTTTCAGATCGTCGACGACATCCTCGACGTGATCGGGAGCGAGGCCGAGCTCGGCAAGCCGAGCGGCTCCGACGAGCGCCACGGCAAGCTCACCTACGTCAGCCTGTTCGGCCTCGACCGCGCCCGCGATCTCGCTGCCGAGTCGTATGAGAAGGCGGCCCGCTCGCTCGACGACGCCGGCGGCGAGGTCGAGGACCTGCGCCGGATCGCCACCTTCATCGCCACCCGGACCTCCTGAGCGCAGGCCGCGCCGAAGCGCCGGGCAAGCCTCCCCGAAGCTGCCGAGCGGGCCCGCGCCGGGCTGCCGACGACCTGGCGAGCGCGAGGCCGCGGGTCGCGGCGCTTGCACGACGCCGTGATTGGCCGTGACCGACGGCGGGCAACCTGTGACAATCGGGGGAGCCCGGCGCGGCCGGGCCGCACCACTCACCAGGGCAGATGAGCGACAGCGACCGCACCGACAGTCCGCGGCTCCTCGACACGATCGAGGGGCCGGCCGACCTGCACCGACTCGACGACGACCAGCTCCAGGAGGTCGCCCAGGAGACGCGCGAGCTGATCATCGACACGATCGGCGAGATCGGCGGCCACTTCGGCGCCAACCTCGGGACCTGCGAGCTCGCGGTCGCCTTGCACAGCCTGATGGACTCGCCGCGGGACAAGATCCTCTGGGACGTCGGCCACCAGGCCTACCCGCACAAGATCCTCACCGGGCGCAAGGACCGGCTCGCGACGATCCGCCAGTACGGCGGGCTGGCGCCGTTCTGCTCGATCCCCGAGTCCCCGCACGACATCATGGGCGCCGGCCACGCGTCGACCTCGATCGGCTACGCGGTCGGCCTCAAGGAGGCGATGCGGCGCGGGATCGGCCCCGACGGCCGGGTCGTCGCGGTGATCGGCGACGGAGCGCTGACCGGCGGCGTCGCCTACGAGGCGCTGCACCAGGCGGGCGGCCTCGAGACGCCGATCGTGATCGTCCTCAACGACAACGGCATGTCGATCTCGCCGAACGTCGGCGCCCTCTCGCACTACTTCAACCGCTTCCGGCTCAACCCGCGCCTCTTCCACGCCCGCGAGGACGTCGAGGAGCGGCTCTCGCGGCTGCCGCTCGGGCTCGGCCGGCGGATCGAGCGGCTCGGCCCCGAGATCAAGTCGGCGATCAAGGCCTACTGGGCGCCCGGCCTGCTCTTCGAGGAGCTCGGGATCGCCTACATGGGCGTGATCGACGGTCACGACGTCGCCGACCTGCGCTGGGCGCTCCGCCAGGCGTTCGACGCCGATCGCCCGGTCGTGGTCCACATCCACACGGTCAAGGGGCGCGGGTTCGCGGCGGCCGAGGACGGCGGCCTCGAGGGGATGGAGAAATGGCACGCGGCGAAGCCCGGCTCGATCGTCGACCGGGCGCCCGCCGAGGCGGCGCCGACGCCGAAGCTCGTCCCCGTCACCGAGTCCGACGCGCCGGCCTCGATCGCGCCCGAGAAGCTCGAGACCGCGGCGCCGAAGCCGGCGCCGCCCGCCTACACGGCGGTGTTCGCCGACGCGCTCGTCGCCGAGGCGAAGAGCGACCGCCGGGTGATCGGCATCACCGCGGCGATGGCGGGGGGGACCGGCCTCGATGTGCTCGCCCGCGAGGTCCCCGAGCAGTACATCGACGTCGGCATCGCCGAGCAGGAGGCGGTCCTGTTCGCCTCCGGCCTCGCGCTCCAGGGCGGCAAGCCGGTTTGCGCGATCTACTCGACCTTCCTGCAGCGCGCTTTCGACCAGATCGTCCACGACGTCTGCCTGCAGGAGCTCAACGTCGTCTTCGCGATGGACCGCGCCGGGCTCGTCGGCGACGACGGCCCGACCCATCACGGGGCCTTCGACGTCTCCTACTTCCGGCCGCTGCCGAACGTCGTCCTGATGGCCCCCCGCGACGAGGCGATGCTGGTCAACATGCTTCGCACGGCCCTCGCCTACGACGACGGGCCGATCGCCTTCCGCTATCCGCGCGGCACGGCCGAAGGCGTGCCGCTGCCGGAGCCGCCGCGCGCGATCGAGATCGGCACGGGCGAGGTGCTGCAGGAGGGCGAGCGGGTGGCGCTGCTCGGCTACGGCTGGGGCGTGCAGGTCGCAAACGACGCGGCCGCGGTGCTCGCCGGCCACGGCCTCCATCCGACCGTCGCCGACGCCCGCTTCGCCAAGCCCCTCGACGCCGGCCTCGTCGACCGGCTCGCCGCCGACCACGAGATCGTCGCGACGATCGAGGAGAACGTGCTGGCGGGCGGCTTCGGCGCCGCGGTGCTCGAGCACCTCGAGGACGCCCACGGCGCCGATCGGGCCCGCGTGGTCCGGTTCGGGCTCCCCGACCGCTACGTCACCCACGGAACGCCGGCGCTGCTTCGCGCCGAGGTCGGCCTGACCGGCGAGGCCGTTGCCGAGCGGGTGCTTGCGGCGCTCGGCCAGCCCGCGGTCCGGTAGCTGCATCCGCGCGTCGTGCTGCACGCCGTCGCCCGGCCCCGGTCAGGTAGCGGGGAGCGCCGGCTCGGGTGAGGCCCCGGCCGAGCGACGAACAACTCACAATTCTTGGTAGCTATTCGTCGTTCGGCGAGCCGCCCAGCGACGCGACCAGCGCACGCGGCTCGATCAGCCGTCCGATTGCTGCTCGGCCTCGGAGCGGCCGCCGGGGTCGCTGCCGCTGACCGGGCCGGCCTCCTGCTCGGCCGCCGACCCCGATACATCGAGGCTGCCGCCACCGCTCGTCGACGCTTGCCCGCTCGCGGCGGACCCGTCGTCGGCCGCCGGGCCGCCGCCGTTCCCCGAGCCGCGTCGGCCCGGCTTCTCGGAGCGGTCGCGGCTGCGATCGCCGGAGCTCCCGTCGGCGCCGGCCTCGCCGCCGCCTCCGGCAGGGCCCGGGGCTTCGATGCCGCCTCCGGCAGGGTCCGGGGCGGTGGCGATGGTCCCGGCCGGGACGGTGGTGGCGGTGGCAGGCGAGCTCGCCGGATCCTCCCCGCCGGAGCCGCAGGCCCCGGCGAGGAGGACCAGCGCGGCCACCGCCGCGGCAGTGGCCGTCCGCTTCATCCGATCAGTTGTCGGGCCGGAACGTGATCCCGTCCAGGAACGCGTAGGTCGCGCAGGTCGACCCCCCGTAGTTGTAGATCGAGACGTTGCCGGTGGTCGGGCTGATCTCGACCTGCCCGGGCCCGCCGGAGCAGCGGATCACGTAGCTCCGCCACGTCGCTGGCCGGACTCCGGCCGGCAGCGAGAAGGCCGGCGGCTGGGTGCCGCCGCTGAGGGCGCCCTGGAGGTTGACCACGCCGTCCTCGTCGACCCAGTACCCGGGCTGCGACCAGTCGTTGCCGAACCGGGTCCAGTTGTTGAGGAGAGTCGCCGCGGTGAACGGCGCCAGGCCCTTCTTCTGGTAGTAGCCGGGCGGGTTCCCGCCGAGGTTGTCGGCGTCGGTCGCCTCATCGGCGAGGTTGACGTGCGAGCCGTTCACGTTCGCCTTGAGCTGCTTGTTCGCCTGCTTCTTGGCGATCTTCTTGACCTTCGACTTGGTCAGCTTCGGGTAGATCGCCCCGTCGTTGGCCGCGACTGCGGTCCCGACCAGCGCGAACGCCATCGCGATCACGGCGACGAGCAGTGCGGGCGATGGCCCCTTCCCGAGGTTCTTCATCGGTTGACTCTCCTCCCGGCCCCGGTCGATCCGGAGCCTCGTTCGACTGGCTAGACCTTCCCGCGACCGACGTGTCATGTCAAGTCCATTGGCGAAAGCCTCGACGTTCGTCGGAGGGAGGGGGCCCCGGAAAGCGAAAGCGCCCCACAAGGGGGCGCTCTCGGGTACAGGGAGGAGAGTTATGGGTGTTGAGAGGGGCCGGCCTCGGGGACACCGCGATATGAGGCGGTGGCCGACCGGCCTTTAAGCTTGCAACGACTATACGAACACCTGTCCGGCTTGTGTGTGAGTCCGATCACACGCGGCGCGGTGCTCGCGGCCGGGCGGCAACGCGCTCGGTCGCTGGATGCGGCCTGCGGCGGCCGCTACCGTCCCGGTCGTGCGGACCCGGCTCGACTCGTTGATCGCCGAACGCGGCCTGGCGCCGTCGCGAACCGCCGCCGCCGAGTCGATCCGGGCGGGGAAGGTGCGAATCGGCCGTGGCGGCGAGAAGGCGCTGAAGCCGGGGCAGATGGTCGCCGAGGACGTCCACATCGAGCTCGAGGAGGGCCGGCGCTACGTCTCCCGGGGCGGCCTCAAGCTCGAGGCCGCGCTCGACGCGTTCGCCGTCGATCCGGCCGGCCGCGACTGCCTCGACGTCGGCGCCTCGACGGGCGGCTTCACCGACTGCCTGCTGCAGCGCGGCGCCGCCCGGGTGATCGCGCTCGACGTCGGCCGCGGCCAGCTCGACTGGTCGCTTCGCAACGACGAGCGGGTCACCGTCGTCGAGGGCGTCAACGTCCGCAACCTCGAGCCGGGCGGGCTGCCGTTCCGCCCCGCGCTGGTGACGGTCGATGTCAGCTTCATCTCACTGGCCAAGGTGCTCGGGCCGATCGCCGCGGCGATCGCCGATGATGGGGAGGTGCTGGCGATGGTGAAACCGCAGTTCGAGCTCGGTCGCGGCAGGGTCGGCAAGGGCGGCGTCGTCCGCGCCGCCGAGGATCGACGCGAGGCGATCGCGGGCGTCGTGGCGGCGGCAGCGGGGATCGGCTTGGGGGCGAGCGCCGTCGCCGCGGCCGGGATCCCCGG
Source organism: Solirubrobacterales bacterium (assembly GCA_041393495.1). GTDB lineage: Bacteria > Actinomycetota > Thermoleophilia > Solirubrobacterales > 70-9 > RHKX01. The sequence continues at coordinate 33,277 of JAWKKA010000018.1, read as the reverse complement.
GCCGAAAGGAAACCAGGAGTACTTCGTCCACCTCGCCCGCGGCGCCGGCCCGGCCGACCTGACGGCCGCGATCGCGGAGGCCGTCGGATGAGGCGGGTCGCCGTCCTCACCCACTCCCGCCCGAGCAACACCGACGCAGCGATCGTCGCGACGGCGCGGGCGGCGGAGCGGGCCGACTGCGAGGTCGTCGTCGTCGAGCGCGAGCCCGAAGCGGCCGACCGGCGCGCTGCGATCGACGAGATCGGGTTCGCCGCCGAGCTGCCCGGGGACGTCGACCTCTGCATCGCGCTCGGCGGCGACGGCACGATCCTCAGGGCGTTGCGGCGCTACACGGGAACCGATGTCCCCGTCTTCGGGATCAACTACGGCACCATCGGGTTTCTCGCCGCCGTCGAGTCCGATGAGCTCGAGGCCGGGCTCGAGCGGGCCTTCGCCGGCGAGTTCGAGACGGTCGCGATGCCCGGCCTCGAGGTCACCGTCGGCGGCGAGAGCCATGTCGCGGTCAACGATGTCTCGTTCACGAGGCGGCCGCACCAACGCGTCGCCGAGCTCAGCTACAGCGTCGCCGGCCGCGAGGTCGGCCGGGTGCGCTGCGACGGACTCGTCGCCGCGACCCCGGCCGGATCGACCGGCTACAACCTCGCCAACAACGGCCCGATCCTCGCCTGGGGGGTCGAGGGCTACGTCGTCAGCTTCATCGCCCCCCACACGCTGACCGCGCGGGCGCTCGTCGTCGCGCCCGGCGACCTCCTCCACGTCGAGAACGTCGGCAGCCGCGACTCCGTCGACATCGGCATCGACGGGATCGAGTCGGGCACCCTGGCCCCCGGCGAGGAGGTCGTCGTCGCCTTTCGCGACAACCTCGCGCTGCTCGCGCAGCTCGAGGGCGAGAGCTTCTACCGGCGGATCCGCGAGAAGTTCGGCCGCCTGGCCCACTGAGCTCACGGATTCGCGATCACCGGTAGCGACGGGCGGTCGGAGCGGGGGTGCGGGGAGGCCGCCGCAGGGGCTGGCACGGGTAGGGCAAGGGCCGCTGGGGCGCTTGGCGCCGACAACCCGTCGCAGGCCGCCCCGCCCCGGCCGCGCAAGGTCGGCCGAGGCGGCGGGCCGGTCCCCGGGGCCGGCCCGCGCCGCCCGCGCCGCGGTGCTCGCTTGCGGCCTTCCACCCGGAGTGCTGCTCGCAGCAGCTCCGATCCGTCGTCGGCCCCTGCTACCAACAACGGCGTGCTGCGCGAGCTGCGAATCGAGAACCTGCTGCTGATCGAGCGGGCCGAGATGCGCTTCGGTCCCGGGCTGAACGTGATCACCGGCGAGACCGGGGCCGGCAAGACCGTGCTGGCCCACTCGCTCGATCTGCTGATGGGCGGCAGGCCGCGCAGCGCCATCGTCCGCCCCGGCGCCGCCGAGGCGTGGGTGGAGGGGACGTTCGAGGTTCCCGAGGCGCTGCTCGCCGGCTCCGAGCTCGGCGCGATCGCCGAGCGCCTGCCGCCCGGCGAGGAGGTCGTCCTGGCGCGGCGCGTCTCGGCGGGCACGGGGCGCACGTCCGCGTTCATCGCCGGCCGCGCGGCCTCCGCCGCCGATCTGCGCACGCTCGGCACGCGCCTGCTCGCGTTCTACGGCCAGCACGAGCACCGCCGGCTGATGCTGGCCGCCGCCCAGGCCGAGGTCCTCGACGGGTTCGCGGGCCCTGAGCATCTCGAGCTGCTCGGCCGCTACCGGGCCGCCCACGCCGCGGTTGTCGCGCTGCGGCGCGAGCGTGACGAGCTGTTGGCCCGCGAGGGGGCCCGGGAGCGCGACATCGACCTGCTCCGCTTCGAGCTCGACGAGATCGAGGCCGCGGCGGTCGACCCCGCCGAGCTCGCCGACCTCGGGGCCGAGCGGGATCGCCTCCGCCACGCCGAGTCGCTGCGCGAGGCCGCCGGCACTGCGCTGATCGCGATCTCCGGCGGCGAGGGCGGCGACGGCGCGGCTGCCGCGCTCGCCGAGGCCGAGTCCGCGCTCGGGCGCAACGCCGCCTTCGATCCGGCGCTCGACCCGCTCGCCGCCCGCGCCGCCGCGGCAGCGGTCGAGCTCAGCGATCTCGCCCGCGAGCTGCGCGACTACCTCGAGGGGATCGAGGCCGAGCCGGGGCGGCTCGAGCAACTCGAGGTCCGCCTCGACGAGGTCGAGCGGCTGATCCGCAAGCACGGCGGCAGCGCCGAGGCCGTGCTCGCGCACGCGGAGCGATGTCGCGCCGAGCTCGAGCAGCTCGAGCGGGCAAGCGAGCTGGGTGGCGAGATCGAGTCGCGCCTCGCGGCGGTCGAGACGGAGCGGGCGAAGCTCGGCGAGCGCCTGTCGCGCTCGCGCTCCGCCGCGGCCCCCGAGCTGGAGAGCCGGGCCACCGCAGCGCTCGCCGAGCTGGCGATGGACGGTGCCCGGATCGAGGTTGCGCTCGAGCCGGCCGCGGACGGGTACGGCCCGAGCGGCCGCGAGACGGTCGAGCTGCGGGTGGCCACGAACCCGGGGATGCCGATCGCGCCGCTCAGCGAAGCCGCGTCCGGCGGCGAGTTGTCCCGCGTGATGCTGGCGCTGGCCGGGACCGGACCCGCCGGCGAGGTCGAGACGATGGTCTTCGACGAGATCGACGCCGGGGTCGGCGGCAAGGTCGCGCGCCGCGTCGGCGAGCGCCTGCGGGCGCTCGGGCAGGACCGGCAGGTGGTCTGCATCACCCACCTCGCCCAGGTCGCGGCGCTGGCATCGACGCATTTCCGGGTCGTCAAGGAGGCGGCCGGGGATGCGACCATCGCCGACGTCGAGGCGGTCAGCGGCGCGGGCCGGCAGGCGGAGATCGTCCGCATGCTCGGCGCCGAGGACGGGGACGAGGCGGCCGGCAGGCACGCAAGGAAGCTCCTGACTGCCGCATAATCGGCTCATGAGCACGGGTGGGAGGCTGCGCGGACTGCTCACTCGGCGAAGCGGAGCCGAAACCGACACCGACCCCGCCCGCAGGGTGGTCGGACCGGTCCGGCTCGGCAAGCGCACCAAGGACCTCGTCAAGCGCCTCGAGATCGGCGAGGTCGCCGTGATCGACCACGCCGACCTCGACCGGATCGCCGCCGAGGACCTGGCGGCGTCGGGGGCTCAGGCGGTCGTCAACGTGGCGCCGTTCTCGACCGACCGCTACCCGAACGTCGGCCCGCTGATCCTCGCCCGCGCCGGCGTGGTCCTCGTCGAGGCCGTCGACGCGCCCTTGTTCGAGACGCTCGATCGCGGCGACGTCATCGAGCTCGAGGGCGGCGACATCCGCCTCTCCGGCCGGACCGTCGCGGCGGGGACCCGACCCACGGTCGAGGGACTCGAGGCCCGGCTCGCCGACCAGCGGGCGCGGATCGACCGCGCGATCGCCGAGTTCGCAACGAACACGATCGCGCACGTCCGCGAGGAGAGCGAGCTGCTCTCCGGCGAGATCGCGCTGCCGCAGACCCGGACGCGCTTCGACGGCCGCCAGGTGCTGATCGTCGTCCGCGGCCCGCGCTACCGCGAAGACCTCGCGGCGCTGAACGCCTACATCCGCGACGTCCGCCCGCTGATCGTCGGCGTCGACGGCGGCGCCGACGCCGTCCTCCGGGCGGGGCTGAAGCCGGACGTGATCCTCGGCGACATGGACAGCGCCACCGACCGCGCCCTGCGCTCGGGAGCGGAGCTGATCGTCCACGCCTACCCCGACGGCCGCGCCCCCGGCCGCGAGCGCCTCCTCGAAGCCGGGCTCGAGCACCTCGTGATCCCGGCGCCGGGGACGAGCCAGGACGTCGCGATGCTGCTCGCCAACGAGAAGGGGGCGGCGCTGATCGTGATGGTCGGCGCCCACTTCAACCTCGTCGAGTTCCTCGACAAGAACCGGCCGGGCATGTCCTCGACGTTCCTGACCCGGCTGCGGGTCGGCGAGACCCTCGTCGATGCCAAGGGCGTCAGCCGCCTCTACCGGCCCGGGATCGGCGTGCCGGGGATCGCGCTGTTCGCGTTCGCGTTCGTCCTCGTCGTCGTCGCGGTGATCGTCGCCTCGCCGGGGATCGACAACGTCTTCGAGCTGCTCTGGATCAAGATCAGGGACGCGTTCGGTGGCTGAGCCCGCCACGAGCTGCTCAGCCGCGCCGCCCCCGCGCCTGCGAGTCTTCGCGGCAAATGGGCTATAGCGGTCGCTACCACGCCGCCTCGCTCGCGGCGGTCTTCATCGCGCTCGCGGTCGGGATCCTGATCGGGATCGGGCTCGCCGACGACGTCGTCTCGAGCGCCTCCGAGGAGCTCGAGGCGAGCCTGCGCTCGGACCTGAAGGCGGCCGAGGGCCGCGCCGACGACCTCCAGTCCCAGCTCGACCGCAGCGATCGCTTCAGCATCCAGATCCTGCCCGAGGCGCTGGCCGGGAGGCTCGCCGGTCGGCGGATCGCGATCGTCGAGCTCGGCGGGTCCGACGAGGATCTCGTCGCCGCCGCCCATGACGCGGTCGAGTCGGCGGACGGCCAGGTCGCCGCCGTCGCGCAGATCGCGCTGCCCCCGGACGAGCAGGCGATGCTCGACGACCTGCCGGAGCGCTACGCGAGGATCCGCCACGACCCCGACGCGCTGACGAGGATCGGCGAGACCGTCGGCCGCGAGCTGTCCGGGGGCGGGCCCGTGATCAGGGCGATCGAGCAGAGCCTGTTCGTCCGCTTCAGCGGCAGCCTCCGCGACGTCGACGGGCTCGTGATCGCCCGGATCCCGCCGGAGCTCGATCCCGGCGACCGCAATGCCGCCGATTCCTTCGAGGCCGCCATCCTCGACGGCGTCGCCGGCTCCGGCACCGACGCGAGCGGTGCCGAGCTGACCACGACCGACCCCGGCACGCTCGCGCCGTTCATCGATGCCGGCATCGCCACCGTCGACGATCTCGACCTGCCGGCCGGCGAGGTGGCGCTCGTCTACGTGCTCGACGGGGTGCGCGGCAACTTCGGGGTCAAAGACCAGGCCGGCAGCTACCTGCCCCCGTTCACCCGCGGGGGCGGCTCCCCGTGACGATCGCCGGGCTGGTCGTCTCGGCTCCGTTGGCGATCTGGCTGCTTCCCGCCTGGACCGCGGACATGCTGAGAGCCGGCCTGACCCGGGTCAACTGGCGCGGTCGCGCGGTCGCTTTCCCGACCGGGGCCCTGGCGATCTCGGTCGCGATGATCGCGCTGGCTCCGCTCGCGGTCCTCGACGACCGGGCCGATCTCGATCTGCTCGAGCCCGACTTGGCGCGCTGGGCCGCCTACCTGCTCGGTGTGGCGCTGCTCGGCCTGCTCGACGACATGCTCGGCCGTGGCCACGCCGGCGATACCGCGCGGGGCTGGCGCGGGCACGCCCGCGCTGTGCTCGCCGGACGGCTCTCGACCGGAGCGATCAAGGCGGCCGGGGCGTTCGGCCTGGCCGCGTTCGCCGTCTCGGGCCTCGGGCGCGAGTGGCCCGGCTATCTCGCCGACCTGGCGTTGCTGCTTTTGACCACGAACCTCTTCAACCTGCTCGACCTCCGTCCCGGGCGGGTCGAGAAGGCGCTCGTGCTCGTGCTCGCGGGGGTCTGCGCCGGCGCCTGGACGATCTTCCCTCTCCAGCTTCTCGGCGTCTTCATCGGCCCGCTCCTGGTCGGGGCGGCGCTGACGCTCCGCGAGCGGGCGATGCTCGGCGACTGCGGCGCCAACCTCGCCGGCGCCGTCGCCGGCGTCGCGCTGTTCGCGGCGCTCGGCACCGAGGCCCGCCTGATCGCCCTCGCCGTCGTCGCGCTGCTGACGATCTACGGCGAGTTCCGCTCGATCTCGGCGGGCATCGACCGTCTCGCGCCGCTCCGGGCGCTCGATCGGATCGGGCGGCTCGAGGATCCGCCGGCTCAGTCGCCGGGCAGCCAGCCGGCGCGGTAGGCGGTCGGCTCGCGGCGCGGCACCGACGCGTAGGCCACGGCCGGGTCGGTCGTGCCCGCGGTGACGCCGGCGTCGTGGTCGAGCGCGAGCTGCTCGACCGGGTAGCCGCCCCACCCGTCGGAGTCCTCGTGCTCGCGGGCGCCGACGGCGACGATCACGCAGGGTCCCTCCCCGGCGCCGACGATGATGTGGTCGGTCTGCGGCGGACAGTGGACGAAGTCCCAGCGGCGCAGCGGCCGCTCCTCGCCCTCGACGAGCAGCAGCGCCTCGCCGGCGACCACGAGGAAGTCCTCCTGGTCGGCCTCCCAGTGGTACATGCCCATCGGCTCGCCGGGGTCGAGGGCGCAGACGTGGACGCCGACCTGCGGGAAATCGACGTCGCCCTCGAGGTCGGTGCGGGCGCCGCGCCCGGCCGCGTGGTGCCAGCGCGCGTCGCGGGCGTTGAGGACGAACCAGCCCTCGTCGGTGCGGTTGCGACCGGTCGCGGTCTCCTCGAACGAGGCCTCCCCGGGCATCAGCCGCAGCCGCCGGCGAGCGGCGCCGAAGGTCCGGTCTCTGCGTTCGCGGCCATGCGGGCCCAGGGTACCCGCCTCCGCAAAACGCGGAGTTCGGACCGGCGCCCGCCGATCGGATCGGGGCTTCCGTCGGCGCGACGGCTAGACTCGGGCCCCGGTTTGAGCGTGCGGATGCCAGCAGGGGAGACGAGGTTCCTCTTCGTCACGGGGGGCGTCGTCTCGGCCCTCGGCAAGGGCATCGCGTCGGCCTCGATCGGGCGCCTCCTCGTCGCCCGCGGGTTCCGCGTCCAGCTGCAGAAGTTCGACCCCTACATCAACGTCGACCCGGGGACGATGAGCCCGTTCCAGCACGGCGAGGTCTTCGTCACCGAGGACGGCGCCGAGACCGACCTCGACCTCGGCCACTACGAGCGCTTCACCGACCACAACACCTCGCGCGCGTCGAGCGTCTCCGCCGGATCGGTCTACAACACCGTGATCGCCCGCGAGCGCCGCGGCGACTACCTCGGCGGCACCGTCCAGGTGATCCCGCACATCACCGACGAGATCAAGCAGAAGATCCTGATCGTCGCCGAGGCCCAGTCGGTCGACTTCGTGATCACCGAGATCGGCGGCACCGTCGGCGACATCGAGTCGCTGCCGTTCCTCGAGGCGATCCGCCAGCTCTACACCGATCTCGGGCCGAAGCGGGCGATGTTCCTGCACCTGACGCTCGTTCCCTACGTCGGCCACGCCGGCGAGCTGAAGACGAAGCCGACCCAGCACTCGGTCAACGAGCTGCGCCGGATCGGGATCCAGCCGCACGCGGTGCTCTGCCGCTCGAGTCCGGGCTCGACCGCGAGATCCGCCGCAAGATCGCCCTGTTCGGCTCGCTCCCCGAGGAAGCGGTGATCTCGGCCCGTGACGTCGACAACACCTACAAGGTGCCGCTCGCCTTCCGCGCCGAGGGGCTCGATGACCTGATCCTCGACCACTTCGCGATCGAGGCGCCGGCGCCCGACCTGTCCGACTGGGAGGAGCTCTGCCGGCGCGCCGACGCCGCCGAGGGCACCGTTCGGATCGCCCTGGTCGGCACGTACGTGCAGCTCGAGGACGCCTACAAGTCGGTGATCGAGGCGCTCAAGCACGGCGGCTGGCACCATGGCGTCAACGTCGAGGTCGATCTCGTCAGCAGCGAGGAGCTCGACGTCGGAGCGCTCGCGGAGGCCGACGGGATCCTGATCCCGGGCGGATTCGGCGAGCGCGGGATCGAGGGGAAGGTCGCCGCTTCCCGCTGGGCCCGCGAGAACGGCGTCCCGTTCCTCGGGATCTGCCTGGGGATGCAGATGGCGGTCGTCGACTACGCGCGCCACGTCTGCGACATGGACGGCGCCAACTCGGCCGAGTTCGACCCCGAGACGCCCTACCCGGTGGTCGACCTGCTCCCCGAGCAGAAGGAGGTCACCGACCTCGGCGGCACGATGCGGCTCGGCGCCGATCCGGTGAAGCTCCACGAGGAAACCAGGGCCCGGGCGATCTACGCTGGCGAGGCGGTCATCTACAAGCGCCACCGGCACCGCTTCGAGGTCAACAACATGCTCCGCCGCCGGCTCGAGGACGAGGGGCTCGTGATGAGCGGCACCTCCCCGGACGAGCGCCTCGTCGAGATCGTCGAGCTACCCGATCACCCGTTCTTCGTCGCCTCGCAGTTCCACCCCGAGTTCAACTCGCGCCCGACGCGGCCGGAGCCGCTGTTCCGCGAGTTCGTCGGCGCGGCAGCCGAGCGGGCCGCCGGGCGCGAGCCGGCCGCTGCCGACGCGATCGAGATCCGCCACACCGCGTAGCCCCGCATCGAGTCCGTAGCCTGCCCCCGATGAGCGAGGAGAGGCTGCTGGAGCGGTTCGTCCGGCTCTGCGAGATCCCGAGCGTGACCGGCGAGGAGCGGGCGATGGTCGATGCGCTCGCCGCCGAGCTCGCCGGGTTCGGGATCGAGGCCGGCGAGGACGATGCGGCCGGGCCCGCCCGGGCCGGGGCGGGGAACCTGATCGCGCGCATCCCGCCCGCCGAGACGGCGGAAGCGTCCCCGGGAGGGACGAATGCGACATCCCGCAACGCGCCGTGGGTCTCGTTCTTCGCCCACGTCGACACCGTCCCTCACGACGGGGCGGTCGCCGTCGTCAGCGACGGTGGCGTCTACAGGGCCGCCGGCGAGACGATCCTCGGCGCCGACAACAAGGCGGCGGTGGCCGTCCTCATGGAGCTCGCCGGGCGGCTGGCAGCCGATCCCGGCCCGGTCGGCCTCGAGCTGGTCTTCACGGTGGCCGAGGAGCAGGGCCTGCGCGGCGCGGCGGCGCTCGACGTCGACGAGTTGCGTTCCAGCTTCGGCTTCGTGCTCGACCACGCGACGCCGATCGGGGAGGTGATAGTCGCCGCCCCGACCTACAAGAAGCTGATCGCGGAGTTCCGCGGGGTCGAGTCCCACGCGGGGATGCGACCCGAGGACGGCCGCAGCGCGATCGCGGCGGCGACGGCCGCGATCGCGACGATGGACCTCGGCCGCCTCGATGCCGAGACCACCGCGAACATCGGTGTGATCGACGGTGGCACCGCGCCGAACGTCGTCGCCGGCCGCTGCCATGTCGAGGGCGAGGCACGGGCACTCGACGCCGGCCGCGCCGAGCAGGTTGCCCAGGCCATGGTCGACGCCTGCTCGTGGGCCGCCGGCGAGGCGGGCGTGGACGTCGACGTCCTCGTCGAGACCTACTTCCGTGGCTACCGGATCAAGCCGACCTCGAAGCCGCTGGCGATCGCCACGGCGGCGCTCGAGAGCCGCGGCATCGCTCCGGTCGAGGTCGAGACCGGTGGCGGCAGCGACGCGAACGCGCTCCGGGCCGCGGGCTTCGATGCGTTGCTGTTGGCCAACGGGACCGAGGCCAACCACACCCCCGACGAGTCGGTGAGCGCCGAGGCGCTCGTCCGGATGCTCGACGTGTGCACGGCGATCGTGGCCGAGGTCGGGCGGAGCGGATCGTGCTGAAGCTGCGTCGCGGCACCGTCGTCGAGGCCGAGGCGGACGGCCGCCTCGTCGTCGAGGTCGCCGGCGAGCGCCGCCGCGCCTGGGCCGACGAGTCGATGGTCGGCCCCGCCGCGGTGGGAGACGACGTCATCGTCAACACCGCCGCGCTCGACCTCGGCCTCGGATCGGGCGGCTTCGACGTCGTCCACGCCAACCTCACCCGTGGGCTCACCGGGGGCGAGACGCCGCCCGACATCCACGTGATGAAGCTGAACTACAGCTCGCTGCAGCATGCCGTCGATCCCGTCGAGGCGCCCGCCGACGCGCCGGCGGCCCCGGCGCGGTCGTTGCCCGTGCTCGTGCTGCCGCTGCACGGCCATCTCGCTCCGGCCGCCTGGGCCGCCGGAGAGGCTGGAGCGGGGCGCGTCGGGTTCGTCCAGGCGGCGGGGGGCGGGCTGCCCGGCGGGCTCAGCCGCGACGTCCGCGAGCTTCGCGAGCGGGGGCTGCTGGCGGGAACGATCGCCGCCTCGCCCGCCTACGGCGGCGAGCACGAGGCGATCAGCCTGGTCGGCGCCCTGCACGCGGCCGCCGGGCTCGACTGGGACGCCGCCGTCGTCGGGCCCGGGCCGGGGATCCTCGGATCCTCGACCCGCTACGGCCACGGAGGGATGGCGGCGCTCGACGCCGCCCACGCGGGGCTCGCGCTCGGGCTGCCGACGCTGCTCTCGCCGCGGATGTCGTCGGGCGACCCGCGGCCGCGCCACCTCGGCCTCAGCCACCACACCCGCTCGGTCCTCGACCTGCTGCTCGGCGCCGTCGACGTCCCGGTGCCGGAGGGGATCGACGAGCTCTGGCCGCTCGCCGCCGGCGACCCCGAGCTCGTCGTGGCGGAGGCTGCGGGCGCTCGCCATCGGCTCGTCGAGGAGCGTGCCGACCTCGACGGCTACGCAACGGCGGATCTGTCGCGATGGACGATGGGCCGCGACCTCGACGAGGACCGCCTCTTCTTCGCCGCGCCGCTTGCCGCCGGCGCGGCCCTGGCCGCGTCCGTCTGACCGCGGTGCCCGCCGCAGATGGCGGCTCGCTTCCCGGGCGGAGGACGCTGCTGCAACGTCGCGGGGCCGGGCGCGGGCCCGACGTTGCACCGGCAGGGGACGGGGCAGCGGGCGGAAAGATGGTCCCCGTGTCCGCGATCGCCGCGACACCCGCTGCCGCCCGCGAGTCCGACTCGCGCTTCGAGGCGCTGCTGCTCGACTTCCTCGCCTACCTCGAGTTCGAGCGCGGGCTCTCGCGGAACACCCTGGCCGCCTACCGCACCGACCTGCTCCAGTACGGCGCCTTCCTCGCCGAGCATGGCAAGGACGCGACCGAGGCCCGGGGGGCGGACGTCGCCGAGTTTCTCGCTCGCCTCGCGACCGGTGCTGATGACCGGCAGCCGTGCAGCGCGGCAACGCTGAACCGGAAGACCGCCTGCCTGCGCTCCTTCTACCGCCACCTGCGGCGCGGCGGTCTGATCGAGTCCGACCCGACCGCCGACGTCCGGCCGCCGAAGAAGGGCCGGACGCTGCCGAAGGTGCTCGGCTACTCGGAGGTCAAGCGGCTGCTCGACTCGGTCAACGGCGCCGACCCCGCCGACCTCCGCGATCGCGCGATCCTCGAGGTGATGTACGGGTGCGGGCTCCGGGCCTCGGAGACGACCGGCCTCGAGACCGGGTCGATCGACCTCGAGCGCGGCTTCCTGCGCGCCCACGGCAAGGGCTCGAAGGAGCGGATCGTCCCCGTCGGTCGCGAGGCCATCGCCGCGGTCCGCCGCTACCTGCGATCGGGTCGCCCGGCGCTGGCTGCGGGCGCCGACGTCCGCGCGCTCTTTCTCAACCAGCGGGGCGGGGCGCTCTCGCGCCAGGGCCTCTACAAGGTGATCCGCGGCCGGGCCCGCGACGTCGGCCTCGCCGACCGGATGAGCCCGCACACGCTCCGGCACAGCTTCGCCACCCACCTGCTCTCGGGCGGCTGCGACCTCCGCTCCGTCCAGGAGATGCTCGGCCACGCCGACGTCGCGACGACGCAGATCTACACCCACCTCTCCGCCGACCGGATCAAGGAGGTCTACTTCGACGCCCACCCGCGCGCGAAGGCCTGAGCCACGTCGCGCCGTAGGCTTGGCGCTGTGCCCGAGTTGCCCGAGGTCGAGACGATCCGCCGCCAGATCGAGCCCGAGGTCGTCGGGCGGACGATCGTCGGCGCGCGGATCCTCGACGCGCGCTGGACCCGGCCGCTCGAGCCGGAGCCGGTGGCGGCGGCACTGGTCGGGCGCGAGATCGTCGCGGCCGGCCGGCGCGGCAAGTACCTGCTGCTCGGCCTCGACGACGGCTCGACCCTGCTGATGCACCTGCGGATGACCGGCAACCTGCTGCTCGCCGAGCGCGGCGAGGAGGCGCGGCGGTTCGGGATGCAGCGCCTCCACCCGGCGCCGACCGAGCCCGCCTATCTGAAGGCCGAGCTCGAGCTCGACGATGGGAGCCTCTTGCAGTTCACCGATCCGCGCCGGTTCGGTCACGCCTCCCTGCTCGGGTCGGACGAGCTCGGGCCCTACCTCGACAGCCGGGTCGGCGTCGAGCCGCTCGGCGAGGAGCTGACGGCGGGTCTGATCGGGCGGCTCGCCGAGGGCCGGAAGGTGCCGCTGAAGTCGTTTCTGCTCGACCAGCGCGGCATCGCCGGGATCGGCAACATCTACGCCGACGAGGCCTTGTTCCGCGCCGAGCTGCACCCGCTCTCGCCCGCCGGCTCGATGCGACCGGAGCACTGCGAGGCGCTGCGCGAAGGGATCGTCGAAGCGCTCGAGGAGGGCCTTCGAAACGGCGGCGCCTCGATCGACGACTACCGCGACTCGCGTGGCGAGGAGGGGTCGATGCAGGACGAGTTCCTCGTCCATACGCGTGCCGGAGAGGCGTGCCCGCGCTGCGGCGAGCGGATCAACCGGATCGTCGTCGGCGGACGCTCGACCTACTTCTGCCCGGGCTGTCAGGTGCGGCTGCGGCGGCGCCGTCGGTCGCGCCGGAGCCGCCGATGAGCCCGCCCGAGCCTCCCGCCGGGTTCGAGATCGGCCATTGGCAGGCGCCCGCCGCGCCGACGGGTTGCACGGTGATCCTGCCACCGCCTGGCACCCGCGCCGCCGTCGATGTCCGTGGCGGCGGCCCCGGCACCCGCGAGACCGACGTGATCGATCCGCTCGCCAATCCGCAGGAGGCGACCGCGGTCGTCTTCACGGGCGGCAGCGCCCACGGCCTCGCGGCCGCCGACGGCGTCGTCCGCTGGTGCGAGGAGCACGAGCGCGGCTATCCGACCCCCGCCGGGTTGGTCCCGCTCGTCCCGGCCGCCGTGATCTACGACCTCAACGCCGAGCCCGCTCACCATCCGCCGGTGCGGCCCGATCGCGACGCCGGCTACGCGGCCTGCGAGGCAGCCCGGCCGGGCGTCCCGGCGCGGGGGCGCGTCGGCGCCGGCCGTGGCGCCGCAGTCGCCAAGGCCCTCGGCCGCGACGCGGCGACGCCGGGCGGCGTCGGCTGGGCGGCGACGGTGACCGGGGCGGGGGAGAGCGTCGCCGTTCTCACGGTCGTCAACGCGACCGGCGACGTGCTCGGCCCCGGCGGCGAGCTGCTCGCGGGGCCGCGGGGCGAGAGCGGGGGGATGCTCCGCAGCGCCTCGATGTTCGCGGCCGGGATCGAGCCGCCCGGCGCCCCGCCCGAGCGGCAGAGCACGACGCTCGCCTGCGTGATGACCGACGCGGGCCTCGACAAGCTCGGCTGCGCCAAGGTCGCGCGGATGGCCTGCGCCGGGATCGCCCGCGCGGTCGATCCGGTGTTCACGCCGTTCGACGGCGACGTCGTCTTCTGCCTCGCCGACGGGGCGCCGCGCGTGGACCCCTGGCAGCTGATCCGGATCGGCGCCGTCGCGGCGACGCTCGTTGCGGCCGCGATCCGCGACGGCGTCGAGCGCGCCGCGGACGGCTGACGCCGCCGTGTGCCCCGTCATCCTTGGTGATGGAGAGCCATGCCCGGAAGCTTCAAGACAGAGGGAGTCGTGCTGCGCAGCATCCGCTTCGGCGAGGCCGACCGGATCCTCCACCTCTACACCGCCGAGCGTGGCCGGGTGAACGCGATCGCGAAGGGCTCGCGGCGGCCGAAGTCGCGGTTCGGCGGCCGCCTCGAGCCGTTCTTCCGACTCGACCTGATGCTGCACGAGGGCCGCAGCGAGCTCTGCACGGTGACCGGCGCCGCGACCGTCGACGGGTACCCGCGCCTGCGCTCCGACGGGGACGCGATCGGCGCTGCGGCCCGCGCCTGCGACACGGTCCTGCGGCTGCTCGACTCGGCCGAGCCGAATCGGCCCGCCTACAGCCTGCTCTGTCGCTACCTGGCGCTGCTCGATCGCCGGGCCGGCGAGGCCGCCGCCGCGGCGTCGGGCCGAAACGGAGGCGCTGGTCCGGGGTCGGGCCGAAACGGCGAGGCCACCGGCCCGGAGTCGGGCCGAGGCGGACGCGCCGCCGCGCTCGCGTTCCGGATCAAGCTCGCGCTCGCGGCCGGGTTCGCGCCCGAGCTCGGCTCCTGCGCCCGCTGCGGCGAGCGCGAGGGGCTGACCTCGTTCTCGGGCGCGGCCGGCGGCGTCGTCTGCGCCTCCTGCGAGGCCGGGAGCTACCCGATCTCGCCGGCGGCCCGCCGCTTCATGGCGAGCGCGGTCAGCCGCCCGATCGCGGAGCTGCCGGAGGCCGGGGAGGGGGCGCTGCGTCAGGTCGAGCGGGCGATCGGCGACACCCTCGCCCACCATGCCCACGTCAACCTCCGTGCCGTCGCCTGAGCCGGCCAACGCGCTGCCGACCTTACGTGGGTCAGCCTGACCGCGCTATACGAGGGTGAGATGACCCAGGTGCCCACACCCGATCTCGAGGCGCGGATCCGCGCCGAGGAGGAGCAGTTCCTCTGGGAGCGGGCGACCCGCTCCTACCCGGCGCGCCGCCGCGAGCCCGAGCCCGACAGCCCGGTGCGGACCCCGTTTCAGCGCGACCGCGACCGGATCGCCCACGCGAAGGCGTTCCGCCGCCTCAAGCACAAGACCCAGGTCTTCATCGCGCCCGAGGGCGACCACTACCGGACCCGGCTCACCCACACGCTCGAGACCTGCTTCATCGCCCGCACGGTCGCCCGGGCGCTCGCCCTCAACGAGGACCTGACCGAGGCGATCGGGCTCGGCCACGACCTCGGCCACCCGCCGTTCGGACACATCGGCGAGGAGGTGCTCGACGCCGCGATCAAGGAACGGGGCGGGGCCGGCTTCCGCCACAACGAGCACTCGCTGCGGCTCGTCGAGCGCCTCGAGCGCGACGGCCGCGGCCTCAACCTGACCGAGCCGGTCCGCGACGGCATCCGCAACCACACCGGCTCGCTCCGGCCGGCGACGCTCGAGGGCCGGATCGTCCGCCTCGTCGACCGCGTCGCCTACATCAACCACGACATCGACGATGCCGTCCGCGCCGGGGTGATCGCCGAGGCGGACCTGCCCCGCGAGCAGATCGACCGCCTCGGCCCGACCGGCGCGGCCCGGATCGACGCCCTCGTCCGTGACATCGTCGCCCGCTCGCGCGCGGCCGGCGACATCGTCCAGAGCGACGCGATGGGCGGAGCGATGCTGCGGTTGCGCAAGTTCATGTTCGACCACGTCTACCTCGGCCCCGCGGCGCGCTCCGAGCACGATCGCGTCGAGCGGACGCTGACGACGCTGATCGACCACTACCTCGAGGACCCGGCGCGGATGCCGCCCGGCGCGGCCGACGCGGACCCGCTGCAGCGGGTCGCCGACTACGTCGCCGGGATGACCGACCGCTTCTGCATCGCCACCTTCCGGCGGATCGCGCTGCCGGAGGAGTCGAGGCTGTAGCGACCCCGGCGGGGCGCACGGTTGCGCGGCCCGGCATTCTTGGGGCATGAGCCGCTTCACCCCGGAGACGATCGAGCGCGTCCGCGAGGCGGCGGACATCGTCGAGATCGTCTCCGCCTACACGGACCTGCGCCGGCAGGGCGAGCGGTTCACCGGCCTCTGTCCCTTCCACGAGGAGCGGACGCCGTCGTTCTCGGTCAAGCCCCGCGACGGCCTCTACTACTGCTTCGGCTGCGAGGCGGGGGGCGATGCGATCCGGTTCGTCCAGGAGAAGGAGGGGCTGGCCTTCCCCGACGCGGTCGAGGCGCTCGCCGAGCGCTACGGCGTCGAGATCGAGCGGGAGAGCGAGGACCCGAAGGCGGAGGAGGCGCGCCGCCGCCGCGCCCGCCTCGGCGATGCGCTGCAGCGGGCGGCCGCCTTCTACGAGAACTACCTGTGGGAGGCCGAGAAGGCCGACCGGGCGCGGCACTACCTGCTCGCCGAGCGCGGGCTCGGCGAGGAGGTGCTGCGCAGCTTCGGCGTCGGCTTCGCGCCGAGCGCCTGGGACACGATCGTCAAGCGCGGCCAGATCTCCGGCTTCTCGATCGACGAGCTGATCGCGGCCGGGCTGATCCAGCGCTCCCAGAAGACGCCCGGCGGCCACTACGACCGCTTCCGCGGCCGGATCACCTTCCCGGTCCGCGACCACCGCGGTCGCGTCGTCGGCTTCGGCGCCCGCGCGATGGGCGACTCGAAGCCCAAGTACCTGAACTCGCCCGAGGGCGAGCTCTACCGCAAGGGCCGCACGCTGTACGGGATCGATCGCGCCCGCGGCCCGATCGCGCGCGGTGCCCGCGCCGTCGTCGTCGAGGGCTACACGGACGTGATCGCGCTCCACGGCGCCGGGATCGAGGAGGCCGTGGCGGTGATGGGGACGGCGATCACCCCCGACCAGCTGAAGCTGCTCGGCGGCTACGCGGAGGAGGTCGTGCTCGCGCTCGACGCCGACCGGGCCGGCCGCGAGGCGATGCTGCGCGCCCAGCGGGTCGCCGGCAGCGGCCGCCTGCGGCTGCTCGTCGCGGCGATGCCCGAGGGCGAGGACCCGGCCGACATGATGCTGACCGAGGAGGGCGCGAGCCGGCTGCGCGGACTGATCGCCGACGCCGTCGACCTCGCCGTCTTCCACGTTCGCGCGATCCTCGGCGATGCCGACCTCGCGACCCCGGCCGGACGCGACCGCGCCCTCGACGTGGTCGCCCCGGTCCTCGTCGGGATGGGGGAGACGATCACCCGCCAGGAGATGGTCCGCGAGGTCGCCGACCGCCTTGACACGCCGCCGGAGATGGTCGTCGGGCGGATGAAGTCGGGCTCCGGACCGCGGCGTGCGCCGGCGTCGGACGCTGCGGACGAGATCGAGCCCCCGGCGGCCGAGCGCCCGCGGCGTGAGCCGACCCAGCAGGAGCGTCGCGAGGCGATGATGCTGGCGCTCTGCATCGACGCGCCGGAGGAGGCGGCGCCGTTCGTCGAGCAGCTCGGCACCGATCACTTCACCTCGCCGGTCCTGCGCGCCGTCTTCGAGCGGATCCGCGAGCATCCGACCGACCCGCTCGACGGCCTCGGCGATTCGGACTCGGCGCTGATCAACGCGATCTCGCGGCTACAGGCGATCGAGCACGAGCCGGCGAACAGGGAGGACCTGCATTTCCGCTGGATGCTGCTCGAGCGCGACCGGCTCGACCGCAGCCTCCGTCGTCCCGCCGAGCTCGATCCCACCGAGCTCGTCGCGATCCAGAAGCAGCGCGGGGCGCTCGCCGATGCGATCTCCTCGGCGGAGACGCGCGGCGCGGGTGGGGCCGTCCCCGGTCCCGCCGCACGCTAACTTAGGCCCTGCGCCCAGCCTCCGGGAGGCCGCCGGGCGCGCTCGCAAGGGTGAACGAATGGAAGCTTCCGAGCACACGCGACGCGCCCGGGTCCTCTTCGACGAGGCTCACTCGGAGGCGTGGTCGATCCGCCCCGAGGTCGCCGAGCGGATGCAGTCCGCCCATCCGGCGGACTCGTCGCTGGCCGACGCGGCCGCGGCGCTCGAGCGCCGCGACTTCGCGGTCGCCGTCAACGACTCGGCCGCGCTCGACGCCACGACCCTCCACGACGCCGACGTGCTCGTCATCGCCCATCCCTCCGACCCGCGCTGGGAGGCGACGACGGGGGTCGGCGAGCCGCGGCTGAGCGCTGAGGAGATCGAGGCGATCGCCGCCTGGGTCGAGGCCGGCGGCGGGCTGATCGTCCTCGGCGAGACCGAGCAGGACAAGTACGGGAACAACCTCAACGAGTTGCTCGCCCGCTTCGGGGTCGCGATCGACAACGCGACCGTTCAGGACTACGAGCATCACCGCGGCGAGGCCCCGAGCTGGATCCTCGCGAACCTCGTCGCGGCGAACGGGAGCGGCGCCGATCCGCTCGCTGGCGTCGCCGAGGCGTGCTTCTACCGGGCCGGGACGGTCGCGCTCGAAAACGGCGGCCGCGTTCTCGCCCGCGCCCACGCCACCGCCTCCGTCCCCGACGCTCCGCTCGCCGCGGTCACGACCCACGGCTCCGGCCGGGTCGTCGTGCTCGCCGACTCGGACCTGTTCGGCGACGACTGCCTCGGCGAGCTCGATCACGAGGCGCTGTGGGTCAACCTCGTCTACTACGCCGCTGAGCCGGCCTTCGCCAGCGGCGGCGCGGCGATCGAGTCGGCGGCCGCGGCCGATCCGGCCTGGCCGCGGCTCCGCGACGCGGTCGAGGAGCTCGCCCGCCAGCAGGCGAAAGACGGCTCCGTCGACCTCGCCGAGGGCAGCGCCGACGAGGGCCGGCTGCGCGAGCTCGTCGACGAGATCAAGGCGGCGGTCGAGGCGCTCGCTCCGCGCTTTCCGCACGAGGAGGCGTACTTCGAGGCGCTCGGCGGCGATCTCGACGCCTGGGTCGCCTCGGGGTTCGCGAAGCCCGACTTCATGGCGTCGACCGAGGCGTTCCGCCCCGAGCGCGAGCGCCGCGACGGGATCGAGCACCTCGTCGTCTTCCCGATGTACAAGCAGAACGGCTCGCCCGACACCTGCTTCGAGGCGCTGATCGTCCGGGTGCCGTGGCCGGGCTGGGCGGTAGAGCTCGAGAGCCGCTACGACAATGACAAGTACCTGCCGGTCGAGCTCGTCGACTACACGTCCGGATACGACTCCGAGTGCGCGGTCCTGTTCCCGGAGACCTTCTCCGTCGCCGAGCGGCCGCCGGCCTACTTCGGGGCGATCTTCTGCGACCGCGAGGCGGAGCGGTTTCGGCGGGTCGGCGGCAGCGCCGCCGAGATCCTCAGGCTGAACCTGCCCCCCGACGCCGCCTGTCTACTCGCCTCGCCGGGGCTCTCGCGCGACGCCTACATCGCCTGGGATCTGATCCACGACCGGACGCACATGCGTGGCGATCTGCCGTTCGACCCGTTCATGATCCGCCAGCGCAGTCCCTACTGGATGTACTCGCTGGAGGAGCTGCGTTGTGATCTGACCGCGTTCGGCGAGGCGGTCGTGCTCGAGGCCGAGGGCTTCCCGCTCGCCCGCCATATCCAGTACGCGATCCTGTTCGACCGCCTGTTCCGGTTCCCGCTGACCGGCACCCGGGTCCGCAACTACGACGGGCTCGGCGGCCAGCTCCTGTTCGCCTTCCTCCACCACGAGGGCTACCTGCACTGGACCGACAACCGGCTCGAGATCGAGTGGGGGAGGGTCGCCGCGGGGGTCGGCAGGCTCAAGGACCTCGTCGGCGATCTCTACCACTCCGGCATCGACCGCTCGAAGACGGCGCAGTGGATCGCCGCCCACGACCTCGTTGCGACCTACGTGCCGGCGGCCGAGCGGTCGGTCTGGGCGGCCGAGCGGCGCGATCTGCCCGAGGTCGAGGAGCCGAAGCAGCTCGTCGATCTCGTCCGCGACGACGAGTTCCCGCTCAGCCTCTTCTACACGCAGCTCGAGCCGAAGCTGCAGCCGGCCCTCGACGGTCGGCCGGCGCGCCGGAGGGCTCCGGCCGGGGCGGCCTGATGGCGGGGCTCGAGGATCGGGTGATCGCGGTCGCCGGGGCGGGAGGAGGCCTCGGCCCGTCGGTGGCGCGGACGCTCGGCCGCTACGGGGCTACCCTGGCGCTCGCCGACGTGACCGTCGAGCGGGCTGCGGGCGTCGCAGCCGACGCGGGCCTCGCCGACGCGCGCGCCGACGCGCAGGGCGTCGACCTGCTCGACGGGGAGGCGGCCGGGCGCTGGTGTGAGTCGATCGTCGCCCGCTTCGGCCGCGTCGACGGCCTCCTGCACCTCGTCGGCGGCTGGCGCGGGGGGGACCCGATCGCGACCTTCGACATGGCCGACTACGAGTGGCTTCACGACCTGCTGGTGCGGACCGTGCAGAACGCGACCCGGGCCTTCCACGACCGCCTCGTCGAAAGCGGCGGCCGCTTCGCGCTCGTCTCCTCGACGCAGGCGCAGGCGCCCGACGGCACCAATGCGGCCTACGGGGCGACGAAGGCCGCGGCCGAGGCGTGGACGCTGGCCCTCGCCGACTCGTTCGCCGGCAGCGGCGCGACCGCGAACATCGTCGTGGTCAATGCCATCCTCACGCCGGCGATGCGCGAGCGCAACCCCGGCAAGGAGTATCCGACGTTCACCCCCGCCGAGCAGATCGCCGACGCGCTCGCCTTCCTCTGCGGCGAGGGCGGCTCGCGCATGAACGGCCAGCGGCTCGAGCTGCATCCGTGAGCGCAGCGCCGAGCGCCGATCCCCGGGGCTTCGCCTCCGACAACCACTCGGGCGCGCACCCGGAGGTCCTCGAGGCGATCGCCCGAGCGAACGTCGACCACGCCGGCTCCTACGGCGAGGATGCCTGGACCGGTCGCTTCGACGAGCTGATCCGCGAGCACTTCGGCTCCGCGGCGGTCGGCTTTCCGGTCTTCAACGGCACCGCCGCCAACGTGCTCGCGATCGATGCCCTGACGCGGCCGCACGAGGCGGTGATCTGCGTCGCCGGTGCCCACATCGACGTCGACGAGTGCGGCGCGCCGGAGCGCTGGGCGGGCGTCAAGCTGCTCAAGGCCGAGCCCCGGCACGGGAAGCTCGAGCCGGCGGCGCTGGACGACTGGGAGCAGCGTCGCGGCGACATCCACCACAATCAGCCGCGGCTCGTGTCGGTCGCCGAGTCGACCGAGGTCGGGACCGTCTATACGGCCGCCGAGCTCGGCGCCATCGCCGAGGCGGCGCACGGGCTCGGGATGCTCCTCCACATCGACGGCGCCCGGCTCGCCAACGCGGCGGCCGCGCTCGGGGTGCCGCTCGGCGCGCTGGCGGCCGACGTCGGCGCCGACGCCCTCTCGCTCGGCGCGACCAAGAACGGCGGCCTCATCGGCGACGCGGTCGTCTTCCTCGATGCCGATCGCGCCCAGAGCTTCGAGCTCCTCCGCAAGCAGGGGATGCAGCTCGCCTCGAAGATGCGCTTTCTCAGCGCCCAGTTCGAGGCGCTGTTCGGCGCCGGCGAGCTCTGGCGCCGCAACGCCGCCCACGCCAACGCGATGGCCAGCCGCCTCGCCGCCGGAGCCGCCGCCATCGACGACATCGAGATCGTCCATCCGGTCGAGGCGAACGGAGTCTTCGCGCGCCTGCCCGGCCCGGCCATCGACCGCCTCCTCGACGAGCTACCCGGCGCGCACCCCTTCTACCGCTGGCCCGACGGCGAGGACGTCGTCCGCTGGATGTGCTCGTGGGACACGACCGAGGGCGACGTCGACGCCCTGCTCGCCGCCGTCGGCGCGGCGCTCGCCTGAACGGTAGGCGAACGCACGTTCGGCTTTTCCGTCCGACCCACATGTCACCATCGATCGGTGGCAAAGGGCTTGGACAAGGCATTTCTCGAGCGTTGCCTCGACGAGGGCATGTCCCTGATCGAGATCGGGAAGCTCGTCCACCGCGATCCCAGCACGGTTGGCTACTGGGTCAAGCGCCACGGGCTGGTCGCGAACGGCTCGGCTCGCTACTCGTCGAAGGGGCCCATCGAACGCTCGACACTCACCCCCCTTCTCGATCGGCAATTGGGCGTCGCGGAGATCGCAACCCGTCTCGGTGCATCCGAGGGTCGCGTCAGGTATTGGCTCAGGAAACACGGGTTGGAGGCGAACGGGGATCGCAAGCGGCGCTTGGCAAAGGCGCGAGCGGAGGGACTGAGGATCGCGCTGCTCGAATGCCCCAGGCACGGTGAAACGGAGTTCTGGCTGGGTGATGCGGGGCGAGCACGGTGCAGGCGTTGCAACGCCGAACGGGTCTCGGCCCGCCGCCGTCGCGTCAAGCGGATTCTCGTTGCCGAAGCCGGTGGCAGGTGCCTGCTGTGCGGGTATCGCCGATCACCGGTCGCGCTTGAGTTCCACCATCTCGACCCTGCCAGCAAGGAATTCACGATCGCTGCGCGGGGAGCGACGATCGCCATCGATGCGTTGCGAGAGGAAGCATCGAAATGCGTGCTGCTGTGCGCCAACTGCCATGCGGAAGTGGAGGCCGGGATCGCCGAAGTCCCTGTAAGGTGAGTTGCTCCGCGACCGAGCTCGTGGGTTGATCCGGGGTAGCTCAACTGGCAGATGCGCTCGACTGTTAATCGAGAGGTTGAGGGTTCGAGTCCCTCCCCCGGAGTTCTCTAGAGCATCCCCTCCACCGCCACCGCCGCCCGCTCGGCGCCGCCGCGCGCCCACGGGCTCGCGGCGATCCGCTCCGCGGCATGGCGGTAGCGGTCATCCTCGAGCAGCGCCCGCACCGCCCAGCGCAGCGTCGCCGGGCGGCGAAGGCGGCCGGGGACGGTGAGGCCGGCGCCGGCCCAGGCGACGCGGGCGGCGTTCTCGGCCATGTCGCCGACCGCGGGAGAGACGAGCAGCGGTCGGCCGAGGGCGAGCGCCCGGGCGATCGTGCCGTGGCCGCCGTGGCAGACGACGACGTCGGCGGCCGCCATCGCCTGCGAGTAGGAGAGCCAGTCGACGAGCATCCCGTTCGCGGGGACGTCGATCGGGCGACCGGGGCGGTGGCCGTTCGTCGTCGCGAGCACGCGGACCGCCTCCCCGGCGAGGCCGGCGAACGCGCGCCTGATCAGGTCACAATCCGGATCCTGCGCGGTGCTGCTGGCGACGAGCACGAGCGGGCGGTCGCCGGCCGGCAGCTCGATCGGGGGGTGGGGGAGCTCGAACTCGAGCGGTCCGGTGACGACCACCCGCGGCGGCCAGTCGCGGGGGTACTCGAGCTGCGGGAACGTCGCGACGATCGCAAGCCGCTCGCTGATGCCGCCGTGAAGCCGCTCCTGCGGGGGCAGGCCGATCCGCGCCCGCGTCTCGTTCAGCTCCCGCCTGCCGATCCGCAGCCCGGTCTCCAGCAGCGGCAGCGCCGCGCGCCAGCCGAGCCGGCCCGCCGCTGTCCGTGGCGGTTCCATCCCGACCCCGAAGATCGGCAGCCCGGACTCGTGGACGGGATGGAGGTGCGGGATCAACGTCGCCCGCGGAACGCCGCGCAGCTCGGCGGCCAGCGAAGGCGCCAGCGTCAGGATGTCGCTGACGACGAGGTCGGGCCCGAACCGGTCGAGGAGCGGCAGCATCGCCAGCGCCGCCTCGCCCGCGCCGGCTTGCTCGCCGGGTCGCGGCGGCGGGAAGACCCGGTACTCCTCGGCGGCCGCGAACGCCAGCCCGAGCGCCTCGATCGGCTCGCGCCAGCGCTCCCAGGTCTGGACCGTGACGTCGTGCCCGCGCTCCGTCAGCGCCCGGCCGAGCGCGATCGCCGGAAAGGCGTGCCCCGCGTCCCCGAATGCGGCGACGAGCGCCCTCACGGCTGCCGGGGCCGCTGCCTCGCGGACGTCGTCGCGCCGTCGGGCGCGCCGGGCCACCGTGGTCGGCCGGCGTCGCCTAGCACGGGGTCGAGGGCCCTCCAGGGCGGCTGCGGCCCGTTGCCCAGACCACGGCGCGGTCCCCGGTCGCGCCGCTCAGGCGAGCTTCGCTTCGACCGCGTCGATCCGCCCCTTCAGGGACCTGACCGACTTGCGGGCGGCCGCCGCCGCCCTGCGGTTCTCCCTCACCCTCCGCTTCAGGTGCCGGCGCTGCTTGCCCCCCTGCGCCGCGTGCAGCTTCCGCGACAGCCGCGCGATCGCCTCGCGGTGCGCGGCGAGTCGCTGCTTCGCATCGCCGAGCCGGGCCTTCAGCGAGCGCAGCCTCGCCGCGAGGCTGGCCTGCTCGGCCCCGTAGGAATCGGCCTGCAGCTGCGCGATCCGCAGCAGGTTGCCTTCGGCGAGGTTGACCTCCGGCACGTGGTAGTTCGAGCCGTCGGCGACCAGCGCGCCGATGTCGGGTCGGGTGTCGCCCGTGAGGCCGACCTTGGACAGGTTCAGCCAGTGGGCGCCGTCCCCGCGCCTGCACTTGACCCGGTAGTAGTCGGGCATGCCGGCCCACGGGCTCGCCGTCTCCTCGTCCGGCACCCCGGTCAGATAGTCGAAGTCGACCAGCGGCTCGAGGGTCCCGTCGCCGCCGTCGAGGCGGGCCGGGTTGGTGCAGACGACCTCGTAGGAGTCGGGGTCGGGGCGCGGGTCCGGGTAGATCCAGTAGCCGGTGTCGAGGCGCGAGAACTCCGCGGCGGGCCCCGGCACGTCGTTGAAGGTGGAGTAGGCGATCACGCAGCCGTACTGGCCGACCTCGGTGCACGCCGGCACGTGGTCGAAGAGCCCGCCCACGTCCTCGCCGATCGGGACGCTGATGTTGGCGCCGGGGGCGATCGCCCCGACGAAGCGCTTCCGCAGCCCCGGCCGGGTGTCGACGATCTCCTCGATCAGCCGCGCGACGTGGGCGGCCCCCTGCGAGTGGCCGAGCAGGATGAAGCCGCGACCGTCGTTGTAGTTGCGCAGGTAGTCGCGGAAGCCGGAGCGGGCGCTCCGGTAGGCGACCTCGACGCTCTCGTTCAGGGTCGTCTGATCGCCGTTCAGCGTCACCTGCCGATACATCGGCGCGTAGACGTCGCAGACCGAAGAGAACATCCGCGCCTGCTGGACGACGACGCGCTTGATCGGCGGGTCCTTGTCGAGGTTGGCGTTCGGGCCCGCCTGCTCGCTCTGGGTCGGGTAGAGGTAGAAGCAGTCGATCGGCGGGCTCTGTGGACGCGTGTAGCCCAGCGGCTCGGGCTGTTGGCCGGGTGGCGGCAGGGTCGCGCCGTCGATCGTCCCCGCGCAGAGGTCGTCCGCCTGCCCGGGCTTGCAGATCCAGACGGTGTCCGCGGCCGAGGCCGCCGCCGGGGCGAGGGCCGCCCCGACCGCGAGCGCAACGGCCAGCGCGAGCAACCACAGCCGGGATCGTCCCGCAGCAGCCTTCGAAGCGTTCAAGTCCAGTCTCCTCCCGTGGCGATCGTTGCGCCGGATCCTAGGCGATCAGGTCGCGAACGCCGACGGGTCGCCCGGGCGCGTGAACACGACCTCCGGGATCAGGCAGTAGCGCGACGTCCGCAGCAGCAGTCGCACCGTCTCGGCCAGGTCCTGCGGCTGGATCATCTCCTCCGGCTTGACCTGCCCCTGCACCCATTCGGTCATCGGCGTGTCGACGAACGCGGGGCAGAGCGCCGTCACCTGGATGCCCGCCCTGCCGACCTCCATCTGTGCCGCCTGGCTGAGCCCGATCACGCCGGCCTTCGTCGCCGAGTAGACGGCGAGCCAACCCTGCCCGCCCTTGCCGGCGATCGAGGCGGTGTTGACGATCAGCGCCTTGCCGTGCTCGGCGCCGGCCGCGCGCAGCATCGGCATCGCCTCCCGCATCGCGATCACGTAGGAGCGGAGGTTGACGTCGAGCTGCATGTCGATCTTCTTGGTCTCGAGCTCGTCGATCGGGCTGCCGATTCCGACGCCGGCGTTGTTGACGAGGACGTCGAGGCGGCCGTAGCGGGTCCGGTGCCCGGCGACGAGCATCTTCAGCTCGTCCTCCGAAGCCACGTTCGCCGGAACCACGGTGATGTCGAAGCCCTCCGACTGCAGCGTCGCCGCGGCCGCCTCGAGCTTGTCGGGTCGGCGCGCCGACATCGTCACCGCGTAGCCGTCCTCGGCGAGGGCATGGCTGATCGCCAGGCCGATTCCGCTCGACGCCCCGGTCACCAGTGCCGCTCGCTCCGCCACGCTCTGCTCCTCTCGTTCGCCGACGCCGGCAGCCTAACCGTCAAGTAAAGGAACCGGGTTCTCTAGGATTCGCCGCCGTGCCCGAAGCCCTGACACCGAGAGCGCGCGCCCTCCTCGCCCTCCCGTTCGCGCTCGCGCTGATCGCCGGCTGCGGCGGCTCCTCCGACTCGACCGGCGATGCGACAACCGCCGCGCCGAGCGCCGCCCAGTTCCCGGCGGCGGGCGGCAAGACGCTCGAGCAGCTCAGCGCCGACGCGACCGAGAGCGACCTCGTCGTCGCGCCCACCCAGCAGGTCTTCAACGAGGGCAAGAACCGTTACGGCTTCGGCGTCTTCACCGTCGAGCACGGCAACGTCCCCGACGCCCAGGTCGCGCTCTACGTCGCCCAGCCGGGCGGCAAGGCGGAGGGGCCGTACCCCGCCGCCGTCCACTCGCTGACGACCCCGCCCGCGTTCGCGGCCAAGACGACCACCCAGGATCCCGACGCCGCCAAGTACGTCTACGCGACGGACGTCGACATGCCGGCCAAGGGCGAGTGGCAGATCCTCGCGATGTTCCGCGCCGACGACGGCTCCTACTCTTTCGCGCGGGTGCCGAGCGCCGTCGTCGGCAAGTTCCCGGGCGTGCCGCAGCCCGGCGACGAGGCGCCGATGATGCACACGCCGACGGCCGCCGACGTCGGCGGCGATCTGACGAAGATCGACACCCGCCAGCCGCCGACCTCGATGCACGACGTCGACTATGCCGACGTGCTCGGCAAGAAGCCGATCGTCCTCCTGTTCGCGACGCCGGCGCTCTGCACGAGCCGTGTCTGCGGTCCGGTCGCCGACATCACCGAGGAGGTCAAGAACGAGCGCCCCGATGACGCCGCGTACATCCACATGGAGATCTACAACGACAACGACCCGAACAAGGGGCCGCGGCCCCAGGTCAAGGCATTCAACCTCCCGTCGGAGCCGTGGCTGTTCGTGATCGACGCCGACGGCAAGGTCTCGACGGCGATCGAAGGCGCGTTCAGCAAGGCCGAGCTCGAGGCCGCGATCGACAAGGCCGACCGGGCCTCGGGCATGACCCCCTCGGGCTGACGGCTAGCGCCGCGGCGTCCGCCGGCCGCGCTTTCCCGCCGGCCGCCGGCCCCGGCTCGCGAGCTTGGCGGGCCCCGACTCGCGGGCGCTGACCGCCTTCAGCCGACGCAGCCCCGGCTCGAGGATCCGCTTCGCGCAGCCGCGGTGCCAGTGCCGGTGCTCGGTGCCGCCGAGGCGCATCACCGTCTGCGCGATCACGTGCTCCTCGCCGATCTCGACGTTCCCGTAGCAGCCCGGGCAGGTGTACTGCTTGCGGGCGATCCCGCGGATCAGCCAGACCTCGTCGCCCTCAGCGGAGATCCCGAGGAGGCTCTGGCGCGGGTTCGGGAGTTCCTGCAGTCCGCTCACGCGCCCATTCTGGCGCTCGTCGGGCGGGGACGCTGCGGCGGAACGCCGCGACCACGCGCGGGTCGAACTGCGTTCCGGCGTGGCGCTCGAGCTCGTCGAGTGCCTCGGCGGGATCAACGGACGGCTGGTAGGGCCGGTCGCTCGTCATCGCGTCGAACGCGTCGCAGACGAAGATGATCCGGGCGCCGAGCGGGATCTCCTCTCCCGCCAGCCCGTCGGGGTAGCCGTGGCCGTCCCAGCGCTCGTGCGAGGAGCGGACGAGTGCGGCCACGGGCCGCATCGCCTGGGTCGAGCCGAGGATCCGCTCCCCGGTGATCGTGTGGCTGTGCATCAGCTCCGTCTCGGTCTCGTCGAGCGGTCCCGGCTTGTGGAGGATCTCGTCCGGGATCGCGACCTTGCCGACGTCATGGAGCTCCGCTGCGCGGCGAACGACGTCGATCCCCTCGGCGTCCATTCCGAGCTCGGCCGCTGTCATCGCAGCGGCGTCGGCGACGCTGTGGTGGTGCTCGGCGAGCGCCGGCTCGCGCTCGCGCAGCACCCGCAGCAGCACGCCCGCCGTCTGGCGGTCGGCGCGGCTCGACCGGCGCTTCTCCGCGTACATGCGCGTGTCCGCCTTGCGGAGCGCCTCCTCGGCCTCCGGCGCCTCCGCGGGGATCCGCACGTGGCCGCCCGACGCCGAGATCGTGAACGCCTCACCGCTCTCCGAGAGCGCGGCGTGGGCGCCGTGGATGATCGCGGGCTGCGGTCGCGCCGACGGGTCGCAGAGGATGCAGAACTCGTCGCCGCCGAGCCGGTAGGCGGTGCCGACGCCTCGGACGGCGGCGTCGAGGTTGCCACCGAGCCGTCGCAGCAGGGCGTCCCCGGCGGAGTGCCCGAATGCGTCGTTGTAGTCCTTGAAGCCGTTCAGGTCGAACAGCGCCAGCAGCCGCTCGCCGGGGTCGTCGCCGGCGAGGTGCGCGGTCAGGTCCTCGAGCAGCTTGCGGCGGTTGCGCAGCCCGGTCAGCGAATCGGTGCTCGCCTCATCGGTGACAGCGCCGAGGAGCTGGTCGTACTCGCGCGCGACGACGACGAGCCGGACGATCAGGGCGAGCACCGATGCCGCCGCGGCGACGACGGCGACTGCCGCGACGTCGCCGAGCCCGGCCAGGCAGAGGACCGTCACCGCGACGATCCCGCTCGACGCGGCGACGCCCCTCGGCGAGCGGTACTCGAGCCTGCGGTCCGGCTCGGGCGTGGCCGCGGCAACCGCTCCGGCGGCGATCAGGACCGCCCCCGCGGGCCAGAGCACGTCGAGGGTGCCGGGCCCGTAGGTCCCGGCGGCGATCCGGGTCGCGAAGAGGACGTCGGCGGCCGCCCAGACGAGCACCCCGGAGGCGACGAGCCACAGCGACCGCGAGCCACCTGCGCCCTGCGTCGCCAGCGCTCCGAAGAGGAATCCGAACAGGAGCAGGTCGGCGAACGGATAGCCGACGTTGGTCACCTCGTTGATCGCCGTGTGCCAGTCGTAGGCGAGCAAGGTCGGAGCGAGGAGCGCCAGCGCCACCGCGGCGGTCGCGAGCCCGGCCGCGAGGGCATCGAACCACGCCGCCACCGGGAACCGCGCCGCCCGCGAGCGGATGAGCTGGGCAACGCCGGCGAGCAGGAGTGGCAGCGCCGCGAGGAAGCAGAGGTCGACCCAGCTCATCCGTCCGATTGCCGGCTCACCGCCGAACGACGTGTACGAGAGCGAGTTCGCGAGCGCCCAGGCGCCGAGCCCGGCGCCGAGCAGGGACCAGGCCCAACGCGCCCTGCCGGCGAGCGCCTGCGCGACCGCCGTGAGCGCGGCGGCGAAGATCGCCGCGTCGTAGATCCAGACGTTGAAGAAGCGGCCCGCGTGGCCGGGCCGGCCCGCCAGCGACCAGGCCAGCCACGCGATCGTCAGCGCCACCGCGGCCCACAGGCAGAGCTTCGCGGTCCGCTCGATCCGGTTACGGGTCTGACTCGATGCCGACACCATCCACTGATCGGCGGTCTCGACGCGATCCCTTAGACCGCGGCGGCCACGGAGCGGGACGACGTGCTCCCGAATGCGCCCCGGCCAGCCTCCCCCGGCGGCGCGCCCGCTCAACCGAACAGGATCAGGCCGACCGTGCCGAGCCCGAGCGCGACGCCGGCCACGGCGATCAGTCGCATCACGGCGGGCCGCGACTCGCTCAGCTCCCCGCGACGGGCGGCGAGGGTGACGGCGCGGCCGCGGGCGCTCCCGTAGATGATCAGCCCGATCCCGTAGACGGCGTAGGCCACTCCCATCACCGTGTACGGCCAGGCCGTCTCGATCGAGGAGAGCTCGGGGACGATCCGGCCAACCGCGATCGCGACCGCGAGCGCGGCGAGGCCGGTCCGCCACCAGGCGAGCAGGGTCCGCTCGCCCGCGAGGGTCGTCCGCTCGGCGACGTCGGGTGCGATCTCGTCGGCCATCGGGCCGACTCTAGCTGCGCCGCCCCGGGTCGAGGCGACGCCGGCACACCTCGCGATGCCCGGGCACGTCAGTGCGCGCCCTGCAGCAGCGGCTCGGCCTGCTCGAGCTCGTCGAGCGTCCCGTCGAGCAACGCTTCGACCTCCTCGACCGGGGCGCCGGCTTCGATCTGCTCCCGCAGCGTGGTCGAGATCGCCACCTCGAGCGATTCGAGCAGCACCGGATCGTGGGCGGCGAGCTTGCCTTCGATGCGCTCGAAGTGGTCGAGATACGCCTTCGCGACCTGCTCGCCGGCGCGCTCCGGATCGCCGCTCGCGTAGCTCGCGCCGGCGCTGCGGAGCAGCCGCGCGACGCTCGCGAGCTCCGCGGCGGCGTCCAGCGCCTGCGCGGGCGGCGAGTACAGGGAGCGCGGCCACTCGCAGCGTTCGGGATCCTTGCACTGAGGGTTGACGAGGATCGTTCCCATCGCGCCGCGCGCCGCCCTGTAGATCGCGTGGTCCATCAGCTCATAGGCGCCCGGGACGTCCGCCGTCAGCTCGAACACCGAGGCGGAGCCCGGGGCGACGGCGACCGTCTCCTCGTTGCGGACCGCGTCGGCCGGGTCGCCGCCGTAGACCCGGTCGAAGATCTGCCCGACGACGTGAACGTTCGCGGTCGCGTTGGGGCCGCCGTTGGCGAAGAAGAGCCGGACGCGGTCGCCCCGGTCGACCGAGATAGCCTCGCCGAACAGCGCCGGGTCCTGCAGGGCGGCGCTGTGGCCGTTGTAGGTGTAGAAGTCCGGCGATTCCGACTCGGCCTGTGTCTCGTCGAGGTCGTGGAACGGATGCCCGGCCGCCGTCTCGCCCGCGGAGTCCGCTCCCAGGTACCACTCGCTCTGGCCGACGTAGTACTCGCGGAACCCGGGCCGCAGCCCGCCGGGCGGATCGACCTGGATCAGTCCGACCATTCCGTGCGCTACGTGCTCCCACGGCATCCCCTCGGCAGCGCAGTGGTAGAGGTAGGTGCCGCGGCGGGTCGCCTTGAAGCGCAGCGTCGCCTCCTCGCCGGGGCTGACCTCGGTCACCGCGCCGCCGCCGCCGGGGCCGACGACCGCGTGGAGGTCGATGTTGTGGGGCTCGGAGCTGTCGGACGCGTTGCGGAGGTTGAGGACGACCGTGTCGCCCTCCATCACCCGCACCATCGGCCCGGGCACGGTCGGCTTGCCGACCCGCCCGTCGCGGACGGGGGCGAAGGCCCACACGGAGGCCGCCACGCCGGGGGTGAGCTCCGCGACGACCTCACGGACCGCCAGATCGACCTCGACGGTGCGCGGCTCGCTGCGCCGGATCGGGGGCGGGACGAGCGAGGGATCGCGCGCCACGTTCCGAAGCGGCCGCTCCTCCGCTTCGCCTTCGGCCGCCGCGGAGGGTGTCTCCGTCTCGTCGACGCCGCATGCCAGCAGCGCTGCCGACAGC
This sequence comes from Solirubrobacterales bacterium, assembly GCA_041393495.1. Lineage (GTDB taxonomy): Bacteria > Actinomycetota > Thermoleophilia > Solirubrobacterales > 70-9 > RHKX01. The sequence goes on along the minus strand of JAWKKA010000018.1, from coordinate 2,437 downwards.
AGCAGGACGGTGAGAGCGGCGATGGGACGGCGTCGCGGGGACGGCAATTCGGGAGACCTCCGGGCAGCGTGTGTAAATCGTGTGTAATTAGGGTACCCTAATTCGGCTCGGCGAGCTGGAAAGGGCGGGCCTCCGGCTTCGGCGGTTCAGGCCGGCACCGCCCAGGCGCGACTCTCTACGCCGGCGCCGGCGATCGGCTCGAGTCGCTGTCGCGCCGGCGACGCATCGCGATCGTGTCGGCGACGATCACCGCGACCAGGACGGCGAGCAGCAGCAGCCCGACGATCAGCGCGGAAGCGCCGGAGGCGAGGATCCCGACCCCGACGCAGGCCAGCGCTCCACCGAGCCGGCGGGTGCTGATCGAGCCCGTCATCCGCAGGCGCAGGAGGACCTGCGCGAGCAGGTAGAGCACCGGACCGCCGACGACCGCGACCAACTCGGCGCTCGGCAGCGGGTCGGTCGGGTGGGCGATCACCAGCTCGTCGCCCACGGCGGTGAGGACGATGCCGGCGATGATCAGGAAGTGCCCGTAGGTGTAGGCATCGCGGGCGACCAGGGTCCGATCCGATGCCTCGGCGAGCGCGCGCTCCGCCAGTCGGGCGACCGAGGCGAAGTACAGCCACCACAGCGCCGCTGTGCCGAGGAAGGCGCCGGCGAACGCGCCGACGGTGGCGGTGTCGAGCTCGAGCCCGGCGGTCGTCGCGCCGGTCAGGACGATCGACTCGCCGAGCGCGATGATCACGAAGAGGCCGAACCGCTCGGCGAAGTGGCCGGTCTCGACGAGCCAGGTGTCGCTGCCCAGGCGCGGTCGCCCCGGGACCCAGTACAGGACCAGCGGCGCGCCGTAGTCGAGCGCGAGCGCGGCGATCCAGAGCAGCGTCCGCGTCGTGCCTTCGGCGAGCGCGCCCGCGATCCAGAGCACGCCCGCGGCGACGAACCAGGCCAGGATCCGGCCGGCCCGTTCGCGCTCGATCGTCCCCCGGTCGGCGGCGACGAACGTCAGGAACAGGTGGCGGCCGACCTGGATCGCGACGTAGGAGCCGGCGAAGAGCAGCGCCTTGGCGCCGAACGCCTGCGGGATCGCGATCGCCATCAGCAGGCTGGCGAACATCACCGCGACCATCAGGAGCTGCACGATCGGAGCTTCGGGATCGAGCTCGTTGGTCACCCACGTGGTGTAGTTCCAGGCCGACCAGACGACGAGCAGGCAGAGCATCGCCTGGCCCGCGAACTCCCAGCTCACCTCGTTGTTGAGGAGCACGTGCGATACCTGGGTGATCGCAAAGACGAAGACGAGGTCGAAGAAGAGCTCGAGGGTCCCCACCCCTTGCGAGCCCCCCGCGGTCCTCCGCAGCTCCACGGGCGCCATCAGCGACGGGGCGCGCCGATCGCCCGGCGCTTTGGCGTTGTCGGGGCGTGCTCGGTCATCGAGACGCCCCTATTCTTGCCCAGCGAGCGTTGCCCGTCGCAGCGAGCCGGCCCGAGGTGAACCCCGGGCGCCGACGAGGGCCTCCACCGGCGGGAACGCGAGCACCCAGGGCCGGTAGCTCAGTTGGTCAGAGCAGCGGACTCATAATCCGTTGGACGGAGGTTCGAATCCTCCCCGGCCCATCCATCCCCATCGGCAGGCGGCCGGGCGCGTCGCGGCGCTGCGTCCAGATGATCGGTTCCAGGCGAGCGCGAGTGTTCCGCGGAACACTCCGCGCGTGGCCGGGCCGCGGGCCGGAGGGCAACGAAGGGAGGCATTGCCTCGGCAACGGGGGTGGGTCATCTCACCCACGCTATTCGTGGGTGAGATGACCCAGGTGCCGGTTGCGGCTGGCGCAGCAAGCGCCTCGCCTCGTCAGCCCACCGCCCAGAAGCCTGCCTTCTGCCGGGCGGGGTTGGCAGGCCGATCGCTACGGCCCGGCGGGGGCTCGGGCGGGGGCTGCGATCGCGAAGCGAGCCCGCGGCGGCGCCGTCGTCAGCGATGGACGCATCGCGCGGCGCCGCTGAGCAGCAGGAAGCGCGAATAGTCGAAGTTGGGGAGGTCGGGGGCGCCGATGCGGATCACCGAGCCCCTGTGACGGAACTCGACGGTAGCGGTCGTTCCCGTCGTCGAGCCCGGGATCGCGAACTCGCTGCTGTAGGCACCGTTGCTCTGGTTGGCGCGGTCGACGAAGACCTTGCCCGGCGAGCCGACGGTCAACTGGTAGCGATGCTTGTAGCCCTTCCAGTCGTCGAGGTCGACGTGGAGGCTGAGCCCGCGGCCAGCGGCGCGGAAGTGGAACGAGCCGCCCGCGAGCCGGCACCTGCCGCTGCGGACGGTCGCGAGCAGCGGGCCGACGGCGCCGTTCCGGTTCTGCTTGATCCTGATTCCGGCGGGACCGTGTGCGGCGCCGGCGGTCCCCAGGCTCGCGATGCCGACCGTGCAACAAACGACCGCGATCGCGCTCAG
>JAWKKA010000017.1:0-52041 GCA_041393495.1 Solirubrobacterales bacterium | reverse complement strand
GACGGTGTCGATCAGCGTGTAGACGTCGAGCAGCGCCTGGCTCGGGTGCTCGTGCTTGCCGTCACCGGCGTTGACCACCGCCGCCTCGGTCCAGGCCGCGACGAGCGCTGCCGCGCCGGCCTCCGGCGAGCGGATCACGATCGCCTCCGGCTCGTAGGCCGACAGCGTCGCGATCGTGTCGCGCAGCGACTCGCCCTTGTCGACCGACGAGCCGACCGACTTGACCGAGACGACGTCGGCCGACAGCCGCTTGGCGGCGAGCTCGAACGAGGAGCTCGTTCGCGTGCTCGCCTCGTAGAAGAGGCTGACGATCGTCCGGCCGCGCAGTGTCGGGACCTTCTTGATGTCGCGACGCCCGACCTCGGCGAAGCTCCGGGCGCGGTCGCAGATCAGCTCGATATCGGCGCGATCGAGATCGTCGATCGAGAGCAGGTGCCTCATCGGGATGCCTCCCCGTTGTTGGGCGCCGCGCCGCTCAGGGCCGCGGCGTCGCCGATCGCCACCTCGTCGACGCCGTCGATCTCCTCGACGCGCACGTAGACCCGCTCGCGGGGGGCGGTCGGCAGGTTCTTGCCGGTGTAGTCGGGCCGGATCGGAAGCTCGCGGTGGCCGCGGTCGGCGAGAACCGCGAGCTGGACGCGTTCGGGGCGGCCGTAGTCGAACAGGGCACCGATCGCGGCCCGGACCGTGCGGCCCGTGTAGAGGACGTCGTCGACGAGGACGACGGTCCGGCCCTCAAGGTCGAAGTCGAGGTGCGAGGAGTGGACGACCGGCGCCGCGTCCGGGGCACGGCCGCCGACGTCGTCGCGGTAGAAGGAGATGTCGATGTCGCCGAGCGGCACGTCGGTCCCCGAGAGCTCCTCGACCTTCGCGTGCAGGCGGCGGGCGAGGATCGCTCCGCGGGTGTGGATGCCGACGATCGCGATGCCGTTGCCATGCCCCCAATCGCCGTCGCGCTCCCCCGCTTCGGCGTTCTTCTCGATGATCTCGTGCGCGATGCGCACCAGCGTCCGGCGTAGATCGTCCCGGTCGAGGACGACTCTGTCGCTCATGGGCGCCCCTTCCTGGCCTCGCTGGACCTGGTTAAAGGAAACGTCGTGAGGAACTTAGCAGGGCCGACCGGCGGTGCGGCGGCGTTCAGTCGCGACGATGCGAGCGTTTCACGGTGTATGCGACGTCTTCGGCCGTGCAGGTGACGTACTTGTGACCGTTGCGGCGGAAGACGATCGCAACGTCGAAGGCGCCGACGATCTTGCGGCGGCCCTTCCGCCTGCCGGCGATGTCCCACCTGTAGCGGGCGCTGTGGGTGGCGTCGGACTCGACCCGCGAGCCGCGGTCGCGGAAGCGCCCGGCCTGCGAGCGGTCGAGCGGTCCGCGGAACGCGAACTCGCCGGTGAAGCGCTCGTAGCCGCTGCCGCAGGCGGTCACCGCCTCGAACCTGCCGCGCTTGACACGCCCGTCGCGGTCGACGATCAGCTTGATTCCCCGGCCCTGCTCGGTGGCGCCGCGGTAGGGCACCGCTCCGGCGGCCCCGGCCACGGCGGGGAGCGCGAGCCCGACCAGGCAGGCGAGCGCGAACGCGATCAGCGGACGGGGCATCGAGGCGATTTCTACCGCGCCGGTGCCGGCCCCGCTGCAGCGGGGCCGCAATTCGAGCTACGGAGGTGTCCGCGCAGCCATCGGTTCCGATTCCGCGCCCGCAACCGACCGGCGAGTCGATCGCCCCGCTACGAGCCACCACCCGCCGATCGCGGGTCGTGCTCCGTCCGGGCGCCGTCGGGGACCAGCACTGGCGGGCCCCGCTCGGGCAAGGGGATGTCGATCAGGTCGAAGTCCCGCGGCGCGACCGTCTCCGGGAAGGCGGATCGTGCCTCGGCGAGGATGTCGGGGACGAAGTGGCGCGAGGAGATGTGGACGAGCGCGAGCATCGCCACGTCCGCAGCCGCCGCCAGCTCGGCCGCCCCGAGCGCGGTCGAGTGGCCGGTCTCGGTGGCGCGCCCGGCCTCGGCCGAGGCGAAGCTGCCGTCGTGGATCAGCAGGTCGCCCCCCGCCGCGGCGTGCTCGGTCTCCTCGCAGGGCTCGGTGTCGCCGGTGATGACGACGAGGCGGCCCGGCCGGTCGGGCCCCATCACCTGCTCGGGCTCGACGGTTCCGTCGCGGCCGCGGACCGGCCGCCCGTCCTGGAGCTCACCGAAGGCCGGGCCGGGCTCGACCCCGAGCGTCCGCGCGGCTTCCGGGTCGAACCGGCCCGGCCGGTCGTCCTCGCGGAGCGCGTAGCCGTTGGCGATGATCTGGTGGGAGACGTCGAACGGCTCGACCTCGTAGTCGCCGAAGTCGATGGCCTCGGCCCGATTCAGCTCGACGAGGTCGAGCCCGTAGCGGGGCTTGCCGATGATCCGCGACATCGACCCGACCAACGTCCGCAGCCCCGGCGGCCCGTAGATCGGCAGCCGCTCCTCGCGATCGAGCATCTCGTAGCTCTTGATCAGCCCGGGCAGCCCGAGGTAGTGGTCGGCGTGCAGGTGGGTGATGAAGATCGCGTCGACGTGAACGAGGCCGGTCGAGCGCTGCATCTGCCGCTGGGTGCCCTCGCCACAGTCGAAGAGCAGCCGGTCGCCGCCGCGACGGACCATCAGCGCGGCGGTGTTGCGGCGCGCCGACGGCACCGAGCCGCCGGTGCCGAGGAATACGACGTCGAGGTCCACCCCGCAAGCGTATGGCCGCGGGTGGACCTGCGTGGGCGCGGGTGGATCTACGACCGCGGGTGGGCTCGTATGGGCTCCGGTGGACCCTTCCGGCCGCGGGTGGACCTGCGACCGGCGCCGGCAGCCATCTGTACGGTGGCGACCATGAACAGAGCCGCAACCGCCGCGCTGCTCGCGGTCGCCGGCCTGGCGCTCGTCGTCGCCGCCACCGCCGCAGGCGCCCTGCCGAAGCCGAAGGACGAGGTGATCGAGGTGCCGAAGTCGATCGGCGGCGTCGAGCTGAAGACCCGGATCGAGCGGGCGGACAGGATCTGGGGCCGCCGCGGCGAGTGCGACTTCAGCGGCTTTCAATCCTGCGCCTACGAGAGCCGTGACCCGCGCCGGGGCAGCGCCTCGATCGAGGCCGCCCGCCGCGGCAAGGTCAGCTCGATCGCCATCTACGCAGGCAGGAACCGACGCGACCGCTACGTCTTCGAGGGTCCGCTGCTCCGATTCGAGACGGAGGAGGGGATCAGGCTCGGCGACCGCGGCCGCAAGGTCGCGAAGGCATACCCGGAGGCGATCAGGACCGCCCACGAGACCGGCTACCTGATCGAGGGCAGGGGTCGCTCCTACATGACCTTCCAGACCCTCGACAAGAAGCACATCACCGCGATCACGCTGGTCGACGGCAGAAACCAGGGCTGAGCGCCGATCCCGAGCCGCGCGCGTGCGGGCTCGGGCCGCGATCAGGCCGCTCGACGACGGACGCCGGGGCCGGACGGCCGATCCCGAGCCGCGCGCGTGCGGGCCGCCGGCCCAGGCGGATCGGCCGCAATACACTTCCGCTCCACGCGCCCGTAGCTCAGCTGGATAGAGCGCCGCCCTCCGGAGGCGGAGGTCGCAGGTTCGAATCCTGCCGGGCGCGCTCTGCCGGGCGCGCTCCCCGCGCCCTCCGGCGGCCGGCCCCGCGAGCGGCGCCGTGGCCCCCGGCGAGCGACGAAAAGCTCACAGATTCTGTGAGGTATTCGTCGTTGACGCTCGGTCAGGGCCTGACCTTCGAGCACTCCTTCCCGGCGCAGGTCGAGAGCTCGGCCGCCTTGGCGGCGAGCCGTCCCTCGACGTCGGCGTAGGCCGGGTCGCCGGCGAGGTTGTGGAGCTCGTGCGGATCGGCATCGCGGTCGAAGAGCTGGCGGTCGCCGGTCTCCGTGTACTCGACGAACGTCCAGCGGTCGGTGCGGACCCCCGCGTAGGGGCGGTCCCAGCCGTTGACCGGGATCGCGCCCGTGAACAGCGGCGCCGGCGCCTCGATGCCGAGGGCGCGCTTCGGGACCCGGCTCGGATCGTCGATCGTCGGCACCAGCGAGAGGCCATCCGTCGTCCGGCCGGAGCGGGCGTTGGCGAGATCGAGCAGGGTCGGAGCGAAGTCGATGTTCGAGACCTGGCCGCGCACCTTCTCGCCTGCCGGGATGCCGGGGCCGCGGACGATCAACGGCACCTTCAGCGACTCGTCGTAGGGCAGGAACTTGTCGCCGGGAATCCGGTGCTCGCCCTGCAGCCAGCCGTTGTCGGAGAGGAACACGATCACCGTGTTGCGGAGCTGGTGGGTCTCGCGCAGGGTCTTGACCATCTCACGAACGTGGTCATCGACCGCCATCAGCGATCCGGCGCGACCCTGGTAGTCGAGCTCGAGCTGATCGATGGCGCTCTGGTCGAGCGGGCCCGCCAGCTCCATGTTCGCGGGGATCGGGCCGGTGCCCTGCTCGTTGAAGCTGGGCCCCTGCGGCAGGGTCAGCCCCGAGGCCTCGTCGCGGTAGCGGAACGGGGCCCGCGGGTCGGGGCCGGGCCGCCCCATCAGCGTCGTCGAGACGTCCTCGCGATGCGGCGAGGCCGGCGACCACCAGATGAAGAACGGCTTCTTCGCGCGACGCTCGCGGCGGACGAGGTGGGTCGCGATCCTGCCGGTCACGTCGGGCGAGTAGTCGCGGGGCCGCTCCGAGCCCCAGTAATCGTAGGGCCGCGGCCCGAACAGCCTCGTGAGCTCGGCGAGGATCGTCGCGAGCGTGTCGGGCTCGTCGTCGACTTCGATGTGAGCGAACTCGACGAGCTTCTTCGCGAACTCCTCGTCTCCCCAGGTCCGCAGCTCGCCGTCCCAGTTCATGACGAAGTTGAAGTAGTCGTAGGCGCTCACGTCGAGCAGGCCGCGCCAGGTGTCGAAGCCCTTCGGGATCTCGCCGTGGGCGTCGAGCGCCCCGTAGCCGTTCAGCCACTTGCCGATCGCCGCGGTCCGATAGCCGGCGTCGTCGAGCCAGGCCGGCAACGTGTTGCCGCGCTGCTTCATCCCGTACCAGCCGTAGGGCGCGAAGTTGCCGATCACGCCGTGGTTGTGCGGGTACTGGCCGGTGATGAAGGTCGCCCGCGCCGGGCAGCAGAGCGGGAACGCGTCGATGGCGTTCGTGAAGCTCGTCCCCTTCCGGGCGAGCTTGCGGCGGACGCTCGGCATGAACTCGAGGTCGGACAGCGCCATGTCGTCGGTCATCACGACGAGGATGTTCGGACGATCGCCCTTGCCGGCCCCGTTCGGGCGCGCCGACGCCGGGGAAGCGGCGCTGAGCAGCAGCGCCGCGCAGGCGACGACGAGCGCCGCGATTCGCGGAAACGGGTGGATCCTGACCGTCATCGGGCGCTCACCTCCGTGGCATCGGCCGGCTCCGTGCCGGCATCGTTCATCGCGTCCCCGAGCGCCTCGACGAGCTCGGCATGGGCTTCGCGGTCCCCGGGATCGAGGACCGTCCCGGTAGTCGCGTCGACGAGGTTGTGGACCTCGTCGGGATCGCTGGCGAGGTCGTACATCTCGTACTCCCGCGGACGCTCGCCCGACGGGTCGAAGTAGAAGGCGTACTTGCGGTGCGCGGTGCGGATCGCGCGCAGCCGGTTCGGCTGCCCGGGCGCCTCGCGCTGGGCGGTCGCTGCCTGGTGGTCGTCGTAGGTGAAGTGGACGGCCTCGCGGACGCTCGCCGCCGGGTTCGGGTGGTCGAGCACCGGGCTCAGGTCGACCGGGCTCGCCGCGGCCCGCGCCCGGTCGGGCTTCGCCTCGGCGGCGAGGACCGGCGCGAGGCTCCGGCCCCGGAGACCCGCCGTGCCGGCGACGGCGCCGTCGCCGGCGAGGTCGAGCAGCGTCGGCAGGACGTCGACGAGCGATGCGAGCGCGTCGGTCTCCGCCGGCTCCGCGAACAGGACCGGGTTCGAGACGACCAGCGGCACGTTGATCGTCTCCTCGTAGGCGTTGAACGCCTTCTGACGGAGGCCACCGTGCGAGAGGCCCATCTCGCCGTGGTCGGCACAGCGGACGATGACCGTCCGCGACCGCAGCGAGTCGGGGTCGGAGGGATCGCCGAGCGCGGCGAGCAACCGGCCGATCTTCTCGTCGACCAGCCGGTGCAGGTAGGCGTAGAAGTTCACGTAGTCGAGCTGACGGCGGCGGCTGTCGAGCGCGCCCATGTAGGCGGTCATCCCCATCCGCATCAGCGCGTGGACGGCGGGCTTGTTCGTCATCACCTCGTCGACGGTTGGCGGCAGCAGCACCCCGAGGTCGCGGAACTCGTCGTCGCTGTAGCCGCCACCGACGTATTGGGCCGGATAGCCGAGGACGTCGTGCGGGTTGACGAGCGAGGCGACCAGGCAGAACGGCTCCGGCAGGTCGTCCCGGCCGAGCCAGCCCTCGAGCTGGCGGGTGTAGACCTCGTCCCAGCCCTCCCCCTCGCCGGCGTTGCCGCCGCCGAAGTTGGCCGCCTTCGCGTTCTCGCCCGCGTCGGGCGCCTCCCAGTCGGCGAAGCCGTAGTCGCGTGCGATCCGCTCGGCGTCCCGCTCGCTCCAGCCGCCGAGTATCGAGCCGGGACCTCCGAGCGGGTGGGTCAGATGCCACTTCCCCTTGTAGGCGACCTCGTAGCCCTGCTCGCGAAGCAGCCGCGGCAGGCTCGGAATCGTCGTCGGCAGCTCGGTCTCGTGGCCGGTGCTGCGATCGATCCCGAGCGCGGCCTTCGTGAACTGGGTCAGGACCCGGCGCGGCGGCGCCTCGCGGCAGCGCAGGATCTGCCCCATCTCGCCGACGACCGCGGCGAGGTTGCGCAGGTCCGGGCGCAGATCGGCGGCGGTCAGCGTCAGCTCGACGCCGTGCTCGGCCGGGAAGCGGCTCGTGAGCAGGCTCGCGCGGCTCGGCGAGCACATCGAGGAGCTGCAGAAGCCCTGCGTGAACGTCAGCCCGGTCCGCGCGAGCTCGGCGCAGTTCGGCATCAGCGCGTCGAGCCAGCCGGGCTCGTCGGGCCAGTGGCGGGGCTGACGCTGCTGGTCGGTGATCAGCAGCAGCAGGTTGGGTTTGTCGGGGCCCACTACGGGGCGCCCTGCCAGCCCGCCGCGTAGCAGGGATGATCGCCGCAGGCCGGGTCCGGCGGGTCGGTGATCTTGCCGCCGACGTCGATGAAGCTCGCGATCTGCGCCCGCGCGAACGGCGACTCCTCGATCACCGTGTCATGGGGATCGACGCCGAAGCTGTCGTCGGGCGCCGTGTTGGTCAGCGGGGCCGGGTCGGTGCCGAGCACGTCGTCCGGATCGGGCGTCGCGAGGTCCGGCCGCTTCGGGCCGATGTCCCAGATGTAGAAGCCGCTGCCATCGGCGGCCGGGCCGGGCACCTCGCCGAGCGTCTCGAGGCCGGCGAACGGGTTCGTGTACTCCGGCTGCAGGCGGTCGGGATCGACGGCCGGCTTCCGCAGCGGCGCGCCGATCGTCCGCGCCTCGACCTCGGTCTGGACGTTCGCCACCTGGTGGTCGCCGTAGGCCATCATGATCAGCACCTTGTGCGCCGGCGTCCCCGGGAGCGGGTCGGTGGTCATGTGGTTGGCGTAGCCGTTCGGCTCGCCACGGTCCCACATCGACTGGATCAGGGTGAGCAGCAGCGGCCGCGCCGACTCGTCCGGGTAGCTCGGGTACAGCAGCAGCGCGTAGTCCTCGAAATCGACGCTCCGCGTCAGCAGCACCGAGTAGTTCATCCCCGGCACGTACAGCACCGACCGGGTGAAGTCGGTCGCGACCGCGGTCAGCGCCCCGCCGGCGATCCCGCCCTGGCTGTTGCCGTAGTAGAAGAGCGGCTTGCTGGTGTCGATCACGCTGGCGCCGTTGAACCGGAACGCGGGATCGCTCGCGAACCCGTCCGGGTGGATCATCGCCCGGCCGAGGTAGAGGAAGTCGAGGAACCCCTGCTGGAGCCGGTCCGGCAGCGGCTTGAACTTCGACAGGTCGAGCAGCGCCGGCGCCGCGACCGGTCCGACGTCGTCCTCCGACATGCCGATCCAGTCGGTCGCGCAGGTCATCACGCCGTGGTCGTTGCCGAGCTCGCGGACGTTGCGGGTGTGGACCTCGGTGTAGTCGCCGAACAACCCGTGGCCGTACATCGACGTCCGCACCGGCGCGGTCACGTCGCCGCCGGAATCGACCGCCGAGCGCGGGATGTTGCAGGTGAAGCGCGCATCGTAGAAGCCGTTCTGCTCCGGCTTGCCGTCGGCGTCGAGGTTCAGCACGGCACCCGGATCGCACGGCTGCAGGGGGCCGCCGGCGCCGTCGGGGTCGGTCATGTAGCAGGGCACCCTCACCGTGCCGGTGACCTCGCGAACGTTCTCGGCGCCGTGGTCGTTCGGGGTGGTCGCGTTCGGGAAGTCGACGACGCCGTCGGGACCGTTGTCGGGGTCACCGTCGTTCGGGTTGATCGTGAACTGCGGCGCGTCGCCATCGACGGTGCCGTCGGTCAGGTCGGTGTCGCCGAGGTCGGCGAACGCCTGGTTCCGCATCGAGAGCATCCGGCCGGTCATGTTCGCGGTGCTGGCGACGGTGAAGTCCCAGGCCAGGTAGAGGTTGTTGCGGCCGATCCCCTGCTCCTTGAGCGCGGCGAAGATCGACTCGAAGTGCTTGCGGCGCTTCTCGATCGCGTCGATGCCGGTCGGGACGCGGTCGCGGTAGAGCTGGAAGCCCGGAGGGGCCGCCAGCGTGTCGCCGTTGGGGTCCTCGAGCTTGCGCAGGGCGACGATGTAGCGGTGGCCGTCCTGGAGGTTCTTGCCGGGGTGGATCAGCAGGTCGGTCTCGCCCGGGCTCGAGGCGTTCGAGTCGAGCTCGGTCCAGATCAGCTGCCGCTCGCCGGTGGCGGCGTCGATGATGACGACCGGCGCCTGCTCACGGAAGGAGCGGTCCATGTCGGTGATCGCGACCGGATCCGTCTCGGCGAAGGCCTCCGGCGTGTCCATCCCCGGGACCCGGAGGACGATCGGGGCCCCGGGGCTGAACCCGTCGCTGGTGTTGATCTCGGTCGGGTCGACCGGCGTCCCGCTCGCGTTGGCCGGCATCGACGCGGTCTTCAGATCGAGCCGCCGCCCGGTCGGCGTCGAGTCGTCGCGCCGCGTGTAGAAGTCGTTCGGGTACGGGAACAGGCACTCGCCGCCCGCCGGCGCGATCGGGTCGCAGCGATCGGCGGTGGCGACGTCGACGCCGACCGGGACGGCGCCGTCGCACTGGCCGGGGTCGCGCTTCATCGACTTCCTGGCGACGACCTTCCTGGTCTTCCCGCCTCGCTTGTAGCGCGCCGTGAGCTTCAGCTTCGTGGCGATGCAGCTGCGCACGAGCGGCTCGCCGTCGCGGTTGATCGTGAAGGTCACCTGCGCCTTGCGTCCCTTGCCCACCTTCGCCTTCTCGTTGGCGGCGATGTTCGTCTTCTCGCCCGACTGGACGGCGGCGAGCGACAGCCGCACCGTCTTCGCCTTGCGTCCCCGCAGCGACACCGTCGCCCGGGCCTCGCCACTGCCGGTGAGCGCGGCCTGAGCGGACGTCTTCAGCGCCAGCTTCGGCTTGGCCGGGCCCTTGCCGGCCCCGGCGGCGGCGGTCGCGAGCAGCAGCGTCAGGGCGACGGCGACGCAGATCGCGCTGCGTCCGAGCCGGGCGGCGTTCGACAAGGTCCATCTCCTCGGTTCGTTCTTCCCTCCCCCTGGAGGCTGGAAGCGATCCTAGAGGCCGAACTGAGGTTGCGTCAATAGGGAGCCGGCAGCGGACCGGCGGCCGCTGTGGTGGCCCGGTGGCGCTCCGACGGCGCGGGTGTCCCCACTGCGGGCCCACCGGTGCTACGGCGAGCGATCGGTGGTGCTGCCGGGCCGCGCGACCCGGCGGCCGACCCAGGGCAGCAGCAGCAGCGTCAGCCACAAGAGCTGCGCCAGCAGGACCGAGACGAAGGCGAGCGGGATCGAGAGGATGAAGATGGCGGGACGAAGCCAGCCCGTCACCACCTCGGCGCGATGCTCGCGAGCGTCGACCGGCTCCGCGAGCCCCTGGTCGAAGGCGACCTTGTCGACGAACGAGTCCGCGAGCGAGGCGAGGCCGACGTTGCAGGCGTAGAGGACGACCGAGATCGCCTCGTCGTCGTAGCGGCCCATCAACGCGGTCGTGAACGGCATCAGCGCGATCAGCGAGAGGAGCAGCAGGTTCGCCCAGACCAGCCCGGCCGTCGTGCCCCGGTAACGGGACCACGAGCGGTGGTGGCCGAACCAGAACAGCCCGATCACCGCAAAGGCGATGAAGTACGCCTGGACGTCGGGGATCAGATCATCGAGCGCCCCGGCGAGATCGCCGGCGGCAACGTCCGGCACCTCGATGTTGAGGACCAGCAGCGTGATCGCAACGGCGAAGACGCCGTCGCTGAACGCGCGAATCCGATCGAGCTCCCGCTCCTCGGCCAGCGACGGCTTCGACCCGGCTTCCACCAATCGCAGCTTGGCAGCGGCGCCGGTCGAAACCGATCAGCGGCCGACCCGGACGGCGATGGCCTCGATCTGCCGCTGCCCGTGGGAGCCCCGGTAGACCGGGCCGACCGCGGCAAGCTCGTCGCCGGGCCGGGGCAGCGGGTCGGGACGCAGCCCCGCGGCGACGTCGATGACCGAGACCCCGGGGGCGGTGATGCTCTCGTCGCTGAGCAGGACGAAGTGGGCATCGCCGTCGCCGTCGGGGTCGACCCGCTCGACGTAGACGATCCGGCCCGTTGCCCGGGCGCAGTTGCCGGCATCGTCCGGGCACGGTGGCGCCGGCAACGAGGGCGATGCCTCGGGCGCCGGGCCGGCCGCGGCCACCGTCGCCGTGCCGCCGCCGGACCGGTCCGCTCCGCTCCCGCACCCGACGCAGAGCGCGCCGAGGGGGATCGCAACCGCCGCCACCCGCGCCAGCCACCGCGGCCTCCGGCGAGCGACGAATCTCTCCCGATATCTGGTGGTTTTTCGTCGCTCGCCGGGCGCGGCCCGGTCCGCCGGGACCCGACGGGTCAGGGCCGAGCGAGGTCGAAGCGATCCAGGCTCATCACCTTGTCCCACGCGGCGACGAAGTCGGCGACGAACTTCTCGCTCGCGTCCTCGCTCGCATAGACCTCCGCGAGCGCCCGCAGCTCCGAGTTCGAGCCGAAGACGAGGTCGACGCGGCTACCGGTCCACCTGACCTCGCCGCTGCCGTCGCGACCCTCGTAGGTGTCGGGATCATCCGCCGCCGGCGTCCACGTCGTACCCAGCTCCAGCAGGTTGACGAAGAAGTCGTTGGTCAGCGACTCCGGGGTCGAGGTGAGGACGCCGAGCGACGAGCCCCCGTGGTTGGTGCCGAGGACCCGCAGGCCGCCGATCAGGACGGTCATCTCGGGAGCCGTCAGCGTCAACAGGTTCGCCCTGTCGATCAGGAGGTACTCGGCGGGCAGCCGGTTCTCTCCCCGCAGGTAGTTGCGGAACCCGTCGGCCGTGGGCTCGAGGACGGCGAACGACTCGATGTCCGTCTGCTCCTGCGAGGCGTCGGTGCGTCCCGGCGCGAACGGGACCTCGACCTCGTGGCCCGCGTTCCTCGCCGCCTGCTCGACGCCGGCGCACCCGGCGAGCACGACGAGGTCGGCCAACGACACCTCCCGGCCCGAGCCGGAGCCGTTGAACTCCGCGCGGATCGCTTCGAGGGCACTCAGCACCGGCGCCAGCTCGTCCGGCTCGTTGACGTCCCAGCCGCGCTGCGGCTCGAGGCGGATCCGCCCCCCGTTGGCGCCGCCGCGCTTGTCGCTGCCGCGGAACGACGCGGCCGCCGCCCACGCGGTCGAGACGAGCTGCGAGACCGACAGGCCCGAGGCCAGGACCCGCCGCTTGAGCTCGGCGATGTCGTCGTCCCCGATCAGCTCGTGGTCGACGGCCGGGATCGGGTCCTGCCAAAGCAGCTCCTCTTCGGGCACCTCCGGACCGAGATAGCGCGACGCCGGCCCCATGTCGCGATGGGTGAGCTTGAACCAGGCTCGGGCGAAGGCATCCGCGAGCTCCTCCGGGTGCTCGAGAAACCGTCTCGAGATCGGCTCGTAGACGGGATCGAACCGGAGCGAGAGGTCGGTGGTCAGCATCGTCGGCGTGTGCGTCACGTCGGGGTCGAGGGCGTCCGGCACGTTGCGCTCGGCGTCCTTCGGCTTCCACTGGTGGGCTCCGGCCGGGCTCTTCGCGAGCTCCCATTCGTGCCCGAACAGGATCTCGAAGAAGCGGTTGTCCCACGTCACCGGCGTGTCCGTCCAGGTGCCCTCGAGGCCGCTGGTGATCGTGGCCGTGCCGGTTCCGCTCCCGAAGGAGCTCTTCCAGCCGAGGCCCTGCTCCTCGAGTGGAGCCGCCTCGGGCTCGGGGCCGACGTACTCGTCCGGGTCGGCCGCACCGTGCGTTTTCCCGAACGCGTGCCCGCCGGCGATCAGGGCGACGGTCTCCTCGTCGTTCATCGCCATCCGCCCGAACGTCTCGCGGATGTCGACGGCAGCGGCCAGCGGGTCGGGGTCGCCGTTGGGGCCCTCCGGGTTGACGTAGATCAGACCCATCTGCACGGCGGCGAGAGGCTTCTCGAGGTCACGCTTGCCGGTGTAGCGCTCGTCGCCGAGCCAGGTCTGCTCGGGGCCCCAGTAGACGTCATCGTCGGGCTCCCAGGCGTCCTCGCGGCCGCCGGCGAATCCGAACGTCTCGAAGCCCATCGACTCCAGGGCGACGTTGCCGGCGAGGATGAGCAGGTCCGCCCAGGAGAGCTTGCGCCCGTACTTGCTCTTGACCGGCCAGAGCAGCCGGCGGGCCTTGTCGAGGTTCGCGTTGTCGGGCCAGCTGTTGATCGGCGCGAAGCGCTGCTGGCCGGACCCGGCGCCACCGCGGCCGTCGCTGATCCGATACGTGCCGGCGCTGTGCCAGGCCATCCGGATGATCAGCGGGCCGTAGTTGCCGAAGTCGGCCGGCCACCAGTCCTGCGACGTCGTCAGGGTCGCCTCGATGTCCTTCTTGACGGCGGCGAGGTCGAGCGATTCGAACTCCCTGGCGTAGTCGAAGTCGCCACCCATCGGGTTCGCCTCGGCCGGGTTCTTCGCGAGCACCTTCAGATTGAGGCGGTTCGGCCACCAACCCCGGCTGTCGCCGCCCTCGGTCGGGTATTGGGCACGCTCACGGGGCGACGGGGCGCCGCCGCCCTCGTCCTCGTTCAGCTCTCCAACTACGGCATCAGGGCTGTCGGGCATGGGGTTCCTTTCCGGTCAACCGGCTTGTTCGGGGGTGGTTTGTCTCGTGCACTCGGGGCAGATGCCCCAGTAGACGACCTCGGCCTCGTCGATCGAGTAGCCGTGGTCGTCGGATGCGGACAGGCAGGGCGTCGTGCCGGTCGCGCATTCGACATCGGCGATCGCGCCGCACGAGCGACAGGCGACGTGATGGTGGTTGTCGCCGACCCGGGACTCGTACCGCGCCGCCGAGCCCGCCGGCTGGATGCGCCGGATCAGGCCGGCTTCGGTCAGCGCCCGCAGCCCGTCGTAGACGGCTTGCTGCGATACGTCGCCGAGATCCCGCCGCACGACGGCGGCGATCGAGCTCGTGTCCGCGTGAGGGTGCCCGTGGACGGCGGCCAGGACGGCCAGCCGCGGCCGGGTCACACGGAGGTCGGCTCCGCGCAGCAGGCGCTCGGACTCCTCGGTCGCCGACATCGCCCGCAGATTACCCGTCTTCTGGAATCGATCAAGTCTTGCCGGAGCGCGGCCGTCCTTCCGGCTTCGCTCTAACCTCCTCGCCATGCGCCACCTCCTGCGCCCGCTCTTCGACCAGGTCGTGATCAAGGAGCTCGAGCCGGACCGGGTCCGGCAGTCCGGGCTCGTCGTGCCGCCCGGGACCCGCGAGCCGCCGCCGCAGCACGGGGTGGTGATCGCGGTCGGCCCCGGCCTCGACTGGTGGGAGCAGGCCGGGGTGAAGATGCCGGTCGCCCCCGGCGACCACGTCGTCTTCCCCGCCAGCGCCGGCGTCTGGGTCGAGGTCGACGAGGAGCGCCTGCTCGTCTGCACGGTCAACGAGGTGCTCGGCGTCCTCGAGGAGCTGGGCACCTGCCCCTACTGCGAGGGCAGGGGGCTGCCCGGCGGCGACAGCTGCCCGGTCTGCGGGCGGACGGCCGAGCCGACCGGCCCGGAGTGAGCCCGATCCGCCTGCCGCCGCCGCCGGCGGCGCTGACCAAACGGCTGCTCACCGTCGGGCCGGTACCGCCGGAATGGGGCGGCAGGCTCCGCGGCGGCGTCACCCGCTTCCACGTGACGCTGCTGGAGGAGCTGCGCACCCGCCCGTGGCGGCATCGGATCGAGCCCGTCGGGGTGCTGATCCCGCCGCCGCAGCGGATCCACCGGCGGATCGCCGCGCGACTCGCGCCGCTGCCCATCTTCATGCCGCCGCGCGGTGGCCGGCCGCGGCGGTTCACGCGCCTGCTGCTCGCCGAGCAGCGCCCCGACGTCGTCCTCGTCAACAACCTCGCGGCCTTCAACGGGGCGCGCTACCTGAACGTCCAGGCGCAGGTCGCGCCGAAGCTGCCGGCGGTCGGCGTCGTCCACGAGTGGCGGGCGATCCTCGCCAAGGACGACGCCGAGCGGGCCGCCCGCTACCGGACCGCCGCCCAGGCGGCGCTCGACCACGTCGCCGCGGTCGTCTTCCCGTCCCGCCACACCGAGGCCGTCGGCCGCGACGAGCTCGGCCTCCGCTACCCGGAGCGGGCGCCGGTGATCCCCAATCCGCTCCAGCCCGCGTTCGCCGACCCGGAGCTGCGGGTCGACGGCCGCCGCCACGGGATCGCGTTCGTCGGCTCCTACAACGACCGCAAGAACCCCCAGGCGCTGCTCCGGGCGCTGGCCGGCCTGCCCGGGCTCGAGCTGACGCTGCAGGGCCGCGGTCCGACCGAGGAGAAGCTGCGCGAGCTCGCGCGCGAGCTCGGGATCGACGACCGGGTCGACTTCGCGCCGTTCCTCGGCCACCGCAGGCACGTCGCCGCCATCGTCGCGCAGATGCGCTCGGCGGAGCTGCTCTGCCTGCCCTCGCGGAGCGAGGCGTTCGCGCTCGTGATCGTCGAGGCGCTCGCCGCCGGGACCCCGGTCGCCGGCTACGGCCCGACCCTGGTCGAGATCCGCGACCGCCTCGGCATCGACGTCGGCGAGCCGATCTTCGACCCGACCCCCGACAACGTCGCCGCCGCGATCGAGGCGGTCCGCTCCCGGAGCTGGGATCGCGAGGCGCTGCGCCGGGCCGCGCTCGCCGGATTCGCGCCGCGGGTCGTCGCGGGGCAGTACGCGCGGCTGCTCCGCGAGGTGGGCTGAGGAGCGGGCAGCCCGCTCGCTGCGCTCGCTCGCAGCGGCAGGGTCGCACCCGACGCTGCTGCCCGCTGCCCGCTGCCTGCTGCCCCTACGGCCGGGCCTCCGGATGGGCCCGATACCACTCCAGCGTCCGCGCCAGGCCCTCCTCGAGCCCGATCCGCGGCTCCCAGCCGCAGCGCTCGCGGAGCTTGGCGGCGTCGACGTACTGGCGGTCGATCTCGCCGGCCGGGTTGCCGGCGCCGCGCACGTCCGGCTCGACGCCGGTGCCGGCGAGCCGGGCGATCGTCGCGACGACCTCGAGGACGCTGTGGGGGCGCCCGCCGCCGGCGTTGAAGGCCTCGCCGCGGACGTCGTCGCGGTCGAGCCGATCGGCGATCGCGAGGTAGGCGCGAGCGGCGTCCTCGACGTGGAGGAGGTCGCGGACCGGCGTGCCGTCGGAGCGGAGGATCGGGGCGCGGCCGTCGATCGCCGCGCAGACGGCCTCGGGGACGAGCCGCGAGAAGTTGAGGTCGCCGCCGCCGTAGATGTTCGCGAAGCGGGTGACCGCGACCGGCAGCCCATAGCTCGGCCACCAGCAGCGCGCGATCAGGTCGGCGGCGGCCTTCGAGGCCTCGTACGGCGCCGTCGGCAGCAGCGCCATCGACTCCCGGTAGGGCAGCTCGGCGTGGGCGCCGTAGGCCTTGTCGGAGGAGGCGACGACGACCCGCTCGACGCCACGGCGCCGGCACGCCTCGAGGACCGTCCAGGTGCCGCGGACGTTGGTGTCGAGGGCGGCGGCGGGATCGTCGCGGACGGTCCCGACGATCGTCTCGGCGGCGAGGTGGAAGACGGCGTCGACCTCGCGTTCGGCGAGAACCCGGTCGAGCAGGCCGGGCTCGAGCAGCGCACCGTGCACCTCGGCGACGCGATCGCCGATCCCGAGCAGCGCCAGGGTCGAGGGCTGCTCGCGCGGCCGCCGCCGGTCGAGCGATGCGACGGCGATCCCGCGCTCGAGCAGGGCGCGGCAGAGCCAGGCGCCGACGAACCCGCGCCCGCCGGTGACGAGCGCCGATCTCATCGGACGGATGCGGCCTCCCAGACCTGCCACGGGGGCGAGCCGGAGCCCCAGAGGTCGTTGAGGAGAACGGCGTCCTTGTAGGTGTCCATGCAATCCCAGAAGCCCTCGTGGCGGAACCCGCGGAGGCGGCCGGCGGCGGCGAGCCGCTCGAGCGGCTCGCGCTCGAGCACCGAGTCGGGCCCGAGGTAGCCGAGCGCCTCCGGCTCGAGGAAGAGGAAGCCGGCGTTGACCCATTGCTGCATCCGCGGCTTCTCGACGAAGCCGGCGACCCGATCGTCGTCGCCGAGCATCGCGACCCCCCACTGCGAGCGCGGCCGAACGAGCGTCACCGTCACGGCATCGCCGTGGCCGCGGTGGAACTCGAGGGCAGCGCCGAGGTCGATGTCGGCGACGCCGTCGGCGTAGGTGAGCGCGAACGTGCCCGCGCCGAGGCGCGGGGCCGCGAGCGCCACCCGGCCTCCGGTCGGGGTCCCATCGCCGGTCGGCAGGCACTCCACCACGACCCCGTCCGGCCAGGTCTCGGCGGCGGCGAAGTCGGCGATCATCTCGCCGCGGTAGCCCGTCAGCAGCAGGAACCGGCGGAACCCGTGGGCGGCGTAGATCCCGATGACATGCCAGACGATCGGCCGGCCGCCGATCTCGACGAGCGCCTTGGGGATCGCGTGCGTGCGCTCCCGAAGCCTGGTGCCGCGTCCTCCGCAGAGGATCGCGACCGTCTCGTCGCGCTCCACCGGTGGCTTCAGCCGCCGGCGACCGCGGGCAGGATCGTCACCTCGGCGCCGTCGCTGACCGCGGTCTCGAGCCCGTCCTGGAAGCGGATGTCCTCGCCGGAGACGTAGACGTTGACGAACCGGCGCAGGTCACCGCCCTCGGTGATCCGCTCGCGGAGCCCGTCGTGCTGCGCGAAGACCGCGTCGAGCGCATCGCCGACCGTCGCCGCCTCCACCTCGATCTCGCCCTCGCCGCCGGTCGCGGGTCGTAGCTGGGCCGGGATCTTCACCTTGACTGCCATACGTCGTCTGCTCCGTTCGGGTTTTCCTGGAAGTTAGCCGACGGGCTCAGGCGGTCAGCGGCGTGCGCTCGCCGACCCGCTCCGCGAACGACTCGAGCGTCGGCTCGATCTCGTGCATCGCGAAGCCCTCGCGCACCGCGTCGAGCGTCTTCAGCCCCTCGCCGGTGATGTAGACGACGATCCGGTCTGTGGAGCCGAGCTCGCCGCGCTCGGCGAGCCTCGCCAGCGTCGCCGTCGTGACGCCGCCGGCGGTCTCGGTGAAGATGCCCGTCGTCTCGGCGAGCAGGCGGATCCCGGCGCGGATCTCGTCGTCGGTGACGCCGTCGATCGTGCCGCCGGTGCTGCGCGCGAGGTCGAGGGCGTAGGGGCCGTCGGCGGGGTCACCGATCGCGAGGCTCTTGGCGATCGTGTCGGGACGGACCGGGCGGCAGACTTCGTGTCCGGCGGCGAAGGCCGACGCGACCGGCCCGCAGCCGGCCGCCTGGGCGCCGTGGAACGCCGGCAGCTCGCCCGCGACGAGGCCCAGCGAGCGCCACTCCTCGAAGCCGCGGCCGATCTTCGTGAACAGCGAACCCGAGGCGATCGGGCAGACGACCCGGTCGGGGAGGCGCCAACCGAGCTGCTCGACCGTCTCGTAGGCGAGCGTCTTCGAGCCTTCGGCGTAGTAGGGACGGAGGTTGACGTTCACGAACGCCCAGCCGCGCTCGGCGGCGAGCTCGGTGCAGAGCCGGTTGACGTCGTCGTAGTTGCCGCTCACGCCGACCAGCGTCGTGCCGTAGACGGCGGTGGCGAGGAGCTTCTGCTCCTCGAGGTCGGCGGGGACGAAGACGTAGGAGTCGACGCCGGCGGCCGCGGCGTGTGCGGCGACCGCGTTCGCGAGATTGCCCGTCGATGCGCAGGCGACGGTGTCGAAGCCGAGCTCGAGCGCCTTCGCGAGCGCGACGGCGACGACGCGGTCCTTGAAGCTGTGGGTCGGGTTGGCGGCGTCGTTCTTGATCCAGACCTCGCCGACGCCGAGCCGCCTGGCGAGCCGGTCGGCACGAACGAGCGGCGTCAGGCCGGGCTCGATCGCGCTGGCCGGCCGCGAATCGAACGGCAGGAAGTCGGAGTAGCGCCAGATCCCGCTGCTGCCGGCCTGGATCCGTCGCCGGGCCTCGGCCGCGTCGAGGCCGGAGTGGTCGTAGGTCACCTCGAGCGGGCCGAAGCAGTGCTCGCAGACGTAGTTGGCCTCGAGCGGGTACGCGGTCCCGCACTCCTTGCACCTGAGGGCCGTCACTGCCATTCCGTCGCTCCTTGTCCCATCTCGATTGATTGCTACGAAAAAGACCTCTGCCGTGTGAGCAGAGGTCCGAGTGGGACTTCCACTCACATCTCCCAGGCCGATCGCCTGTTGGACTTGGCACCTTCCCCGTCCGACTGTCGTCGTTGGGGGGGTTGCCGGGGTTTCGTCGGGCCAGTTCCCTCCACCCCTCTGGATGTGGCGGTCTATGTGCGTCGCAATATATCAGCCGATCGGGTCGCCGCGGCTTGGAATCGGCCCCCGTCGCGTAACCTTGGGCCGTCATGCACGCGAGCGACGCACAGGAACCGAGCGATGCCGAGCCTTCCGAAGCCGAGGTTGAGGCGCACGTACCGCGCGCCCGAGCCGGTCGTCGCCGCGCCCGCAGCGCCGCCTGAGCCGAACATCGAGATCGTCGAGGGCGCCGGCCTGCGCTGGGTCCACATCGCCCGTCCGACGCCGCTCGAGTGGAGCTGGCTGCAGGAGCATTTCGAGTTCCACGCCCTCGACCTCGAGGACGTCGCCTCGCGCAACCAGCGGCCGAAGATCGACGAGTACCCCGACTACCTGTTCATCGTCCTCCACCTGCCGGTCTTCGACGCTTCGGTCGGGCGGCTGAACACGGGCGAGCTCGACCTGTTCGTCGGCCCGGACTTCGTGATCACGATCCCCAACAAGGAGCTGCAGCCGGTCGAGTACCTGTTCGAGCGCGTTCGCGCCAACGAGGAGCTCCGCGACAGGGTCTTCTCGCGCGGGTCCGGGTACCTGCTCTATCGCGTCGTCGACGACAGCTTCGACTACTGCTTTCCGATGCTCCGCAAGATCGGCAACAAGCTCGACGCGATCGAGGACGACATCTTCGTCGAGGAGCGATCCGAGGAGGTCGTGCGCGACATCTCCAAGGTCAAGCAGGAGATCATCAACTTCCGCAAGGTGATCCGCCCGCAGCGCCCCGTCCTTCGCGACCTCGAGAGCTACAAGCAACGGTTTCTCGCCCCCGACATCGACCTCGAGATCTACTTCGACGACGTCGTCGACGCCCACGAGCGGATCTGGGACATGCTCGAGAACTACAAGGAGGTGATCGAGGGGCTCGAGGACACGAACGAGTCGGTGATCAACCACCGGGTCAACGAGATCCTCCGTGTCCTGACCGCGATCAGCGTCATCGTCCTGCCGCTGACGCTGGTCGCGAGCATCTGGGGCATGAACGTCGGCGTACCCGGCGAGGGCGACGCGTTCGACTTCTGGCTGGTGATCGCGGCGATGGCGGCGATCCTCGCCGGGATGCTCACCTACTTCCGCCGCCGCGGCTGGCTGTGAGCGGGCGCGGCATCGTCGCGTGGTCGACATCGCGAGCCCGGAGCTGCCGTTCACCGGCGCGGGCGCCGGTCGCCGTGTGCCTTGCGGCGAAGCGCGGCTGAGCCGGACGAGGGGATCCGGTCCCGCCTGAATAGGATCAGCCGGCAATGGCCAACGAGAGGATCTGGGCGCCCTGGCGCCTCCGCTACGTGACCGACGCGAGGAAATCCGACGAGTGCGTGTTCTGCGCCAAGCCAGCGGCCGGCGACGATCGCGCCAACCTGATCGTCCACCGCGGCGAGCGCTGCTTCGTGATCCTCAACCTGTTCCCGTACACGAACGGCCACCTGATGGTGGCGCCGTTCGAGCACGTCGGCCGCCTCCAGGACCTCGATCCGGAGGCGCTCGCCGAGGTGATGGACCTCGCGCAGCAGGGGATGCGCCGGATCGAGGAGGTGTACGGCCCCGAGGGCTTCAACGTCGGGCTCAACCAAGGGCGGGTCGCGGGCGCCGGGGTCGAGGGCCACATCCATCTCCACGTCGTTCCCCGCTGGGCCGGCGACACCAACTACATGCCGGTCCTCGCCGACACGCGGGTGATGCCACAGTCGCTCGAGGACAGCTACGACGCCCTGCAAGGAGGCTTCGCTTGAGCGACCAGACCACCATGGCCGGCGGGCCGGATTCGGTTCAGCCGCAGATCTTCAAGGCCTATGACGTTCGCGGCATCTACGGCGCCGAGATGGACGGCGACACCGCCTACCTCCTCGGGCGCGCCTTCGCCCGGGTGCTCGCCGACCTGCGCGGCAAGCCGGTCGCCGACCTCGGAGTCGGCGTTGGCCGCGACATGCGGCTGCAGGCGCCGGAGATGGCGGGCCGCATCCGCGAGGGCCTCATCGACGAAGGCGTCCACGTCCTCGACGCCGGCATGGTCGGCACCGAGATGCTCTATTTCATGGTCGGCGCGCGGGGACTGGACGGGGGCGCGATGGTCACCGCCTCGCACAACCCGAAGGCCTACACCGGGGTCAAGCTCGTTCGCGAAGGGGCGCTGGCGCTCTCCGGCGACACCGGGATCACCGCGATCCGCGACCTGATCGGGGCCGGCCTCGGCGACCCGCCCGGCGGCGGCTCGGAAGAGGCGATCGACATCTCCGGCGAGTTCCGCGAGCGGGCGCTCTCGTTCATCGACGTCGACGCCGTGAGACCGCTCAAGGTCGTCGTCGACGGCGGCAACGGGATGGCCGGCGAGATGGTCGGCCCGCTGCTCGAGCGGCTCCCGATCGAGCTGATCGCGACCTGCTGGGCGCCGGACGGCAACTTCCCCGACCACGAGCCGAACCCGCTGTTGCCGGAGAACCGGCGGCTGATCGTCGACCGCGTCCGCTCCGAGGGCGCCGACCTCGGGATCGCCTGGGACGGGGACGCCGATCGCTGCTTCTTCATCGACGACGCGGGCGAGTTCGTGGACGGCGACTTCCTGACGGCGCTGATCGCCGAGCAGGTGCTCGCCAAGGTGCCGGGCGCCGACATCCTCTACGACGTCCGCGCGAGCCGGGCGGTCCCCGACGTCGTCGCGGCCGCCGGCGGCACCGCCCACGTGAACCGGGTCGGCCACGCGTTCATGAAGCTGGCGATGAAGGAGATCGGCGGCGAGTTCGCCGGCGAGGTCTCCGGCCACTACTACTTCCGCCGGTTCTACAACGCCGACTCCGGCACGGTCCCGGCGCTGCTCGTCCTCGAGCTGATCTCGAAGTCGGGCCGGCCGCTGTCCGACCTGGTCGGCGAGCTCCGCTCGAAGTACTTCATCAGCGGCGAGATCAACTCCGAGGTCGACGACCAGGAGGGGAAGATGAAGGAGATCGCCGCGCGCTACGCCGACGCCGAGATCGGCTGGCTCGACGGCGTCTCGGTCGACTACGCCGACTGGCACTTCAACGTTCGACCGTCGAACACCGAGCCGCTGCTGCGACTGAACCTCGAGTCGCTCGTCTCGCGGGCGGACATGGAGGCGAAGCGGGACGAGGTGCTCGCTTTGATCCGCTCCTGAGCGCCGAGGCGGAGAGGATCGCGATCGCCGAAGCGGACGGGCGGCGTCCGCCGAAGCGGCGGATGCTGATCATCGTCAACCCGTACGCGACGACCGTCTCCGATCGCCTCAAGAACCTCGTCGTCTACGCGCTGCAGGGACGCTTCGAGGTCGAGGCGGTCTCGACGCAGGCGCAGAACCACGCGACCGAGATCGGGCGCGAGGCGATCGACGGCGGCTACGACATCGTCGTCGCGTTCGGCGGTGACGGCACCCTGAACGAGGTCGTCAACGGGCTGCACGGGACCGACATCCCGGTCTCGGTGCTCCCGGGCGGGTCCACGAACGTCGTCGCCCGCTCGCTCGGGATTCCGAACGACGTCGTCGACGCGACCGAGCACCTGCTCAGCTGCGCCGACGACTTCGAGCCCCGGCCGATCGACCTCGGCATCGCCAACGGACGCCGCTTCGTCTTCTCCTGCGGAGCCGGGCTCGACGCCACCGCCGCCACCCAGGTCGACTCGCATCCGCGGATGAAGCAGCGGCTGGGCCCCTGGTACTACACCTGGGCTGCGGTGCGCGGCTTCTACGGGCAGTACCTTCGCGACCCGGTGCGGATGCGGGTCGCGACGCCGAACGGCGAGGCCGAGGGGGTCACCGCGATCGCCCAGAACACCGACCCGTTCACCTACTTCCGCGGCCGGCCGATCCGGATCTCGAAGCGGATCAGGATCGACGACGGCACGATCTCGCTCGCCGTCCTTCACCGGGCGCGGCAGCGTGACGTCCCGTTCATCGCCCGTCGCGCGCTCGGCAAGGGCGACAACGTCGGCGGCCACCGGCACGTCGACGTCTTCGACGCCATCACCGAGGCCCGGATCGAGTCGGGCTCGAAGGACGAGACCGGCGCCTGGCGCAAGTTCCCGGTCCAGCTCGACGGCGACCCGATCGGCCTGCATGGCGAGCTCGACCTCGCCGTCGAGCCGTCCTCGATCCGGATCGTCTCGTAGGTTGGCCGACCCCGGCTGCAGCTTCTGCGCGATCGTCGCCGGCGACGTCACCGCGGAGGTCGTCCACGCCGACCGCGACACGCTCGCCTTCCTCGACCGCCGTCCCCTGTTCCCCGGCCACGTCCTCCTCGTCCCCCGCGAGCATCACGAGACGATCGAGGACCTGCCGGCGGCGCTCGTCGAGCCGCTGTTCTCCGCCGCGCGCTCGCTCGCCGGCGCCGTCCGCCGCGCAACCGGCTCGGAGGGCAGCTTCGTAGCCCTCAACAACACCGTCAGCCAGAGCGTCCCCCACCTCCACGTCCACGTCGTTCCCCGCAGCCGCAAGGACGGGCTCCGCGGCTTCTTCTGGCCCCGCAACCCCTACGAGGACGAGGCACACATGGCCCGCGTCGCCGAGGCGATCCGGGCCGAGGTGGCGTAGAAGGCTGGACCGACCCGGCCGCTGGCTCGGAAACGGGGCCCCATCCTCGCCCCTCCCCGCCCGTCGCCGCAGCCGCCGCGGTGCGCGCCGGCTGCGCCGGGCCGCCGGCCGCCCCCGCCCGTCAGGGGGTGGTGCGGTAGGCGTCGAAGACCTGGTCGATCTGGCGCAACCGCGAGATCGCCGTCTTGAGCTGGTCGGTGTCGCCGACCTCGACGACGAAGCGGTTTTGGACCATCGGGTACTTGGTGATGCAGCGGGCCTCGATGATGTTCACGCCTGCTTCGGAGAAGGTCCGCGAGAGGTCTTCGAGCAGGCGGGTCCGGTCATAGGCATCGACCGCGATCTCGACCCGGTAGGAGGTCCGGTTGTCGCCTGCCCAGCTGACGGGCGTGAAGCGGTCGGGCGACTTCATCAGCGCCGAGACGTTCTTGCAATCGTCGCGATGGATCGTGATCCCGCGGCCGAGCGATACGTAGCCGACGATGCGATCGCCGGGAACGGGGCGGCAGCACTTGGCGAGCCGGACCATGACGTCCTCGACGCCCTCGACCTCGATGCCGTAGTCGGTCGCCTCCTGGTGGTGGCGCTCGCGGGCGTCGCGGCCCTCGAGGACGCTGTCGCGGCGCTTGGCGTCGTCCTCGGCGGCGACGGCCTCACCCTGCTTGAGGCGCTGGAGCACCTTGTTGACGACGGTCTTGGTGCTGATCTTGCCCTGACCGAGAGCGACGTAGAAGTCGTCCGCCTTGCGGAATCCGACCTCGCGGATGACGTCGACGAGCAGTGGGGAGCCGCCGAGCTTCTGCGGCGGCAGCCCGCGCCTGCGCAGTGCGACGCCGAGCTCCTCGCGGCCCTTGCGCTCGGCGTCCTCGCGTCGTTCCGACTTCAGGAAGGCACGGATCTTGTTGCGGGCGCGGCTCGTGCGGACGAGGCCGAGCCAGTCGCGCGAGGGCCCGCGCTCGCGCTTGGCGGTGAGGATCTCGACGATGTCGCCACTGCGCAGCGTGTAGTGCAGCGGCACGATCTTGCCGTTCACCTTGGCGCCCACGCAGCGGTGGCCGACGTCGGTGTGGACGGCGTAGGCGAAGTCGAGCGGCGTCGAGCCGGCCGAGAGGTTCTTGATCTCGCCCTTCGGCGTGAACACGAAGACCTCGTCCTCGAACAGGTCGACCTTGAGCGCCTCGAGGAACTCCTCGGGATCGCCCTCGCCCTCGGCGTCGAGCAGGTGGCGCAGCCAGGTCATCTTGTCGCGCTCCGGGTTATTGCCGCCCGGCCCCTCCTTGTAGATCACGTGGGCCGCGACGCCGTACTCGGCGAGCTCATGCATCTCCGCGGTCCGCACCTGGATCTCGAGCGGTTGTCCCCGCGGTCCGATCACCGTCGTGTGGAGGGTCTGGTAGAGGTTCATCTTCGGGGTCGCGATGAAGTCCTTGAACCGTCCGGGCAGCGGCTTCCAGAGCGCGTGGATGACCCCGATCGCTGTAGTAGTCCTTGACTGAGTCGACGATCACCCGCATCGCGGTCAGGTCGTAGACCTCGTTGAACTCGCGGCCCTTCTCGGTCATCTTCGAGTAGATCGAGTAGAAGTGCTTGGCGCGGCCCGAGGATCTCCGCCTCGATACCCACCGCCGCGAGCTCGCAGGAATGCGCCGGCCTCGGCCACGTAGCGGCGCGCTCGTCGCGCTGCTGGCCGACGAGCTCTTGATCTCGTCGTACTTGCGCGGGTGCAAAGACTCGGAAGGCGAGGTCCTCGAGCTCCCACTTGATCGCGTGGATCCCGAGCCGATGCGCCAGCGGCGCACAGATCTCGAGCGTTCTCGCGGGCCTTCGCGAACGCTTCTGCGCTTTCGGCATCGCGCCGAGCGTCCGCATGTTGTGGAGCCGGTCGGCGAGCTGATCAGGATGACCCGCACGTCGGCGGCCATCGCGACCATCATCTTCGGTACCTCGGCCTGGCTCTCGTCGTGCGGCTCCGAAGGTGATCCTGGTCAGCTTCGTGACGCCGTCGACGAGGTGGGCGACCTGCTTGCCGAAGCTGCTCTCGACCTCGGCGAGGCTCAGGCCGCGTCCTCGACGGTGTCGTGCAGAAGCGCCGCGCAGAGCGTCTCGGTGTCGAGTCGCAGGCCGGCAGATCTTCGCGACCTCGACCGGATGGCTGATGAACTCCTCGCCGGAGCGACGGCGCTGGTCGGCGTGGCGCTCGCAGGCGAAGACGAACGCCCGCTCGACCTCCCGCTGATCGACCGCCTCGCCGTTGTCACCTCGTGCTCGCCGGGATTACGGCGATCAGGTCGCCGAGGAGACGACGCTCGATCCCGGTCAGGTCGCGGGTGAGGGCGTCGACCGGCACCGGCGCCGAGCCGCGCCCCTCGACCCCGACCCGAATCCGACCCGACCCCTCGAGAGCAGAATCGACCGCCGCGCCTTCGGCGTGGTCGCTGCCGCCCGTCAGGGCTCCGCTCTGCGGCTCTGCAGGTATCTCAGGCCCTCCTGATGGATCTCCGAGTACGCGACGTAGGCATCGGAGGCCGACAGTTTCGTCCTCTCCGAGGATACGACGCACAACGACCGGGCATCCTCACCCTCGCAGCCGCTGACGATCGCCAGCTCGCGGAGGACCCGCACCGCTCGCGCCGCCGCCTCCGGCGTACGCCCGTACCGCGCGGCGCCGACGAGGACGCTTCGGAGCGGCTCCTCGCGAAGCTCGGCGGCGACGAGGCCGCGGTAGATGTCGGCGAGCGGGCCGCGCAGGTCCCATTCGGCGTCCCAGCACATCTCCGCGAGCTCGGCGCTCGGTCCCCAGCAGCGGTGCGCGAACCCCGGGCCGGTGCAGCGCAGCGCCGTGCGCTGCTGTCCCGCGTCGCTCGGCGGATCGACGAGGACGAGATGCTGAAAGCCGCTCGCCGCCAGCGGCGCGGCGCTCAGCGACGCCCAGTCCGTGACGAGCAGGTTGCGGCCGGACCCCGCCGCGAGCCGGATCAGCTCACCGTCGGGGCAGCGCAGGCACGCGCAGGCGGCTTCGATCGGCGGCCGGCGATCGCCGGGCGCCGCCAGGGCCGGATCGGCGACCGCCGTCCGCCGACACGACGAGCACCCGCTCACCGCTCGAGAGCAGCTCCGCGATCCGGGCCGTCACCGACCCCCGGTGCGCGTCCAGCTCCCGGCGCGGCTCGCCTTCGCGGGCCGGCGCCGCGGCGGGCGGAGCGGGCCCGGGGCGATCGAAGCTCGGCCGCGAACCGCGCCCACCAGGACCTCGACGGGGGCGGTTGGGCAACGGTGGCCGTGGGCCGCATCCTCCTCGGCGCCCGGTCGGCGGGCGAACGCGTCGGTCAGGACCGCGCGCGGCTCGACCGCGCCGTTCCAGTGGTTGACCTCGAGGCGGACGGCGATGTCGTGCGGCTCGCGCTGTGCGGCCGCGAGCGTGCCGTTGGCGTTGAAAGCGACGCCGCGGGCCGAGAGCGTGCCGGTGTTGAGGTTGAATCGGGCATGACGGCCCTCCTCCCCCATCGGCCTGACGTCCCCGACCCTGGCTCCGGGGACGAGCAGCTTGACGCCCGGGTTGCCCTGCCCGAACGGCGCCAGCGCCAGCCATCGGCGACGTCGAGGCCGAGCGACTCCGCTCCCACGAAGGCGTCGACGAGGTCGGCCTCGGGCGGCTCCGACGAGGGCCGGACCGCGGCGGCGTGCGCGATCAGCGCCGCGCGAAAGTCCTCGATCCGCTCGGCCGCGAGCTCGACGCCGGCCGCGGCGCGGTGGCCCCCGTAGCGGTCGAGATGGGCCGCGCACGCATCGAGGCCGGCGAGCAGGTCGAAGCCCTCCACGCTCCGCCCCGATCCCTTCGCCCGGCCGTCGCCGTCGATCGCGAGGACGATCGCCGGTACCTCATGGCGATCGACCAGCCGCGAGGCGACGATCCCGACCACCCCCGGATGCCAGCCCTCGCCGGCAACGACGATGGCCGGCGCCGCCCGCAGGTCGTCGGGCGTGTACCGCGGAGCGCCGCTCTCGGCCTCGGCGGCGACCCGGCGCTCGGTCTCGCGGCGCTCGTGGTTGGCCGCATCGAGCTCGCCGGCGATCGTCGCCGCCCGTGCGGGGTCATCGGTCAGCATCAGCTCGACGCCGGCGTCGGCGCGGTAGAGGCGCCCGGCGGCGTTGAGGCGCGGTCCGAGCCGGAAGGCGATGTCGCCCTCGTCGACGTGCTCGGGATCGACGCGCGCCGCTTCGATCAGCGCCCGGAGCCCCGCCCGCGGGGCCCGGCGGATCTCCGCGAGCCCGCGGCGGACGAGACTGCGGTTCTCACCGACGAGCGGGACGAGATCGGCGACCGTCGCGAGGGCGACGAGGTCGAGGTCGCGGATCGGCGCCTCGCGCTCGCCGAGCGAGCGCTCGAGCGCCTGGGCGAGCTTCGCCGCCACCGCGGCGCCGCAGAGCATCGCGAACGGATAGCCGCTCACCTGCGGGTGGACGATCGGGCAGGCGGGAAGCTGCTCGCCGGGCTGATGGTGGTCGGTGACGACGGCACCGATCCCGGCCGCCTCGATCGCGGCGATCTGACCGGGCGAGGCGATCCCGCAGTCGACCGTGACGACGAGGCCGGCGCCGCGCTCGCGGAGCGTCTCGAGCGAGCTGTCGCTGAGTCCGTAGCCGTCGCTGAGCCGGTCCGGAATCAGCCAGTCGGCGTCAGCCCCCGCCCGCCGCAGCGCCGCGACCATGATCGCCGTCGAGCAGATTCCGTCGACGTCGTAATCGCCATGGACGGTGACCCGGACGCCCGCCTCGATCGCCGCCCGGATCCGGCGGACCGCATCGTCGATCCCCTCGAACAGGCCCGGATCGTGGGCGTCGGCGGCCGCGAGGAAGTCGCGCGCGGCCGCGACGGTCCGGTGTCCGCGCCGGACCAGCGCGATCGCGACCGGATCGGCGAGCTCGAGCTCATCGGCGATCCGGCGCGCCTCGGCGTAGTCGTAGGGACGGGCACGAAATCCGGTTGCCTTCACGCTCGCGCTCACGCCGGTCAGGCTTGCACCGCACGAGGACGGAACCCCGGCGCCGCCTTTCGGCCGTGGAGAGACGATGCCGGGAGGCGAAGCGGCCTCGGGCCGTGAGCCGACGAGGACGCCGGGATGCGAAGCGCCGTCGCGCGAGCGCCGCGAGGGCCGAGCAGGCCGAGGACGCAGGAGGCGAAGCGGCCTCGGGCCGTGAGCCGACGAGGACGCCGGGATGCGAAGCGCCGTCGCGGCGCTCAGGCGTCGCCGTAGTGAATCGGGTGTCTACTGGGGTCGCGGGCGCCGATCGCGTAGGTGATCGCCAGCGCGATCAGACAGCCCGGGACCGCGGCGAGGAACGTCGCCAGGTCGGTCTCGCCGAGGCTCTTGTCCTGGATGATCTGCAGCAGCGCGCCGCTGACGAGCGCTCCGGCGACGGCGGCGAGGAAGGCGCCGATGATCCCGCCGACGAACCTGTCGGGCACGAAGACGGTGAAGTGCCAGAGCGCGACGCCGAGGGTCATCCAGACGAGCAGGGCCATCGCTCAGCGATTCCTTCCGTGCTTGCGCTTCTGCGCCTGGCGGCGACGGCGCGCCGCCATCCGCCGCTCGCGCTCGGTCGCGCCCGCGTCGGCGGCATCGTCGGCCGCGGGCTCGGCGCCGTCACCGTCCCCACGGGTCGCCGTAGCGACCGGGGCCGGCGGTTGCTGCTCGGGCTCGGCCGGGCGGCCGTTGGGGGCCTCGACCTTCGCCGCGGGGCCCTTGCGCTCCGGCTCGCCGCCGACGAGGGCGACCTCGTTGTCCTCGGGGAAGGCCGGGACGCGGCCCATCTGCTCGGCGATTCGCGCCGCCCGCGCCTGGTAGGCGGGCTCACGCTCCTTCCAGGCGATCAGCACCGGTGAAGCGATGAAGATCGACGAGTAGGTGCCCGAGAGCACGCCGACCATCATCGCGAAGGCGAAGTCGCGCAGGGTCTCGCCGCCGAAGATCAGGATCACGCCGATCAGGAACACCGTCGACAGCCCGGTGATCAGCGATCGCGTCAGCACCTCGCTGAGCGAGCGGTTCGCGATTTGCGAGAACGTCGCCCGCGGCAACCGCGGCACGTTCTCGCGTATTCGGTCGAAGACGATGATCGTGTCGTAGAGCGAGTAGCCGAGGATCGTCAGGAACGCGGCCACGGTCCCGCTCGTGACCTCCCGGCCGACGATCGAGTAGACGCCGGCGGTGATCAGGATGTCGTGGATCACCGCGATCATCACCGGGATCGCGTACTTGGGCTCGAACCGGAAGGCGACGTAGGCGGCGATCAGCAGCAGCGAGAAGGCGATCGCGTAGCCGGCGCTGCGGGCGATCTGCTGGCCGAAGGTCGGGCCGACCGAGGTGCTCTGAAAGCCGGCGTCCTGACCGCCCTCGAAACCGAAGTCGGCGCTCAGCTGGCGCTGGACCGAGCCGACCTCGTCGGGCGCGATCGTGCCCTGGATCTGGAAGACGTTCTGTCCGAAGTCGGGGTTCTCGACCGCCTGGACCTTGACCGACTCGACATCGGCTACCCCCGCGTCGCTGAGCGAGGAGCGGACCTCGTCGACGCTCGCCGGCTTCGCGAGCGCGGTCTCGATCTTCGTCCCCGACTCGAAGTCGATTCCGAAGTTGAGCTGGTTGGTCGCGAACGAGAGCGCGCCGATGACGAGGATCACGCCGGAGATCGAGAAGAACCAGCGACTCGCGCCGGCGAAGTCGAAGTGCCAGCGGACGCGCTGCTCGCCGGCGCCCAGGAACCGCGGCGAGCGCAGGATCCGGCTTCGGCCGAGCAGCCCGAGCACCGCCCGCGTGAAGACGACCGCGGTCAGCAGCGAGACGATCGTCCCGACGCCGAGCGTGAACGCGAAGCCCTTGACGCCGGCGGTCGCCAGCCCGAAGAGGATGAACGCGGTCAGCAACGTGATCACGTTCGCGTCGATGATCGTCGCGATCCCGCGCTTGTAGCCGGTCGTGATCGAGGAGACCATCGAGTGGCCCTTGCGGGCCTCCTCCTTGATCCGCTCGAAGATGACGACGTTCGAGTCCGAGGCAACGCCGATCGTGAGGATCAGCCCGGCGATCCCCGGCAGCGTCAGCGTGATCGGGATCAGCTTCATGATCGCCAGGAAGAAGACCGCGTAGACAGCGAGGCCGAGGATCGCGATCGCACCGAGGAAGCGGTAGTAGAGGAGGAAGAAGATCGAGACCAGCAGCAGCCCGATCAGCCCGGCCTTGAGACCCTGATCGAGCGCCTGCTGGCCGAGCGTCGCCGTGACGGTGCTCTGGCTGACCAGCTTCAGGTTGATCGGCAGCGCCCCGATCTTCAGGAACGTCGCCAGGTCCTGGGCCTGCTGGACGGTGAAGCCACCGGAGATCTGGGCGCCGGTGCGACCGTCGATGCCGTCCGGGTTCTCCTGGTAGTCGATGACCGGCCGCGAGACGATCTTCTGGTCGAGGACGATCGCGAACGAGTAGGGCGGCCCGAGCGACTCCTGGCCGCGCTGGGCGATCTTCCGGGTGATGGTCTGGAAGGCGGCGCGACCGCGATCGGTGAAGTCGAAGGTGACGTTCGGCTGGTTGTTCTGGTCGAAGTTCTGCTCCGGGTTGGTGATGTCGTCACCGCTCAGCGCCGGGCGATCGCGGAGGACGAAGTAGCGCGGCGTCGTGCTCGGATCGTCCTGCTGGTCCTGGACGACGATCGTCCCCTGCGGAACCGAGAGGACCTTGCGGTTGCCCTTCGGGACCGCCTTGGCGGCATCGGTCGAGAACAGGTCACGCTCGTTGGCCTCCGGGCCGGCGACGTAGTCGTGGCTCCGCTTCTCGAACAGGTAGAGCTCGGGTCCGGTCGTCGTGCAGACGTCGTTGCACTTCGAGCTCTGCTTCGAGGCGAGCTCGACCGCGTCGTAGAGGCTCGTCGTCGACTGCTGCTCGAGGTTCGTCGGCGTGACCTCGGTCGTCTTCGGGTCGAGCGGGACGACGTTCGGCTCGAGGTCGTAGAAGTAGAGCTTGGCGGTATCGCCGACCTGGTCGATCGCCCGCTGGGTGTCCTGGACGTTCGGGAGGCTGATCTGGATCTGGTCGGTGCCGAGCGGCGCGATCTCGGGCTCGGAGACGCCGAGCGCGTCGACGCGGTCGCGGATGATCTCGATCGCCCTGGTGATGTCCTCCTGGTCGACCGTCGGGTTCTCCGGGCTCGGCTCGCCCTGGTAGATGAGCTGGGTCCCGCCGCTGAGGTCGAGGCCGAGCTTCGTCGGCTTCGTGAAGATCACGTACAGCGACCCCGCCAGCAGGGCGAAGATCAGCGAGACGATGATGATGTTCGTGCGGCGCGAGCCCATCCGTTCCGCGCAGAGTACGTCAGGAAGAGGCCGGAGCCCGCCGCCTACTCCGGCGTGAGGACGAGCAGCATCCCGCCGTCGTCGTCGTAGGCCGGGAAGACGTCGGCGACGGCCTTCGCCGGGAGGTCGCCCTCGGCATGGACCGCGACCCGCTTGCCGAGCGAGCGGACGCCCCACTCGAGGGTCGTCTCGATCGGGTCGGCGACGCCGTTGCCGTCGCTGTCGGCCGACTCGCCGCCCTCGCCGGGGTCGATCCACTCGAGGCCGAGGACGTCCTTGACCGGCCGGCCGATCACCGCCTCGTCCTTGAGCCCGGTCAGCTCGAAGCCACCGCGGCCGACGTCGAGCACCCGACCCTGGCCATCGCAGGTGAAGAACGCCGCATCCGGCGCCGGGTAGTAGTCGTCGAGCAGCTCGAACAGGAACCCGAACCCGCACTTCGGACAGCCCTTCGGACGACCCGACAACCCGGCGGTCCGCTCACCGCTCTGCACGCGATTGCCGCAGTTGGGACAGATGAAGAAGGGCACGCTCGGAAGGCTAGTGAATCGGATTCGCGACCCTTGCCGCGGGCGGATCGGGCAGCCCCGCTGGGCGCCCGCCGCTTCGCGGCGGGTTCGGGTGGAGCGCCCATCGGAGCCGCCCGACCCGCCCTTTCGTCGTCCGGTACTCCGTTCACCGCCGTCCTCGCTCGGTGGGAGGGTGAAGCCGCCGGCGGTGCTCCAACCTCCAGCCTCCAACCTCCCTGCCTCAGAACAGGCTCGGCAGGCCCTCGGGGACCGGCAGGCCGAGATGCTCGTAGCCGCGCTCGGTGACGACGCGGCCGCGCGGCGTCCGCTTGATCAGCCCCTGCTGGAGCAGGTAGGGCTCGTAGACGTCCTCGATCGTGTCCTGCTCCTCGTCGACGGCGGCCGCCAGCGTCGACAGGCCGACCGGCCCGCCCGAGAACTTCGCCGTGATCGCGCCGAGGATCGCGCGGTCGTGGCGGTCGAGGCCGGCCTCGTCGACCTCGAGCATCGCCAGCGCCGCGGCGGCGATGTCGCCGCTGATCACGCCGCGGCCGTGGACCTCGGCGTAGTCACGGACGCGCTTGAGGAGCCGGTTGGCGACCCGTGGCGTCCCCCGCGAGCGGCTCGCGATCTGGGCCGTCCCGGCGGGATCGATCGTGACCCCGAGGATCCCCGCCGAGCGCTCGACGATCAGCGCCAGGTCGGTCGGCTGGTAGTGCTCGAGGCGATGGCTGACGCCGAACCGGTCGCGGAGCGGCGTCGTCAGCAGGCCGGCGCGGGTCGTCGCGCCGACCAGCGTGAAGGCGGGCAGATCGAGGGTGACCGTGCGGGCGCCGGCGCCCTGGCCGAGCACGACCGGGAGCCGGCGGTCCTCCATCGCCGGGTAGAGCGTCTCCTCGATCGCGCGGTTGAGCCGGTGGATCTCGTCGATGAAGAAGACGCTGCCGGGCTCGAGGGTCGTCAGGAAGCTCGCGACATCGGCCTTGCGCTCGAGCGCCGGGCCGGCCGTCTGGACCATCGCAACCCCGAGCTCCGCCGCGATGATGTGCGCCAGCGAGGTCTTCCCGAGCCCCGGCGGCCCGGCGAGCAGGACGTGGTCGAGCGACTCCCCGCGCCGGCGCGCGGCCTCGATGAAGACGCCGAGCTGGTCGGTGACCTGGCGCTGGTTGACGAACTCGGAGAGCCGCGACGGCCGCAGGTTGCGGTCGAGCTCCTCCTCGCCGCGCTCCTGACGCGCGTCGGCGATCCGCGGCTCGCCGTCCGCCGCGATCGCCGCCTCGTTGAGTGGAATCCGCTCGATCGCCATCGTCAGCCCACAGCTTCGCCTACGCAGCGGCGCGAGCGTTGCGCAGGGCGGTGGCGATCAGGTCCTCGGCGGTCTCGCCGGTCGCCGCGCCGAGCAGCCGCTCCGCCTCGACCGGCGTATAGCCGAGCCCGACCAGGCCCTCCCGCGCCTCGGTTCGGGAGCTGCCCTCGGGATCGACCGTGGAGACGTCGTCGCCGAGCTCGCCCGCGATCCGCTCGCGAAGCTCGACGATGATCCGTTCCGCGGTCCGCTTGCCGATCCCCGGCACCGCCTGGAATCGCTTCGCGTCACCGGCAGCGATCGCGCGCGCCAGCTCCCCGGTCGAGCCGCCGGAAAGCGCGGCCATCGCCACCTTCGGGCCGATGCCGGAAACCGAGACCAGCGACAGGAACAGCTCCCGTTCATCCTCGGTCGCGAACCCGTAGAGCGCGAGCGCGTCGTCGCGCGGGATCAGGTGGGCATGCAGCGAGATGCGCTCGCCGACAGCCGGCACGCTGCGGAGCGTCTCCGCGGAGACGGCAAGGCGATAGCCGACGCCGGCGGCTTCGATCACGACGTGGTCGCCACGCCGCGAGATCACCTCGCCGCTGACGGCGGCGATCATCCGACCGCGACCGCCCCGGCGGCCTGATCGTGGCGGGCGTGCGACGCATGGCAGACGGCGACCGCGAGCGCGTCGGCCGCGTGGTCGGACCGTGGGGCCGACGGGAGGTCGAGCAGCGCGCCGACCATGTGCTTGACCTGGTCCTTGGCGGCGGCGCCGCTTCCGCAGACCGCAAGCTTGACGGCCTGCGGCGTGTAGTCGAAGCAGGGGACGGCGCGGGCGGCGGCGGCCAGCATCACGACCCCGCGTGCCTGTCCGACGCCGATCGCCGAGCGCACGTTCTTGCCGAAGTAGATGCTCTCGAGCGCGACCGACTCGGGGCCGTGCCACTCGATCAGCTCGCAGACCGACTCGTGGATCCGCCGCAGCCGCTGCTCGGTCGGCAGATCGGCCGGGGTCTCGACCGTTCCACCGTCGATCGCGGTCATTCCCGAGCCGACGACGCGAAGCACCCCGAAGCCGGTGTGCGCGATGCCGGGATCGATGCCCATGACGATCCGCATGGGTGGTGATTCTCGCCCGGCGGTCGGATGCCTTCGTCCGGCAGGCAGCGGGCAGCTGGCAATGGGCGGCGGGCGGCGCGGAACTGCCGGCTGCAAGCGAGCGGCGGAGCCGCGAGCGTGCTGCGAGGCCGGGCGCAGCCCGGCTGTGCTGCAAGTTGGCTGCGCAGCCCGCGCGGGCTACGCCAGGGCCCGCTCCATCACCTCTTCGCTGATGTCGAAGTTCGCGTGCACGGCGTCGACGTCGTCGTGGTCCTCGAGCGCCTCGATCAGGTTGAGCAGCGTCTTCGCCTCGCCCTCCTCGACCGCGACCGTGCTCTTCGGGTCCATCGCGAGGTCGGAGGAGACGGTCTCGACTCCCGCCTCATCGAGGGCGGCGCGGACCGCGGCGAGGTCGGCGGGCGCGGTCAGAACCCGGAACGTGCCGTCGTCGTCGAGCACGTCCTCGGCGCCGGCGTCGATCGCGACGATCAGGTCGTCCTCGTCGTAGCGGCCGCCGTCGACGAGGATCACGCCGCGCTTCTCGAAGTTCCAGGCGACCGAGTTGGGCTCACCGAGACCGCCGCCGTGACGGTGGAACGCATGGCGGATCTCCGCGCCGGTCCGGTTGCGGTTGTCGCTGAGCGCCTCGACGAGGATCGCGACGCCGCCGGGGCCGTAGCCCTCGTAGAGGATCCGCTCGATCGCGGCCCCGTCGGATCCTTCGCCGGTGCCGCGGTCGATCGCCCGCTGGATGTTCTCCTTCGGCATCGACTGGTCGCGGGCCTTCTGGATCGCCGTCGCCAGCGTCGCGTTGCCCTCCGGGTCGCCCCCGCCCTCCCGCGCCGCGACCGTGATCGCCCGCGCCAGCTTCGTGAACAGCTTGCCCCGCTTGGCGTCGGTGGCGGCCTTCTTGTGCTTGATCGAGGCCCACTTGGAGTGACCGGACATGGCCCCGATCTTAGAACCGGCGCACGCCCGCGGCCGATCCGCAATCCTCTCGACAACGACGACGACCGGGCCTGCGGGGGGACGAAGGCCCGGTCGCGTCGCGTCACCCTCAGGCATCCGGCGCGGTCACGGGAAGCTTCCGCAAGCGTCCACGACCGCGTGGATGCCCGGGGGTCGTGCGCGTTGAAACAGCGCCCGGCGCCGAAGGTTGCGGTTGGTCGGGCTCGAGCCGGCGGCCGCGCCGCAGCGGGCGCCGAACCGGAGCGCCTCGACCCCCGCGCTGGGGCGGATCGGGCCGGAATGCCGGCCGCGAAGACCCCAGCGCGGGGGAGGTGTCCGCGTCCGCGGATCGGAGCGGGCTCCCCAGTAGCCCGCCTCCCGGCGGCGAGCGATCCGTCCGTTTCCCCCGGTGAGCCGCTCCTGCGCGGGCGGCTCAGACGACGAACTTCCCGTCCTGCTGTAGCAGCTCGCCATCGACGGTGATGCTGCCGCCCTGGCGGAGGTCGCAGATCATGTCCCAGTGGATCGCCGACTGGTTGACGCCGCCGGTCTCGGGATAGCTCTCGCCGACCGCGAGGTGAACGGTGCCGCCGATCTTCTCGTCGAGGAGGATCTCTCCGGTGCCGGCGGCGATCCCGAAGTTGGTGCCGACCCCCAGCTCGCCGAGGCGGCGGGCCCCCGCGTCGGTGTCGAGCATCTCGATCAGGAAGTCCTCGCCGCGCTCGGCCGACGCTTCGACCACCTTGCCGGCCTCGAACCGGAACCGGACGCCGGCGACCTCGCGGCCGCCGTAGGTGGCGGGCAGGTGAAAGCTGATCTCGCCCTCGGCCGAGTCCTCGACCGGCCCGGTGAAGAACTCCCCGTCGGGCATGTTGTACTTGCCGTCGGCGGGCTTGAAGTGACGGCCGGCGACGTTCAGCTTCAGATCCGTCCCGGGGCCCTTGATGTGGACCTCCTCGCGCCCCTCGATCCAGCCGGCGAGTCGGTGGGTCTCGGTCGCCGCCTGCTCCCAGGCGGCGACCGGATCGGGCTCCTCGCAGAGGCAGGCCCGGTAGTAGAAGTCCTCGAACCCGCGCAGGCTCATGCCCGCCGTCGCGGCGTAGGCATTGGTCGGGAACAGGGTCACGTTCCAGCGCAGCTCGCCGGCGGCGCTGCGCTCCATCATCTTCTGCATGTAGGGGTGAGTCGCCTTCTGGCGCCGCGTCTGTCGCTCGGGCGGGACGCTCGAGAGCTCGCGGACGTTCGTCTCGGAGAGCACCCGGACCCGCGCGTCGGCCTCGGCGAACCCCCACTGCTGGACGGGTGAGATCCAGTCGATCTGGGCGTCGCTGGCGAGCTCGTAGAAGGCCGGCTGCGTCCCTTCCAGCGAGAGGTCGAGCACCGGGTGGGCGCCGACTCGCAGCGTCTCCTCGTAGAGCGCCTGCACGAGCGGCCCGGCCACCGCGCCGCCCGAGATCAGGAAGGTCTGGCCCTCCTCGAGCTCGAGCGAGTAGTTGACGACCACCCGCGCCAGCGCCTCGATCCGCGGATCCCTCACCGAGCCTCCTCCACGACGCGCTGCCGCGCCGCCGTCGCCATCGCCATCAGCAGGGCGTGGACCCGGGAGTCGCCGGTGATCTCCGGGTGGAAGGCGCAGACGAGCACGTTGCCCTCGCGGATCGCGACCGGGCGGCCGTCCCAGCTCGCGAGCA
Source organism: Solirubrobacterales bacterium (assembly GCA_041393495.1). Taxonomy (GTDB): domain Bacteria; phylum Actinomycetota; class Thermoleophilia; order Solirubrobacterales; family 70-9; genus RHKX01. Next base: position 14,696 of record JAWKKA010000017.1, on the reverse strand, counting down.
CCTCGACCGCGTCCCCGTGGGACTCGATCCACGGCGCCCTGATGAACGCCGCCCGAAGCGGCTCGGGCCCGATGCCGGCGGACGGCGCGAGCTCGAGATCGGCCTCGAAGCTCTGCAGCTGGCGACCGAACGCGTTCCGGCGGGCCTCGGCGTCGATCAGGCCGAGGTGGGCGCGATCGCAGACGATCATCCCGGCGCAGGTGCCGAGGATCGGCTTGCCGGCGTCGTGGTGCGCGCGGATCGCCGGCTCGAGCCCGTCGCGCTCGATCGCCTTCATGATCGTCGTGCTCTCGCCGCCCGGGATCACCAGCGCATCGAGGTCGCCGATGCCGGCGGCGGTCCGGACCTCGCGGACGTCGGCCCCGAGCCCGGCGAGGACCCGCAGGTGCGCTGCGAAGTCGCCCTGGCTCGCCAGGACGCCGACGCGGAGCCGCTCGGCGGACCCGGCGGGCACTACCAGCCGCGCTGTTGCAGAAGCTCGCCCTCGGCGGCCAGCTCGGCGATATCGTCGCCGCGCATCGCCTCGCCGAGATCGGACGAGGCGGCGAGCACGCGCTCGGGGTCCCCGAAGTGGGTGGTCGCCTCGACGATCGCCTTCGCGGTCCGTTCCGGGTCGGAGGACTTGAAGATCCCCGAGCCGACGAAGTTGCCCTCGGCGCCGAGCTGCATCGTCAGCGACGCGTCGGCCGGGGTCGCGATCCCGCCGGCACAGAACAGCGGCACCGGCAGCCAGCCGCGCTCGGCGACGTCGCGGACGACCTCGAGCGGCGCCCGCAGCTCCTTGGCCTCGGCCGCGAGCTCGCTCGCGTCGAGCGACTGCAGCCGGCGAATCCCGCCGGTGATCCCGCGCAGGTGCCGGACCGCCTCGACGATGTTCCCCGTCCCGGCCTCGCCCTTCGAGCGGATCATCGCCGCTCCCTCGCCGATCCGCCGCAGCGCCTCGCCGAGGTTGGTCGCTCCGCAGACGAACGGGACGTCGAAGGCGAACTTGTCGATGTGGTGGGCCTCGTCGGCAGGCGTCAGGACCTCGGACTCGTCGATGTAGTCGACCTCGAGCGCCTCGAGGACCTGTGCCTCGGCGAAGTGGCCGATCCGCGCCTTCGCCATGACCGGGATCGTCACCGCGTCCTCGATCGCGGCGATCATCCGCGGGCTCGACATCCGGGCGACGCCGCCATCGCGGCGGATGTCGGCCGGCACGCGCTCGAGCGCCATCACCGCGCAGGCCCCCGATGCCTCGGCGACGCGCGCCTGCTCGGCATCGGTGACGTCCATGATCACGCCGCCCTTGAGCATCTCGGCGAGCCCGGTCTTGAGGCGGAAGGTGGCGTGCTGGGGCATGCACGGGAGTCTAGTGGGCGCCCGGAAGGGGCAAGAAGCACGCAGCAGGCAGGACGCTCGCTGCGCTCGCTACAGCAGACAGCAGCGACCCCGAACGCTGCTTGCTGCTTGCTGTTTGCCGCCTACTTCAGCTTGAACGCCCGGATCCGGTCCTTGAATGCGGTGGTGTCGCGCGAGTAGACGCCGTAGGCGAGCGCCTCGACGAGCGCGAGCAGCGCCGTGGTCGAGCGCGTATAGGACGGCGAGTCGGAGGACCAGTACAGGGTGTGCTCAGCGTGCTCGCCGACGTCGGAGAGGGTCGCGTCGGTGATCGCCATCGTCTCGGCGCCGCGGTGGCGGGCGAGCTTCATCGCCCGGAGCACGAGCGGGTGGGCGCGTCCGGCCGAGAAGGCGACGACGAGCGTGTCCTCGTCGACGTTGCCGAGGCGCGTGATCGACTCCTGGCGCGGCTGGGTGACGGTCTCGGCACGGATGTCGAGCAGCGCCAGCATGTGACGCAGATAGGAGGCGAAAAACGCCATCTGGTCCATCGCGACGATGACGACGCGGTGGGCCGTCGCAAGCTCCCGCACGCAGGCCTCGACCGACTCCCGCGCGAGCCCGCGGGCGGTGCTCTCGATGTTCGCGTGGTCGGCGGCGAGCGAGGCCTCGAACTCGGTGTGGTCGAAGTCGAAGAGGGCGCCGCCGGTGCCGGCGCTCGTCGCGACGGTCGCCCGGTACTCCTCGATCGCGGCCTGCTGAAGCTCCGGATAGCCCTCGAATCCGAGGGCCTGCGAGAAACGGACCACGGTCGAAGACGAGGTGTCGGCCCGCCGGGCCAGCTCCTCGGCGGTCTGAAAGGCCGCTTCCTCGAGGTGATCGACGATGTAGCGGGCGACGTCCTTCTGCGAGCGCGAGAACTCGTCGAAGCGCTCGGTGATGTAGGTCGAGAGGGTCTTGCCGTTCGGGTCGGCGGCGCCTCGGGCGCTGCCGGAACCGCCGCGGCGGGGCTTGGACTTGGTGGCGGTCTTGCTCATCGGTGACCCCAGATTCGCCCCACCCCGGCGTTTCCCTTCCGGCGCGCATCGCGGCGCGAGCCCGACGGCGGCGAGGCCCGGCCTTCGTCACCAGGGGCGCCGATCCCCCGACCTCGAGACCGCGCTCGCTGCCGCGGGCGGCCGCCGGGGGCCTGTTAGCTTGCCCGCGATGGGCACGGTCGGAGAGGAAGCCGGCGGCGAGGAGCCCGGGGCCTGGGAGCTCGGGGACCTGATCGACCTCGAGGCGGCCGGCCTCGAGCCGGTCGCCGGCGATGACGCGGCCGCGGTCGATGCCCTGCTCGACGCCGCCGACGGCCTCTCGGGGGCGTTCGCCGCCGACCTCGAGGGCAGGGTCGGCGAGCTCGACGGCCCGGGGCTGATCGCGGCGATGGAGCGGCTCGCCCGGATCTCCGACCTCGTCGGCCGGGCGCTCAACTACGCCCACCTCCGGTTCACGGGGGACACCGGGGAGCCGGCGATCGGCGCGCTCCTGCAGCGGTCCTCCGAGCGGGCCAGCCAGATCCAGACCCGGCTCGTCTTCTTCGAGCTCGAGTGGGTCGCGATCGACGATGAGCGCGCCGCGGAGCTGCTCGCTTCCGAAGGTCTGGAGTTCTGCCGCCACCACCTGCAGCTCGAGCGCCGTTACCGGCCGCACCTCTTGACGGCCCCCGAAGAGCGGATCGTCACCGAGCTCGCGGTGACCGGTCGCGGCGCCTGGGGGCGGTTGTTCGAGGAGCTGACCTCGTCGATCCGCGTCACGCTTCCCGGCGCCGAGGAGCCGGTGACGCTCGACGAAGGGCTGGCCGGCCTGTTCGACCCCGAGCGCGAGGCGCGCCGCCGCGCCGCCGCGGCCGTCACCGCGGCGCTCGAGCCCGGGCTGCGCACCCGCGCCTACGTGTTCAACACCCTGCTTCAGGACAAGGCGACGATGGACCGCCTCCGCTCCTACCCGCACTGGCTCGCAACCCGGAACCTGGCGAACGAGGCCTCCGACGAGTCGGTCGCGGCCCTCGTCGAGGCGGTTCGCAACCGCAACGAGCTCGCCCGGCGCTGGTACCGGACCAAGGCGAGGCTGCTCGGCCTCGACCGACTCGCCGACTACGACCGGATGGCGGTCGTCGGCGCCGACGACGAGCGGATCGGCTGGGACGAGGGTCGGGAGATCGTGCTCGAGACGTTCGACTCGGTCTCGCCGCGGATGGGCGAGATCGCCGACCGGTTCATCTCCAGGCGCTGGATCGACGTGCCGCCGCGACCGGCAAAGCGCGGCGGCGCCTTCAGCGCCGCGACCGTCCCCTCGGTCCACCCCTACGTCCTGCTCAACTGGACCGGCCGACGCCGCGACGTGACGACGCTCGCCCACGAGCTCGGCCACGGGATCCATCAATACCTCGCCCGCGAGCAGGGGATCTTCCACCAGGGCACGCCGCTGACCGTCGCCGAGACCGCGTCGGTCTTCGCCGAGGAGCTCGTCTTCGGCCGCCTGCTCGACCGGGCCACGGACCCGCGCTCGCGGCTCAACCTGCTCGCCGAGTCGATCGAGGGCCAGATCGCGACGGTCTTCCGCCAGATCGCCATGAACCGGTTCGAGGACCGGGTCCACAACGCGCGGCGCGACGAGGGCGAGCTGTCGGTCGAGCGGTTCGGGGATCTCTGGGTCGAGACCCAGGCCGAGCTCCTCGGCGACGCCGTCGAGATCACCGACGGCTACCGCTCCTGGTGGTCCTACGTCCCCCACTTCATCGGCTCGCCCGGCTACGTCTACGCCTATTCCTACGGACAGCTCCTGGCGCTGTCGGTCTACCGCCTCTACGTCGAGCGCGGGCCGGAGATCGTCCCCGACTACCTGGAGATGCTGGCCGCGGGGGGCTCGCGGCCGCCGGAGGAGCTCGCGGCGATCGTCGGCGTCGATCTCACCGACCCGGGCTTCTGGGACAGCGGCCTCGATCTCGTCGCCGAGCAGCTCGACGCCGCCGAGGCGGCCGCCGAGGCGGTTCTCGCCGCCGGCTGACCACGACGGCGGTCGTTGCCGTCCGGCGGGCCAGCCGACGCCGGAAGCCATCATCGCCTGTACGGTGCCCACATGGCGCAGGGTGCAGCAAGCCCGGAACGTCTCGCCGAGCGCCCGAACATGGCGAGCGGCGGCGATCGACTCGTCACCCGGACCCGGCTGCTCCACAAGCTCCGCGCTGCCCGCGACCACACCGTGGTCCTGCTCACGGCCCCGGCCGGCTACGGGAAGTCCACCCTGCTCGGGCAGTGGCGGTCCGATGACGACCGGCCGTTCGCCGGGCTGGCGGTCGAGCACCGCCACAACGATCCGGTCCTCCTGGTCAGCTCGCTCGTCGCGGCGCTCGAGCGGATCGAGCCCGTCGACCCCGCCCTCCACACCGCCCTCGACAGCGTCCGCCCGGACCTCGATCAGATCGTCATCCCCCGGCTGGTCGATGCGATTCGGTCCCGGGACCGACCGTTCGTCCTCGCCCTCGACGACGTCCACCTCCTCCGCGGCGAGGCCGCGACGGTCCTGGCAGCATTGGCGGAGGCGATCCCGGCGGGAAGCGGGCTGGCGCTGGCGAGCCGCGAGGAGCCGGCGCTGCCGCTCGGGCGCCTCCGGGCCCGGCGGCTGCTCGCCGAGCTCCGGGCTGCCGACCTGGCGATGACGACCGATGAGGCGGCCGAGCTCGTCCGCCTCGCCGGAACCGAGCTCAGCGACGACGCCGTCGCGGTGCTGACCCGCCGCACCGAGGGCTGGCCCGCCGGCCTCTACCTCTCGACGCTCTCCCTCCGCGCGTCCGCCGACGCCGAGCGCGACGCCGAGCTCTTCGCCGGCGACGATCGGCTCGTCACCGACTACGTCCGCGACGAGCTGCTCGCCCGGATGGCGGCGGGCGACCGCGGCTTCATGATCAGGACCGCCGTACTCGACGAGCTCGAGGGCGCCGCCTGCGATGCGCTGATCGACGGCACGGGATCGGGAGCGCGGCTGCGGCGCCTGTCGCGGTCGAACCTCCTGCTCGTGCCGCTCGACGGGCGCGATCAGCGGTTCCGCTGCCACGCGCTGCTGCGGGAGACCCTCCTCGCGGAGCTCCGCCGTCGCGGCGCCGACGAGGAGGCTGGCCTGCACCGGCGGGCGGCGCGCGTCCTCGCCGCCGATGACATCGAGCGGGCGATCGGCCACGCGATCGCCGCCGGCGACCCGCTGCTCGCTGGCGAGCTGATCTGGCCGATCACGAGCGACTACGCCAGCCGTGGCCGCGAGGCGACGCTGCGGATGTGGACCGAGGCGCTCGGACCGCGCTCGATCGCCGGCTCCCCGGAGCTCTGCCTCACCGCGGCGACGCTGGCGATGAGCGGGGGCGACGGCGCCGGGGTCGAGCACTGGACCGGGTTCATCCTCGACCCGCGCTCCGAGCCGATCGAAGGATCGCTCACCGCCCTGGCCAGGATCCTCCGCGCGGCAGCGGCGGCGCGGGGGCCGCTGCGAGACTCCCGCGAGGAGCTCGTCGCGGCGGCTCGGAAGCTCGAGGAGACGAGTCCGTGGACCTCGCTCTGCCGCCTGATCGAGGGAAGCACCCTGTGGCTGTCCGGGCAGACCCGGCTCGCCGTCGAGCGGCTCGAGGACGGCGCCCGCCGTGGCGCGCGCGAGACGCCGAGCGTCGAGGCGCTGTGCCGCTCGCAGCTCGCGCTGATCGATCTCGACGAGGGGGACGTGACGGCGGCCGGCGATCAGATCGACCGGGTGCTCGCCGACCACCGGCTCTACGGCCTGCACCAGGCGCCGGCGCACGCGCTCGTCTTCGCCGCGACCGCCCTCGTGCGCGCGGTTCAGGGTCGCTCCGACGAGGCGAGTCGCGAGCTGCGGATGGCAGCGAGCCTGCTCGACCGGCTCCGCGACTTCAACCAGTGGTATGAGACCGAGACGCGGATCGTCCTCGCCCGGGCATCGCTGCTGCTCGATGACGCCGCCGGGTGCAGGAGGCTGCTCGCGGACGCGGAGGGGGGCCTCGAGGCGGTCGCGGACGCGGCGGTGCTGCAGGCATGGGTCGAGCGCTCGAGGCTGGAAGCGGAAGCGGGTGCTGCGGGCGAACGCTGGCCGCTGACGCCTGCGGAGTTGCGCCTCCTCCACCGGCTGCCGACCCATCTGAGCTTCCGCGAGATCGCCGACGAGCTGTACGTATCGCTGAACACCGTCAAGACCCAGACCGGCTCGATCTACCGCAAGCTCGGCGTCTCCTCCCGCACCGAGGCCGTGGCTTGCGCCCGGACCGCCGGGCTTCTCGGCGAAGGACCGGGCGGCGCGGCGGCCGGGCCCGGTTCACCCGGTCGGGGCGATGCCGGCGCGCCAGGTGCTCGCCAGGATGGCCGACGATGATCGAGGTCAGCCCCGAGACCCACCGTGCGCTGGCCGGGATCAGCGGCGGCGAAGCCGGCACGATCGCGGCGGCGACGCAGCCCCGCGGGGCGAGCGCCGCCGCCCGCGCCCTCGACGGCCGCACCGCCGGTCTGATCAGGATCGCCGCCCTGATCGCGATCGACGCGCCGCCGGCCTCCTATGCGCTGCAGATCGACGAGGCGACCGCCGCGGGCGCGACGCCCGAGGAGATCCTCGGAGTCCTCGAGGCCGTGGCGTCGCACGTCGGCGGCCCGAAGGTGGTCGCCGCGGCCCCGGAGATCATGCTCGCGCTCGGGCTGAGCCTGCCCGCCGACGAACCCACGCCGGGCGGACCGTGTTCGTGACGAGACGAAGGCCGCTGCTGCGCGCCGTTGCCATCGGCAGCGGCGCATACAGTGCCGGCCGGCGCATCGTCGCGCGCCGCCGCGAGGGGAGCGGCTCAGTCCGGACGACCACCCACGAGGGAGAGCGATGACCGAACAGCCCGAGAAGAAGCCGGCCGCCGCCCCGACCGGCCCGAGCGTCCGGACGCGGCGGCGAATCGCGATCGTCCTCGTCATCCTCGCGACGCTGACCGGGATCGTGGGCCTCGTCTCGCTCTGGGTCAAGCGTCAGGTCTACGACACCGACCAGTGGGTGAAGACGAGCAGCGCCCTGCTCGCCGACGAACAGATCCGGACCGAGCTCGCCGACTACCTGACCGCGCAGATCTTCGGCTCCGGCGTCGTCCAGGTCGAGGTCGCCAAGCTGCTGCCCCCGAAGGCCGCGCCGCTCGCCGGCCCCGCCTCGGCCGGCCTCAGCCAGCTCTTCAACAAGGCGGTCAACCAGATCCTGCAGACGTCGGCGATCGAGAAGCTCTGGGAGGAGGCGAACCGGAAGGCCTCGGAGACGTTCATCGCGATCGCCAACGACGAGCCGATCGCAACCGGCCCGCTCAGCAAGGCGCAGGGAGCGGTCGGCTCGACGACGCTCGATCTGGCCTCGATCCGCAGCGCGATCACCGAGCGGCTCGGGATCGAGCTGCCCGAGAAGGGGCTCGGCTCCGGCCAGGCGCTGGAGGCGTCGGTCAAGGCCGGCAACGCGCAGGCCGGGCTCGAGGTGATCGCCCCGAACGAGATCGACACGATCCGCGACGTCAGCAAGCTGATCGAGAAGGGGTCGGTCGCGCTGCTGATCCTCACCTTCGCCCTGTTCGCGATCGCGATCTGGGTCGCGAAGGGGACGCGGCTGCGGACGATCACCTCGGTCGGGCTCTCGTTCATAGTCGTCGGCGTCGCCGTGCTGACGATCCGCAAGCTGCTCGGGACCGTGCTCGTCGACCAGCTCGCCGCCTCCGACTCCTCGAAACCGGCGGTCTCGGCGGCCTGGGAGATCGGGACCGAGCTGATGAAGACGATGGCGATCGCATCGCTCGCCTACGGGATCGTGATCCTGCTCGGCGCGCTCCTGGCCGGGCCGACCCGGGGGGCCGTCTGGGTCCGCGAGCGGATCGCCCCCGGCCTTCGTGACCCGATGTGGGCCACGGCGGGCACCGCGCTGCTGATCCTGATCCTCGTCTGGTGGGGGCCGACGCCGGCGCTCCACGAGCCGCTCGGCATCGCCCTGATCGCGATCGTCCTGATCGTCGCAGCCGTCGCCCTGCGCCGTCAGGTGATGCGCGAGTTCCCGCCGCCCGAGGCGCCGACCGAGCCGCTCGGGCCCGCCTAGACAGGATGGAGCGGTGACTGCCAGGATGGAGCGGTGACTGCCCGCCCGTGGCGGCGCACGCGCGCCGCGGCTCGACCACGACGCATCGCCCGATCGCATCTGCCAGATTGCTGCCCGCGATGGCCGAAGAGCTCAGTGAGAACGCGAAGCTCGTCCTCGACAGCCTCGAGACGAAGCCGACGCTGAACACCCCCGCCCTGATCGCCCAGAACGAGGGCATCGAGCGCGCCGACGCCGAGCAGGGGCTCGACGAGCTGCTGGCGCTCGGGCGGGTCAGAAAGCGCCCGACCGGCTGGAAGCTCGCCGGGTAGCGGGGCCGCGGCCCCGCCGCCTCAGCCGGTAGCGGCGGCGCGCCAGTCGGCGCGACGCTGAACGTACTCTGCGGGCAGGGTCACGTTGAGGCGCTCGGCCACCTCGAGCCAGCGCAGGGCGTCGTCGTAGTCGCCCTCGCGGGCGTCGATCTCGGCGAAATCGAGCGCGAGCTGCAGAGCCGCCTCGTGCTCGCGCTCGTCGGTGGCGGGATCGAGGTCCTCGGTCTCGACCATGCCCGGGTCCTCGCCCTCCTCCTCGATGAGGCTCCAGTGCCGGGCGAGGTACGGGCCGAGCCGTTCGCCGGCGACCTTGATCGGCGGCCACCAGAGCGGGCTCGTCGTCAACGCTCCGCCGGCCTCCTCGCCGACCCGGACGCGCATAAACCGCGGCTTGCCGCCGGTAATCAAGGCGCCCCGCATGATCGGGCTGAACGACGGGACCTCGACGTCGACGCCGGCCGCGCGGAGGATTCCCGCCGCAGCGATCCCCGCCTGCTGCGCCGCGAGGCCGCCCTGCTTGATCGGAAACCAGGCCGAATCGCCCGCGACCCAGACGCGGCTGAGGCCATCGACGCGCATCTCCGCGTCGCAGCCGATGAATCCGTGGCGGCCCTGCGGGATCCCCGGGATCTCGGGAACCGACAGGCCGGGCAGCGAGACGACCTCGTCGGCCTTGATCTCGCGACCGCCCTCGCAGCGCAGAGCGCCGCGATCGAAGCGGACGACGCCGACGCCGACCTCGAGGCCAACGCCCGTCTCGGCGAGGACCTCGGCGAGCTGCCCGCTGACCTCCGGTCCGAGGACCTCCAGCGGGGCGGCTTCGTGCGTCACCACCGTGATCTCGGCGGCCTCCCGCCCGCGCTCGGCGAGCAGGTTCGAGGTCAGCATCGCCAACTCCCAGATCGGCAGGGTCCACTTGATCCGGCGGGGAACGGCGAATACGACGTCGCTGATCGCGCCGCGCTCGAGCCGCTCGAGGAGCGTCTCGAACCACTTCACGTCGGCAGCGCCACGAAACGGGTGCGTGCCCGGCACCACCGAGCTACGCCGGGCGCCGGTCGCGAGCAGCAGGGCGTCGTAGAAGACCTCGTCGCCCCGGTCGGTGAGGATCCGCCGCTGACCTCCCCAGACCTCGGCGAGGGCCGCGGGCCGGTAGGCGACGTCGTGCTCGGCGCAGAACGCCTCGAGGTCGAGCCTGTGCGGGTCGCCGCCGAACGGCTCGGCCACCGACATCGCCTGCAGCCGGAACTCGGGCACGGGCGACAGCAGCTCGATCGATGTCGGCCGCTGCTCCTGCTGGCGGATCGCGAGAACGGCCTCGAGCGCGGCGACGCCACCGCCCGCGATCACTACCTCGAGCGATTCGGTCATATGCCAGTCATCCTGTTCCGAAAGCTGCGTCGCGACGTCCGTAGGGCCTACTGAGCGAGGGTGGCCAGGCAGTGCTGTGCGGGTGCAACGGCTCCAATCGGCGTACCCGAGCGTCCGCGTCAGTCGGTTGCTCGGGTGATCAGAACCGGAACGTTCGCGTGGTGCGCGACCGCGGTCGCGACGCTGCCCATGATCGCGTAGCCGACGCCGCTGCGCCCGTGCGAGCCGAGCACGATCACGGAGGCGCCACCCTGCTCGGCGACCTCGACGATCCGGGCCCAGACGGGCGCGCCGAGCTCGATCCGCGTCTCAGTCTCCTCGAACCCGGACTCGCTCGCCAGCGCCGCGCCCTCCTCCGCCACCTTGCGGGCCCGGGCCACGACCTCTTCGGTCATCTCGTTCGGCATCGCCGCTGTCGGCGCGCCCCAGAACGGAACGGCGTCGAGCGGCTCCCAGACCGTCAGCACCACCGCGCGGCGATCGTCGCGGAGCTGGCGCCCGGCCTCCCTGACCGCCGCCTTGGCGCAGTCGGAGCCGTCGTAGGCGATCAGGATCGGTCCGCGGTCGCCGGTGTCGCTCATCGCCGCGAACCATAGGGACTCGGAGACGACGCCCGGCCACTCGGCGCCACCGCCCGCGCACGACCACCGGCCCGCGTGCGAACATGCGTTCGATGGGCGTCCATGGCTCCGATCACCTGCGCTTTCGGCGCAGCCTCGCCGCCGGTCATCTCACCGCGGCGCTGATCATCGCCCGGGACCTCCCCCACGTCGGGCTCGGCGACGCGCTCGAGCTCTGCCGGCTGATGGCGGCGGCCGGAGACCCCCGCTTCGCCCGGGCTGCGAGTCGCTGGCTCGAGCGCTTCAGCGCCGAGACATCGGCCGGTCTCCAGCAGGTCCAGCTCGCCGCGGCGGCGCTCGGCGAGCTCTCCGAATCCCCCGACTCCGAGGTCGCCAGGGAGACGCTCAGCGGGCTGCTTGCGGCTCTGTCAACCTGAGCGAGTGGCAGCGCGGATCAGCCTCAGGGCCGGCGACGGAGCGGTCCTCGCCGGCGAGCGGTGGATCGGCGGCGAGCCCGTGGTCGTCCTGCTTCACGCCGGCGTGACCGACCGGCGAGCGTGGAAGGCCGTCGCCACCGAACTCGATCGCCAAGGTCGCGACGTGATCGCCTACGACCGCCGCGGATTCGGTGAGACGCGGGCACAGCCCGACGGGAGCGGGCTCGACGACCTCCGCGCGGTGCTGACGCAGGCGGCGGAGGGCCCGGCTTGGCTGGTCGGCAACTCCCAGGGCGGGGAGCTGGCACTCGACATGGCGCTGGCGGAGCCGTCGCTCCTCGCCGGCCTCGTGCTGATCGCCCCGGCAGTCAGCGGTGCCCCCGAGCCCGAGGACTCCGACCTCGACCCGGCAACGCTCGAGATCGGGGCGGCGATCGAAGCGGCGGCCGCGGACGGCGACCTCGCGGCCGTCAACCGCCTGGAGGTCCGCCTGTGGCTGGACGGCCCCGCGAGCCCGGAGGGACGGGTGTCGGGCGCGGCCCGCGATCTCGCCCTCGAGATGAACGCGATCGCTCTCACCTCCCACCGCGACGCGGAGCCGCGGTCGGGGCTCGGGGCGTGGGACCGGCTCGCCGAGGTCACAGTGCCGACGACGCTCGTCTGCGGTGAGCTCGACATCCCGTTGATGCTCGAGCGCTGCCGGCTCGTTGCTGGACGCCTGCCCAACGCCCGCCCCCCGGTCGAGCTCCCCGGCGTTGCCCACCTGCCGGGCCTCGAGGATCCCGGCGCCGTCGCCCGCATGATCGACGAGGCGATCGAGGCCTAGCTCTGCGACGGGCCGAGGACCGTGCTCGACCGGCGGTGCGGTCAGACGCGGCGGCCGATCGACTCGAGGTACTCGCCGTCGATCGCGATCGCGCCCGCCTCATCGTCGAGGCGATTCCACTCGCGGGCCAGCTCCTCGAGATCGGAGCGCAGCTCCTCGCCGGAGTCGCCGAGCGCTTCGAACGCCTTGTGGGTCGGCCCGTAGTAGGTCGCGAAGAAAGCGACGAACGCCTCCGGCGACGGGTATCGGAACGTGAAGTTGCGGCGCTCGTGCGCGGTCCACTCGACGCGGTCGGCGAAGATCTCGCCGATGTGTCCCTCGGTTCCCCAGAGCAGCGGCGAGGCGACGCCGGCCGGCGGCGGGACGTGCGCACCGATCGTCCGGAACATCGCACCGAGGAAGCCCTCGGGCGTCCAGCTCGCCAGGGCGATCGTGGCGCCGGGGCTGGCGACCCTCGCGATCTCGGTCGCGGTCCGAGCGTGGTCGGGAGCGAACATCACCCCGTAGATGCTCGTCACGGCATCGAAGCTCGCATCCGCGAACGGCAGATCCTCGGCGTCGCCCGCGACGAACTCGATCGCCAACCGCTCGGCCGCGGCGCGCTCGCGCCCACGCTCGAGCAGGCTCGGGACGTAATCGACGCCGGTCGCCCGGCAGCCGAGCCGGGCCGCGGCGATCGCGGCGTTGCCGCTCCCGGTGGCGACATCGAGGACGCTGGCGCCGGCCCGCAGGTCGGCCGCATCGACGAGCCGCTCGGCAGCGGAGACGATCGTCGTCGCGATCTCGGAGAAGTCGCCGCTCGCCCAGGTCGCCTGCTGGCGCGCCTTGACTGCGGCAAGGTCGACGGTGGTCGTGGTCATGGCTTTCCCCTTCCCGGATGTGGACCGACCGGGTCGTCGGCTTCCACTAGCAGGACAATACGGTCGGTTGTGCCGGTTTGCAAGGTCGGCTCCTTCCGGGCTCCAACGACCCTCCCCGCCGTCGGACCCGTCGTCACAGGACTGCGAGCGTCGCCGCGAGGCGATCCTCCCCCTCCCGCGGCGCGGCGACCCGGGGTACTGTCGAACCCGTGGGATCGCTCGACGACGGGGCAATCGAGGCGGCGCTGCTCGTCGCCGCGACGCTCGCGCTGATCGCGATCGCCTCCGCCGCGCTCCTCCTGCACCGCGGCACGTCGAGCGACGCCGCGAGCGCCGTCCTCAGGGCCAGCGTCGCGACCGGCCTCGTTGCGGTCGCGATCGCTGCCGCGTTGACCGCCTGGATCCAAAGCCGCTGAGCGGTCCGGGGGCGATCAGCCCGACGTCACCCGGTGGCGATGCCAGTGCTCCTCGGTGCCGCGTCGCCATCCGCGATCGACCCGCGCGCCGTAAGCGCGCAGCCAGACGACGGCCTTGGCCTCCTCGTCGAGCATCGCTCCGTCGAGTTGCCCCTCGATCTCGTTCCAGGCGGCACCGGCTTCGATCAGCCGATCGAGCCGCCGCCGTTCCTCGATCACCGGGTCGAGGCGCTTCCATTCTCCACTCATGGCTGCCTCCTGCATCGGCACTGCCTGCACCATCACTTCAGCGCCGTCCAGTTAAGCCCGGGTAAGGATTGACTAACGAGTTCGGACGCCCGCCGGCGCTCATCCGCGTCGGCGGCGATCACCGAGCCGCCGCGGCCGACGATCGGTCCGGGCGGTCGCGACCGTTGCCGACGCGCTCAGGCGCGCAGCCGGAACGGCGGGTACTCGTCGGTGACCAGCGCGAAGGCGTAGCCGACCACGCGGTTGTGCCAACGCATCACGCCCTCGACGTAGTCGAAGATCGCGCGCGGATAGCGGCCGGTGAAGAGGATCGCGAACCAGGCCCCGATCACCGCGAGGAAGGCGCCGATGTCGAGGAAGAACAGGACGACGTAGTGCGGGATCGCGAGCAGCCACTTGACCAGCGGCATCCCCCGGCCGAGATCGCCCTGGACGTCGGGATAGCGATAGACGAGGTGAACCGACTGCTCCTCGTCGGTGGACGGGTAGCGGTCCTCCATCAGCAGCGCGTAGACGCCGATCCGGTTCGCGAACCGCTGCAGCTCGAGGTTCCAGTCGAACCACCAGCGCGGGTACTTCCGGCGGAACAGGATCATCAGCAGGACCGGGATGAACAGCAGCCCGACGCCGCTCACGGCGATGGTCACCGTCGTCCCATCGACGCCCTCCAGGGACGACGTGTATCCGGTGATCGTGCTGAACAGGATCGCGATCGGGATCACCGTGAAGATCCGGAAGAAGCTCGTCAGCCGGCTCAGATCCCGATCCGGGTAGTCGACCGCGAAGGTGACCGGGTACTCGTTCATGTCTCGCCTCCCGAGGTGTGTGGACTGACTGGCGGGCAGCCTCGCAGGACCGGCGGACGATGAACGGGCGGGCCGCTCCACATCATTGACCTCCAGCGAGCGGAGGCGTAGCCTCAACCATGGGATGGTTCGCCGGTTCGGGAAGCCGCTGCTGAGCGCGATCGCGGTCGTTTGTTGCACGGTCGGCATCGCGAGCCTGGGGACGGCCGGCGCCGCACACGGTCCCGCCGGAATCAAGATCAAGCAGAACCGGAACGGCGCCGTCGGCCCGCTGCTCGCGACCGTCCGCAGCGGCAGGTGCCGGCTCGCGGGCGGCTCGTTCCACTTCCGCGCCGCTGGCCGCAGGCTCAGCCTCCACGTCGACCTCGACGACTGGAAGGGCTACAAGCATCGCTACCAG
>JAWKKA010000016.1:0-52077 GCA_041393495.1 Solirubrobacterales bacterium | reverse complement strand
TCGTCGGGTTCGAGGTCAGGCCGCTCAGCGACTGCTCGCCGATGTAGCGCTCGAGCGTCCCGTCGGTGACGATCTCGCGGGTGATCGAGTCGAGCCAGATGCTCTGGCCGGCGTCGTGCAGTTGCTTCGGTGCGGTGCCCATCGGCTCCTCCTCGTATCGATCTCAGCTCTCGTCTTGGTTGTTACCCGGTTCGGGCAGCCGCCAACGGTTCGGGGCGACCAGCTCCTGTGCCGCCTCCGGCCCCCAGGACCCCTGCGGGTAGCTGTGCAGCGGCCCCGGGTGGTCGAGCACGTCGGCGCTGACCGCCCAGAGCCGCTCGATCCCCTCGGCGCCGGTGAACAACATCGCGTCGCCGAGCATCGCATCGTGGATCAGCCGCTCGTACGCCTCGAGCTGGCGGTCGGTCTGAAACGACTGCTCATAGCGGAACACCATGCGGGCGGCGCCGAGCTCCATCGTCGGGCCCGGGACCTTCGCCTGGAAGTCGGCGGTGATCGATCCCGGCTCGGTCAACTCGAAGACGAGCTGGTTGGCCCCCTGGTGTCTGACCTCGTTCGGGAACATCCGCATCGGCGGCTCGTGGAAGTCGAGGACGACCATGTGCCGCGACTCGGCCATGCACTTGCCGGTCCGCAGGTAGAAAGGCACCCCTGCCCAGCGCCAGTTGTCGATCTCGACCTCGACCGCGACGAACGTCTCGGTCGTCGACTCGGCGGCGACGCCGGGCTCGTCGAGGTACCCCTCGTACTGGCCACGGACGGCCTTGCGCGGCTCGATCATCCTGATCGCCTCCATCAGCTTCGTCTTCTCCTCGCGGAGCGCCTTGGCGGTCAGCGCCACCGGTGGCTCCATCGCTACGTAGCTGAGTAGTTGCAGCAGGTGCGTGACGACCATGTCGCGATAGGCGCCGGTGCCCTCGTAGAAGCCGGCCCGGTGGCCGATCGAGAGCGTCTCCGGGACGTCGATCTGGACGAACTCGATGTTGTGGCGGTTCCAGAGCGGCTCGTAGAGGCCGTTGGCGAAGCGCAGCGCGAGGATGTTCTGGACCGCCTCCTTGCCGAGGAAGTGATCGATCCGGAAGATCTGCGAGTCGTCGAAGGCCCGGTGCAGGGTCTCGTTCAGCTCGACCGCGGAGTCGTAGTCGTGGCCGAACGGCTTCTCGAGGATGACCCGGGCCTCGGGGCCGTTCAGGTCGATCTCCATCAGCGTCGCGATGATCGACTCGAAGGCGGCCGGCGGGACGGCGAGGTAGTGGAGGAGCCGGGACTCGGCGCCGATCGCCCGGCGGGCGCGTGCGACCGCGGCGCCGAGCGCCTTCGCCCCGGCGCCGATCGACACGTAGGTGAGCCGCTCGGCGAACCGTGCCCAGGCCTCGTCGGTGACCTCGGTTCGCGCGAACTCCCTGACGGCGTTGCGGGCGTGCTCGACGAAGCCGTCGTCGTCGAGCTCGTCGGTCGCGGTGCCGACGATCCGGTAGCCGTCGGGGAGCAGGCCCGCGCCCTCGAGATGGAAGAAGCCGGGCAACAGCTTGCGGGCGGCGAGGTCGCCGGAGGCCCCGAAGAGGACGACGACGTGCGGGTCCGGCACCTCGGCCTGGACGGGATCGGCCGGCGCCGCCGGCAGCGCCGTCGACGATGCCGTGCTCAAGCGCCCTCCCCCGCCGGCTTCTCGTCATGCCCTCCGAACTGCTTGCGCATCGCCGAGAGCAGCTTGTTCGCGAACTCGTCATCGCCGCGGGAAGCGAACCGCTCGTAGAGGGCGGTGCTCAGCACCGGCGCCGGGACCCCCTCGTCGATCGCCGCGTGCAGCGTCCAGCGTCCCTCGCCGGAGTCGGAGACGCGGCCACCGAACTCCTCGAGCTGCGGCGAGGCGTGCAACGCCGACGCGGTCAGGTCGAGCAGCCAGGAAGCGATCACCGAGCCGCGCCGCCAGACCTCGGCGACGTCGGCGATCTCGATCTCGTACGGGTAGTACTGCGGATCGCGCAGCGGCGTCGTCTCGGCGTCGACCTCGTGGCTGCGCTTGCCGATGTCGGCGTTGGCGATCACGTTCAGGCCCTCCGCGTAGGCGGCCATGACCCCATACTCGATCCCGTTGTGGACCATCTTCACGAAGTGCCCGGCCCCGCTCGGCCCGCAGTGCAGATAACCCTGCTCGGCCGGGGTCGGGGCACCCTCGCGGCCCGGCGTCCGCGCCGCCGCATCGACCCCGGGAGCGATCGTCGCGAAGATCGGATCGAGGCGGGCGACGGCCGCGTCGGGCCCGCCGATCATCAGGCAGAAGCCCCTGTCGAGGCCGAAGACGCCGCCGCTCGTGCCGACGTCGAGGTAGTCGATCCGCTTCGGCTCGAGCGCCGCGGCGCGCTCGATGTCGTCGCGGTAGTAGCTGTTGCCGCCGTCGATGATCGCGTCGCCGGGATCCATCAGCCCGGCGAGCTCGTCGAGCGTCTCCTGCACGTAGCCGGCCGGGACCATGATCCAGGCCGCGCGCGGCGGCTCGAGCTTGGCGACCAGCTCGGCGAGCGACGCGGCCGCCGTCGCGCCCTCGCCGGCGAGCTCACGGATCGCCTCGGCGCTCACGTCATAGACGACGCACTCGTGGCCATCCCTCATCAGCCGGCGGACGAGGTTCGCCCCCATCCGCCCCAGTCCGATCATCCCGAGTTGCAAGTCACCCTCCTCCTTGGTCGGCGCCGCCCCCGCCCGTCACGATCCGCTGGCGGCTTACGTGCTCGGCGGCGGCCATCTCCTCCGGCTCACCCTACTCTCCGCGAAACCGCGCTCAATCCCGGCCGTCGCTGCCAATGCCTTCGGCGACCTCGATCGCGCGCTCGGTGTCGACGCCGTTCGCGCCGGCGACCCAGCAGGCGATCGGCGCCGCGATCCGCTCCGACGAATGCGCGGCTACCGCGGCGAGCTTGAGGAGTCGATCGACCTGCGCGCGGTCGGGGGGCTCGGCGCCGACCGCGTCGGCGAACGACGCGATCCATTCCTCGGCGCTTGTCTCGGCCATCTCAACCTCCTTGCTCGATTGCGCCCGCAACCTACACGGCGCCGCGGCACCCGGTCAGCGCGGCGCCAGCCGGGTTGCCGTCGCCTTCCAGGTCGCGGCAACCCGGCTCCCCGGTCGCAGGCCGAGCCGCCTGGTCGAGGCCGCTGTGACCTCGGCCGCGAGCGGCTGCGGCGCGGCGAGCCCGACCCGCGCCCGGTTGCCGAACTCGGTCACGCCGCTCACCTCGGCCTCGATCCGGTTCAGCGCCGAGCCGGCCGCGGCCGGCGCGTCGGCACGGTCGAGCGCGATCTCCCACGGGAAGACGCCGGCTGCCACCGGGCCCGAGCCCGCATCGGTGCTGTAGATCGTTCCGCCGCCGTCGAGCTCGATCCGGGTCAGCCCGCCCGCCGCCGGCGATGCTGTCCCCCGCAGCACGACCGCGCCGGCGAGGTCGGCGACGAGCCCGCTCGCCGGCGCCGCCGTGAGCTCGGCGGGGCTGCCGCGCTGCACGATCCGGCCGTCCTCGAGCACCGCCACCGCGTCCCCGAGCTGGGCCGCCTCGGCGAAGTCGTGAGTGACGACGATCGTCGGAACCGCGGTCGTGACGAGCACGGCCGCGAGCTCCCGCCCGGCGGCGGCACGGGTCCGGGAATCGAGGGCCGAAAGCGGCTCGTCGAGGAGCAGCACCCGCGGCTCGGAGGCGAGGGCCCGCGCGAGCGCGACCCGCTGGCGCTCGCCACCGCTCAGCTCGGCGGGACGGGCGCGGGCGCGGTCACCGATGCCGAAGCGCTCGAGCAGGCCGACCGCGCGCTCGCGCCGCAACCGGCGCGGGCCGACTGCCCCGTAGGCGACGTTGCGCCAGGCGGACATCCGCGGGAACAGCGCGTAGTCCTGAAAGACGAGGCCGACCCGCCGCCGCTCGACGGGCAGCGAGACCCCCGCCGCGGAGTCGAACCACGTCTCGCCGCCGGCCGTCACGGTCCCGCGATCTGGTCGGAGCAGCCCGGCGACCGCGCGCAGCAGCGTGCTCTTCCCCGCGCCCGAGGGGCCAACGAGCGCGAGGCACTCGCCCGATCCGACCTCGACCCGCGCGTCGAGCGCGAACCCGGGCCGGGCAAGCGCGACGTCAGCGGCGAGCATCGGCTCCCTCGGGCCGCCCGCCGACGAGCTTGACGGCGAGGAGGATGAACGCCGAGACGACGAGCAGAACGGCCGACAGCGCCAGCGCGGCATCGAAATCGCGAGCGAGGAACTCGAAGATCGCCAGCGGCGCCGTCTGCGTCCGACCCTCGAGGGAGCCGGCGAACATCAGCGTCGCGCCGAACTCGCCGAGCGCCCGACCCCAGGCGAGCGCCGCACCCGAGGCGAGCCCGGCCCGGGCGCCGGGGATCGCGACGCGGGCGAAGGTCCGCCCCTCGCCGGACCCGAGCGTCCGCGACGCGTCGAGCAGGTTTCGGTCGAGCGCCTCGAACGCGGCGATCGCCCCGCGCACGTAGAAGGGCGCGGCGACGAACGTCAACGCGACGACGACGCCGGCGGTCTGCAGCACCAGCTCGATCCCGGCGTCGGCGATCGCGCCGCCGGCGAGCCCGTTCGGGCCGAACGCGGCGAGCAGGGCGATGCCGGCGGCGGCAGGTGGCAGGACGAGCGGCAGCTCGATCAGCGTGACCACGGCCGCGCGCCCGCGGAACTCGCGCCGGGCGAGCAGCCAGGCGGCGGGCGTGCCGATCGCGACGATGATCGCGAGCGCCGCCAGCGAGGTCCGCAGGCTCAGCCAGAGCGCCTCCGCCGCACCCCGCTCGCCGAGGGCCGCGACGAGGTCGCCAGGGCCGGTCTCGGCGAACAGCGCGACCAGCGGCAGCGCCAGAAAGCCGAGCAGCAGCGC
The DNA here is from genome assembly GCA_041393495.1 of Solirubrobacterales bacterium. Lineage (GTDB taxonomy): Bacteria > Actinomycetota > Thermoleophilia > Solirubrobacterales > 70-9 > RHKX01. The sequence goes on along the minus strand of JAWKKA010000016.1, from coordinate 47,200 downwards.
CAGCGCGGCGGCCGCGAGGACCCGGAAGCCGGTCGTGCCGAGGAAGGTCATCGCGGCGGTGGGCCGAACCCGGCGTCGAGCAGGACCTTCTCCCCGTCGCCGGAGACGACGCCATCGATGAACTGCTGCGCGAGCTCGGGATGTGCGGCCCCGGTCGCCGCCGCGATCCCGTAGGCGACGTCGGGGCTCGCGTGCGCGGGGATCGGCACCTGCTCGATCTCGCCGCCGGCGGCATCGACATCGCTGCGGTAGATGAAGCCGGCGTCGACGGCGCCCTGGGTCAGCTTGCCGACGATCCCGGCGACATCGGGCTCGCTGCTGGCGACGTTGGCGAGAATCGCCCGCTCGGCGTCGGGGCCGAGCGCCTCGAGGACCGCCCGCGTGTAGATGCCGACGGGCACCTCCGCGTCGCCGATCGCGATCTCGACGCCGGCCTTCTCGAGGTCGCTGACCTCATCGATGTCGGAGCCCGCGGGGACGCCGACCACGAGCCTGTTGGTGGCGAACGCCACCGGCTTGCCGATCAGGCCGTCCCGGTGAAGGTGCTCGGGCAGCGACGTGTTCGCGGCGGCATAGACATCGGGAGCCACCCCCTGGCGGATCTGCGCCGCGAGCTCGTCGGAGCCGGCGAACGAGAACCTGACGTCCGCCGCTTCGAACCCGTCCCCGTACCGCTCGAACGCGGGCCCGAGCGACGCGGCGGCGAATACGACCAGCTCCGGGCTCGACGCGTCCGCGGCGCCGTCGGAGCCGCCGCAGCCGGCGACGGTCGCGGCCGCGAGGACGAGCGCGGCGGCGAGGACGCGCCCCGCCCTCAAGCGTGGCCGCCCCGCTGGATCATCACCGACGTCGCCTTGACCAGCGCGGTCGCCTCGACGCCCTCGGCGAGGCCGAGCTCCTCGGCCGAGTCGCGGGTGATCGCCGCGGTCACCCGGTGCGGGCCGGCCTCGATCTCGACCAGCGCCATGACGCCGTCGACCTCGACCGACACGACCCGGCCGGGGAACCGGTTCCGGGTCGACAGCTCGTCGCCGGTCCGGTGCCGCTCCGGCGCCCGGCGCAACCGTTCGACCTCGGCGACCGGCACCCGGCGGCGGTCGTTGTCGTCCCTGGTCGTGACGAGCTTGCCGTCGCGATCCCAGCGCCGCAGCGTGTCGACGCTGACGCCGATCCGCTTCGCCGCCTCGCCGAGGCTGAAGTCGCTCGCAGTCATCTGCCTAAGCATTGCATAGGCAGGAGCCGCTCGTCGGCGAGCGGCGGCCGGGAGCGGCGGCAGTGCGGGCGCCGAGTGCGCGCTGGGGTACACGGCGCCGAGATGTCGGCGGTAGGCGCCCCAGCGGGGCGGCCGGCGCACGGCAGCGGCCTCCCGCCCGTGCCGGTTCAGGTCACCAGCTCGTACTCGTCCGGATCGAGGCGTTCGGTCCGCTCGCGGTACTCGCGCATGTAGCCGGGCCAGTTGGTGACGATCCGGCCCGATTCGTCGCGGTACCAGGACTGGCAGTCCAGCCAGGCGGTCCCGGCGAACCGTGCCTGGGTCTCGCGGTCGCTGGCAGCCTCGACGTCGGGTCGGACGACGATCGCGGCGGCGCCGGCGTCGCGGACCCGCTGCAGCGCCTGGCGGATGTAGGCGGCCTGGGCTTCGAGGTAGAAGATGATCGAGCCTCCCGAGGTGTTCGTGTTCGGCCCGTACATGAGAAACAGCGACGGGAAGCCGGGGACCGCGATCCCGAGGTGGGCGTGGGCGCCGCTCCTCCACTCGTCGGCGAGCAGGCGGCCACCGGCGCCGCGAATCTCCATCGGGAACATGAAGTCGTTGGTGCGGAAGCCGGTGGCCCAGACGATGCAGTCGACCTCGTGTTCGCGGCCGTCGGCGGTCCGCAGCCCCGCCGGGGTGATCGCCGTTATCGGCTCGGTGACGAGCTCGACATTCGGGCCCTGCAGCGCGGGCAGGAAGGCGGAGCTGAACAACACCCGCTTGCAGCCGAACGTGTAGTCGGGCCAGGCTTTGCGGCGGAGCTCCGGGTCGCGGAGCTGGCCGCGCATGAACAGCGCCGAGCCCCAACCCGCGAGCCGGCCGAGGGTACGCGGGTGGCGGATCGCCGCGGTCAGGCCCTCCAGGTAGAGCATCAGGATCCGCCGACGCAGCGCCTGGATCGCCGGGACGAGCTCGAGCGCCTTCCGCAGCGCCGGCGAGTAGGTCCGATTGTGGCGCGGCAGAAACCAGTTCCCGGTCCGCTGGAAGACGGTCAGTTCGGCGACTTCGGTCGCGATCTCGGGCACGAGCTGCACGGCGCTGGCGCCAGTCCCGACGACCGCGACGCGCTTGCCGGCGAGCTCGTATTCGTGGTCCCACCACGCCGAGTGGAAGCTGTGGCCGGCGAACGTATCGATCCCCTCGATCCGCGGGTAGGCCTCGCGGTGGAGCTGGCCGGTCGCGACGATGACCGCCTCGCTCTCCCAGCGCCGCCCGTCGGCAGCCGTCGTCGTCCAGGTGCGTCGCCGCTCGTCCCACTCGCAGGCGGTCACCTCGACGCCGTTCGTGATCCGGCGGTCGACGCCGAAGTCGTGCGCGACCCCGCGCAGGTACTCGAGGATCTCCGCCTGCGGCGAGCAGAGACGGCTCCAGTCGCGCCGCTGCGCGAACGAGTACGAGTAGAGGTGGCTGGGGACGTCGCAGGCCGCTCCGGGATAGCTGTTGTAGAACCAGGTCCCGCCGAGCTCGGCCGCGCGATCGAGCAGGGTGACGTCTGCGAATCCGTGCGCCTGCAACTCGATGCAGGCGCCGATCCCGCCGAACCCGGCTCCGATGATCACGACGCGCGGTCTGCCCATGGGTTGAATCTAGTTGCCGCCTGTTTCGCGGTCAGCCCAGGGTCGCCCCCTTGGCGCGGTTGCAGGCGTCGCAGAGGAGCTGCAGGTTCGCCGCCGAGTCGGAGCCTCCCATCGCGACCGGGATCACGTGGTCGAACTGAAGCAGCGCCCGCGCTCCGCACTCGACGCAGCGGCCACCATCGCGCTCGAAGACCGCGAGCCGGACCTCGCGCGGGATCCCCCGGCGCGCCGGCGGCGGCCGGGCGACGGAGGCGCTATGGCTCCGAGCGCGCTCGAGCTGGCGCTCCTTGCGCGCGAGCCGCTCGTCCGCGAGCGCCTCGACGTCGGCCGGCCCGAGGTCCTCCCGCTCCCACCAGAGCCGGTCGCGGTAGAGCCAGTAGCGGCGGTCGCCGAGCTCCCCGACCGCGACGGCGATCGTCGCCTGCAGCTCGTCGAGCCGCCGCCAGGCGCGCCGCCCGACCGCCGGCCCGGCCGGCTCGGCGCCGACGACGAGCCGGTAGTGGCGTCCGATCAGCGAGCGTGCTTCCTCGAACCCGGCGTTGACGGCCTCGTGCAGCATCGACGCGGGAAGGTAGGAACGCGCACGGATGGGAAGGCGATCATGGGCGCGAAGTTGCAGGGGATCGTCGTCGGCCCGAGCAGACGCCCGACCGCTCTGACCGCAAGCAGGGGCGCCGAGCCCGTTGGCGGATTGCGGCGAGATGCAGGTCGGTTTCCGCCACCTGCCGACCGACCCCGCCACAGACCCCCGCTCGGCCAACCCCCGCTCGGCCAATCAGCAGGCAGCCGGCATTGCCCACCGTCCCCCCTGCCGCCTCGGGCTACCCACCGATGGCAGACATCGTTCGCGGCGGCGGCCGGAAGCCGCGCTCGCCGACGTGATGCTTGAGCTCCTTGCGCCAGACGGCATCGCGGATGATCTCCTCGAGCTCGGCGTCGCCGGCGCCGGCACGCATGGGATCGCGCAGGTCGGTCTCGTGAAGCGAGAACAGGCAGGTCCGAAGCTTGCCCTCGGCGGTCAGCCGGATCCGGTTGCAGTCGGCGCAGAAGGGCTCGCTGACCGGGTTGATGAAGCCGATCTCGCCGGCGCCGTCGGCGAACCGATAGACGCGGGCGGTCGCCGAGCGCTCGCGCGGCATCGCGACGAGCGCGTGCTCGCGCTCGACGATCGCGCGCACCTCGGCGCCGGTCAGGACCGAGTCGGGCGTCCAGGCACCGTCGGCGTCGAGCGGCATGAACTCGATGAAGCGGACCTGGTAGTCGCTCGTCCGCGCCAGCTCGATGAAGGCGCCGACCTCGCGCTCGGTGAAGTCGCGCATCGCGACGGCATTGACCTTGATCGGGCGGATGCGTTCGTGGGCGGCGATCGCCTCGAGGCCGCGGAGCACCTGCGGGAGCGCATCGCGGCGGGTGATCTGAAAGAAGCGGTCGCGGGCCAGAGAGTCGATCGAGACGTTGACGCGGCCGATCCCGGCATCGACGAGCGCCGCGGCATCGCGCTCGAGCAGGTAGGCGTTCGTCGTCAGCGAGAGGTCCTCGATGCCGGGCACCGCGGCGAGCATCGCGACCAGGCGCGGGAAATCGCGGCGGACGAGCGGCTCGCCGCCGGTCAGGCGGACGTCCTCGATCCCGAGCCGGACGAACAGCCCGACGAGCCGCTCGATCTCCTCGAAGGACAGGACCTCGTCGCGCTCGAGCCAGGGCAGCCCGTCGGCGGGCATGCAGTACTGACAGCGGAAGTTGCAGCGGTCGGTGACCGAGACCCGGAGGTCCGAGATCGTCCGGCCATGGGCGTCGCGGAGCGGTTCGATCGCGCCGGTCATGCGCCCATGATCGCCGATCCACTCGGTGGGCGGGCCGCCGGGGTGAGCGGGCGGTCGGCGGGCAGCCGCGCCGCGCGCCTGTCGCAATCAGCCGCAGTTGTCGCGATGCGGGATCGGCGGGTAGGTCAGATCGGCGACGACCGCGGTCTCGAGGTAGTCGTTCTCGCGCCGGTCGCCGGAGCCGGGCGCGAGCTTGGCGCCGATCGCCCGCAGCCGGCTGCGCGGTCCGTCCGGCGCGGCCCACGGGGCGAGGCCGAGGAACTCGCGCTTGGGGCCCGCGTAGACCCGGTAGGCGCCCGGGTCCTCGCTCGCGACGAAGCGGTCGTTGCCGACGTAGTTGCACCGCGCCCGGGCCGGCCCGACGCCGCGCGGCCCCTTCAGCCCGCGCTGGGTGATCGCCGTCTGCCCGTCGAAGACGAGGTCGGCGAGGTTGCCGACCATGTGCGGCGTCACGTTGTAGTCGAACTCGACGGTCGGGTCGGCGACCGCCCTCCAGGTCGACGACATCCACTCGAGCGGCTGCCACTCCCCCTCCGTCGCCCACGGCCCCGGGTTCGCCTCGTCCTGCATGACCAGGTTCGTCCCGAGCGCGTCGAGGCAGTACATGTAGTACCTCGACGTGTCCGCGCAGGGATCGATCCCGGGCCCGGGCGCCTCCCCGAACGGGGTCACGGCGCCGCCGTTGTAGACGAACGCGGGCAGGCTCGTCGCGAACGACATCCTCGCCTTCGTCCCGGGGATCCGGTACGGGCGGACGTTCTCGATCGCGTCCGGTCCCGTGCTCGGCCCCGGCGTCAGGCTGATCAGGTTCTCGATCGGGGTCAGCGGGACCTTCCTGTTGCTGGCGACGACGTTACGGAGCGGCCGCGGTCCGTCCGGGGTGACGTTCCTCGGTCCCCACATGAACGCCTCGTTGTAGACCTCGGGCGCGGTCGCGACAAAGGCGCTCGTCGGCCGCTTCACGTCCGGGTCGGCGAACGTCGCGATCTCGTCCGGGTCGACCGACTCGCGGAACTCGGGCTGGTTGTTGGAGCCGAGGATGTAGACGCCGTAGCGGCGGGCGAGGTCGCTGAACGTCTGCATCCAGCCGCGCGCGAACGTGTCGGTCCCGGCGACGAACGTCTTCGAGAAGCCGACGATGCCGGCGCCGAAGCGCTCCGCGTAGGCCGCCTCCGGCTCGGCGTAGGCGCTGTCGAGCGTCATCAGCGCGACCGCGACCCCGCACGGCGACGGGACGCCCTCGCAGCCGGGGATGTGGGCCGGGTCCTTGAAGATCTCGCGGGTCTCGGCGCCCCGCGAGCCGGTCGCGAGCGTCATCAGGCCGACGTCCTCGTTGAGCGCGACGACGTTCGGCCGCTTGCTCGCGAGATGGGGGACGACCCAGCGGCGGATCATGCACTCGATCTTCGCCCGAAACGACCGGTAGCTGACGACGTTGGCGAGGTCCTGCTTGTACTGCAGCGCGAAGACCCGCGGGCCGTTGCCACCGCGGTGGAGGTTGACGACCGGCCTCGCCGTGTTGGTGGCCCGGTAGGAGGCACAGGTCGCCTTCGACGGCGGCGGCGGGACCGGCGGCGGCGCCGGCTCGACCGACTTCGCCGCCTGCCGGGCAGCAAGCGGATCGTTGGCGATCAGCCCGTCGGCGCCGGCCCTGGTCGCCGCCCTGGCGGGCGCCTTCTCGTCGAACGTGAACGGAACCACCCGCAGCCCCTTCGCGTGGGCGTCGGAGATCAGCTCGCGGCTGACCGGCCACTGCGGCGAGATCCAGTCGATGCCGTTCGCCGCCGCGATCGCCGCCGCCGAGCCGTTCAGGCCCGCCAGGGTCAGAAACGACGTCTCGCTGTCGTCGAAGTAGGGATCGTCCTGGAAGGGCTTCAGGTTCCCGGGCAGGAAGCTCTGCACGATCAGGTCGCCGGGCGGGAAGCCGGAGCTCTTGATCTGCTGCGCCATCCGCAGCGCGAACCGCGGCGGCGAGCCCGGGTCGAAGCCGGGGTCGGTCGGGTAGTTGTTGACCTCGACGTTCGCCATCACGTCCTTGCGCTTGGCGAGCTCGAGCGCCTGGATCAGCGTCGGCACCTTCGCACGGCGATCGTCGCGCTTGCCGAGGTGCCGAGAGATCTCGTCGGTGCCGATGATGTCGATCTCGCAGTCGCTGCGGATCTCCGCCAACGTCTTCTCGGCCACGAGCCCGGTGCAGTCGGTCGTCCGATCGAGCAGTGCGTCGTGCATGATCACCGCCCGTCCGTCGGCGGTGATCCGGGTGTCCATCTCGAGCACGAACCCGGCATTGGCGGCGTGGCGGAACGCGGGCAGCGAGTTCTCCGGGTAGGCCGGGCGGAGCTTGCCGTGGACGGTCTTCAGCGGCCCGCCCCGGTGCGCATGGATGTAGGGCGAGGCGAGCGCCGGCGCGCCCGCGACGAGTGCCAGGGCGATCGCGACGGCCGCAGCGACGACGATCCGGGCCGGCACGGTCATACGGGCTTGCAGTCGCTCTCCCACGAGACCGTCGCGAGTCTAGTGACCGGCCCGCGGTCCCGCGTCGGTTGACCGACGGCGGCGCGGCGCTCGACATCGCGCCGTAGGACCCGCCGGCCGCTCGCCGAATCCATGCCCCGACGACCGTGTTGAAGGAGGCGATGACATCCACGTCTGGGCCCGAGATCGAGGATGCGCCGGTCGCGGCGCCGAGAGCCCGATCCCGATCGACGATGCGCTCGACCATCGCCGTCCTCGCCGTCGGGGTCGTCGCGCTCACCGCCGCGGCGCCGACCGCCGCGGCGCCGCGCGAGCCGATCCGCGGCATCGACGTGAGCCGCTTCCAGGGCCTGATCGGCTGGAATCAGGTCGGAAAGTCGGAGCTGCGCTTCGCCTACATCGCGGCGAGCCGCGGCTCCGGCGGGGACTGCACGGTCGTTCCCGAGGAGTGCGGCGGCGATCCGTACTACGGCCGTAACTACCGCAAGGCCAAGCAGGCCGGCCTGCGGGTCGGCGCCTACCACCGCGCCTTCCCGGCCGGGCCCGACCGACCCGATGCGAAGCTCGACGCCCGCAGGGAGGCGAACCGGTTCATCGAGGTCGTCGGCAAGGTCAGGCGCAACGACCTGCGCCCCGTCCTCGACGTCGAGACCCCGTTCAGGCGGCTCGACGAGCCCACCCTGCGAGCCTGGATCCGCAAGTGGACCAAGCTGGTCGAGCGCAAGCTGCGGGCGAAGCCGTTGATCTACACGAACGCCTCCAGTTGGGCGGCGACCGGCGACACCACCTGGTTCGCGACCAACGGCCACCCGCTCTGGGTGGCGAACTTCGACGTCGCCCGGCCGCAGGTGCCCGCAGCGAACTGGGCCGGCAAGGGCTGGACGATCTGGCAGTACACGAGCGACGGCCGGGTCCGCGGCATCGACGGGCCGGTCGATCGCGATCGGCTCAAGCAGGGGTTCGCCAAGCTCGAGCCGCGCTGAGCACGACCGGCAACCCATCTGTGCCAAGGTGCCCGGATGGAACGGAATGCCGGAGGTGCGTCGATCACCGCCGCCGGGCTCGCCGATCTCGAGGCCGAGGTCGCCGAGCTCGAGGGGCCCCGACGCCGGGAGATCGCTGAGCGGATCCGGGCGGCGCGAGAGCACGGCGACCTCAAGGAGAACGCCGACTACCACATCGCCAAGGAGGATCAGGCACACCTCGAGACGAAGATCAAGCGCCTCCGCGCCCGGCTCCGCGACGCGGTCGTCGTCGAGGTCGGCGACGATCCCGGCAGGTTCGCCTTCGGCCGCACCGCCGAGGTGGTCGACGAGACCGGCACCACCCACACGTGGACGCTCGTCGGACCGACCGAGGCCGACATGGGCGCCGGCCGGCTCTCGGCCGAGTCGCCGGTCGGCCGGGCGCTGCGGGACGGGGCAGTCGGGGCCGAGATCGTCGTCGAGACGCCGCGCGGGGAGCGGACGTTCACGATCAGCAAGCTGGTCGCCTGACGGAGCCCGGTCGGCGCCGCCGATGCGGATCCAGCTCGTCACCCAGATGTGGCCGAGCCCGGAGAACCCGGACCTCGGCAGCTTCCTCGTCCCGCTCGTCGCCGAGTTCGAACGTCGCGGGCACGAGGTCGAGGTCAGCGCGATCAGCCGCCGCGGCGGCGCGCCGACGAAGTACGGCCGCCTCGTCGGCCGGTCGATCGCGACCGCGCGCCGCTTCCGGCCCGACGTCGTCTTCGCCCACTTCCTGTTCCCCGCCGGCGCGGCCGGCGCTGCCGCCGCGCTCGCCGGTCGCTGCCCGCTCGTCGTGATGGCGCACGGGACCGACGTCGCGAACCTGACCGAGATCCGTGGGATCAGGGCCGCGACCGTCCCGGTGATCTCGCGCTCGGCGGCGGTGATCTCGAACTCGCGCTGGCTCGCCGACCGGCTCGCGAGCTCGATCCCCGCCGCGGCGCCGAAGATCTCGATCGCCGACTGCGGGATCGACCTCGAGGCCTTCGTGCCCGCCGCGGCCGGCCCGGCCCGGGAACGGCTCGGCTGGGACGGGCAGGGACCCGCGTTCCTCTGCGTCGGCTCGCTGATCGAGCGCAAGAACGTGGTCGCGCTCGCGGACGCGTTCGCCGCGCTCGGCCGGGGCCGACTCGCCTTCGTCGGCGACGGGCCGCTGCGGCCGCGGCTCGAGGGTCGCGCCGGGATCACGGTCGTTGGCCGGATCCCGCAGCGCGATGTCCCCGAATGGGTCGCAGCATGCGACGTCCTCTGTCAGCCGTCGCTGGCCGAGCCGTTCGGACAGGCGACCCTGGAGGGAATGGCGATGGAGCGCTCGGTGGTCGCGACGGCGAACGGAGGGCCGCCCGAGTTCGTGCCGCCCGAGGCCGGGGTCCTCGTCGATCCCGGCGACCCGGCGGCGCTGCGGGCGGCGCTCGAGGCGGCGGCGGCGATGCCGACCCCGAACCACGCGGCCCGCGAGGCGGCCCGCCGGCACGACGTCCGCGCCGAGGCGGCGAGGATGCTCGACGTCCTCACCGCTGCCCGCGGACCGGCGCTCGCGACGCCGTCCGGGCGGCAGAGCGGTGGAGGAGATCAGTAGCGCTGGTCGGCCGATAGCGCGGGTCGCGGGGGGCTCGCCCGGATTGCGGCCCCGGGAGAAGCCGAAGGCGTAGATCGCGCCGACGACGAAGGCGACGGCCCGGGCGCCGACGCCGCGGGTCCGGTAGCGGCCGAAGCGGCGCCGCGACCGCGCGGGCGACGGTGTCGGATACGCCGAGCTCCGGCAGCAGATCCTCCTCGAGCGACCGCCCTCCCATGCCGCTCGGAGGCTGCCACGAGCGCTGGGGCCGATCCGTCCGTAGCAAGTACCGAGCAGAAACGGTCCTCACCTCCGATGGAGCGTGCCGACGGCGCCCGTAGCTTCGTGGCATGAGCGCAGACAGCGAATCCCCGAACCCGGAGCGGACGCTGCCCGAGTGGCTGTCGGGCCGCTATGTCGCCGACTTCGCGAACGTCGGCATCCTCAGCTGCCCGGCCGAGGCGCCGCTGGACGAGGTGGCCTGGATGATGGCCGACAACCGCGTCCACGCCCTCGTCGTCGACAACGAGAGCGACGATCCGCCGGTCATCTCCGACATCGACCTGGTAGCCGCCGCCGGCTCCGGCCACTTCGACGAGCTCTGCGCCCTCGACGTCGCCGGCACCGAGGCGGTCAGCGTCAGCCGCGGGGACACCCTCGAGCACGCGACGCAGCTGCTCGCCGAGCACAGCGTCGCCCATCTCGTCGTCCGCGACGACCGCTGGCGCCCGATCGGGATCCTCTCGACGCTCGACGTCGCCCGGGCGATCTCCGGTCGCTGAGCCGCGATCCCCGGTCGCTGAGCCGCGACCGGCAGACCCGGACGGCGCGCCCGCGACCATCGGCCGACGCCCGTCGCGCGGTGCCGGCCGTCGCCTCGGTAGTCGCAGCGGTTGTCCGCTCCGCGCGGCGCTGCCAGAGTTCGGCCCGTGGAAGCCGAGCCGGCAGCGGCAGACGAAGCGACCGCGAGCCTCGACCCGGAGGAGAGCCTCGACCATCTGATCCGCGACCTCGGCACGACGCCGGCCGGGCTCGGGCGGCGCGAGGCCGCGAGGAGGCTCCAGCAGCACGGGCCGAACCTGATCGAGCGGCGCGCCGGGGTCAGCAGGACGACCGAGCTGTTGCGCCAGTTCACCCACCCTCTCGCGCTGCTTCTCTGGGCGGCAGCGGCGCTGGCGATGCTGGCCGCGATCCCGGTGCTCGCGGTCGCGATCGTCGCCGTGATCGTCCTCAACGCCCTGTTCGCGTTCTTTCAGGAGGTCCAGGCCGAGCGTGCCACCGAGGCGCTGCGCGAGTACCTGCCCCCCGTCGCCCGCGTCCGTCGCGATGGCACCGAGCGCGAGATCCCCGCCGCCGAGCTGGTCCCCGGCGATCTGATCCTGCTCGGCGAGGGGGATCGCCTCTCGGCCGACGCGCGGCTCGTCGGCGGGTCGCTCGAGGTCGACATGTCGCCGCTGACCGGCGAGTCACAGCCGCAGGTCCGCTCCCCGCACCGCGGTCGCAGAGCCGAGTCCCCGCTCGAGGCCCAGGACCTCATCTTCAGCGGCACCCTCTGCACCGCCGGCGAGGCGAGCGCGATCGTGTACGCGACCGGCATGTCGACGCAGCTCGGGCGGATCGCGGCGCTTTCGCAGCGCGTCCGCTCGGAGCTCAGCCCCCTTCAGGTCCAGGTCAACACGGCCGCGAAGCTGATCGCGTTGATCGCCGTCGTCGCCGGGCTGATCTTCCTGCTGATCGGCACCGCCGCGGCCGGGCTGCCGCTGCACGACGCGCTGATGTTCTCGATCGGCCTGCTCGTCGCGAACGTCCCCGAGGGGCTCCTGCCGACGATCACGCTCGCGCTTGCCGTCGGAGTCCGCCGGATGGTCAAGCGCCGTGCGCTCGTCAAGCGCCTCGCTGCGGTCGAGACGCTCGGCTCGACCGATGTGATCTGCACCGACAAGACCGGCACTCTGACCGAGGGCCGGATGCGGGTCCGCCTCATGCTCGCCGGCGACGCCGCTCTCGCCGCCGGCGCCGAATCGCCCGACCGCCCCCTCGGCCGGCTCGTCGAGGCCGTCGTCCGCTGCAACAACGCGACGGCCCGACGCCGGGACGGAGAATGGGAGCTCGGCGGCGATCCGACCGAGAGCGCCCTGCTGCTCGCCGCTACCGGTCACGGCTTCGATGTCGAGGCGGCCGAGGACGAGCGCGGTCGGCGGCGCGTCCGCCTGCTCCCGTTCGACGCCCGGCTGAAGCGGATGGCGACGATCGATCGCGACGGCGAGGGCCTGCGGCTGCACGCCAAGGGCGCGCCGCTCGAGCTGCTCGGCCGTTGCTCGCGGATCGCGACCGGAGCCGGGGACCGGATGCTCACCGACGCCGACGGGGCGCAAATCGCCGCCCGCTTCGAGGAGCTCGCCTCGGACGGGCTCCGCGTCCTCGCCGTCGCGACGCGGGATCTCGGCCGGGAGGAGGCCGACGGCGAGCGCGAGGCCCTCGAGTCCGACCTCACGTTCACCGGGCTCGTGGCGCTCGAGGATCCGCCGCGCGAGGACGTCGCCGCAGCCGTCGCGAGCTGCCGCGGCGCCGGCATCCGGATCATCGTCGTCACCGGCGACCACGGCCTGACGGCGGAGGCGATCGCGCGCCAGGTCGGCATCGTCACCGGCTCCGCGAGGGTCGTCCAGGGCCGCGAGATCGAGGCAATGGCGGACGCCGAGCTCGACGAGCTGCTCGGCGGCGACGAGGAGCTGATCGTCTCGCGCAGCAACCCGGAGACGAAGCTCCACCTCGTCGACGCGCTCCGCGACCGCGGCCATACGGTCGCGATGACGGGCGATGGCGTCAACGACGCTCCGGCGCTGCACCGCGCCGACATCGGCGTCGCCATGGGCGCGAGCGGGACCGAGGTCGCCCGCGAGGCGGCGACGATGGTCCTCACCGACGACAGCTTCGCTTCGATCGTCTACGCCGTCGAGGAGGGACGCGTCGTCTACGACAACATCCGCAAGTTCGTCACCTACATCTTCGCCCACTCGACCCCCGAGGTCGTCCCGTTCCTGATCTTCGCGCTCTCCGGCGGCGCCGTGCCCTTGCCGCTGACCGCCCTGCAGATCCTCGCCATCGACCTCGGCACCGAGACCCTCCCGGCCCTGGCGCTCGGCCGCGAGCCAGCCGAGCCGGGGATCATGAACCGCCCCCCGCGCCCGCGCGAGAGCGGGATCATCGAGCGATCGATGCTGACCCGCGCCTGGCTCTGGCTCGGGCTGCTCGAGGCGGTGCTCGTGACCGGCGGCTTCTTCTACGTCCTGCTCGCCAACGGCTGGTCGCCGGGCGATGCGACCGGCGCCGGTTCCGACCTCCACGAGACCTACCTGATCGCGACGACGATGACGTTCGCCGGCATCACCGCCTGTCAGGTCGGGACCGCGTTCGCGACCCGGACCACGCACTCATCGCTGCGCCGAATCGGCATCTTCTCGAACCGCCTGCTGCTCTGGGGGATCGTCTTCGAGGTCGCGTTCGCCGCCGCCCTGATCTACCTGCCGCCGCTTCAGGACCTGTTCGCGACCGGGCCGCTCGGCGCCGCCGAGCTGGCGATCCTGGCGACCTTCCCGGTGATCGTCTGGGGCTCGGACGAGCTGCGGCGCTGGTGGCTGCGGCGCCGATCCGGGCCGGGGAGCGACGCCCCGCCGATCGGGGCAGGGGCCGGACGCCCGCCGATCCAAGCAGAGGAGCAACCCCGCCGGCTGGCACGAAAAGCGCAAGGTTCGGGTCGCTCTACGACCCCTTCCTTGCGTTCTTGGCCGGGGCGGCGCCAATGAGCGCGTCATGACGGAAACCGGCGGCGATCGCGGCGAGCGGGCTGGCGCACCGGACCGGGCGATCCGTCAGCAGCTTCACACCGAGACCCATCTCAGTTTCAGATCGGGCTGGCTGCGCGCCGCGATCCTCGGGGCGAACGATGGAATCGTCTCGACTGCGAGCCTCGTGCTCGGCGTCGCCGCGGCGGGCGGGTCGGGAACGGAGATCGTCACCGCGGGCATCGCCGGGCTCGCCGCCGGAGCGCTATCGATGGCCGCCGGCGAGTACGTGTCGGTCAGCTCGCAGCGCGACTCCGAGCAGGCCGACCTCTCGCTGGAGCGGCGCGAGCTGCGCTCGAACCCCGAGGCCGAGTTGCGCGAGCTGACCGCCATCTACGAGCACCGCGGCGTCCCGTCGGAGCTGGCGGCGCAGGTCGCTGAGGCGCTGACCGAGCGGGATGCCCTCCAGGCCCACGCCCGGGACGAGCTCGGCCTGACCGAGCGGCGCCAGGCCCGGCCGTTTCAGGCCGCCTGGGCATCGGCGCTCTCGTTCTCGGCGGGGGCGATCCTGCCCGTCGTCGCGGTGGGGGCGGCGCCGGCGTCCGTCCGGATCGCCGTCTGCGTCGTGATCACGCTCGTCGCGCTCGCCGCTCTCGGCTACCTGGGCGCCCGGCTCGGCGGCGGCCGGCGGTTGACGGCAACGGCGCGGGTGGTGGCCTGGGGCGCCGTCGCGATGGCGGTCACCTCGGGGATCGGGGCGGTCGTCGGCGCGGCGGTCTGAGCCGGCAGCGCCGTCGCGATGGCGGTCACCTCGGGGATCGGGGCGGTCGTCGGCGCGGCGGTCTGAGCCGGCAGCGGCGGCGGCCCCCGCGCCTGCCGCAAGCTCATCGACGGCGGCGCGGCGCGCGATCGCGGCCGACCAGGGTCCGGCATAGAGTCTGGCCATGGAAGCCGGATTCGTGATCGCGATCGCGCTCGCGTTGGCGTTCGCGGTCACCAACGGCCTCCACGACGCATCGAACGCGATCGCGACCCTCGTCGCGACCCGCGCGGCGACGCCGCTGCAGGCGATCATCCTCGCCGCGCTCTTCAACCTGCTCGGGCCGCTGCTCGTCGGCGCGGCCGTCGCCGACACGATCGGCGGCATCGTCACCGTCGAGCCGGCGGTCGCCGCCGCCGTGATCGGATCGGGGCTTGCGGCGGCTGTCGCCTGGAACCTGATCACCTGGCGGTTCGGGCTGCCCTCGAGCTCCGGGCACGCGCTGGTCGGCGGGCTCGTCGGGGCGGCGCTGGCCGAGGGTGGAACGGGCGCCGTGCTCTGGGGCGGGTTCGACGGCGCCCACCCGGTCGGGGTCCTCGGGACGCTCGTCGCGCTTGCGGTCTCCCCTCCGCTCGGCGCTCTCGGCGGCCTCGTCGTGATCCGCCTGATCCGCCGCGGCTGGCGCCGCGCGACGCATCGCTGGGACCGGCCCGTCGCCGGCGGCGAGTGGGTGATGTCGGCGGCGCTCGCGTTCAGCCACGGCGCCAACGACGCGCAGAAGTCGGTCGGCGTCATCGCCGCGCTGCTGCTGGCCGACGGCAGGATCACGACGCTCGCGGCGCCGGAATGGGCGATCGTCGCCTGCGCGATCGCGCTGACCGCCGGCACGACGTTCGGCGGATGGCGGATCATTCGTACCGTGGGCAGGCGCATCTACCGAATCCAGCCGGTCGAGGGCCTGGCCAGCCAGACCGCTTCCTCGGCGATCATCCTCGGGGCATCGGTCCTCGGCGGCCCGGTGGCGACGACCCAGGTCGTCGCCTCCTCGATCGTCGGGGTCGGCACCGGCCGGCGCCGTGTCCACCACGTCCGCTGGCTGATCGTCCGGCAGATGGCGATCGCCTGGCTGATCACGATTCCCGCGGCCGGCGGGCTGGCCGCTGTCGCCTTCGCGGTCTGGGAGGCGGTGGTATGAGCCTCACCCGCTGGTTTCTGCCCGAGGAGCCCGACGTCATCGGCCTGCTGCGGGCGCAGCTCGCCGTGACGCTCGAGGCGCTCGAGGCGTTCGCCGACTGGGCGAACGGAAACCGCGACGCCGGGCAGGCCGTCCGCGACGCCGAGCCCCGCGGCGACCAGCGCAAGCGCGAGCTGGTCAGCGCCCTCCGCGCCGCCTTCGTGATCCCGCTCGAGCCCGAGGACGTGTTCGCGCTCTCGCGCGGGATCGACCAGATCCTCGACTTCGCCCGCGACCTCGTCGCCGAGGCCGAGGTCCTCGACTGCATGCCCGATGAGGGGATCGCGACGATGGCCGAGCTGATGGGCGAGGCCGTCCGCCACCTCGACGTCGCGGTCGCCGCGCTCGGCACCGACGACGAGGCGGCGAACGCCGCCGCCGAGGCCACGATCAGCGTCCAGCACCACATCGGCGACGCCTACTACGGCGGCATGGCGAACCTGCTCCACGAGGAGGACATGCGGTCCCGAATCAAGCTCCGCGAGCTCTACCGGCGCTGCTCGCGGATCGGCGAGGTGATCATCGAGGTCGCCGAGCGGATCATGTACGCGATCGTCAAGCAGAGCTGAAGGTCGCGTGGCGGTGACGTCTCCAGCCGCCAGCTTCGAGCTCTCGGGCGACCTGCTGCCGTTGGCGGTGGCCCTCGGAATCGGGCTGCTGCTCGGCGTCGAGCGCGAGCGCCGCAAGGGCAGGGGACCGGAGCGCGATCCGGCCGGGATCCGCACCTTCGCCCTCGTCGGACTGCTCGGCGGGATCGCCGAGCAGCTCGGCAACGACGCGCTCGTCGCCGTGCTCGCCGGCTTCGTCGGCCTCGCCGCCCTGCTCGGCTACCTGCTGAGCCGCGACGAGGACCCGGGGCTGACCACCGAGGTGGCGCTCGTCGTCACCTTCCTGCTCGGCGCGCTCGCGCAGCGGGAGACGGCGACGGCCGCGGCGATCGCGGTCGCGGTCGGCTTGGTGCTCACCTACCGGGAGCGGGTCCATCACCTCGTCCGCGACACGCTGTCGGAGCAGGAGGTCCACGACGGACTCCTGATGGCCGCCGCGGCTTTGATCGTGCTGCCGCTGGTTCCGAACGAGGGCGTCGGACCCAACGACGCGCTCAACCCGTTCGTGGTCTGGGAGCTCGTCGTGATCGTGATGGCCGTGCAGGCCGCCGGGTACGTCGCCCTGCGGGTGGTCGGGCCCCGCTACGGGCTGCTGTTCAGCGGCCTCGTGAGCGGATTCGTGTCGGCGACGCTGACCGTGGCGACGATGGGGACGCGGGCGACGGACGAGCCGAAGCTGTTGCGCCCGTCGGCGAGCGCCGCGGTCGTATCGACCGTCGGCACCGTGGTCCTGCTGGCGATCGTCCTCGCCGCGACGAGCGTCGAGACCCTCCGCGAGGTCGCCGTGCCACTCCTGCTCGCCGGCCTCGCCGCCGGCGGCTACGCGACGATCGTCGCCGCGAAGGTGATCCGCGCACCGGAGCCCGAGGACTTCGATCGCGGCCGGGCCTTCGAGTTCAAGACCGCCGTGATCCTCGCCGTGGCGGTGTCGCTGGTGTTGCTGCTCACCGGCGCGCTCAACGAGCTCGTCGGCGTGCGCGGGGTCACCCTCGGCACGGCCCTCGCCGGCTTCGCCGACTCCCAGTCGGCCGCGGTCTCGGCCGCGGCGCTGGTGGCGGCCGGCAAGCTCTCCGCCGCCCAGGCCGCCGTGCCGGTGCTGGCGGCGCTGACGACGAACACGATCACCAAGGCCGTCCTCGCGTACACGGCGGGACCGCGGCGCTATGCGGCCGATGTCTCGATCGGCCTCGTGCTGATGCTGCTCGCCGCCTGGGTCGGTTGGGCGGCCACCGAGGCGCTTGGCTGAACACGATGAACGCCGCCCCCCGCGACCCGGGGCAGGGGTCAAGGCCTGGCCGCGCTGGCCGATAGGGGTTGGGTGGAAAGCCGGACGGAGCAGAGCCTCCCGGGCAGCGTCGAGGCGAACGCCATGCGCCCGCAGCGCCGACTCGGTGACGTCGTCGTCGAGCTCGGCTTCGCCGACCGCGGCGTCGTCGAGGCGACCGTCGCCCTCGCCCGCGAGGACGGCAGGCCGATCGGCCAGGCCCTGGTCGAAAGCGGCGTAGTCGACTCCGACCAGCTCGCCCAGGCGCTCGCCGTCCGCAACGGCTTCGAGTACGTGGACCTGAACTCCTACGAGGTCGACCACGGCGCCGCCAACCTGATCGGCAGCGAGGAAGCGCGGCGCTACCACGCGATCCCGATCGCCTTCGTCGACGACGAGACGCTGCTCGTCGCCACGGCCGATCCGGCCAACCTGCTCGGCCTCGACAGCATCCGCCTGGCGACCGAGCGCAGGGTCCGCCCGGTCGTCACCTCCCCCGAGCACCTCGAAGCGCTGATCAACCAGCTCTCGCGCCTCGTCGAGTCGGTCCACGAGGTGGACGCCGGCGAGGACGAGGAGGAGGCCGACGCGGCGCCGGAGATCGAGCTCCGCGAGTCAGCCGACGAGGCCCCGGTCGTCAAGCTGGTCCACACGATCATCGCCGACGCGGTCGGGCGCGGCACCTCCGACATCCACCTCGATCCGACCGGCGGCGACCTCCGCGTCCGCTTCCGCGTCGACGGCGTCGTCATCGATTCGGCGACCGTCCCGAAGCGGCTCGCCAACGGCGTCATCTCGAGGATCAAGATCATGGCCGACCTCGACATCGCCGAGCGCCGCAAACCGCAGGACGGGAGGATCGGCGTGACCGTCGACGGCCGCTTCGTCGACATCCGGGTGGCGACGCTGCCGGTCATGCGCGGCGAGTCGGCCGTGCTGCGCATCCTCGACAAGGGCCAGCTCGTGACCGAGCTCGATCGGCTCGGGATGAGCGCCGGCGACAAGGAGCTCCTCGAGCTGTCGGTCGGGCGGAGCCACGGAGCCGTCCTCGTCACCGGGCCGACCGGCTCGGGCAAGACGACGACGCTGTACGCGACCCTCGCCCACATCAACACGCCCGACAAGACCCTGATCGCGATCGAGGACCCGGTCGAGTACGAGCTCGAGGGCATCAAGCAGATCCAGGTCAACCCGAAGGTCGGCCTCACCTTCGCGGCCGGATTGCGCTCGATGATCCGCTCCGATCCCGACGTCCTGATGGTCGGCGAGATCCGCGACCGCGAGACGGCGCAGATCGCGATCGAGTCGGCGCTGACCGGCCACCTCGTCCTCTCGACGCTGCACACCAACGACGCCCCGACGGCCCCGGCGCGCCTGATCGAGATGGGGATCGAGCCGTTCCTGATCGCCTCGGCGGTCGAGTGCGTCGTCGCCCAGCGGCTCGCGCGCCGGCTCTGCGACGACTGCCGGCGGCCGGCCCGGGTCAGCGTCGAGGAGTTGCGCCGAAGCGGCCTGCCGGCCGACGGGCCGGTCGAGGCCTACGAGCCGACCGGCTGCGTGCGCTGCAACGGCACCGGCTACCGCGGCCGGATCGGGATCTACGAGGTGATGCGGACCTCGGACGAGATCAGCTCGCTGATCCTCGGTCGCGCCTCGAGCGCCGAGATCGCCGCGGTCGCGACGGCAGCGGGAATGCGGCGGATGGCCGATGACGCGCTCGAGAAGGTCCGCACGGGGGTTACCTCGGTCCCCGAGGCGCTACGGGCGATCGGCACCTGATCGGCCGCCGGGCCGGACCTGCGCGACCGCGATCCGGGCGATCGGCACCTGATCGGCCGCCGGGCCGGGACGCGACCTACGCGACCGCGATCCGGGCGATCGTGCTCAGCGACTGGTAGTAGACGTCGCGGTCGAAGCCCGGCGCCGGAAACAGGAACCCCTGCGTCGGCGACGGGACCGCGACACGGGCCTTCTCGGCGCCGCTGTCGAGATCGAGGACGACGAGGCAGTCGGAGCCGGTGCGAAGCGACGCCCGCCGGGCCCGGGCCGAGCGCGAGGCGAGCTGACCGACCCGCCGGGTCAGCGGTCGGAGAGACCTGCTGCGCAGCGCTGCGACGTCGCGCCAGTCACCGGCGATGAGCTCGCGCGTGTCGGGGTGGACGATCAGGTGGCCGGCGTGGGCGATCCCGTCACGGCGCCAGAGCGGCGCGAGATCGATGCCGTCGAGCCGCCAGGCGCCGACGACAGCGTTGCCGGCGTCGTAGGCGACGACGACCCGTCCGTCCGGATCCCATCCGGGCGGGTTCGACACCGTGCCGAACGGAAGCCCGCTGACCTCCGCCGACCGGACCTCGCCGCTCGCCCGGTCGGCGGCCCAGAGCCGGACCGGATTCGGCGCCGTGCCGCTGCCGAGCATCGTCCGGTCGGTCCGGTTGCGGCCCTGGTCCATCCAGAGGACGCAGCGATCGGTGATCACCGGGTCCCAGCCGTAGCTCCGGCCCGGCGCCGGCCCGTAGGACGGTCGCCAGACGTCGTCGAGCTCGAGCCGGCCGGCCGCGCGGTCGAGGCGAAGAGCGAACAGCGTCGTCGCGCCGACCGCGATCACGACCTCGCCGTCGGCGGAGAGCCGGGCGACGCAGGGCTCGGGGAGGGGAAGCGGCTCGGCGAGCGGCTCGAGGCCCACGGGATCGAGGGCCGAGACCGTCGCCGGCGCCCGGCCCGCCGGCGCGTCGCAGTCCTTGATCACGATCTCGCCCCCGGCGAGGACGACGAAGGAGTTGTGTGGGCGCGGCGCCGGCAGGCGGTGCGAGGCGCGGACCTCGAGGCCCGGGTCGAGGCGGTGGATCCAGCGACCGAACGCGGCATGGATGTCGCCGTTGGCATGGGCGGCGATCCCGCCCGGCCAGAAAGGCCCGCCCGCGAGCCGCGGCGAGGATGCGGCGACCGCGAGCGTCTCGGGATCGAGCCGCTCGACCCACGCCTCGACCGGCGTCGTGTGGACGGCCCGCACCGGCATCTCGTGGCGGAGCGCGTAGAGCTCCCCCGGGTCGCGACGGACGAGCGCATCGGTGGCGAACGCGTCGCGGACGGCGACGACCTCGAGCCGCTCGCCGGCGGCGATCGCAAGCCCGCCGGGCGCGACGCCCCAGCGCCGCGGCCCGCCGTCTTCGCCTGTCCACGGTTGCGGCCAGTAGCCGCTCAACGCGCCCGCCCGGTCATCGGCTCGCCTGTCCGTCCACGCCCGCAACCTAGCGAGCGGGCGCGCCCCCGATGATCGACCGGCGTGTGCAGCGCCCCGATCGCGACTCGGCCCGCCTCCGGGCACGATCCCGATCGGTGCGCCGGATGGCGCCTCGGCCGGCGGCCCGGGACGACGTGGCGGCCGACCCGCCTATGCTGAGCCGGTGAGCACAGCGCAGCGAATGCCGCACGCCGACGCAGCCTGGCTGAACATGGACCAGCCGACGAACCTGATGGTGATAACCGGCGTCATCTGGTTCGACGAGACGCCGGACTGGGGCCAGGTCAGAGACGTCGTCGCCGAGCGGCTCGTCGACGCCTTCCCCCGCTTCCGCCAGCGGGTCGTCGGGGGCGTACTGCCGGGAACCGGCCCGCACTGGGAGGACGATCCGCGGTTCGACCTCGACCTGCACCTCCACCGGGTCTCGCTGCCGCCGCCGGGCGACGCCGACGCGCTCCGGGCGCTCGTCGCCGACCTCGCCGCCACGCCGCTCGATCCGGAGGCGCCCCTGTGGCAGTTCCACCTCGTCGACGGCTACGGGAACGGCGGCGCGGTCATCACCCGCATCCACCACTGCATCGCCGACGGGATCGCCCTGGCACGGGTCCTGCTCTCGCTGACCGACGCCGAGCCGGATTCCGGCCTGGTGGCGGCTCCGGCCCCCGCCGCCCACGACCGCGGCCCGCTCGGCTCGATCGTCGCTCCCGCGCGCGGCGCGCTGTCGACCGTCGCCGGCGCGGTCGGCGCGCTGACGCGCGAGTCGATCGAGGTCGCCAAGCATCCCGCGCACCTGCGCGATCTCGCCACCACCGCCCGTTCCGATGCCGACGCGCTGGCGAAGGTCCTGCTCGAGGGCAGCGATCCCGCCACCCCGCTGAAGGGGGAGCTGGGCCGCGCCAAGGCGGTGTCCTGGTCGGCCCCGATCGCGCTCGACGAGATCAAGGCGATGGGCCGCGGGACCGGGACCACCATCAACGACGTCGTGGTGACGGCCGTGGCGGGCGCCCTCCGCAGCTACCTGCGGCACCGCGACGGCCTCGTCGACGAGCTGACCGCGTTCGTCCCGTTCAACCTGAGGCCGCTCGACGAGCCGCTGCCGGCCGAGCTCGGCAACCGCTTCGGGCTCGTCTTCCTGCGGCTTCCGGTCGGGATCGGCGACCGACGCCGCCGGCTCAACGAGGTCCACGATCGGATGCGGAGGATCAAGGGATCGGCGGAGGGGGCCGTCTCCTACGGCGTCCTCGACGCCATCGGCCGGGCGCCGGTGCCGCTCGAGAAGCGCCTCGTCGACCTGTTCTCGACCAGGGGCACCGCGGTCGTCACCAACGTGCCGGGCCCGCGGCAGACGGTCTACATGGCCGGAACGCCGGTCACCGGGGTGCTCGTCTGGGCCCCCGCCTCGGGCGGGGTCTCGATGACGGTCTCGATCTTCAGCTACGCAGGCAGGATCGTCGTCGGCTTCATGACCGACGCCGGGCTGATCCCGGACCCGGAGGCGATCGTCGCCGCGTTCGAAGGCGAGATCGAAGCGCTGCTGCGGCTGAAGCGTCCGCTGACGACAGCGGCCGGCGCCCCGGCCCCGGATCGGAAGGCGTGATCGCGGCATGACCGCGCCGAGGCCGGCAGGGCCGCCCGAGGTCGAGATCGCCGAGGTCGGCGCCGAGCGGCTCGACGACATCGAGAGGCTCTGGTGCGACATGCACGAGCACGACGCCGCGGTCGGCGGCGTCCGCGACATTGCCCCGTTCCGGGCCGCCGGGGATGCATGGCGGCGAGGCCGCGGCAGGTTCGAGAGCTGGATGGCCGCGGGCACCGGCCGCCTGCTCATCGCCGAGCGGGACGGCTCGCCGGTCGGCTTCGCCTTCTTTCGGACCTGCGCCGGCGACCCGGGCTTCGCGACCGGCGAGCGGATGGCCGAGCTCGTCGCGCTGTCGGTCGAGCCGGAGCTGCGGCGCTGGGGCGTCGGCTCGCTGCTGATGGAGGCGGTCGAGGACAGGCTCAGCGCCGCCGGCATCGACCACATCGCCCTCAACGTCGTCTCCGGCAACGACGATGCGCTGCGCTTCTACGAGCGCTGGGGGATCCTTCCCTCGCACGTCCGCTGCCTCGGCCGGGTCATGCCGCCGGCCGGCGACGATCCGTAGCGGGGCCCGCCCGCAGCCGGCTCAGGGGACCTCGCGACCGAGCCAGCCGCGGTAGAAGCCCTCGATGTCGGGCAGGAAGTCGTGCGTGACCGGGTAGCCGGGGGTGGTCGCATCGCACTCGAGCATCCGCGCGCACGACGGGCAGTAGAACTCGCGGACCTCGACCCAGTCGGGATCGCCGCCGGCGAGCTTCGGGTAGACCTCGCCCATCGTCTCCTCGTCGTCGCGGACGAAGATCACGGCCTCCATCTTCCAGTTGCGATCGTGGCGGCAGAGCTCGTGCCCGCAGTCGCAGCGGATCAGCAGCTCGCCCGACCCGGCCCGGACGACGTTCAGGCCCTCACCGAGCGGCAGCACGATCGGCTCGTCATAGGGGGCCCGCTCCTGGAGGATCGCGAGCCACTTGTCGAAGCGGTCGGGGTCCTTGTAGCCCGACTGGATGTCGCGGACCTCGCGCCGCGAGAGCCGCTCGTCGAGCAGCGCCTCGAGCGTCTCCTTCTCGAGCGTCCCGCCGGCGGCCCGCTGCGGCTCGACCGCCGCGACCCGGGAGGCCGCGAGGAACTCGTCCGCCGACTCCTCGGGGCTGATCTTGCCGGCCGGAGCGTGCTCGATCGGCACGGTCGGGGTCGGCGCCTCGAGCTCGAAGTCCGGCTCGAGGTCCCAGAAGCCGCGGTACTCCGCGGCCCAGCGTGCCGAGAGCTTCATCGACTCGGCGAGGCCGACCCGGACCGGCTCGATGATCGCGCCGGCGATGATCCGCTCGCGCTCGGTCGCCCACCACTCGCGGACCGGCACCGCCCGGCGCAGCCGCTCGGCCCGGAACCGCTCGCGCCGAGCCGCGCTCGCCGTCTCGTCGGCACCGCTGTCGCCGTCGAGCACGACCCCGTAGATCGAGTCCGCGAAGCGCGGCAGCAGGTGGCCCTCGGCGACGTCGCGAGCGACCGCGGCCGGCGGGCGCAGCAGCGCGTCCCCGAGGCCGGGAGCGCCCTTCATCACCGACAGGTAGAGGTCGCCGTCGGCGAACGGCTCGAGCGTCGTCATGTTGTCCTGCTTGTAGGTGCGCTCGCCCTCGATCGCCATCAGCTCGGGCTCGTCGAAGCTGCCGTCGGCGACCGGATAGCGCTCCCCCCGCCGCGCCCGCTCACGCAGGTCGTTGCCCTTGATGTTGTGGACGTAGCCGGCCGAGCCCGGGTAGCCGCCGAAGATCCCGGCCGTCAGCATCCGCGTGCAGCCGAGGTTCTGAAGCTCCCAGAAGCTCGTCTTCGAGAGCATCAGCAGCGACTCGAAGCTGGAGCCGCCGCGGTGGCGGCCGGCGCCGCCGCTGTTGGCCTTGATCCGCCGCGACAGGTAGATCATCGGGCTGATCAGCTCCCACATCTCGACGTCGCCGGCGTCGCCCTCGGGGTTGAACATCGCCGCGCAGGTGTCGGTGCCGTCGAGGACGTACTTGGCCCCCATCCCCTGCGCCGCGATCTCGAAGTTCATGATCGCCGACGAGCTGCCGTACTGGTCGATCCCGCCGCCCTGGATGACGTTGCCGCTGACCGAGTAGGGCGCCATCACCTCCTCGATGAAGCCGCGCGCCTGCAGGCCGCGGGCGAGCGTTCGCGCGAAGCCGAGGAAGGCCGGCTGCAGGAACGCCCAGGCGATCCCGGTCGAGCCGTCGGCGTCGCCGAGGTTCGCGATCGTCCCCTCGGGAAAGTTGGTCTCGATCGCGAAGTAGGCGCCGTCGTTGACCTTGTCGTTGCAGATCAGGGTCTGCGTGAACATCACCCAGATCGCGCCCTGCATGCCCGATGGCGTGCAGTTCATCGAGTGCCAGCCCCACGACGATGAGCCCTCGAGGTCGAGCGAGTACTCGCCGTCGCCGCCGATCCGGACCTCGAACGGGGCATGCATCACGAAGTCGCAGCGGGCCCGCGCCGGCAGCGTCTCCTTGTCGGCGAAGGTGATGTCGAAGTTCGCCGCCGAGCGGTAGCGCCCCGGCACGGTCATCTCCGCGATCCGCGACTTGAACGAGCGCCGCCCGTCCTCGATCACCTCGCGGCTGAACTGCTTGAACCGGTCGAGGCCCTCCTCGAGGACGACGCGCTCGACCGCGTCGCGGATCATGTGACAGCCGGCGAGGCGGGTGCGCTCGTCGAGCAGGTAGTACATCGGCGCCCGCGTCTGCTTGGCGGCGCGGGTCAGATGCCAGCGGGCGAGCTCGTCGCCCTCGCCGATCTTCATGCACGGCAGGTCGAGGCCGTCGTCGAGCCGGTTCGTCGGCCCGACCGGCACGCCACCCGGAGTCGAGGCGCCGATGTCGAGGACGTGGGTGACGCCGCCGGCCCAGGCGATCAGCTCCGGCCGGTCGGGGTCCGTGTGGTCGAAGATCGGCACGAACGTCTGCACGTCGGCGTTGTGGACGTCGCCGATCACCGGGTCGTTGTTGGCGAAGATGTCGCCCGGCGCGATCCCGGGATTCGACTCGTAGCCGGAGCGGACCATGTGCTTGATCGCGTCCGACATCGTGTGGACGTGGACGATGATCCCGGTCGAGAGCGCGATCGAGTCGCCCTCCGGGGTATAGAGCGCGAAGCAGAGCTCGCCGAGCTCGCGGACGATCGGCGAGGCGGAGATGTTGAGGGCGGTCTCGCGGGCCGAGACGAGGCCGCCGCGGAGCCGGGCGAACAGCTTCTCGTAGCCGATCGGGTCGCCTTCTTTGAGCTCGAGCTCGCCGGTCAGGCCGGCGTAGGCGCCGGTCTCGGCGAACAGCCGCTCTGATTCGGCCAGCATCTCCGTGAGGCTGCGCCCGTCCCACCCGATCGCCGGACGGCCGGGCTCGAGCTCTCTGGTCGCATCGACGATCGCCATCCTCTCCCTCACCCCTCCCCGCTGTTCGACAGGTGGAAGATCTGGTGGCGGTCGAGGTAGGCGCTGCGGCCGGGCGGGATCGCCAGGGTCGTCGCCACCGACTCGACGATCGCCGGGCCCCCGATCGCGTGGCCGGCCCGGACCTCGGCGAGCTCGTGGATCGGCGTCTCGACGAAGCCGTCGCCCCAGTGGACCGGGCGACGGTCCTTCTCCGGCGGCGACCCCTCGACCGGCTCGGCGTCGGGCAGGGCCGGCGTCTCGACGCCGACCGAGCCGGTGACGATCGCGTGGGTGATCAGGTAGCCGAGCTCGGGCGAGCGGGCCGAGCGCGCGTAGACCTTGCCGTAGGCGTCCTCGAAGGTCGCGATCAGCGCGTCGACGTGGCCGGCCTCGGCGAGCTCGGCGTGCGGGGAGGCGATCTCGATGTCGTTGAGCTGGCCGTAGTACTGCATCCGGACCGCGTGCCGGAAGTCGATCCGCTCGCGTTCGACCCCGGACTTCGCGAACTCGGCGGCGACCTTCTCCTCGAGCCCGCGCCAGGCGCCGCTGACCATCATCCCGATGCCCGCCTTCGTCCCCTCGTCGGCGGCGAGACCGGCGGCGCCGATCGGCAGGTCGATCGTCTGGTCGTAGCGGTACTCGAACGGCGCGCAGGCGCATCCGTAGGCGGAGAAGCCGGCCGCCCAGGCCGGGATCAGGACGTCGCGGTAGGGGACGTCGCCGGTGTAGCCGGCGACGTGGAGCGGGCCGCCACCGCCGTAGCAGAGCAGCGCGTAGTCGGCCGGCGAGTAGCCCTTGCCGAGGATCCTTCCGACCGCCTCGTTGCGGAGGGTCTGCTCGAACAGGGAGACGACTCCGGCCGCGGCCTCCTCCACCGGCAGCCCGAGCGGCTCGGCGACCTGGCGGGCGACCTCGGCGCGGGCGCGCTCGGCGTCGAGCTCGATGTCGCCGCCGAGAAAGTAGTCGGGGTTGATCCGGCCGAGGACGAGGTCGAGGTCGGTGACCGAGACGGTGTCGAGGCCGCCCTCGGGCCAGCAGACGCCGATGTCGGAGCCGGCCGAGTCGGGGCCGAGCTCGGGCCGGTTCGAGTTCGGGTTGACGCGCACGAACGAGCCGGTCCCGGCGCCGATCGAGTCGATCTTGACGAGCGGCATCGCCAGCACGAAGCGGGCGATGTCCGGGGTCTGGGTTATCTCGGTGCGGCCGTCGGTGAGCAGCGCGATGTCGAACGAGGTCCCGCCGATGTCGGTGCAGAGGACGTTCGGCAGGCCGAGGCGCTCGGCGAGGGCGCGGCCGCCGACGACGCCGCCGATCGGACCCGACACGAGCGTCCGCGCCAGCTCCTTCGCCTCGATCGAGATCGTGCCGCCGTGGGAGGCCATCACCCGGAGCTCGAAGGCGGCATCGTTGTCCTTCGTCCGGTCGCGGACGGCGCGGAGCGTCTTCCGGCTCGGCTCCGCCGCGTAGGCCTCGATCAGCGTCGTGTTCAGCCGTGGCAGGTCACGGCGCATCGGGTAGAGCTCGGAGGAGAGGAAGACCGGGACCTCGCCGTCGACGCCGCGCTCCGCCTTCACCTCTTCGACGATCCGCCCGACCCGGGCCTCGTGCTCGGGGTTGCGGTAGCTGAACAGCAGCGACACGCAGATCCCCTCGACCCCGGCGTCGAGCAGCGCCGCCGCGGCCTCGCGGGCGTCCTCCTCGCGAAGCGGCAGGATCTCCTCGCCGAAGACGTCGATGCGGCCGCGCACGCCGAGCACCCGCTCGCGGGGGACGAGCGGCGGGTTGTGGTGGTGGGTGGCGAGGTGGAGGCGATCCGAGTAGGAGTAGCCGAGGTAGGTCTGGATCCCGCGCTCGATCCGCAGGTAGTCCTCCTGGCCGGCGCTGACGATCGCGCCGATCGCGAGCCCCCGGCGCGAGAGCAGCCGGTTCAGCATCGCGGTGCCGCTGAAGATCCCCGAGGCGAGCAGCGGGAAGGCGGCGCCGGGCGAGCTTCCCCACTGCTCGAGCGCGTCCTCGGCCGAGCCCATGAAGCCCTTCGACTCGTCCTCCGGAGTTGTCTGCGCCTTGCCGACGACGAACGAGCCGGCGTCGTCGACGATGATCGTGTCGGTCATCGTCCCGCCGGCGTCGATCGCGAGGACTCGGGGGTTGTGCTCAGCCACCGCGCATCATCTCGGCAAGGGCACGCTAGCGGAGCGGCCCGGGCGTCCGCTGGCGTCATTCCCGCAACTCCGCCGGCCGGTTTGTGCGAATCCGCCAAACGGCCGCCGGGCGACGCGCGGCCGTCGCATCGTCGCCTCAACGGAGCTCGAAGAGGCGCAGCGCCGTCTCGAGCTCGGCGCGGCGCGTCGTCACCGGGCGCCCGAGCGCAGCCTCGATCGTGCGCAGCCGGTAGGCGACGGTGTGCTCATGGACGCCGAGGACCGCCGCGGCCGAGGACGCGTTCTGGCCGGCCGCGAAGTAGGCGCGGAGCGTCGCCCGCAGCCGCTGCGAGCGGGCGTCGTCGCCATCGATGCCGCGCAGCTCGCGGGCGACGAACACCGCGGCGCGATCCTCGTCGCCGGCGGCGAGGCTCTCGAGCGCGACGTCGTCGTAGCGGACCGGCTGCTCGCAGGACCCGGAGCGCAGCGCGACGCGATGGGCGTCGCGGGCCTGCCGGTGCGAGATCCGAAAGCCGGCGACGCCGGGGGCGGGCTCGCCGAACGAGATCCGGGCGCCCGCGACCGCGGGCAACCGCTCGGGGAGCGCGAACTCGCGCGTCCTGCCGAGCCAGCCCCAGGCGGTGTCGCCGGCGAGCACGACGACGAGCCGGTGCGGCGCGTCGAGCTCGCGGGCGAGCGAGCGCACGGCCGCCTCGGTGTCGGCGGCCGAGACGACCAGCGCGAGGTGCTGGAGCCGAAGGTCGTAGTCGAGCGTCCCGGTCGCCCCGGCGGGATCGGGATCGGCGCCGTCGAGCACGTCGCGGACGAGTTGCGTGCGGCGCTGCTCGCGCGAGCGCAGGAAGCGGTCGCGCTCGGCCGTGTACTCCTCGGTCACCATCGCCGAGACGCGATCGACGTGCTCGAACAGGTACGCCGACGCCACCTCGATCGCGCCGCGCCGAACCGGCGCATCAACCGCCTCGCCCTCGAGCAGCTCGAACATCTCCGTCCAGACGAGCGAGTGGCCGATCCGGTAGGTGCGCAGCAGCCCGCCGAGCGGCAGCCCGAGCCGGGCCGTGACCAGCGCCAGCTCGCGGGCGTCGACCGGCACCTGCTCGGGCACCCGCCGGTCGTCGGCGAGCGCCGCGAGCCCGGTCTCGAGATTGGCCAGGCACGAGTCCCGCACCGCCTTCCAGAGCTCGGGCCCCCCGAACTCCGCGAACTCGGGCACCCGCCGGTGGATCTCGCCGACGAGCAGGTCGGCGAGCTCCTCGCGGCGCCCGAGCAGCTCCTCGGACACGTGCCCGAGGGCGGTCTCAGACGCTCGCGGGTCAGCCATCGGTTGCGATCGTAAGCCCTGCGGCCCGCGCGGCCGTCGATCGCCGTCGCGCCCGCGCCCGCCTCGCCGGCACCGGCGCCGCCGGGGCCCGGCGCCCGGGCACATGGATCGGGGCAAAGACTTAGCGCCGGGTTACCGTCGCTTGAGGGTCGACTGGCAGGGTGCGCCCGAACCGCAACGGAAGGAGGGTCGGATGCCCCAGATCATCATCACGACCGATACGCCGGACGGGCGGGTCACCGAGGTTCATCGCGAACGGGTCAGCCCGGCCGACGTCGAGACCGAGACCGCCAGCTTCCTGCTGGTCGAACGGATCGGGTGGGCCCTGAGCGACGCCGACGAGCTCGAGCACCCCGTTGAGCGCGGCGACGGCTCCAGCCGCGGCTTCGGTCGGACCCACTGAGGCCGCATCGGACGGGCAGCGACCGGCCCGCGGCCCGGTCGCTGCCCGCTCCGACGCCACCGGGCAGCGTCGGGGCCGCTGCCCCCGCTCCCCGACATCCCCGATCGATCGCCCCGACGCATGCCGGTCGGCCACCCGCCGACTCACTCGAACGCGCCAAGCCCCTGTATCCGCTCGGTCGCGAAGAGCTGGTGGATGGCCCTGATCGCGCTCGAGCCCTCCCCGACCGCGGAGGCAACCCGGTTCATCGAGCCGTGGCGGACGTCTCCCGCTGCGAAGACGCCGGGCAGGCTGGTCTCGAGCGGAAACGGCCGGCGGTCGAGCCGCCAGCTTCCATCGCCGTCGAGATCCGCGCCGGTCCGCAGGTACCCGCCGGGATCACGGTCGAGGTCCGGCGGCAGCCAGTCGGTGTTCGGGCATGCGCCGATCATCAGGAATAGAGCGTCGGCCGCTACCGTCTCGATCGCCCCGCCGGCGCGCTCTTTCAGGTCGAGGCTCTCGAGGTTGCCGTCTCCACCGCCGTCGACGACCTCGGTCCGAAGCCGCACCTCGACGTTCGCCGCCGCCTCGACCTCCCGCGCCAGGTAGTGCGACATCCCCGCCTCGAGCGAGTCCGCCCGCACGATCAGCGTGACCCGGCGCGCGTATTCGGCGAGGTGGAGCGCCGCCTGGCCGGCCGAGTTCGCGCCGCCGACCACGTAGACATCCCGGTCGACCATGGCCGGAGCCTCGGTGGCGGGGCCCCCGTAGAAGACCCCGGCGCCGACCAGCTCCTCGATCGCGGCAATCCCGAGACGGCGGTAGTCGACACCGGGGGCGAGGATGACCGCGTGAGCGCTGACGTCGCCGCCGTCGGACAGGGAGACGTGGAGGCGGTCGTCGTCGCGACCGATCGCGGTCGCGTCGTGCATGAAGGCGAACTTGGCTCCGAAGATCCAGGCCTGCTCGTAGGCCCACTCCGCGAGCCGGCGACCGCTGACGCCGCGCGGGAAGCCGAGGTAGTTGCGGATCAGCGAGCTCGAGGTCGCCTGGCCGCCGATCCCGCCGTTGTCAACGACCAGCGTCCGCAGGCCTTCCGACGCTCCGTACACCGCGGCCGACAGACCGGCCGGACCGGCGCCGACGATGACGACGTCGTACTCGCGATCGGCAGGATCGATCGTCGCCCCGCTGGCGGCCGCCAGCTCGAGGTTGGTCGGATCGGTGAGCACGGTCCCGTCGGGGAAGATCACGACCGGCAGCGCCGACCCGTCCCCCGCCTCCAGCACCCGGGCGCGACCGGCGGGCGAGTCGGCGAGCAGGAACGCGTGCGGCACGGCGCAGCGGCCGAGAACCTGCCTGAGCTCGTAGGCCCTGCCGCTCCACGACTCCCCGATGATGTGCACGGTGTGCGGCGAGACCCGGCGCGCATGTGCCCACTCGAGCAGGAAGGTCGAGACCGACTGGTGGAACAGCTCATCGGGCGAGCGGGACGGCCGGATCACGTAGAAGTCGATGTTCCGCGCCGCCATCGCCCGGCGGATCACGTCGCCGGTCTGACCATCCCCCCAGCTGCGCCACTCGATGACGAGTCCGCGCTGGGCGTGGGGATGAAGCGCCCGCACCCTGCCGAGCAGCTCGTCGCCAGCCGCCCAGTCGAGCGACAGCGAGACGAGGGCGAGGGCAACCTCGCCTCCCGACGCCGCGAGGTCTTCGACGTCCGCCGTCGCCGCCGCTGTCGACGACGCGGAGACGATCCGGTAGCTCCGCGAGTACCGGTCGTCCAGCTCGCGCTCGATGTCGCGCAGGGATCGCTCGTCTTCATCGACGGCGAGGATGACCGGATCGGGCACACGTGAAAGGTAACGCCCGCACGGCGGCGACAGCCAGCTCGAATCCCGGCGTCGGTGACCGCGACGGGCAGACGCCCGGGCTTGCCGGGAAGCCGTACCGCGCGAGGCCCTTGCATCCGGTTCCTCCGGGTGGGACGATGGCGGTCGAGCGACGGGAGGAGGACGCGATGGCCGAGGTCAAGCAGTGGCGGCTCGCCGGCGATTGGTTCGACGTGTGCAGGTGTCGGGTGCCCTGCGGGTGCACCTTCGCCCAGGCGCCCGACGAAGGGCAGTGCGACGGGATCCTCGCCTGGCACGTCCGCGACGGCAGCTACGGCGACGTCGACCTCGACGATATGAACGTGGTCGCCGTCGGCTCGTTCGAGGGGAACATCTGGGCCGGGGAGGCGAAGCCGGCGATGGGATTCTTCATCGACGAGCGGGCCGACGCTGACCAGCGCGAGGCGCTCGAGACGATCTTCGGCGGGGACGCCGGCGGCTGGCCGGCCGGCTTCGCGGAGCTGATCGACGACGTGCGGGGCATCGAGTACGCGCCGATCGAGCTCGAGATCGCCGACGACCTCGGCCGCTGGCGGGTCGAGGTGCCCGGCAAGGCACGCGGCAGCGCCGAGGCGCTGAGCGGCCCGACCAACCCCGACGGGGCGCCCGTCCAGGTCCACAACGCGCCCGGCGCCGAGGTCGGCCCCGGGCAGGTGGCGACCTGGGCCACGGCCACCGAGGACCGGGTCGAGGCGTTCGGGTTCGAGTGGAGCTGGCCGGGCCGGTCGAGCAAGCACTTCCCCTTCGACTGGTCGGGGCCGGACGAGCTCTGAGCCGGCCGGGCCCGGGAGCCGGCTACGGCATCGGATCGGCGGCGCCTGAGCCGCCGTCCATCCGATTGCCCCCGCCGGGCGGGTTGCCCTGCCGGGTCCCGCCGGCCATCGATCCGCCGTCCACCGGCCGCTGGCCCGCGCCGCCGCCCATCAACCCGCCATCGCTCGGCTGATCGTCCATCCCGCCGCCCATCGGGCCGGCGTCCATTCCCTGCATCGCCGTCGCCGATCCCGGCACGGTCAGCCCCGGGACGCTGGCCGGAGCGAACGCGAGCGCCCACCCGAGGGCGAGCAGCAGGACCGCGATCCCGCGGCTGGCGGCCGCCTTCCACGGCAGCAGCTTCTCGACCGCGATCAGGGCGGCGATGAACGCCATCCAACCGAGGCTCATCACGCCGAGCGCGAACAGCGCCGCCATCAGCGCCCAGCAGCAGCCGATGCACCAGCCGCCGTGGACGATCCCCATCCGCAGGCTGCCGAGCCGTCCCGCCTGCCAGTGCTCGATCAGGAAGGCGAACGGGCTCCGGCAGTGGCGCAGGCAGACGTCCTTGAGCGGGGTGAGCTGGTAGATCGCCGCCATGCAGACGATGCTGCCGGCGAGGTAGGGCCCAGCGTTGTCCCAGGCGAACAGGTCCCCCGTCACGGCCTTGCCGAGCTCGAAGAGCGCGTAGCCGATCAAACCGGCGGCGGTCCAGGCGAGCAGGTAGCCGACAACGAACAGCGTGGTTGCTCCAGCCACGCCTGCTTGGTCGCGCTGCCGCCGCCCCGCCTGGATCCGCGCGTGCATGACGACCATCGGCGCGATCGACGGGAACATCATCGCGGCCATCATCACGACCCAGACGCCGACGAAGAACCCGAGCGTCCCCGGGTCGGTGCCGGGGCCGGCGTCCATGCCGTCCATCTGCTCGCCGGTCAGCGCCCAGGCGACGGCGGCGAGCGCGACCAGCAGCGCGATCAGCCCGAGCTGGACCAGGCCCGGGAGAGCGGGGAGCCGGCGTACGGACGCCGATTCCATCATCGCTGCGGCAACGGGCGGGCGCGGGCGGTCAGGCCGCCCAGGCGAACTCCGACGCCGAGAACCCCGCCTTCGCCTCGTACCGGATGCCGAAGGCGTTGACGCTAGAGCGGGTCGCGCGGGAGACGGTCAGCTCGGAGCCGGCTGGATGGAAGACCCCCGTGATCTTCGCCGGCTCGCCGGTCTCGACCCCGAACGGGACGACGTCCTCGATCTCGATGTCGACCTGATCGCCGATCCGGACCGAGTGGCTGAGCCCCTCCTCGCGGACGTCGATCGGCTGCCGCTCGACGCCGAGGTCCTCGCCCACGAGCGGGCCGAGCGCCTCCATCGGCCCGCCGAGCGCACCCGAGAAGACCCCGCCGAGCTTCTCCGCCTGCTCGTCGGAGGCGCTGGCGTCGATGACGACTCCGAGCCGCCAGTTCCCCTCGCTCATCACCTTCGGGGTGTCGGCGACCGCGGCGACCGTGAGCCCGCTCACATCGATCCCTTCCACCTCCCCGCTCTTGACGTTGAAGACGAGGACGACCTTGCAGCGGTCCTTCGTGGCGCCGAGCGACAGCGACGCGGTGCACGGGCAGACGACGTCGCAGGAGCAGCTCTCGAAGTACGAGCCGGTCAGGTTCCAGGACATGACACCCTCCTCCAGTCGGGAACCTCTCGTCGACTGTACTCCCGCGGGCGCCGGGGGTCAAACCGCGCCGGCACGTTTCGTTGTCCGCCCGTCCCGCCGCTGTTAGCTTCGCGTCATGGAGGTGCCCGTGACGCGCTACGCCCGTAGCAGCGAGATCGCCATCGCCTACCAGATCCACGGGAGCGGTGGGTACGACGTCCTGCTGTCGGGTTCGACCGCCTCGAACATCGAGGCGGTGTGGGAGCTGCCCGAGGCCGTGCGGCTCTTCGAGCGGCTCGGCCGGTTCGCCCGCGTGATCCGCTACGACCGCCGCGACTCCGGAATCTCCGACCCGATCAGGGACGACCTGACGATCGAGGCCCACGCGGCGGACGCGCTGGCCGTCGCGGACGCGGCCCGGCGGGGCCGGACGATCGGCGCCGGCCCCGATCCGTGACGGAGCCGACGGACGGCACGCGGGCGGCGGCTCCGACCGGGGCAGGCGTCGGCCTAGCCGTCGCCGTCGTCGGCCGCCCAGCGCTTGGCGGCCTCGAGCTCGGTGAGAGGGAACGCGCGAGCGCGTCCGGGCCAGAGCACGCTGAAGACCTTGACGGCGGGGCGCGCCCACTTCGCGTCGGTGACGATCGCCATCCGCTCGAACGAGGCGGGATGGCGCGCGCCGAGCTTGACGTCCTCCCAGACGGCCTCGCCCTCGTAGTCGTCGAACTCGTGGCCGAGCACGTAGACGAGCCGGACCTTGCCGTGCTCGGCGATCGCCGCCTCGACGGCGGGGACGAGCACGTCCTCGTAGTCCTCCTTCTCGACATCGTCGATGGCCTCGAACCCGAGGACTCCGGGTGGCATGTCGCTCAGCAGTCGGATCATCGAGGCCGGCTCACTATGTCAGATCCTGCGGGAGCGCCCACCCCGCCAGGCGCGACGGACGGCCGCGCCCGTCGACGGGGAGTCGAGGGCCGCTGCGGGCCGTGCGCCCGCGGGTGGCGAGCGCAGGGCCGCATGCCCACGCGGCGACTACGCTGGGCGCGGTGGATGCTCCGGTCGAGAGCGAAGCGACGGCTCGCGAGGATGCGGAGCTTCGACGCGGGGCCGTGCGGCTGGCCGGCGGCGGACTAGCGCTCGGAGGGTTCGTGCTCATCGCCCCGCGCCAAGCTGCTCGCCTGTTCGGATTCCCGGCCGCGCACTTGAGCCCCTCGGCGCTGCTGCTCGCCCGCCTGTATGCGATCCGCGAGGCGGCACGGGGCATCCAGCTCACCTGTGAGGCGCGGAGCAAGCAGGGGCCGAGGAGGCTGACCGCCGCGGTCAACCTGGGCATCGACGCAACCGATGCGGTGGTTGCGACGGGGCTCATGGCGCGCCGGCAGGCGCCACGCCGGCCGGCCGTCTCGATCGTCTGCTTCGCCGCCACGATCAGCCTCCTCTGGGCTCGCTACTACCGCCGCGTTGCGAGGGCGACGCAACCCGACCGGGCGACCGGCGCGACGTAGGCCGCGAGCACAGCGATCACGCAGGTCGCGCTCGATCGCTCACGCTCTTGCCCGCTCAGGCACCGCAGGCACGGGCGCGAGCGCGCGGCTCGCGCACGAACGCATATGCGGTCGGAGGCAGGCGCAGCGCCCGGTCGCGGACCCGCTTCGCCGTCAGGTCGCTTGGGATCCTCCCCCGCTTGCCCGTCGTGAGGATGCGGCCGTTGAGGAGCACCTCGTCTCCGAGAGGGTCGGGTGCCGTGACGACGAAGGCCCGGGCCCGCTCGCCACCGGCCCCGCGCAGCCGCGGTGTCTCCGCTTCGGTCCGGGAGAGGTTGAGGGCGAGCAGCGTGACGCCGCCCCGGCGCCCGGTCGGCGTGCAGGCGGCGAAGAGCTTCAGCGTCGTCGGCAGCGCGGGTGCCTCGACGTTCAGCTGCCGGGTCCCCATCAGGCGCTCCCACAGCAACGTCGCCCAGTAGTCGGGCTCGGGGCGGCTCGTCAGCGCATCGAGCAGCCCGTAGTTGCTGCCCTGAAGCGTCTGTCGCACCAGGACCCCGACGCCGAGCCCGGCGAGCTCCCCGAGCTCGTTGAGATGGAAGAACGAGGCGATGAAGCGATCGGAGTAGCCGATCTGTCCGCCCGCCGCGACGGTCGACGTTTCACCGAGCCGGACCGGAACCCCCGGCTGGTACCGGTCGCGCAGGTCCTGCACGTAGCGGGACGGACCCGACCAGCTCTGGACGGTCGACATCACCGAGCACCCGACCAGGGAGGGAAAGCTCTACTGCTGCATCGTCTTGGACGCCTTCTCGCGGCTCGTCGTCGGCTGGTCGATCGACGCCACCCAGACGACCGCGCTGGTCACCAACGCGCTCGGCATGGCGACTGCTCGCCGTAGCCGCCGCGACGGCCCGTGATCCATTCCGACCGCGGCGTTCAGTTCACCTCCTGGGCGTTCAGCCGCAAGGTCCACGAGGCCCGGGATCGCTCCCTCGATGGGCGCGGTCGGCAGCGCCTACGACATCTCTCCCCTCGCGAGCTCAACCTCCAGTCGATCGCCTTCGCTTGCGGGCCGGGGGCTGGTAGGGCAGGTGCCGACGCATGTACTCGGCGAAGCGGGGGACGCTGAAGTCGATGAATCCGTAGTCCTCGGTCGCGTAGATCAGGCCCTTGTTCATCAGCCGCTGGCGCACCTGCGAGAGGGCGGTCGATGCCTGACCGAGCTTGCGGGCGACCGATCCGGACCGATACGGGCCCTCACCCAGCTCGGCCATCGCCCGCATGTACTTCCGCTCGTTTGCTGTCGCGCGCTGAATCCGAACCTCGTAGATCGTCCGATCGAGAGCCGCTTGCGCCGCGGGCAAAGCGGCCTCAACGTCGGCACGCGTGATCGGGGTCTTTTCGGCCTGGTTCCACGCGTGCTTGCCCACTTGCTGGATGTAGAAGGGGTAGCCCTCGGTCCACTCAAGGGCGAGCTCGAGAGCATCGTCCGCGTAGTCGACGCCCTGCGCTCGCGCCGGCTCGACCAGGGCCGCCGTCGCCGCATCGCGATCAAGATTGGCGATCGTCGGGAAGTCGAACAACCGCTCTGCGTAGGAACGCGCGTCACCCGTCAACCGTGGGATCTGAGGCAGCCCGGCGGCGGCGGCCGAGATCGGCAGCTGCTTTTGGTTGGATCGATGGAGAGCACTGATCAGCGCTCGGTAGTGCGCCTCGTTCGCGAACTGGACCTCGTCGAGAAAGAAGATCACGCCTCGGCCCCTCTCCCTAGCGGCAGCCCCGAGTTCGAGGAAGAGGTCCGTGAGGTCCGCTGTCAGAGTCCCCTCACTGGCCCTGCGCAGGTCCACCTCAAGCCCGATCCCCTCGGGTCCGGTGAGCTTGATCGTCTTCAAGTGTCCCAGTCCGTCCCGGACCTTCCGCGTCAGCTTCTCGCTCAGCTTGAGCATCGCCAGCGCGCGCTCCGAGTCCCGGGCCAGCTCCTCGACAAGCGAACTCTCGTCGGTCAGCTCGTGGTAGTAGGTCAGGAAGCCCTCGCTCTCGGCCATGTCCTCGAACGCGTTGAGGAGCACCGTCTTGCCGACCCCGCGCAGACCCTTGGCGATGATGCTCTGCTCGGTCTGACCGTCCTTGAGCCGCGCGACCAGGACCCGGAACTGCTCGAGCTGCTCGTCGCGCCCAGCAAGCTCGGGCGGCCGCGAGCCAGCGTTCGGGGTGTAGGGGTTCTTGACCGGGTCCATCGGTTCTGCGGACTTATATCAGCTTATGCGCTGTCTTGTCATAACCGCCCATAACTCGTCACAGGCAGTACGGTGCGGTCTGTTCCTCGCTACCAGTCATCGCCGTCGCTACAGGCCGAGCGCTACCACCCCGCTACCAGATCACGTCCAAGGCCGGGAAATCGGGGGCTCCTGGGCCCGTGCACTGGTGCGGTCGAGATGCGCCAATCCCGCGCAGCGGTGCGCCACTGTCGCGATCCGTCGCAACCTGGCGGAGCTACTTGACCAATCGGGGCGACTGGATTTGAACCAGCGACCTTTCGACCCCCAGTCGAATGCGCTACCAGGCTGCGCCACGCCCCGTTCGGTGCCCATGATGCCGGACCGGCGACGGCGGCGCGATCCGGTGAAGCGGCGGACGGGAATCGAACCCGCGTCATCAGCTTGGAAGGCTGAGGCTCTACCGTTGAGCTACCGCCGCGCGAGCGCCCGGCCGGGGAGGCGCATCCGACAATCTTGCCGGACGGGCGAAGCTAGCGCTTGAAGCCGAAGTCGAGCGTGTAGGTGCCGGCGTGGGCGCCGCGCTTGTTCGGCGAGCCCCAGCGGACGCCGACGCCGACATCCTCGAAGTTGCCGAGGATGTTCACGCGGTGCGAGTGGCTGTGCATCCAGGCCTTGACGATCTTGCGTGGCGTGCCGTTGCGGCCGGCGCCCCAGGCGATGTTCTCGGCTGCCCCCCAGCTGCAGCTGCAGGGCAGGTAGTCGGCGCGCTCGTAGCGGCCGGGGAGGGAGCGCTCGCCGGGACAGACGTGGTCGAAGCAGTCCGTCTTCTGCATCCGCTTGCTGTGGCTGCGGGCTGCGCGGGCAAGGTTGCGACGGAAGTTGAACGGCCGCTTGCCGTGGCTGCGGCGCTTCTTGTTGACGAGGCAGGCGACGGCCTTGGCAGCGGTCTTGTTCGAGATCTGGCGCGGTCCCTTGTCCGCGCCCGGACAGCCCGCCGCGAGGGCCGGGCCGGCGCCGGCGAGCAGACCGGCGGCGAGCAGCGTGACCGTGAGCAGGAGCGGAATCAGATGTGGGAGGCGAATGCCACTCATCGACTTGCCAGAAGGATTTGCGAAACACCCCGGCTTCCCTGCCTGAGGTGGCGGCATGTTAGCGAATCATGAGGACGAACATAGAACGTTCATAACTTGCGCTGTCCCAGCCGTTCACAACTTGCGCTTTCCCGGCGGCGCAACGACGAGCAGTGTGACGACGAGGGCGGACACGGCGGCGATCAGCGCGTAGGCGGCTTCGGCGCCGGAGCGGGCGAGCAACCAGCCGCCGGCAAGCGGACCGACCGTATAGCCGAGGGCGAAGATCAGGTTGAGGCCGCCGTAGGCGAGACCGCGGTTGAGCTCGCCGAAGGTCTCGTCCAGCCACGGCGCCGACGCGGCGAAGGTGACGCTGAGGCCGACGGCGAGGATCGCGAGCGCGACGCACGCCGCGGCGAAGCCGCCGACGACCGCGAGAAGGATCCCTGAGACCGACATCACCAGCGCTCCGGCGAGCGCAACCGGGCGGCGTCCGAAGCGATCGCCGGCCTTGCCCGCAGGCGGCGCCGTGGCCGCGTCGATCAGGGCGATGGCGGCGAAGATCACGCCGACCGCGGTCGCGGTCGTGCCGAGCCGGCGATCGAAGTCGAGCGGGACCACGAAATCGATCAGGCCGATCACGATGGCGCCGGTGGCCGAGGCCATCGCCGGAACGAGGGCGGCGGGCCTGAGCAGGAGCCTGATCGTGCGGGGTCGCTCGTCGCCGGCGGCTGAGGCCGGCTCGGCGGCGCGCGGCAGGACGACGAGACCGGCCGCGAAGATGGCGAGGGCGATCGCGGTGACGAGGAAGAACGGGGTCTCGAAGGAGACGGTGCCCCCGACGATGCCGCCGAGCGCCGGCCCGCCGACCGCGCCGAGGCTGTTGGCGGCGAAGGCGAAGCCGAGCGCCTCGCCCTTGCGGCCGGGGCGGGCGAGGTCGGAGACGAGGGCGAGCGCGGCCACCCAGCTCAGCGTCGCGCCGACGCCCTGGACGGCCCGCCCCAGCAGCAGGGGCGCGAGCGCCGTCGAGACCGCGATCAGGACCGATCCGGCCCCGGTCAGAAGCAGCCCCCCGAGCAGGATCGGGCGACGGCCGAGCCGGTCGGCGAGGTGGCCGACCGGGACCGAGGCGGCGAGGATCGGGATCGCGTAGGCGGCCATCGCCAGCCCGAGGGCTTCATCGCCCGCTCCCGTGCGCTCCTCGATCTCGGGCAGCAGCGGGGCGATCATCCCGAGCAGGGCCGTCTCGAGCGCGATCGCGGAGATCGCGATCGCCAGGATCGCGCGGCGTTTGCTCGGATTGCTCGTCCGGACGGGCGGCACCCGCCCACGGTACGGGAGCTATCGCTTTGCGGGAGCTATCGCTTGTAACCGAAGTCGGTGGTGTAGGTGGCGGCGTCGCGCTGCCGTCCGGCGAAGGGCGTACCGGGCGAGGCGGCGACGCCGATGTGGCGGTAGCTGCCGTTGAGGAT
The DNA here is from genome assembly GCA_041393495.1 of Solirubrobacterales bacterium. Taxonomy (GTDB): domain Bacteria; phylum Actinomycetota; class Thermoleophilia; order Solirubrobacterales; family 70-9; genus RHKX01. The sequence continues at coordinate 7,210 of JAWKKA010000016.1, read as the reverse complement.
GTTCGCCCGATGGTCGGGGCTGTGCATCCAGGCGTCGACGATCTCGCGCGGCGATCCCTGGCGGCCGTTTCCGTAGGCGATGTTCTCGGCGATCCCCCAGCTGCAGCGGCACGGCAGGTAGCCGGCCTGCGTCAACCGTCCGGTGAGGTCCGGCTCGCCGGGGCACTCGTGCGAGAAGCAGCGCTGGCGGACCATCCGTCGGTTGTGCTTGCGGGCCGCCTTCGCCTGGGCGTGCTGGCTGCGCAGCGGCTTCAGGTGGTGACGGCGACGCTCCTTGTTGATCAGGCAGAGCACCGCCTTGGCAGCGCCCTTGTTGCTGAGCTTCGCCGGGCCGACGTCGCCGCCCTTGCACTGCGCGGCGCCGGCCGCGGCGGGAAGCAGGGCGAGCGCCAGAGCGAGCGCCCCGACGACGACGGTGGCGACGATGGTCAGGCGCGGCGCAAGCGTCATGCCTGATCTGTCGGCCGCGCGGCGTCCGCAGGCCAGCCACGGGCCCGTCGCTGGACCGCGGTCCAGCGACGGGATCAGGCCTCATCAGCGGGGCAGCCAGGACTCGAACCTGGAATCGCCGGTTTTGGAGACCGGAGCCTTATCCAGTTTGGCCACTGCCCCGAGGACGGTTGATCGTACCCGTCCCGGGCAACGCCATCCGCCCGATCCGGCCACCTGATCCCGACCGGTGGGCGAAGCGCTGATGCGGGCGGAGGGACTCGAACCCCCAAGCTCTCGCGAGCACCGGCACCTAAAGCCGGCGTGTCTACCAATTCCACCACGCCCGCCCGCCGCAGCAGCATAGGAGCAGCGGCCGCGCCGCACCCCCTACCGGCCGGCGCCTCGCGTCCCGGGGTGCGGGACGCGAGCGGCGCGGAGCCGCCGCGAGCGGCCGCCCGAGCCCATATGCTTGCGGCGATGCCGACGGGTATTCAGGCACGGGAGGGATACGAGCTCTGGCACCCCAACCGGGAGAAGCCGGAGGCGAAGACGACGAAGGCGATCGTCGCCTTCGTCCTCCTGATCTCGGCGGCCCTGCTGGTGATCATCACGCTCGGCGGCTGGGTGCGGCTGCAGAGCACGACCGTCGGCCTGATGACGCTCGCCTGGGCCGCCATCTACGTCCTCTTCGCGTACCTCGCAATCCGTTGGAACCGCGGCGTCCTCCCGGTCGCGGCCGCGCTGGGCGTGCTGATGATCATCTTCGCCGCGGTCGCGGCGGGAGCCTGGTTCGCGCGCGACAAGCCCGGCCTCGACTCACCCGCCCTCCCCGAGGACCTGCTCGGGCTGCTGACGGTGATCCTGATCCCGGTCCAGGCGCTGCTCGTGATCGTCGCAACGGTCGGCTTCAACCAGGCCTGGAACGTCGAGGAGGAGCGCCCGATCAACCCCCATGATCTCCCGCCCCCGCCTCCCGACCGCGGCGGGATCGCGACCGGGCCCGGGCCCGAGCAGGGGCTCGGCGGCCACGGGCCCGAGGGCCCCGCGAACCCGGCGCTGTCCGCTGAGGACCGCGACGACTGGGACGGGGCGCGGCCGAACCCGGCGCTCTGATCGCGCTCAGAACAGCTTCATCGGCGGATCGAGCAGGTGCGGGCCGTCGTCGTGGACGTCGTTGACGGCGTCGCTGACCTCGCGCATCGTCAGCGCGCCCGCCGCCGCTGGGCGCAGCAGCTCGAGCAGCTCGCCGGTGCCGGCGTTCGGATCGATCCAGCACGCCTCGGCATCGCGCGGGAGCACGACGGGCATCCGGTCGTGGACGGGGCGCATCAACTCGTTCGGCGGGCAGGTGATCAGCGCGCAGCTCAGCAGCGGTGGCTCGCCCTTGCGCTCGAGGCGCGCCCAGATGCCGGCGAACGCGAACAGCTCGCCGCCCGCCTCGCCCGACCGGCTGAACCAGATCGGCTGCTTGCCGTCGGGGTCGCGACGCCACTCGTAGAACCCGTCGGCGGGGATCAGGCAGCGCCGCTCAGCGAACGACTCCCGGAACGCCGGCTGGGTCGCGACGGTCTCGGCGCGGGCGTTGATCAGCGGCCGCTGTCCCCGTCGCTCCGCCCAGCGCCCGGGGAGCAGTCCCCAGCGGAGCAGTCCCGCCTCGTTGTGCCCGGGGCTGCGCCTGCGGACCGCGATGATCGGATCGGTCGGTGCGATGTTGAACCGTGGGCGGTCGTCGATCTCGAGGCCGGGGTCGAGGTCGAATCGCGACGCCAGCCGCCGCGGGCTCGGGTCGGTCAGCGTGAATCGCCCGCACATCGACCGGCCACGGTAGCGGCCCGCTCCGGCGGCCGATGCGGGGAGCGGGCACCGCGGCCGCGCTCGCCGGCGGCGGCTCCGGACCGACGTGACCGGCGTGCCCGCGCTTGCCGCCGGCCGGGCCGAACCCCGGATATCGTCCGGCGAATGAGAGCACGGGCCCTGTTCGGCATCGCCTTCGGCCTGGCGGCCAGCGTGGTGGCGGCGCCCGCCGCGAGCGCGGCCCCCGGCGTGCCGGGACGCGGGTCCGACCCCGTCGTCCTCGATGGCGCCGACGTTCCATCGCTGCTCGGCGCCGACCCCGGGGCGGTCGTCGCTTTCAGCTACGACGACGGCTGGACCCAGGTGCCGGTCCAGGTCGACGAGCGGGCCGTGGTCGATTACGGCGTCGTGCGCCAGATCGGCAACGGCTACGACCACGACGCCTACACCGACCCCGGGACGTTCGCCGGCCCCGACCCCGACCCGGGCGTCGACGCCGGCGACGAGATCGCGTTCATGGCCAAGGACGCCGGCTCAGCGGCCGCCTCCGAGCCGGATCCGGCGGGCGTCGAGCCGGGGACGCGAGCCCGGATCGAGATCAGCGACCCGCTCGAGCCCGCCACCGAGCGCATCGTCTACCTGTTCCGCTCCGACGGCTCGCTCGATCCGGCGGCCGGCCGCTCCTATGTCGACTACGACTTCGCTCTCGACTCCGGCGCCTACAAGAGCAGCTACGACTTCAACGGGGTGGCCGACGTCACCGCCGACGCGCCGCCCGCCAACCCCGAGAGCTCGAGCGTGACGACGACCGCCTACGCCCAGAGCCTGCTCTCGCGCTGGGTCACCGACGCCCTGACGCTGCGGACCGGCGCCGCACCGGGTCCCGACATCCTCGACGGCGACAAGGCCCAGGTCGCCCGCGGCTGCGGGCGCAGCGAGCTGACGTTCAGCCGCGGCGGCGGCGGCTTCATCGCCAACATCTCCGGGCCGGTACGGGCGATCCGCTCGCAGATCGGCGCCAACAGCGGCACCTACACGCAGCGCGACGACATCTTCTACGAGCGCCGCCAGGACACCGTCACCTACCTCCGCGTCCACGCCGGGATCTCGCAGATCTCGCAGTTCCGCGACTACTCGGCGAACGCGATCGGAATGACCTACCGCAACTCCGCCTACCCGGGCGGGGTGACGATCGACGGCGTCCCCGACGCCGGCATCCCGGTGCCGGCCGGCTCGACGGCCCTCCAGCCCGCGGCCGAGTGGGAGCAGGTGACCGGCCCCGCCGGCTCGATCGTCACCACGACCCGCATCGACACGAACCTGCCCGCCTACACGCCGGGGTCCTTCTACCGGGACCAGGGATCGTCGCCGACGTTCGGGCAGTGCGGTGGCTACGCCGACTACCTCTCCTACGGGACGAGCGGCAACGAGCTCACCAGCTCCGGCGCCAACACCGACCCGACCCTCGGATCGGCCTACCGGCTCACGGCGACACGGACGACCTTCTTCGACCCGCCGTACGGCAGCGCCGCCGACGCCGCCGGGCGCTCCGACCAGGTCGACTCCCCGCTCGCGGCGAAGGCCGTCGTCGAGGAGCCCGGACCGCCGCTGCTGAAGCTGCGCCGGGTCGGACGGAAGCGGCCGATCGAGGCCGGCGGCAGGCTTCGAACGCGACTGGCGGTCGCCAACCGCGGCGCCGTGACCGCGACCGACGTCAGGGTCTGCGCCCGGGTCCCCGGGCGCCTCGGAACCGCGAGCCGATGCCGGAGGTTCGACCGCCTGCGGGCGGACGCCGGCCGGCGGGCCCGATTCGTGATCACCGCCCGGCGCCGGGCCAGGGGCTCACTCCGCGTCTACTACCGGGCCAGCGCCGCCAATGCCGGGACGCTCGAGCTCGGGGTGACGATTCCCGTCAAGCGCTGAGCCCGCGTCGGCCCCGACGGGATGGGCCGGATGCCGGAGGTGGGAGTCGAACCCACACGTCCTCTCGGACAACCGATTTTGAGTCGATCGCGTCTGCCATTCCGCCACTCCGGCCGGCGGCTGAAACAGTAGCCGCGGGGCTCGCCGTTGCGGTGGCTCAGCCGCGCGCCTGGATCGCGATCACCGCGCCGACCGCGGTCGTGCAGATCATGCCGAGGACGATCCAGTCGGCCCAGTTGTCGAGATCGACGAGGGCGATGTAGACGAGCAGCGCGAGGACGAGCAGCAGGACCACGGTGAGGACCTGCACGTGCCGCCGCTGCCGCCGGACCTTCTCCTCGTGTGGCAGCGCGCTCGTCGGTGTCCGCAGGCGATGCTCGTGGCGGCCCCCCTGCGGCGTGCTCATCGGTGCTTGTCCATCTCGCGCTCGATCTCCTCCTCGCTGATCGCGCGCTCGCGCGGGCCGTAGGCCTGCCAGCCTGTCGTGATCAACGCGATCCCGAGGCCGAAGGCGACCCAGATCGGCCAGAAGTAGCCGCGACCGCTGAGCAGCCAGACGGCGACCACCGCCACGAGGACACCGGCGGACGTGACCAGCATCGCGCGGAAGGAACGCTGGGCCTTGAGACGGCGCAGCGCCTGCCCCCTGGCATCGCTCTCACCGCTGTCGACCGCATCGCTCTCACCGTTGTCGACCATCGGCGCGCAGTCTATCCCCGCCGCGGAGCAGAGCGGGCCGCTGCGACGCGGCCGCCGCCCGTTCGCCACCCGATCGTGTCGGCGGGACGCGGCGCGCCCCGTACGACAACCCGCGCCGCGACGAGCGCTCAGGCCGTCTCGGCCTCGGCCCTGACCCGGCCCGAGTCGGCGGCCGCGCGCAGAGCCGCGTAGTCGCGTTCGTTCTGGTCGGCGTAGCGGGCCGCGAACTCGACCATCGCCCGGTCGAAGTGGTCGCCGCCGCCGAGGTAGGAGGCGATCGCGATGCGGTCGCCGGAGCGCGCGTGCGCGTTCGCCAGCGCCCCGCCACAGAGGCGCGCGTAGATCGCCAGCGCGCGGGGCGTCATCCGGTCGATCCGGGCCGAGCCCTTCGCGTCCCAGAGCTGGCGGACGTAGAAGTCGCGGCGCTTGCCATCGAAGCCGGTGACCGACATCCAGCCGAGCAGGATGTCGCCGGCGGCCTGCATGACCCGCTGCCCCTCGACGACGCGGCGACCCTGACGCGCGTAGATGCTCTTCGCCGCGTACGGCTCGAGGACCGAGCGCTGCGCCTCCTTGATCTGCAGGAACAGCGGCTCGCCGCGATCGCGGCCGACGAGCAGCACGATCCAGGCTCGCGTGCCGACGCTGCCGACCCCGACGACCTTGCGGGCGATGTCGACGAAGCGGAAGCGGTCGATGAGCTTGCGCAGGTTCTGCGGGAGCGTCGCCCGGTAGTCGGCGAAGACCCGCCGCAGCTCCGCGACCGTCGTCTCCAGCGAGGCGGCATCGAGAAGCTCCTCGAGCGGCGTGATCAGTGGCGGATCGCTGACGATTCGGACCTCGCCGTCGACCTCGCGGGCGAGCTTCGCGTAGGCCCGCTCCGACGTCTTGCTGCGCGCCTTCGCGACGGTCTTGTTGAACCGGGCGACGTCCTCCTCCTCGGCGAGATCGGCGAAGCTGTCGCGGAGCAGGTCGAGGTCGACGCGCTCATACCATGCCTCGAGGTTCCCCATCCTCGCGAGCCGGCGCATCTGCTCGCGATACTCCGCCGCCGCCGACTGGACGGCGACCAGGCGCTGCTTGCGCCCGAACTCGCGATCGCGCCCGGCGATCTCGAGGCTCGCGGCGAGTCGCTTGACGTCCCACTCCCACGGGCCCGGCAGCGTCTCGTCGAAGTCGTTGATGTCGAAGATCAGCCGCCGGTCGGGAGCCGCGAAGCCGCCGAAGTTGGCGAGGTGCGCGTCGCCGCAGGCCTGGACCGTGATCGCGGTCACCGGCGTCGCCGCCAGGTCGGCGGCCATCACCGCCGCGGCGCCGCGGTAGAACGCGAACGGGGAGACGAGCATCCGCCCGTAGCGGATCGGGACCAGCTCCTCGACGCGGTCGGCGGCCTGCTCCTCGAGGATCGCGACCGGGTCGCGGCGATCCGCAGCCGGCGCCCAGCCGCCGTGGCTGGAGCGCGGCGTGCGCTCGCGGGCGCGCTTGCCGCGCGTCCGCGAGTCGATGCGGCCGTTGCCGGCCTGCCGCGAGCGGCTCTCCTCGGTGCTCACGAAGGGAAGGTTACGGGTGAGACGCGTATCGCCGATCACCCGATCGAGGCGATTGGGAAGGTCCGACCGATCAGGTTCAATCGGCCCATGGACCAGGCAGAGGTCGACGCCGTTCAGGCGCCCCGTCCGGGCCGCCGGCTCGCCGAGGCGTTCGAGTCGATCGACAGCTACGGGCCGGTCGTGCTCTCGATCGTCCTCACCTACGTCCTCGCCGTCGCGCTCAGCGACGGGGCCGGCGGCCAGCTCGTCGTCTTCGCCCAGATCCTCAACGTCTGGCTGGTCTTCCGAGTCGCCCGTGCCCGCCCCGCGATCCGCCGCGCGGCCAACATCGTCCTCGTTCTCGCGGCCCTCGCCTCGATCGCCACCTTCGTCGGGATCGCCGACAGCGACGGGCCGGCCCTCTACTCCGCCAACTGCGTCCTCTACTTCATCGCCCCGGCCGCGGTCGTCCGCCACCTGGTCGCGCGCCGGGTGGTCGACGTCCAGACGATCCTCGGCGCGATCGCCGCCTACCTGCTGATCGGGATGTTCTTCGCGTTCACGTACCGCCTCGTCGGCAGCATCCAGGGTGGCCCCTTCTTCGGCGCCGACGGCGACGGAACGATCGACCAGGACCTGTTCTTCAGCTTCGTCACGATGCTGACGATCGGCTACGGCAACCTCGTCCCGGCCGGCAACCCCGGCCAGTCGCTGGCCGTCGCCGAGGGACTCGTCGGCCAGCTCTTCCTCGTCGTCGCGGTCGCCAAGGCCGTCTCCTCCTGGCGGCCGACGCCGCGCAGGGCCCCCGACCACAGATGAGGGACGGCAACGCG
>JAWKKA010000015.1:0-99787 GCA_041393495.1 Solirubrobacterales bacterium | reverse complement strand
CGGACAGACGCTGCCGCACCGGATCGTCGGCCGCTTCGGCGCCGGTCACGTCGTCCTGCGGCCGGCCAGCGAAGGCACCGGCGTGATCGCCGGCGGCGGCGTCCGCGCCGTCCTCGAGCTCGGCGGGATCCGCGACGTGTTGACGAAGTCGATCGGGACCAACAACCCGATCAACCAGGTCAAGGCGACGATGGAGGGCCTCCGCGGCCTCCGCAAGCCCGAGGAGGTCGCCGAGCTCCGCGGATTGACGATCAAGCAGGTGCTCGGGGTGCCGAAGCAGGCAGGCAGCGAGCAGCAGGCGGCGAGCAGCGCCGGCGCCGACGCCGCCGGGGGCGGCGGGACCGCGGTCGCTGTCGCGGCCGAGGAGGACAGCAGACAGCAGACAGCAGACGGCGAAGGCGACGCTTCGGAGGCCGGCGAGGAGAAGTCCGGCGATGGCTGAGCTTCTGATCAAGCAGGTTCGCTCGGCGAACGGCTCGAGCCCGCGCCAGCGCGACACCCTGCGGACGCTGCGGCTCGGCCGGATCGGCAAGTCGGTGGTCCGCGAGGACACCGAGGACCTCCACGGCCTGCTCCGCAAGGTCGACCACCTCGTCACCGTCGAGCCGGCGGCAGCCGCGGGGAAGGAGTCCTGATGGCGCGCGTCGACCCCGAGGACGTCGGCCTCGACAACCTGACCCCGAAGCCGGGGACCCGCAAGAGCCGCAAGCGCGTCGGGCGCGGGTACGGCTCCGGCACCGGCAAGACCTCCGGCCGCGGCCACAAGGGCGCCGGCCAGCGCGCGGGCGCGAAGCGAAAGGTCGCCCACGAGGGCGGCCAGAACCCGATCCACATGCGGATGCGGAAGCTGCGCGGTCCGAACAAGAAGATGTCGATGCCGTTCGAGCCGTTCCGGACCCACACCCAGCCGATCAACGTGGCGACGCTCGAGGACCGCTTCGACGACGGCGCCGAGGTGACGCCGCAGTCGCTGAGGGCTGCCGGCCTCGCGACCCGCAGGCACCCGGTCAAGATTCTCGGCAACGGCGAGCTCAGCAAGAAGCTCGTCGTCCGCGCCCACGCCTTCAGCAGCACCGCCCGCGAGAAGATCGAGGCGGCGGGCGGTAGCGTCGAAGTCATCGAGTAGTCGTCGATGCTGAGGATCCTCGGAAACGCGTTCGCGATCCCCGAGATCCGGCGCAAGATCGCCTTCACGGCGGCGATGCTCGCGCTCTATCGACTCGGCGCCTACATCCCGGCGCCGGGGGTCGAGGCGAGCGCGATCAGCGACCTCCAGGACAACTTCGCCGGCTCCGACATCCTCGGCTTCCTCAACCTGTTCAGCGGCGGCGGCCTCTCGCGGCTGTCGCTGTTCGCGCTCGGGATCATGCCCTACATAACGGCCTCGATCATCCTTCAGCTGCTGACCGTGGTCGTGCCGGCACTCGAGAAGCTCCAGAAGGAGGGCGAGGTCGGCCAGCAGAAGATCACCCAGTACACGCGGTATCTGACCGTCGTCCTGGCGTTCCTGCAGTCGACCGGCTACGTGTTCCTGTTCCGGTCGTTCGGCAGCAGCGGCCAGAGCGTCGTCGGCGAGCTCACCTTCGCGAAGCTGATGCTGGTCGTGATCTCGCTGACCGCGGGCACCGTGCTGCTGATGTGGCTCGGCGAGCTGATCACCCAGCGCGGCATCGGCAACGGGATCTCGCTGATGATCTTCGCCTCGATCGTCTCCGGCCTGCCGCAAGGGGTCTCCGCCTGGTGGAACAACGACGATCAGGTCTTCGTCGTGATGATGCCGTTCATCGCGTTGGCGGTGATCGTCGGCATCGTCTTCGTCCAGGAGGGCCAGCGGCGGATCCCGGTCCAGTACGCCAAGCGGGTCGTCGGCCGCAAGATGACGACCGGCGGGTCGAGCTACCTGCCGCTGCGCGTCAACATGGCCGGGGTCATCCCGGTCATCTTCGCGGCGTCGATCATGGCGTTCCCGCCGACCGTCGGCCAGCTCCTCAACACGCCCGCCGCGCTCGACTTCGCCGCGTTCTTCAGTCCCGATCGCTGGGCTTACGTGATCGGCGAGGTCTTCTTCATCATCATCTTCACCTACTTCTACACCGCGGTCACCTTCAACCCGGTCGATCAGGCCGACAACCTGAAGAAGTACGGCGGCTTCATCCCCGGCGTCCGTCCCGGCCGGCCGACCGCCGAGTACCTCGACCGGATCCTCTCCCGGCTGACGTTCGCCGGCGCCCTCTACCTCGGCCTCGTCGCCGCCCTGCCGACGATCCTGATCAGCCAGACCTCGGCGAACTTCTTCTTCGGCGGCACCTCGATCCTGATCGTCGTCGGCGTCGCGCTCGACACCGTCAAGCAGCTCGAGGCCCAGCTGATGATGCGCAACTACGAGGGCTTTCTCAAGTAGGGATCGCCCGGCGGCACGCTCCGCGTCCGCCGGACCGTTGGCCTCTCCGAAGCAGGGATCGCTCCGGCGGCATCCCCGCGTCCGCCGGGGTTGGCCCGGGAGCAGCAACGCGTGGCACAGGATCGGGACCATTTCCCGGGAACGTGCCCCGCGATGGTCGGTGCCGCCCGCGATGCCGCCCGCGGTGCCGGGGCCGCCTTCGGCCCGCGGCCGGCCACGGTCCGTCCGTCCGCTTCGGTCGGCTCGGCGGCGGCTTCGGCTAGCGTGGCGGCGCGATGCTCCGCCTTCTGATCGCTCTCGGCGCGCTGTTCGCGGCCTCGCTCGTCCTTTCGCTGCCAGCCGCCGCGCCAGCCGATCCGCCCGACGACCTCGGCGCGGATGCCCTCTGGGTCTGGTCCTGGGAGGGCTCCGCAGAGCTCACTGACTTCACCGTCGCCGCCGGCTTCGAGCGTGTCTATCTGTACGCGCAGGGCGGGTTCGGCCCGCACGTGCGCGCGGCCATCGCCGATCTCCGCGACGGCGGCGTCGTCGTCGAGGCGCTCGGCGGCGAGCGGCGCTGGGCGACCACCGACCGGGGCGGGATGCTCGCGTTCGTGCGCTCGGCACGGCGCTATCAGCGTGGCGCGCCGCCCGGCGCCCGCCTCGCCGGCATCCACGTCGACGTCGAGCCCTACGGCCTGCGGGCCTGGGACCGACACGAGCGCCGGACCCAGCGCGATCTCGTCGATTCGCTGCGCGCCGCCCGGCGTGCGGCCGGCCCGCTCCCGCTCGCAGCCGACATCCCGTTCTGGTTCGACGGCATCCGCCTCGGCCCCGGGTCGCTCGCCGAGGCGACGATCGCGGCGACCGACGGCGTCACGATCATGGCCTACCGGGACTCCGCCGACGAGGTGATCGACGTCGCCCGGCGCGAGGTCCGGATCGCCGGCGAGCTCGGCAGGCGGGCGACGGTCGGCGTCGAGACCGGCGACTACGACCCGCCGTCGATCACCTTCTTCCAAGAGGGCCGGGCCGCGCTCGCGGCCGCGCTGGCGGCGGTCGATGCGCGCCTGGGCGCCCGACCCGGCTTCGGCGGCACGGCCGTGCACCACTACGGATCGCTCGTCGCCTTGCGGCCGTAGCGATCCCGATACCCCGCTGACGACGACGCTGTCGGCCTCCCGGCCCGCGGCCGACCTCGACGTCGGTCGCGATCTCTCGGATAGGATCGGCCCCGATGGAAGCCACAGTCGACACAGCCACGATCCCCGAGTCCACCACTCTGTACTTCGGTCCCTGGTACGAGCGATCCCCGTACTTCGAAGCCACTCTGCGCGCGGGGTGCTCCGCCTACGACGTCTACAACCACCGCTTCATCCCCGCCTACTACGACGATCCCGTCAACGAGTACAAGCACCTGCTCGAGCACGTGACCCTCTGGGACGTCGGCGTCGAGCACATCGTCCAGATCAAGGGCCCCGACGCGCTCGAGCTCACCAACCTGCTCACCTGTCGTGACCTGACCAGGTGCGAGGTCGGTCAATGCAAGTACGCCCCCCTGATCGAAGCTGACGGCGGGATCGTCAACGACCCGGTCCTGCTGCGACCGCATGAGGACACCTTCTGGCTCGCGCTCGCCGACAGCGATGCCGGACTGTGGGCCCGCGGGGTGGCATGGGGCGCGGGCCTCGACGTCGAGATCTCCGACCCGCCCGTGTACCCGGTCCAGGTCCAGGGCCCGAAGGCCAAGGACGTGGTCAGCGCTCTGTTCGGCGACGCGGTGCTCGAGGTGCCCTACTACTACTGCATGCATGCCGAGCTCGACGGCGCTCCCGTCGTCATCGGCCGCACCGGGTGGACGGGCGAGATCGGCTACGAGATCTACCTCTGCGACCCCGACCGCGGCGACGATCTCTGGAACAGCGTCATGGAGGCCGGCGCCCCCCATGACATCCGCCCGATCGCCCCCTGCGAAGCGCGGCGGATCGAGGCGGGGATCTTCAACTACCGCTCCGACATGACTCTCGGCGACAATCCGTTCGAGGTCACCGGCCTGGAGCGGTTGGTCGAGGAGCAGGAGGCTGACTACATCGGCAAGGAGGCGCTCGAGCGGATCCGCGCCGAGGGCGTGAGCCGCAAGCTCGTCGGGATGGAGATCGAGGGCGAGCCGCTCGCCTGGGAGCTGACCGAGTTCTGGCCGGCGCTGAGCAACGGTGATCGGGTCGGCCACGCGACGATCGCGATTCGCTCCCCGGGGCTCGAGAAGAACATCGGCTACGTCTGGGTCCCGATCGAGCTGGCGGATCCGGGCAACGAGCTCACCCTGGAGCTGCCCGACGGCTCCCGCCGCCGCGCCGTGACCGCCTCGCTTCCCTTCGTCGATCCGCGCAAGCGCAAGCCGGTCGGCTAGCGCGAGGCGCGCGACCGACTGGTCGCGAGCCGGGGCCGGCAGCGCGGGCGCAGCCGCACGGCCGGGACGTCGGCCATGACCCGCTCGACAGGCGCTCGGTAGCCTGCACGGTCCCATGGCCGAGTTGAACCTCATCCTCCTCGGACCTCCCGGGTCCGGCAAGGGGACCCAGGGCGAGCGCCTGCAGGAGGACTTCCGGCTTCCCTACTACGCGACCGGCGACATCCTCCGCGCCGCGGTCACGGACGGGACCGAGCTCGGCAGGACCGCGAAGGAGTACATGGACCGGGGCGATCTCGTGCCCGACGAAGTGATCATCGCGGTGATCGCCGAGCGCGTCGAGAGCAACGAGGCCGCCGACGGGTTCATCCTCGACGGGTTCCCGCGAACGGTCGGCCAGGCCGAGGCGTTGGCCGGGGAGATGGACGCGCTCGGACGGTCGATCACCGCCGCTGTCCTGATCGACGTCAGCGACGACGAGGTGATCCGCCGGCTCGGCGGCCGCCGGACCTGCGCCAAGAACGGGCACATCTTCCACGTCGAGTTCGACCCGCCGAAGAACGAGGGGGTCTGCGACATCTGCGGCGCCCGGCTGATCGTCCGCGACGACGACGAGCCCGAGGTGATCCGCCACCGTCTCGAGACCTACCACGCCAAGACGAAGCCGCTCGTCGACTTCTACGAGGAGCAGGGGATCCTCAAGCGGGTCGACGGGTCGCTGAAGCCGGAGGCGGTCGGCAACCGGATCCGGGCGCTGCTCGCGACCCTGCGGATGGAAGAAGAGCTCTGACCCGTTGATCGTCACGAAGACCCCGGAGCAGATCGACAAGATGGCGGCCGCGGGGGACATCCTCGTCCGCTGCCTGAAGATGCTCAAGAAGAGCGCCCGCCCCGGCGTGACGACGCTCGACCTCGACCTCGCCGCCGAGCGCTTCATCCGCTCGCAGGGAGCCGAGGCGGCCTTCAAGGGCTACAACGGATTCCCGGGGTCGATCTGCGCCTCGCCGAACTCGATGGTCGTCCACGGCATCCCCGGCCCCTACGAGCTCAAGCGGGGCGACGTGATCTCCCTCGACGTCGGCGTGACGCTCGATGGCTGGGTCGCCGACGCCGCCTTCACGATTCCGATCGGCCCGGTCTCCGAGCCGGCGCTGCAGCTGCTCGAAACGACGAAGGACTCGCTGCTCTGCGGGATCGCCGAGGCGAAGGCCGGCAACCACCTCGGCGATATCTCCCACGCGATCCAGGAGCGCGTCGAGCGCGACGGTCTCGCCGTGATCCGCAGCCTCGTCGGCCACGGCATCGGCAGGCGCATGCACGAGGACCCGCAGATCCCGAACTTCGGGGAGGCCGGCAGGGGCCCGCTGCTCGAGGAGGGGATGACCTTCGCGATCGAGCCGATGGTCAACATCGGCTCGCCCGAGATCAGGATGGGCTCCGACAACTGGGCCGTCTACTCCGAGGACGGCTCGCTCGCCGCCCATTTCGAGTTCACCGTCGCCGTCGGCGCCGACGGCCCGCGCATCCTCACTCCCTGGCACGAGGACTGACGCCGGCGGGCGCGACCGCGGCGCGACTGGTGTCGCACCCGCCCCTCACTCGATCACGCGCAGCGTCGAGGGGACGTCCATGCGGCGCAGTCGCCGGACCGTCAGAAGCGGCGCCAAGGCCATCGCGCCGGCGCCGGCGATCGTGGCGAGCATGATGGTCGCGAAGGACAGCGAGCTGGCGACGCCGAGCTCGGGCAGGACCTCCTCGAGGCTCACGTTGATCACCCAGGAGAGGATCAGGGCCCCGAGCGCCACCCCCACGGCGGTCGCCAGCAGCCCGATGATCAGGCTCTCGACCACGGCCATCCGGATCACGGTCCGGACCGGAAGGCCGTAGGCGAACATCGTCGCGTACTCGCGGGCGCGCTCGTCGGAGTTGATCGCGGTCGAGTTGAAGGCGATCAGGAGGACGAGGAGGACCGCGATCGCGACGACGACGCGGATGATCGCGGCGAACTCGTCGAGCCCCTGCTCGAGGGCATCGCCGAGCGCCGACGCCGACTCGATCGTCGCGACGCCCGGCTCGGTGAGCAGCGCACGCTTGGCGGCGTTCTCGTCGACCCCGGGCGGTGGGAGCAGGCCGACGGCGTTGACCTGCCCGGCGAGGCCGAACGTGCGGGCGCCCGCGGCGCTCATGTAGGCCGGGAACCGGAATGGATCGGCATGGGTGCCGCTGACGGTCACCGTCGTCTCGGCCGTCCGGAAGCGGTCCCGGGAGACGCGTTCGGGATGGATGAGGGTGATCTGCTCGCCCGGCGTGACGTCGAGGTCCTCGGCCGCGCTCGCCGCGATCAGGATCTGGCCCGAGCCCCGGGGCAGCGCGCCCACTGACGCGCGCGGCGCCCAGATCGGGTCGCGAGCGGGAATCGTGTCGACGACCACGTCGATCTCCTCGCCGCCGGGGCCGCGCAGCGACGCCGGGATCGTCAGCCGCGCGTCGGTCCGCTCGGCGATCGGCGAGGATCCGAGCCTGCGCAGCTCCGGCGTGTCGGCGGGGACGAAGCCGGTGAGGGTGACGTCGAGACGCGTCGGCGCCGTCCGCAGCTCCTCGGCGTCGTTGCGATCGACGGTCGCCCGGAACGAGTCGAGCATCCCCGACATCGAGACCGCGACCGAGACCACCGCGGCGCTCGCCAGCACCGTCAGCAGGGTCCGCCGCGGCGCTCGGAGCACGTTCCGGGGCGGCATCTGCCCGAGGCTGCCGCCCGGCAGCGGCATGCGGGCGAGAAGCGGCGCCAGCCCGCCGCCGCGGGCGGAGCGGAACCCGACCCGGATCGCGTCGATCGGCGCGACGCGCAGCCCCCGCCAGACCGGCCAGGCGGCCGCGAGAAGGGGGATCGCGAACCCGATCGCCGCGCGGGTGGCGAACCGTCCCCAGCGCAGGTCGGTGTCGACGAAGGGCAGCGGCAGCTGGTCGGTGAGCAGGCCGCGCAGCCAGGCGTTGACCGCGAGCCCGACCAGGACCCCGAAGACGACGCCGGCGACGGCGATCTGCAGGCCCAGCAGCAGCGGTCGCACCGCCAGCCGTCGCCGCTCGACGCCGAGCGCCATCCCGATCCCGATCTCGCGTCGCTGCGCCTCGATCGTCCGGCTGATCAGGTTGAAGGCGCCGAACGCGGCGCCGGCGAGAATCAGGAACGCGAAGACGTCGAAGAGCTGCTGGTCGTTGTCGGCATCGTCGTAGAGGATCCGGCGGCCGTCGATCTTGGCGGTGTCGGTCACGCTCATGCCGAAGCCGGGCAGCGCGCGGCTGATCTCGCGCTCGAGCTCGGCGGCGATCCGCTCCCGGTCGGCGCCGGGCGCCAGCGAGACCGCGAGGTCGTTGACCTCGCCGGGACGGCCGGCGAGCCGCTGGGCGACGGCCAGCGGGACGAAGACGGAGCCGTAGTCGGCCTCGCTGCTGAAGCTGCCGCCGGGCCCGATCACGATGAAGGTCTCCGGCGAGTTGCCGAGCCCGACGATGTCGATCCTCTCGCCGCCGGCGACGCGGATCCGGGTCGGCGCCGCGATCCCGTTCTCGTCCGCGTACTGCGGGTCGAGGATCCCGACCGCGCGATCGCCGCTCGCCGGCAGCCCGGCGCCGTCGCGGACCGCGACGGAGTCGACCGGCGGCCCGGTGACCTCGACGCCGTCGATCGTGTGGCTCGGCGTCGTCTCGACGCCGACGATCTGGCCCGGGGTGATCACCGTCGTCGGGGCCGCCGCGGAGGCGTCGAGCTGGGTCGGGACGATCAGCCGCTCGCTCGCCGCGGTGACGTCGCCGGCGCCGGGGATCCGCCGTGCGGCCCGGGCGAGCGCGCCGGCCGGCGCGTAGGAGCCCGGCTCGGCCTCGACGCGGAGGTCGTGGACGCGCAGGCTCGCGAAGCTGGCGTCGTTGGAGGCGATCCGCCAGTCGCGCATGCTCGCGAGTCCCGCCGCGAGGCCGATCCCGCCCGCGAGCAGCAGGCCGATCGCGATCACGAGCGGCCACCGGGCCCGCAGGTCGCGCCACGACCAGCGCAGCCAGAACCGCGGCCCGCGGGTCATCCGCTCACCAGCGCAGGTCGCTCATCGCCGCCGGCTCGTTCGGCTCGTCGGAGACGACGCGGCCGCTGGAGAGCTCGACGATGCGGTCGGCGACGCGGGCGATCTCGCGGTTGTGGGTGACGACGAGCACGGCGGTCCCGGCGGTGTGGGTGACGCCGTGAAGCAGCTCGAGGATCTGCACCCCGGTGGTGAAGTCGAGCTCGCCGGTCGGCTCGTCGGCGAGGACGATCGGGTTGCCCGCGGCGAGGGCCCGGGCGATCGCGACGCGCTGCTGCTCGCCGCCCGAGAGCTCGTGCGGGAAATGGGCGCCGCGGTCGCCGAGGCCGACCTGCTCGAGGACAGCCTGCGCGGCGTCGCGGGCGTCGTCGCGGCCCGCCACGTCGGCGCCGAACCGGACGTTCTCGAGCGCGGTCAGCCCCGGGAACAGGTTGAAGCTCTGGAAGATGAAGCCGATCTCGTGGCGGCGCAGCGCGAACAGCTCGCGGCGTCGGGCCGCGGTGATCTCGCGACCGCCGATCGCGAGCGACCCCGCGGTCGGGCTGTCGAGGGCGCCGATCACGTTCAGCAGCGTCGTCTTGCCGCTGCCCGACGCGCCGAGGATGACGACGAACTCGCCCGCATCGACCCGGAGGTCGACCTCGTCGAGGGCCTTGACGGTGCCGCCGCCGATCGCGTAGTGGCGGCTGACCCCGCGCAGGTCGATCAGCGGCTCGCGGCCGGCGGGGTCGGTCGGCGGCTTGCGGCCGGCGGGGTCGGTCACCGCCATCGGCGAAACCTAGATCAGCCCCGGGGCGTCGAAATCCGCGCTGACCACGGATCTCCGCGAGCTCGGGGTGCGGGAGGATGTGCGCGTGCAGGTCCTCGTCGCGTACGCCTCCAAGCACGGATCCACCGCCGAGATCGCCACGGCCGTCGCTGCCGAGATCCGCGAGCACGGACTCGGTGCCGACTGCGTCGAGGCCGGCGCCGTCGACGACCTCGGACGCTACGACGCCGTCGTCCTCGGCAGCGCCGTCTACATGCGGCGCTGGCAGGGTGATGCGCGGCACTTCCTCCGCGCTCACGGCAAGGCGCTCGCCGAGCGGCCCTTCTGGGTCTTCAGCTCCGGTCCGACCGGCGACCCGGCCGAGGACGATGCCGCCTGGCAGGAGCCGAAGCGGACGATCGCGCGGGCCGAGAAGCTCGGCGCCCGCGACCACGTCGTCTTCGGCGGCCGGATCTCGCCCGAGGGCGGCCGGATGGAGCGGGCGATGGCCGCAGGGACCGCCGAGGAGTACCGCGACCGGCGCGACTGGGACGAGATCCGCGCCTGGGCGGCAACGATCGCCGAGGCGCTGCGGGCCGGCGCCCGCTGAGCTGGCTGGCAACCGACACGGGCAACGAGGGGGTGGGTAATCCTGCCCGCGTCATGCGTGGACCAGATGACCCAGGGGGCCGGGGGCGGAGACCCAGGGGGGCAGGGGCGACAGCCTGCGGCGCGGCCTTGCGCGCTTGGCGGCCCGTGCTAGCATGCCCGTTCGGCCGCAGGGCCGTCCGACACTGCCTGCCATCCGACTCCTGGGATGCCGCGGGCCACCTCGAGTCAGATAGAAAGCCGGAAGCGATGAAGGTTCGAGCCTCCGTAAAACCGATGTGCGAAAGGTGCCAGGTGATCCGCCGGCGCGGCCGCGTGCTCGTGATCTGCTCGAACCCCCGCCACAAGCAGAGGCAGGGCTGAGGTGGCACGGATCGCGGGCGTGAACCTGCCGCTCAACAAGCGGGTCGAGGTCGGGCTGACCTACGTGCACGGGATCGGCGACTCGACCGCGCGGAAGATCCTCGCCGCGACCGGGGTCGATGCCGACACGCGCGTTGGCGACCTGACCGAGGACGAGGTCATCAAGCTGCGCGACGCCGTCGAGTCCCACCCGGTCGAGGGCGATTTGCGGCGCGAGCGCTCCCAGAACGTCAAGCGCCTGATGGAGATCGGCTCCTACCGGGGCCTGCGCCATCGTCGCGGCCTGCCCGTCCGCGGCCAGCGGACGAAGACCAACGCCCGCGGCCGCAAGGGCCCCAAGAAGATGAGCGTGACCGGCAAGAAGAAGGCGCCGGCGCCGAAGTGATGATCGCCGACGAGACCCGAGCGAGGAACCTCTAGATGCCGCAGCCGAAGCGAGGCGCCGGCCGCTCGAAGCGCCGCGTGCGCAAGAACGTCCCGTTCGGGCAGGCGCATATCAAGACGAGCTTCAACAACACGATCGTCACCCTCACCGATCCGGCGGGCAACGTGATCGCCTGGGAGTCGGCCGGCAGCGCCGGCTTCAAGGGCTCCCGGAAGTCGACCCCGTTCGCCGCCCAGGTGACCGCCGACAACGCCGCCCGCAAGGGCATGGAGCACGGCCTCGAACGGGTCGAGGTCCACGCCAAGGGCGCCGGCTCCGGACGCGAGACCGCGATCCGGGCGTTGCAGGCGGCGGGCCTGCAGGTGACGACGGTCAAGGACGTCACGCCGCAGGCGCACAACGGCTGTCGGCCGAAGAAGCGGAGGCGCGTCTAGTGGCACGGGACACCGGACCGACGTGCAAGCAGTGCCGCCGCGAGGGCCAGAAGCTGTTCCTCAAGGGCGAGCGTTGCCTGACCGACAAGTGCGGCGTCGAGCGTCGCTCCTACCCGCCGGGCGAGCACGGCCGCGGCCGCATGCGCGTCCGAGTACCGCCAGCAGCTCCGTGAGAAGCAGAAGGCCCGCCGCTACTACCAGGTGCTCGAGAAGCAGTTCCGCGCCTACTACGACAAGGCGTCCCGCCAGGACGGCGTCACCGGCGAGAACCTGCTGCGGCTGCTCGAGCGGCGCTTCGACAACGTCCTCGTCCGGCTCGGCTTCGCCGCCTCCCGGCGCCAGGCGCGGCAGCTGATCCGCCACGGCCACTGGCAGGTGAACGGCCGCCGCGTCGACATCCCCAGCTACCAGCTCAAGCCCGAGGACGTGATCTCGATCAAGTCGGGATCCGATGCCGAGACGACCGTCCGGGTCGCCACCGAACTGATTTCCACCGTGCCCCCATGGCTGCAGGCCGATCACGACTCGCTCACCGCCAAGGTCTTGCGCCTCCCGAGCGGGACGAGATCGACTCGCCGATCTCCGAGCAGCTCATCGTCGAGCTGTACTCGAAGTAGGGGCTCCGAAAACCGCGACGGAAGGAAGCGCTATGACCACCCTGCCCGATTTTCAGACGCCGACGATCTCCGCCGAGGAGATCAACGACAACCGGGGCACGTTCACGATCGAGCCGCTCGACAAGGGCTTCGGCTACACCTACGGCAACAGCCTCCGTCGCGCTGCTCTCGTCGCTGAAGGGGGCCGCGATCACGAGCGTCCGGATCGAGGGCGTCGCCCACGAGTTCTCGAGCATCTCCGGGGTCAAGGAGGACGTCACCGACATCATCCTCAACCTCAAGGACATCGTCGTCCGGATGCACACCGACGCCGACGTCGTCGAGGTGCC
Organism: Solirubrobacterales bacterium; assembly: GCA_041393495.1. Classification (GTDB taxonomy): domain Bacteria; phylum Actinomycetota; class Thermoleophilia; order Solirubrobacterales; family 70-9; genus RHKX01. Next base: position 87,439 of record JAWKKA010000015.1, on the reverse strand, counting down.
GCTGGTCGCGACCGGCCCCGGCAAGATCACCGCCGCCGACCTCGAGACCCCGGCCGGCGTCGAGATCCTCAACCCCGAGACGCCGATCGCCACGCTCGAGAAGAAGACGAAGCTCGAGATGTACCTGACGATCGGCCGCGGCCGCGGCTACTCGCCCGCCGAGGACAACAAGACCGAGGACCAGCCGATCGGCGTGATCCCGATCGACTCGATCTTCTCGCCGATCAAGCGGGCCTCCTACCGCGTCGACTCGGCCCGCGTCGGCCAGCGGACCGACTTCGACAAGCTCTCGCTGCAGGTCGAGACCGATGGCTCGATCGAGCCCGGCGCGGCGCTGCGCGAGGCGGCCGAGCTGATGATCTCCAGCCTCGCGATCTTCACCGATGCCGACCGGGTCGAGGAGCTCACCCAGGCCAACGGCGCCGAGCCGGAGGCCGCCGAGGACCCCGGCGCGCCCGGCGGTGGCGACGACCGCCTGATCGAGGAGCTCGAGATCGGCGTTCGCGCCTACAACTGCCTGAAGCGGGCCGGGGTGCAGACGATCGGCGACCTGCAGGCGAAGTCGGAGTCGGAGCTGAAGGCGATCCCGAACTTCGGCGAGCGCTCGATCGAGGAGGTCATCGAGGCGATGCACGGCCTCGGCCTCGCGCTCCGCGACGAGTAGCCTGCCGCGAGCGACCGAGCGGAGCCGATCACCATGCGCCACAAGCGAAACAGGCACAAGTTGAGCCGCGACGCGGCGCATCGCAAGGCGCTGATGAGGAACCTGTCGCGCCAGCTCTTCGAGCACGAGCGGATCCGGACGAGCCAGGCCAAGGCGAAGGCCGTCAAGCCCGAGGTCGAGCGGATGATCACGATCGCCAAGCGCGGCGATCTCCACTCGCGGCGCCTGCTGCTCGCCCGGCTCGGCCAGGACAAGTTCATCGTCCACAAGCTCGTCGAGGAGATCGCGCCCCGCTACGACGAGCGGCCGGGCGGCTACACGCGGATCGTCAAGCTCGGCCCGCGCCGGTCGGACTCGACGGAGATGGTCTACCTCGAGCTGGTCTGACGGACCGAGAGCGGCCAGCTCGGCGTCATCGTCGGCTCACGGCCAATGCCGGCCGCATCGCCTCCCCCTCCTTGATCCGACCGCTCCCGGCCTCGTCAGACGCCCGGGCGGAATCTGCAATGCAAACCGCTATGCTGATCGCATGGCGGAGCAGCTCGTGACGAGGATCGACGATCGACTCGCCGCGGAAGTCGACCGGCTGATCGCCGACGGCGTGGTCGCGAACCGCTCCGAGGCCGTCCGGCTCGGACTCGAGCGCCTCGCCGACGCCCACCGGCGCCGGCAGGTCGGCGAGCGCATCGCCGAGGCCTATCGCCGCCTTCCGCAGACCGACGAGGAGCTCTCCGGAATCGGCGATTCGACCCGGGCCCTGATCGCCGAGGAGCCCTGGTGAGCAGACCCCTGCAGGGGGAGGTCTGGTGGGCGCAGGCGGATCGCAAGCGGCGACCGGTCCTCGTCGTGACCCGCTCGGAGGCCGTCCGGGTGCTGACGGGGATCGTGGTCGCGCCGGTGACCCGCACGATCCGGAACATCCCGACGGAGATCCGACTCGACGCCGCGGAGGGCTTGCCGGTCGAGTGCGTCGCGTCGTTCGACAACCTGCAACGGATCGATCGCACGGCGCTCAGCGAGCGGATCGGCGAGCTCGGCCCGCGGCGCCCCGAGCTCTGCCGGGCGATCGACGCCCTCGCCGATTGCTGAGCACGAGGCCGGGCGCCGCACCCGTCGGCGGATGACGACCTACCGCCTCGACATCGCCTACGACGGCGCGCGGTTTCACGGCTGGGCGGCGCAGCCGGGGCTGCGGACCGTCCAGGGCGAGCTCGAGTCGGCGCTCGCGCGGCTGCTCGGCGGGCCGGTCCCGCTGACCGTCGCCGGCCGGACCGACGCCGGGGTCCACGCGCTCGCCCAGGTCGCGTCGCTCGCTACCGAGCGGCCGGTGCCGGAGGGGCTCGCCCGGGCCCTGAACGCGCTGACCGGCCCCGACCTGGCGATCCTCGCGGCCGCCCCGGCCCCGGGCTTCGACGCGCGCCGGCAGGCGCGCTCGCGCCGCTACCGCTACCGGGTCGAGACGGGCTCGCCGCCGAGCCCGTTCGAGCGCGGTCGCGCGCTCAACTGGCCGTACCCCCTCGACCGTGGCGACCTCGACGCCTGCGCGGCGCTGCTCGCCGGGATCCACGATTTCACGGCGTTCACCCCGACCGAGACCGAGCATGTCCGCTTCGAGCGTGATGTGCTCGATGCCCGCTGGATCGACGAGGACGACCGGCTCGTCGCCTTCGAGATCGAGGCGGACGCGTTCATGCGGAACATGGTCCGGGTCCTGGTCGGGACGATGCTCGAGGTCGCCGGCGGCCGCCGCGATGTCACCGGCTTCGGACGCCTGCTCGAGGGGGCGCCGCGTCCCGAGGCGGGGCCGACGGCGCCCGCTCACGGGCTCTACCTGGCCGGCGTGCGCTACTGACGCCCGGGCAGGAAGGTCCGGGGTGGCCGGGGCTGCGGAGCGGGGGCCGGGCGCCGCTCGTTGCCGGGCCGCGGCACGGGTGCTAGCTTGCCCGGCGGAATCGATCGGAGAGTGAGCCGAACGTGTGCCTGGCCATTCCAGGTCTGATCCTCGAGATCATCGACGAGCCGAACCGGATCGCCAAGGTGGACGTGGCGGGGGTTCGCAGGAACGTCAGCGTCGGGCTCCTCGACGCCGACGGCGAGCCGGTGGCCGCCGGCGACTGGGTCCTGATCCACGTCGGGTTCGCGATCTCGAGGATCGACGAGGAGGAGGCGATCGCGACGCGGCGGCTGCTCGAGGCGATGGGAGCGGAGTACGAGCAGGAGCTCGAGGAGCTCAAGGGGAGCGTGATCGAGTGACCGGGCCGCGCCCTGCCGGCGGGGTGACCGGGCCGCGCCCTGCCGGCGGGGTGATCGGGTGAGGGGCTCCCGCAATTGCGAGGAGGAGCGTGACGGCTGCGTCACCTGCGGCGACATCGCCATCGAGATGACGGTCGAGCGTGCCGACGCCGACCGCGGGCTGGCGCTCTGCCGCGACGCGGCCGGCAACCGCGAGACGGTCGAGACGGCGCTCGTCCCGCCGGTCGGCGGCGGCGACCGGCTGCTCGTCCATGCCGGGACCGCGATCGCGCTGCTCGACGCCCGATCCGGCGGGCGGGCCGGCCTCCCATGAGGTTCGTCGACGAGTTTCGCGACGCCGAGCTCGGCCGCGCCCTCGCCGCCGAGATCCTCTCGCTGGCCGAGCCCGGCCGCGACTACAAGCTGATGGAGGTCTGCGGCGGCCACACCCACTCGATCTACAAGTACGGCATCGGCGATCTGCTGCCCGAGAACGTCGAGCTCGTCCACGGCCCCGGCTGCCCGGTCTGCGTGATCCCGATGGGCAGGGTCGACGACGGGCTCGCGATCGCCCGCAACGAGGAGGTGATCCTCACCTGCTTCGGCGACATGATGCGGGTCCCGGGCTCGGAGCGGACGTTCCTCGAGGCGAAGGCGGAGGGCGCCGACATCCGCATGGTCTACTCGCCGCTCGACGCGCTCCGGCTCGCGAAGGCAAACCCGGACCGCGTCGTCGTCTTCTACGCGATCGGCTTCGAGACGACCGCCCCGTCGACCGCGCTGACCCTGAAGCGGGCGCAGGCCGAGGGCGTCGGGAACTTCCTCTGCATCTGCAACCACGTCACGATCGTGCCGCCGCTGCGGGCGCTGCTCGAGTCGCCCGACCTGCGGCTCGACGGCTTCCTCGGCCCCGGGCACGTCTCGACGATCGTCGGCGCCCGGACGTTCGAGTTCGTCCCCCGCGACTACGGAAGGCCGCTCGTCGTCGCCGGCTTCGAGCCGCTCGACGTGCTCCAGGCGATCGCGATGATCCTCCGCCAGCTCGCCGCGGGCCGCGCCGAGGTCGACAACCAGTACGGGCGCGTCGTCCCCTACGAGGGCAACCCCGCCGCGCTGCGGGCGATGGCCGAGGTCTTCGCGCTGCGCCCCCACTTCGAGTGGCGTGGGCTCGGCTTCATCTCGCAGAGCGCCCTCAGGCTCGCGGACGCCTACGCCGACTTCGACGCCGAGCTGCGTTACGAGACGCCCGGGGTGCGCGTCGCCGATCCGAAGGCCTGCCAGTGCGGCGAGGTGCTCAAGGGTGTGATCAAGCCGTGGGAGTGCAAGGTGTTCGGGACCGCCTGCACGCCCGAGCACGCGATCGGCACCTGCATGGTCTCCCCCGAGGGGGCCTGCGCCGCCTACTACAACTACGGTCGCTTCGCGCGCGAGCAGGAGGTCGTCTGATGGCCTCCGACCCGGCCGCGGTCTCCGATCGCGAGCGGAGGATCCTCGGGATCATCGAGACGGCGAGGGCGAAGCGGCCGCGGTTCACGGCCGAGCAGGTGACGATGGCTCATGGCGCCGGCGGCAAGGCGACGCAGACGCTGATCGAGGGCCTGTTCGTGCCCGCCTTCGCCGGTGAGCGCATCGATGCCGCGGCGATCGCGGCCGGCGGGCTGGCGGCGCTCGGCGACGCCGGCACCGTCGTCGTCGGCAGCGAGGGGGTCGCGATCAGCACCGACAGCTTCGTGGTCCGCCCGATCCGCTTCCCGGGCGGCTCGATCGGCGGGCTCGCGGTCAACGGTACGGTCAACGACCTGGCGATGGCGGGGGCGCGACCGCGGGCGATCGCGATCGCCCTGGTCCTCGAGGAGGGGCTCGCGGCCGCCGAGCTCGCGGCCGAGGTCGACGCGATCGCAGCCGCCGCCGACGCCGCCGGCGTCGAGATCGTCGCCGGTGACACCAAGGTCGTCGAGCGCGGCCGCTGCGACTCGATGTACATCACGACGACGGGGATCGGACAACTCGACCCGCGGGCATCGCTCTCGCCGGCGGCGCTCGGTCCCGGCGATCGCGTGCTCCTCTCCGGCCCGATCGGTGAGCACGGGACAGCGATCATGCTCGCCCGCGACGAGTTCGACCTCGAAGCCGACATCGAGTCGGACACGCAATCGCTGTGGCCGGCAGCCGAGGCGCTGATCGGGGCCGCCGGCGCCGAGCTGCGCTGCATGCGGGACGCGACCCGCGGCGGCGTCGCGACGGTGCTCAACGAGCTGGCGCGGGCGTCCGGCGTCGCGATCGTCGCCCGCGAAGCCGACGTCCCGGTCCGCCCGGCGGTCGCGGGCGCCGCCGAGTTGCTCGGGATCGACCCGATGTACGTGGCGAACGAGGGGCGGCTGGTCGCGGTCGTCTCGGCCGCCGCCGCGCCGCAGGCCCTCGACGCGCTCCGCTCCGTCGCCGGCAGCGAGGAGGCGGTCGAGATCGGCGCCGTCGGCGCCGAGCCGCCCGGGATGGTCCTCGTCGAGACGGCCTTCGGGGGCCGGCGCGTCATGGACCTGCTCGCCGGCGACCCGCTGCCGCGGATCTGCTGAGCGGGCCGTGCACGAGTACGCGATAGCCGAGCGCGTGATCGCGGTCGCCTGCGAGCACGCGGCCGGCCACCGGGTCGTCGCCGTCGATCTCCGCGTCGGCCATCTCCGCCAGGTGGTCCCCGATGCTCTCGCCTTCGCGTTCGAGGTCGCGTCGGCGGAGACGCCCGCGGCCGGGGCCGAGCTGCGGATCGAGCCGGTGGTGCCGGTCGTTCGCTGCGATCGCTGCGGCGTCGAGAGCGAGGCACGCGAGCTGCCGCTCGCTTGCGGCGGGTGCGGCGGGCTCGCGGTCGAGGTGCTGGCCGGCGAGGAGCTCGAGGTGGCTTCGATCGAGGTGCTCGACGACGGGGCGGCGGCAGGCGGCGGGCCCGCAGCGGGCCGCCGGGCGGATCCGGGCCGGGCCGGGCCGGATCGTGCCAGAGTGGTCGAACCGGACATGGGGCCGAGGTAGATGCATCGAACGAAGGTGAAGGTCGCCGCGGACGCGCTCGACGCCAACACGACGATCGCGAACGCGAACCGGGCCGATTTCGATCGCGCCGGGGTCGCGGTCGTCAACCTGATGAGCGCCCCCGGAGCAGGGAAGACGGCGCTGCTCGAGCGGGCCCTCCGCGACGCGGACATCCGTGTCGGGGTCCTCGAGGGCGACGTCCAGGGATCGATGGACGCCGACCGGATCGCCGCGCTCCACGTCCCGGTCGTGCAGCTCAATACCGACGGTGGCTTCGGCGGCGAGTGTCACCTCGACGCGAACATGGTCCGCACGGCGCTTGCCGGCTTCGACCTCGACGAGCTCGACCTGCTCGTGATCGAGAACGTCGGCAACCTCGTCTGCCCGGCCGAGTTCCGCGTCGGCGAGGACGCCAAGGCGATGATCTGCTCGATCACCGAGGGCGAGGACAAGCCGATCAAGTACCCGTTGATGTTCCGGACCTGCGATGTCGTCGTCGTCAACAAGATCGACCTGCTCGAGCACCTCGACTTCGATCTCGACCTGCTCCTCGACAACATCGCCGCGGTCAACCCCGGGGCGGAGGTGATGCAGGTGAGCGCCCGGACCGGACAGGGCGTCGACGGGTTCCGCCGCTGGCTGCTCGAGCTCGGCCGCCGCGATCCGGTGCCGGCGTGACGGCCGGCCCGGCCCTCGACCCGAGCCGCGCCGAGGCGACGCTCGCCGAGCTGATCGAACGGCGCAGCGAGGCCAACCGGGAGTTCTTCGGGCGCGAGGCGGAGCGGCTCGCCCGCTGCTGCCACCGGATGGCGGAGCGGTTCGCGCGCGGGGGCCGGCTCGTCGCGGTCGCCGCCGCGCCGCCCGCCCGCTCCGATGCCCGTCACGTCGCGGTCGAGTTCGTCCATCCGGTGATCGTCGGCAAGCGGGCGTTGCCGGCGCTGGCGCTGACCGCCGAGGGCGGTCCGATCGTGCCGCGCGCCGCGGCGCTCGTCGAGGCGGACGACATCGTGATCGGCTTCGGCGAGGGCGAGGAGGGCGGCGAGGAGGTCGCCGCGGCCCTGCGCCGGGCCCGCGGGACCGGCGCGCTGACGCTCGGCTTCCCCGCTCCCCGCGCCGCGGCATCGCCGGCCGCCGAATGGAGCTTCGCCGCCCCCGGCGCCGACCCGTTCGTTCGCCAGGAGGTCGTCGAGACCGGCTACCACGTGCTCTGGGAGCTCGTCCACGTCTTCTTCGACCACCACGGGCTGCTCGAGGGGCGCGGGCCGCGGGCCGGGGCCGATCCGGGGGCGGCGAGCTTCCTGTACCCGTTCCTCGACGGGTCCGAGAGCGATCTCGATGCGGTGATCGACGATGTCCGCCGCTCCGCCCTGGCCAAGTCGGAGGAGGTCGACGAGCTGCGCCGGGCGACGCTCGAGGGCAACGCCGCGGTCCTGCTCGCCGCCGCGAGGGGGCTCCGCGAGCGGTTCGAGAGCGGCGGCCGCCTGTTGGCGGTCGGCAACGGGGGATCGGCGACCGACGCGATCGACGTCGTCGCCGACTTCCGCGACGACGGCGACGGGCGCTGGACGCCGCGGCCGGCGCTCGACCTGACCGAGGACTCCGCGATCCTGACCGCGATCGCCAACGACATCGGCGTCGCCGAGATCTTCCAGCGGCAGGTGATCGCATACGGACGGCCCGCGGACGCGCTGATCGCGTTCACCACCAGCGGCGGCTCCGACAACCTGCTCGCGGCGCTGGTCGAGGCCCGCAAGCGCGGCATCGCGACGATCGCGATGGCCGGCTACGGCGGCGGCCCGATCGCCGCCGAGGGCCTCGCCGACCACGTCGTCGTGACCGACTCCGAGAACATCCCGCGGATCCAGGAGGCCCAGGCGAGCGCCTACCACGGGCTCCGCGAGCTGGTCGGCTAGCGTGGCCACGCGGCTGCCGGGGCCCGGATCGGCGGGCAGGGACGCGCCGCGTCGCCTCCGGGTCCGGGCCGAGGGGGTCGTCCAGGGGGTCGGATTCCGCCCCCACGTTCACCGGCTCGCGACCGACGAGGGCCTCGGCGGGTGCGTCTACAACGACGAGCGCGGGGTCGTGATCGAGATCGAGGGCGAAAGCGCCGGGCTCGACCGCTTCCGGCGCCGCCTCCGCGACGAGGCGCCCGCCCTGGCCCGGATCGAGCGCGTCCGCGAGGAGGAGATCGAGCCGGTCGGCGAGCGCCGGTTCGCGATCGCCCCGAGCCGCGCCGGCGGAGCGGCGGACGCCCTGGTCGCGGCCGATACCGCTAGCTGCGCGGACTGCCTGGCCGAGCTACACGACCCGGCCGACCGTCGCTACCGCTACCCGTTCACGAACTGCACCAACTGCGGACCGCGGTTCACGATTGTCCGCGACGTCCCCTACGACCGGCCGGCGACGACGATGGCCACCTTTCCGATGTGCGGGCGCTGCCGGGCCGAGTACGAAGATCCGACTGACCGCCGCTTCCATGCCCAGCCGAACGCCTGCCCGGACTGCGGCCCGCGGGCGGTGCTGCGCGACGCGAGGACCTGGGCGGAGGTCGGCGACCCCGCCGCCGGCGACGCGATCGAGGCGGCCGCGCGGGCGCTGCTCGCGGGGCGGATCGTCGCGGTCAAGGGGATCGGCGGCTACCATCTCGCCGCGCGCGCCGACGACGAGGCGGCGGTGGCGGCGCTGCGCGCTCGCAAGCACCGCGAGGACAGGCCGTTCGCGGTGATGGCCCCCGACCTCGAATCGGCTCGCCGCCTCGTCGAGCTGACGGTCGCCGACGAGCGTCTGCTGACGGGGCCGCGACGGCCGATCGTGGTCGCCCGCGGGCGGCCCGGCGCTGCGGTGGCGGCGTCGGTCGCCCCCGGTGGCGTCGACCTCGGCGTGATGCTCCCCTACTCGCCGCTGCATCACCTGCTGGCCGTTGACGCCGGCACCGTGCTCGTGCTCACGTCCGGCAACCTCTCCGACGAGCCGATCGCGTTCGAGGACGCCGACGCGCGCGAGCGCCTGGGGGCGATCGCCGACCTGTTCCTGCACCACGACCGTCCGATCCACGTCCGCACCGACGACTCGGTCCTGCGAACCCTCGACCGGGACGTGCGCTCGGAGCCGCTTCTGATCCGGCGCTCGCGCGGCTGGGTTCCCGAGGCGCTCGGGCTGCCGCTCGACGCTGCGCCGCTGCTCGCGGCTGGCGCGGAGCTGAAGTCCACATTCAGCGTCGCCCGGGGCCGGCGCGCCTGGGTCTCCCACCACATCGGCGACCTGAAGAACTTCGAGACCCTGACCGCCTTTCGCGCCGGGGTCGCGCACTTCGAGCGGCTGTTCGCCGTCGCGCCGCGCCACGTCGCCCACGATCTCCATCCCGACTACCTGTCGACCCGCTACGCGCTCGAGCGCGACGACCTCGAGCCGATCGCCGTCCAGCACCATCACGCCCACCTGGCGGCCACCCTCGCCGAGCACGGGGTCCGCGGTCCGGCCGTCGGGGCGATCTTCGACGGCGCCGGCCATGGCCCCGACGGGACCGTCTGGGGCGGCGAGATACTCGTCGGCGGCCTCGACGGGTACGTTCGCGCCGGCATGCTCTTTCCGGTCCGCCTGCCGGGCGGCGACGCGGCTGCCCGCGAGCCCTGGCGAATGGCCTGCTCGTGGCTTGCCGAGGCGCTCGGCCGCGATGACCCGCCGATCCCGGCGACGCTCTCGGGGGCGGTCGGCGGCGAGCGCTGGGAGCGGGTCTGCGAGCTCGTCCGGACCGGCGTCGCAGCGCCGCCGACGACCAGCGTCGGCCGCTTGTTCGACGCGGTCGCCGCGCTCGCCGGCGTCCGCCACACGATCAACCACGAGGGCCAGGCGGCGGCCGAGCTCGAGGCGATCGCCGACGCCGCTGCGGCCGGCGGCGCCGGCTACGGGATCCCGCTGATCGAGGGCGACGACGGCTCGGTCCTGATCGATGCCCGCGAGGCGATCCGCGCCGCCGCCGCCGACGTCGGCAGCGGCGTCGGGGCCGCGGCGATCTCGGCCCGCTTCCACGCCGGGCTCGCGGTCGCGACCGCGAGCGCCTGCGCGCGCGTCGCCTCCGATCGCGGCCTCGACCGCGTCGTCCTGTCCGGCGGCGCGTTTCAGAACCGGCTCCTCCTTGAGCGCGCGTGGCGGGAGCTCGGGGCCGTCGGGCTCGAGGTGCTGGCGCCGGTGGCGCTGCCGCCGAACGACGGCGGCATCAGCTACGGGCAGGCTGCCGTCGCCGCCGCCATCGCGGGCTCGTGAGGGTTCGCCTCAGCCCTCGCCGCCGCTCGTGAGCGGGGCCGACCAGCGCTCCTCGATCCGGCCGAGCCGCCAGATCGCCAGCGAGATCGCCCAGGCGAGGACGAACAGCCCGGCGATCGCCCAGCCGACCTGGTTGAGGTCGAGGCCGGAGACGAAATCCCATGGCTGCCCCGTCAGGCCGAGCCGCTCGGCGAGCACCGCGAGCAGCTCGATCGTGCCGATCACGAGCGCGACCGCGACCGAGAGGGCGGTGACGGTCAGGTTGTAGAAGACCTTCCGGACCGGCCGCGACAGCGCCCAGCCGTAGGCGAAGCTCATGAACGCGCCGTCGATCGTGTCGAGCAGCGACATCCCCGCCGCGAAGAGAATCGGCAGGCAGAGGATCGCGTAGACCGGAAGCCCGCCCGACGCCGCCGCGCCGGCGCTCGCGAGCAGGGCGATCTCGGTCGCCGTGTCGAAGCCGAGCCCGAACATCATCCCGACCGGGTACATCCGCCAGGACCGGTCGACGGCGCTCGTGGCACGGCCGTAGAAGCGGTTCATGAGGCCGCGCCGCTCGAGCTGCCGCTCGAGCTCGGCCTCGTCGCAGCCGCCCTGCCGCATCCGGCGGAAGACGCCGACGATCCCGGCGAGCACGACCAGGTTGAGGACGCCGAGGAGGACGAGGAACGACCCGGATGCGGTCGGGCCGATCAGGCCGGCCGCCTGCTGCAGCCACGAGTCGTCGGCCGCAACGGCGCCGCTCAGCCCCCTGATGCCGACGGCGAGAGCGGCGGCGAGGAGGAACACGACCGTCGAGTGCCCGAGCGAGAAGAAGAAGCCGACCGCGAGGGGACGCCGGCCGGTGGCGATCAGCTTCCGTGTCGTGTTGTCGATCGCGGCGATGTGGTCGGCATCGAAGGCGTGCCGCAGCCCGAGCGCGTAGGCCGTCAGTCCGAGCCCGACGCCGAAGGCCGTCCCGTCGGCGAGGCTCAGTCCGGCCGGCACGACCAGTCCGAAGAGCATCCCGAAGCCGGCGACGTGGAGAGCGACGACGACCGCCGCCAACCCGCCGGCGCGGCGCCATTCGGCAGGCGTGAGCCCCGCCCGCAGTCGCGCCGGGCGTCGCCTCCGACCGGGAGCCGGTCGTCCTGCCAACCGCGAGACCTCCTCCGCAAACGTGCCCCGAACCCGTCCGACCCTAGTGGCGGCCGGGGGCGAATGCAACCGGGGCCATCGAGTTCGCGCCGTAGAATCGGGTTGGTGCGGGTTCTGCTCACCAACGACGACGGAATCGGCGCCTCGGGCCTGCAGGCGCTGCGGCGGGCGCTGCTCGAGATCGACGGCATCGAGCTGCACGTCATCGCACCCGACTCGAACCGGAGCGCCACGGCGCGATCGATCACGACCCGCGAGCCGCTCTGGGTCGAGGAGGTGAGCTTCGACGACGGCACCGTCGGCTACGCGACCGACGGCACGCCGGTCGACTGCGTCCGTTTCGCCGACCTCGGGCTGGTCGGCGAGCGCCCCGAGCTGATCGTCTCCGGGATCAACCACGGCGCGAACCTCGGCGACGATGTCACCTACTCGGGGACGGTGGCGGCCGCGCTCGAGGGGATCGTTCTCGGCATCCCCGCCATCGCCGTCTCCCAGCAGTCCCTGCCCCCGAAGCTGGACTTCCGAAGCGGCCGCCGCTTCGACTTCGCGGTCTCCGCGCCGCTCGCGGCCGCGCTCGCCGCGATCGTCGCCGACGGCCGGCTGCCGACCGGGACGCTGCTCAACGTCAACTGCCCGGGCGAGGAGCCGCGCGGGATCGAGGTGACCCGGCTCGGCAAGCGCGTCTACGACGACGAGCTCAGACAGGTCGACGACGACGGCAACGGGCGCCGGCGCTACCGGATCTACGGGTTCGACCCCGGCTTCGAGGACGAGGAGGGGACCGACCTCGCCGCGGTCGCCCGCGGCAGGATCGCGATCACCCCGCTGCACTTCGACCTGACCGCGCGCCCGCGCCTCGATGCGGTCCGCGACCTGCGGCTCGACGACGCCCTCGAGCAGGTCCTGGCGACGGTCGGAGCGTGAGACGGGGCGGGGACGTGGCGGCGCGGAGCGCCGAGCTGCGGGAGCGGGTCGCCGAGCTCGACCACGCCTACTACGTCCTCGATGACCCGCTCGTCGGCGACGACGTCTACGACGCCCTGCTCGACGAGCTCCGCGCGATCGAGGCCGACCATCCCGATCTCGTCACCCCCGACTCGCCGACGCAGCGCGTCGGCGGCAAGCCGGTCGAGGGGTTCGAGCAGTACGAGCACCTCGAGCCGATGCTCTCGCTCGGCAACGCCCGCAGCGCCGAGGAGCTCGAAGCGTGGGAGGGACGGATCCGCAACCTCCTCAAGCGGCTCGACATCGAGGCCGGCGAGATCGCCTACGTGACCGAGCCGAAGATCGATGGCCTGGCGATCTCGCTGACCTACGAGGACGGTGTCTTCGTCCGTGGCACGACCCGCGGCGACGGGCGGATCGGCGAGGACGTCACCCACAACCTGCGGACGATCCGCTCGATCCCGTTGCGGATCGCCGGCGCGCCCGAGCTGATCGAGGTGCGCGGCGAGATCTACTTCCCGCGCTCCGGCTTCGAGCGGCTCAACGCCGAGCGTGCCGCGGCCGGCCTGCCGACGTTCGCCAACCCGCGCAACGCTGCCGCCGGAACGATCCGCCAGCACGACCCGGCGCTCGCCGCCGCCCGCCCCCTGCAGATCTGGGCCTACGGGATCGGCTACCGGCGCGGCGTCGAGCACGCCACCCACAGCGCTGAGCTCGACTGGCTGCGCGAGCGCGGGTTCCGGGTCAACGACGGGGTCGCCCGCCACACCGGCGACCGCGAGGTCATCGAGCGCTGCCGCTGGTGGGAGCAGGAGCGCGAGGGCCTCGACTACGAGATCGACGGCGCGGTGGTCAAGGTCGACGACCGCGGCCTCTGGCGCGAGCTCGGCGTCGTCGGGCGCGAGCCGCGCTACGCGATCGCCTGGAAGTTCCCGCCGATGACGGCGACGACGCGGCTCAACGAGATCGTCTGGAACGTCGGCCGGACCGGGCACCTGATCCCGTTCGCGATCCTCGAGCCGACGCACGTCAGCGGCGTCACCGTCAGCACCGCGACCCTGCACAACGAGGAGGACCTCGCCCGCAAGGACGTCCGGGTCGGCGACGAGGTGATCATCACCCGTGCCGGCGACGTGATCCCCCAGGTCGTGGCGCCGCTGATCCAGCGCCGCGAGGGCAGGCGGCTGCGTCGCCCGAAGCCGCCGCAGGCGTGCCCGGCCTGCGGCACCCCGACGGTCAAGCCGGAGGGCGTGTGGACGATCTGCCCGAACCGGACCGGCTGCCCCGGCCAGGTCTTCCAGCACATCAAGCACTTCGTCCACCGCGGCGCGATGGACATCGACGGGCTCGGCGAGAAGCAGGTGAAGCGGTTCCTCGACGACGGGCTGATCGAGGACGTGGCCGGGATCTACGATCTCGGCGCCGATCAGCTCGCCGCGCTCGAGGGCTTCGGCGAGGTCTCGGCCGCGAACCTGGTCGCTGCGATCGCTGCCTCCAAGCGCGCGCCGTTCGCGCGGGTCCTGTTCGCGCTCGGCCTCGACGGCGTCGGGTCGGTCACCGCCGAGGCGCTCGCCCGGCACTTCGGATCGATCGACGAGTTGCTCGTCGCCGGCGAGGAGCGGATCGAGGAGGTCGATGGCGTCGGCCCGATCCTCGCCGGGTCGATCGTCGAGCAGCTCTCCGACGAGCGCACTCTGGCGCTGATCGCCGACCTTCGCGAGCGCGGCCTGCGGTTCGAGCTCGACGAGTCGGAGCGCCGGGCCGGCGAGGGCCCGCTCACCGGCCGGACGTTCGTGCTGACGGGGACGTTGCCGGAGATGAGCCGCGAGCAGGCCACCGAGCTGATCAAGACGGCCGGAGGGAAGGTGACCGGATCGGTCTCGAAGAAGACCGACTACGTGGTCGCCGGCGACAGCCCCGGCTCGAAGCTGGCGAAGGCCGGGAAGCTCGGCGTCGCGGTCATCGACGAGGCCGGCCTGCGCGCGCTGCTCGCCTGAGCGCCCCGGCCGCCGCGCCGAGTGCGCTGACCGGCTCCCCGGGCCGGCTCGTACAACCTCGATGCCTGTCGGGCGCTCGCCGCGCCGAGTGCGCTGACCGGCTCCCGGGGCCGGCCTCTGCAACCTCGTCGTCGTCGGGCTATCGCAGTCGGGCGATCTCGATGACCATCTCGTCCTGGACCTGGTGCGCGGCGTCGAGATTCGAGACGCCGTTCATCAACAGCGAGAAGACGACGAGGCCGCCCTTCGTCCGGCAATAGCCGGACAGGTTCGAGACGCCGGTCAGCGTCCCCGTCTTGCCGCGACAGCTCCCGGCGGCGGCGGATCCGTTCATGCGATGGACGAGGGTCCCGTCCTTGCCGGCGATCGAGAGCGACTTGAACAGCGGCTCGGCGATCTCGCCGTCGCGCCGGGCCGCGATCAGCAGGCGGGCGACATCGCGCGGGGACGATCTGTTGCCCGCGGTCAGCCCGGAGCCGTCGCGGGCGCGGACCTTCGAGCCGGCCTGGCGGGCGAAACGCTCGACCGCCTTGACGCCGCCGTTCGTGGTTCCCTTCCGCTTCGCGGTCGCCCAGAGCCGCTTCAGGAGCATCTCGGCGTAGAAGTTCACCGAGTCCTTGTTGGTGGCCCGGACCAGCGCCGCGATCGTCGACGAGTCGTGCTCGGCGATGGCGTCGCCGTCGCGCAGGGAAGGCGGGACCCGGGCTACCCGGACCTTGCCGCCGACCCGGACGCCGGCGTCACGGAGGCCGGCCCGGAGCGCGAGAGCCGCCTGCTTGGCGGGGTCGCCGTCGTAGGTGGAGCCGTTGTAGACCAGGCCCGAGAGCGGCGCGAACCACGGGCTCGGGCCCCAGCTCGAGTCGGGGACGCCGCGGCGGCGGTCGAAGACGCTGTCGTCGGCGACGACGCTGCCGCCGATCCGCCGGATCCCCGACCTGCGGACCTGTCGGGCGAGGTCGGCGATGCCGTCGGCGTCGAACGAGGGGTCGCCGCCGCCGACCAGGTAGACATCGCCGCGCAGCCTCCCCCTGCCGCTGACCGGGCCGGCCTTGACCCGGGTCGGTATCCGCCACTTCGGACCGAGGCGGTGCAGTGCGGTCGTCGTCGTGAACAGCTTCTCGTTCGAGGCGAGCTTGCGCGAGCGGCCGGCGTTGCGGTCGAAGATCGGCCGCTTCCCGGCGTCGATCGTGGTCACGAAGTAGCCGCTCGATCCCGGCGCCCTGCGGGCAAGCCTGCGGAGCTTGCGGCGCAGCTGCGCGCGGCCGATCGGCCGCCGGGCGGCGACGCGGGGGGCCGGGGCTCCGGCCGGAGCCGACCGGAACGCCCGGTCGGGGCCGGGCAGCGCCTGGCTGGCGGCGCCAGCGGGCTGCGCCGCCGCCGGCGCGGCGGTGAGCAGGAGGCCGAGCAGGGCGGCCGCGACCGCTGTCGTGAGGGCGCGGGAGGGCATCAGGGGCGCGAGTGTAGATGCCCCGCCCGCGGCTTTGCGGGTCCCTACCGGGCCGCACGTCGGAAACACCCGGAGTCGAGCTGGGCGGTCACTACGGGCCTCTTCCGGGTGTTGGCGCTGCCATAATTGGCCGTGCCGATGAGCGAGGTAGTCCAGCTCGACACGGCGAGTCGCAGCAAGAAGGCACGCGACCGTCGGCGCAGCCGATCGAAGACCGCACTCGTTCTGGGTGGCGGCGGATTCACCGGCGCCGTCTACGAGATCGGCGCCCTGCGCGCCTTCGACCTGCTCGCGGTCAACCGCACCGTCAACGACTTCGACGTCTACGTCGGCACCAGCGCCGGCTCCTTCGTGGGTGCCGCCGTCGCCAACGGCATCACCCCCGAGGAGATGATGCGGGTGCTCAACAAGCACCTGCCCTCGCCGCTGCGTGACATGGACCTCGGGATGCTCCTGCGGCCCAACTACCGGGGCTTCGCCGCCGCCGGCCTGAAGCTGCCGCTGCGCCTGGCGGGAATCACCCGCGAGTTGGTCCGAACGCTCGCCGAGACCTCGGTCATGGACGTCGCCACGGGGCTCGCGGCCGGACTCCCGAAGGGGCTCTACACCGGCGCCGGCATCGAGAAGTACGTGGCCGAGATGCTCGCCGACCCGGACCGGACCGACGACTTCCGGATGCTCGGCCCCGAGCTCTACCTGTGCGCCACCGAGATCGACACGACCGAGCGGATCGTGTTCGGCGACGGCGAGTGGAGCGATGTCCCGATCTCGCGCTCGGTCGCCGCCTCGACGGCGCTGCCGCTCGTCTACGAGCCGGTCGAGATCAAGGGGCGGGAGATGATGGACGGCGGCATCCGCTCGACGACGAACATCGACATCGCCGTCGAGAAGGGCGCGAAGTTCATCGTCGTCGTCAACCCGATCGTCCCGTTCGTCAACGACTTCAGCAAGCGGGTCCCGACCGTGTTCGGCAGCCGGGTCCGCCGCGTCTCCGACATGGGCTTCGTCGCCCTCGCCAACCAGGCGGCGCGGATGATCGCCCACGACCGCCTCCACCGCGCGGTCGAGGAGTGGTCGGTCAAGTACCCCGGGGTCGACATCATCCTGATCGAGCCCGATTTCGGCGACGAGCTGATGTTCGCGACCTCGATCATGGACTACCGGGCCCGCCTGCAGATCGCCAAGCACGGCTTCGAGTCGGTCACCCTCCGCCTCGCCCGCGACTACGACCGCTACCGTGAGATCGCCGAGCGCCACGGGATCGAGATCTCGGCCCGGCGGATCCGCCACGTCCTCGACCAGGTCGAGCGTGAGCGCGATCAGACCCCGGCCTGGCGCCGCGTCTTCGAGCAGACGACGGGCGCGCTGCTGCGGTAGCCGGGCGCGCTGCTGCGCTGGACGGGCGCGCTGCTGCGCTTTCGCCACGCAGACGAGCGAGGACGGGACCCGGGCCGTGACGGCTCGCCCAGACCCGGTCCACGACGACTCGCCCAAGAACGCAAGGAAAGGGGCGTAGGACGCCCCCAATCATGCATTCTTTCTCCGCGCTGAAGGCGATCGGGCCTCGGCACGCGTCGCAGCGTTCTTCGCGCTGACGGCGAACGGCCTGCGGCAGGAACCGCGGCGGCTCCCGCCTACGCGTACAGCCCTTCGATCCGCTCCGCGTACTTCTCCGCCACCACGTTGCGCTTGACCTTCATGGTCGGGGTCAGCTCACCGGTCTCCTGGGAGAGGTCGTGGGGGAGGATCTCGATCCTCTTGACCTGCTCGACGCGGGCGAAGCGGTCGTTGACCCGCTCGACGTGGGCCATGATCGAGGCGTGGATGTCGGGATCGGCGGCGAGCTCGGCAGGGTCCGCGGCGAGGTCGTTCTCGGCCGCGTAGGCGGCGGCCGTCTCGGGGTCGAGCGTGACCAGGGCGACGAGGTAGGGGCGGCGGTCGCCGATCACCACGCACTGGCTGACGAGCGGGTGCTGCTTGATCGCGGCCTCGATGTTGACGGGGGTGATGTTCTTGCCGCCCGCGGTGATGATGATGTCCTTCTTGCGGCCGGTGATCGACAGGAAGCCGTCGCCGTCGATCTCGCCGATGTCGCCGGTGTGCAGCCAGCCGTCGACGATCGTCTCCGAGGTCGCCTCCTCGTTCTTGTAGTAGCCCTGGAAGATGTTCGGGCCCTTGATAAGGACCTCGCCGTCGTCGGCGATCTTCACCTCGCAGCCCGGGAAGGGGCGGCCGACGGTGCCGAACTTGAAGGCGTCCGGGGTCGAGATCGTCGCCGCGGTCGACGTCTCGGTCATCCCGTACCCCTCGAGGACGAGGACGCCGGCGGCGTCGAAGAACCGGAGGATCTCGGTGTTGATCGGGGCGGCGCCGCTGACGCACTGGCGGACGCGGCCGCCGAACAGGCCGCGGATCTTCGCGAGCACCTGCCGGTCGGCGATCGCGTACTGGCGGGCGAGCAGGAAGCCCGGCCCCCGGCCGCTGCGCTCGGCGGCACGCATCCTCGCCCCGACGCCGATCGCCCACCAGAAGACGCGCTTCTTGAGGCCGCCGCCCTTGTCGGCGGCGGACGTGGCCGCGGTGTAGATCTTCTCGAAGATCCGCGGCACCGACGGGAAGTAGGTCGGGCGAACCTCGCTGAGGTTGGGGATGATCTTCAGCGGGTCCCGCTCCCAGTAGGCGAGGGTGGCGCCGACGTCGAAGCTGCCGAGCTGCAGGAGCAGCGCGAACGAGTGCGCCAGCGGCAGGAACAGGTAGGTGACCTCGTCGGGCTCGACGACGGCGACCGCGTGGATCATGTCGAGCATCGCCCGGTAGTTGCCGTGGCTGATCACACAGCCCTTCGGTGGCCCCGTCGTACCCGACGTGTAGATGAACGTGCAGGTGTCGTTCGGGGTCACCGCCCGGTAGCGCGCCTCCCACTCGGAGCGATCGTGGCCGTCGCCGCGGCGACGGAGCTCGTCGAGGTCGATCGCATCGCCGGCGGAGCCCTCCATGATCACGACCTGCTCGAGCTTCGGGAGCCGGTCGCGGACCGCGCGGACCTTGGCGAGCTGCTCGGCGTCCTCGACGATGACGAGCCGCGCATCCGAGTTCTCGAGCACGTATTGGCACTCCTCGGGCGAGTTCGTCTGGTAGATCGGCACCACGGTCGCGCCGACGCTGAGCGCCGCGAAGTCGCAGTACGTCCACTCCGGCCGGGTGTTGGCGAGGATCGAGACCTTGTCCCCGGGCTCGATCCCGAGGTCGATCAGGCCGAGCGCCAGCCTCTCGACGATCGCCGCGATCTCGCGGAACGAGACGCTGGTCCACTCGCCGGACGGCTGCTTCCAGCTCGCGGCGGGCGCATCGCCGTACTTGGCCGCGGCGAGCGGCAGCAGGTCGGCGATGGTCGCGCTTTTCGTCCCGCGCTCCGCTGCGGCTCCTGGCGGCCTCGCTGCTTGCACTGCTCTCGCTCCTCTCGCTCGGGGCGTCGGCGGGGCCCGACCGGCCCCGGGCGGCAGTCTATGAGAACGTCGGGCCCGGGCCCGACGGCGCCGGTCCGCTCAGCCGGCGCCGGCGCCCGGTCGCCGAGCCGGCGCCCGGTCGCTCAGGCGGCCCGCTCCCGGGTCTGCTTGGAGAGCTCGCGCAGCGATGCGAGAAAGAGCGTCTTGTCGATCTTCCCGTGGAAGATCGGCACCCCCATCTGCACGCATCTCTCGATCACCTCCTGCCGCTCCATGTCGACTTCGTCGGCCAGCTCCGTGGGCGTCAGGTGATTCGCCAAGACACTCCTCCTCGTCGGGGACGGTGTTGCCCCATTCATATCGCTTGCACGGGACGTGTCAAGGGTGGTCCTTTCGTCCAGATCGGCGCCGGCGACTGCGCCGCGCGCCGGCCGCGACCGATCCGGGGGCCGAGCGCGGCGACTCCGTCGCAAGCGACATCTCCTGGTCACCGTCGGCCCCGCGATCGCGGGGCCGACGGGTTCGTGGGGCCGGGCCCGCGGCCGCTCTACGATGGTCGCCGTGACGACCGAGCGGACCGATCCGGCCGAGCGGGCGACGGCGACGCCGGAGGCGTTCGTCGCGTCGCTGATGGACTCCGACCTCTACTCGATGGGGGCGTTCTTCTGCGACCAGCACCCCGAGCTGGTCGACGAGGTCGTCGAGCGCAGCGCCGCGATCGAGCGCACCGGCCTCGCCGCGTATGCCGCAGCCGCCGCGATCGACGTCGAGGAGGCCTTCGGGATGCTCCTGACCGGGCTCGCCGTCCGCTACTACAAGGCCGTCGCCGGCTGATCCGGATGCGCAGCCGCTGGCTTCCCCTGTCGATCCTCAGCCTGGCCGCGATCGGCCTGATGGCCGCGATCGTGTCGCTCTCGGTCGGCGAGCACAGGGAGGAGACGTTCACGATCACGGGCTCCGGCGAGGTCCAGGAGCTGATCGGCGGGATCCCCCAGCTCGGCGACCGGCTCGGCTCCGACGACGCCCCGGTGACGATCGACGTCTTCAACGACCTCCAGTGCACGCGCTGCGCCGACTACCAGCTCGCCGTCGTCGACCCGCTGATCGAGGACTACGTGCGGACCGGCGAGGCGCAGATGATCTTCCGCCATTACCCGCTCGGCGGCAAGCCGGTGACGCTCGGCGGCGTGGCGGCGGAGGCGGCCGGCGAGCAGGACCGACAGTGGCAGTACATCGAGATCTTCTTCCGCAACCTCGACCAGGTACCCGAGCAGGGGGTCACCCAGGAGTTCCTCGACGAGATCGCCGCCGCGACGCCGAAGCTGGAGGTGGCGGAGTGGGAACGTGCCATGCAGGGCGACGAGGCCGAGCAGGCGGCCCGGGCCGGCAACGACCTGGGCACCCAACTCAAGATCCCCGCCGACCCCGCGATCGTCGTCACGGGCGCGAACGGCAGCGAGGAGCTCGACAGCGCCCCGAGCCTCGCCGACGTCGAGGCGGCCATCGAGCGCGTCGGTTAGTCATACTCCGTCGCCCTCGGGGCGTGGCGCAGCCTGGTAGCGCGCACCGTTCGGGTCGGTGAGGTCCCCGGTTCAAATCCGGGCGCCCCGATGGTCGCCGGCGACGTCCGACCAACTGCTTGGCGTGGTCCGGTCGTTTGCCATACTCGGCCGCGGCCTTGCAGGATGCCGCGCCGCGCCGATCCGTTCGCAACCGTCACACAAGGAGATACCTGGATGAAATCTCGCCTCGCCGTACTCGTCGCAGCTGTCGCTGCGGCGCTGACCGCGTACGCGGCGGTATCCGCTGCGGGAGCGGACGCCTATCTGTATTGGGCGGATCCCGATATGCACGCGATCGGCCGGGCGAATCCGGATGGCACCGGGGTCGACAAGCGATTCGTCACGAAGGTCGGCTTCCCGCAGGGCGTTGCCGTCGGGTTCGGCAAGCTCTACTGGTCGAACCTGGCCGGGGACTCCATCGGGCGTTCCAGCCGTGACGGAACCCACGTGGACTCGACGTTCGTCGCCGGCGCCGGCCGTCCGCAGGGCATCGCGATCGATGCGAACCACATCTACTGGGCGAGCCTCGACCGGGACTCGATCGGCCGCGTCAATCGCGACGGGACCGGACTCGATCCAAGCTTCATCAGCGGCTTGCAGCGCCCGCAGGGGGTTGCCGTCGACTCCGGGCACATCTACTGGTCCGACGCCGGCACGGACGTGATCGGTCGTGCCGACCTCGACGGCAAGCACGTCGAGCGCAAGTTCATCGCGGGGGCGTCCGACCCTGACCTGATGGCCGTTGCCCGCGGTCATCTCTACTGGGCGAACCAGGGGTCGAACACGATCGCTCGCGCGAGCGTGAACGGATCGGCCGTCAAGCAGAACTTCGTCGCCGGAGCCGTCAAGCCACTGGGCGTGGCTGTCAGCACCGGACACGTCTTCTGGGTGAACGGCGGCGCGAGCAGCATCGGCCGGACCAACCTGCGCGGCAACGTCGTCGATGAGCTCTTCATCCGCGGCGTGTGGGCTGCGATCGGGCTGGCGGTCGATGCCGACGATCGCCCCCCGCAGACCAAGATCGCAGGGCGGGTCCCGAAGCGGACCCACAGGCACAGCCTGAAGTTCCGGTTCCGATCCAGCGAGAAGGGCTCCAGCTTCAGCTGCAAGATCGACAGCAAGCGGTGGAAGCGCTGCGCCGCGCCGGAGAAGGTCAAGCACCTGAAGGCCGGCCGCCACACCTTCAGGGTCCGCGCCATGGATACGGCCGGGAACACCGACAAGACGCCGGCGAAGAGCCGTTTCAAGGTGGTCGGATAGGGCAGAGGCCGGGTGGGTATCGACCGTGTCGGCAGGGATTCCACAGATGATCGCCCGTTTGATCAGCATCGCCGGGCCGGTGGTGCTCGCCCTGCTGCTCGCGGCCCCTGCCCACGCCGCCGATCGGATCTACTGGTCGAACTACGACGGCAATTCGATCGCCTACGCGAACCTGAACGGAGACGGGGGCGGCGGGACCGTCGACACCGGCGATGCGACCGTCGCGGGGCCGATGGGGCTGACGCTGGACCCGTCCCGCGACAGGATCTACTGGACCAACTGGGACGGGGACGCAGGGACGACGATCTCGTATGCAGACCTGGACGGAGGTGGAGGCGGCGATCTCGATATCCGGGGCGCCACGATCGCCGGCCCGCACGGGCTGGCGATCGACCCCTCCATCGGCCCGGCCGGCAGGCTGTATTGGGCCAACTACGCCGACAACAGCATCGCCTACGCCGATCTCGACGGAACCGGCGGGGGCACCGGGGCTGACCTGACGATCAACCAGGCCACCGTTGACGGGCCCCGGGGCATCACCGTGGATCCCGTGACCGGGCGGCTGTACTGGTCCAACTTCTCGGGCGGAGACGGGACGACGATCTCGTTCGCCGATCTCGACGGCCGCCGCGATGGCGATCTCCTCCAGGTCGGCTCGACCGGTGAGGGCCCCGAGGGCACGGCCATCGACCCCGTCACCGGGAAGATCTACTGGTCCGACTACGGCGCCTGGACCGAGCTGGCGTACGCGAACGTCGATGGAAGCGACGTCCGGCCGTTCGACGGGACGCCGGCGACGCAGGTGGGTGTCCACGGCGTTGCCATCGAGCCGTTCACGAGGCGGATCTACTGGGCCAACTACGGCGCCAACTCGATCTCGTCCGCGAGCCTGGCCGGTGGCGGGGGCGAGGACCTCGACACCTCGGGCGCGCCCGTCGACGGCCCCGACCTCCCCGCGTTGCTCGAGGCCCCGGAGGCGACGGGAACGGCGGAGGTGATCGGCGGGTCCGAGCCCGGCGCCAGGCTCCGTTGCTCCGAGGGTTGGCGGGGGGACGTGCTCGAATCGCTGCTCTACCGGGCTCCGAGCGACATCGACTACCAGTGGACCCTCGATGGCGAGATCGTGGCCGACAGCGACGCGAAGAAGATCGATGCCGCCGACGAAGGAAGCTACCGATGTCAGGTCACGGCCCGAAACGCGGCCGGAGCCACGGTCATCAGCAGCGCCGCCCATCGGATCGCGAAGAGCCCGCCATCGAACGCCTTCGAGTTCGGGAAGCTGAGGCGCAACCGGCGCAAGGGAACGGCGAGGGAGACGATCGTGCTGCCCGGCCCGGGCGTCGTGTCGGTCGCGGGCAGGCGCGTGAGGCACCTCAGCAAGTTCCCCGACCGGGCGAGGCGGGTGAGCATCGCGATCAAGCCGCGCGGACAGGCGAAGCGGGCCCTGTATCGGCGCGGCGCGGTCGTCGTCCATCCCACCTTCACCTTCGTTCCAACCGGCGGCACGCCGCGGGCGGCCGACCGGAGGATCAAGCTCGTCGAGCGGTTGCGGCGCCGGTCGGCCCGCTGAGGCGGTCGGATCGGAGCCGTCGGGGGGCTGCCCTGCTCAGGATCGCTCGGCCGCGAGCGCGGCGAAGAAGTCGAGCGCCGCGGGGTTGGCGAGCGACTCGCGGCTCGCCGCCCGCTCCGGCGCCGTCCCCATCAGGATCCGCTTCACCGGCACCTCGAGCGCCTTGCCGGAGAGGGTCCTCGGGACCGCGTCGATCGCGATCACCTCGTTGGGGACGTGGCGGGGCGAGCACTGCTCGCGGACCGCCGCTGCGATCCGTTTCGTCAGCCTCTCATCGAGCTCGGCGCCTTCGGCGAGGACGACGAACAGCGGCATCCAGCTCTCCTCGCCCTCGCGGGGAACATCGACGACGAGCGCGTCGACGACCTCGTCGAGCGAGAGCACGGCGCGGTAGATCTCGCTCGTTCCCATCCGGACCCCACCGCGGTTGATCGTCGAGTCGGAGCGCCCGTAGATGATCGCCGTGCCCCGCTCGGTGATCTCGATCCAGTCGCCGTGGCGCCAGACGCCCGGGTAGGTGGCGAAGTAGCTCTCGCGCAGCCGGCTGCCGTCGGCATCGCCCCAGAAGAAGATCGGCATCGACGGCATCGGCTGGGTCAGCACGAGCTCGCCGACCGCGCCGACGAGGTCCTCGCCGTCAGGACCCCAGGCGTGGATGTCGGCGCCGAGCGAGCGCGCCTGCAGCTCGCCCTCATAGACGGGCAGGGTCGGGACGCCGCCGACGAAGGCGGTGCAGACGTCGGTCCCGCCCGATGTCGAGAACAGCCAGGTGTCGGAGCCGAGCTGCTCGTAGACCCAGTCGAACCCCTCCGGTGAAAGCGGCGAGCCGGTCGAGCCGATCGCACCGAGGCGCGAGAGGTCGCGGCCCGCTGCCGGCTCGATCCCCGCCTTCATGCAGCTCGCGATGAAGCTCGCGCTGGTTCCGAACGTCGTGATCCGCGCGTCGTCGGCGAGCTGCCAGAGCGCGCCGAGATCGGGGTAGCCGGGGTTGCCGTCGTAGAGGACGATCTCGGCGTCGGTGAGGAGAACGCCGACGAGGAAGTTCCACATCATCCAACCGGTCGTCGTGAACCAGAAGACGCGGTCGCCGCGCTGGGCGTCGACGTGGAGGTGCATCTTCTTGAGGTGCTCGAGCAGCATCCCGCCGTGGCCGTGGACGATCGGCTTCGGCAGCCCGGTCGTGCCCGACGAGTAGAGGACCCAGAGCGGGTGGTCGAAGGGGAGGGGCGCGGGCTCCAGCGCTGAGCCCGGCGGGCCGAGAAAGCCCTGCTCCCAGCCGCTTCCGTCGAGGTGGCCGAGGCGGACCGTCCGCTCGAGGCCGGGCAGGGCGGCGGCGATCTCGGCGACCGCCCCGGCGCGGTCGAAGTTGCGACCGCCGTAGCGGTAGCCATCGACGGCGAGCAGCACCTTCGGCTCGATCTGGACGAAGCGGTCGATGACGCTGCGGGCGCCGAACTCGGGCGCCGCCGACGACCAGATCGCGCCGAGCGACGCGGTCGCGAGGAAGGCCGGGATCGTCTCGAGGACGTTCGGCAGGTAGGCGGCGACGCGATCGCCGCGGCCAACGCCGAGGGCGGCGAGCCCGGCGGCGATCCTGGCCGTGCGGTCGGCCAACTCTCCCCAGGTGCAGGTCGCGAGGCCGCGCAGCTCGGAGGCGTGGTGGATCGCCGGCGCGTCCGGATCGCGGCCGGCGAGGATGTGGCCGGCGTAGTTGACCTGCGCGCCCGGAAACCATCTCGTGCCCGGCATCGAGCGGTCGGCGAGAACCTCGTCGTAGCCGCCGGCGACCCCGAAATGGGACCAGATCAGCGCCCAGAAGCGCTCGATGTCGGCGACCGACCAACGCCACAGCTCCCCGTAGTCGGTCGGCAGCCCGTGCTCGCGGGCGAACGAGGTGATCTGGGCGCGCTCGATCCGCTCACGCGACGGCGTCCAGAGCATCGGGGGCGCGGGATCCGGCATCGGGCGCGCATCCTATTGGCGCGCCGTCCGATCGCCGGGTCGGGGTAGCGGGTCACCCGACCGGGTATAGATTCAGCGTTCAGCAGAGATCGACCAAGGAGAACCGCATGGCCTACGAAGTCCCCGACCTTCCCTACGACTACGCCGCGCTCGAGCCTCACATCGACGAGGAGACGATGCGGATCCACCACGACAAGCACCACCAGGCCTACGTCGACAAGGCCAACGCCGCCCTCGAGGGCAGCGAGTGGGCCGACGTCGACGTCGAGGAGGTGCTTCGCAACCTCGACTCGGTCCCGAACGCGACCGCGGTCCGCAACAACGCCGGCGGCCACGCCAACCACAGCTTCTTCTGGCAGGTGATGTGCCCGGAGGGGGGCGGCGAGCCCGCGGGAGCGCTCGCCGAGGCGATCGCCGCGAAGTTCGGCAGCTTCGACGCCTTCAAGGAGGAGTTCAAGGCCGCCGGCGTCGGCCGGTTCGGCTCCGGCTGGGCGTGGCTCGTCCACGACGGCAGCGGCCTGGCGGTGACGAGCACGGCGAACCAGGACTCGCCGATCTCCGACGGCGCGACGCCGCTCCTCGGCGTCGACGTCTGGGAGCACGCCTACTACCTCAAGTACCAGAACAAGCGCCCCGATTACCTCGACGCGTTCTGGAACGTCGTCGACTGGGACGAGGTCGCGCAACGCTACGAGGCGGTCGCGGGCTGAGCACGAGCGGGCGCCCGCCGGCCCGGGGCGCCGGCGGCCCCGGCTTCGGCCCCGAAGGCCCCGGCCGACCCTTGACTCAAGCGTCAACGCAACGGAACGGAGCCATGAGTTCCGGAATGTTGCGTTGACGGAGAGTCAGCAATGCGTGCGCGCGCAGCGGCCTCGCCGGGCCGGAGCCGACGAGGGCGCTGAGCCGGGGCCTGAAGCCGAGGGGAGCCGGGCCGGGGGCTCGACGACCGCGCTCAGAACTTGACCTGGACCGGCTCGCGCTCGGCGCCGTCTTCGATCTCGAAGAACTCGCGGGCGGTGAAGCCGCTCGAGTTGGCGACGATCGAGTTCGGGAAGATCTGGATCTTCGTGTTGTAGGCCTGGACGTTGGAGTTGTAGATCCGCCGCGATGCCTGGATCTCGTCCTCGATCTCGTTCAGGTTGCGCTGGAGCTGCTGGAAGTTCTCGGTCGCGCGGAGCTGCGGGTAGTTCTCGGCGACGGCGCGGAGGTCGGCGAGGGCGCCGGACAGCTTCGCCTCGGCCTGCTGGGTCGCCTCGACGGTCGTCGCCTTCATCGCCTCGGCGCGCGCCTCGGTGGTCTTCGTGAAGACCGTCTGCTCGTGGGTCGCGTAGCCCTTGACCGTCTCGACCAGGTTCGGGACGAGGTCGTGGCGACGCTTGAGCTGGACATCGATCCCGCTCCACGCCTCATCGACGCGGTTGCGGCTGGCGACCATCGAGTTCCGGATCAGGATCCAGATCAGCCCGACGAGCAGAACGAGCGCGACGACGACGATGACGATGACCATCGCGGCAACTGTAGCCGGTGCCACGGCGGGTCGCCGCGTGGCGCTCCTCCACTCGCCATCGCGGCCGGGGACCGGACTATCGCCGGACGGGACCGCGCCGTCGCCGGACGGGACCGGACCGTCGTCGGGGGGCCGGACCGTCGCCGGACGTCACCGCGTCGTCGCCGGGCGGACCGGACCGTCGCCGTCGGGCGGGACGGGACCGGGCCGCCCGCGACGTACCTCCCGCATGGCGATGGGGGCCGCGAGCGCCGCCAATACGATGGGCGGATGATCGGCCCGATTCAGAGGTGAGTGGCTCCGGCGACAGGGAGGCCTGGGTCGCCGCGGTCCGGACGGTCGCCGCTGATCGCGGCCTCACCTACGAGGAGGTCGGCGGCCTCAACCCCCGCGATGCCCCGGCGGCCCTCTGTCCGGGCGGATCGAACCGGCTGACCGGCGAGCTGGCGCCGGGCTTCTGGGGCTCGAGCTGCGATGCGGAGGAGTTCGAGTCGGGCGGGCTGTTTCACAGGACCGTTCTTCCGGCGGCGGTCCTCGCCAAGGCGCACATGCCGGACCTGACCCGGGCCGTCCCGACCTTCGACGTCGAGTCGATCGAAGCCGCTCCGGACGAGCAGCTGCGCCGCATGAGCCGCCTCCGGGTCGAGTTCGAGAGCATCGACTTCAACCGCCGCTTCATCGCCACCGTGCCGAAGGGCCACGATCCGATCGCCCTCCGCGAGCTGTTCAGCCCCGGCTTTCTCACCTGGACCACCTCGATCGATCGCGAGGTCTCCTTCGGCGCCTCCGACCGGCAGCTCTACTTCCTCTGGAAGCTCCGCGAGCGCAGTCGCGCCGAGCTCGAGCTCGCTCTCGACAACGCCGGCAACCTCTTCGGCCGGGTCCGGGGCGAGATGGAGGAGGCCGGCGTCGCCACCTACCCGACCGGCCCGTGGTATGCGGGCATGGAGCCGTTTCCGGACGGCGCCGAGGAGGCGGGGAGCGGGCGCTGAAGGAATCCGCCGGGCCTGGGGGCGCCTGCCGCGTGCGCAGAGGCCGGAGGTCTTCTCCCCTGCCGCCAGGACCCCGTGCGCCGCACCGGGCCGGCGGGCTACTCCTCCGCGAAGCCGGGGTCGCCCGGGAGCAGGACCTCGAAGTCGTCGCGATCACCGCGCACCTTCGGGGTGACCACCTCGACGCGGCGATCGGCGCCCGCGCTGATGACGGCGTCGGCGTCGCTGAAGCCCGCGAGCTCCTCGAGGTGCTTGACGGTCGGGAACGAGAGCTCGAGCCGGTCGGCGGCATGCTCGTCGAGCGCCGCCGCCGGGCTGATCCAGCGCGCCTCGACGACCTCGCTGCGGTCGGGCTCGGGGCGGCTGTGGGCGGGAGCGAGGGCGACGTAGAAGCGGGTATCGAAGCGGATCGGGACGACCTCGGGCGTGACCCATCGCGACCAGGGCTGCAGGGCGGAGGCGGCGATCGAGATCGACGCCTCCTCGACGAGCTCGCGCGCTCCGCAGACCCGGTGGGCCAGCTCTTCGGCCTCGAGCTCGATCGCGAGCTCGCGGGCGACATCGTGGTCGTGGCGATCGACGGCACCGCCGGGGAAGACCCAGACGCCGGGCATGAACCGGGCGTCGGCGCCGCGCCTCAGCATCAGCACCTCGAGGCCGGCGCGTCCGTGGCGGCCGCCGCGGCGGAGGAGGATGACGGTGGCCGCGGGACGCGGGACTGCGGGCTCGTCCACCGCCGGGACTCTACGTTAGGCTCAGTGGCGCATGACCGAGATCGCGATCAAGCAGGAGTGGATCTGTGGCTCCTGCGGCTACATCTACGACCCCGAGGAGGGCGACCCGGACGGTGGGATCCCGCCCGGCACCGCCTTCGAGGACATCCCCGACGACTGGTTCTGCCCCGTCTGCGGTGCCCGCAAGGCCGAGTTCGAGCCGCTCGACGAGTAGCGATCAGCCGTCGAGCGCCCGCTCGCGCCGGCGGCCGCGCACGCGGGCCACGACCAGCGCGACGATCGCCGCGATCAGCGCGAGCGGCACCAGCACGGCGGCGGCGACGAGCAGCACGCCGGCCATCGTTCGCAGCACGTCGACGGCGTCATCGACCCAGTCGCCGAGCGTGCGGTGCCCGCTCGCTGCCGGGTTGCTCGTTACGCTGACCGCGAGGTCGGAGAGTCGTGCCTTCAGGGTGAGGCGCTCGTAAGCGGCTTCGGCGCGGGCGATCTCGCGACGGGCATCGGCGATCCTGCGCTCGATCGCGGCGGCCTCGGCCTCGGTCTCGGCGTTGCCGAGCGCCTGCAGCAGCTCGCGCCGTCGCGCCTCGGCGTCCTGCAGCCGGTCCTTGGCGCTGACGACGGGCCTGGTGATGTCGACCGTGGTCTCGTTCAGCGAGTCGACGTCGGCGAGGTCCGTCATCCGGTCCAGCGCGGCGTCGAGGTTGCGGGTCGGGATCGTCAGCTCGAGCGAGGCCGAGGCGCCATCCGCCGTCTCCGAGACCTGTGAGGAGGCGACGATGCCGTCGAGCGAGCGGGTGATCGAGATCACTTCGTCGGTCACGGACCGGACCTCGTCGGGCCGCGTCGAGAGGCTGAGCTGGGCATCGCGATCGACCTTGCGGTTCGCGGTCCCCGGCGCGATCCTGCCGCTGTCGCGGGTCGACGGCGAGATCGCGCGAAGCTCGCCGCTCTGCTCCAGCGCGCCCGCCCCCTTCTCGGCGGCCTGGTCGGGGGCGGCGGTCGTGGCGGTTGCGGCCGATCCGGCGTCGACCGCGTCGCCGCCACCCCCTGGGCTCCCGGCATTGTCGACCGCGACGACGACGACCACGAGCAGCAGCGTCGCCAGGGCGCCGGCCGGCGCCAGCCAACCGCCGGGCCGCCGCGACAGGCGATGGCTGCGACCGTTGCCACGGCCGTGCTCGCCGCGGCGGGGGAATCCCGCGGCGGCACGCTCGTCCAGCCGCGCGGCCCAGCCCGGATCGGGCTCGGGGCGCTCGGCCCGAAGCAGGGTCGCCAGCTCGGCGTCGGCAGGCTCGATCGGGTCGTTCGTCGGTCTCATCGCATCTCGCTCCTCAGCTTGTCGACGGCCCGGTGCAGGCGGGTGCCCGCGTTCGAGGAGCTGATCCCGAGCACCGTGGCGATCTCGGCGTGGCTCAATCCGGCGAAGAAGCGCAGCGCGACCAGCTCGCGCTCGCGGAGGTCGAGGCGCCGCAGGGCCTCGCGCAGCGCCGCACGCCGCACCGCCGCCTCGGCGTCGTCGGCCTGGGGCGATGCCGCCGCGTCCTCCGGGTCGGCGGTCAGCGACGCGGTGCGCTTGCGCCGCCGGAGCTCGTCGAGGGCGGCGTTGCGGGCGATGCTGAAGACCCAGGCACGGCCGCTGCCGCGGCGCGGATCGAACCGCCGGCGGCGCCGGTAGGCACGCTCGAAGGCGAGCGCGGTGACGTCCTCGGCCGCGTGACGATCGCCCAGCAGGCCGGCGACGTAGGCGTAGACGTCGTCCCGGCAACCCCGGTAGAGGGCCTCGAAGGCGAGCGTGCGCCCGGCGCCTGCCGCCGGTGTCGGCGCTGCGACTACCTGCTCCACACCCCTACTACGACGCGGCGGGCCGTCCATCACAACCGCTTTCGGCAGATCAGGGCCGGCGCGTGATCCGATCGGCGGCGGGTCGGGGCCTCACGCCGCCGCCCGGCTCGTGCGCGGGGGCGGGCCGGTCCGGGTGACGCGAAGCTCCTCCGTGGCGCCGGAGGGATAGGCGCCGGCGATCGCCTCGCGGATCGATGCCGCCGTGATGGCGACGAGCCGTCCGAGGTCGCGCTTGCTGATCGCGAGCGGCGGCACGAGGACGATCGTGTCGCCGAGCGGCCGGACCATGGCGCCGCGCCGGCGCGCCTCGAGCGTCACCCGGTGGCCGAGGCGGAGCGCCGGGTCATGCTCGCCGAGGTCGATGCCGGCCATGAAGCCGCAGGAGCGGACCTCGGCGACCTCGTCCATCGCCGCGACGCTCGCGAGCAGCTCGCCGAACCGCTCGATCTTCGGCTGCAGCCGGTCGAGCGTCCGTTCGCGCTCGAACACCTCGAGGCTCGCGATCGCGGCCGCGCAGGCGAGCGGGTTGCCGGTGAACGTGTGGCCGTGGAAGAAGGTCCGGAGCTCCTCCGGCTCGCCGAGGAAGCCCTCGTAGATACGCTCGGTCGTCAGCGTCGCCGCGAGCGGCATGTAGCCGTTGGTCAGTCCCTTGCCGAGGCAGAGGAGGTCGGGGGCGACCGCCTCCCGCTCGCAGGCGAACATCGTCCCGGTCCGGCCGAACCCGGTCGCGACCTCGTCGCAGATCAGGAGCACGTCGTGGGCGTCGCAGAGCTCGCGGACCCGGCGCAGGTAGCCGGGCGGCTGGACGATGATGCCGCCGGCGCCCTGGACCAGCGGCTCCACGATCACCGCCGCGACCTCCTCGCCGTGGCGGTCGAGGACGGCGTCGAGCGCGTCGGCGTCGCCCGCCGGAACCGACCGCTTCGCGAACAGCAGCGGCTCGTAGGCGCCGTGGAACAGGTCGATGCCGCCGACCGAGACCGCCCCGATCGTGTCGCCGTGGTAGCCGTCGGCGAGGCCGACGAACGAGGTGCGCCGGGCGTGCTGGCCGCCCTGCTGGCGCCAGTACTGAAACGCCATCTTCAGCGCGATCTCGGTCGCCGTCGATCCCGCGTCGGAGTAGAAGACGCGGGCGAGCCCGGCCGGGGCGATGGCCACGAGCCGCGCTGCGAGCTCGGCCGCGGGAGCGTGGGTGAGCCCGAGCATCGTCGAGTGGGCGACCCGGTCGAGCTGGTCGCGGATCGCCCCGTCGATGGTCGGGTGCCGGTGGCCGTGGACGTTGCACCACAGCGACGAGGTGCCGTCGATGTAGCGGCTCCCGTCGGCCGCGATCAGGTCGGTCCCCTCGCCGCGCTCGACAACGAGCGGCTCCTCCGCCACCCAGCCGCGCTGCTGGGTGAACGGATGCCAGAGGTGGCGGTGATCGAGCGCCGCGATCCGATCGTTCATCTCCCGCAAAGCTAGGCCCGGCGCCGGTCGGAAGCCCGGCGCCACGACCGCGCAGCCTGAGGCCGGCGGCGCTCAGAGCAGGCCGAGCCGCGGCCAGCCCGCGGGTCGCGCCAGGTCGATCCCGGCGAGCGTCAGGACCGCGACGCCGGTCAGCGCGGCGATCGTCTCGCGGTTCGACTCCTCGAGGCGGCCGGGCTTCGCGGGCCAGCGGTTGAGGACGACGGCGCGGACCTCGAGCTCAGCCGTCCAGGCGGCCTCGATGGTCAGCAGCGTGTGGTTGATCGTCCCCAGCCCGGCATCGGCGACGACGACGAGCGGATGCCCGAGCCCGACCGCGAGGTTGCGGACGAGGTAGTCGGGCGTGAGCGGCACCATCAGGCCGCCGACGCCCTCGCAGACGATCGCGTCGGCACCGGCGGCGGCCGCGTCGGCGGCGCGTTCCAGCAGCGCGACGTCGATCTCCTCGCCGGCAAGCTCCGCAGCCAGGTGGGGCGAGACGGGCGGGCCGTAGCGGTAGGGGGCGATCTCGTCCGCCGACTGGGAGGTCCCGGACGCCCGGGCGAGCAGCTCGTGGTCGGCCTCGCCATCCTCCTCGAGCCCGGAGACCGCTGGCTTGAAGACCGCGACGTCGAGCCCGACAGCCGCCGCCTCGGCGGCGATCACGGCGGCCACGACCGACTTGCCCACCTCCGTCCCGGTGCCGGTGACGAAGAGGCCGGCGGCGGCCACGGGCCCCGCCTCAGCCGGCCGGCGCCGCCGGCGCCGCGGCGTGACCGTCGCCGGCCGGCCCGTCGGACGCCTCGGCGGCGCGCCACCCGTGCCGCTCGACGCGGAGCTCGCCCGGCTCGGGGTCGGGCAGGTCGATCGACCAGTCGCCCGCGGCCGAGACCGCGCGGAACGCGCCGGCGAGGATCGCGGCCGCCTCGACGAGCTCGGCCGGGTCATGATCGGCGAGAACGGTCAACCGCAGCCGCGAGGTGCCCTCGGGGACGGTCGGTGGCCGGATCGCCTGCGCGTAGACGCCGGCGTCGAGGGCGCGACGGCAGATCGCGACGGCGCGATCGCGATCGCCGACCGCGACCGGCACGATCTGGGCGCCGGCGCCCTGTGGCTCGAGGCCATGGGCGGCGAGGGCGGCGCGGAGGGTAGCCGCGTTCGAGCGCAGGCGGCCGATCCGCGCCGGGTCCGACTCGACGACGCCGAGGGCGGCATCGGCCGCCGCCACGACCGCGGGCGGCAGCGCGGTGGAGAAGATCAACGGCCGGGCGGTGTTGACGAGCAGGTCGCGGACCTCGCGGGAGACGCAGGCGTAAGCGCCGTAGCTGCCGAGCGCCTTGCCGAGCGTGCCGACGAGGACGTCGACCTCGCCGGCCAGCCCGGCCTCGGCGACCGAGCCGCGGCCACCGGGGCCGAGGGCGCCGACGGCGTGGGCGTCGTCGACCATCAGCATCGCCCCGTGGCGGCTCGCGAGCTCGCGCAGCCAGGTGAGCTGAGCGACGTCGCCGTCCATCGAGAACAGGCCGTCGGTGACGATCAGAGCCGAGTGGCCGGGAAGCCGACCGAGCGCCCAGGCGAGGTGCTCGAGGTCGCGGTGGCGGTAGACGAAGGTCTCGGCGCCGGCCAGCCGGCAGCCGTCGATGATGCTCGCGTGGTTGAGCTCATCCGAGAAGACGACGTCGCCGCGGCGGGCGAGCGCGGCGATGACGCCGGTGTTGGCGAGGTATCCGGAGCCGAACAGCAGCGCGGTGTCGGTGCCGTGAAACGAGGCGAGGCGGCGCTCGAGCTCGTCGTGCGGCTCCATGTTGCCGGAGACCAGCCGCGAGGCCCCGGCGCCGGTCCCCCAGCGTTCGATCGCCGCGACCGCGGCCGCCTCCACCTCGGGGTGGGATGCGAGGTTCAGGTAGTCGTTCGAGCAGAGCAGCAGCACGTCGCGGCCATCGACCTCGACCCGCGGCCCCTGCGCGGTGCCGACCGTCCGCATCCACCGGAACAGCCCCTCCTCCCTGATCGCCTCGAGACGCTCGGCGACGGTCGCGGCACGGGGGGAGGGGGCGGCTCCGCTGCCTTCCCGGCCGGCGCTCACGCCGCGCGTTCGGGGGAGGGGTAGGCGGGGGCCTTGCCGCGCCTCTTGACGGTCCGTAGCTGCGTCGAAGGATCCCAGAGCCCGGCCTCCTCCCGGCGATCGATCAGATCGTCGATCGGCGTCTGTGGCGTCGAGCCCTCGAGCCGGCCGCTGCGGTTGTCGGGCCGCGGGTTGGAGCCGTTGTCGGGCTGGCGGGCGACGTCGAGGCCGAGCTCGGTGAACATCTCGCGGTCGGCGGCCGGCTCGGCGCCGAGCGTCGTCAGGAAGTTGCCCATCATCACCCCGTTGAGGCCGGCCTTGACGGCCAGCGGCTGCAGCTCGCGGAGGTTCTCGACCCGACCGCCGCAGATCCGGAACAGCGCGTCGGGGAGGATCAGCCGGAAGATCGCGATCCACTTGACGACCTCCCACGGGTCCATCAGCGGCCGGTCGCCGAACTTGGTGCCGGTGCGTGGGTTGAGCAGGTTGATCGGCACCGACGTCGGATCGATCGTGGCCAGCTCGAAAGCCATCTCGACCCGCTGACGCGGCGATTCGCCGAGGTTGAGGATGCCGCCGACGCAGGTCTCCATGCCGGCGTCGCGAACCGCCTCGATCGTCCGGATCCGGCCCTCGTAGCGGACCGTGGTCGTGACCTCGTCGTAGTAGGAGCGGGCCGTCTCGACGTTGTGGTGGATGCGCTGGACCCCGGCGTCGGCGAGCCGGCGGGCGCGGTCGGCGGAGAGGTGGCCGATCGACGCGCAACGCTTCAGGTTGGTGTGCTCGGCGACGAGCCGGGCGCCCTCGAGGACCTTCGCGAAGTCGCGCTTCGAGAGCCCCTGGCCCTGGGTGACCATGCAGAAGCGGTGCGCGCCCGCGGCCTCGGCCGCTTTCGCATGCTCGAGGATCTGCTCGGGCTCCATCATCGGGTGCATCGGGGTGTCCGCCTCGGCATAGCGGGACTGGGCGCAGAACCCGCAATCCTCCGCGCATCCGCCCGATTTCGCGTTGACGAGCGAGCACATGTCGGTGGACGGGCCGAAGCGCTCGGTGCGGACCTCCCAGGCCCGCTCGACGAGCGCGCCGATCTCGTCGTGGCCGGTGAGCTCGCCGAGGGCGAGGGCCTCCTCGAAGCTGATCAGCGGTGGCACGGGCGCGATGCTCTCAGGCGCCGCGGACGGCTTTGCGCGGGCGGCGTCCGCCCGGCTCCGAACGCGGTCGCGGAGGTGGGCCTTCGCTATCTTGGTCCGACCGGAGCTGCGATCGGGACAGCGCAGGCCGGGCGAACGACCTTGGCCGCCGCGAACGACAGCGCCGACCCCCGGCAGCGGGGGGAACGCCGCCCCCGACGGGCCATGCTCGCCTGCGCCTTCGCGGTGACCCTCGCCGTCATCGTCGCGCTCGGCGCCTGCGGGGGGACCGACGGCTCCGGCGCCGACACCACCGCCGGGGCGGGCGCCAACGGCAGCGGCGGCAAGCCCGAGCCGATGCCGGTGCCGGCGGCCGAGCGCCGCCTCCCCGGCTTCCCCGCGGCCCCGAAGCCACGCAGCGCCGCGGAGCTGCGCCAGTCGCGGCGCCTCGCCGCCGCGGCGGCCCGCGGCGAGCGGCCGAACTTCGTCCAGATCCTCACCGACGACCAGTCGATCGACTCGATGAAGCAGATGCCGCGACTGAGGCGGCTGCTGCGCAGGCACGGCACGACCTTCTCCCAGTACCACGACGTCCAGCCACTCTGCTGCCCCTCGCGCGCCACGTTCCTCAGCGGGCAGTACCCGCACAATCATCACGTTCTCTCGAACAAGCCCCCGAGCGGTGGGTTCGGCGCGATGGACTTCCACGACACCGTCTACACCGCGCTCGACCGCGCCGGCTACCGGACCGGCTGGATCGGCAAGGTCCTCAACGTGCCGCCGGGGACGAACCTCGGGGTCGAGCCCGAGCCCGGGTTCGACGACTGGTTCGCGGAGCTGACCCAGCCGAAGGACAAGATGCGGACCTACAGGCTGAGCGACAACGGAAGCATCCTCGACGTCCGCAAGGGGAGGTTTCAGAACGACCTCTTCGCGGCGCGCACGCACCGCTTCCTCGCCCGCGACGGCAAGCCGTTCATGCTGACCCTCTCGGTGTTCACGCCCCACTGGACCCCCTGCCAGGGCGATCGCAAGCGTCGCGAGTGTCCGCCCGCCCCCGCCGCCCGCGATCGCGACAGGTTCCCCGGAGCGCAGTTCCCCGGCGGCCCCAACTACATGCCCGGGGACGAGGCCGCCTTCGTCGACCGCTACTGGCGCCGGGAGCTTCAGTCGCTGCAGTCGGTGGACCGGATCGTCGCCGCGGTCGTCAGACAGCTCGAGCGCCGGGGGGAGCTCGACAACACCTACGTGATCTTTCAGACCGACAACGGCTTCCTGCACGGCGAGCACGCGCTGTTCGGCAAGAACTACCCGTGGGACCGCTCGGTCCGGGTGCCGCTGGTGATCCGCGGGCCCGGGTTCGGGGCCGGGGTCAACCGCGCCGATCTGACCGCGAACGTCGACGTCCCGGCGACGATCCTCGACGCCGCCGGGGTCCGCGAGCCGCGCGTCTACGACGGCTACTCGCTGCTCGGCGACCACGAGCGCCGCTCGCTGCTGCTCGAGCGGATCGAGGGATCGAGCAAGCCGGGGCGGGGACCCTGGCGGCAGATCAAGACCCGCAGCGGCTACACCTACTGGCAGTACGGCAACGGTGGCCACCAGCGCCTCTATGACCTCAACCACGACCCCTACCAGATGAAGAACCTGGTCCGCAAGAAGCCGGGCCTCGTCCGCCGGCTGCAGGGCGAGGTCGAGCGGGTCAAGGATTGCGCGGGCGACTGCCCCTGAGCCGGCCGTCCCCGCCACGCCCTTCCGCGGACGCCCGCTCCGTCCCCGCTCCGGGGCGATCGCCGCAGTCGCGCAGCGCCCGCGCGTAGAAGCCCAGGTACTCGCGCCAGTTGCCGTTCCAGTAGTCGGAGTCGTGACCGCCGGGGCCGTCGCGGACGACCGGGTCGAGCCCGCTCGCCCGCAGCGCGTCCTCGAACGCCTCGTCGCCGGGCAGGAACGGGTCGTCGCTGCCGGCGTCGATCCACAGGCGGGTATCCCGGTAGGGGCTCGGGATCGTCTCCGCGGCGGTGATGATGTCGTTGCGGTCGAAGTCGGCGGCGTCGTCGAAGGCCCCGTCGGCGGTCTCGGACGCGCTCTCCCAGATCGCCGGCGAGTGACCGCCGATCGCGCAGAAGCGGCCCGGCGCGAGCCGGGCGATGTCGTAGGCGCCGAAGCCGCCCATCGAGATGCCTCCGATCGCCACCTTGCGCGGGTCGATGTCGAAGCGACCGATCAGCCTCGGGATCAGCTCGTCGAGGACGAAGGAGGCCCACTGGCCGGTCTCCCGGTCGTGCCAGTAGGAGGTGTGGCCGCCGTACGGGAAGGCGACGACGGGCGCCCGGTCGCGGAGGTCGGCGAGCGCCTCGAACATCGGGCCGACGAGGTAGCTGCGCTCGTCCTCGCCGCGGCCGTGCAGGAAGACGAGCAGCCCGCGGTCGTGGTTGGGGGCGCGACGGGGGACGACGACGCGGACCGGCAGCGTCCGCCCGACGAGCTCGCTGTCGATGTCGAGCGCATGGACCTTCGCCCCGAACGTCTGGCGGGGCGGCTCGGAGTCGAGCCAGAGCCGCTCGACCGCGAAGGCGACGGCGATGATCAGCACGGCGGCGAGCAGGCGGAGGACGATCGCCCGGGCGGCGTGAGGCGAGCGGTTGATCTCCTGGCCGGGGCCCTCCGTCACGATCGCGACGGTAGCGGGCGCCCGGGTCGCAGGATCCGATCCGGGTCAGCGCCGCCGCCGGCGCCGGTCACCGCAGGCCCGGCACGCGGCGCTGCGACCGGGCCGCCTGCCGGGCCGGGTGCGAGTAGAAAGCAGTAAGTTCTACTTCCTACTTTGCCAGTCCTCGGAACCCGCATAGACAAGCGCTCGGAGGCCTACGCGGCCAACCGCGAGAAGATGCTCGACCGGCTCGCGAAGCTCGACGAGGAGCAGGCCAAGGCGCGGCTCGGCGGCGGCGACAAGCGGATCGAGCGCCACCACGCCCGCGGGCGCCTGCTGCCGCGCGAGCGGATCGAGCTGCTCCTCGACCGCGATTCGCCGTTTCTCGAGGTCGGCACCCTCTGCGCATACGGCTCGGAGTACGAGGTCGGCGCCTCGCAGGTGAACGGGATCGGCGTCGTCGCCGGGGTCGAGTGCATGGTCGGCGCCTCCGACCCGACCGTCCGCGGCGGCACCTCGAACCCCTACACCCTGCGCAAGAGCCTGCGGGCCCAGGAAATCGCAGCCGACAACCGCCTGCCCTCGATCGCCTTCGTCGAGTCGGGCGGCGCCGACCTGCCGCGGCAGAAGGAGATCTTCGTCCCCGGCGGCGCCACGTTCCGCAACCTGACCCGCAAGTCGGCGGCCGGGATCCCGACGATCGCCCTGGTCACCGGCAACTCGACCGCCGGCGGTGCCTACCTGCCGGGGATGTCCGACTACACGGTGATGGTCCGCGAGCAGGGGCTGATCTTCCTCGGCGGCCCGCCGCTGGTGAAGATGGCCACCGGAGAGGAGGCCGAGGAGGAGGCGCTCGGCGGCGCCGAGATGCACTCGCGCATCTCCGGGGTCTCCGAGTTCATCGCCGCCGACGAGGCCGACGCGGCCCGGATCGGCCGCGAGATCGTCCGCAACCTGAACTGGCGCAAGCACGGCCCCGAGCCGCGCGGCGCCGGCGCCGAGCCCGTCCACGATCCCGAGGAGCTGCTCGGGATCGCCTCCCATGACCTGCGGATCCCGTTCGATGCCCGCGAGGTGATCGCCCGCGTCGTCGACGGCTCCCGCTTCGACGAGTTCAAGCCCGCCTACGGGACCCAGCTCGTCACCGGCTGGGCCGAGCTCTGCGGCTGGCCGATCGCGATCCTCGCCAACAACGGCGTGATCTTCAACGAGGACGCCGAGAAGGCCGCCCACTTCATCCAGCTCGCCGACCGTGTCGATACGCCGCTTCTGTTCATGCAGAACACGACCGGCTACATCGTCGGCGCCGACTACGAGCAGCGCGGCATCGTCAAGGCGGGCGCGAAGATGATCAACGCGGTCGCCAACGCCGGCGTTCCGAAGCTGACGCTGATGATGGGCGGCTCCTACGGCGCCGGCAACTACGGGATGTGCGGGCGCAGCTTCGAGCCGCGCTTCATCTTCAGCTGGCCGAACCACAAGACGGCGGTGATGGGGCCGAAGCAGCTCGCCGGGGTGATGGAGATCGTCATGCGGGCCGGGGCCGAGCGGCGTGGCATCGAGGTCGACGAAGAGGCGCTCGCCGCCGGCACGAAGGCGGTCGAAGAGCAGATCGAGGCCGAGTCGGACGCGTTCGTCGCCAGCGGCGAGCTCTGGGACGACGGGATGATCGACCCGCGCGACACGCGGACCGTGCTCGGCATCGCGCTGTCGGCGGCGATGAGCGCCGCTTGCGAGGGGTCGGGGCGGTTCGGGATCTTCAGGATGTAGCGGCCGTGGCCCATCCGTTCAGCAAGGTGCTCGTCGCCAACCGCGGCGAGATCGCCCGCCGGGTCTTCGCGGCCTGCCGGGCCCGCGGGCTGGCGACGGTCGCCGTCCACTCCGCCCCCGACGCGGCGGCGCCGTTCGCCGCCGAGGCCGATGCGGCGGTCCCGCTCGCCGGATCGGCCGCCGCCGACACCTATCTCGACGTCGACCGGCTGCTCGACGCGGCGGCGCGGAGCGGCGCCGACGCGATCCATCCCGGCTACGGCTTCCTCGCCGAGAACGCCGCGTTCGCCGAGCGCGTCAGCGCCGCCGGCCTCGTCTGGATCGGGCCGCCGCCGGCGGCGATCGCGGCGATGGGCTCGAAGGTGCGGGCGCGCGAGCTGATGGCGGCGGCCGGGGTGCCGGTCGTGCCCGGCCGGGCGCTCGGCGACGGCGACGAGCTCGCCGCGGCGGCGGAACAGGTCGGCTACCCGCTGCTCGTCAAGGCCTCGGCCGGGGGAGGCGGCAAGGGGATGCGCCCGGTCGCCGGCGCGGCGGAGCTCGAGGGCGCGGTCGCCGCCGCCCGCCGCGAGGCCGAGGCCGCATTCGGCGATCCGACCGTCTTTCTCGAGCGGCACCTCGACCGCCCGCGCCACATCGAGATCCAGGTGCTCGCCGACGCCGACGCGACCGTCAGCCTCGGCGAGCGCGAGTGCTCGGTCCAGCGCCGCCACCAGAAGGTGCTCGAGGAGGCGCCTTCGACCGCCGTCGACGAGGTGCTCCGCGAGCGGCTCGGCGCCGCCGCGGTCGCCGCCGCCGAGGCGGTCGGCTACGTCGGCGCCGGCACCGTCGAGTTCCTGCTCGACGCGAGCGGCGAGTTCTTCTTCCTCGAGATGAACACGCGGCTGCAGGTCGAGCACCCGGCGACCGAGATGGTCCTCGGCATCGACCTCGTCGCCGAGCAGCTCCGGATCGCCGCCGGCGAGCGAATGTCGGACCGTGCCCGCGCGCCGCGGATCGAGGGCCACGCGATCGAGGTCCGCCTCTACGCCGAGGACGCCGCGGCGGGCTTTCTGCCGCAGACCGGGACCGTCGAGCGGATCGCGATCGCCGGCGCCGCGCCGTTCGCGGTCCCGGCCGCCGGCGGCCGGGCGGCGCTCCGGCTCGACTCCGGTGTCGAGGACGGCACCGTCGTCGGCCCCGACTACGACCCGATGCTCGCGAAGCTGATCGCCTGGGCGCCCGAGCGCGAGGTCGCCGCCGCCCGCCTCGCCGCCGCGCTCGCCGCCGCCGAGCTCGACGGCCTCGTCACCAACCGCGACTTCCTCGTCCGCCTGCTTCGCTCCGATGCGTTCCGGGCCGGCGCCACCGACACCGGCCTGCTCGACCGCGAGCCCGGCCTCGCCGCGCCGCTCGTCGATCCCGCCGCCGCGCCCGCCCACCTCGCCGCGGCGGCGCTGGCGGCGATGGCCGAGCGGCGCCGCGACGCCCCGGTCCTCGGCTTCGCGCCGCCCGGCTTCCGCAACAACTTCTCCGCGCCCCAGCACGTCTCGTTCGCGGTGCCGGGCGGCGCCGAGGTCGAGGGCGCCGAGGCGGGGCGCCGCGACGGCGCCGAGCCCGGCGGCGCCGTGGTCGAGGTCACCTACGCGTTGTGCCGCGGCGGCGTCGAGATCACCGTCGGCGGGGCCACGCTCGAAGGGCCGAAGATCCACGCGCTGGCCCCCGACGCCGTCGACCTCGAGGTCGCCGGCGTCCGCCGCCGCTACCGCATCCGCCGCGCTGGCGACGCCCACCACGTCAACGGCCCCGACGGCCAGCTCGACCTCCGCGAGCTGCCCCGCTTCTCCGGCGCCGAAGGCGCGCTAGCCGAGGGGGCGCTGGTCGCCCCGATGCCCGGCCGGGTCATCAAGCTCGCCGTCGACGCGGGCGCCGCCGTCGAGGAGGGCGCGCTCGTCGCCGTCCTCGAGGCGATGAAGATGGAGCATGAGCTCCTCGCCCCCGCCGCCGGCACCGTCGCCGCCCTGTACGTCGCCGCCGGCGACCAGGTCGACGCCGGCGCTCCGCTGGCGGTCATCGAGCCCGCGATCTGACCGCTGGGACGGCGCTCACGGCGGCGTCCGTCGCGGTCGACCGGCGAACCGTCGCGGCCGGCCGGGTCGCGGCCAGGCATGTGGCGCCGGCCCGCCTTCGGGAAGGAACCGTCTCGAGAAGGCCGACCATGCATTCGCGGTCCTCACCCGCCCGCACGCCACCTGGGTCATCACAGCCGCGCATAGCGTGGGCAGGATTACCCACCCCCGGGGCGACCCACCCCCGGGGCGGCGCGGCGGCGGGGTCAGCGGGGATTCGCGTGCACCGCCTCCCAGAGGTAGAGGGAGGCGAGGCTGCGGTGCGGGCTCCAGCGCTCGGCGATCGCGACCGCCTCCTCGGGCGTCGGCATCTCGTCGAGGTCGTAGGCGATCTGCAGGCCGCGGCGCAGGCCGAGGTCGCCGCCGCTGAAGACGTCGGGGCGTTCGAGGTCGAAGATCAGGAACATCTCGGCGCTCCAGCGCCCGAGCCCGCGCATCGCCATGACCGCGTCGATGACCTCCTCGTCGCTCATCGCGTCGAACGCATCGAGGAGCAGCTCCTCGGCGACGACCGCCTCGGCGATGCCGATCGCGTAGGAGGCCTTGCGTCCGCTCAGCCCGCAGGCCCGCAGCCGCTCCTCGGCGTCCGGAGCGACGAGCTGCTCCGGAGTCGGCGGCCCGTCGAACGCCTCCTCGACCCGCCCCCAGATGGTCCGCGCCGCCGCCGTCGAGACCTGCTGGCCGACGATGATCCGGCAGAGGGCAACGAACCGGTCGCGGTCGCGCTCGACGACCCGGCCGAGGACCTCCTCCGGGTCGGTGGCCTCGATCACCCGCGCGAGCTGCGGATCGAGCGCGGCGAGCTCCTCGTGCGCGTCGGCCACCCTCAGCGCCCCTGCCACCGCGGGGGCCGCTTCTCCGCGAAGGCGCGGATGCCCTCGCGGAAGTCCGCCGAGGCGAAGCAGGACTCGCGCAGGGCGACCAGTTCCTCGACCTGCTTCGGGCTGAGCCGCGGGAACTGCGAGAGCGTCTCGATCGCGCGCTTGTTGCCGCGCACCGAAAGCGGCGCATTCGCGGCGATCAGCGACGCGAGCCCGAGCGCCCGCGCCCCGACCTCGGCGGCCGGGCAGACCTCGTGGACGAGGCCGATCCGTTCGGCCCGCTCGCCGTCGAGGAGGCGGCCGGTGAGGAAGAGCTCCTTGGTGCGCGGCACGCCGACGGCGTCGATGAACCGCTCGAGGCCGGTGTGGCCGTAGATCAGGCCGAGCTTCGCGGGCGGCATCCCGAGCTTCGCCTCGGCCGCGCAGACGCGGAGGTCGCAGCGGACCGCCAGCTCGAGGCCGCCGCCGAGGCAGTGGCCGTTGATCGCCGCGATCACCGGATAGGGATGGGCGCTGATCGCGTCCATCGCCGCCGTGAACGGGTGGGCGACGAGCGCCTCGGCGTCGCGCTCGAAGGTCTCCTCGGGGATCGCGCCGATGTCGTAGCCGGCCGAGAACGCCTTGCCGGCGCCGGTCACGAGCACGCAGCGGACGTCGATCCCGTGGTCGAGCCGCGGCAGCGTCTCGGCGATCGCGT
This sequence comes from Solirubrobacterales bacterium, assembly GCA_041393495.1. Taxonomy (GTDB): domain Bacteria; phylum Actinomycetota; class Thermoleophilia; order Solirubrobacterales; family 70-9; genus RHKX01. The sequence continues at coordinate 44,174 of JAWKKA010000015.1, read as the reverse complement.
CGAGGACGGCATGGGTGAGCGGGTTGCGCTTGTCGGGGTTGTTGAGCGTCAGCCGCGCGACCGCCGCGGCCGGGTAGTCGAGCAGCAGCTCACCATCCGCTAGCTCCCGCGACGCCCTGCCTGCTGGATCCCTGGTCGCCATCGGCGGCAGCGTACGCGAGCAGGCCGGACCGGGTCGGCGGCAGTCCGCCCGAGCGATCCATCGCGCTAACGTCTCCGCAGAGCGATTCCCGAGCAGCGAACGAGGAGATGACAGTGGAGCCCACCGCCACGGCCGAAGCAGAAGCGTCCACGAACGGGAAGTCCGGCGCGGGCTCCGGCCGGAGCATCGAGGTCCACAACCCCGCGACCGGGAAGCTGATCGGCACCGTCCCGGCGATCGGCCCCGACGAGGTGACCGCGCTGGTCGAGCGGGCGCGCCGGGCACAGCCCGCCTGGGAGGCCGCCGGCTTCGCCGAGCGCGCCCGGATCCTCCGCCGCGCCCAGAAGTGGACCCTCGACAACGCCGAGCGGATCATCGCGACGATCGTCGCCGAGAACGGCAAGACCTACGAGGACGCGCAGCTCGCAGAGGTCTCCTACGCGGCGTCGGCGTTCGGGTTCTGGGCCAAGAACGCCTCCGAGTACCTCGCCGACGAGCGGATCAAGTCGGCGTCGCCATTCGTGCTCGGCCGCAAGCTCATGGTCCGCTATGCCCCGGTCGGGGTCGTCGGCGTGATCGGGCCGTGGAACTACCCGTTGACGAACTCGTTCGGGGATTGCATCCCGGCGCTCGCCGCCGGCAACGCGGTCATCCTCAAGCCGGCGACGCTGACGCCGATGACCTCGATGCTGATGGCCGAGGGCCTGCGCGAGTGCGGGCTTCCCGAGGACGTCTTCGGGGTCGCGGTCGGCGAGGGCAGCTCGATCGGCAACGCGCTGATCGACGCGGTCGACTTCGTGATGTTCACCGGCTCGACCGAGGTCGGCAAGAAGGTGATGGCGCGGGCGGCGGAGACGCTGACCCCGACCGCGATGGAGCTCGGCGGCAAGGACCCGATGATCGTCCTTCGCGACGCCAACCTCGAGCGCGCCGCCAACGCCGCCGTCCACTACTCGATGCAGAACGGTGGGCAGACCTGCATCTCGGTCGAGCGCGTCTACGTCGAGGAGCCGGTCTACGACGACTTCGTCGCCCGGGTCACCGAGAAGATGCGGGCGCTGCGCCAGGGCGTCCCCGGTGGGCCCGCCCAGGTCGACGTCGGCGCGATGACCTCGCCCGATCAGACCGACCTCGTCGAGGAGCAGGTCAACGACGCGGTCTCCCACGGCGCCCGCGCGGTCGTCGGAGGCCACCGCGGCGCCGGTCCCGGCGACTTCTTCGAACCGACGCTCCTGCTCGACGTCGACCACTCGATGGAGGCGATGACGGAGGAGACGTTCGGGCCGACGCTGCCGGTGATGAAGGTCGCCGACGTCGACGAGGCGGTGCGGCTCGCCAACGACTCGCCCTACGGCCTGCAGGCCTCGGTCTGGACCAAGGACGTCGAGCGCGGCGAGCAGATCGCGCGGCGGATCGAAGCCGGGGTCGTCTGCGTCAACGACGCGCAGCTCAACTACGTCGCCCTCGAGGTGCCGATGGGTGGCTGGAAGACCTCGGGGGTCGGCTCGCGCCACGGCGCCGGCGGAATTCGCAAGTTCACCAAGCAGCAGACGCTGCTCGTGACGCGGTTCGCGCCGATGAGCAAGGACGTCCACATGCTGCCGTACGACTCGCCGCGGCGGACGAAGCTGCTCGGCCGCGCCTTCAAGCTGCTCTGGGGTCGCGGAAAGCGGGACTGAGCGCGGTGGCAGGCGGAAGCTTCACGAAGGCGAACCTGCGCGAGGACGTCCCTGACGCCGCCGCCGGGGCCGGCGTCGAGGGGCTCGCCGCCCACTTCGCCGCCGGCTCGCTGGACCTCCAGAGGTCGGGGCTCAGCTACCAGCGGATCGAGCCCGGCAGGCGCCAGCCCTGGGGCCATCGCCACCGCGAGCAGGAGGAGATCTACGTGGTCCTCTCCGGCGGTGGCATCGCCAAGCTCGGCGCCGAGGAGATGCAGATCGGCCCGCTCGATGCGATCCGCGTCGCCCCCGCGCTCGCCCGCAACTTCGAGGCCGGCCCCGACGGCCTCGAGCTGCTCGCGTTCGGCGCCCCCCGGGCTCCCGGCCAGGATCCCGGCGGCGACTCCGAGCTGCTGCCCGGCTGGTGGGGCGACGAGGACTTCTGAGCGCGCTCATCGGCGTCGTCCTGCTCGCCCCCGGCTGCGGTGGCGATGACGGGCCGACGCTGACGTTCGGCGGCAGCGACGAGGAACAGGTCGCGGCGACGGTCAACGCGATGACCGCCGCGATCGCGGCCGGCGACGGGGAGATCGCGTGCGCGCTGATGACCGAGCGGGGGCAGCGACGGATGGTGCGCATCGGCCGGCAGGTATCGGCCGGCGTCGACACCTGCGCAGCGGCGGTGCCCGCCGTCGCCGGGTTCGGCTACGACCCCGGCGACTTCCGGGTGAGCGTGCGCGACGTCTCGATCGGGCCCGGCCCCGACCACGCGCAGGCGAACTGCGAGCTCCGGGGTGGCTTCCTGCTCGAGCGCAGCGCTGCGGGCTGGCGCGTCGACGCCCCCGCCTGCGTCGACTGACGCCCACGGTGGCGGACGTTTCCTCTTCATGGAGGTGGAAATCTCCGCCACCGAGGGGGGATGGCGCCGGCAGGCCGCGGAACGCCATACTGGGTGCGTGGAGCAGCGCCTCAGCCTCGTCACGCTCGGCGTCGCCGACCTCGCCCGCGCGGTCGCCTTCTACGCGGCGCTCGGCTGGGAGGCGAGCAACGACTGGCGCGCCCAGGACGTCGCCTTCTTCCAGTGCGGCGGGATCGCGGTGGCGCTCTGGGGCCGCGCCGAGCTCGCCGCCGACAGCACGGTCAGCGACCCCGGCGGCTGGGGCGGGGTGACGCTCGCCTACAACGTCCGCTCGCCGGCCGAGGTCGATGCCGTCCTCACCGAGGCCGAGGCCGCCGGCGCGACGATCGGCCGTCCCGGCGAGGCGACCTTCTGGGGCGGCTACTCGGGCGTCTTCGTCGATCCCGACGGGCATCCCTGGGAGGTCGCCCACAACCCGCACTGGACGCTCGCCGCGGACGGCTCGATCCGGATCTGAGTCCGGACCGGAGGTGCCGCCGAAGAATGCACGATCGGGGGCGCTATGCGCCCACTTTCATGCGTTCTCTACCGGTGACCTACTCGAGGACCACCAGCACGTCGCCCTCGCTCACCGACTGGCCCTCCTCGCAGCGGATCTCGGCGACGGTGCCGGCGTCCTCGGCCTCGACCGGCATCTCCATCTTCATCGACTCGAGGATGACGACGGTGTCGTCGAGCTCGACCTCGTCGCCGACGGCGACCTCGATCTTCCAGACGGTTCCGGTGATGTGCGCTGGGATGTCCGGCACAGGGCGGCAGAATAGTCGCCGGTGGTGGCCGAGGCTGAGAGCGGTGCGAAGCGGATCGCGATCGTCGCGGCGCGCGACGAGGGAGACCGGATCGGAGCGACGCTGCGCTCGCTGCGCGAGGCCTCGCCGGGGATCGGCCTCTGGGTCGCCGACGACGCGTCGGGCGACGAGACCCGCGACGTCGCCCTCGCCGCCGGGGCGACCGTGATCGGCCGCAACCGCCCGCACGGCAAGGGCGGCAACGTCACCGCCGCCGCGACGGCGGCGCTCGAGGGTCTCGACCCGGACGCCACGGTGCTGCTCTGCGACGGCGACCTCGCCGCGACCGCCGGTCGTCTGCTGCCGCTCGTCGAGGCGGTCGAGAGCGGCCGTGCCGACCTCGCGATCGCGACCTTCGAGCACAAGGTCGGTGGGGGCCTCGGGCTCGCCAAGGGCTACGCTCGCAAGGCGATCCGGAGGCTCTGCGGACTCGAGACGACGGCGCCGATCTCGGGGCAGCGGGCGATGCGGGCGGGCGTGCTCGCCGAGCTTCTGCCCTTTGCCCCGCGCTACGGGATGGAGGTCGGGATGACCGTCGATGCGGTCCGCGCCGGCTACCGGGTGACCGAGATCGAGCTCGACCTCGCCCACCGGGCGACCGGCCGGAGCCTCGCCGGGTTCATCCACCGCGGCCGTCAGCTCCGCGACTTCGTCGCGGTTTATCGCGATCGGAGGCGGGCCGGGGCGTGACCCGGTCCGCCGGCGCAGTCGAGCAGCCCGGAGGGCTGCGAGTCGCGCAGTGATCTGGCCGCGAGTCGCGCAGTTATCTAGGCTCGCCGTGCGGTGATCCTCGCGATCGACCAGGGCACGACCGGCACCACCTGCATCGTCTTCGACGGCGCAGGCCGGATCGCCGGCCGCGCCTACGCCGAGCTCGCCCAGCACTTCCCGCGTCCCGGCTGGGTCGAGCACGACGCGACCGAGATCTGGGAGCTCACCCGCCGGGTCGGTCGCGAGGCGCTGGCCGACGCCGACCTCGACGGCGCCGACCTCGACGCGATCGGGATCACCAACCAGCGCGAGACCGTCGTCGGTTGGGATGCGACGAGCGGCGAGCCGGTCCACCGCGCGCTCGTCTGGCAGGACCGCCGCACCGCCGATCGCTGCGCCGAGCTGATCGCAGCGGGCCACACCGACCTCGTCCGCGAGCGCACCGGACTGGTCATCGATCCCTACTTCTCGGGCACGAAGATCGAGTGGCTGCTCGCCAACGTCCCCGGCGCCCGCGGTGCGCGGTTCGGCACGATCGACTCCTGGCTCGTCCACAAGCTCTGTGGCGTCCACGTCACCGACCTCTCGAACGCATCGCGAACGATGCTGCTCGACATCGCCTCCGGCGTCTGGGACCCCGACCTCTGCGAGCTGCTCGGCATCGATCCGGCGGCGCTGCCGGAGCCGCGCGGGTCGGCCGAGATCTACGGGACGACCAGCGAGTTCGGCGGCGAGGTCCCGGTCGCGGGGATCGCCGGCGATCAGCAGGCGGCGCTGTTCGGGCAGGCCTGCCTGGCGCCCGGCGATGCGAAGAACACCTACGGCACCGGCAGCTTCGTCCTCCTCAACAGCGGCAGGCGGGCGCCCGACCCGGTCGAGGGGCTGCTCGGGACGATCGCCTGGCGGATCGGCGGCGACACGACCTACGCGCTCGAGGCGGCCGTGTTCGTGACCGGGTCGGCCGTCCAGTGGCTGCGCGACGGGCTCGGGCTGATCGACGACGCCGCTGAGACCGCCGCTCTCGCAGCCTCGCTCGACGGCAACGACGACGTCTACTTCGTCCCGGCGCTGACCGGCCTCGGCTCCCCCTGGTGGGACCCGTACGCGCGCGGCACCCTGGTCGGACTGACCCGCGGCACCGGCCGCGCGCAGATCGCCCGCGCGACGCTCGAGGCGATCGCCTACCAGACCGTCGACGCGGTGCGCGCCCAGCAGGCCGCCTCGGGCACACGCCTCAGCGCGCTGCGCGCCGACGGCGGCGCGGTCGCCAACGAGTGGCTGATGCAGTTTCAGGCCGACGTGCTCGGCGTGCCGGTCATCGTTCCCGAGGTCACCGAGACGACCGCGCTCGGCGCCGCCTACCTCGCCGGCATCGCCGTCGGCGCCTGGGACCTCGAGTCGGTGGCCGCGATCTGGCGGCAGCGCGCCGCCTACGAGCCGCGGATGTCGACGGACGAGCGCGAAGCGCTGATCGGGCGCTGGCACGAGGCGGTCGCGCGCTCGCGGGAATGGGCACGCCCGAGCGGGTAGGCGCATAGGGTTCGTGGCGGTGAGCACCCACCTCGTCACCGGCTTTCCCGGCTTCATCGGCCGCCGGCTCGTCGCGGCCCTGCTCGAGCGCGAGCCCGACGACCGGGTGATCGCGCTCGTCGAGCCGCGCATGGTCGAGGCCGCGCGCGAGGCAGCTCTCGCGATCGACGGCGGCCCCCGGATCGAGGTCCTGCCCGGCGACATCACCGATCCGCAGCTCGCGCTCGGCAGCGACCGCTACGCCCGGCTGGCGGCGGAGGCGACCGTCGTCCACCACCTCGCCGCGATCTACGACCTCGCCGTGCCGGCGCCGATCGCGCATCGCGTCAACGTCGAGGGGACCGGCAACGTGCTCGCGTTCTGCCGCGCCGCCGAGCGGCTCGAGCGGCTCAACTACGTCAGCACCGCCTACGTGTCCGGCGATCGGACCGGCGTCGTCTACGAGCACGAGCTCGACCGCGGTCAGGGCTTCAAGAACCACTACGAGTCGACGAAGTTCCAGGCCGAGGTCTGGGTCCGCAGCGAGCTCGAGCGGATCCCGACGACGATCTACCGGCCGGCGATCGTCGTCGGCGACTCGCGGACCGGCGAGACCCAGAAGTTCGACGGCCCCTACTACATGCTCCGGTTCATCGCCGCGAGCGCGGCACGGGGGATGGCGGTCGCCAACATCGGCCGCGGCGAGTCCCCGTTCAACGTCGTCCCGGTCGACTTCATCGTCGACGCGCTGGTCGAGCTGGGCCGGCTCGATGCCGCCGCCGGCGCGACCGTCCACCTCTGCGATCCCGAGCCGCTCAGCTCGGCGCAGATGTTCGCGCTGCTCACCGATCTCTACGAGGCGAGGCCGGCTTCCTATCGGGTGTCGCCGCGGCTCGTCAGCGCGGCGTTGCGGCTGCGTCCCGTCCGCGACTTCTACGGCGGCGTCCCGGCCGAGTCGATCCGCTACCTCAACCACCCGGTCGGCTACGACACGCGCCGGGCCGGCGAGCTGCTGGCCGCCTCGGGCCGGCGCTGCCCGGGCTTCCGCGAGTACGCGCCGGCGATGGTCGCGTTCTTCCGCGACCACGAGGACGACCCGGCGCTGGAGCCGCCGCGGGCGTCCCGGTAACCGCCGCGCGGCGCCGGGGTAGGGGGAAGGTGCGCGGGTGGCCGCGCGATCGAGCATGTCGGAGATCAAGCCACAGCGGTACAAGGACGAGCGGCCGGCGGAGCTGTTCGACGAGTTCCACGAATACTCGCGCCACCGCGACCCGGTCTTCGTCTACGAGCTCGTCCGCCTGGTGACCACCCCGATCTCGATCGCGATCTACCGGACCCGCCCGATCGAGGTCGACAACGTCCCCGCGAGCGGGCCGGTGATCCTCGCCGCCAACCACTTCTCCAACTACGACCACTTCCTCGCCGGGGTCTGGCTGCGCCGGAAGATCCGGTTCATGGCGAAGTCGCAGATGTTCCGCCGCTCCCGCGTCCTCGACGCGATCTACAAGTACGGCGGCGTCTTCCCGATCCGCCGCGGGCATCGCGATGAGGAGTCCTTCGAGACGGTCCGCGCGATCCTCCGCCGCGGCGGCTGCGTGATGATCTACTGCGAGGGCGGCCGCTCGCGGACCGGCACGCTCGGCGAGGCGAAGCCCGGCGTCGGCCGCGTCGCCCTCGAGAGCGGCGTCCCGGTGGTCCCGGTGGCGATCCACGGCAGCAAGGGGATCAGGAGCTGGCGCCGGCTGCGGTTTCCGAAGATCACGATCCGTTACGGCAAGTCGATCAGCTTCGACGCCGTCGCCGACCCGACCCGCGAGCAGCAGCTCGAGTGTGCGCAGGAGATCTTCTCCCATGTCCGCGAGATGTACGAGGAGCTCGAGCGCGACGGCCGCGCGACCGTGATCAGGCGCGTCCGCGAGGCCGAAGCTTCAGCCCGGCCGCGCTACTCGTAGCGCTTCGCGACCGTCTTCCAGCGTTCCGGATCGTGCCCGGGGATGATCTCCGCGCGCGGATAGGTGCGGGCGAACTGCTGAAGCTCCCGCAGCGAGCGCTGCCAGAGGTGCATGTCGGCGAGGCGCGCGGGCGGCGGCCCCCCCTCGAGCTGCGACTGCGTGTAGGCGGCGTCGCCGACGATGACGAGGTCGCGGTCGCGGAGGTGGGCGATCACCGAGCAGTGGCCGGCGCTGTGGCCGGGCGTGTGGACGAGCCTGATGCTGCCGTCGCCGAACAGGTCGAAGCTGCGGCCGAAGCTGGCGTAGGAGGCGATGCCGGGACCGTCGAAATCGATGGTCCGGTAGTCGAACAGGTAGTCGTAGTGGGCGGGTCGGTAGCCGCGCAGGAACGGCCGCGGGTCCGTTGTCGCCGCCTCCCATTCGGCCTTCGCGAGGACGAAGGTGGCGTTCGGGTACTCGGCGATGCCGGAGGCATGGTCGAAGTGCAGGTGGGTGAGGACGACGGTCTCGAGATCGCCCTCGTCGAGGCCGCGCTCGCGGAGCTGCGACGGGATGTCGCGACCGGGCTCGATCCGCGGTCGCGCGAAGCGGGCGATGAGCTTGCCGAGGTTCGCCGCCGGCTGCGCCGCAACCGAGGCGTGAAGGCCGGTGTCGACGAGGACCGGGCCGACGGTCGGATGGGTGATCAGGTAGGCGGGAACCGGGATCAGCCACCACTTCGACCGTGGCGTCCCGACGCCGAGCATCCGCAGGGTCGTGAAGCGCTTCGCGGTGCTCTCGAAGAACTGCGGCGGCGCCTGCAGCGAGCCGCCGAGGAGCGGCTCGACGACGACCGACGTCCCCGGGCCCGAGCCGCCGGGCAGCGGTTCGGTCAGTGGCTTCGACTCTGCCTTGAGCTTGCTCATCGCGGCCCGAGGGTACCCGGAGCCGGTCGCCGTTCCGGCCGTCCGCACGACCGTCGCAGGACCGCTGGCAATAGGCTCGAACCGTGAGCTCGCCGACCTCGAGGATCTTCGCGCCCGGCCTCCTCGACGGCATGGTCTGCCTCGTCTCCGGCGCCGGCTCCGGCCTCGGCCGCGAGACCGCGCTCGAGCTCGCCCGGCTCGGCGCCACCGTGGTCGGGTGCGGGCGGCGCCAGGAGCCGCTCGAGGAGACCGGGGCCCTGATCGAGGGGATCGGCGGCCGGGCCGACGCCGTCGCCGCCGACATCCGCGACGCCGACGCCGTGGCGGCGCTCGTCGACGGCGTCCTCGAACGGCACGGCCGCCTCGATCTGCTCGTCAACAACGCCGGCGGCCAGTTTCTCGCCCCGGCGGAGACGATCACGGCGAAGGGATTTCGCACCGTCACCGAGCTGAACGTCCAGGGAACGTGGAACATGACCCATGCGGCGGCGACGAAGGCGTTCATCCCCCAGGGTGCAGGCAAGGTCGTCAGCATCACCCTCTCGCCGCATCACGGGATGCCCGGCATGGTCCATTCGGGGGCCGCCCGGGCCGCGGTCGAGAACATGATGCGGACGCTCTCGGTCGAGTGGGCCCGCTTCGGGATCCGGCTCTGCGCGATCGCGCCGGGCCAGTTCGCCACCGAGGTCTTCCGGACCAAGTATCCGGCTGAGCTCGTCGCGGCGGTGCCACGGACGATCCCGCTCGGCCGCCTCGGCCGCCCCGAGGAGGTCGCCTGGCTGGTCGCCTTCCTGGCCTCGCCGGCGGGCGACTTCTTCAGCGGCGCGGTGCTGACGATCGACGGCGCCCGCGACAACTGGTTCGGAGCGTGGCCGCCGGCGGCGCCGCCGGGCGCGCCGGGCGAGCCGCCGGCCGAGCAGCGACGCTGAGCCCGGGCTGTGCTGGAGGAGGAGTCCGGCCGGGTTCGGGGAAGGGGCGTCGGAACGAACCAGGCAGGGAAGGGATCCCGGATGCAGCCGGCAACCAACAAGCGCCTCGCGCTCGCGGCGATGATCTGCGCCGTCGCGATGACCTTCATCGACCAGACGATCGTCTCGATCGCGATCCCGGACCTGCAGGAGAGCCTCGGCCTCAGCGAGGCCGGCGTCCAGTGGGTCGTCAACGGCTACCTGGTGGCGTTGGCGGCGCTGTTCGCCTTCGGCGGCCGGATCGCCGACGTCGCCGGGCACCGGCGGATGGTCCTGATCGGGATCACGATCTTCGCGACCGCCTCGGCCCTCTGCGGGGCGACGCCGGACGGCGCCATCGCCGAGGCCTGGCTGATCTTCTGGCGGGTCGTCCAGGGCGCCGGGGCGGCGATCATGTTCCCGGCGGCGCTGGCGATCGTCGTCGCGGCCTTCCCCCGCGATGAGCGCGGCAAGGCGCTGGCGACGTTCTTCGGGATCGCCGGCGGGCTGACCGCGATCGGCCCGCTCGCCGGCGGCTACCTGATCGAGCTGTCCTGGCGGGCGATCTTCTGGATCAACGTCCCGGTCGCGATCGCCGCGGTCCTGTTGACGCTGCGTGCCAAGCCCGACGACACCCGACGCCCGGCCCCGGTCGACTACCGCGGCGCCATCCTCGCCGCGCTCGGGCTCGGCCTGCTCGTGCTCGGCCTGCAGCAGTCGAGCGCCTGGGGCTGGGACAGCCCGGCGACCTGGGCGTCGATCGCGGTTGGCGCCGTCCTGATCGCCGTCTTCATCCGCGTCGAGCTGGCGACCGACCCGCCGCTGATGCAGCTGCGGATCTTCGCCAACCGCGCCTTCGCCGGCGACAACGCGGTCCTCTTCCTGATCTCGATCGCGTTCGTGCCGATGTTCCTGTTCGCGAGCATGTACGCGCAGATCTCGCTCGGCTTCGACGCCAGCGACGCCGGCCTCTACATCGGCATCTTCTTCGCCGGCTTCGTGATCGCCGCGCAACTGGGCGGGAGGATGCTCGACCGCGGCGGCGCCCGGACGCCGGTCCTGATCGGCTGCGCCATCGCCGTCGTCGGTTTCTACCTCTGGGCCGAATCGATGCCCGAGATCGCATCGGGCGCCGACTGGAACCAGTGGTGGCGGATCATGATCGCCGGCGCCGGCGCCGGCTTCGTGCTCGGCCCGGTCACCACCGACGCTCTCAACCGGGCCTCGCACACGAGCTACGGCGAGGTCACCGGGATCACGCAGACGGTGCGCAACGTCGGCGCCAGCGTCGGCCTCGCGATCCTCGGCACCCTGCTGATCTCCGCGAATCGCTCCAACGTCGAGACCCGCTTCGAGGACCTCGGTGCGACGAAGTCACAGGCCGACGCCGTCGTCGACTCGCTCAGCCAGTCGGGCGGCGGCGCCGGATCCGACACGTTCGCGCACGCCGGCGCCAAGGCCGAGCAGTTCTTCCAGGCCGTTCAGGAGGGCTTCGCGCACTCGACGCAGACGGTCTTCTACGGGATGGCGGTCGCGATGCTCCTCGCCGGCCTCGTTGCCGCCGCGACGATTCCCCGCGGCAAGGCCTCCGAGGCCGGGATCATCGAGGGGGGCGATGAGGATGACCCGATGCGTCCGCCCGCCTCGGTCGGCTCGGCCTGAGGTGGCGGAAGTTTCCCCCTCATGAAGGGGAGAACCTCCGCCACCGCGCCTCATGAGGGGACGATCTCCACCACTGCCCCTCGCGAAGCGGACAATCCCCGCCCCCTCGGAGTGGGGGCATCTAGGAGTACATCCCCGTGAACTGGCCGCCGGTCACGTTGATGACCTGGCCGTGGATGAAGTTCGCGTAGTCGGAGCAGAGCAGCAGGACCGGGCCGGCAGCCTCGGCGGGCTGGGCGGGACGGCCGAGCGGGATCATCATCTTGCCCATCTCGCGCATCTGCGCGGGGATCCCGAGCTCGATCCGCTCGCCCTCGCGCTCGATCGCACCGGCCTCCTCCTTGGCGGCGGTGAGGCGTGTCTCGACGAACCCGAACGCGATCGCGTTGCAGTTGACCTTGAACTGCCCCCACTCCTTGGCGATCGTCTTGGTCAGGCCGGTGACGCCCGCCTTCGCGGCCGAGTAGTTCGCCTGGCCGGCGTTGCCCATCGTCCCTGAGACCGAGGTGATGTTGACGATCTTGCGGAACACCTCGCGGCCCTCGGCCTGCTCGGCCTTGGCCGCCTCGCGCCAGTGCGGCGCCAGCGCCCGGGTAACGCGGAACGGGACGATCGTGTGGATGTCGAGCATCGCCTGGAACTGCTCGTCGCTCATCCGATGGACGACTCCGTCCCAGGTGTAGCCGGCGTTGTTGACGACGGCGTCGACCGACCCGAAGGCGTCGATCGCGGCGGCGACGAGGTCGTCGGCGGCGCCGGGGCTGGTCAGATCGCCGCTGAAGACCGCGGTCTCGCCCTCGATCTCGCTCGCCGCCTGCTCGGCCACGTCGCCGTCGATGTCGTTGATGAGCACCCTGGCGCCCTCGGCGACGAACAGCTCCGCCGCCGCCCGCCCGATGCCGCGGGCCGAGCCGGTGATGATCGCCGTCTTGCCGTCGAGAAGTCCCATGTCCGCGTTCGTCTCCTTGTCGGTTGCTGAGGCTGTTCCGGACTCTATTGAGCCGGTCGAAACATCATGTAGACGGCGATGCCCTCCCCGAGCGGCCCCTCGCCGATCACCTCGAAGCCGCGGCGGGCGTAGAAGCCGATGTTCTCGGGCGTGTGGGTGTCGAGCGCGCAGGCATGGCCGGCCGCGTCGCGGATCGCGAGGTCGTGGTCGAGCAGGCGGCCGCCGAGGCCACGACCGTGCAGGTCGGGATCGGTCGCGATCGAGTCGAGATACCAGTGCTCGACGCTCGGCTTCAGCGAGGCGATCAACTCGTCGCCGGCGCGCATCTCGCCGCCACGCTCTCCGTAGCTCGCGTAGTCGGCCTCGCTGCGCCGGCTCGCCAGCTCGGGGACTCCGGGCGGGATCCACATCGTCGTCGCGGTGCCGGCGTCGATCGTCCAGCACTCCCCGTGGGGGATGAAGCGCTCGAGCAGGTCCGAGCGGAACCGCGCGAAGATCCGCTCCTCGCGATCGGAGCGGTCGGGCATCGCCCAGTCGCCCCACGGCTCGTGCCAGGCGAAGGCGCGGGCGAAGACGCGGGCGGCCCGGTCGACATCACCGGGGCCGAGACGCCGGGGCGCGGCGGAGAGGTCGCCGCCCAACTAGAGCCCGAGCCCCCGGCCGAGAATCTCCTTCATCACCTCGTCCGTCCCGCCGCCGATCGGACCGAGGCGGGCGTCGCGGAGGACGCGCTCGACCTCGTACTCGCGCATGTATCCGTAGCCGCCGTGGATCTGGAGGGCGTCGTCGGCCACCTCGACCGCGGCTCGCTGCGTGAACAGCTTCGCGGCGGTGACCTCGCGGAGCGCGTCCTGCCCGGATGCGAGCAGCCGCAGCGCCGAGTAGGTCATTGCCCGTCCGGCCGCGAGCTTGGTCGACATCTCGGCGACCTTGTGGCGGATCGCCTGAAAGCGGCCGACCGGACGGCCGAACGCCTCCCGCCCGCCCGCGTAGTCGACCGCGCGCCGCAGGCACCAATCCATCGTCCCGACCGCGCCGAGCGCCATCAGCAGCCGCTCCCACTGGAAGTTGGCCATGATCAGCTTGAACCCCTCGTTCTCGCCGCCGAGCAGGTTCTCGGCGGGGACGAAGACGTCAACGAAGGCGAGCTCGGCGGTGTCGGAGGAGTGCCAGCCGAGCTTCTCGAGCTTGCGCGCCACCTCGTAGCCGTCCATCTCGCGCTCGAGGATCAGGAACGAGATCCCGCCGTGCCCGCCCTCGGCGGTCGTCCGGCAGGCGCAGACGAGGAAGTCGGCGCGGGCGCCGTTGGTGATGAAGGTCTTCGCGCCGTTGACGAGCCAGCCGCCGTCGACGGGCCGGGCTGCCGTCTTGATCGAGGCGACGTCGGAGCCGGCGCCCGGCTCGGTGATCCCGAGCGCCGCGACCTTCTCCCCGGCGATCGCCGGGCGCAGGTAGCGCTCGTGCTGCCCGGCGGTCCCGAAGCTCCAGACCGGCGGCGTCGCGATCCCGGTGTGGGCGCCGAGGCCGGCCCCGACTCCGCCGCACGTCCCCGCCGCCGCCAGCTCCTCCGCCCAGACCGCGTCGTGGACGAGATCGCCGCCCTGGCCGCCGAGTCGCTGCGGGTACTTGAGGCCGAGGAACCCGAGCTCGGCGGCGCGGTCGAAGAGCTCGCGGGGGAACTCCCGGCGCTCCTCCCACCGACCCTGCTCGGGGACGATCTCCGACTCGACCCAGCGGCGGATCGTCGCCCGGAGCTGTTCGTGCTCGTCGGCGAACGGCGGGATCAGGGCGCGGCGGCCGCTGTCGGTGACGATGCTCACGCCGTGCACGCTAGCGTCGGTCGGGTCAGGACCCCAGCAGCTCGCGGAGGCGTTCGAGCAGGGCGCCGGCGTCGAACGGCTTGTCGATGAAGGCAACGCGGCCCGAGGCCGGGCCGAGCTCGCTCGGAGGGGGGTCGTCGCTGTATCCGGACATGAACAGGACCGGCAGGCCCGGGCGCATCGCGACCGCCCGCCGGGCGAGGTCGTCGCCGCGCATGCCCGGCATCACGATGTCGGCGACCAGCAGGTCGATGCGGGCCGTGGGGTCGTCGAGCAGCTCGAGCGCCTCGACGCCGCCCGCGCATGACGTGACCTTGTAACCGGCGGTCTCGAGGATCCGCTCAGCGACCCGGCGGACCGCCTCGTCGTCCTCGGCCACGAGCACCGACTCGCCGCGGCCGGCGGGGGCGGCCCGGGCCGGGCCCGGCTGGGCCGCGGGGGCGCCGCGGCCGGCCGGCAGGTGGATCTCGATCAGCGTCCCGCGACCCGGAGTCGACGAGAGGTCGATCATCCCGCCCGCCTGCATGACGATCGTCCTGACGGTGGCGAGGCCGAGGCCGGTGCCCTCGCCCGATGCCTTCGTCGTGAACATCGGCTCGAACGCGCGCGCGGCGACTTCGCTGTCCATCCCGACGCCGGTGTCGCTGACGAGCAGCCGGACGAAGCGCCCCGGCTCGACTCCCCGATTGGCGATCGTCTCGGCGGCCCCGAGCTCGACGTTGCCGGTCGCGAAGGTCAGCACTCCACCGCCGGGCATCGCGTCGCGGGAGTTGACGGCCAGGTTGATCAGGATCTGCTCGATCCGGGCGGGGTCATCGGCGAGCGGCCAGAGGTCCGGCGCGAGGCGGCGCTCGACGACGATGTGCTCGCCGATCGTCGAGCGGAGGAACCCGTCGAGGCCGACGATCAGCTCGTTCAGGTCGAAGACGATCTCCGAGCCGCTCTCGCGGCGCGCCAGGATCATCAGCTGGCGGACGAGCCCGACGCCGCGCTCGGCCGCCTGCCTGATCTCCTCGATGTCGGCCGCCGCGCGCGAGCCCGGCGGGACGCCGCCCTGCGCGAAGCGGGCGTAGTTGATGAT
This sequence comes from Solirubrobacterales bacterium, assembly GCA_041393495.1. GTDB lineage: Bacteria > Actinomycetota > Thermoleophilia > Solirubrobacterales > 70-9 > RHKX01. The sequence goes on along the minus strand of JAWKKA010000015.1, from coordinate 29,131 downwards.
CACTCCGAGGATGTTGTTGAAGTCGTGGGCGATCCCGCCGGCGAGCTGGCCGATCACCTGAAGCGGCTCGCCCGCGGCGTCCCCGCCCGCCGGCTGGCGATCGGGGTCGCTCACTCGAGCAGCCCCCAGCGCATCGCCGTCGCGACCGCGGCAGCTCGGTCGGAGACCCCGAGCTTGTCGTAGAGGTTGTGGAGGTGGGTCTTCACGGTCGACTCCGAGAGGTGCAGCTCGGCGCCGATCCGCGCCGCCGTCCTCCCTTCGGCGAGCAGCCGCAGCACGCCGGCCTCGCGGCTGGTCAGGGCCGGCCGCTCCGAAGCCTCGCGAAGCTGGATCTCGGTGGCGATGCCGGCTGCGAACTGGGGCGCGATCACCGTCTCGCCACGGCCGGCGGCGACGATCGACTCGCAGAGCTCGGTGTGGTCGGACGCCTTCGACACGTAACCGGCGGCGCCCTCGGCGAGTGCCTTGTAGGCGGCGCCGGAGTCCTCGTAACCGGTCAGCAGCATCACCTTCGTCCGCAGGCCGTCGCGCTGCACCGCGCTGACGATCTTGAGCCCGTCGAGCCCGGGCATCCGCACGTCGACGACGGCGACGTCCGGCTCGAGCTCGTGGATCCGCTCGAGCGCCTGCCGCCCGTCGGCGGTCGAGCCGACGAGCTCGAGGTCGGGTCGCTCGCCGATCGCCCGCTCCAGTCCCTGCCGGTAGACGGGATGATCGTCCGCGATCAGGATCGTCAGCCGCCCGGCGCTCACCGCGCGGATTCTCGCACGGCCGGGAGCGGCGGCCCGAGCGTCCCGGCGCCCTCAACCGATCGGATGGCGGCCGGTTCAACCCGCAGATCCGCCGTCCGACGCTCAAGGCGCCCGCCCCCGCGGCCGATGGCCTGAGCGACAACGGTTGCATCCCTCGCCGAGCGCGAGGGATACGGAACGGCTGAGGGCGTCGCTGCCAGCGACGCCCTCTCTCGTTCGATCACTCGATCAGGCCGAACCGCATCGCCCGGGCGACCGCCGCGGCGCGGTCGGAGACGTCGAGCTTCTCGTAGGCGTGGTGGAGGTGCGTCTTGATCGTCGCGTCGCTGAGGTGCAGGCGACCGGCGACCTCGGCGACCGTGCCGCCCTCGGCCGCCAGCTTCAGCACCTGGCGCTCGCGGTCGGTGAGGGCCGGCCGCTCGCCGCGCTCGCGAAGGCGGATCTCGGCGGCGAGCCCGGATTGGAAGCGCTCGTCGATCACGGTCTCGCCGGCGGCAACCGAGCGGACCGCGGCGCAGACCCGCTCGCCGTCGCTGCGGCGGGCGACGAAGCCGCCCGCGCCGAGCGAGAGCGCCCTGTACAGCGGCGCGGAATCGGCCCCGGCCGCGAGGATCAGGACGCGGGCCGTGGTGCCGCGCCGCTGGACCGTCTCGAGAACGTGGAGCCCGTCGCCGGGCAGGTCGAGATCGACCACCGCGACGGCGGGCTCGGCCCGCTCGATCGCCGCGATCGCCGATTCCGCATCGGTCGACTCCTCAGCGACGACGATCCCGGCGTCGTCGAGGACCGCGACGAGGCCGATCCGAAACAGCGGGCTGCCCTCGGCGACGGTCGCGACGACCTCCGGCCCGGCGTCCTTGCCCAGCGCGATCATGCGGTTGATTCTGGCAGCGTCTCCTCGTTCGGCCAAGGATCTGGACGGATGGTCGATCCGCTGCTCATCCGATCGCGGCGAGGCGGCACCGTCCGGTTGAGCCGGCATGCACCACAGGTTCCGCCGATCGGGGGATCAAGATTCGACACCCGGGTGCCGATCGTCCCGGCAGGACCTAAACGAGTCCCAAGAACCCGGCGTGGCTCCCCACAGGCGCCACGCATTCAGGTCCGATCCATACCCATCCCCCTCTCGGCCCGCCCAGGCAACATGGCGGGCCGAGATCTTTCCGGGGCCGGCCCGGCGGGGGTCGTTGGCTCTCGGCGGCAGTGCTAGAGGCCGTAGCTGCGGCCGATCACCTCGAGCATGATCTCGTCGGTGCCGGCGCCGATCCGGTTCAGGCGGACGTCGCGATAGGCGCGCTCGATCCCGTACTCCTTCATGTAGCCGTAACCGCCGTGGATCTGGATGCACTCGTCGGCGATCTCGCAGGCGATCCGCGAGGTGTAGAGCTTCGTCTCGGTGATCTCACGGACCGGGTACTCGCCGTTGTTGAAGCGCCACGCCGTCGCGTAGGTGAGCTGCTTGGCGGCCTCGATCTTCGTCGCCATCTCGGCGAACTTGTGACGGATCGCCTGGAACTTGCCGATCGGCCGCCCGAACGCCTGCCGCTCCTTGGCGTACTCGAGGGTCCTCTCGAACATCCGCTCGGCGCCGGCGACCGAGCCGGCGGCCGCGACCAGCCGCTCTCCCTGCAGCTCCCAGGAGATGTGGTAGAAGCCCTTGCCCTCCTGGCCGAGCATGTTCTCCGCCGGGACGCGCACGTCCTCGAAGGCGAGCTCGGCCGTGTCGGAGGAGTGCATCCCGAGCTTCTCGAGCGTCCGCGAGACCGTGAACCCGGGGACGGGCTCGCCGGCATCGTCCCTGAGGTCGACGAGGAACAGGCTGATTCCGTCGTGGCCGGCGTCGGGGTCGGTCTTGGTGACGAGGAGGATGAAGTCCGCGCGGGCCCCGTTGGTGATGAACGTCTTCGCGCCGTTGATCACATACTCGTCGCCCTCGCGCCGGGCCGTCGTGCGGATGCCGGCGACGTCGGAGCCGGCGCCGGGCTCGGTGATCCCGAGGCAGGCAATCCGCTCGCCCCTGATCCCGGGCACGAGGTAGCGCTGCTTGTGGTCCTCGGACCCGAGCAGCTCGATCGGCGGCAGGACCATGTCGGTGTGGACGGCGAGGCCCATCCCGAGGCCGCCCGAGTTGGCGTGCGAGAGGCACTCGGCCCGGACCAGCGAGTAGTAGTAGTCGCCGCCCTGGCCGCCGTACTCCTCGGGGAAGCAGAGGCCGATGTAGCCGAGCTCCCCCATCCGCTGCAGCACCGAGTCGGGCCAGTAGCTCTCCTCCCACTCCTCCGCATGCGGGGTCAGCTCCTTGAGGACCCAGGATCGCATCGACTCGCGCAGGTCCTCGTGCTCGTCGGTGAAGATCAAGTGCTTGCGCCGGGACGAGAAGTCCGGTTTGACGACGTCGCTCGCTGCCGTGGCCACGTGCTGCTCCTTCACGATCGGGGACCGGTCGAAGTAGACAGTACCACTGACTACTTCATACGGCTTAGGCGGAGCGAGGGCGATCGGCGCCGGCGGCGCGAGGTGATAGCGCCGGCGGCGCGAGGTGGCAGCGCCGGCGGCGCGAGGTGGCAGCGCGGGCGGCGGGAAGCGTTCGGGGTAGGGCTCTGGGATTCAGGTTTCGGCCGCCATCTGGCGATAGGACGGGCACAGGTGTGCCGTCCCCGGGGGAGGGCGGCCCGACCCGACAGGAGTGTCAGCGATGGGCTTCGCCGTTTTCGAGGGTGCCAACACCGGCAACGGTGCGAGCGCGGCTGCCCTCGACCCCGGCTACGGCCAAAGCGGCGACCGCCGCCAGGTCGCACCGCTCGCCCGGGCCGGCGCCTTCGTCTCGCTCGCCGGGATGTTCCTCGGCGTCCTCGGCGTGTTGCTCCCCCATCCCGACAGCTTCGACGTGCCGGCGATGCTGCTCGTGCAGGGCTTCACCGGCGCGTTCGCGCTCTCGTTCCTGCTCTTCGCCAACCGGGTGCCGATGTGGCTCGTGCGGCTCGCCCCGGCGATCGGGATCCTCGAGGTCACCGCCGGGCTGTACCTGACCCACGACCCGACGAGCGGCTTCAGCCTCTTCTACCTCTGGCCCTGCTTCTACGCCTTCTACTTCCTGCCACGGATCGATGCGGTCGTCGATGTCGCCTTCATGGGGCTCTGCTACGGCGCCACCCTGGTGGCGATGGCCGCTGCCGCCGACGGCGTCGAGGCCGTCTCGGGCACGCTCAGCTACCAGTTCGTCGTCACGTTCGGCAGCCTCGCGATCGCCGGCTTCATGATCCATGCGCTACGGACCCGGGTGAACAGGCTCTGGGGGTCGCTGAGCTCGGCGGCGCGAACCGACCTGCTGACCGGTCACGTCAACGGCCACGGCGCCAACGAGGTCCTCACCAACGAGATCGAGCGCGCCCGCATCAATGCCCACCACGTCGGGCTGATCACCGTCGACCTGGTCGGGCTCCGGCAGCTCAACAGGGAGCTCGGCTACGAGGCCGGCGACGAGGCCCTCCGTCGGCTCGCGCGGATGCTCGACGAGTCGACGCGGCGGATCGACACGGTCGGGCGGACCGGCGCCTCCGAGTTCGTCGTCGTCCTCCCCGAGACCGACCAGCACACCGCCTTCCTGCTCGCCGAGCAGATCCTCACCCGGATGCGCCGCGCCTACCGCGAGCGCGGCTTCGACCTCAGCGCCGGCCTCGGTGTCGCCGCGTTCCCCAAGCACGCAAGCAATGCCGACGAGCTGCTGCTGGCGTCGACGGCGGCGATGAAGGCCGCGGTCGCGCTCGGGTGCGACCGCGCGGTCATCTACTCCGCCGACCTCGAGAGCGCGATCGAGGGGGAGGGCCTACCCACCCCGGGCGAGGGCCGCGCCCAACTCGGAACCGTGCTCAGCCTCGCCGAGGTGCTCGACCTCCGCGACGAGGGTGGCGCCGCCCATTCGCAGGCGGTCGCCCGCCATTGCGAGATGATCGGACGCGAGCTCGGCCTCTCCGAGCAGCGGATCGCGCGGCTGCGGCTCGCGGGGATGCTGCACGACATCGGCAAGGTCGGGATCGCCGGCGCGATCCTCGACAAGCCGGGGCCGCTGTCGCCGTCGGAGTGGGATCAGGTTCGCCGTCACCCCGAGATGGCCGCCCGTATCCTCGCCGCCCGCGAGCTGACCGACGTCCGCGAATGGATCCTCGCCCGCCACGAGCAGCCCGACGGCCACGGCTACCCGCGCGGGCTCAGCGGCCCCGAGATTCCGCTCGAGTCGCGAATCCTCGCCGTCGCCGAGTCCTATGACGCGATGACGAGCGACCGGCCCTACCGGCCCGCGAGGACGCCCGCTGACGCGATCGACGAGATCGGCCGCTACTCGGGCAGCCAGTTCGACGGCGCCGCAGTCAGCGCGTTCGTCCGGGCGCTCGAGCGGTCCGGCGTCGCCAGCCCCGCCTGAGCGCCGCCGGGGTGCACGAACCGGCTTCCGGAGCCGTCCGTGGACGCGCGCGGAGAGGCGGGGCCGGCGCGACGGTTGGCCGGTGGCCGGCGCCACGGTTGGCCGGCGCCGGCGCCGCCCGGGAAGTAGGCAGCGTCACTTCCCACTTCACGCGATGGTAGGCTCGGGTGGCGGTCGCCAGGATCGTGTGCCATGGCCTACGAGCAGCTTCTCTACGACGTGTCGGACGGGGTCGCGACCGTGACCCTGAACCGGCCCGAGCAGCGCAACGCGCTCTCGACGCTGATGCTGAGCGAGCTCGTCGACGCGATGGAGCGGGTCCGCGACGACGACGACGTCCGCGCGGTCGTCCTCACCGGCGCCGGCGAGAAGGCCTTCTGCGCCGGCGCCGACCTCGGCGGCTTCGCGGCCGATGCGCCGCTCGTCGCCAAGCACTTCTCCTCGGACCGGTTCCTGGAGTTCTTCCGGCTGATGCCGCGCCTCGGCAAGCCGTCGCTGTGCGCGGCCAACGGCCACGTCCTCGCCGGCGGGATGGGCCTGGCGCTCTCCTGCGACCTCGTCATCGCCCGCGCGGGGATCACGTTCGCGACGCCGGAGATCAACGTCGGCGCCTTCCCCTACATGATCATGGCGATCATCTACCGCAACGTTCCGCGGAAGGTGGTCAACGAGATGATGCTGCTCGGCGAGCGGATCGACGCCGACAGGGCGGTCGAGTACGGGCTCGCGAACAGGGTCGTCCCGGCGGCCGACTTCGACGCCGCCGTCGCCGACTGGGCGCGGCGGCTCGCGTCGAAGAGCCCGGTGCTGATGAGGCTCGGCCACGACGCGATGTACCGCCAGCAGGACATGGCGCTCGACGACGGGCTCGAGTACCTGCGCAGCCAGCTCTCGCTGACGTTCTCGACCGAGGACCTCGCGGAGGGGGTGAAGGCGTTCTTCGAGAAGCGCGAGCCGGAGTGGAAGGGGAGGTGAGCGGGCAGCCGGCAGCCGGCAGCCGGCAGCTTCCCGGCCGGAGCGCCCGCCGCATGCGGGCGACTGCCCGCTGCCCGCTGCCCGCCGCGACCTTGCGGGACGAGGCCGGAGCCCTGTGAGCTCCTTCTCCGACCCGGTCATCATCAGCTGCTCGATCTCGGGGGCGATCGCCAACCGCGAGCAGTGCCCGGCGATTCCCTACACGCCCGAGGAGTACGGGGAGGAGGCGCGGCGGGCGGTCGATGAGGGCGCCTCGCAGATCCACATCCACGCCCGCACTCCCGACGGGACGCCGTCGTACGAGATCGGGGACTTCCGGGCGATCACCGCGGCGATCAGGGCCGCAGCCGGTGACGTGATCATCAACTACTCGACCGGGGCGATCGGCGTTCCGCTCGAGAAGCGGATCGCCTACCTGCGCGAGCTGAAGCCGGACGTCGCGGCGCTGAACATGTCGTCGATGAACTACGCGAAGTACTCGCGCCGGCGCCGTGACTTCGTCTTCAAGGCGGTCTTCGAGAACAGCTTCGACACGATCGTCGAGCTGGTCGGGGCGATGCGCGAGAACGGGATCCAGCCGGAGCACGAGTGCTTCGACGCCGGCCACGTCGCCAACCTCGACCCGCTGCTCGACATGGGCCTGCTCGGGCCGCCGCTGCAGATCTCGCTGGTGATGGGCGTCACCGGCGGGATCCGACCGACGCCGCGGAACGTCGGCGTGATGGCCGACCAGGTCCCGGGCGGCCCGGAGGGGCCGAACAACTGGCAGGTGATCGGCGTCTCGCGCGACCAATGGAAGCTGCTCGCGACAGCGCTCGTCCTCGGCGGCAACGTCCGCGCCGGCCTCGAGGACAACCTCTACCTGCCGAGCGGCGCGATGGCGCGCTCGAACGGCGAGCTGATCGCGAAGGCGCGGCAGATGGCCGAGGACGTCGGCCGCCGGGCGGCGAGCGTCGCCGAGGCGCGGGAGCTGCTCGGGCTGGGTGGACAGCGGACAGCGGACAGCGGACAGCCCGATTCGGGGGGTTGATCGTGGGGCGGGAGACACCGCCCGCGGAGAGCGCGAGCACCACGCACCGCGCTCGGGTCGTGTGGGAGCCGAGCAAGGCCGACCTCCGCGCCCACCGGGTCGAGGTGGCCGGCGAGGTCGTCCGCGGCTCGACGATGGCGGCGAACGGCGGTGATCCCGACCGCGCCGATCCCGAGCAGCTGTTCGTCGCGGCGCTCGCGGCGTGTCACATGCTCTGGTTCATCGCCCTGGCGCGGGCGCGCCGGCTCCGCGTCGACACCTACGAGGACGATCCGGTCGGGACCCTCGCGGGCGGCCGGTTCACGCGGGTCGATCTCCATCCGCGGGTCCGCTTCGCCGCTGATCCCGGCGCCGCGGCGCTCGCCGAGCTCCATCACGAGGCTCACGAACGCTGCGACCTGGCGGCCTCGGTCGCGTTCCCGGTCGAGGTGGCCGGATGAGCGCGGCCCCGAGCGGCGCCGACGCCGGCGAGCCGACGCTGAAGATCAGCGAGCTCGCCGAGGCGGCCGGGGTCCCGGTCGCGACCGTCCGCCACTACCTGCGCGAGGGCCTCTTGCCGGAGGGAACGAAGACGAGCCGCAACATGGCCTACTACCCGGCCGCGACCGTCGAGCGGATCCGCCTGATCAAGCTCCTGCAGGAGGAGCGCTACATGCCGCTGAAGGTGATCGGCGAGCTCCTCGATCGCGAGGGCGGCGACACCGAAGCGGTCCGGGCGCTGCTCGCCGAGTCCGACCGCGAGATCGACCGGGCGCTCGCGCGCGAGCATGAGCGCGTACCGGCCGCCGAGGTGAGCGAGCGCCATGACGTCCCCACCGACGTCCTCGACCGGCTCGCCGAGCTCGGGATCCTCAGCGCCGCCGCCGACGGCTACTCCTCCTCCGACGTCCGCATCATCGCCGCGATCGCCCGCTTCCGCGCCGGCGGCTACGACGAGCGGATCGGCTTCACCGTCTATGACGCCGCCCGCTTCCTCGAGCCGTTGCAGGCGCTCGCACGCCGCGAGGTCGAGCTGCTCTCCGAGAAGCTGGTCGGCCGGTTCGAGCCCGACCGCGCCGCGGCGCTGATCGAAGCCGGGATCGAGCCGCTCGCCGACCTGATCGCGGCGATGAACTCGAAGCTGATCGCGGCCGAGCTCGAATCGCACCGGGCCAATCGGGAGCGTTGACCGGGTCTCGGGCGGCGAACAGCGGTCGCGCGACGGTGGAAACGGATCGCCCGCCAGAGATCGGCGGTGCGGTAGATTGACTAGTCAATCAATCGCCGGCGCCGGGAGCCGGCGGGATCGGGAGCCGGCATGCGGGCCGCCGCGATACAGCTCAACTCCAGCGCCGACGTCGATCGCAACCTCGCGGTCGCCGAGCGGCTCGTCCGCGCCGCGGCAGCGGCCGGCGCCGAGTTGGTCGTGCTCCCCGAGAAGTGGAGTGCGCTCGGTCCCGGCGAGGTCCTCGCTGAGCTCGCCGAGCCGCTCGACGGGCCGATCGTCTCGGCCTGCCGGGGATGGGCCCGCGAGCTCGGGATCACGCTCGTCGCCGGCAGCGTCGGCGAGCGGATCGCCGGCTCGGAGCGAATCGCCAACACGTCGCTTCTGATCGATCCCGGCGGCGAGATCGCAGCCGCCTACCGGAAGATCCACATGTTCGACGTCGATGTCGGCGGCGTCGCCTACCGCGAGTCCGAGCACGAACAGCCGGGCACCGAAGTCGTCCTCGGACCCGCCGGCGACCTCGATATCGGCATGAGCATCTGCTACGACCTCCGCTTCCCCGAGCTCCACCGGATCCTCGCGCTCCGCGGCGCGTCCGTGATCACGGTCCCGTCCGCGTTCACGGCGGCGACCGGGCGTGATCACTGGGAGGTGCTGCTGCGGGCGCGGGCGATCGAGAACCAGCTCTTCGTCGTCGCCGCCGACCAGTTCGGTGAGGCGCCGCCGCGGTTCAGCTCCTGGGGGCATTCGATGATCGTCGATCCCTGGGGGCGGGTGCTCGCCGTCCTCGCCGACGGCGAGGGCCACGCGATCGCCGAGATCGACCTCGGCGAGATCGATCGCGTCCGCTCAGCGGTCCCGTCGCTGCGCAGCCGCCGCGAGGGCGCCTATGCGTGGCCGGTGGAGGTCGGCGGCCGTGGCTGATCGCGTCAAGACGACGCCCGCCGACAAGCGCCGCGCGATCCTCGACGCCGCGATCCGCGTCTTCGCGCACCAGGGCTACCACTCGACGCGCGTCGCCGACATCGCCGACGAGGCCGGCGTCGCCTACGGGCTCGTCTATCACTACTTCCGCTCGAAGGAGGCGGTGATGACGGAGCTCTTCACGGAGCGCTGGTCGTTGCTGCTCGATGCTTCCGACTCGCTCTACGAGCAGGAGATCCCCGCCCGCGAGAAGCTCGCCGGGATCGCTCGCTTCATCATCGACTCCTACCGGCACGACCCGGAGCTGATGAAGGTGATCATCATCGAGGTCACCCGCGCCGCCAACTCGTTCGGCGCCACCCACCTGCCCGAGATCCGGCGCGCCTACGACGTCGTCTCGCGGATCGTCGCCGACGGGCAGCGCGAGGGCCTCTACCGCGAGGAGATCGACCCCGACTTCGTCGGCATGTGGTTCTACGGGGCGATCGAGCAACTCCTCTCCGGCTGGGTGTTCGGCCTGATCCCGGCGACCGACGAGGAGTTCGACCGCGCCGCGACGATGGTCGTCGAGACACTCTGCTGCGGGCTCGAGCGGCGCGACGGGCCCTGAGCCGTCCCGATAAGGTCGCCATCCCGCCGCGGAGCTCCGCGGCGGACCGAACAAGGGACACGAATGGACAACGAGATCACAAAGCGACTCGTCTGGTCGGGGCTCCTCGCCGCGTTCGGTGCGCTTGCAAGCATCGCCGCAGCCCGCGTGGCCGCGATCGTCTTTCGCCGCATCTTCGGTGAGGATCCACCCGACTGATCGATGGCCGAGCAGCCGACAGAGCCGACCGTGACCGGCGCCGCGCCGGCGCCACCGCAGACGCCGCCCGCCGACGAGAGCCGGTCGGTGGGCGAGCTCGTCTTCGACGTCTCCGAGCGCGTCTCGATCCTCGTCCGCGAGGAGGTGGCGCTCGCCAAGGCGGAGGTCACCGAGAAGCTGACGACCCTTGCCCGCGGCGCCGGGATCGCCGCCGCCGCCGGGGTCTTCCTGCTCGCCGCCGGGATCATGCTGATGTTCGCGATCGCCTGGCTGATCAACGACATCCTCGGGATCGAGGGCTCGGTCTGGGTCGGGTTCGCGATCGAGGCCGGGGTCCTCGTGATCCTCGCCGCGATCGCCGGGCTCGTCGCGAAGAAGCTCTTCGGCGAGGTCGAGTCGCCGGCGCCGGAGATGGCGATCGAGGAGCTCAAGGAGACCCGGGACACGCTCGGGAAGGCGCCGTGAGCACGGGCCCGGCAGCGAACGACCCGGCGGCCCCGCGTCCCGGCGCACCCGGCCGCAGCGCCGCTCAGATCCGTCGCGACATCGACCTCCAGCAGGCCCAGCTCGCCGGGTCGGTCGTCGCGCTGCGCACCAGGGTCAACGAGCTGACCGACTGGCGGGCGCAGATCAGCGCCCACCGCGAGGAGCTCATCAAGGGCGCCGCCGTGGCCGGCTTCGTCGTCGGCACGGTGATCGCGTTCCGCGCGTTCCGGCGCCGGCGCTAGATGACGAGCCCCAACACGTTCCGAACGTCTGAAGTGGATCCGGGCCCGTGAATCCGGCCTGCGTCCCGTCCCGCCCACATACGCACCTCGAACCCGTAGTCGGCACGGTCGAGGCGCGGCGCTCATCGCGGGATCCTGGTAGCTCGGCAACGCCTTGAGCGCGTGCAAGCGAAGGAGGGAGGATCGAGATGAAGCGGACCGCAGTCGCCCTGATCGTGGGCGCGGTGGCGCTCGGTCTTGTCGCCGGGGCCACCGCCGCCCCGATCGGGCAGGGTTCGTCCGTGCAGGTGGCCGCGGGCAAGCACTGCCGCAAGCACTGCCGTGAGTTCGAGGGCCGGGTCCTCGCGGTGACGTCCGCCAAACGCACGTTCAAGATGCGCGATCACCACGTCGGCAGGGTGAGGATCAAGGTGACACGGCGCACCCGCTTCGACCACGGCATCAACCGCTTCGGCCAGCTTCGTCGGGGTCTCCGCGTCGAGGTCGAGGTATCCGGGCGCACGACCAGCCGGGCGTGGAAGGCCATCGAGATCGACGTCGACAGACACGGTCACGGCAACGGGCACCACTGACGGGCTCCCTGCCCCGACGCGGCACGCCCTCTCGCCCCGATACGCACCTCGAACCTGCCAGTCCGCACGGTCGAGGCGCGACCGCCGCTACCTCCGGCCGGCTCCGATCCTCCTCGGCGGCCGGGGCCCACCGCCTGGCACGCAGGCGGGAATAGCTCCCGAGAACGTGCCTCGGGATCGGTGCCCGTCGCCGCGAGGCGGCCGGACCAGCCGCCGTCGGTGCCTGAAGCCTCTCCGTCCCCGGTGTCGCAGGGGGCCGGTTCGGGAGCAGCTCACCGATTCGCTCGGGTCGCGCTGGAGCCTCTACGCGCCCAGGAATCGCGCCGGCAGGCCGCCGATGCCGAGCAGGCCCGGGCCGGTGTGGGCGCCGATGACCGGGCCGATCTCGGAGATGAAGACGGGATCGGAGCCCATCACCTCGCGGCAGCGCTCGACCAGTCGCTGCGCGTTCCCGGGGTCCTGGATGTGCTGGACGACCCAGGCGTCGCGACCGCCTTCGTGAAGCTCGGCGGCGTACTCGACGAGGCGCTCGAAGACGCGGCGGTGGGTCCGGACCCGCTCGACCGGGGTGATCTCGTCGTCGAGCGTCAGGATCGGCTTGATCTGCAGCGCCGACCCCAACCAGGCCTGAGCGGCGCCGATCCTGCCGCCCTTGCGCAGGTACTCGAGCGTGTCGATCGCGAACCACATCCGCAGCTCGTCGCGGGCGTCGCCGACGCGGGCCACGATCGCCTCGGCTGTCTCGCCGGCTCGCGCGCCCGCCGCCGCGGCCAGGACCAGCATCCCCATCCCCCCGCAGCCGGTGCGGCTGTCGACGACGTGGATCCGCTCGCCGCCGCGGCCCTCGTCGATCAGCCGCTGCCGCGACTGCAGGGCCGACTCGTAGGTCCCGGAGATGCCGGAGGCGAGGTGGATCGAGACGATCTCCCTGCCGGCGTCGAGCAGCGGACCGTAGACGGCGACGAAGTCGCCGATCGAGGGCTGCGAGGTCGTCACGCCCTCGTCGCTCGAGCGGAGCCGCTCGAAGAACGAGCCGTAGTCGCCGATCTCGCGCTCGCGGCGCTGCTCGCCGCCGATCGACACGTACAGGCTCACCCGCTGCACCCCGGCCTCGTCGATCAGGGCATCGGGGAGGTAGGAGGTGGAGTCGCAGACGATCGCGATATCCCCTGGTCCGCTCACCGCGACCGTTTGTACCACTTGGCCGTGAGCCGGCGGCTTCCGCCTCACTACCATCAGGCGCGATGCCCACGACGCTCGTGACCGGCGCGACCGGCCTGATCGGCTCGCACCTCGTGCGCGCGCTCGCTGAACGCGGCGACGGGCTGCGGCTGCTGATCCGACGCGACTCGGACACGAGCGTCCTCGACGGGATCGAGCACGACCGCGTCACCGGCGACATCACCGATCGCCGCGCGGTCCGCCGTGCGGTCGACGGCGTCGACCGGGTCTTCCACCTCGCAGCGGCGAACTCGCTCGAGCCTGCCGACGCCGAACGCGCCTTCGCCGTCAACGCCGGGGGAGCCGCGTTGATCGCTGCCGAGGCGCTCGCAGCCGGAGTCTCGCGCCTGGTCCACGCGTCGACGGTCGCGGCGATCGGCCCCGCATCGCGGGGCGGACGGGCCGATGAGACCCAGCCGTACACGATCGCGCACCTCGGCATCGCCTTCGCCAACTCCAAGCACGAGGCCGAGGCCGAGGTGCTCCGCGCGGCCGCACAGGGGCTCGACGCGGTCATCGTCAACCCGACGTTCGTCCTCGGCCCGCCGATCGGCACCGCTCCGTCGATGTCGATCGACGTCGTCCGCAGGTTCCTGCGACGGCGGATCCCCGCCTATGTCGACGGCGGCCTCAACGTCGTCGATGTTCGCGACGTCGCTGCCGGCATGATCCTCGCCGACGAGGAGGGCCGCTGCGGGGAGCGCTACATCCTCGGCGGCCGCAACTTCACCCTGCAGCGGCTCTTCGCGGACCTCTCGCGGATCAGCGGGGTGCCGGTACCGCCACTGCGACTCTCGCCGCGGCTCGCGGTCGCCAGCGCCGAGGCCGCCGAGCGGCTTCATCTCGGCATCGGCTTCAGCGTCGACCAGGTTCGCGCCGCGTCGCTGTGGTGGACCTACTCGGCGGCGAAGGCGAAGCGCGAGCTCGCCTTCTCGGCGCGTCCGCACGAGGAGACGTTGGAGGCGACGTTGGAGGCGACGAAGGCGGAGCTCGGCGAGCAGGCCGAGTCCGAGCCCGGCCCGGCCGATGCGGCGTTCGAGCTCCTCGGGCGGGCGGGCCGGGTGGTCGGGCGGCTGCTGCCGAGATGAACGGCGGCAGTGGTCGCGGCCGCGAGGTGGTCCTCTACCGCTGCCCGACGCCGACCGACTACCTCTGCCCGTGCGGCGCGGTGGCCCGGAAGCTGCGCCGGGCCGGCGTCGAGCACCGGATCGAGCGGGTTCCCTACCGGCGCCGCGACCGGCCGGAGATCGTCGAGCTGACCGGCCAAAGCCGGGTTCCCGTGCTGATCGACGGGGACGAGGTCGTCCACGACTCGAAGCGGATCCGCGAGTACCTCGACTGGCGCTACGGCGCGGGCGGGGCGGAGGGCGGGGCCGCCGGCCGCGATTGACGGCTTCCGTCCCTGCTATACAATCTGAAGCCATGGAGACCCCCGAAGCAGCGATCACGATCACCGACGTCGCGGCAGGGAAGCTCAAGGAGCTGCTCGCCGCCCAGGACGAGGCCGACCAGGTGCTCCGCATCGCGGTGCGCGGCGGCGGTTGCTCCGGCTTCCAGTACGCCCTCGCCCTCGACAAGCGCAAGGACGACGACCTCGTCTTCGAGCACAACGCCGTCGCGGTCGTCGTCGACAAGGTCTCGATGCAGTTCGTCTTCGGCTCCGAGATCGATTACGTCGAGGGCCTGCAGGGCGCCGGCTTCGCCGTCAACAACCCGAACGTCGTCGCCGCCTGTGGATGCGGGTCCTCGTTCCAGGTCCGCGACGACGCCGAAGATCACGCTGTGACCGCCTAGCCCTCCGCCACGAGGGTTGGGCATCCGCTCGACCGTACCCAGGAGGGAAACATTGGCTGCCAACCCCGAGCTCCGCGCCCAACTCGAGAACGCGATCGGCGAGAACAAGGTCCTGTTGCTGATGAAGGGGACCCCGGACGCCCCCCGCTGCGGCTTCTCGATGCGCGCGGTCGGAATCCTCGAGCAGATGGGCACCGAGTACGGGGCGATCGACGTCCTGCCGGTGCTGCAACCGCTTCGCGACGTCACCGCCGAGATCGCCGACTGGCAGACCTTCCCGCAGCTCTACGTCGACGGCGAGCTGCTCGGCGGCGCCGACCTGATGGAGGAGATGCTCCACTCCGGCGAGCTGGCCGAGGCCCTCGGCGTCCCGCAGCCCGAGATCGAGCAGGGCGCGACGGAGGAGCCGAAGCGGGATCAGGGGTACCGAAGCCCGCCGATGCAGATCGATACCTGACGGCCCGTTGGCCCCGGTGCCGGCGTCCTGAGCCGCGGATCGCCCACGTCGAGCGCGGGAACTGCGCTTCGGCGTGCCCGTGCCCCCGGTGGCCGGCGGGGCGTGGGCGCGCGTCGGGGTGCGGGGCGTTGGCGCCGGGGTCGGTCAGACCGGGCCCGGACGGCCGAACAGGTAGCCCTGCGCGCAGGTCACGCCGATCTCGCGCAGGGGCTCGACGAGCGCCCGGTCCTCGACCCCCTCGGCGACCGTTCGCATCCCGAGGCCGCGGGCGAGGGCGACCAGCGACTCGACGATCTTGCGGTCGGCGGCCGACTCGATGACGCCGTGCACGAACTGCATGTCGATCTTGAGCTCGGTGAACGGCAGGTGGCGCAGGTAGGTGAGCGAGCCGAACCCGGTGCCGACGTCGTCGAGCGACAGGCCACAGCCGAGCGCCTCGACGCGGTCGGTGAAGTCCCGCAGCGACTCGATCGCCGGCGTCGCCGTGGTCTCGGTGATCTCGAACGTCAGCAGGGCGGGGTCGGCTCGGCTCTCCGCCAGCGAGGTGGCGACCATCTCCGTCAGCGCCCGGTCGCTGATCGTCGCCGCCGAGATGTTGGCGCTGACGCGGCGGCCGGTCCGAATCAGGTCGAGCGCCTTCGAGACGACCCAGCGGTCGAGGTTGCGGGCGAGGCCGAGGCGCTCGGCGGTCGGGACGAACTCCCCGGCGGCGATCGGCCGGCCGCTGACCGGGTCGGTCATCCGGACGAGCAGCTCCTCGGCGCAGGCCAGTCCCGTCGCCATGTCGATGATCGGCTGCGAGTAGAGGACGAGGCCACCGTGGGCGATCGCATGACGGACGTGGCCGACCCACTCGAGCCGGTTGCGGTCCTCGCCGGTGAAGACGAGGGCGCGGTCGCGCCCCGCCTCCTTGGCCTGGTGGAGGGCGATGTCGGCTGCCGTGATCAGATCGGCCGCGCTGACGCCCATGTCGCTTTCGACGAGCGCGATGCCGGCGCTCGCGGTCAGCGCCGACGCGCCGCTCCGCTCGCGGATCGCGGCGAGGATCGTTCCCGCCCGCTCGAGCGCCTGCGCCGCGCCGACGCCGGGGATCATGAGCCCGTACTCGTCGCTGTCGAGCCGCGCCAGCAGCCGGTCGTCGCCCAGCTCTCCGGCCAGCACCTTCGCGATGTCGGCGACGACCCGGTCGCCGGTGCTGCGCCCGAGCGTGTCGTTGACGCGCGTCAGGTGGTCGAGGTCGACGATGATCATCGCGCCGCGCCCCCCGGGCAGCCGGTCGGCGCCGATCTCGTGGTCGATCACGCTCTCGAAGCGGCGCCGGTTCATCAGGCCGGTCAGCTCGTCGTGCTCGGCGAGGTAGCGAAGCCGGTCCTCGGCAGCCTTCTGCTCGCTGATGTCCGTTATCAGTCCTTCGACCACCCTCGTCCCGTCCTCGTCGGCGGTTCCGACCGACGCGCGGTCGCGGACCCAGATCAACTCGCCGTCGCGGCGGCGGATCCGGTAGGCGATGTCGAGCTGTCTGCCCTCGAGTCCGCACCGGTTCTCCGCCTCGATGACCCGGTCGAGATCGTCGGGATGGATCGCGCTCTCCCACAGCCGCGGATCGGCCATCCATTCCTCCGGCGTGTAGCCGGTGATCTCCTCGATCTGCGGTGAGACGAAATGCCAAGCGCCGCTGGCCCCGAGGCTGGCCTGGTAGCTCACCGAGGGGAGTCGCTCGACCAGCGTGCGGATGCGGCGCTCCGCGTCGGCGAGCGAGTCGATCGCGCGCGAGCGCTCGATCGCGGCGCCGAGGGTCTGGGCGAGGGAGACGATCAGGCCGATGTCGCTGAGCTCGAAGCGGCGCACCGTCTCCGAGCCGGCGATCAGCGATCCGAACCCTCCCGAGGTGCCGGGGATCCGGATCGAGACCGAGCTCTGCGTCGGTGCCGTCGCCGCCGGGGCGACCGGCGTGAAGCGACCCTCGCGACGGAAGTCCTCGACGACGATCGCGCCCTGGCCGCGGAGCAGCACGTAGCCGGGCTGCGTCGACGGGACGAGCGGGATCGCCGTCTCGATCTCGTCGGACGGCCACCCGTGGCTCGATCGCAACGTCATCGTCGCGCCGCCTTCGTCGCGCCGCCAGATCTCGCAGCGATCGATGCCGAGCTCGTCGACGATCAGCTCGACCGCGCGCCTGAGCAGCAGGTCCATCGCCATGCCCTCGAGCGCCAGCTGGCCGAGGTCGAGGACCGCCGAGCGCCGCCGGGCGTCGGCGTGGAGCTCGCGCTCGCGCTCGCTGCGCTCGCTCGCGTCCTGCAGGTAGACGACCAACCGCCGCACGCCGTCGATCTCCAGCGGGATCGTCGCGACGTCGACGGGCAGCTCGTGGCCGTCGGCGCGACGGGCGCCGAGCTCGAGCCGGCGTTGGCCGAGGCCGTTGCCCGGCTCGTCGAGCTCGCGCATCAGGACGGCCCGGACCGAGGCCTCGAGATGCTGCGGGAAGACCAGCGAGGCGAGCTCCGCGCCGAGCGCGCGTGAGCGTTCGAGGCCGAACTGGTTCTCGGCCGCCTCGTTCCAGTAGTCGATCGTCCCGCCAGCGTCGATGATCGCGATTCCCGCGGGAGAGCCCTCGAGGATGGCGACTGCGGCTTCGCCGAGGCTCGCGGCTGCGTCCTCGGGCGCGGGGACTGCCTCGGCGAGGCGGAGCAGCCTCATGCTCGTGCCCGCCCGCTGATGATGAGAGGCCATCCGACTGAGCTCCGTGGTCGCGACGAGCGCCCGGTCGGGCGCCCGAAGGACCTATCGGCCGGGGGCCGGATTCGCCTTAGTCGCCCGCCCGGCCGGGCGGGCTCGTGCTGATCGACAGCGCGTGGATCGTGCCGTCGTCCATGCGCGGCTTGACGGCCGCGCGGATCAGCCGGTGTTGGTCGATCGTCGAGAGCCCCGTGAACTGCGGCGCCGTCACGATCGCGCGCAGGTGGTCGCCGCCGCCTTCGTCGACGACGCTCACCTCGGCGCCCGGAAGCGCCGCGGAGATCATCCGTTCGAGCTCGTTGAGGTCAGCCATTCCGCTCCTTTCTCGCCGTCGCGAGCATCTCCTCGAAGTCGGTGAGCTTGATTCGCGGCCGGCCGGCCTCGGCGCCGCGCTGCTTCTCGAGCGCATCGATCGCCTGCCAGCCGTCGAACTCGACGAAGTCGATTTCGCGTCCCCTCAGCAGGGCCGGCAACGAGTCCGCGTCGACGTCCCGCCGCTCGGGCAGCGCGCCGGCTGCGGCATCGGCGAGCAGGGCCTCGATCGTCTCCTGCGCGTCCTTCTTGTTGGTGCCGATCACCCCGCTCGGACCACGCTTGATCCAACCGACGACGTAGTGGCCGGGACGGGGAGCTCCGTCGTCGCCGACGACGCGACCGTGTTCGTTCGGGATCACGCCGGCGGTCGCGTCGTAGGGGATGCCGTCGATCCCGGTGCCGAGATAGCCGATCGACCGCAGGACCATTCCGCACTCGATCGTCTCGGTCCGGTCCGTGCTCCGGGCCCGGACGGCGCCGCCGGGGCCGATCTCGAGCTCGTTGACGGCGACGATCATCCGCTCGACCCGGTCGGTGCCACAGATCTCGCGCGGCGTGCGCAGGAACCGGAGCTCGACCCGCTTCGGCTTGCCGGTCGGCTCGCGCTCCGCGAACTCCGTGAAGGTCTCGAGGTTCTTGCGGTTGGTGGCGTCGGCGGCGTCGGACGCGAGGAAGGCGGCGGTCGCTTCGTCGCGGACGACCATCGCCGGATCGACGACGACATCGGCGTCGGTCAGCTCGCCGAGCTCGCGCACCTCGGGGTTCGTGAAGGCGGCCTGGGCGGGCCCGCGCCGTCCGAGGATCAGGACCTCGCGAACGGCGGCGCCGGCGAGCGCCTCGATCGCATAGGGAGCGGTGTCGGTGACCTCGAGCTCGGCGCGGGGCAGGACGAGCATCCGGGCGACGTCGGCGGCGACGTTGCCGTTGCCGACGACGACGACCCGCTCGCAGTCGAGGTCGAACCCGCGGTCTGCGAAGTCCGGGTGGCCGTTGTACCAGGCGACGAACTCGGTGGCCGCGTGCGAGCCGGGCAGGTCCTCGCCGGGGATCCCGAGCCGCCGGTCGGCGCCGGCGCCGTAGGCCCAGACGACCGCGTGGTAGAGCCCGGCCAGCTCCGCGGCGCCGATGTCGCGCCCGACCGTGACATGGCCGAAGAACCGGTATGCCTCGTGGCCGGCGGTCCTCTCGTACCGCTTGATCACGCTCTTGATCTTCGGGTGATCGGGGGCGACGCCGGCGCGGACGAGCCCGAACGGCGTCGGCAGGCGGTCGATCATGTCGACCTCGATCGCCAGCTCCGGGTGCCCGAGCAGCGCCTCGGCGGCGTAGAAGCCGGCGGGGCCGGAGCCGACAACCGCGACCCGCAGGGGATCGCTCGCGATGCCCGGAGAGCTCATCGGCGCCGGGCGCTCAGGCCGTCGGCTCGGGCCGGGACGTCGCTGGGCAGGCCGCCGAGCAGGCGCGCGGCGGCCGGGCGAAGGCGGGACCCCCGCCGCCGACGGGCATCGCGCGATTATCCTCGGCCCCCTGTTCGTCCGCGCGCCGTTGCCAGGCCGGGTCGATCTGGAGGAACGTGAACCTGATGAACGTCCGCTCGGCCATGGTCGCGATGCTAGCGCTCGCCCTGTTGGCGCTCGCCGCCGGGCCCGCGTCGGCCGCCCCCCCACAGCCCCGGATCACGATCGCGATGCTGCCGCCGGGCACCGGCGTCGAGGAGATCGCCGCCGCCGTGCCCGGGATCGCGCCGGGGGTGATGAGCGCCGGGCTCGGCCGCGTCCCGGCGGGTCAGACCTACCTCGACATCGGACAGGGCAACCGGGTGTTCGGGTCGCTGTACCCGGAGCCGCTGCCGCCCCTGTACGTGACCGGCGATCGCGTCCCCGCCGACCTCTGGGCGCGCGTGGTCGCTCGTGCGGACGGAGCGCCGGCCGACCTCGAGCCGGGCCTGCTCGCATCGACCCTGAAGGACGCCGGCATCAGGATCGCGGCGCGGTCGCTGGCCGGGTCGCCGGCGCTGATCGCCGCCGACCGCGACGGACGGATCGAGCGGACCGATTCGTGCGCGCCCGGCATCTGTCCGGGCGTCACGATCCTGAGCGCGCGGCCGGACGAGCTTCGCGGCCTCGCCGGACGCCTCCGTCCGGGTCGCGGCGACCTTCTGATCGCCCTCGAGCGGCCGCCCCCTGAGCGCGACCTGCTCGCCGTCGGCATCGCCGGCGCAGGGTTCGACGGCCACGCGATCACCTCCGACTCGACGCGGATGGGCGGATACGTGCTCGCCACCGACCTGCTGCCGACGCTCCTCGACCGCTACGGGATCGCCGTCCCCGACGACGTCGACGGCCGCGCGATCACGCCGACCGGAGGCGATCTCACGGCCGCGGCCGTCGCCGCCCGCGAGGCGCGGCTCGGCGAGGTGTCGAGCCGCCGCTGGGAGGTGCTGGCGGTCAACCTCGTGATCTGGGTCGCGGTCCTGCTCACGGTCGTCGCCCTCCGCCGCAGCCTCACGGGCGCCGCGCTGGTCGTGTTCGCGGTCGCGATGGCGATCGTCCCGGCGATCCTGCTGCTCACCGCCGCGATCGAGCCGAGCGAGCTCGGCGAGCGCCTGATCGTCGGCTTCGGCGCTCCGCTGCTCGCAGCGCTCGCGTTCGTGACGTTGCGCCACCGGCTCGGTCGTCGCGCCGGCTACGGCGCGTTCGCGCTGGCCGCCGCGATCTCGATCCTCGCGACCGCCGTCGACGTCGTCGTCGGGTCGCCGCTGACGGCGATCTCGCTGCTCGGCCCGAACCCGGGCCTCGGCGTTCGCTTCTTCGGGATCGGCAACGAGCTCGAGGCGGCGATCGCGGCGATGCTCCTGCTCGGGACCGGGGCGGCGGTGACCGCCGTCGATCCGCCCGATCCGCGCCGCGCCGTGGCGGCCGCTGCGGTGGCGGTTACCGCGGCCGCCGTCCTCGCGTTCGCGCCCGGGCGGTTCGGCGCCGACGTCGGCGCCGCGATCACCTTTCCGGCCGGCGCCGCGGCCACCGTGATCGTCGCGCTCCGGCTCGGCTTTCGCAGGGCGGCGCTCGTCGTCGTCGCCCCGCTCGTTGCCCTGGCGACGCTGATCGTCATCGACCTCGTGGTCCCCGGCGACTCGCACCTGACCCGCTCGGTGCTCGCTGCGGGTGGCCTGGACGAGCTCGGTGACGTCTTCGACCGGAGGATCACCCTGGCGGCGCGCAGCTTCCCCCGCTACATCGGCTCGCCCTTCTTCGTCGCCGCGCTGGCCGCGATCGCGGTGGCGATCGCCTTCCGCCGCCAGGTGATCGGCTGGTTCGGCGACCGACCCGCTGCGCTCGCCGGCACCGCCGGCGCCGTGGCCGCGACCGTGGTCGGCACCCTGGCCAACGATTCGGCGGCGCTGCTGCTGATGGTCGGCACGGGCTACGTCGCCGCGTTCTGCGGGCTCGCCTGGGGCAGCCGCGTCCCGGCGGGCGACCGTGACACCGGCTAACCTCAACCCGAAGAATGCGCATTGCCCTCGTCACGCCTTACTCGTGGACGTATGAGGGGGGCGTCAACCGGCACACCCAGGCGCTCGCCGAGCAGCTGATCGCCCGGGGCAACGATGTCAGGGTCCTTGCGCCGTGGGACCCGCCGGATCGCCTCAGCCGTACGCTCCATCGCGGCGCTGCGCCGCGGCCCCGGCCGCTGCCGGAGTACCTGACCCCGCTCGGGCGCACGGTCGGCTTCAGCGCCAACGGCGCCGTCTCGAACCTCTCGGTCTTCCCCGACGCGATCGCGAAGCTCCGCCGCGAGCTTCGCGGCGGCGGCTTCGATGTCGTCCACGTCCAGGAGCCGCCGGCGCCGACCCTGGGCTGGGACGCGACCGGGTTCGCGGGAGCGCCGGTCGTGGGCACCTTCCATGCCTACGGGCCGCGCCGGCTGCCGCAGCAGATCGCGATCGCGGTCGGCGCCCGGCGCAAGTTCAATCAGCTCAGTGCCCGGATCGCCGTCTCCGAGGCCGCCGAGTGGACGGGCCGGCGCTGGTACGGGGGCAACTACGAGATCATCCCGAACGGCGTCGACGTCGAGCTCTCGGCCGCGGGCCGGCTCGCGGAGGCCGACGCGGAGGGGCTGCGGCTGCTGTTCGTCGGGCGGGCCGAGGAGCGGAAGGGCCTGCCGGTCCTGCTGCGCGCCTTCGAGGCCCTCGTCGAGCACGTCCCGGCGCGCCTCGTCGTCGTCGGCCCCGCGTGCGAGGACATCGAGCGCAACCTCGCCGACCCGGCTGCGCTCGCCGGGATCGAGGCGCTCGGCGCCGTCTCGCGTGAACGCCTCTGGGAGGAGCTCGCCGCCGCCGACGTCCTCTGCGCTCCGTCGCTCTCCGGCGAGAGCTTCGGGATGGTCCTGACCGAGGCCTTCGCGTCGGGGACCCCCGTCCTCGCGTCCGAGATCGCCGGCTACTCCGACGTCGTCGAGCACGGCGTCGACGGCGTCCTGATCCCGCCCGGGGACCCGCAACGGCTTGCCGAGGAGCTGCTCCGCTTCCACGTCGAGCCGCAACGGCGCGCCGCGATGGGGGTCGCCGCCCGCCGCAGCGCCGAGCGGTTCGCGTGGCCGCGCATCGCCGCCCGGGTCGAGCGGGT
Source organism: Solirubrobacterales bacterium (assembly GCA_041393495.1). GTDB lineage: Bacteria > Actinomycetota > Thermoleophilia > Solirubrobacterales > 70-9 > RHKX01. The sequence goes on along the minus strand of JAWKKA010000015.1, from coordinate 6,567 downwards.
CTACGAGCGCGCGGTCGATGTCCCGCAGCCGGCCGATCGGCTGACCCGTGCCGCCGTTCGTTGGGGCTTCGCTCCCGCCGACGGGCTGCCGCGCGCTCCCGCCGCGAGGATTCCGGCGCCGGAGCCGGTCCCCGTCGACACCACCTCGCGCCGTCGCCGGATCGCCCGCCGGATCGGCGTCGGCGCCGGCGTCGCCGCCGGCGCCGGGCTGACGCTGCTCGCCGCGCGCCGGATCGGGTTCGACTCGGTCGTCGAGAGCGCGGTGCGCTCCGATCTCGCCTGGATCCTGGTCGCGACGGCGCTGATGTGCGCCTCGATGTTCTTCCGTGCCGGCGCCTGGTTTCAGGCAGCCCGCTCCGCCCTTCCCGTCGCCGCCCTGCGCCGCCGCGACTTCACGTCGGCGACGATGATCGGCGTGCTGATGTCGGCGACGCTCCCGGCCCGCGTCGGCGAGCCCGCGAGGGCGATGATCATCGCCCGCCGGATCGGCCGCTTCCGCGAGACGTTCCCGATCCTGCTCGGGACCCTCGTCTCGCAGACCGTGCTCAACATCGTCGCGCTCGTGGCCCTCGGCGTCGTGATCGTCAGCACCACCGACCTCTTCCACCGCAACTCCGAGCACCTCTTCCTCGTCAGCCTCGCGCCGGCGATGCTGCTGGTCGCGGTTATCGCCGCGCCGACCGTCGTCCGGCGGTCGGGCAGCGGGCGCGTCGCCCGCCTCGCCGGGATGCTCCGCGACGCGCTCGTCCGGGTCCGGACCGGCCTCGCCGTCTTCCGCGACCCGCGGCGGGCGCCGCTCGCGGCGACGATGCAGCTTCTCGCCTGGGCGATCCAGGTCGTCGCCTGCTACGCGCTTGCCGTCGCGATGGGCCTCGACGGAGCGATCGGCGTCGGCGGCGCGGCGGCGGTGCTGTTCGCGGTCAACGTCACTGCGGTCGTCCCGGCGACGCCGTCGAACATCGGCGTCTTCCAGCTTGCCGTGATCAGCGTCCTGGCGACCGGCTACGGGGTCGGCGCCGCCGATGCCCTCGCCTACGGCGTCATCCTCCAGGCGGTCGAGATCGCGACCGCCGTCGGCCTCGGCGTTCCCGCCCTCGTCCGCGAGGGCATGAGCTGGTCGGACGTTCGCCTGCGGGCGATCAGCGCCGCCCCGGTGCGGTTGCGGCCGATCCACGAATCGGACGAGCGGATCCGGGCGTAGCGACGCGGGCTGCCGCCACGGAAGGCGCTCGTCGGTGCCGCCGCTATCCTTGTAGCTCGGCCATCTAGAGCGGTTGAGGGACCCGGACCTCGGAAGCCGCCGCAACCGGCGCCGTCTGGAGATCGGCGGGGCACGGTGCGACCGCCGGGAACGATGGAGGCACCTCCCGAATGAGCCAATCCGAACGCGACATCCTCGCCGCCGTCCGCGAACGCATCATCGTCTTCGACGGTGGGATGGGGGCGACGCTCGAGCGCTTCGACCTGTCCAGCGAGGACTACGGGGGGCTCCCGGGCAGATGTCACGAGGCGCTCGTCCTCCACCGCCCCGACGTCATCGCCGGGGTCCACGAGTCGATGCTCGCCGCCGGGGCCGAGGTCGTCGAGACCGACTCCTTCCAGGGCTCGCGACTGAAGCTCGACGAGTGGGGGCTCGGCGAGCGGACCGTCGAGATCAACCGGCGGGCGGCCGAGATCGCCCGCGCGGCCGCCGGCCCGGAGCGGTTCGTGGCCGGCTCGATCGGCCCGACCGGCTTTCTGCCCGCCAGCGACGACCCGACGCTCGGCGACATCAGCTTCGCGCGCCTCGTCGCGGTCTTCGACGAGCAGGCCGGGGCGCTCGTCGAAGGCGGCGTCGACCTGCTGATCATCGAGACCGCCCAGGACATCCTCGAGGTCCGGGCCGCGATCGTCGGCGCCCGCGAGGCGTTCGCGCGGGTCGGCCGGACGGTCCCGATCCAGGCCTCCGTCTCGCTGCTTCCGAACGGCGGCAAGATGCTTCTCGGCACCGACATCGAGGCCGTGCTGGCGATCCTCGAGGGGATGAGGGTCGACATCGTCGGGCTCAACTGCTCGACCGGCCCCGAGGACATGCGCGACGCGATCCGCTACCTCGGCGAGCACTCGCCGCTGCCGGTCCACTGCATCCCCAACGCCGGCCTGCCGCTGCAGGGGCCCGACGGCGAGACGATCTTCCCGGAGACGCCCGAGCAGATCGCCACGGTCCTCGGCGAGTTCGTCGAGCGCCACGGCGTCGGCCTGGTCGGTGGCTGCTGCGGCACCACGCCCGAGCACGTGGCCGCGATCGCCGAGCGCGTCCGCGGGATCGAGCCGGCGCCGCGGCCGGCGCCGGGCCCGCCGCGCCTCGCGAGCATGATGACCGCGGTCGACCTCGTTCAGGAGCCGCGCCCGACCCTGGTCGGCGAGCGCGTCAACTCGCAGGGGTCGAAGCGGGCCAAGGAGCTGCTGCTCGCCGACGACTACGAGGGGCTCGTCCGGGTCGCCGAGGACCAGGTCGAGGGCGGCGCCCACGTCCTCGACGTCTGCGTGGCGCTGACCGAGCGCCAGGACGAGGACGCGCAGATGGGGGAGACCGTGAGCCGGATCTCGCTCAGCCAGCCGGCGCCGATCCAGGTCGACTCGACCGAGCCGGAGGTGATCGAGGCGGCGCTGGAGCGGATCCCCGGCCGGGCGATCGTCAACTCGGTCAACCTCGAGGCGGGACGCGCAAAGCTCGATCGTGTCGTTCCGATCGCGATCCGCCACGGCGCGGCGCTGATCGCGCTGACGATCGACGAGCGGGGGATGGCGAAGACGGCCGAACGCAAGCTCGAGGTCGCGCGCGAGATCCATCGTCTCGCCTGCGACGAGCACGGTCTCGACCCGGAGCTGCTGATCTTCGACGCGCTGACGTTCACGCTGACGACCGGCGACGAGGAGTGGCGGCCCTCGGCGGTCGAGACGATCGATGGAATCCGCCGGATCAAGGCCGGGCTGCCGGGGGTGAAGACGTCGCTCGGCGTCTCGAACGTCTCGTTCGGGATCTCCGCAGGCGCCCGGGCGGTCCTCAACTCGGCCTTCCTGCACCACTGCGTCGAGGCGGGCCTCGACCTGGCGATGGTCAACCCGAACCACATCACTCCCTACGCCGAGATCGCGGCCGTCGAGCGCGAGCTCGCCGACGACCTCGTCCTGAACCGCTCCGACGATGCGCTCGAGCGCTTCATCGCCCACTTCGAGAGCAAGGGGCCCGCCGAGGAGGAGGCCGAGAGCGGTGATCCGACCGACGGGATGGAGCCCGAGGAGGCGCTGCACTTCCAGATCCTCCGCCGCCGCAAGGAGGGCGTCGAGGAGTGGATCGATCGCTCGGTCGACAAGATCGGCGCCGTCCCGACCCTGAACGACGTCCTGCTGCCGGCGATGAAGGAGGTCGGCGACAAGTTCGGCGCCGGCGAGCTGATCCTGCCGTTCGTGCTGCAGTCGGCCGAGGTGATGAAGCGGGCCGTGGCCCGGCTCGAGCGCTATCTCGACCGGATCGAGGGCCACACGAAGGGCACGGTCGTGATCGCGACGGTGTTCGGCGACGTCCACGACATCGGCAAGTCGCTCGTCAACACGATCCTGACCAACAACGGCTACACCGTGGTCGACCTCGGCAAGCAGGTCCCGATCGAGCAGATCATCGACGCGGCGGTCGATCACGAGGCCGACGCGATCGGCCTGTCGGCGCTGCTCGTCTCGACCTCGAAGCAGATGCCCGCCTGCATCCAGGAGCTCCATCAGCGCGAGCTCGACTTCCCGGTCCTGATCGGCGGCGCAGCGATCAACCGCGATTTCGGGCGCCGCGCGCTCTACCCGCACGGGCGCGAGTCCGACGAGGTCTACGGGCCCGGCGTCTTCTACTGCAAGGACGCCTTCGTCGGCCTCGACACCGTCGATGCCCTGGTCGACGACGAGGCGCGGGAGGCGCTCGTGACGAAGATCCGCGACGAGGCGCGGAAGCTCCATGAGGTGCCGGTCGAGCGCGACGACGCGCCGCCGACCAGCGACGACTCGGTGCGCTCGGCCGTGAGCACGACGACCCCGGTGCCGGAGGTGCAGCTCGGCGTCTTCGACGTCGACGTCGACCTCGACGAGGTCTTCCCCTATCTCGACCGCCACGTGCTCTTCAAGCTCCACTGGGGCGGCCGCGGCAAGAAGGGCGAGGAGTGGCGGCGGATCGTCGAGGGCGACGGTGACGAGGAGGGCTTCCGGGCGCGGCTCGAGCGGATGTGGGCCGAGCAGGACTACCTCGAGCCGCGGGCGCGGATCGGCTACTTCCCGTGCAACGCCGACGGCAACGAGCTCGTCGTCTTCGATCCCGCCGACCCCGAGCGCGAGCTCGAGCGGCTCGTCTTCCCGCGCCAGCCCCGCCACGACCGGATCTGCCTCGCCGACTTCTTCCGCCCGCTCGCGGACGATCCGCACCCGACCCAGCGCGACGTGGTCGTCCTTCAGGCGGTCACCGCGGGGCCCGAGGTGACCCGCCGGATCGAGCAGCTCGAGCGCGACGGCGAGTTCGCCGAGCAGCTCTTCGTACACGGGCTCGGCGTCCAGTCGGCCGAGGGGATGGCCGAGTGGCTGCACGCGCGGGCGCGGGCGACGCTCGGGATCGACCCCTCCCAGGGCAGGCGCTACTCGTGGGGATACCCGGCCTGCCCGGAGCAGTCCGAGCACGAGAAGGTCTGGCGCCTGCTGCGGCTCGACGAGCTCGGCATGCGCCTTTCGTCCGGCTGGGCGGTCGATCCGGAGCAATCGACGGTGGCGATCGTCGCCCATCACCCGCAGGCCGTCTACTTCGGGATGAAGTCCGGCTTCGTCCCCGACGAGCCGAAGCCGGACGAGTTGATCGCCGGTACCGAGCGCGGCGGCGAGCTGCCGCCGGACGGCGATGTCGCCGGCGACGGCACGGTCGTTGCCGAGGTCGGCGAGCCCGCGGCCGACGCCGCCTCGGCCTGATCCCGCATCCCACGCCGGATCCGCCGCTGGGTCGAACCCCGCCGCCCGGGGTCAGGCCGGCGCGTACTCGAGGTTGCCGGGGAAGCCGAGCAACAGGTCGGCGAGCCGGTCGGGATCCTCGACCTGGGGGCAGTGCCCGCAGCCGGGGATCACCTCGATGTCGGAGTAGTCGACGGTCCGAAGGACACGCTCGGCGCCGGTCGTGAAGACCATCCGGTCGCGCTCGCCCCAGATCAGAAGCAGCGGGCAGTCGATCTTGCCGAGCTCGAACGGGTCGCTGAGCTCGGGGAGCAGGCGGCGGCCGGTGTCGAGGACCCCCATGCTCCGCGCGAAGCTGGCGAGGTGGCCGCTGAAGGCCGCGACGACGGCGGGGTCGGCCGCGGCCGGGTCGGCGAACGCGAGGGTCCTGTAGACGCGGCCGACGATCGGCCTGACGATCCCGTTCGGTACCGGGACCGGCGCGAGCCGCAGGAGCCGGACGAGCCACTCGCTCTCGATCGCCGAGAACCACGAGGCCATGTGCAGGCCGGCGGGCGCGATCGGGACGATCCCCGCCACCGGCAGCGCGTCGCGCTCGGCAGCCCGCAGCGCCAGGCAGCCGCCGAGCGAGTTGCCGACGACGAGGACGCCCTCGCCGCCGGCGTCGAGCTCGTGGACGACCTCGTCGACCATAGCGTCCCACTGCGGCAGCAGCGATTCGAGCGGGTCGAGCGGCTCGGCGGCGCCGAACCCGCGCAGGTCGATCGCGGTGGCGGCCCGCCCGGCGGCGGCGAATCGCTCGAGCAGCGCCCGCCAGGTGTCGGCGCTGTCGGCGTAGCCGTGGAGCAGCAGGGCCGGCGGGCCCTCGCCCTCGACCGAGAGGGCCCGCGTCTGCACGCCGGCGATTCGCTTCCGGCCCTCGATTAGCGTCGAGGCGGGGCGGGTAGGGTTCATCCGAACCGCATTTCTAGCGACTCCCGCCGATGCGATCGCGGGTTCGCGCACCGATTCGAGCAAGGAGCAACCGAACGTGCCAGAAGTCTCCCGAGGAATCCTCTCCGAAGCGAGCCGCGCCGACCGCGAGAAGCTGGTCTCGATGCTCGAGAAGGCCTACTGGATGGAGATCGAAACGGTGATGAGCTACGTGGCCAACTCGGTCAACCCCGACGGCGTCCGCGCCCAGGAGGTCAAGCAGTCGCTGGCCGCGGACGTCACCGAGGAGCTCGGCCACGCTCAACAGTTCGCCGCCCGGATCAAGGAGCTCTACGGGGTGGTCCCCGGCTCGCAGGGCTTCGCGGCCGAGCAGGAGTACCTGCAGCCGCCCGCCAGTCAGACCGACATCCCCCACGTGATCCGCGGCGTGATCGAGGCCGAGGCCGGGGCGATCACCTACTACAACGAGATCCGCGAGTTCGCCGCCGACGTCGACCCGGTCACCGAGGACATGATGATCACGATCCTCCGCGACGAGCAGGGCCATATGCGTGAGTTCGAGGGCTTCCTGCGCGAGTATGAGGCCGAGGGGTTGGCATAGGCGGGCTCGCGGTAGCCCGTGCTTCGGCCCCGTCTCGCTGCGCCCGCCTCCGCAGCATCAGGCCCGCCCGCGCCCGC
>JAWKKA010000014.1:0-108673 GCA_041393495.1 Solirubrobacterales bacterium | reverse complement strand
GAGGACGGATCCGAGGTCGCCGGGCGGCTCCGGCGCCTGTGTGAGGAGTCGGGAGATACGCTGCCCGGCGCGGGGTGAACGCGGCACAGCACAACCGGATCGTCAGCTTCATCTGGGGGATCGCCGACGATGTCCTGCGCGACCTCTACGTCCGCGGCAAGTACCGGGACGTGATCCTGCCGATGGTCGTCCTGCGCCGATTCGACGCGGTGCTCGAGCCGACCAAGGACGAGGTCATGGCGATGAAGAAGCGGCTCGACGAGTCGCGGATCGACAACCAGGAGCAGCCGCTTCGCTCGGCGGCCGGTCAGGCCTTCTACAACACGTCGCCGTTCACGCTCCGCGACCTGCGCAACGTCGCCTCCCAGCAGCGGCTCCGCGCCGACTTCGAGACCTATCTCGACGGCTTCTCGCCGAACGTGCAGGAGATCCTCGACAACTTCGAGTTCCGCAACCAGATCCCGAAGCTCTCCCGCGGCGACGCGATCGGCTCGCTGATCGAGAAGCTGCTCTCGCCGCAGATCAACCTCGGTCCGGATCCGGTCGTCGGCCCCGACGGCGAGGTCGTCCACCCGGGCCTCGACAACCACGCGATGGGGACGATCTTCGAGTAGCTCGTCCGCCGCTTCAACGAGGAGAACAACGAGGAGGCCGGCGAGCACTGGACGCCGCGCGATGCCGTCCGGCTGATGGCGCGCCTCTCCAGCGACGCCTTCCCCTCGCACGAGTTCGACTTCATGCTCTCCAACCCGCCCTACGGCAAGAGCTGGAAGGGCGACCTCGAGCGGATGGGGGGCAAGGCGGGGATCAAGGACCCGCGCTTCGTCGTCGAGCACGCCGGCGATCCCGAGATGTCGCTGGTGACCCGGGTCAGCGACGGCCAGCTCATGTTCCTCGCCAATCTCGCGTCGAAGATGAAGGACACCGAGATGGGCAGCCGGATCGCCGAGGTCCACAACGGCTCCTCGCTGTTCACCGGCGAGGCCGGCGGCGGCGAGAGCAACGTCCGGCGCTGGATCATCGAGAGCGACTGGCTCGAGGCGATCGTGGCGCTGCCCCTGAACCTCTTCTACAACACCGGGATCGCCACCTACGTCTGGGTGCTGACCAACCGCAAGCCCGAGCGCCGGCGCGGCAAGGTCCAGCTCATCGACGCGACGGGCTGGTACGAGCCGCTGCGCAGGAACCTCGGCAACAAGACCCGTGAGCTCGGTGAGGCCGACATCGACCGCGTCCTCGCCGCGTTCGCCGCCTTCGAGGAGACCGAGCAGTCGAAGATCTTCCCGAACGAGGCCTTCGGCTACCGCCGCGTCACCGTCGAGCGGCCGCTGCGGCTGGCGGGGATCGACCCCGACCGCGCCTACTCGGTCAAGGAGGTCAAGGAGCTGCGGGCCGCCGTCGCCGAATCAGGCGACGATCGGACGGGTCAGGACGGCGCCGACGACGACACCAGATCTGTGATTCGTAAATGTCATAGGGGCGGTTCCGTGGAACCGGATCCGCTCCACGGACGATTCGAGCACGAGATCGACGGCGAGGCGCGAGTCGTCGAGTACCACCCCGACCCCGACCTCCGCGACAGCGAGCAGGTCCCGCTGCCCGAGGAGGGCGGCGTCGAGGGCTTCATCGAGCGCGAGGTCCTGCCCTACGATCTTCTCCGACTTCCTGATCCCGAAGCTGCCCGCGCCGAAGGAGGAGGACCTCGCCCGCGGGATCCTCGAGACGATCGACATGGACAGCTACCGGGCCGAGAAGCGGGAGACGATGAAGATCGCTCTCGCCGACGACGAGGGCGAGATCGGGCCGGTGCCCAGCGGCGGAGGCGGCTTTCATCCCGAGGACGAGATGGAGCGGCTCTCCGACATCATCAAGGCCTTCAACGACCAGTTCGGCAACGTCGAGTGGGAGGATCGCGACCGGGTCGAGCGGCTGATCAGCGAGCAGATTCCCGCCGCCGTCGCCCGCGATCCCGCCTACCGGAACGCGATGGCCAACAACGACCGCCAGAACGCCCGGATCGAGCACGACCAGGCGCTGCGCCGGGCCATGAACGGCGTCCTCAACGACGACGCGCAGCTGTTCAAGATGTTCACCGACAACGAGTCGTTCAAGCGGTGGCTGGCCGCCGTCGTCTTCAACGCCACCTACAGGCCGGAGCGCGAGCCGGAGCTGGTCGACGAGTAACGGCTTGGCCGCAACTGATACCGGAACTCCGGGTCGCGGTTCCGCGGAGCCGCCGGTCCGCGCCGATCGTCGTGATCGGCGACCCTGTCCGGCCGCTCCATGATGCCGCCGCTGGTAGCTTGCCCGCCCATGGAGCGACCCGGGCGGCTCGAGGGCAAGGTCTGCGTGATCACCGGCGCGGCGAGCGGGATCGGCGCCGAGGCGGCGCGGCTGTTCGCGATCGAGGGCGCGCACGTCGTCGGCGTCGACCTCGCCGAGAGCACCAACGGCGAGCTGAACCTGGTCGCCGACGTCACCGATCCCGGCCAGGTCGAGGGGATGTACGCGCAGGCGCGGGAGCGCTTCGGCAGGATCGACGTGCTCTTCAACAATGCCGGGATCAACCCGCCCGAGGACGCCTCGATCCTCGACACCAGCGTCGAGGTGTTCGAGAAGGTCCAGGCCGTCAACCTGCGCAGCGTCTTCCTCTGCTGCAAGCACGGGATCCCGCACCTGCTCGACAACGAGTCGGGGGGCTCGGTGATCAATACCGCGTCGTTCGTCGCGGTGATGGGCGCGGCCGTCTCGCAGGTCTCCTACACCGCCTCGAAGGGCGCGGTGCTGGCGCTCTCGCGCGAGCTCGGCGTCGAGTTCGCCCGGCGCGGGATCCGGGTCAACGCGCTCTGCCCGGGGCCGGTCAACACGCCGCTTTTGCAGGACCTGTTCGCCAGCGACCCCGGCAAGGCGGCCCGCCGCCTCGTCCACCTGCCGATGGGCCGCTTCGCCGAGGCGTCGGAGATCGCCAAGGGGGCGTTGTTCCTCGCCTCCGACGAGAGCTCGTACGTGACCGCCTCGACCTTCCTCGTCGACGGTGGGCTCTCCGGCGCCTACCTGACGCCGGAGACCGGCGAGTAGCGTCAGGCCAGAACGCAACCCGGGCCACGAGCGGATAGATTCCGCAATTGGCGGGAGGGAGACCGAGAATGTGCGGTCGTGCCGGGATCTGCCGCAATCCGCGGCCTTGCATCGGAGGACTGGATGTCGTCGGAGACCGTGGAGGACAAGGGCAGGCGGGCGCTTTCGCTCGGCCTCGCCCTGCTCGTCATCGCCGCCATGTGCACCGCCACCGTCGCGACGTCTGCGGTCGCCGAGGCGGCGCCATGCCCCGAGGCGGTGAATCCCGCCAAGCTCGCCGGCAAGCGCGAGCTGCGCGAGCTGACGGCGCAGTTCAACCGCTTCGGCCCCCGGATCCTCGGCAGCGCCGCCCACAACCGGGCGATCGCCTGGCTCGAGGATCGGGCGGAAGGGGCCGGGCTGGAGGTCGATTCGACCCGTTTCCGCCCCTACGCCTGGCTTCCGAAGACGCACCGCAAGGACGGCCGCGGGCTCGACATCGGGGCGGCGGGAGCGATCACGGTCAGAAAGCCGGGGGGCTCGACGGTCTCGGTTCCGGACGCGGGCGCGGTCCACTGGTCCAAGCCGACGTCGGATCGCGGGGAGGGCGGGCCGCTCGTCTATCTGCCTCCCGGCGAGGACATAACGGCCGCGAACTCGGCCGGGAAGGTCGTCATCCGCGACTTCGAGCCCGGTTCGATCCCGTTCGGGTTGCTGCGGCCGCTGCTCGGCCTCTACGTGTCGCCGGACCTCGAGGGATACACCGACTACATCCGGCCCTACCTGAGCCCGAACCTCCACGAGGACCAGGTGGACGCGAGCGCGGCCGGCGCCAACGGCGTCATCTTCGCCTTCGATCTCCCCGCCCGCGACATCCGCGGCTACTACGACCCGCACGTCGGGATGCTCTACCGGCAGCCGGCGGTCTTCGTCGGCCGCGCCCAGGGCGAGCAACTGAAGGCACTCGCGGCAGACGACGCCTCGGCCCGGATCTCGGTCCGGGCGACGGTCACCCGCCGCAAGACGCGCAACCTGATCGCGACGCTCCCCGGCAAGAGCGCGGAGAAGATGGTCATGGTGGCCAACACCGATGGCACCTCGTGGGTCCAGGAGAACGGCGTCATCGGCATGCTGGCGTTCGCCCGCTACTACGCGAAGCTCCCCTTGCGCTGCCGGCCACGGACGCTGGAGCTGGTCTTCTCGTCGGCCCATGACGGGTACCGCAACGACGGGATGAGCCCCCGGCACTATCCGCTCGACAAGAAGAAGACCGCGTTCGGATTCGCGATCGAGCACCTCGGGACCCGGGAGATCCTCCCCGTCGGCGAGGGTGCTGACCGCCACCTCGAGCCCTCGGGCGTCGCCGACCCCGCCCTGTTCGGGGCCGGCGACAGCGAAGCGCTGCGAACCGCGGCAATCGACGCGGCGAAGCGACGCGACCTGCCGCGGACCGTGGTCCTCAAGGGCCTGGGGGTGCCGAACCCGGATCAGGCGCCACCGATCTGCTCGATGGGCGGCCTCGGCAACGCGTTTCACCCGCGGCTCGTGCCGACCCTGGCCATGATCTCCGGTCCGTGGTCGCTCTATGACCCGGTCTTCGGCGCCAAGGCGATCGACTTCGGGCAGATGCGCTTGCAGGTGCTCGCCGCCGGTGATGCGGTCCTCGCCCTGGATGGGCTGCCGCGAGAGCAGATCGCCGGCGACTATCCGGCGCTTCAGGACGCGCTCGACAACGGCACGAAGACGCCCTGTCCGGAGACCGACGTGCTGCCGCTGCAGCCGCCCGGACCGAATCCGGGCGCGATCGGGCCCACGCAGCCGCGCCAGCCGAAGTCGGGGCCGGGCGGCAGCAACTACACCCACCGATTCCGCGTCTCCTCGGGCGGCTCCGGCGTCGACGGCTGGTACGTGTTCGAGCCGACCAAGCCGAAGCCGAAGAAGGCCCCGGTCACGATCATCCTGCATGGATACGGGGAATACGAGGGTTACGAGAGCATGGAGGCCCTGGTCAGGCACACGGTCCGAAAGGGCTCGGTCGTGATCTATCCGAGGTGGCAGACCGACGTCGCGACGCCCTGTGCGGGCCCGTTCAACATCGAGCCCTGCATGGAATCGGCCACCGCCGGGATCAAGGGCGCGCTCGCGTACCTGCGGGCGTCCGGAAAGCGCGTTCAGCCCGACACCGCCAGGGCCAGCTACTTCGGCTTCTCGTTCGGGGGCATCATCACCGCGAACCTCGCGAACCGCCATTCGTCGCTCGGCCTGCCCGCTCCGCGGGCGATCTTCTTCGAGGACCCGCACGACGGCGGCCTGACCGGCGACGACGAGCCGGCCCTGGACGACTCGCTCGCCGGGATCCCGTCGAGGACCCTGGTCGAATGCCACGCGAGCGCCGCGGGCACGATCTCCGAGAAGCCCACCCATGGCTGCAACTCGCTGTTTCCGAAGCTCACCTCGATCCCGGCGGCGAACAAGGACATCGTTCTGACCTCGGTGGACCGGCACGGCAAGCCCGCGCTTCTGGCACCGCATGGAGTCTGTGCCGGAGGAGGCGGCCGGCCGGTCGATGCCTACGACTGGGGCTTCTGCTGGAAGGCCTGGGATGCCCTGAGGAGCTGCGCGCTGAAGAAGAAGCAGTGCTCGACCGCTCTCGGCGACACGCCGCAGCACCGATACATCGGGACCTGGAGCGACGGGGTGCCGATCATCGGCCTGAAGATCCAGAAGCGAGCCCCGATCAGCGCCAAGCCCGTACCGCCCCGGGCGCCGCGCCCACGATCGCACGAGGCCCGTACGGGCTAGGGCGAGCCCGCGGCCGTCGGGGCGCTGCCTACACTCCGGGCCGTGATCGACGAGATCGCCTTCGACGAGCGCGGGCTCGCCCCGTGCGTGATCCAGGACGCCGCCACCGGCGAGGTGCTGACGCTGGCCTGGGTCAACGCCGAGGCGCTCGAGCGGACGCTCGCAACCGGCGAGATGCATCTCTGGAGCCGCTCCCGGGGCGAGCTCTGGCACAAGGGGGAGAGCTCCGGCAACATCCAGCGGGTCCGCGAGCTGCGCTGGGACTGCGACGCCGACGCGGTCCTGGCGCTCGTCGACCCCGCCGGGCCGGCCTGCCATACCGGCGAGCGGACCTGCTTTCACAACGCCGCGAACGGTGGTCCGCGCCCGGTCGCCCACGAGGCACTCGCGGCGCTCGAGCGGACGATCGCCGCGCGCCGCGACGAGCGCCCGGAGGGCTCCTACACGGCCCGCCTGCTCGACGATCCCGACCTGATCGGCGCGAAGGTCCGCGAGGAGGCCGACGAGGTCACCCGCGCCGTCGCCGACGAGTCCGACGAGCGGGTCGCCGCGGAGGCGGCCGACCTCATCTACCACCTCGAGGTCGCGCTGGCCTCGCGCGGCCTCGGCGTCGAGGACGCCCTCGCGGTCCTCAACGAGCGCCGTCGCGGCGGCGGCTGAGTCCGGTGGCCGCGACCGTCACGACATCCGACCGCGCCCGCGAGCTCGCCGGCGAGGGCAACGTCGTCCCGATCGTCGAGACCTTCGTCGAGGACACCGAGACGCCCGTCTCCGCCTTCTTGAAGCTGCGCGGCGAGGGGCCCTGCTTCCTGCTCGAGTCGGCCGAGCAGGGCGGGCGCCTCGGCCGCTACTCGTTCCTCGGCTTCAGCCCGCAACTCGAGCTGCGCTGGCGCGACGGCGAGCTGCTCGAGTGGGACGGCGGCCGCGATACCGACGCGACGCCCGACCGGCGGACGCCGGCTCCGGACCCCTACGGAGCCGTCGCCGCCGCGCTCGGCCGCTTCGAGCTCGCAGCCGCCGACGAGGCGCCGTTCGCCGGCGGCGCGGTCGGCCTGTTCGGCTACGACCTCGTCCGCACCGTCGAGCCGCTCGGCGCCCCGAACCCGGACCCGCTCGGCCTCCCCGACCTGGCGCTGATGGTCTGCGAGCTGATCGTCGCCTTCGACCACCACAAGCACGAGGTGTCGATCATCGCCCTCGCCTTCGTCGGCGACGACGGGGTCGACCCCGCCTACGAGCGCGCCCGGTCGCAGATCGCCGCGGCGCGCGAGCGGCTCCGCGGCCCGATCCCGGTCGCAGCGCGGCCGGACGCCGCCGCCGCCGACGCCGACGGCGAGGTCGGCTGGGAGTCGAACCTGACCCGCGAGCAGTTCGAGGCGAACGTCGCCCGGATCGTCGGGTACGTGCGCGCCGGCGACGCGTTTCAGGTCGTGCCCTCGCAGCGCTTCACGGCCGACTGCCCGGTCGAGGCCTTCTCGATCTACCGCGGCCTGCGCGCCGTCAACCCGTCCCCCTACATGTACTTCCTCGACTTCGGCGACTTCGAGATCGCCGGGGCGTCGCCCGAGCCCCTCGTCAAGGTCACGGGCCGGCGGGTCGAGACCCGGCCGATCGCCGGGACCTACCCGCGCGGCGGCGACGAGGAGGAGGACCGCGCCAACGCCGAGAAGCTCCTCGCCGACCCGAAGGAGCGGGCCGAGCACGTGATGCTCGTCGACCTCGGCCGCAACGACCTCGGGCGCGTCTGCGAGTACGGCACCGTGGCGGTCGACGAGCTGATGGTGGTCGAGACCTACAGCCACGTCCTCCACATCGTCAGCCGGATCTCGGGACGCCTCCGCGACGGCCTCGGGGCGATGGACGTGCTGCGCTCGGCGCTGCCGGCAGGAACGCTCTCCGGCGCCCCGAAGGTGCGGGCGATGCAGATCATCGACGAGCTCGAGCCGCACAAGCGCTGCTCCTACGGCGGCGCGATCGGCTATCTCGACTTCCGCGGCGACCTCGATGTCGCGATCCACATCCGCACGGTCGTCGTCAAGGACGGGCGCGCTCACGTGCAGGCCGGCGGCGGCACCGTCGCCGACGCCGAGCCCGACTACGAGTACCGCGAGTCGCTGCAGAAGGCGAAGGCGATCTTTCGCGCCGTCGACGTCGCCGTCGAGCACCCGGAGTGGGGATGAACGTCCTCGTCATCGACAACTACGACTCCTTCACCTACAACCTCGTCCAGTACCTGGGCGAGCTCGGCGCCCGGGTCGAGGTCGTCCGCAACGATGCGGCGACGGTCGATGAGCTCCTCGCCCGCGACCCCGATCGCCTCGTGATCTCGCCGGGACCCTGCACCCCGGCGGAGGCCGGGATCTCCGTCGAGGCGTCGCGCCGCTTCCCCGAGGCGGGCGTCGCGACCCTCGGCGTCTGCCTCGGGCACCAGTCGCTGGTCGAGGCGTTCGGCGGTCGGGTGGTCCGTGGCGAGCCGATCCACGGCAAGGACGCGGCGATCGACCACGACGGCCGGACGCTGTTCGCGGGGCTGCCGAGCCCGCTCACGGTCGGCCGCTACCACTCGCTGGTCGCCGACCCGGCGCTGCCGGAGGCGCTCGAGCGCTCCGCATCCCTCGGCGAGGTGGTCATGGCGGTCCGCCATCGCGAGCTGCCGGCCGAGGGCGTCCAGTTCCACCCCGAGTCGGTGCTGACGCCGGACGGCAAGCGGATCCTCGCCAACTTCCTCGGCGTCGCGGGCGCCGCCGTGGCAGACTGACGCGCTCCGAGGCCGACGATGCCGAACGAGATCCTGACCCGCGCCATCGACGCCGTCTGCGCCGGCGAGCACCTCACGGCCGACCACGCCTCGGCCGTCCTCGCCGAGATCATGGAGGGTCGCGCCGGCGAGGTCCAGACCGGCGCCTTCCTGGTCGCCCTGCGCGCCAAGGGCGAGACCGTCCCGGAGCTGATCGGCCTCGCCCGGACGATGCGGGGGCTTGCATCCCACGTCGAGACCGGCCGCGACGACCTCGTCGACACCGCCGGCACCGGCGGCGGGCCCACGACCTTCAACGTCTCCACCACGGCGGCGCTGATCGCGGCCGGCGCCGGATGTGCGGTGGCTAAGCACGGGAATCGCTCGAGCACCTCGCGGTCGGGCTCGGCCGACATGCTCGAGGCCCTCGGCGTCGAGATCGTGCTGTCGCCCGGGGAGGTCGGCGAGGCGATCCGGCAGACCGGGTTCGGGTTCATGTTCGCGCCCGCCCATCACAGCGCGATGAAGCACGTCATGCCGGTCCGCCGCGAGCTCGCGGTGCGGACGATCTTCAACTTCCTCGGGCCGCTCACGAACCCGGCCGGAGCGACGAGGCAGCTCCTCGGCGTCTCCGACCGCCACTACCAGGAGACGATCGCCGAGGCGCTGGCGGGCCTCGGCTGCGAGCACGCGCTGGTCGTCACCGCCGACGACGGCCTCGACGAGATCTCGATCTCGGGCCGGACGCGCGTGATCGAGGTCGCGGACGGCGGGACGAGCGAGTGGTTCGTCGAGCCGGGCGAGCTCGGGATCGATGCGGCCGGCATCGAGGCGATCGCCGGCGGCGAGCCGGCCGACAATGCGGCGACGGCGCGGGCGATCCTCGCCGGGGAGGCGGGCCCGACCGCCGACATCGCGGTGCTCAACGCCGGCGCGGCGATCTACGTCGGCGGCGTCGCCGACGACCTCGCCGCCGGCGTCGCCGCCGCCCGTGACGCGATCGACTCCGGGGCCGCCGCCGACGTCCTCCGGCGACTCGTCGAGATGCGAGGCTCCGGCCGTGACGGCTGAGCGCTCGGCAGCGGACCCGCGGATCGGTAGCCTCCCGAGCGGATGAGCAGGTTGGATCAGCTCGTCGACGCGGCGCGGGACGGCGTTCGCCAGCGCAGCGCGAAGAACCCGGGCGACCAGCTCCGCGCCCGGCTCGGCGACCGCGGCGGCCACCGGCCGTTCAAGGAGGCGCTCGTCCAGCCCGGGCTGTCGGTCATCGCCGAGTTCAAGCGCGGCTCCCCATCGGCGGGCCTGATCGCGCCCGACGCAGACATCGCGGCGACCGTCGCCGCCTACGAGCGCGGCGGCGCCGCGGCGATCTCGGTCCTCACCGACGAGCCCAACTTCCACGGCTCGCTAGCCGACCTCGAGGCGGCGCGCGCGGCGTCGGCGCTGCCGATCCTCCGCAAGGACTTCATCGTCGATCCCTACCAGCTCTGGGAGGCCTCGCTCGCCGGCGCCGACGCGGTGCTGCTGATCGCGGCGGCGCTGGCCGACGAGGACCTGCGCCTGCTCTGGGACGAGGCGGCCTCCCTCGATCTCGACTGCCTCGTCGAGGTCCACGACGAGTCCGACCTCGGCCGCGCGCTCGAGCTCGACCCCGACGTGATCGGCATCAACAACCGCAACCTCTCCGACCTCAGCGTCGACACCCGGACGACGCCGGAGCTGATCACCGACGTGCCGGCCGGGATCACCGTCGTCGCCGAGTCCGGCTACACGACGCCCGACCAGGTCGAGGAGCTCGAGCGGATCGGCGTCGACGCGGTGCTGATCGGCGAGTCGCTGATGCGCTCCCGGGACCCCGAGGACGCCGTGCGGGCGCTCGTCTCCGACGAGGAGCGGACCCGCGAGCACCTGTTCACGGACGAGCGCTGATCCCGCCGGCGCGTCCTTTTTAGCTGCAGCTACGGGAATTCTTAGCGGCCCTTCAGCAGCGGTTCAGCGACCGCTGAGCGTCGGGCCGGAGCATGGGCGCTCATGACCCGAACCAGAACCTTCCTGCGCAGCTCCTTCGGCTCGGCCCTGCTCGGCGGCATCGTCGCCGTCGCTCTCGGGTTCGTCGCCATCGCCACCGGCCTGATCTCGGTCGACAACTCCCCGGGCTCGACGGCGACCGCCTCGGCCCCGATCCTGCCCCGGACCGAGCCCGCCTCGGGCACCGGCCGGACGGTCGGGCAGGTCTACCAGGACGATGCCCAGGGGGTCGCCTTCATCGAGGCGCAGGAGAAGCAGACGATGGCGGCGACGCCGTTCGGAGGTCCGTCCGGCGGCGGCACCGCGACCGGCTCGGGGATCCTGATCGACTCCGACGGCCACGTCCTCACCAACGCCCACGTGGTCGACGGCGCCAAGTCGATCACGGTCAAGTTCGGCGACGGCGACCCGCTGCCGGCGAAGGTCCTCGGCGTCGACGACTCGACCGACATCGCGGTCCTCTCCGTCGATCCCGGCCAGGTCGACGCCAAGCCGCTGCCGCTCGGCGACTCCGACTCGGTCAGGGTCGGCGACGGCGCGATCGCGATCGGCAACCCCTACGGGCTCGACCGCACCGTCACCTCGGGCATCATCTCGGCGCTGCAGCGTCAGATCAGCGCCCCGAACGGCTTCACGATCTCGAACGTCATCCAGACCGATGCGGCGATCAACCCCGGCAACTCCGGCGGCCCGCTGATCGACGCCGCTGGTCGCGTGATCGGCATCAACTCGCAGATCGCGACCGGGTCCGGAAGCAACGGCTCGGTCGGGATCGGCTTCGCGGTCCCGATCGACACCGCGAAGAGCGTCGCCGAGCAGATCATCGACGGTGGCTCGGTCGAGCACGCCTACCTCGGGATCGAGGGCACCGACCTGACCCCGGCGCTGGCCAAGGTCCTGAACCTCGACGTCGACGAGGGCGTGGTCGTCGAGAAGGTCACGCCGGACGGTCCGGCCGCGGACGCCGGGCTGCAGTCCGGCAGCGCGACGGTCGCGATCGACGGCGCGCAGATGAAGGCCGGCGGCGACGTGATCACCGCGATCGACGGCAAGCAGATCAGCGGGATGGACGACCTGATCGCCGCCGTCAACGCGAAGCAGCCGGGCGACTCGATCACGCTGACGGTGCTCAGGGACGGCTCCAGCCACGAGATCACCGTCAAGCTCGGCGATCGACCGAACTCGGTCCAGGGCTGAGCGCCCTGGATTCCCCGGCCACGGATAGGATCACCCCGTGCCGGGACGGGGAATCCAGCACGTCGATCTGGCCGTCGCCGACGTCGATGGCTCGCTCGCCTTCTACCGGATGCTGCTCGGCCCGCTCGGCCTGAACGAGTTCATCCGGATCCCCAGCTACCGCGGCACCGAGCAGATCATCTACCTCGAGTTCGGCGACTCCCTGCTCGGGCTACGGCCCGCCGACGGCGGGATCTACCGCCACTACGACGTCGGCCTCGAGCACATGGCCTTCGACGTCGACACCCGCGAGGAGGTCGACGAGGCCTACGAGCGGTGCGTCGCGGCGGGCGTCGACGTCGACTCACCGCCGCACGAGCTATACGCCGAGCTCGACGAGGACTACTACTGCTTCTTCGTATTCGACCCGGACGGCTTCCGGATCGAGATGGTCTGCGATCGCAAGTGGGCGGCCGACCACCCGCGCCCCGGCGTCCGCGACGACTGAGCACGTGTGCGATCTTTGACCTGTGAAGGTCAAGATCTGCGGAATCACCACGCTCGCCGACGCGGAGGTCGCCGTGTCGGCCGGCGCCTGGGCGGTCGGGCTCAACCACTCGCCTGACTCGCCCCGGTTGATCGACGCGGCGGTCGCCGAGGAGGTCGGCGCGGCGCTGAAGCGGCGCTGCGAGGTCGCCGGGGTCTTCGTCAACGCCCACCTCGATGAGATCGTCGATGCCGCCGAACGCGCGCGGCTCACCCTCGTGCAGCTCCACGGCGAGGAGGGCCCGAGCTACTGCGCCGAGGTCCACCGGCGGACCGGTTGCAGGGTCATCAAGGCCTTCCGGGTCCGCTCGCCCGCCGAGATCACCGCGGCGCGCGCCTACCGGACCGACTTTCACCTGTTCGACGCCTACCGCCCCGGCCTGCCCGGCGGCACCGGCGCCAGCTTCGACTGGGAGCTCGTCCGCGGCCGCCGCGGCGGCGTCCCCGCGATCCTCGCCGGGGGGCTGGACGCCGACAACGTCGCCGCGGCGGTCGCCGCGGCGAATCCCTGGGCGGTCGACGTCTGCAGCGGCGTCGAGCGCTCCCCCGGGGTCAAAGACCACGGGCGGATCGCGTCGTTCATGGCGGCGGCCGGCCGCGCCGGCGAGGCGCAGGCGGCCGAGCGCGAGCGTCGCCGCGCGGTCGAGCGCGCGCGGCGGGCGGTCGCGCACGGGCGGCCGGGCGAGTGACCGCGGTCGAGTCACGGTTCGGCCCCTACGGGGGTCGCTACGTGCCCGAGGTCCTGATCGCGGCGCTCGACGAGCTGACCGCGGCCTGGGAGCAGGCGCGCGCCGACCCCGGCTCCGGGGCCGAGCTCGACGCGCTGCTGCGCGACTTCGTCGGCCGGCCGACGCCGCTGTACCGGGCGGCACGGCTCTCCGAGCGGGTCGGCAGGACCGTCTATCTGAAGCGCGAGGACCTCGCCCACACCGGCGCCCACAAGATCAACAACGCGGTCGGGCAGGCGCTGCTGGCGAAGCGGATGGGCAAGGCGCGGATCATCGCCGAGACCGGTGCCGGCCAGCACGGCGTCGCGACGGCGACCGCCTGCGCGCTGCTCGGGCTCGAGTGCGTCGTCTACATGGGCACCGAGGACATGCGCCGCCAGCGGCCGAACGTCGAGCGGATGGAGCTGCTCGGCGCCGCCGTCGAGCCGGTCGGGGCCGGCGCCCGGACGCTCAAGGAGGCGGTCAGCGCCGCGATCCGCGACTGGGTCGCCAACGTCGCCGACAGCCACTACATCATCGGCTCCGCGGTCGGCCCGGCCCCGTACCCGGCGCTCGTGCGCGACCTGCAGCGGGTGATCGGCGACGAGGCCCGCGAGCAGGTCCTCGCCGTCACCGGCCGGCTCCCCGACCGGGTGATCGCCTGCGTCGGCGGCGGCTCGAACGCGATCGGCAGCTTCGTCCCCTTCGTCGGCGACGCCGAGGTCGAGCTGATCGGCGTCGAGGCGGCGGGGGAGGGGCTCGACTCCGCCGGGCGCCACGGCGCCTCGCTCCTCGCCGGGCGGACCGGGGTCCTGCACGGCGCGCTCTCCTCGGTCCTCGCCGACGAGGAGGGCCAGATCCTCGAGGCGCACTCGATCTCGGCCGGCCTCGACTACCCCGGGGTCGGCCCCGAGCACGCGATGCTCCGCGACAGCGGCCGGGCCCGCTACGTGGCGGCGACCGACGATGAAGCGCTGCGCGCGTTCCGCGACCTCGCCCGGGCCGAGGGGATCGTGCCGGCGCTCGAGAGCGCCCACGCGGTCGCCTGGCTGCTCGGCCCCGGTCGTGAGCCGCTCGACGGGATCGACGTGCTGACGTTGTCGGGACGCGGCGACAAGGACCTCGCCGAGGCGCTCGCGGGACTGAAGCGGTTGGGCGACGATGGCTGAGAGCGGCATCGAGCGGATCGCGGCGGCGTTCGCGGCGGCGCGGGGCGAGGGCCGGGCGGCGCTGATGCCGTATCTGATGGGCGGCTTTCCGGACATGGACACGTCGGCGGCGGTCATCGACGCCTACGTCGAATGCGGCGCCGACCTGATCGAGCTCGGGGTCCCCTACTCCGACCCGCTCGCCGACGGCCCCGTCATCCACGCCGCGGCAACGGCGGCGCTCGCTGCGGGGGCGGGCTTCGAGGCGGTCCTCGGGCTCTGCCGGCGGGTCGCCGACCGGGTCCCGGTGGTGCCGATGGTCTACGCGAACGTCGTCCTGACGCTCGGCGCCGAGCGGTTCGCCGCGGCGCTCGCCGCCGCCGGCGCCGCCGGAGCGATCGTCCCCGACCTGCCCCGCGGTGAGGATCCCTCCGTCGCCGCCGCCCTGCTCGAACGGGGCCTGGCGCCGGTCGGCTTCGTCGCGCCGACGACGCCTCCGCAGCGGCTCCGCGAGATCGCCGCCGCCGCGGTCGGGTTCACCTACGTCGTCTCGCTGACCGGCGTCACCGGCGAGCGGAGCGAGCTTCCTCCCGAGCTCGGCGAGATCGTCGCCGCGGTCAGGCGGGCCTCCGATGCGCCGGCGGCGGTCGGCTTCGGGATCGGGACGCCGGCGCAGGCGGCGGCGGTGGGGAAGGTCGCCGACGGCGTCATCGTCGGCAGCAGGCTCGTCCGCGCCGTCGCCGACGCAGCCGACCGCGACGACGCCGTCAATGCCGTCTCCGCCTTCCTGGCGGACGCCCGGGCGGCCCTGTAGATTCCCCGCCGATGCTGCTGCTCGGATTCCTCGCCACGGCGCTGTTCGCGTTCATGATCGGCTTCGCGCTCGATCTCGGCGGCGCCGTCTCGGCGCTGATCTTCCTCGCGATCCTCTTCATCGGCGCCGTGGTCCACGCCTGGCATCCGCTGATCGAGTGGCTGCGCGGCCCCGCCGCGAAGCTGTAGCGGCCGACTTCCGGTCAGGTGAAGAAGCGCCTGGCGATCCCGAGCAGCTCGAGGTCGACGGTCTTGATGCCGCGGACCTCGGCCAGCGGGACGGAGCCGATCGCGTTGCCCTGGAGGGCGACCATCCGCCCGAACTCGCCCCGCTCGGCGAGCTCGTAGGCCTTGGCGCCGTAGCGGGTCGCGAGCACCCGGTCGTGCGCGGTCGGGGTGCCGCCGCGCTGGATGTGGCCGAGGACGACGTTGCGGGTCTCGAAGCCGGTCATCCGCTCGAGCTCCTTGCTGAGCGCCGCGCCGATCCCGCCGAGCCGCTCGTAGCCGTACTCGTCGGTCTCGGCGGTGATCCGGACGTGGCGGACCTCGCCGCCCGCGAAGGCGAGGTTGGCGCCCTCGGCGACGACGATGATCGAGAAGTCCTTGCCGCGCTCGTGGCGGCCGACGATCGCCTCCGCGAGCTCCTCGCAGGTCGTGTCGACCTCGGGGATCAGGATCCCGTCGGCGCCGCCGGCGAGCCCGCCGTAGAGGGCGATCCAGCCGGCGTTGCGGCCCATCACCTCGACCACCATCACGCGGTCGTGCGACTGGGCGGTCGTGTGCAGCCGGTCGATCGCCTCCATGACGACGTGGACGGCGGTGTCGAAGCCGAACGTGAAGTCGGTGCCGACGATGTCGTTGTCGATCGTCTTCGGCACGCCGATCAGCGGCAGGCCCTCCTCGTCGTGGAGGCGTCGCGTGATCTCCATCGTGTGCTCGCCACCGATCGCGACGACCGCGTCGAGCCCGTCGCGCTCGAATGCCCAGGCGATCCGCTCGACGGCGTTCTCGGTGTGCGGCTCGAAGCTCGAGGTCCGCAGGATCGTCCCGCCGAGCGGCAGGATCCCGGCGACGGTGCGGGCGTCGAGGGCCATGTAGTCGCTGTAGGCGAGGCCCCGGTAGCCGCGCATGATCCCGACCGGCTCGTCGTCGCCGGCGATCGCCGAGCGCGCGATCGCCCGGATCACGGCGTTCAGCCCCGGGCAGTCGCCGCCGGCGGTGAGCATCCCGATCCGCATTGGCGGACCCTATCTGCCGGCCGGGTACGGCAGGCGATAATCCGCGGCGATGCAGTTCCGCTGCGACCACGCCCTGCTCGACGACGGCGAGTGCGGCCACTGCCGGCTCGCCGTCCGGGCCGCGCTGGCGCTCGACCGCGATCGGCGGCTGCGCCCGGTCGCGATCCAGAGCGAGGAGGGCCGGCGGCTGCTCGGCGCGGTCCCGGCCGATCGGCAGCTCGGGTCCTTCCACCTCCTCACTCCGGGCGGGATCGTGATCTCGGGTCCCGACGCCGTCCCGGCGCTGGCCCGCCTGCTGCCCGGCGGGACGGTCCCGGCACGGACGAGGTCCGTTCAGCCTCCCGCGAGCGACGAATAATCACCAATAGTTGTGAGGATTTCGTCGCTCACCCTGCACGGACCCGGGGCGCTGATCGCGGCGCTGCTGCTCGGCGCGGCGCTGCTCGCCGGCTGCGGAGGAGGCGTCGATGAAGCCGCGCTGACCGTCTACCTGAGCGCGCCGCTGAGCGGTCCCGCCGCCGGCGACGGCCGCGACGGCCGTGACGCCGCCGACGGCGCCCGGCTGGCGCTCGCCGACGCCGGCGGGGAGGCGGGCGACGTCGGCGTCGAGCTGCAGGTGCTCGACGACGCCGACGCCGCCGGGGCGAGCGCCGTCCGGGCGGCCGCGAACGCGCGGACGGCGACGGAGGACTCCGCGGCGATCGCCTACATCGGCGAGCTCGACTCGGCAACGACGCGGACGTCGCTGCCGATCACCAACGAGGCCGACCTGCTGCAGGTCTCGGCGGGCGCGTCGGCCGTCGATCTGACCCGGTCGGCGCCGGGCAGCGACCAGATCCCCGCCGAGGCGCAGCCGAGCGGCTCGCGGACTTTCGGGCGCGTCGTGCCGAGCGACACCGCCCAGGCGGCGGCGGCGGCCGCGGCGATCGCAGATCGCGGGATCGATCGCGTCCGCGCGATCGGCGGAGGCGCTTATGGCGCGGCGCTCCGCGACGGCTTCGAGTCGGTGGCCGGCGGGCCGGCGCTCGCCGCGGCCGGGGCGGCCGGGGCCGTCTACGTGGTCGCGCCGCGGCCCGCGTTCGTCACGGTGGCGGGCGGCCCCGTGTACGGCGCCGACGCGCAGATCGAGGGCTCACCGCCGGCGACCACGCTGCCGCCCGGCGCGCGGCTCGTCTCCGGGCCGCAGGCGCCGTCGCAGCTTCCCGACGGCGACTTCGCGACGCGGTTCCGCTCCCGCTACGGCCGGGCGCCGGGGCGATTCGCCGCCTACGGCTACGAGGCGATGGCGGTCGTCCTCGACGCGATCGACCGCGCCGGCGACCCGCTCGACCGGCGGTCGGTGATCGACGCGTTCTTCGCGACCGGTGCTCGTCAGTCGATCCTCGGGACCTATTCGATCGACGAGGTCGGCGACACCACGCTCGACCGCGTCGGCGCCTACGCGTCGGCCGGCGGCCGGCTGCGGCCGGCGCCAGAGCCGCTCGCAGTTCCCTGAGGCGGCTACGCGAGCGCGTCGGCGAGCGCCGAGTCGATGTCCGCGAACCGGAACGGGTAGCCCTGGTCCAGCGCCCGCCGGGGCAGAGCCCGCTGGCCACCGGCCGCGACCTCGCCGAGCTCGCCGCCGAGCCGGAGCTTGAGCGCGAGCTTCGGGACCGGCACCAGCGCCGGCCGATGCAGCGCTCTGCCGAGCGCCTTCGCGAACTCGCGGTTGGTGACCGGGTTCGGGGCGGTAGCGTTGTAGACGCCCGAGACGGACCCGGTGTCGAGCGCCCACAGGAACATCCCGATCTCGTCGGCGAGGCTGATCCAGGGCATGTAGCTGCGGCCACCGGCGATCGGGCCGCCGAGGCCGAGCCGGAACGGGAGCAGCAGCTCGCCGAGCAGGCCGGCGCCTTTCGTCAGCAGCAGGCCGGTCCGCATGATCGCGAGCCGGACATCGCCGGCGCTCACGGTCGCGGCGGCCGCCTCCCAGTCCACGCAGACCCGGGCGTCGAAGCTCGAGCCGGCCGGCGTCGACTCGTCGACGAGCTGGTCGCCGCGGTCGCCGTAGTATCCGACCGCCGACTGGCTGACGAGGACGGCGGGCGGGCGGGGCGCCGCCAGCATCGCCGCGGCGAGGTTGCGGGTCGCGGTGATCCGGCTCGCGCGGATCCGTCGCTTGGCCTCCGCGGTCCAGCGCTGGTCGATCGGCTCGCCGACGAGGTTGACGACGCCGTCGACGCCTTCGAACGCCTCCTCGGGAGGCCGCTCGAGCTCCGGGCTCCAGGCGTGCCAGCCGACGCGCGGGTTGCCCCGCCGGGCCCGCTGCGGGTCGCGGGAGAGGCCGGCCACCTCGTCGCCGCGGGCGAGCAGCGCGTCGCAGACCGCGGTGCCGATCGTGCCGCTCGCCCCGGTAACGAGGATCCGCACGAGCCGGGCCTAGCCGATCGCGGCGAAGGTGCCGGTCTCGTCGGTGACCCTCGCGATCCCGGCCTGCTTGGCCTCGGCGACGACGGCCGCGGCGACGGCCGGCGCGACGTCGCGGTCGAAGACGCTGGGGATGATGTAGTCCTCGTTGAGGTCGTCGTCGGTGACGACCGCGGCGATCCCCTTCGCCGCCGCCAGCTTCATCTCCTCGGTGATCGCCGGGGCCCCGGCGTCGAGGGCGCCCCGGAAGATGCCCGGGAAGCAGAGCACGTTGTTGATCTGGTTCGGGTAATCGGAGCGACCGGTGGCCATGATCCGCACGTACGGCTCGGCCTCCTCCGGCATCACCTCCGGCGTCGGGTTGGCCATCGCGAAGACGATCGCGTCGCGGTTCATTCCCGCGATCGCCGCGGGCTCGACGAGGCCGGGCCCGGAGAGGCCGATGAAGAGGTCGGCGCCCTCGAGCACGTCGTTGGGGCCGCCCTCGACCCGTTCGGGGTTGGTCGTCTCGGCGAACCATCGCTTGATCGCCGGCATCGAGTCGGAGGCATAGTCCTCACGGGCGGTCGAGATCGCGCCGCGGCGGTCGCAGCCGATGATGTCGGTGACGCCGGCATTGAGCATCATCTTCGTGCAGGCGATCCCGGCCGCGCCGAGCCCGAGCAGGACGACGCGGAGCGACTCGATCGGCTTGCCGACGATCTTCAGCGCGTTGAACAGCGCCGCCATGACGACGACGGCGGTGCCGTGCTGGTCGTCGTGGAAGACCGGGATGTCGATCTCGTCGCGGAGCCGGTCCTCGATCGAGAAGCAGCGGGGGGCGGAGATGTCCTCGAGGTTGATGCCGCCGAACCCGGGCGCGATCAGCTTCACCGCCTCGATGATCCGCTCCGGGTCCCTGGTGTCGAGGGCGATCGGGAAGGCGTCGACCTGCGCGAACTCCTTGAACAGCATCGCCTTGCCCTCCATGACCGGCATCGCCGCCTCGGGGCCGATGTCGCCGAGCCCGAGCACCGCGCTGCCGTCGGTGACGACGGCGACCGTGTTCTTCTTGATCGTGTACTCGAAGGCCTTCGCGCGGTCGGCGGCGATCTCGGTGCAGACCCGTGCGACCCCGGGCGTGTACGCCATCGAGAGGTCGTCGCGGGTCTTCAGCGGGTACTTGTTGTGCTGCTCGATCTTGCCGCCGCGGTGCATCTCGAACGTCCGGTCGGTGTAGTCGAGCACGCGCGAGCCGCGGATCGAGCCGATCGAGCGGAGGATCTGCTCCCAGTGCTCGGGGCCGTGGGCGTCGATCGTGAACTCGCGAACCCGCTTGCCCGGGCCCCCGACGCCGGGGACGAGGTCGACGCTCTGCAGCCCGCCGCCCGACTCGGCGATCGCCGCCGTGATCCGGCCCAGCGGCTCGTTGCGGGCGTCGAGCTCGACGCGGACGGTGACCGAGAACTGGGCGCTGACGGAGGCCATGGTGCCGGTGGATCATAGGAGCAGGCGGATTCCGGCACCGGCCCTGACAGACTGGCCGCCGTGAACCCGGTACTGCGACGGCTCCGGCGATCGGCCGCAGGTCCGGCCGGCGCCCTGTTTCGCGCCGCCAGCAAGCCGATCGGCGGCGGCGGCGGGCTCCGTCACGCCGCGCTCGGCCCGCTCGGTGGCCTGCTCGGCGACGGATCGGCGGACCTCGCCGGGACGGTCGTGATGGTCACCGGGGCCTCCTCGGGGATCGGCGAGGCGACCGCCCGCCGGCTCGCCGCGGCGAACGCGACCGTGCTGATGGTCGCGCGCAGCGCCGACCGGCTCGAGCGGGTCGCCGGCGAGATCGCGGCCGCCGGCGGCCCCGGCGCGACCCACCCCCATCCCTGCGACCTCACCGACCTCGACGCGATCGACGCGCTCTGCGACCGCGTCCTCGCTGCGCACGGCACGGTCGACGTCCTCGTCAACAACGCGGGCCGCTCGATCCGTCGCTCCCTCGCCGCCGAGGGCGACCGCTTCCACGACTTCGAGCGGATGATGCAGCTCAACTACTTCGGCGCGGTCCGGCTGATCCTCCGCCTGCTGCCGGCGATGCGCGAGCAGCGCCACGGACAGGTGATCAACGTCTCCACGGCCGGGGTCCAGATCCGGACGCCCCGCTTCTCCGCCTACATCGCCTCGAAGGCGGCCCTCGAGGCCTTCTCCGACGCCGTCCAGGCCGAGGCCCTCGATGACGGCATCCGCTTCACGACGATCTCGATGCCGCTCGTCCGCACGCCGATGATCTCCCCGACCCGGCAGTACGAGCGGATCCCGACGCTGACGCCCGCCGAGGCGGCGGCGCTCGTCGTCGAGGCGGTCGCCGGCCGCCCGCGCCGGGTCGCGCCGCCGTTCGCCCATGTCGTCGCGACGATCGACCGGCTCAGCCCCGAGGCGATGGACGTGGTCCGCAACCGCGTCTACCGGATGTTCCCCGAGTAGCGGACGGCGGGCGGCGGACAGGGTCGTGGCCGGCTGCTGCAGCGAGCGTGCTGTCGGCCGGTTACAGCGTCGCGGCCGCGAACGTGTCGCAGTCGGCGGGGTCGCCGGAGCGGTAGCCGCGCTCGAACCAGGCCCGGCGCTGCTCGGAGGTGCCGTGGGTGAAGCTGTCCGGATCGACGCTGCCGGTCGCCCGCTCCTGAAGGCGGTCGTCGCCGACCGCCTCGGCGGCGTTGAAGGCCTCGTCGAGGTCGCCGGCCTCGAGGGCCCCCTCGCGGTAGACGGTCGCCGCCCAGACGCCGGCGTAGCAGTCGGCCTGCAGCTCCTGGCGGACCGACAGCTCGTTCGCTTCGGCGGGATCGGAGCGGCTGAGCCGATCGACCGTGGAGCTGGTGCCGGTCAGGCGCTGGACGTGGTGGCCCATCTCGTGGGCGATCACGTAGGCCCAGGCGAAATCGCCCGAGGCACCGAGCTGTCGGCGCATCTCCCCGTAGAAGCTCAGGTCGAGGTAGACGCGCTCGTCGGCGGGGCAGTAGAACGGGCCGACCGCGGACGTGGCGCTGCCGCAGCCGTCGGTCCGGACGGCGTCCGAGTAGAGGACCAGCTTCGCCGTGTCGTAGCGGCGCTCGCCACGTGCGAAGGCGCCGCGCCAGACGTCCTGGGCATCGTCGAAGACGTAGGCCGAGAAGTCCTTGAGGTCGGCCTGGGGGTCCTCGCCGGGCGGGAGCGGCTGCGGGGAGCCCGCCCCCGGCGCGGTCGCGCCGGCGCCGAGCCCGGGGACGTCGAAGCCGGCCCCCGAGCCCCCGCCGATCACGTTGACGGCGATGATCACGAGCAGGGCGATCAGGCCGGCGCCGCCCCCGAGGCCGCCGAGCCCGCCGGGGATCGGCAGCCCCGGCCCGCCCCGGGACGGTCGCTTCGACGCGCCCCGGATGTCGATCACGTCGCGGCTCCTGGTTCCGCGCTTCCACTTCATCGGCGCCGATCGAAGCAGATCGGCCGCACCTATGATCAACCGGATGGCCGCCGCGGACAACGGCAGCGAGCACGACGGCGATCTCTTCCTGATCGACGGCAACAGCCTCGCCTACCGGGCGTTCTTCGCCCTGCCCGAGTCGATCGCGACCTCCGACGGCCGCCCGACGAACGCGATCTACGGCTTCGCGTCGATGATGGTCAAGATCCTCACCGACTACCGCCCGCGCGCGGTCGTCGTCGCCTGGGACGCCGGCTGGTCGGGCCGCGAGCAGGTCTACGAGCCCTACAAGGCGCAGCGCAAGCCGCGGCCCGACCTGCTCAAGGAGCAGTGGCCGCACCTCGCGCCGATGTCGGAGGCGTTCGGGTTCGCGAACGTCCGGGTCGAAGGCTGGGAGGCCGATGACGTGATCGCCTCGATGGTCGCGAAGGCGCGGGCGGGCGGGATCCCGGTCACGGTCGTGACCGGCGACCGCGACGCCTACCAGCTCGTCGACGACGGCGTCCGGGTGATGTCGACCTCGCGCGGGGTCACCGACACCAAGCTCTACGACCGGGCGGGCGTGATCGAGCGCTACGGGGTGCCGCCCGAGCTCGTCCCCGACCTGATCGGGCTCAAGGGCGACAGCTCCGACAACATCCCCGGCGTCCCCGGGATCGGCGAGAAGACCGCGGCGCAGCTGCTGCAGCAGTTCGGGTCGCTCGAGGGCGTCCTCGCCAACATCGACTCGATCTCGGGCCCGAAGCGGAAGCAGAACCTCACCGAGCACGCCGAGGACGCGCGGGTCTCGAAGCAGCTCGCGACGATGCACGCCGACATCGACGTCGAGCTCGACCTGCCGGCGCTGATGGAGCGCGGTCCCGACCTCTCGAGGCTGCGCGAGACCGCCGCCGAGTTCGAGCTCCGGCAGGTGATCCAGCGGCTCGAGGACGCCTGGGAGGGGGAGGTCCCCGATCGCCCCGCCGACGAGACGATCGATGTCGAGCCGGTCGCGGGCGAGATCGCCGACCTCGGCGCCGGCGAGATCTCGTTCGCGATCGCCGGCGGGCGCTGGGGCGGCTACGACGGCGCCGAGCTGATCGGCGGTCCCCTGCCCGAGCCCGCCGACCTGGTCGCGGCGCTGGCCGGCCATCCGCTCGTCGGGCACGACTTCAAGTCGATGGCGGGCAGCTCCAGCCGTGGCTTCCTCGCCGGCCTCGCCGCCGGATCGCTCGACCTCGCCCACGACTCGATGGTCGCCGCCTACCTGATCGACCCCGCGCGCCGGGCCTACGAGCTCGACGAGCTCGCCGCCGACGAGGGGATCTCGGTCGCCGGCGCCGGCACGCCGGACGACGGACAGCTCGCGCTCGGCGACGGCGAGGAGGCCGGCGACCCCGCGACGACGGCGCGGCTCGTCTGGGAGCTCGCCGGCCGGCAGCGCCCGAAGCTCGCCGAGCTCGGGCTCGAGCGGGTGATGAGCGAGGTCGAGATGCCGCTCGTCGAGGTGCTCGCCGGGATGGAGCGGGCCGGCGTCAAGCTCGACACCGCCAGGCTCGCGGCGATCTCCGCGGAGCTCGCCGGCCAGGCCGACGCGCTGCAGGCGGAGATCTGGGCGCTCGCCGGCCGCGAGTTCACGATCGGCTCCCCAGCAGCTCGGCGAGGTCCTCTTCGACGAGCTGAAGCTGAGCCGCAAGCGCCGCGGCAAGACCGGCTACTCGACCGACGCGCGGGTCCTCGCGCAGATCCGCGACGAGCACGAGATCGTCGCCAAGGTCGAGCGCTGGCGCGAGGTCACGAAGCTGACCAGCACCTACCTCGACTCGCTGCCGGGCCTGATCGACCCTGACGACGGGCGGATCCACACGACCTTCAGCCAGGTCCGGGCCGCCACCGGACGGCTGTCGAGCACCAACCCGAACCTCCAGAACATCCCGATCCGCTCCGACCTCGGTCGGCCGATCCGCGGCTGCTTCGTCGCCGAGGCGGGCAGCGAGCTGGTCTCCTGCGACTACAACCAGGTCGAGCTCCGCGTCCTCGCCCACATCTCCGGCGACGAGGCGCTGCGCGAGATCTTCGCCTCCGGCGAGGACGTGCACGCGGCGACGGCGGCGGGGATCGTCGGCGCCGACCCCGACGCGATCAGCGCCGGCGAGCGGTCGAAGGCGAAGATGGTCAACTACGGGATTGCCTACGGGCTCTCGGCGTTCGGCCTCGCCGATCGCCTGTCGATCCCGCAGGAGGAGGCGGCCGGCTACATCGAGCGCTACTTCGAGCGCTTCGCCGGCGTCAAGCGGTTCATCGACGAGACGATCGAGACCGCTCGCGATGAGGGCTGCGTGCGGACGCTGATGGGCCGGCGGCGGCTGATCCCCGAGCTGCGCTCGCGGAACTGGCAGACCCGCCAGCTCGGCGAGCGGCTCGCCGTCAACACGGTGATCCAGGGCACCGCCGCCGACATCATCAAGCTGGCGATGATCAACTGCAGCCGCGCGCTCGCGAGCGAAGCGCTCGAGTCGCGGCTGATCCTGCAGATCCACGACGAGCTCCTGTTCGAGGGGCCGGCGACCGAGACCGGGGCGGTCACCGAGCTCGCCCGGCGCGAGATGGTCGATGCGTTTCCGCTCGACCCGCCGCTCGCCGTCGACGCCGGCGCCGGCGGCGACTGGCTGAGCGCGAAGTAGGGGGTGCCGCGTGATCTTCGCCGCCGGCTCGGGTTCACAGCAGATGAGTGGCCAGATCAGGCCCGAACGACAAAGGAGCGACCAATGACCGACCACGAGTTCTCCGATGGAGAGCGCCGCCTCTACGATCGCCTCGCGATCATCGGCGTCGTGCTGTTGATGGCAGCCTTCCTGCTCGGCGTCGCGAGCATCACAAGCGGTGCCGCGAAGGCGTCGAGCGATGATCTCGTCGCCAAGCGCGACGACGGCGGCGGCGACGACGGCGGCCACGACGACGACGACGATGACGACGGCGACACCGGCCCGACCGCCGGCACCGCCACCGGGACCACCCGGGGCACCGGCCCCTCGAACACGGCCACCAACGACACGGCGACCGGGACCAAGACCCGTGCCGACACCGCCACCGGGACCACCCGGGGCACCGGCCCCTCGAACACGGCCACCAACGACACGGCGACCGGGACCAAGACCGGTGCCGACACCGCGACCGGGACCACCCGGGGCACCGGCCCCTCGAACACGGCCACCAACGACACGGCGACCGGGACCCTGACGAAGGGCCGCTGATCGCCGATCCCGAGCAAGCCGAGGACGGCGGGGCGGCTCCGGCGAGTCGCCCCGCCGGGGCCTCCGCGCCCGGGTCCGGCGATGGCTGGAGCTTCGGCGAGGGGGACGAGATCCTTCCCGGGCGCAGCGTCCTGACCAAGCTCGGCGGCGGCCATCGCTACGAGGCCTACCTCGCCTGGGACGCGCACCTGCGAACCACCGTCGTCGCGAAGCTCGTCCGGCCCGGGCGCGTCGCCGAGCAGGAGACGCTGCTCGGCCTGGCCGAAGAGGCGGAGGCGCTCGCCGCCCTCAACCATCCGGTGATCGTCCGCTGCTTCGGGGCCGAGCTCGGCGGGCCGCGCCCCCAGCTTCTGCTCGAGCACCTCGAGGGGCCGCGCCTGTCGAGCCTGATCCGCCGCTACGGGGCGCTCGGCCGCGAGCAACTGGCCCCGCTCGCCATCCAGCTCGCCGCCGCGGTCCACTACATGCACGCGGAGGGCTGGGTCCACCTCGACATCAAGCCGGCGAACGTGATCATGGGGGCGCCGCCGCGCCTGATCGACCTCAGCGTCGCCCGCCGCCTCGAGGCGGCCGCGACGATCGATCAGCCGATCGGCACCGACTCCTACATGGCGCCCGAGCAGTGCCTCCCGGCCGAGCTCGGCCCGGTCGGGCCGGCAGCGGATGTCTTCGGGCTCGGGGTCACCCTCCACCGCGCGGCCACCGGCGAGCGACCGTTCGAGCGCGGCGCCGCCGATGCCGACTCCGACCGTCCCGAGGAGCGCTGGCCGCAGCTCGCGGCGCCGGCGCTCCCGCTCGAGGCGGACCTTCCCGCCGCTGCGGCGGCGGCGATCGGGTCCTGCCTGGCGTTCGAGCCGGCCGCGCGGCCGACGCCGGCCGCTGTGGGAGAAGCCTTCGAGGCGATGCTCGAAGCCCTGCCGAAGCCGCGCCTGGGCCGGATCAAGCCACGCTGGAGCTGAGCGGGGCCGCCGGCGCGGGATCGCGCGCCCGG
Organism: Solirubrobacterales bacterium; assembly: GCA_041393495.1. Classification (GTDB taxonomy): domain Bacteria; phylum Actinomycetota; class Thermoleophilia; order Solirubrobacterales; family 70-9; genus RHKX01. The sequence goes on along the minus strand of JAWKKA010000014.1, from coordinate 82,361 downwards.
CCTCCTCGACGCGGCGTCGCGACGCCGGCCCCGGCCGCGGGGGGTCGCCGGGGGAAACGGAGGTCCCCATGCCGGAGCGCGGCGGCCTGCGGCCTGCACCCCAGCGGGTGGGCGCACAAGCCGTCGCCCGGCGGGTGGCGGCTCCGCCGCCTGCGGACATCGCCCCGGGAACCGCTCAGTCGTCGTCGCCGTCGTCGCGGCTCGGAGTCGGGTGGACCTCGTCGTCGTCGCTGTCGTCGATATCGGGCTCCTCGGGCTCCTCCGGCTCCTCCGGCTCGGCCCGATCGTCGTCGTCGATCTCGTCGTCGTGATCGTCGGAGCCGCCGCCCGCCGGGTGACCGCTGCCGCCGCCTGTCGAGGCGCCGGAGGACCCCGCGCCCGAGTGGCCGCCGTGGTCCTCGGCGGTGCCGCCAGCGCGGGTATCGTCGCCGCGGTCCTCGTGCCCGTCATCGCGGTCGCCGTGTCCATCGCCGCGGTCCTCGCGGTCGTTCTCGCCGGTGGCCTCACGGTGCTCACGACGCTCCTCGGCGCCTTCGTGGCGCGGCTCGCGCCGCTCGGCCGCCGCCCTGCCGCGGTCCGCAGCCGTTCCGCGTCCGCCGTTGTCGCGCTCGCCGGCCGCGGCGCCGGTGGCGGCGCGGGCTGTCTCGGGGCCGGCCTCGTCGCGATCGCCGCCGTCGCGACGATCCTGGATCGCCTTGCCCGCGCCGACGGCGAAGAGCGCGACCGTGAGCCCCACGGCCGCCTTGCCGAAGGCGCCGCCGAAGAGTGCGCCGCCGCCCGTCCCGACGACGCCCACGCCGGCGCCGCCCGTCCCCGCCGCGCCCGCCGTCGCGGCGATGGCAGCGTCCTCGAGCAGCCACCGCAGGACCGGCAGCGGCACGAGGGCGCCGAGCGCGTTTCGCAGCGTCGTCCGGGCGCGGAAGATCAGGCCGCGGACCGCGGTCGGGCTCGTCTGCAGCTTCGCTGCGATCTCGGCATGTCCGACGCCCTCCATCTCGCGCATCACTAGCGCCCGCCGCTGCGATTCCGGCAGCGCACAGACGGCATCGACGAGGCGCTCGAGCTCCTCGCGCTGCTCGGCGGTGGCCGCGGTCTCCCGGTCGCCCTGCCGCTCGGGGTCGAGCTCGCTCCAGGCTGGCTCGTCGCGGACCGCGTTGAGGGCGCCGTTGCGGACGATCGCGAACAGCCACGGCCGCAGCCGGATCTCGCGCGCATCGGCCCTGAGCGCACGATGCGCCCGCATGAGGGCGGTCTGGACGACGTCCTCGGCGCGGCCGGCGCCGGCGATCGCAGCGGCGAACGTGACCAGCGGCCCGCGGTAGCGGCGCACGATCTCGTCGAAAGCCGGCTCGTGCCCCTCGCGAAGCAGCCGCACGAGCCGATCGTCGGACTGCGCCGCGAGCGCGCGCCTGGCGATCGGTCTCAGCGAAATCGGCATCTCGGCTTCACTATCGTCGCAGTCGGCCTCGGTCCCGAATCGACTCGGGCATGCTCTTTGAACCCCGGGCGGTCGCGAAGATCACGATCAGGCGCCCCGGGACCGACCCGGGGTCGCTACGGGACATCCCGTATGGACGACGCCGACGACCGCCGTCAGCCTCCGTGGAGCCAATCGATCACTGCCAGGAGGCCCGAGATGAACGAACCGGAAGACAAGGACCGAAGCCTGAGCGAGCGCGGCGAGCCCGCCGCCGATGAGGTGCCGACGACCCCGGCGCCGACGGTGAACCACTCCCCGCGACGGTTTCTGCGCAGCCATGACGACCGCATCATCGCCGGCGTCTGTGGCGGCCTCGGCCGTTACTTCGACATCGACCCGCTGATCATCAGGATCGCGTTCGCCGTGGCCATGCTGTTCGGCGGCCTCGGCGTCCTCGCCTACCTCGCGGTGGCGCTGTTCGCGCCCGCCGACGACGGCACCGGCCGGCCGGTCGAGGGCGGCCGCGGTCGCGAGATCGTCCAGATCCTCCTGATCGTCGCGATCGCGATCGCCGCGATCGTGGGCTTCGCGGTGCTGGCCGCCGGCGCCACCGTCGCCACCGGGCTCGGCTTCGGGCTCCCCGTGGCCATCATCGTCGTGATCATCGGGATCGCCCTCGCGGTGACCTCGTTCCGCGGCGGCGCCCGCTGGTTGCTGGTCCCGGCGCTGGCCCTGTCGATCGGCGTCGGCGTCGCCGCCGCCGCCGACCTCGACCTCGAGGGCGGCATCGGCGATCGCGAGCACCGGCCGGTGAGCGCGAAGGCGATCCCCGACGACGGCTACGAGCTCGGGATCGGACGCATGGCCGTCGATCTGCGCGGGATGAGCTGGCCGCGGAGGCAGGTGCTGGCCCTGACCGCCAGGGTCGGCGCCGGCCAGCTCGTCGTCGCCGTCCCCTCCGATGTCTGCGTCGTGGCCGACGCTCATGCGGGCGCCGGCGACCTCGTCGTCGCCGGCCAGCAAGCGGATGGCGCCGACGTCGACCTCAGCACCGGGGACGGCGCGACCGGGAGGCCGCAGCTGCGCCTCGACGCCGAGGTCGATCTCGGCCAGATCACGGTGGTCAACGACGACGACGCCGACATCGGGGACTCGAGCCGCCGCTGGGACGATGGCTGGGACGGCGGCGAGCACGGGCGTGACTCGGCGATGCGCGCCGCCAACGCGAAGGCCTGCGCGGCATGAGACGCCGGCGCCTCGATCGGGTCTCGCTGGTTGCCGGCATCGCGTTCGTGCTGCTCGGCGCCCTGCTCTGCCTCGACCAGCTCGACCTGATCACGCTCGGCTGGGAGCTCGCCGGCGCCGCGATCTGCGCCGCCGTCGGAGCGTTCCTCGTCGCCGCCGGCCTGACTTCGGGGCAGGAGGACGATGGCTGAGGCCGACGCGGCGTCCGCCCCCGCCCGCGAGCCGGGGCCGGGCGGCCGGCCGCTTCGCCGTGACCCGGCGGCCGGGATCGCCGGTGGCGTGATCGCCGGGATCGCCGCCTGGCTCGGCCTGGAGCCGTGGCTTCTCCGCGTCCTGTTCGTGGTCGCGGTCGTGGCGAGCGGAGGCCTCCTCGTCGTCGCGTACCTGCTCGCCTGGCTGTTCCTGCCGGCCCACGGGGGCCGCCCGGCCGGTCGGACGATGCCGGGGGGCCGCCGCGGCTGGCAGCTCGGACTCGGCGCCGGCCTGCTGACGATGTCGCTGTTGCTCGTCTTCCGCGAGCTCGGCATCTGGTGGAGCGACGCCGTCGTCTGGCCGCTCGTCCTCGCGGTCGCGGGCGCGACGCTGCTCTGGGCGCAGTCGCGGCGGGAGGAGCGGGCGGCGCCCGCTCCCGACCGGCTCGTCACCGGCGCCGCCCCGCCCGCCGACGGGCCGACCGAGCGGTCGGTCGGGGCCGGGCTGCGCGACCTCTACCGGGGCGGCTTCGGGGTCGCCCTCGTCGTCGGCGCGGCGCTGCTGTTCCTCTCGCAGGTCGATGCCCTCGGCCCGGCGCGCGATGCCGCGTTCACCGCGATCGTCGCGGTTTTCGCCCTGGCGCTGATCCTCGCCCCGTTCATCTGGAGGCTCGGTCGCAGCCTCGCCGCCGAGCGGGCGGAGCGGATCCGCTCGCAGGAGCGCGCCGAGATGGCGGCCCACCTTCACGACTCGGTCCTGCAGACGCTGACTCTGATGCAGAAGCGCGCCGACGACCCGCGCGAGGTGGCCGCGCTCGCGCGCCGTCAGGAGCGGGAGCTGCGGGGCTGGCTCGGCGCCGACCGGCCGGGGACGGTCGGCGGGGGCTTCGCGGCCGCCCTCCGCGGCGTCGCCGAGGTCGTCGAGGACGCCTACCGGATCGAGGTCGAGGTCGTGACCGTCGGCGACTGCGAGCTCGACGATGGCGCAACGGCGCTGGTCGCCGCGGCGCGCGAAGCGCTCATCAACGCCGCCAAGTTCGCCGGCGACGCTGGCCCGATCTCGGTCTACGCGGAGGCGGGCCCGGAGACGATCGAGGCGTTCGTCCGTGACCGGGGCCCCGGCTTCGACCTCGATCAGGTCCCCGCCGATCGCCGCGGGGTCCGCGAGTCGATCGTCGGGCGGATGCGTCGCAACGGCGGGACTGCGACGATCGTCGCGACGGCGGGCTCCGGGACCGAGGTGGTGCTCTCGATCGCGCGGGAGGCCCCGTGAGCGGACGCGCGACGATCGTGATCGTCGATGACCACGCCCTGTTTCGGAGCGGTGTCCGCTCCGAGGTCGAAGGGCTCGTCGACGTCGCCGGCGAGGCCGGCACCGTCGAGGAGGCGGTGAGGACGATCGCCGCGACCCGCCCCGACGTCGTCCTGCTCGACGTCCACATGCCGGGCGGCGGCGGGGTCGAGGTGATCCGCCGCGTCGCCGCGACCGACCCCGCGCAGCGGTTTCTGGCGCTGTCGGTCTCCGACGCGGCCGAGGACGTGATCGCGGTGGTGCGGGCCGGCGCCCGCGGCTACGTGACGAAGTCGATCTCGGGCCCGGAGCTGGCCGCCGCGATCGAGCGGGTCCGCGGCGGCGACGCGGTCTTCTCGCCGCGGCTCGCGGGGTTCGTTCTCGATGCGTTCGCCGGGTCGGTCCCCGCCGCCGAGGTCGATCCCGAGCTCGACCAGCTGACGCTGCGCGAGCGTGAGGTCCTGCGACTGATCGCGCGCGGCTACATGTACAAGGAGGTCGCCCAACAGCTCGACATCTCGCCGCGGACCGTCGAGGCGCACGTCAGCGCGGTGCTCCGCAAGCTGCAGCTCTCGAACCGCCACGAGCTCAGCCGCTGGGCGGCCGAGCGGCGGCTCGTCGACTGACGGCGAACGCCGGCCTGCCTGGCGCGGTCGCTTGAATGGATGGCGTGAGCGTCGCGCCGGCCGCCCTGATCATGCTCGCCGTCAGCGTCCAGTTCGCCCTCCAGGCGCCGGTCAACGCGCGGCTGGCGGTGAGCACCGGGCCGGTCCCGGCGGCGCTGGTGAGCTTCCTGGTCGGCCTCGGCGGGCTCGCCCTCGCCGTCCTCGTCAGCGGCGGCGTCGGCGGGCTCGCGGACATCGGCGGGGTGGCGGCGTGGGAGCTCGTCGGCGGCGTGATCGGAGCGTCGTTCGTCCTGATCGCGCTGCTGACCGTCCCGGTCGTTGGCGCCGGCGGCGTCGCGGCGGCGACGATCACCGGCCAGATGGTCGGCTCGATCGTCCTCGATTCGCGCGGCGCGATCGGCCTCGATGTCGAGCCGGTCACGGTCGCCCGCGCCGTCGGCGCCGCGCTGCTGCTCGCCGGAACCGTGCTGATCCTGCGCCGCGGCCGCGGCCCGGAAGCGACCGTCGGCGGCGCCGGGCGCCGCCTCGCCGGCGCGCTGATCGTCGTCGCCGGCCTCGCGCTGGCGACGCAGGCGCCGATCAACGCCGCCCTCGGCGAGACGATCGGCGGCCTCGAGGCGGCGCTCGTCAACTTCGTCGTCGGCTCGCTCGTGCTCGCGGTGGTGGTGATCGCGGGCCGCAGCGCGGCCGGGGTCCCGGCGGCGCTCGAGGTGCCGCGACGCTACCTCGCCGGCGGGCTGATCGGCGCCGTCTACGTGGCCGCGTCGGTGCTGCTGGTGCGCACGATCGGCGCCGGCGGGCTCGCGGCGACGACGATCACCGGCCAGCTCGCCGCCTCGGTGGCGCTCGACCACTTCGGCGTTCTCGGCCTCGACCGGCGGCCGCTGACGGCGCTCCGCGCCGGGGCCGTCGCGCTGCTGCTCGCCGGGACCTTCCTGATCGTCGCCTGAGCGGTCAGGCGGCGAGCGCCTGCGGCTCGGCCGACGCCGTCGCGGCGGCGATCCCGGGACCGCAGATGCCGAGGTAGTGGTTGAAGGCCCAGCGGGCGAAGCCGTCGCTGCTCATCGCCCGCAGCGCCGGGCCGAGGATCCGCGGCGGCACCTTCGGGACGAGCCGCTGGACGCGGAGCATCCACTCGTACTTGTGGCGGTGCGAGTCGTTGAAGGCGCCGTAGCGCGTCAGCGCGACGTCGCGGCTCGAGCGGCCCGCGACGACCGCGCGGATCTCGCGGCCACACGCGATCGCGAAGTAGAAGGCGGGGCGGATGCCTTCGGCGGTCGTCGGCAGGCAGTGCCCGGCCGAGTCGCCGCAGAAGAAGACGTCGCGCTCGACGCCGTCGCGGAGCCGGTGCGGGATCCAGTTGCCCTGGTAGCCCTCCGGCGGCAGGTCGAGGCGCTCGGCGAGCGCGACCGTCGGCTGCCGGACGTGGTGGTGGGGGTCGAAGCTGCCGACGCCGACGCGGAGCTCGTCGCCGGCCGGGAAGCTCCAGCCGTAGCCGGCGGGGACGACGCCGCGCTCGATCCACAGCTCGAGGTCGTCGCCGGCGCCCGCGGGATGGACCTCGAGGCCCCGCGACAGCGGCGCGTCGGGCGGCTGGTAGCCGTCGCCGAGCACCCGGCGCCAGCCGAGCGCATCGACGACGAGCGGCGCTGCGATCGTCCCGCGATCGGTCGCGACCGCGATCGGCCGCGGCGAGCCGTTCACGGCGTGCGGCGGCGCCTCGACGCGGCCCTCGACCTTGGCGGTCTCGAACTCGGCGTCGCACTGCGCCCACAGCAGCCCGCAGAGCTCCGGGTAGTCGAAGGTCGAGAAGCTCCACGGCAGGCGCATCCGCGTGTCCGCGTGCGGCGTGTGAAAGACGAGGTCATCGAACGTCTGCCGGACCGACGCCGTCAGCCCGAGCGCCTCGAGCCAGACCGTCGGCGCCGCGCAGGCGGACGTCTGCCGCTCGCCGATCTCGTAGCGGTCGACGACCAGCACGCGGGCCCCCGAGCCGGTCAGCTCGCGGGCCACCGTCAGCCCGGCGAAGCTCGCCCCGCAGACGATCACGTCCCAGCTGCCGTCCAGCGGCGTCCGCTCGGCCCCGCGCTTCGTCTTCCGCACCGGCATCGACCGGCAGCGTAGATCAACCCGTCCGGCGCGGGGTCCGGTCGGGCCCGGAGACGCTTGCGGCCGAGCTCCGTGGCGCCCGCGGCAGGCGCGGCTGCCGCTGACTGCGCCCGTACGGCGCCTCTGCAATCATCACCCGTCCATGTCCGCGACTCAGACAGCCGGCGGAGCGCTTCTGGCGCCCGAAGGCGCCACGCCCGTCGAGGGCTCGGATGGCCTTCTGCTCGAGCTCGACGGCAGGGTCTTCCCCAACTACGACGCGACGATCACCCACTTCGAGGAGGGCGAGGTCGTCAGCGGCACCGTCGTCCGGATCGACAAGGACGAGGTGCTGCTCGACATCGGCTGGAAGTCGGAGGGCGTGATCCCCTCGCACGAGCTGTCGATCCGGCGCTCGGTCGACCCTGCCGACGAGGTATCGCTCGGCGAGCAGGTCGACGCCCTGGTCCTCACCAAGGAGGACCAGGAGGGTCGCCTGATCCTCTCGAAGAAGCGGGCCCGCTTCGAGAAGGCCTGGCGAAAGATCGAGGGCGCCGCCGAGTCCGGCGAGCCGGTCGAGGGGACCGTCATCGAGGTCGTCAAGGGTGGCCTGATCCTCGATCTCGGCGTCCGCGGGTTCCTGCCGGCGTCGCTGGTCGACATCCGCCGCGTCCACAACCTCGAGGAGTTCACCGGCGAGACGATCGAGTGCAAGGTCATCGAGCTCAACCGGAGCCGCAACAACGTCGTCCTCTCGCGCCGCGCCGTCCTCGAGGACGAGCGCAAGGAGGTCCGCGAGCAGATCCTCACGCGCCTGCAGCCGGGCCAGATCGTCGAGGGCAAGGTCTCCAACATCGTCGACTTCGGCGCCTTCGTCGACCTCGACGGCATCGACGGCCTGATCCACATCTCCGAGATCTCCTGGAGCCACGTCAACCATCCGTCCGAGGCCCTGAAGATCGGTGAGACGGTCAAGGTCAAGGTCCTCGATATCGACCGGGATCGGCAGCGGATCTCGCTCGGGCTCAAGCAGACGCAGGAGGACCCGTGGCAGACGGTCCTCAACTCGTACGGCCCCGGCTCCTCGCTGTCCGGAAAGGTCACGAAGGTCGTCGCGTTCGGGGCGTTCGTCGAGATCGTGCCCGGCGTCGAGGGCCTCGTCCACATCTCCGAGCTCGCCGAGCACCACGTCGAGACCCCCGGCGAGGTCGTCCAGCCGGGCGAGGAGGTCCGCGTCAAGATCCTCGAGATCGACGAGGAGCGCCGCCGCATCTCGCTCTCGATCAAGCGGGTCGGCGAGGGCGGACTGCCGCTCCGTGACGCCTTCCAGGCCGCCGCGACGCAGGCCGGCCAGGTCAACGAGGCGCCCGAGGAGCAGGGCGCCGAGCTCGGGCTCTCCGAGGAGGTCTTCGCCGACGAGGCGCCGAAGGCCGGCGGCCTCGAGATCACCGACGAGGACCTCGCGGCGGCGCACGCCGCCGTCGAGGCCGAAGCCGCCGCCGCGGCCGAGCGACCGGAGGGGGAGGGAGGGGAGCCCGGCGCCGGGGTCCCCGAGGAGCAGCCCGCCGCCGAGGGCGACCCAGGGGCCGAAGACTCCTGAGCCGGTGCCCGGTCCCTCGCTGATCGGGTTGACGGGGGGCATCGCCGCCGGCAAGTCGGAGGCGCTGCGGATCCTCGCGGGGCTCGGAGCGAGGACGATCTCGACCGACGGGCTCGTCCACGAGCTGCTCGGGACCGGCGAGGTCCGCGACCGCCTCGTCGACCGCTGGGGTCCCGAGATCGCGCCCGGCGGCGAGGTCGATCGCGCCGCGGTGGCGGCGATCGTCTTCGAGCGCCGCGAGGAGCTCCACTGGCTGGAGTCGCTGCTCCACCCCCGGGTCCGCGAACGCGTCCGCGACTGGGCGGCGGGGCTGCCCGCTGACACCGAGGTGGCCGTGGTCGAGGTGCCGCTGCTGTTCGAGGGCGGGATGGAGCCGACCTTCGATGGCACGATCACCGTCGTCGCCGCCGACCGGCATCGGATGGAGCGGGCTGCCGCTCGCGGTCATGGCGGCCTCGAGGGCCGGGACACCCGCCAGCTCAGCCAGGCGGCGAAGGCGGCGAAGGCGACCTGGGTCGTCGAGAACCACGGCTCGGTGGAGGAGCTGCAGGACGAGCTCGAGCGGCTGTTCCCGGCACTCGTCGCCGCCCGATGACGGCGGCCCGTCGGACCGAAACGGCCGGCGTCGTCCGGCTGCGCCGCCTGTTCGCCGCCGTCGCGATCCTGATCGTGGTCGCGGTCGTCGTCGGGATCTCGCGGATCGACATCGGCGACACGATCAGCGAGCTGACCCTGCCGCTGCGCCATGACGACATCATCCGCCAGCAGGCGCGCGAGAAGGGCGTTCCCGCCGACCTGATCGCGGCGGTCATCTACGAGGAGTCCAAGTTCGAGGATCAGACTTCCTCGGCGGGCGCTCGCGGGCTGATGCAGATCACGCCGGACACGGCCGACACGATCGAGAAGCTCTCCGGCGGCGAGACGTTCGTCTACGAGGACCTCGCCGACCCGGAGCTGAACATCCGCTACGGCACCTACTTCCTCCGCTACCTGCTCGATCGCTACGACGGTGACGTCGTCGCCGCGCTCGCCGCCTACAACGCCGGGATCGGCAACGCCGACGCCTGGGGAGGGGCGGGCATGGAGCTCGGGGACATCGAGTTTCCGGAGACCTACGACTACGTCAAGGACGTCCTCGAGCGCCGCCGCGAGTACCGGCACAAGTACGCGGAGGAGCTCGGCTTCTAGCTATCGCGCCGGGGCGTTGGCCCGCCGCTCGGGCCCGCTGCGACTAGATTGGGCGCAGTGGAGGAAGCGGGGTATCCCCATCGGCTGCCGGAGGATCCGACGCTCGCCGAGGCCGCGCGCGCCCTCGAGGACGGCCGGCTCGCCGGCGAGGTGCTCGACTCCGAGTGGCGGCTGTGCTACGCGAGCAGCGAGCTCCGCACCCTGATCGGATTCGACGACGACGAGGACCTCGCCTACGGGACGGTGTCGACCGTCCGCGCTGCCGTCGCGCCCGCGGTCTGGCGATTGCGGGAGGACTCGGCGCTGCGGTGGTGGCGGGTCGAGGGGCCGTACATGCGACACGACCTCCGCGGCGCCGAGGAGGAGGAGCGGATCCTCGCCGACCTCGGCTCGCTCGGAGGGCTGCTGCTGGAGTTCGAGCCCCGCGAGCCTCCGGTTGCCTGGGCGGGCAGCTACGGTACGACCTTCCCGGACGGGCTGCCGGTCACCGTCGGCCGCCTCGCCGTCCGCCTCGTCCGCCCCGACGGCAGCCGCGCCGGGGTCCTCGCGATCTACGTCGGCGGCGGACTCCGCGGCAGCGTCCAGGCCATGCTCTCGCGCGGCGACGACCGGATGTTCGAGCGGATGGCGGCCCTCACCGAGCCGGACCGCCGGCCGGCAGCGATCCTCTTCTGCGACCTCGAGGACTCCGGCCTGCACAGTCGCCGGCTCTCGTCGAAGGCCTATTTCGAGATGATCCGGGAGCTGACGACGTCGATCGACGAGGCCGTCATCGAGGGTGGCGGCATCGTCGGCAAGCACGCCGGCGACGGCGTCTCGGCCTTCTTCCTGGCCGAGCAGGCCGGCGGGGAGGAACGGGCCGCCCGCGGCGCCCTCGAGGCCGCGGCCGCGGTTCAGGGGATCGCCCGCGCCCTCGATCTCGCCAGCGGGCCGGTTCGCGTCAACGTCGGGATCCACTGGGGGGCAACGCTGGTGATCGGCCAGGTCGTCACCGGCGGCCGGCTCGAGGTCACCGCGCTCGGCGACGAGGTCAACCAGGCCGCCCGGATCCAGGAGGCCTGCCGCGGGGGCCGGTCGCTGGCCAGCAAGGACCTGATCGAGCGCCTCGACCCCGAGGCGTCGGCCGCTCTCGGCATCGACCCGGGGGCGATCGCCTACGAGATCCTCGGCGAGATGCCCGACGCGAGCGCGAAGGCGCGGCGCGACGCCGGCGGGATCGCTGTCGCGGAGGTCGGGCCGCAGGCCCGCTGACGAGCCTTGTTCTCGAGATCCCGCACCCTCGCGCTGATCGGTCTCCCCCTCGTCGCGGTTGCTGTCGCCGTCGTCGCGTTGACGAGCGGCGGGGGCGACGCGAGCCCGACCGCGACCCTGGCGATCATCTTCGCCCTCGTCGGCGGCTTCGTGTTCCTGCTCCTGCTCGTCCAGGGTCGCGAGATCGATGCCGCCGCGCGGACGGCGGGCATTCCCCCGGGCGCCGAGGGCGCCGCGGTCGACAATCCGATGACGGTCCCCGAGTCGCAGCTCTGGGCCTCGCTCGCGGTCGCGCCGATCACCGCGGCGGCGGTCGACGCGCGGGCCGACGCCTGGGGCGCCGCCCGCTCGTCGCATCGGGCGGCCTGGGTGATCTGCCTGATGATCTTCACGTTCGTACCCGCGGCCTACCTGCTCGGCAAGCCGTGGATCGCGGTGCTCGGGGCGATCCCGATCGCCGGCTACGCGGTCTGGCGGGCGTTCGCGGTCGTCGGGGCCGGCGGCGAGCTCGACCGCGTCTACGACGACCTCGGTCGCTCGGTCGAGCCGCTCGGCCTGCTCGTCGACGAGCGCCCGGAGGTCGGCGTCGGGAGGCGGATCGGCCCACCCGGAGGGCCCAAGGCCGACGTTCGCGGCGCGCTGCGGATGAGCGGCAAGCGCCACGGCCGGGCCGTGTCGGTGGCGATGGCGGACGGCGGGACGACCGTCCACATCGGCGCCGCCTCGCCGCCGTTCGAGGCCCGGAGCAGCGACGGCAGGATCCGCGGCCGCCGGGGCGGGATGCCGGCGCCGATCGAGTCGGCGCTGGGGCGGGTGCCCGCATCCGTCGCCTGGAAGGACGTCGCGGTCATCGGTGGCCCGCAGGGGATCGTCGTGACCTACGACGCCACCGGCGGGCGCCAGTGGCTGGCGGCCCTGTGGCTCGCCGAGCGCCTCGCCGACGCTGCGGAGACCGCTGCAGCCGCCCCGTAGCCCGGGCCGGCGGCGCTGCGCGGCGCCGCGAGGCGGCCGCGATCTGCCGCCTCCGTCGCCCGCTAACCTCGCCCGCGTGCCGGATTTCACCCTCAACTCCGCGTACTCGGCGACCGCCGACCAGCCGCAGGCGATCGCCTCGATCGCCGACGGCGTCGCGGCCGGCGAGCGCTTCCTGACCCTGCTCGGGGCGACCGGCACAGGCAAGACCTTCACGATGGCCGGGGCGATCGAGCGGCTCGGCCGGCCGGCGCTCGTCATCGCCCACAACAAGACGCTGGCGGCGCAGCTCTGCAACGAGTTCCGCGAGTTCTTCCCTGACGCCGCCGTCGAGTACTTCGTCTCCTACTACGACTACTACCAGCCCGAGGCCTACGTCCCCGCCCAGGACCTCTACATCGAAAAGGACGCGACGATCAACGACGAGATCGACCGCCTCCGCCACGCCGCGACGGCCAGCCTCTTCGCGCGCCGCGACGTGATCATCGTCGCCTCGGTCTCCTGCATCTACGGGATCGGCTCGCCGGAGCTCTACCGCGAGCAGATGGTCCTGTTCAAGGTCGGGGAGTGGATCGAGCGCGAGACCCTGTTCCGCCAGCTCGTCGCGATGCAGTACCAGCGCAACGACACGATCCTGACCCGCGGCAGCTTCCGGGTGATGGGGGAGGTGCTCGAGGTGTTCCCGGCCTACGCCGAGCGGTCCGCCTTCCGGATCAACCTGTTCGGCGACGAGGTCGAGGCGATCACCCACTTCGATCCGCTCACCGGCGAGGTCCTCGACGAGGTGACGCACGTCTCGGTCTGGCCGGCGACCCACTACGTCACCAAGGAGGAGACGATCGAGCGGGCCGTCGACGAGATCCGCGCCGAGCTCGAGGAGCGGGTCGAGGCGTTCGAGGCGGAGGGCAAGGACCTCGAGGCGCACCGGCTCCGGCAGCGCACCCAGTACGACCTCGAGATGCTCAAGGAGCTCGGCTTCTGCAACGGGATCGAGAACTACTCGCGGATCCTCGACGACCGCCCGCCGGGCTCCGCCCCGCACACGCTGATCGACTACTTCCCGAGCGACTTCGTCGTCTTCATCGACGAGTCGCACCAGACCGTGCCCCAGATCGGCGGCATGTACGAGGGCGACCGCTCGCGCAAGCTGACCCTGGTCGACCACGGGTTCCGGCTGCCGAGCGCGATCGACAACCGCCCGCTCAAGTTCGAGGAGTTCCTCGACCGGGTCGGGCAGGTCGTGATGGTCTCGGCGACGCCGGGCGGGTTCGAGCGCTCCAAGTCGGAGCGGATCGTCGAGCAGATCGTCCGCCCGACCGGGATCGTCGATCCCGAGGTCGAGGTCCGGGAGACGAAGAACCAGATCGACGACCTGATGAACGAGGTCAGGGCCCGCGTCGAGCGCCGCGAGCGTTGCCTGGTGACGACCCTGACCAAGAAGATGTCGGAGGACCTGACCGAGTACCTGCTCGAGCACGGCTTCCGGGTCCGCTACCTGCACTCGGAGGTCGACACGATCGAGCGGATCCAGATCATCCGCGACCTCCGCCTCGGCGAGTACGACGTCCTCGTCGGCGTCAACCTGCTCCGCGAGGGCCTCGACATCCCCGAGGTCGGGCTGGTCGCGATCCTCGACGCCGACAAGGAGGGGTTCCTGCGCGGATCGACGAGCCTGATCCAGACGATCGGGCGGGCAGCCCGCAACGTCGAGGGCAGGGTGCTGATGTACGCCGATCGCGAGAGCGAGGCGATGCGGAACGCGATCGAGGAGACGAACCGCCGGCGCGAGATCCAGCTCGCCTACAACCGCGAGCACGGGATCACCCCGGAGACGGTCACGAAGGGGATCAGCGACATGTCCGACTTCCTGGCGATGGAGTCGAACGCGCCGGCGAAGCGGCGGCGCACGAGCGCGACCCTCGATGGCCAGCCGATCGAGAGCCCCGAGGACCTCGAGAAGGTGATCGTCGCGATCGAGGAGGAGATGCTCGCCGCCGCCGAGGAGCTGCGCTTCGAGGAGGCCGGACGGCTCCGCGACGAGCTCAAGGAGCTGCGCCGCGACCTCGAGGGCATGCGGGCCTGACGGCCCGGGAGGCCACTGCTTGGCGTCCTCGTCGGCTCACGTGCACCTGCACGCTCCGCCTCCTGCATCCTCGATCAGCGACCTCCCGACATCGTCAGGAGACCTGACGGCCCGCGGCGTGCGCGCCCGAGGGCCCGGCTGCCGAATAAGATGGGCGGCGAACGGGCCGCGAGGCCGTAACCACCGCTGGGTGGGGAAGGAGATCCGATGGAGACCGTTATCGCCTTTCACGAGGTGGAGGATGTCGAGCACTGGGCCGCGTCGCCGAAGCGCGACGAGTTCTTCGGCTCGCACGGGATGTCGGCGCGGATCTTCCGCGACCCGCAGGGCTCGGACCGGGTCGGGGTCTTGATCGAGACCCCTGACATGGGCTCCCTCGAGGCAGCGCTCCGGACCGAGGAGGCCGCGGCAGCGATGAAGCACGACGGCGTCCGCCCCGAGACGCTGCAGATGTTCGTCGAGGGTTAGGCGACCACCCCGGGCCTCGCTCGGGATAATGCGGCCGATGGCAAGCCCTGGAGAGAGCGGGGGCGGCGCGGCCGCTGACCTGGCGGCCGAGCGGGTGCGCGAGATCGTCGCCGCGGCCGAGCAGGCGGCGGCGGCGATCATCGCCGACGCCGAGGCTGAGGCGCAGCGGCTCGTCGCCGCGGCGGAGGCCGAGACCGAGCGGATCCGGGCCGCGGCCGCGAGCGAATCCGCGGAGACGGTCAGCGCCGCGAACCGTGAGGCGAGCGGTCGGATCGAGCAGGCGCGTGCGGCGGTCGAGGGGCTCGTCACCCAGGCCGACGCGCTGCGCGCCCAGGTCGGCGCCCTCGGTCGCGGCCTCGCCTCGAGCGTGCCCGGCGGCCCGGCCGCTGCGGCAGAGACGGACGCGAACGAGGAGGACGCGCCGGCGGCCGAGCACGCCGATGCCGACCGGGCTACGGACGAGCCGGCGGCCGAGCAGGGCGATGCCGGCCGGACTACGGACGCGCCGGCCGGCTCCGATCACGATCCCGCCGACGCCTCGCCGGAGTCGGCGGGGGCCCCAGCGCCCGATCGGGGCGGCGCCCGTCTCGTTGCGATGAACCTGGCGCTCGAGGGGGCCTCGCGCGATGAGATCACTGAGCGGATCGAGGCCGACTTCGGCCCGATGGCCGACATCGACGCTCTGCTCGACGACGTCTTCAGCCGCGCCGGCCGCTGACCCGCGGTCAACGACGAATAGCTCCCAATGTTTGTGAGCTATTCGTCGCTCGTGGGGGCCGAACCGAACGTCGGGCCGAACCGAACGTGGGGGCCCGAACCGAACGTGGAGGCCGAACCGAACGTGGGGGGCCGAACCGAACGTCGGGGCCGAACCGAACGTCCGTTCGTACCCGTAGAATCGCCGGCAGTGGCATCGAACCCGAAGAGCGGGCAGATCGTCGTCTCCGGCGCCCGCGAGCACAACCTGAAGAACATCGACGTCGACATGCCCCGCGACGCGCTCGTCGTGATGACGGGCCTGTCCGGGTCGGGCAAGTCGAGCCTCGCGTTCGACACGATCTACGCCGAGGGCCAGCGTCGCTACGTCGAGTCGCTGTCGGCCTACGCGCGGCAGTTCCTCGGCCAGATGGACAAGCCCGACGTCGATTCGATCGAGGGCCTCAGCCCGGCGATCTCGATCGACCAGAAGACGACGTCGCGGAACCCGCGCTCGACGGTCGGCACCGTGACCGAGATCTACGACTATCTGCGGCTGCTCTGGTCGCGGATCGGCCACCCGCACTGCCCGACCTGCGGCGAGCCGATCGCCGGCCAGTCGATCGAGCAGATCACCGACCGGGTGCTGACGCTCGCGCCCGACACCCGGTTCATGGTCCTCGCCCCGGTCGTCCGCGAGCGCAAGGGCGAGTACGGGAAGCTGCTCGAGGAGATGCGCCAGCAGGGCTACGCCCGCGCCGTCATCGACGGCGAGCTGCGCCGGCTCGACGAGGAGATCGCGCTCGACAAGCGCTACAAGCACGACATCGCGATCGTCGTCGACCGGCTCGTGATGAAGGAGGGGCTGCGCAAGCGGCTCGCCGAGTCGATCGAGGCCGCGGTCGCGCTCGCCGACGGCCTCGTCGAGGTCGAGATCGTCGCCGGCCGCGGCGGCGGGGTGGCCGGTGGCGGCGCCGACGAGCTCGTCGGGGCGCAGACCCTGTCCGGGCCGAGCGCCGGCAAGCGCGGCGAGGTCCTCGTCTTCAGCGAGAAGTTCGCCTGCCTCAACTGCGGGACGTCGCTGCCCGAGATCGAGCCGCGGATCTTCTCCTTCAACTCCCCGCACGGCGCCTGTGAGCGCTGCCACGGGCTCGGCTTTCAGCGGGTGATCGACCCCGAGCTCTGCATCCCCGACCCGACCCTGTCGATCGCCGAGGGGGCGCTGGCGAGTTGGATGGGGGCGGCCTCGATGTACTACCGGCGCCTCGTCGAGGCCGTCTGCGAGAAGTACGGGATCGACCTCGACGCGCCCTGGCAGGACCTGCCCCGGGCCGACCGCGACGTCCTCCTCGAGGGAACCGGCAGCGAGCGCCACCAGATCGCCTACAAGAACCGGTTCGGGCGGCGGCGCAGCTACAACGCCCGTTTCGAGGGGATCACGACCGGGCTCGAGCGCCGCTACGCGAACACCGACTCGGAGAAGACCCGCGAGCGGATCGAGGGCCTGATGGCGCTGCAGCCGTGCCCGGCCTGCGGCGGCGCGCGGCTGCGGCCCGAGAGCCTCGCCGTCACCGTCGGCGGGCTCTCGATCGCCGAGTACTGTGGCCTGTCGGCGCGGGCGGCGCTCGACTGGATCGGCGCCGTCGAGCTGACCGAGACCGAGCGCGCGATCGCGAAGCTCGTCGTCCGCGAGATCGAGGAGCGGCTGAGCTTCCTCGTCTCGGTCGGGATCGGCTATCTGACCCTGGAGCGGGCGGCGACGACGCTGTCGGGCGGCGAGGCGCAGCGGATCCGCCTCGCGACCCAGATCGGCTCGAGCCTGGTCGGCGTCCTCTACATCCTCGACGAGCCCTCGATCGGCCTGCACCAGCGCGACAACGCGAAGCTGATCGCGACGCTGGAGCGGCTCCGCGACCTCGGCAACACGGTGATCGTGGTCGAGCACGACGAGGGGACGATGCGTGCCGCCGACCACCTGATCGATCTCGGCCCCGGGGCCGGCGAGCACGGTGGCCGGGTCGTCGCCGCGGGCACGCCGGCGCAGGTGATCAGGACGCCGGCGTCGCTGACCGGTCGCTACCTGTCCGGCAAGCTGGCGATCCCGGTCCCCGCCGAGCGCCGCAGCGGCCGCGGCGAGCTGGTCGTCCGTGGCGCCCGCGAGCACAACCTCAAGGGGGTCGATGCGGCGATCCCGCTCGGCACCCTGACCTGCGTGACCGGGGTGTCGGGCTCGGGCAAGTCGACGCTCGTCAACGAGACGCTCTACCGCGCGGTCGCCAACCGCCTGCACCGGGCCCGCAGCCGCCCCGGCGCCCACGACCGGATCGACGGGCTCAAGCAGATCGACAAGGTCATCAACATCGACCAGTCGCCGATCGGCCGGACGCCGCGCTCGAACCCGGCGACCTACACCGGCGTCTTCGACCACATCCGCCAGCTCTTCGCGCAGACGCGGAGAGCGCGCGCCGCGGCTACAAGCCGGGGCGGTTCAGCTTCAACGTCAAGGGCGGGCGCTGCGAGGTCTGCAAGGGCGACGGGCAGATCAAGATCGAGATGCACTTCCTGCCCGACGTCTACGTGCCCTGCGAGCAGTGCAACGGCCGCCGCTACAACCGCGAGACGCTCGAGGTCCGCTTCAAGGGCAAGTCGATCGCCGACGTGCTCGAGATGCCGGTCGCCGACGCGGTCGAGTTCTTCGCGAAGGTCCCGAAGATCCACCGGCGCCTGGCGACGCTCCACGACGTCGGCCTCGACTACATCCGGCTCGGCCAGCCGGCGACGACATTGTCGGGCGGTGAGGCGCAGCGGGTCAAGCTCGCCACCGAGCTCTCGAAGATCGCGACGGGGGAGACCCTCTACATCCTCGACGAGCCGACGACCGGCCTGCACTTCGCCGACGTCGAGCGGCTGCTCGAGGTACTGGCGCGGCTCGTCGACGCCGGCAACACGGTGGTCGTGATCGAGCACAACCTCGACGTGATCAAGTCGGCCGACTGGATCGTCGACCTCGGCCCCGAGGGGGGCGACCGCGGCGGCGAGATAATCGCCGCGGGAACGCCCGAGCAGGTCGCGACCGAGCCCGGCTCCTACACCGGGCGCTTCCTCGAGGACCTCGTCGAGCCGAGGGTCGCCCGGGCGGCGGCCGATCGCGAGCCGGTCGCGGCCTGATCGCGAGCCGGTCGCGCCTGAACGATCGCTTGCGGGGCGGTCTCCGCACGGCGGTTCCCGAAGGAGCCCCGGCGGGGTGCGGGGAATGGGCGAAGCATGTCAGTCAGGTCTTCTCTGGCCGCAGCGCTCGCGGCAACCGCCATCGCGGTGGCTCCGGCCGCCGCCGGCGCCGCGATCACGCACACCGTTCAGCCCGGGGAGACGCTCTCCGGCATCGCCGCCGCCAACGGCCTGACCACTGACGCTCTCGCGTCCTGGAACGGGGTCGCGAGCGACCACCTGGTGATCGCCGGGGCATCGCTGTCGATACCGACGCCGGAGGAGGCCGGCCTCGGCGCGACCGCCGCGACGGCGACCGGCGCCACGGACCCGACCGCGACGACCGCCGCCACGGATCCGACCGCGACGGCCGGCGCCACGGACCCGACCGCGACGGCGGCCCCGCCGGCCCCGTGGCTGGGCGCGATCCCGAGCCCGTGGGGCGATCTCTACCTCGATGCGGGCGCCGCGGCCGCCTGGAACGCGATGCGGCAGGCGTCGCTGAGCGGCTACGGCGTCGACCTCCACCCGGCCGGGCCGCTGTCCGCCTACCGGACGTCGACCCAGCAGGGCGAGATGTACGAGCTGTTCCTGACCGGCGCCGGCGCGCCCGCCAATCCACCCGGCTACTCCTCGCACGAGCTCGGCGTCTCCGTCGATCTGGCGACTCCGCAGATGCGCGACATCGTCGATGCGATCGGCTGGCAGTACGGCTGGGGCAAGCTCGAGGCGCCGGATGAGTGGTGGCATGTCAGTTGGGGCGGCTGACCCGCGAGCGACAGGGAGCCCCCAGGCAGGCAGCAATGTTCGGCGCTCACCGGCGGGTGGGGTGCTCACCGGCGGGCGGGGCCGCTCACCGGCGGGTGGGGCGCTCACCGGCGGGCGGGGCCGCTCACCGGCGGGCGGGGCCGCTCACCGGCGGGTGGAGCCGCTCACCGGCGGGTGGAGCCGCTCACCGGACGGTCGGCCTTGCCCGTCCGTGGGGTGGGGGTCGGGGGGTTCCGCGGAACCGCCCTACGAGATTCCGGAATCGAGTGGTTTCTCCCGATCGGCGTCCCGGTTGGGGCCCAGGTCCAGCGGCTCCGGCGCTTCACCGCCGAGCAGCCGGACGACCTCGGCGCTCCACGGGTTCGTGCGCAGCGTCGGCGCGTACAGCGTCAGCGGCTCGTCGGCGTCGGGGACGTGGAGCAGGACCCTGTCGCGCATGAAGGCGCGGCCGCCGCGCTCGGCGCTGACCTCCGGCCGCGGCCAGGAACGCGCCGGCCGCACCTCGGTCTCGTCGCGGCGGAGGCCGGCGCGCTCGAGGGCGAGCGCGTGGACCTCGGCGGCGGTCAGCGCCAGCAGGATCGCCGGCGCGAGCCCCGATGCCTTCCTGCTCCGGCGGCTGCGGCGGCGGGCGAGCGGGAGCAGCACCATGCCGAGCAGCGGGATCGACGCGATCGCCTCGGTCGGGATGGTGCTGAACTCGCCCGCTGCGACCACCTCGCCATCGGCGAACGGCGCCGCCAGCGCCCGCAGCTCGGCGCCGCGCCGCTCGCGGTAGCGGCGGGCGATCGCGAGCCGCTCCTCCCGCGTCTGCTCTCCTGCCGCATCTCCGAAAGCCACGTCTGGGAAGCTACAGCCGTGGCGGCCGAGGACCCCTACGTGGCGCCGCAGCGCGGCTGGCGGATGTGGTGGCAGAAGCGCCGCTGGTACGAGCGCACCCACCGGCTCCGGAACCGCTGGCGGATCAACCGCCATGCCGCCCGCGGCGGCTTCTACGTTCGCCACCCGGTCGAGGGCGAGGTGCTCGAGGCGCTCGACGACGGGCGTCTCGTGATCGGCGAGGGGACGCTGCTCGAGCCCGGCTGCTGGATCACGCTGGCGCCGGAGGCGCGGATCAGGATCGGCCGCGGCTGCTTCCTCAACCGCGAGACGATGCTCGCCGCGCAGGAGTCGATCGAGATCGGCGATCACGTGATGCTCGCCAACCATTGCTTCGTCGGCGACGCCGACCATCGGGTCGACGATCCCGAGCTGCCGATCACCTGGCAGGGCTTCGTGGCGCGCGGGCCGGTCCGGATCGGCGCCAACTGCTGGCTCGGCAAGGGGGTCGTCGTCACCGGCGGCACCGAGATCGGCGAGCACAGCGTGATCGGCGCGAGCTCGGTCGTCACCCGCGACATCCCGCCGTGGACGATCGCGGCCGGCGCCCCGGCGCAGGTGATCCGTCCGATCGAGCCGGTCGGCGCCGCGAAGCCCGACGCCGACCCGGTGGACGGCTAGCCTTGCGGACCGTGAAGCGCGGAGCGATCGTCACCACCCTCGGCGCAGCGCTCGCCGCGCTGCTTGTGGTCGGCTGCGGCGAGAAGGAGGAGCCGCCGACCACGGGGCCGGTCGTCGCGCAGACGACGACCGGGCCGACGACGACGCCGGGCGGCAACGGCGGCGCCCAGGGTGGTGGCGGCAACCAGGGCGGCGGCGGCCAGGGCGGCGGCGGCGGCGGGCAGGCCACTCCCGCAGAGCAGTCCGTGGCGACAGTCAAGCTCTTCCTGACGAAGCCGAACGACCCGTCGGTCTGCGACGAGTTGATCACGACGGGCTTTCTGAAGCGCTCCTATGGCGACCGCCAGGGCTGCATCGCCGCCCGCAAGCCGAACGCCCTCGCCGACCGGATCGCGATCGTCGGTCGCAAGCCCGGCCCGGGCGGCTCGATCATCGTCACCGTCAAGCCCACGGGCGGCGTCTTCGCCGGCCAGACCCTGCAGGTGACGGTCGTCGAGGTCGGCAACGCCTGGAGGATCGACAGGATCAGCGGCAACGCCAAGGTCGGGCCGTAGGGACCTGCCGCCGCCGGCGTCGCCGCGCCGTGCGGCGGCCCGCCGCCCTCCGCGTGCTACCAGTCCCAGGCGCTCGTGCCGGCGAGCGTGTCCTGCTCGAGGTACCGCTCGAAGGCCTCGAGCTCGGCCGGGTCGATCGAGTAGGCGTGCGACTCGTCGGGGAAGCGGCCGCCGCGGACATCGGCGACGTAGCCGCGGACGCCGGCGACCATCGCGTCGTGGATGTCGGCGTAGCGCTTGACGAAGCGGGCGGTGTGGCCGGTGGTGATGCCGAGCAGGTCGTGGAACACGAGCACCTGCCCGTCCGTCGCGGCGCCGGCGCCGATGCCGATCACCGGCACCTCCATGCGCGGCATGATCGCCTCGGTGACGGCGGCCGGGATCGCCTCGAAGACGATCGCGAAGCAGCCGACGGCCTGAAGCGCGAATGCGTCCTCGGCGATCTGCGCCGCCCGCTCGCCGGTCCGGCCCTGGGCCTTGTAGCCGCCGAGGGCCGTCGCCGTCTGCGGGGTCAGCCCGACGTGGCCCATGACCGGGATCCCGGCCCGCACGATCGCCCGGGCGCGATCGACGGAGGCCCCGCCGCGCTCGAGCTTGACGGCATCGCAGCCGGCTTCCTTGACGAAGCGCTGCGCGTTCGCGATCGCTTCCTCGTTCGAGCTCTCGTAGGAGCCGAACGGCATGTCGCCGACGAGGAACGCGGTCCCGAGCCCGCGTCGGACTGCGGCCGCCAGCATCAGCATCTCCTCCATCCCGACGGGGACGGTCGAGTCGTGCCCGAGGACGGTCATCGCCCCGGAGTCGCCGACGAGGACGATGTCGATGCCGGCCTCCTCGGCGACGGTGGCCGAGGGGAAGTCGTAGGCCGTCACCATCGCGATCGGCTCGCCGCGGCGCCGCATCTCGTCGAGCCGCGGGATCGTCACCGCCGGACGCTCGTCGGGCGGCGTGCTCGGTACCTGCGGTGGGGTGCTCATCTCGGTTCCTGCCTCTCTGTTTGCTCCGCCGCCGGTTCGACGACGACGTTGTCGATCAGCCGGGCGTTCCCGACCCGGGCCGCCACCGCGATCAGCACGGGGCGACCGTTGAAGGCCTCGACCGGCGTCAGATCGCCGGCGTCACGGGCCTCGAGGTACTCCGCCTCGACCCCGGCTCGGGCGAGCTCCTCGCGGGCGGCGGCGAGGGCATCGTCGACCATGGCGCCCGGCTGCGCCGAGCCCGCGGCGGCGCGGAGGGCGCGGTGCAGGGCCGGCGCCCGCTCACGGTCGGCCGGCGCCAGGTAGGCGTTCCGCGACGACATCGCCAGGCCGTCGGCCTCGCGGACCGTCGGCAGGACCTCGATCCGGACCGGGAAGTCGAGGTCGGTCACCATCCGCCTGATCACGACCGCCTGCTGGGCGTCCTTCTGGCCGAAGTAGGCGACGTCGGGGCCCACCGAGTTGAGCAGCTTGGCGACGATCGTGGTCACCCCGCGGAAGTGGTCGGGCCCGCGCCGGCCCGGCGAGCCGCAGAGGACCTCCGTCAGCCCCTCGACCTCGACGGAGGTGGCGAACCCCGGCGGATAGACGTCGCCGGCGGCGGGCGCATAGACGAGATCGACCCCGGCGGCGGCCGCGATCGCGACGTCGCGGTCGCCGTCGCGGGGATAGCGATCGAGGTCCTCGTCGGCTCCGAACTGCGCCGGGTTGACGAACAGGCTCATCACGACCACGTCGCAGTCCCGCCGCGCGGCTTCGAGGAGCGACACGTGGCCGCCGTGCAGCCAGCCCATCGTCGGCACGAGTCCGATCGCCTGGCCCTCCCGGCGGGCGCCGGCGAGCGCCTCGCGAAGCTCGGGCTTCGTCGTGACGACTCTCATCGCGGCCCTCCGACGGCGGCGATATCGCGCGTCCGCGCGGCGAGGGCCTCGTAGAGGGGGATCAACTCCGGTGCCGTCTCGGCGATCGCGGCCAGGTGCCGCTCGATCGTCGCCTCGTCGCCGCGCGCGATCGGCCCCGTCAGCGCCGCGGGGCCACGCTCGGCCCAGTTGGCGGCGCTGCGCAGGACGAGCGGCGCCAGCAGCTCGCGGCCCGCCTCGATCCCGGCAGCGGCGAGAAGCTCGGTGGCGCTCGACTCGAGGGCGACGAGGTAGTTGGAGGCGATCGCCGCGGCGGCGTGGTAGGCGGCCCGCGACTCCTCGGGAACGTCGAACGGCGCCATCCCGCAGCGCTCGGCGATCGCGCGCGCGAGGGCTGCGGCCGCGTCGCCCGAGCCGGCGATCGCGACCGGAGCGCCGGTCAGGTCGGTCTCCGCGTCGGGGACGGTCTGAAGCGGGTGCAGCGAGAAGCGGCCGGCCCCGCGCCGCTCGGCCGCGGCGAGCGCCTCGAGCGTCGTGGCGCCGCTCGTGTGGCCGATGCAGCGCAGGTCCGGGTCGGAGGCGGCGACGCTCTCGCAGGCGCCGGCGATCTCGTCGTCGGGGACGCAGAGCAGGACGACCGCAGCGCCGGCGACGTCGCCGATCTCGGCGCGGCCGAGCAGCCGTGCATCGGCGCCGCCGGCGCGCAGGGCGCGGGCGAGGCTTCCACCCACGCGACCGGCCCCGATCAACGTGATCGGGGGAAGGGTGGTGGTGTGCGCGCTTCGGGGCTGCATCCGTTCCGGTTCTCAGCGGAGATACCAGACGGCGGTCGACATCTCGGACGAGGGCCCCATGCGGGGGTCCGCTTCCGGCGTGGATAGCGGCCTCCGGGGCCCGGCCGGATGATACCGGCGACGGTGGGCCGATCCGCGTGCCCGTCTACGATCAGCGTGTGCCGATCTACGAGTTCGAATGCGGCGAATGCGGCGAGCGGTTCGAAGTCCTGGTCGCGGTCGGGACCGGCCGGGCGGCGTGCCCGGCCTGCGGCGCCGCGGGGGCGCCCCGCCGGCTGTCGAGCTTCGCGCCGAGCCGGCAGCCGACGCCGGCTCAGAAGCGGCGGGCCGAGGACCGGCGCGGCATCGACCGCGACGGCGCCCGGGAGCGATTCAAGGCGAGCCTCGCGAGGCGCCGGGAGCGCAGGCCGGGCCGGTGAGCGCCGCCGCGGAACGCCGTGAGGCGCTCGTCGGCGTCTACCGGGAGGCCGCCGCGTGCACCCGCTGCCCGCTCGCCGAGACGCGGACCCGGGTCGTCTTCGGCGCCGGCGACGCCGACGCCGATCTGATGTTCATCGGCGAGGCGCCCGGGGCCGAGGAGGACCGGCGGGGCCTGCCGTTCGTCGGCCGCGCCGGCGGCCTGCTCGGCGAGCTGCTCGGCGAGATCGGCCTCGACCGCGAGTCGGTCTTCATTGCGAACACGCTGATGTGCAGGCCGCCGGGCAACCGCGACCCGGCGCCGCTCGAGCTCGACGCGTGCCGCCCCTACCTGCTCGAGAAGGTCAGGCTGATCGAGCCGAAGGTGCTCGCCACGCTCGGCAACTTCGCGACGAAGCTGATCACCGCCAACCCGGCGGGGATCACCAAGGTGCGTGGCCGCCCACAGGTCCACCGGCTCGGCGAGCGGACGGTCCACGTCTTCCCGATCCTCCACCCGGCCGCGGCGCTGCGGACGCCGCGGCTGCGCGAGACGATGAGCGAGGACTTCGCGGCGCTCGGCCGGCTGCTCGAGCAGCCGCCTCCGCCGCAGCTGCCCGATCCCGACGAGATCGCCGACGAGGAGCCGGCGGCGCCGGTGACCGCGCCGCCGCGGGACGACCAGCTCGACTTCTTCGCCCGGTAGATGGCTGCTGCGACGGACCGGCTCGAGCGATACCGCTCCGCGAGCCCGGAGCGGACCGAGGCGATCGCGGCGGCGCTGGCCGCGGAGCTCGGACCGGGCGATGTCGTCCTGCTTCACGGCGCCCTCGGCTCCGGCAAGACGACGTTCGTTCGCGGCGCCGCCCGCGCGCTCGGCGTTCGCGGTCCGGTCACCTCGCCGACGTTCACGATCGGCCGGCGCTACGCGGGCGACGTGGCCGTCTCCCACCTCGACCTGCACCGGCTCGCCGGCGCAGGACTGGCCGGCGAGGACGCGGCGCTGCTCGACGACTACCTGACCGCCGACGCGGTCGCGTTCATCGAGTGGCCCGAGGCCGCCGCGGGCGCGATCGCCGAACCCGCGGCGTCCGTCGAGATCGCTCACGCCGGGGGCGATGCGAGGACGATCACGATCGCGAGGCGGCGGTGATCCTCGGGTTCGACAGCGCTACGGCCGACACGACCGTCGCCGCCCTCGCCGACGGCGAGGCGCTGTTCGAGGCCACCGAAGGGCCCGGCGCCGACGGCCGCCCGGCGGCCGGCCGGGCCCTGCTCGCGATGGTCGACGCTGCGGTCCGCGAGGCCGGCGGCTGGGACCGGATCGCGACGATCGCGGTCGGCCGCGGTCCCGGCTCGTTCACCGGCCTGCGGATCGCGATCAGCACCGCCCGGGCGCTCTCGCAGGCGCTGCGGATCCCGGTCGCCGGCGTCGATTCGACGGCCGCGCTCGCCGACGGGTTGCGCGACCTCGCCCCGGCCGCAGCGGCGCGGATCGGCGTCGTCGATGCCCGCCGCGGCGAGGTGTTCGCCGCGATCGACCGCGGCGATGGGGCCGACGAGCCCGTCGTCTGCGCCCCCGAGGACCTCGCGGAGGCGCTCGGCGGGCGCCTCGAAGGCGCGTGGGCGGCCGGCGACGGCGCGGTACGATTCCGGGCCGGGGTCGAGGCCCTCGGCTGCACGGTCCCCGCCGACGGTGATCCTGCGAACCGGATGTCCGCGGCGCGGATCTGCGAGCTGGCCGCCAAGATGGAGCCGGGCGCCGCCCGGTTCCCGGCCGGGGTCACCCCGCGATACATGAGAAGGCCCGACGCGGAGCGCTGGCTTGAACGAGACGACCGCAACTGAACCGGCGATCATCGGCCCTGCCGAGGTCTCGTTCCGGCGGCTCGCCTACGGCGACCTGCCGGCCGTCCTGGCGATCGAGCGCCGCTCGTTCCCGGCGCCCTGGTCGCTGGCGATGTTCGTGCTCGAGGTCTCGAAGCCGTCCGGCGTCTGCCTCGCAGCGGTCGCCGGCGACGAGATCATCGGCTACCTCGTCTGCTCGCGCTACGCGGATGTCTTCCACCTGATGAACGTCGCCGTCGACCCCGAGCGCCGCCGGCTCGGGATCGCCGAGCGGATGATCGGCCGGCTGCTCGCCGAGGCGGGCGCCGAGGAGCGCTACACGCTCGAGGTCCGGGTCTCCAACCACGCCGCGATCACGATGTACGAGAAGCTCGGGTTCCGGCGGGCGGGTCGCAGGCGTCGCTACTACAGCGACAACGGCGAGGACGCGATGATCATGTGGCTCGGCGAGCCCGGCTTCTAGCCGATGGCGCACATCCTCGCGATCGAGACGTCCTGCGATGACACCTGCGCGGCGGTCCTCGACGGCCCGCGCGTCCTCAGCAACGTCATCTCATCGCAGGCCCGGGTCCATGCCCGCTTCGGCGGCATCGTCCCCGAGGTGGCCTCGCGCAAGCATCTCGAGCTGATCAACCCGGTCATCGAGGCGGCGCTCGAGGATGCCGATCGCGGCCTCGAGACGATCGACGCGATCGCTGTGACCACGAAGCCGGGCCTGATCGGCGCCCTGCTCGTCGGCGTCAACTCGGCGAAGTCGATCGCGGCGGCGACCGGCAAGCCGCTGATCCCGGTCGACCACCTCCAGGGCCACGTCGCCGCCGCGTTCCTCGAGCCCGATCCGCTCGAGCCGCCGTTTCTGGCGCTGATCGCAAGCGGCGGCCACACGCTGCTCGCCGAGGTCCACGATCACGGTCGCTTCGCGATCGCCGGGCAGACGCTCGACGATGCCGCCGGCGAGGCGCTCGACAAGGCCGCCCGGCTGCTCGGCCTCGGCTTCCCGGGCGGCCCGCTGCTCGAGCGCGAGGCCGAGGCGGGCGACCCCGATGCCTTCCCGATGCCGATCGCGATGAGCCACGACGGCTCGCTCGACTTCAGCTTCAGCGGCCTGAAGACCGCGCTCGTCTACGCGGTCGCCGACCTCGGCGAGGAGCGGGCCCGCGAGCGGCGGGCCGACCTCGCCGCGAGCTTCCAGGGCGCCGTCGTCGGACAGCTCGTCGCCAAGCTCCGCCGCGCGCTCGCGGCGGGCGGCTGGGAGGCGGTCGCGCTCGGCGGCGGCGTCGCCGCCAACGCGCTGCTCCGCGAGCGCGCGGCGGCGCTCTGCGCGGAGCGCGGAGCCCGGCTGAAGCTCGTCCCGCCCGAGCTCTGCACCGACAACGCCGCGATGATCGGCTCCGCGGCCCGGTTCGCCGACCCGATCGACTACCCCGATTACCTCGACCTCGATGCCGCCGCCCGCTGAGCGATGGCGGGCGACGTCGTCACCCTCTACGGCCGCGCGGGCTGCCATCTCTGCGATGAAGCGCGCTCCGGGCTCGAGCGCATCAGGCGGGACGGGACCGCCTTCGCGCTCCGCGAGATCGACATCGAAGCCGACCCCGAGCTGCACCGGCGGATGCTCGAGCTGATCCCGGTGGTCGAGGTGAACGGACGTCGCATCAGCGAGCTGCTCTTCGACGCCGACCTCGTTCGCGCCTCTCTCGGTACCTTTGCGGAGTGAGCGCGCGGCGCACCACAGACCTTCCCGCCGCGGGTGCGGCTCGCAACGGCCACGGCTCCGACCGCCTGTCGCTCGGCGTGGCGGCCCGCCTCGCCCGCTACCTGCAGGTCCTGATCCAGGCCCGGAAGATGGGTCGGGAGACGATCTCCTCGCAGGACCTCGCCTCGTGGACCCACGTCAACTCGACCCAGATCCGCCGCGACCTGTCCGGCTTCGGCAAGTTCGGCAAGCGCGGGGTCGGCTACAACGTGGACTCACTCGTCGCCGAGATCCGCAAGATCCTCCGGACCTCCGGACAGCACAACATCGCCCTGTTCGGCGCCGGACACCTCGGCCGGGCGATCGCGACCTCCGACATCTTCGCCGATCACGGCTTCCGGATCGTCTCGATCTTCGACGTCTCGCCGAAGCTGGCCGGCAAGAAGATCGGCGGGATCGACGTCCGCCCGATCGACGATCTCGAGGAGTTCGTCGAGTCCGAGGAGATCGTGGTCGGCGTCCTCGCGGTCCCCGCCGACGCCGCCCAGGACGTGGCCGACCGTCTCGTCGAGGCCGGCGTCCGGGTCATCTTCAACTACTCCGACCGGCTCCTCGACGTCCCGCCCGAGGTGACCGTCCACACGTCGAGCCCCGCCGTCGACCTGCTCTACGCGCTGTATTTCTACCTGGCGTGACCCCGTGACCGTGGCTCGCGACGAGAGCCTCGACCTCGACGCGGCGCGGGCCCGCTTCGAGGAGGCGACCGACTTCACGATGGCGGTCGAGGAGGAGTTCGCGATCCTCGATCCCGTCACCCTCGACCTCGCGCACGGCTTCGAGCGGATGTTCGAGGAGGCGCAGGAGAGCCCGGTCCTCGCCGACTCGGTCCGCGGCGAGCTGATCGACACCGAGATCGAGATCCGCTCCGGGCGCTCGGTGGGCTTTGCCGAGATGAAGGCCCGACAGCTCGAGCGCCGGCGCCTGCTCTTCGACCTCGCCGGGCGCGAGGGGAGGGCGCTGGCCGCCTGCGGGACCCACCCGTGGGCCGACTACCTCGACCAGGCGATCATCGACACTCCCCACTACCGGCGCCTGCACGAGGAGCTCGGGTGGGTGGCGCAGCGCAACAACACCTGGAGCCTCCACGTCCACGTCGGCGTCCGCGGCGCCGACCGGGCGGTCGCGGTCTGCGACTCGCTCCGCAACGTCCTCCCGGTCCTGCTGGCGATCTCGGCGAACTCGCCCTTCCTCGATGGTCGCGACACCGGGCTGGCGTCGGTCCGCACCCAGATCTTCACCCGGATGTTCCCGCGCTGCGGGATCCACGAGCCGTTCGGCGACTGGGCGACCTACGCCGGCTTCGTCGACCTGCTCGAGCGGACCGGCTCGATCGTCGAGTCGACGCAGCTGTGGTGGAGCATCCGGCCGCATCACAGCTTCGGGACCGTCGAGGTGCGGATCTGCGACGCCCAGAGCGACGGCGTCGAGTCGTTCGCGCTCGCCGGGCTGATGGTGGCGGCCGTCGCCCAGGCCTGCGTCGACTACGACGATGGCGTGCTGGCGCCGCCGCGACGGGCGCGCGAGCTCGAGGAGAACCTCTGGCGGGCGATCCGCCACGGCCTCGACGGCCGGATGATCGACTTCGACGGGGGAGCCGAGATCGCGACCGCGGCAGCCGTCGAGGAGCTCGTCGAGTGGACGGCCC
The DNA here is from genome assembly GCA_041393495.1 of Solirubrobacterales bacterium. Classification (GTDB taxonomy): domain Bacteria; phylum Actinomycetota; class Thermoleophilia; order Solirubrobacterales; family 70-9; genus RHKX01. The sequence goes on along the minus strand of JAWKKA010000014.1, from coordinate 52,940 downwards.
CGGCCCGGGCCGCGCTCGGCATCGATCTCGGTCGCTTCGACCCGACCGGGCCGAACGGAGCGCAGCGGGCGCGCGCCGAGCTCGCAGCCGGCGCGAGCGTCGTCGACGCCTACCGCTCGGCGGTCGCGCGGACCGCCGCCTCGTACCTCCTCGGCGGGTAAGGTCAGGGCATGACCGACAGCGAGTCAGGGGGCCCGCCGCCCGAGCAGGAGTTGACCCCCGAGCAGGAGCAGATGCTCCGGCAGATGGAGGACGAGATGCGCCGCGTCCGCGTCCAGGACCTGGTCGCCCAGAGCGTCGTCAGCATCATCAACGTCTCCTATCGGCGGATCGCCAAAGAGGACGAGCGCGACCTCGAGCAGGCCCGGGTCGGGATCGAAGCGGTCCGCGGCCTCGTCGACGTCCTCGACGAGGAGTCGCAGCGGGAGATCCGCAACGCCCTCTCGCAGCTTCAGGTCCTCTACGCGCAGCACGCCGGCGGCGCGCCCGGCCCGGCGCCGGACGCCGGTGGAGCGCCTCCCGGCGGCGGCTCCACGGCAGCGGGCTCCACGGCCGCCGGCGGCGGCGCGCAGGAGGGCCCGGGGGCTGCCGGCAAGGCGCCGCCGCGGCTCTGGACGCCCGGCTCGGACTAGATGACCGGTGCCTGGGGGCGCCGAGTGTTCCGCGGAGCGCTCACCGCAACCGGCGCCGGGCTGTCTGGGCGATGACGATCACGTCGCTCCGTCTCGTCCGATCCGGTGCCGTTCCCGCCGCCCCGGCGCGCAACGAGGCGCCCGGGGATGATTCGCGGATCGATACCCATCCGAGCCGCCCTGCGCCCATCCGAGCCGCCCTGACGCGCCCTCTCCGGGTATGCTCACCCGGCTTCACGGAGCCGTCCCGCCCGAAGCTGGGACGGCTTCTTTTTGAGTCCATCTCGATGGAGGAATTCGAACTTGACTGACTTCCTGACCGACCACGGCGTCGTGATCGCGCTGATCTGTGCGGCTGCCGGGGTCATCTATGGAGCGGTGGTGACCCAGCGGCTGCTCGGCCTCTCCGCCGGCAACGAGCGCATGCGGGAGATCTCCGGCGCCGTCCAGGAGGGCGCCAAGGCGTACCTGAACCGCCAGTACACGATCATCGGCCTGGTCGCGGTCGTGCTCGCGATCGTCCTGATCATCCTCCAGGGCGTCTCGACGGGCATCGGCTTCGTGATCGGCGGCATCCTCTCCGGCGCGGCCGGCTACATCGGCATGAACGTCTCGGTGCGGTCGAACGCCCGCGTCGCCGAGGCCGCGCGCGGCGGCGTCCCGCCGGCGCTCGACGCCGCGTTCAAGGGCGGGTCGGTGACGGGCCTGCTCGTCGTCGGTCTCGCCCTCCTCGGCGTCGCCGGCTACTTCGGGATCCTCGTCCTCACCGGCGACGAGGACAAGGAGGCAATCGACGCGCTCGTCGGCCTCGGGTTCGGCGGCTCGCTGATCTCGGTCTTCGCCCGACTCGGCGGCGGCATCTTCACCAAGGCGGCCGACGTCGGCGCCGACCTCGTCGGCAAGGTCGAGGCGGGCATCCCCGAGGACGATCCGCGCAACCCGGCTGTGATCGCCGACAACGTCGGCGACAACGTCGGCGACTGCGCCGGCATGGCCGCCGACCTGTTCGAGACCTACGCCGTCACCGCCGTCGCGGTGATGCTGCTCGGGGTCCTCAGCTTCAACATCGAGGCCGCCCGCGAGGTCGCCGTCTACCCGCTGATCCTCGGCGGCGTCGCGATCCTCGCCTCGATCATCGGCGCCCTCTCGGTCCGGAGCAGCAGCGGCAACGTCGAGGGCGCCCTCTACAAGGGCCTGATCGTCTCCGGCGTGCTGTCGGCGATCGCCTTCTACCCGATCACCGACTGGCTGATGTCGGACCCGCTGCAGCTCAGCGTCGCCGACCCCGAGAGCACCCTCGCCGGCGCCTCGGTCACCGACCTCTGGTTCTGCGCGCTGATCGGCGTCGCGGTGACCGCGGGCCTGTTCGTCGTCACCGACTACTACACCTCGACCCGCTTCTCGCCCGTCAAGGCGATCGCGAAGGCGTCCGTGACCGGGCACGCGACGAACATCATCGCCGGCCTCGCGAAGGGCTTTCAGGGCACCGCGATCCCCGCCATCATCATCATGGCGGCGATCTTCGGCGCCAACGAGCTCGCCGGGATCTACGGGATCGCGATCGCGGTCATGGCGCAGCTCTCGCTGACCGGGCTGATCGTGGCGCTCGACGCGTTCGGGCCGATCACCGACAACGCCGGCGGCATCGCCGAGATGGCGGACCTGCCCGAGGACGTCCGCAACGTCACCGACCCGCTCGACGCGGTCGGCAACACGACGAAGGCGGTCACCAAGGGCTACGCGATCGGCTCGGCCGTGCTCGCGGCGCTCGTCCTCTTCGCGGCGTTCCGCGTCGAGGCCGAGGCCGAGGCAGGGGTCGACCTGATCCCGTTCGACATCAGCCAGCCGAAGGTCCTGATCGGGCTGCTCGTCGGCGGCCTGATGACCTACCTGTTCGCTTCGCTGGCGATCGAGGCCGTCGGACGCGCCGGCGGCGAGGTCGTCGAGCAGGTGCGCAAGCAGTTCCGGGAGCAGCCGGGAATCATGGAGGGCACCGAGCGGCCCGACTACGGCGGAACCGTCGCGATCGTCACCGCCGCCGCGCAGCGGGAGATGATCCTGCCGTCGCTGATCCCGATCGTGGTCCCGGTGCTGGTCGGTCTCTGGAGCGTCGAGGCCCTCGGCGGCTTGCTGATCGGGGTGATCGTCGTCGGCTTCTTCATGGCCGTGTCGATGACCGCCGGTGGCGGCGCCTGGGACAACGCCAAGAAGCTGATCGAGGACGGCGCCTACGGCGGCAAGGGCTCGGAGGCCCACGCCGCGTCGGTGACCGGCGACACGGTCGGCGATCCCTACAAGGACACCGCCGGCCCGGCGATCAACCCGATGATCAAGGTCGCCAACATCGTCGCGATCCTGATCATCCCGATCATTCACTTCTAGCCGCCGCGTTCGGCGGCACCGGACGCGCCTGACGGCACCCGGCACCCGCCCCGTGCAACCAGCACGAGGGCGGGCACCGGGCGGCGCCGGCCCCGCCCCGACGCTCGCCGAGCCGCGACGGCTCGACGCGGAAAGGGGCCGGTCGGCGACGCGGTGGCGGACCTCCGGAGCCCCGCCAGCGCCACCGCCCCGCCACCTCGCTCTGCGATCCTCGACGGGTGGAGCCGAAGCGCGAGCGGACGCTGTACGAGATCGCGACCAGCTTCTTCGCGCTCGTCGTGGTCGTCTTCGCGGTCGCCGGGATGCTCGTCGTCGGGCTTGGCGGGCCCGGGCCGCTGTCGCCCGAGTTCGCGATCTGCGTGCTCTTCCTGCTGCTCGGGGTCGGCCGCCTCTGGCTCGGGCTGAGACCGCCCCGATAGGGCCGGCCCGCCGGCCGGCGGCCGGGCGCCCTGCCGGGCCGTATAGTCGCGCTCCGCATGGCGCTCCGCGTTCCCCGCGATCAGTCCCTCCAGCGCGTCCATGGAGTCGGGCCACTGTTCAGCGCCGCCTACGGGAACGTCGGCTCATCGATCTACTACGCGCTCGGCGTCGTCGCCGCGTTCGCCCTCGGGCTGACGCCGATCGCATTCATGATCTCGGGGCTGATCTTCGCCTGCACCGCCGCCACCTACGTCGAAGGCACCGTGATGCACCCGGAGGCGGGGGGGTCGGCCAGCTTCGCGCGGCGGGCCTTCAACGAGCTGGTCAGCTTCGTCGCCGGCTGGGGCCAGATGCTCAACTACATCATCACGGTCGCGATCTCGTCCTTCTTCGTGCCCCACTACCTCGGCGTCTTCTGGGAGCCGCTGCGGGAGAGCCCCGGCGACATCATCGGCGCGATCGTCCTGATCGCGGCGCTGGCCGCGCTCAACGTCAAGGGCACGCAGGAGTCGTCGCGACTCAACCTGGTCCTCGCGGTCGGCGACATCGCGACCCAGGTGCTGCTCGCCGTCGTCGGCCTCGTCCTCGTCTTCAGCCCCGAGGTCCTCATCGACAACGTCCACCTCGGCGTCGCCCCCTCCTGGGGCGACTTCGCGCTCGGGATCGGGCTCGGGATGATCGCCTACACCGGGATCGAGACGATCTCGAACATGTCGGAGGAGGCGATCGAGCCCGAGCGCACGGTCCCGCGCGGCGCCGGGCTCGTCATCCTCGCGGTGATCGGGCTCTACGCGCTGCTGCCGATGATCGCGCTCTCGGCGATGCCGGTGACGCTCGGGCCGGACGGCTACACGACCACCCTCGGGACGACGTACGCCGGCGATCCGGTGCTCGGCATCGTCGAGAACCTCGGCCTCGGCGCCGGAGTCACCGACCTGCTGCGCGCCTACGTGGGCGTCCTCGCCGCCGTGATCCTCGTGATCGCCACCAACGCCGGGATGATCGGCGTCTCCCGGCTGACGTTCTCGATGGGCCAGCACCGCCAGCTCCCCGAGCGGCTGCGCCGGGTCCATCCCCGCTTCCGCACGCCCCACGTCGCGATCATCACCTTCTCGATCGTCGCCGCGATCGCGATCCTCCCGGGCCAGGAGGAGCTGCTGGCGACGATGTACTCGTTCGGCGCGATGCTCTCGTTCACGATCGCGCACGCCGCGATCCTCTGGATGCGCCGCCGCTACCCCGAGGCCGAGCGCCGCTGGAGGCCGCCGGGGGAGATCCGGGTCGCCGGCGTCTCCTTGCCGGCGACGGCGATCTTCGGCGGCATCGGCACCTTCGGCGCCTGGATCGTCGTGATGGCGATGAACCCGGTGACGATGGCGATCGGGCTCGGCTGGATGGCATTCGGCATGGCCGTCTACCTCGGCTACCGGCGGCGCCACGACCTGCCCGTGAAGGAGACCGTCAAGGTCGTCCTCCCCGAGCCGCTCGACGTCGAGGAGGTCGAGCTCAAGTCGGTGCTGGTGCCGTTCGAGGACGACCCCTTCTCGGAGCTGACGATCGGCACCGCGGCCCGGCTCGCCGCACGCAAGCGCCGCGGCATCCACGTGCTGTCGCTGATCAACGTCCCCGCCAACCTCCCGATCGACGCGTCGCTGCCGCGCCAGGAGGAGATCGCCCAATCGAAGATCGAACGGGCGAAGCTGATCGGCGGCCGTCGCGTGACCGGCCGCGTCATGCGGGTCCGCCCCGGGCAGGCGCCGAAGGCGATCATCGGTGAGGCGACCGAGATCGGTGCCGTCGCGATCGTCATGCAGCTCACCTACCGGAACGGCACCCCGCTGTACGGCAAGACGCTGCAGGGCGTGCTCGGCGACCGGCCGTGCCGGGTGATCGTCGCCGCGAACCCGACCGGAGAGGGCGGCAACGGCGGTGAGCCGAGCCCGCTCGCGGCCGCGGTCTGAGCCCGGCGCTGCCAAGGCGGACGGCGCCGTCGGAGGGGCGTCGGCGGCAACTACAATCGCCGCCGTGGCGCCCAGACAGCCGATCCGAACGACCGGAACGAAAGTGCTCTCGTCGGCGATCGTGGTCCTCGGGGTGGTGATCGTGATCCGGACGCTCGCCGCCGGCGGCGGCCCGGCATCGGTGGGAGTCCTGCTCGGGATCGTCTTCGTGGCGCTCGGCGGGGGCCGGCTCTATCTGGCGACGCGGCGGCCGGCTTGAGGCCCGGCCATGGCTGATCGCCCGGCCGCCCGGCCGCCCGTCGGCCGGCGCTTCCTCGGCGTGCCGTGGCTGTGGGCGATGGCCCATTCCGCGGTCGCGTTCTCGGTCTACTACTCGCTCGGCGTCGTCGCCGACGAGGCATTCGCGCTGACCCCGGTGGTCTTCGCGGTCGCCGGGCTGATCTACCTGCTGACGATGATGACCTACGTCGAGGGGGGCGCGATGTTCCGCGAGCGGGGCGGGTCGAACACCCTCGCCCGCTACGCGTTCAACGAGGTGGTCAGCTTCGTCGCCGGATGGGCGATCCTGATCGACTACGTGATCGTCATCGCCCTCGCCGCGATCACGGTGCCGCACTACCTCGGCCCGATCTCGTCCGAGCTGACGACCGGGGCCGCCGAGCAGGTCGTCGCGATCGGGGTCGTCCTCGCCGTCGCCGCGATCAACATCGTCGGCTACACGGGCAGCCGCAGGCAGGGACTGCTCCTCGCCGTCACCGGCGCCGACCTCGCTCTCCAGTTCCTGCTCATCGTCGTCGGCGCGATCGTCGTCTGGGACCCGAGCGCGCTGACCGACTCGCTCGACGCCTTCGGGATGCCGAGCATCGAGAACCTCGCGACGGCGCTCGTGATCTCGATGGTCGCGGTCGCCGGCATCGAGGCCTCCTCCGACCTCGCTCCCGACCTCGCCTGGCGGGACACGGACCTGCGCAAGGTCCTGCGCGCCGGGGCCTTCGTCGTCCCGTTCGTGTACGTGGGAATGTCGTTCGTCGCGCTGATGGCGCTCCCGGTGGTAGCCGGGCCCGACGGGCCGACCACGGCGCTCGGAACCGTCTTCGAGGACGCGCCCGTGCTCGGCGTAACCACAGCCTTCGAGCCGGATTGGCTCGCGAACGTTTTCAAGTGGGCGGTCGTCGCCGTCGCGCCGTTGATCCTGTTCTTCGCGGCGACGGTGACGATGCTCGGGCTCTCCCGGCACGTCTACGTGCTCGCGACCAACCGCCAGGTCCCGAGCTGGCTCGGAAAGCTCGGCGGCCGCCGCTCGACTCCCCACATCGCGATCCTGATCGCGGCCGCGTTCGCGGTCGGGCTCGTCCTGCCCGGGGACATCGAGCTGCTCGCCTCGGTGTTCGCCCTCGGGGCGACGCTGGCGATCTCGATCGCCCACCTGTCGCTGATCCGGCTCCGGTTTCGGGAGCGGGACCGCGAGCGGCCCTTTCGGGTCCCCTTCAACGTCCGGGTCGGTGGCGGGACGGTCCCGCTGCCGGCGGTCGCCGGGCTGGTCCTGACGGCGGCCGGGTTCGTCTCCGTCGTCGTCCTGCACGGTGCCGCTCTCTGGGTCGGGGGCGGCTGGATGGTGTTCGGCCTCGTCGCCTACTGGGTCTACCGTCGCGTCTTCGAGGGCCTGCCGCTGGCGAGGCGGGTCACGGTCCCCGAGCAGGCCCTGCTCAAGCAGGAGCCGGACGTCGAGCTCGACAGCGTCCTCGTCCCGCTGATCGGGACCAAGCGGCTCAACGACGACATCGTCCAGACCGCCTGCCGACTCGCCGAGTCGAACCCGCTCGAGGGGCAGAGCAACCCGCGCCTCGAGCTGTTGTACGTGATCGACCTGCCGTTGACGGTGCCGCTCGAGGGCCCGATCCCCCACGACAAGGTCGCGAAGGCCGAGCGGATGCTCGCCCGGGCCCGGGAGATCGTCGACGAGTACCCCGGCGTCGAGTTCGACGCCCGCTACATCCTCGCCCGCGACGTCGGCGCCGCGATCGTCGAGCGGGCACGCGAGCACGGGGTCGAGGCGATCATCGTCGGCGGCGAGCCACCAACCCGGATCCGCGGCGGCGCGGTCCTCGGCGGCGTCCGCGGCACGCGACCGTCGGAGATCGGCCCGGTCAGCGAATACGTCCTCAAGAACGCTCCCTGCCGCGTGCTGCTGACCGCGCCCGGCGAATAAGATCAGGACATGCTGATCCTGATCGTGGGGTGTGGGCGCGTCGGGTCATCCGTGGCGCGGGCGATGCTGGCCGAGGGGCACGAGGTTTCGTGCGTCGACGAGGACCCCGATTCGCACGCCCGCCTCGAGCTCGGCCTCGACACCTCCTGGGAGGACGCCGGCGGCCAGTTCACGGTCGGCACCGGGCTCGAGATCGATGCGCTCACGACCGCGGGCATCGAGCGCGCCGACGTCTTCGTCGCCTCGACCGACGGCGACAACACGAACATCGTCATCGCCCAGATCGCCCAGCGCCGGTTCCGGGTCGAGACGGTGGTCGCGCGGATCCTCGACCCCTACCGGGCCGAGTGGTATGCGACCCAGGGCCTGATGACCGTCTGCCCGACCCGGACGGCGATCGAGATGCTCGAGACCAGCCTCCGCGAGGTCGCGGCCGAGCGGGCGGAGCGCGTCGATGCCTGAGCGGACCGAGACCGGCGATTACATGCTGGTCGTCGGCGGCGGCAAGGTCGGTTGGAACCTCGCCCGCGAGCTGATCGACAAGGGTCACGAGGTGACCCTGATCGAGGCCGACCGCGAGCGCTACCTGACCGTCGAGCAGGAGCTCGAGCACCGGGTCCTCTACGGGGATGCGTCCGAGCTCTGGGTCCTCGAGCGGGCCGGCATCGCCCGGGCGGGCATGGTGATCGCGGTCACCGGCGACGACGAGGACAACCTGCTGATCTGCCAGGTCGCCAAGGACAAGTACGGCGTCGATCGCGTGATCGCCCGCGTCAACAACCCTCGCAACCGCCAGCACTTCGAGCTGCTCGGGGTCAAGCCCTACGTCTCCGCCACCGACCTGATCCTGCGCCTGATCGAGCGCCAGGTGCCTCGCTACGGCCTCGTCCACCTGCTCGACCTCGCCGATGCGAGGATCGAGATCATCGACCTCTTGATCGGCGAGAACGCACAGGTCGTCGGCAAGGAGCTCCAGGAGCTCGAGATGCCGAAGGGGAGCCTGCTGATCAGCGTGATGCGCGACGGGTCGGGCTTCGTGCCGACGCCGGACACCGTGCTGCGGGCTGGCGACGAGGTGCTCGCGGTCCTCGATCCGCGGATCGAGGAGGAGCTGACCGAGTACCTCGGCCTCGAGGAGGGGACGGTCGACCGGACGCCGGACCTCTAGGCAGGTGGCCGGCCGCGCCGTCGACTTCCTGCTCATCGGCGGCGGCATCGCCTCCGGGCACTGCGCCTCCGAGCTCCGCAAGCGCGGGACCGAGGGATCGATCACGATCGTCGGCCGCGAGCCCGAGCCGCCCTACGACCGCCCGCCGCTATCGAAGGAGTACCTGCGCGGGGAGACGTCCCGCCGGGACGCCCTCGTTCACCCGCGTGAGTGGTACGACGACAACGGCATCGAGCTGATCACCGGCAGCAGCGTCGTCGCGCTCGACCCCGTCGCGCGCGCCGCGAAGCTGCAGGGCGGGGAGGAGGTCGCCTTCGGAAAGGCGCTGCTCGCGACCGGGGCGATGGTGAACATCCTCCGGGTCGACGGCACGCAGCTCGACGGCATCCACTACCTGCGCGCGTTCGGCAACTCGGACTCGATCCGCGACGACGTCGCCGACGCCGAGCACGTCGTCTGCGTCGGCGGCAGCTTCATCGGGGCCGAGGTGGCAGCGTCGCTGACCGCGATCGGCAAGCGCTGCACGATCGTCGAGCTCGAGCCGGTGCTGCTCGCGCGTGCGTTCGGAGTGCAGGCCGGACGGCGGCTGCAGGACCTGCTCGGCTCGAAGGGCGTCGGGTTCGCCACCGGCGAGACGGTCGCCGCCTTCGAGGGCGACGAGCGCGTCACCACGGTCGTCACCGAAAGCGGGCTGGCGATCGAGTGCGACGCCGTCGTCGTCGGCGCCGGCGTCCGCCCCGACACCACCCTCGCCAGGCGGTCCGGCGTCGAGGTCGGCGACGGGATCGTCTGCGACGCCGGGCTCGAAACCTCGGCCCCCGGCATCTTCGCGGCCGGCGACTGCTGCAACTACGAGAGCGAGCTGCACGGCCGCCGCGTCCGCTTCGAGCACTGGGACGTCGCCCTCCAGCAGGGCCGCCACGCCGCCCGCGGCCTGCTCGGCGACAAGTCTCCCTATCGCGTCGTCCCCTACTTCTTCAGCGACCTCGCGGATTGGGCGACGCTCGAGTACATCGGTGGCGCCTCCGACTGGGACGAGGTGCTCTGGCGCGGCGACTCCGACGCGGACGGGTTCTCGGTCTGGTACCTGAGCTCGGATCGCCTCGTCGCCGCCCTCTCGGTCGGCCGTCCCGAGGACCTGCTTCCGGCGCGTCGGCTGATCGAGGCGGGTGGGTCGGTCGGCGCGGCCCGGGCCGCCATCGCCGACCCGGACGCCGACCTCGACGACCTCGGCTAGCTAACCTCAGCTCCACCCTGCGGGCTGGTGTAATGGCAACACGCCTGTCTCTGGAACAGGTATTCGGGGTTCGAGTCCCTGGCCCGCAGTCGCCCGCCGGCGGCGGGGGTGGCCGGGTCGCGACCGCGCTCCGGACGGATGGGCGGCGGCGCCGGACGGCGGCCGCCGGGCGGACGCAGGACGCCCCGCGGCCTCGAGACTCGCGAACCACTGCCAATCGGTGACCACTATGGTCACCAAGCGGCAGTAGATCGACTGGAGATCCCGGGCGGGCGGTCGCGGGCGGGCGGTCGCGGCGCGCTTGCCCTCGCTGCCCGCCCGAATGGCCGTTCCCGCGCCGCGGCCCTGGCGCGAGGCCCTGCGTTTCCGGTTTCTCCCGTCGCTAACCTTCCCGCAATGAGAGGGAAACCGGCCACGCTCGGGGCTGCCGCGGTCGCCGCGATCGCGGCGTTCGCCGGTGGCTGTGGGGGCGACGATGCGACGACCTCGTCGGTCACATCGACCCCGACGACGACCGCCGCGGTCTCGACCGAGGAGTTCATCACCGCGGCCGATGCGCGCTGCGCCGAGGCGAACGCCGCGATCGCGAACCTGAACAGCGACGATGCCGCGGGGCTCGAGCAGCGGCAGAGCATCACCGAGCAGACCCTGAAGGGGCTGAAGGCGCTCGGCAGCCCCGAGGATCCGGACGGCTCCCTGAGCGACTACTACGACGCCGTCGAGGAAGAGGTCTCGGTCCTCAGCCAGCAGCAGAGCGCGCTGGCCGCCGGCGACACCGCGACCGCGGACTCCCTGCAGGTCCAGCTCGAGCAGGCCGAGAGCGACGCCAGGACAGCGGCCGAGTCGTTCGGCTTCAAGGAGTGTGGCCAGGAGGGCACGGCGATCAGCACGGACACGACGACGACCCCGGCCCCGGCCGGCACCGGGGCGACGACGACGCCCGTCCCGGTCGCTCCGACGACCGCGCCCGCGCCGGCGCCCGCTCCGGCGCCCGCTCCGGCCCCGACTCCGCCGAGCGGCGGCACCCCGGGTGGCACCGGCGGCGGCACCGGCGGCGGCGGGGGCTCCGGCGGCGGGAGCTCCGGCGGGATCAGCCCGGGCTGAGCGGCTGCATCAGGCGGCGACGCCGGCCCAGGTCCCGTAGAGGCGGGCGTAGGCGCCGCCGCGCGCGAGCAGCTCCTCGTGGGTGCCGCTCTCGACGATCCGGCCGTGCTCGAGGACGACGATCCGGCTCGCCCGCCTGATCGTCGACAGGCGATGGGCGATGACGATCGCCGTGCGGCCGGCGAGCAGCCGCTCGAGCCCCTGCTCGATGAGACGCTCGGTGCGGACGTCGACGTTCGAGGTGGCCTCGTCGAGGATCAGGATCCGCGGCTCGGCGAGCAGCGCCCGCGCGAACGCGACGATCTGCCGCTCGCCCGCCGACAGCGCGGCGCCGCGCTCGCCGACCAGGGTGCCGAGGCCACGCGGCAGCTCCGCGATCATCGCCTCGCCCCCGACCGCGCGCAGGGCGTCGGCGATCTCCTCCGCGGATGCGCCGGGGCGGCCGAAGGCGACGTTGTCCGCGATCGTGCCGCTGAACAGGAAGCCCTCCTGGGGGACGATGCCGAGCCGGCTCCGCAGCGCGGTCGAGTCGAGGTCGCGGACGTCGATCCCGTCGATCAGGATTCGGCCCCGCTGCGGGTCGTAGAAGCGGGCGACGAGCTTCGCCAGGGTCGACTTGCCGGCGCCGGTCTCGCCGACCAGCGCCACCGTCTGGCCGGGGAGGATCCGCAGGTCGATCTCGCGCAGGGCCCAGTCGTCGGCCCGCCCCGGGTCCTCGCCGTAGCCGAACCAGACCCGCTCGAGGGCGATCGCGCCCCGGATCTCCTCGGGATCGATCGCGCCGGGCCGGTCGATGAGGTCGGGCTCGGTGTCGAGCAGGTCGAAGATCTTGTCGAGCGCCGCCATCCCCTGCTGGTAGGTCGTGTAGAGCTGGCTGATCTGCTGGATCGGGTCGAAGAACGTCTGCAGGTAGCCGACGAACGTGACGAGGACGCCGATCTCGACGTTGCCGTCGACGACCTGGTAGCCGCCGAACAGGAGGATCGCGGCGGTCCCGATCGCCGAGAGCAGCTCGACCGCCGGGAAGTAGGCGGCGTTGAGGTAGACGGTCCGCATGTTGACCTCGCGGTTCTCCTCGTTGAGGACCGCCATCTCGGCGAGGTGACGGGACTCCTGGCCGAAGCTGCGGACGACGCGAACGCCGCTGAGGCTCTCCTGCAGGTAGGCGGTGATGTTCGCGATCTTCTCCCGGGTGAGCCGGTAGGCGCTGGCCGAGACGATCCGGAAGACGATGCTGCCGACCGCGAGGAGCGGGAAGGTCAGGAACGTGATCAGCGCGAGCTGGACGTCGATCGCGAGCAGGATCACGACGACGCCGACGAGCGTCAGCATGCTCGAGACCATCGTGACGATGCCGTCGGTGACGAGCGTGTCGAGCGCCTGAACGTCGTTGGTCAGCCGCGAGATCAGGACGCCGGGGCGGTTGCGCGTGTAGAAGCCGAGCGACATGCCCTGCAGGTGGGTGTAGATGTGCTCGCGGAGGTCCTGCAGCGCCCGCTGGCCGACCCAGCCGACGAGGTAGGTCTGCGCGTAGGTCGCTGCCCAGTAGATGACGGCCGAGGCGAGGAAGGCGACGACGATCAGCGTCAGCGCGTCGAGGTCGCCGGGCACGATGCCCTCGTCGATGGCGAGCCCCGTGAGGTAGGGGGGAGCGAGCGCGGCCGCGGTCGCGACGACGAGAGCGGCGAGCATCGCGACGACGCGGCCGCGGTAGGGGCGGAGCAGACCGAGCAGCCAGCGGACCTTGCGGCCACGGCCGTCCTCGCCGCGGATCGTCCGCCAGATCGCCCCGGCGAGAAGCCAGGCTTCCGCGAGCGGCGCCCGGGTCTCCGACTCGCGCGCCTCGTCCTCGGACCGTTCGGCGGCCTCGGCCCCGTCGAAGGCGCCGTCGGGAATGCCGTTCGCCGTTCGCTGCGGCGCGCCGGTTGCGCGGGCGGTCGCGGACCCCCCTGCCTTGGCCTCGCTCCGCCGCTCACCGCTCACAGTCGCGCCACCTCCTCCCGTTCCTCGAGGTCGCTCTGCAGGAAGGCCCGATCGACGAGGCCGAAGTCGGCGATCTCGCGGTACAGCGGGCAGCGGTCGAGCAGCTCCTCGTGGCTGCCGCGGTCGACGACCCGGCCGCGGTCGAGGACGACGATCTCGTCGGCGAGCGAGATCGTCGACAGCCGATGGGCGACGATAAAGGTCGTCCTCCCCTCGAGCGCAGCGTCGAGACCACGGCGGATCTCGGATTCGGTCCGTGCGTCGACCGAGGACGTCGCGTCGTCGAGGATCAGGATCCGCGGGTCGGCGAGCAGCGCCCGCGCGATCGCGATCCGTTGCCGCTGCCCGCCCGACAGGGTCAGGCCGCGCTCGCCGACCATCGTCTCGTAGCCCTCGGGCAGCCGCTCGATGAACGTTGCGGCCTGGGCGCGGGCGGCGGCGGTCGCGACCTCCTCGCGGGTGGCGTCGGGCCGGGCGTAGGCGATGTTCTCGGCGACAGTCGCGCTGAACAGGAAGCTGTCGTCGGCGACGAAGGCGATCTCGCGCCGCAGCGAGCTGAGGTCGACCTCGCGCAGGTCGGCGCCGTCGATGGCGACCGTGCCGCGCGTCGGGTCGTAGAGGCGGGCGAGCAGCGCGACGAGGCTCGTCTTCCCCGACCCCGAAGGCCCGACGAGCGCGACGATGCTGCCGGCCGCGACGTCGAGGTCGATCCCCGCGAGGGCCGGCTCCGCCTCCCCGTAGCGGAGGGTGACGTCGCGGAGGACGACCCGGCCACGGCCGGCGGGAAGGTCGGGCGCGTCGGCTGGGCTCTCGATCTCCGGCGTCCGGTCGAGGACCTCGAAGAGGCGGTTGCCGGATGCGATCGCCCGCTGCGACATCCCGAGCGCGGTGCCGAGCGTCCGCATCGGGCCGATCAGCATCACCAGGTAGGTGTAGAAGGCCGTGAACTCGCCGAGCGACATCGAGCCGTCGACGACGAGCCGGCCGCCGACGAGCAGGACCACGGCGAGGCCGAGGTTCGGCAGGAACGCGATCATCGGGTTGTAGAAGGCGCGCAGCCGGGTCGAGTAGACGTTCTGGTCGAAGACGCGGCGAACGCGCTCGCGGAAGCGCCCGCGCATGTGCTCCTCGCGGGCGAACGCCTTGACGACGCGGACGCCCGAGATCGACTCCTCGGCCTCGACGGTGAGCTCGGCGATCCGCTGCTGGACCTCCTGCAGCGCTGGCCGCGAGGTCCGGTTGTAGCGGGACGCGGTGAGGACGACGAACGGGACCGGCAGCAGCGCCAGCGCCGCCAGGCCGGGCTGGAGGACGAACATCACCGCCGCCGCGAGGACCAGGGTCAGGGCGCTCTGGGTGATGAAGATCAGCCCGTAGCCGAGGAAGAAGCGGATCGACTGGAGATCAACCGTCGCGCGCGACATCAGCTGGCCGGTCTGCTGGGAGTCGAAGAAGCCGAGCTCGAGCGACTGCAGGTGGCGGTAGATGAGCTCGCGGAGGTCGTACTCGACCGCGAGCGAGACCCTGCCGGCGATGATCCGTCGCGAGGCCGTCAGCGCCAGCCGCAGGAGCCCGGCGGCGACGATCGCGGCGACGAGCGGGACGAGGCCGTCGGCGTCGCCGTCGACGACGGCGTTGACCGCGCTGCCGACCAGCCACGGGATCAGCACGGTCATGCCCATCGCCATCGAGGCGAGGACGATCGAGGTGATGTTCTGCCGCCGGTAGGGGCGCAGGAACGACAGCAGGCGGCGGAAGGTGGGCATCTCCAACCACCTCACTATACAAAGTGAAGTATAGGCGGCCGGCCCGGCCGACCTGGGAGAATCGAGCCATGGACATCCGCATGAAGCGGGCGCAGGCGCCGGCGGCGGCGGCCGACGGCCATCGCGTCCTGATCGATCGGCTCTGGCCGCGCGGGGTCTCGCGTGAACGGGCACGGCTCGACGCCTGGGAGCGCGACCTGGCGCCGAGCACGGAGCTGCGCAAGTGGTTCGGGCACGATCCCGCCCGCTTCGAGGAGTTCCGGCGCCGCTACATCGAGGAGCTGCGCGGCCAGCGCCCGCTGTTGACCGAGCTCAGGCGCCGGGCGCGAGCGGGCACGGTGACGCTCGTCTTCGCCGCTCGCGACGTCGAGCACAACGACGCCGTCGTCCTCGCCGAGGTCCTCCGGCGCGGGTTGCCGCGACACCCGTGACGTCCGCGACGCCAGCGGGATCGCCGGCGGCGCCGGCCGGCCTGTGTGACGGCTGTCGGCACCGGCGCGTCGTCGGCAACACCCGCGGCTCGCGGTTCTCGCTCTGCGAGCGCTCGCGCGACGACCCCTCCTTCCCGAAGTACCCGCGGCTGCCGGTCCGATCGTGCCCGGGCTTCACGCCTCGCGCGCTCAGCTCTGCGGCGCCTCGATCCCCTCGGCCGAGCTGAGCGCGCCGGCCGAGGCGGCGATGACGAGCGCGATCGCGACCACCTCGCGGCCGGCGAGGTGCTGGCCGAGGACGGCGAGGCCGACCAGCGCCGCGAACGCCGGCTCGAGGCTGAGCAGGACGCCGAAGGTGCGCTCGGGCAGGCGGCGGAGTGCCTCGAGCTCGACCGTGTAGGGGATCGCGGAGCTGAGGATCGCGACCGTGAAGCCGAGGGCCAGCACCGCCGGATCGAGCAGGTCGGCGCCGCCGTCGGCGATCCCGGCGGGCAGCAGCAGGATCGTCGAGGCGATCATCGCGCTGGTCAGGCCGGCGCGCCCCGCCGGGCCGCGTCCGACCCGCGCCGACATCAGCACGTAGATCCCCCAGAAGCCACCGGCCGAGAGCGCGAGGACGACGCCGGCGGCGTCGAGGCCGTCGCCGATGTCGGGGGCGAGCAGGAGGATCCCGGCGCCGGCGAGCGCGACCCAGAGGACGTCGAGCCGGTTCCGCGTCCCGACGACGGCTACGGTCAGCGGGCCGACGAACTCGAGCGTGACCGCGATCCCGAGCGGGAGCCGCTCGAGCGATTCGTAGAAGCAGAGGTTCATCCCGGCGAGGGTGATCGCGAACAGGCCGATGTCGCGGGCCGTCGAGCGGTCGAGCCGGCGCGCCACCGGTCGCCAGAGCGCGCTGAGGACGAGCGCGGCGAAGAACGTCCGCAGCAGCACGGTGCCGGCCGGACCCGCCTCGTCGAAGATGTGGGTCGCGAGCGCCGATCCGAACTGGACGGAGGCGATTCCGGTCAGCACGAGCCCGGCCGCCGCGCGCCGGTCGGGACGGTTGTCGCGCGGGACTCGCATCCTCGGGTCGCCCGACCGCGGAGCCGCGCCGGACGCCCGCCGATCATAGAACGGCCGTGATCGGCGCCGGGCGACGCCGCTCCCGCTATCGTGGCCGTCGCCACGCGCCCGGTGGTGGGCGCCCGAATCCTGGAGGACCCTTGCCCAACCGCCTGATCGTGCTCGCCGTCGCCCTCGCGACGCTCGCCCTGCCGTCCACCGCCGCCGCCCGGGACTATGCGGACACGGCGCTGAACATCATCCCGTCCGGCCAGCTTCAGCCCGGCGAGCCACCCGCCGCGAAGCCGAACGACGCGCAGGCGACGATGTACGACGGCCTGACCCCGCTCTTCGACGACGTCAGCGCCGGCGACCTCACCACCTACTTCAAGTCGGAGGCGCTGAACAGCCTCGGCAGCGATGGCCCGGGGACGATCGAGACGATCCCCGGGCACCCCGGGATCACGATCACCCGCGACGCTTACGGAGTCCCGCACGTCGAGGCCTCGAGCTACGACGAGGGGGTCTTCGCGGCGGGCTGGATCGCCGCCGAGGACCGCGGCCTGCTGCTCCAGCAGGCGCGCTGGAACGCCCGGGTCGCCGCGATCGACGCCCCCGGGCTGAGCGCGATCGGGCTCGTCACCCAGCTCAAGAACTTCGCCCCCAGCGAGCAGACCGAGGACGTCGTCGCCCAGCAGACGCAGGCGCTGAAGGCCCAGGGCAAGGAGGGCAGGAAGGTCCTCCACGACATCGACACGTTCATCGCCGGGATCAACGGCTTCTACGACGAGCAGGGCTCCTCGGTCGCGCCGTTCACGCGCAACGACATCTACGCGCTGAACGCCCTCAAGGACCAGTTCCTCGGCGAGGGCGGCGGCGACGAGGCGCGGCGGACCCAGTTCTATGCCGGGCTCCGCGACCGGCTCGGCGCCAAGCGGGGGATGAAGGTCTTCAACGACCTGCGCCAGTTCAAGAACAAGGGCGTTCCGACGACGATCGACGGCAAGTTCCCCTACGGCCGCATCCCCGCCAAGCACAAGGGCAACGTGATCATCGACCACGACAGCTATCAGGTGACCCCGGCCGTCGCCGACAAGGCGCTCGCCGCGGAGGTCGCCCCGCAGCCGGTCCAGGCATCGAACACGCTGATGATCACCCGTCAGCACTCGAACACCGGCAATCCGCTGATGGTCGGCGGCCCGCAGATCGGCTACTTCTATCCCGGGCTCACCTACGAGATCGACATGGACGCCCCCGGCCTGCGCTGGCGTGGCGCGACGTCGGCCCCGTTCCCCGGGTATCTGCTGATCGGCCGTGGCGAGGACTTCGCGACGACGCTGACCTCGGCGAGCGGCGACGTGATCGACCAGTACGCGGAGACGCTCTGCGGCGGCAGCACCACCAAGTACCGCTACAAGGGCAAGTGCCGGAAGATGAAGACGTTCAACGCCGGCACGCTCGACGGCGAGCCGGTGACGTTCAAGACCACGGTTCACGGTCCGGTGACCGGTTACGCGACTGTCGACGGCAGGAAGGTCGCGATCGCGTCGAAGCGCTCGAGCTACGGCGAGGACGTGCTCGACCTGCTCTTCAACCGGCGGATCTCGACCGGCAAGGTCCATGACCCGAAGTCGTTCTTCAACGCCGCCGCGAAGACGCCGCAGACGTTCAACTCGTTCTACATCGACGACAAGCACGTCGCGGTGTACACGGCCGGCAAGCTCCCGATCCGCCCGCAGGGGGTCGATCCGGGCATGCTCACGAAGGGCACCGGCAAGTACGAGTGGAAGGGCTTTCTGAGCAAGAACGGCCACCCGCACGGCACCGACCCCAAGGACGGCACGATGACCAACTGGAACCAGGTCGTCGCCAAGGGCTTCGGCTCCGCCGACGACCAGTGGGGCCGCGCCGGCTCGGCCGAGCGCGTCGATCTGCTCGACAAGAACCTGAAGCGACTGCGGTCGAAGTCCGGCAAGTGGTCGCTCGCGTCGGTCACCGCGGCGATGAACGCGGGCGCGACCCAGGACATCCGCGCGATCGACACCGTGCCGCTGCTGGCGAAGCTGCTGAAGGGCAGCGCGGCGCCGAGCCCGCGCGCCGCCGCGATGCTCCAGCTCATGGTCGACTGGAAGAACGACGGCGGCAGCCGTCTCGATCGCAACGACGACGGCCTGATCGACGCGCCGGGCGCGGCGGTGATGGACGGCTCGTGGACGAACATCGCCAACGCGTTCATGAAGCCGCGGATCGGCCCGCAGCTCGACGAGCTCGACAGCCTGTTCTCGCGGTTCGACCAGCCGCCGGGCGGCCAGTACTCGGGCTGGTACCAGTACTTCGATCGCGACATCAACGCGCTGCTCGGCAACCGGGTGCCGAGTCCGTTCAACCTTGCCTACTGCGGCAAGGGCAAGCTGAGGAAGTGCCAGGCCGACATCTGGAAGGCGATCGAGAGGTCGGGCAACGAGATCGCGGCCGAGCAGGGAACCGCCGACCCGACCCAGTGGCGCTCCGACGCGACCGCCGAGGAGATCCACTTCCGGCCGATTCCGCTGGTGACGATGCGGTACGCGAACCGACCGAGCGGGATCCAGCAGGTGATCTCGTTCGACGGCCACCGGAAGGGGAAGTGATCCGGCCCGGACGATGAGGGCGATCGAGATCGTCGACCTCAGCGGGCCCCGGACGGCGCTGCGCGAGGTCGACCTGCCCGAGCCCGAGGCGTCGCACGCGTTGACGCCGGGGCGCGGCGTCCTCATCGACGTCACCGCCGCCGGCGTCTCGTTTCCGGAGGTCCTGCAGACCCGTGGCGAGTACCAGCTGAAGCCGCCGCTGCCGTTCGTTCCCGGCAGCGAGGTCGCGGGGACCGTGCGCTCGGCGCCCGCCGGCTCGGGCCTGTCGCCGGGCGACCGCGTCGCCGCCTTCCCGATGCTCGGCGGCTTCGCCGAGGTCGCAGTCGCTCCCGAGTTCCTGACGTTCCCGCTCCCCGCCGCGCTCGACGATCGCCAGGGCGCGGCGCTGATCCTCAACTACCACACCGCCTGGTTCGCGCTCGTGATCCGCGGCCGCCTGACCGCCGACGAGACCGTCCTCGTCCACGGCGCCGCCGGCGGCGTCGGCACCGCGTCGATCCAGGTCGCCAGGGGGGTCGGGGCGCGGACGATCGCGGTCGTATCCAGCGACGAGAAGGAGCGGGTAGCGCGAGAGGCCGGCGCCGACGAGGTGGTCCGCTCCGGCGACGAGTGGCGCGAGCAGGCCAAGGAGCTGTCCGGCGGCGGGGTGGACCTCGTCCTCGACTCCGTCGGCGGCGACCGCTTCACCGACTCGCTGCGCTCGCTGGCCGAGGGGGGCAGGGTCGTCGTCGTCGGCTTCACCGCCGGCTCGATCCCCGAGGTGAAGGTGAACCGGCTGCTGCTCAACAACACGGAGGTGATCGGCGCCGGCTGGGGCGCCTACGTGATCGGCAAGCCCGACCTCAATCGCGAGATCGCGGCCGAGATCGCGAAGCTGATCGATGCGGGGACGGTGCGGCCGCTCGTCGGGGCGTCGTTCCCGCTCTCGGCCGAGGGCGCGGGCGGCGCGCTGATGCTGATCGACTCGCGCGGCGCCACCGGCAAGGTCGTCCTCGAAGCCGGCTGATGGCGCCGGTCTTCCTCGTCACCGGCGCGTCGAGCGGCATCGGCGCGGCGGCGGCGCGGCGGCTTGCCGACGAGCCCGGCGCCGAACTCGTCCTCGTCGCCCGCCGCGAGGAGCGCCTCCGGGCGCTGGCGGGGTCGCTGCCCGTCCCGGCGAGCCGGGTCGCCGTCGATCTCACCGACGACGATGCGCCGGCGCGGGTCGCCACCCACGTCGCCGAGCGCCACGGCCGTCTCGATCTGCTCGTCAACAACGCCGGCGCCTCCTGGCGCGGCCGCTTCGCCGACGCGGGCTGGGCCAACGTCGCCCGGACGATGGCGATCAACTTCGACGCGGTGGTGCGGCTCACCGAGGCCCTGCTGCCGATCCTGCGCCGCTCGGCGCCGAGCGCGATCGTCAACGTCGCCAGCACCGCCGCGCGGGTGTCGCGGCCGGGCGCCGGTGCCTATTCGGCCAGCAAGTACGCCCTGGCCGGCTGGAGCGACGCCCTCGGCGCCGAGGAGCGCGGGCACGGCGTCCACGTCGGCCTCGTCCTGCCCGGCTTCATCCGCACCGAGGGATTCCCGGCGGCCGAGCTCCTGGCCCGGCCCTGGACGCGCTGGCTCGTCTCGACGCCCGAGGTGGCCGCGGAGGCGATCGTCGACGCGGGCCTGCGCGGCCGCGCCGAACGTTACGTGCCGCGGCCCTACGGGCTGATCGCCGTCCTCCGGGTCGTCGCCCCGGGCCTGGTCCGCCGGATCGTCGCCGGCCGGGGCGGCGCCGCGATGACCACCGCGACGAAGCCGGGCGCCTCGCGCCGCTGAGCCGCGGCCGGGTCCCGCCGGCCCGCGGCTCGGGTCCCGCTGAGGCCGGGACCGAGCGCGCTGGGGTGGATCGCGCCGAGATGTCGGCGGCGGACGCCCCAGCGCGACGGCGGCGGACGCCCGATCGCGATGGAGCCGTCCGCGAATCCCGGGCCGCTGCGGATCGAGGGGTCGATCGTCGAGCTAGGGGGACCGGGCCGAGGGGCCCGCGAGCTCGCCCTGTTCGCGGCGGGAGGGGAGGATCTTGGGCCCGCAGACGTCGCAGGAGAGCTCGCCGGGTACCTGCTCGGGCGGCGGCGCGTGCCGGTCGAGGACGTCGGCGTCGATCGTCGCCCAGGCGATCAGGCCGCCGATCGCCGCGAGCGCGGCGGTCACGTACATCGCGACGTGGAAGCCGTCGGTCATCGCTTGCGGATCGTAGAACGCGTCGCCGGTCAGGCCGGCGACGAGCGGCAGGACGGCGACGGCGAGGAGGCCGCCGACCCGGGATACCGCGTTGTTGATCCCAGAGGCGATGCCGGCGTGGCGCGCCTCGGCGGCGGCGAGGACCGTCGCGGTGACCGGCGCGACGACCAGCGTCAGGCCGGCGCCGAAGACGACCACGGCGGGGAGGACCGAGGCGACGTAGCTGCCGCCGGGGTCGATGCCGGCCATCATCACCATTCCGGCGGCGATCACGAACGACCCGATCGTCAGCGGGATTCGTGCTCCGACCCGCTGCGCGAGCGCCCCCGACCGGGCCGAGAATGCGAGCATCAGCGCCGTCACCGGCAGCGAGGCGGCGCCGGCTGCG
Organism: Solirubrobacterales bacterium; assembly: GCA_041393495.1. Lineage (GTDB taxonomy): Bacteria > Actinomycetota > Thermoleophilia > Solirubrobacterales > 70-9 > RHKX01. Next base: position 31,374 of record JAWKKA010000014.1, on the reverse strand, counting down.
ACCGGCGAGTAGCCGGCCGCGATCTGCAGGAAGGCGACGAGCAGGAAGAAGACCCCCCCGAGCGCCGCGTAGACGGCGAAGGTGACGAGGTTCGCGGCCGTGAACTGCCGCGAGGCGAACAACGTCAGCGGCATCATCGGATGGGGGCTGTGGCGCTCATGGGCGATGAACGCGACCAGGCCGAGGACGCCGCCGCCGGCGGCGACGATGATCGCCGTCGAGATGCCCGCGTCGGGCGCCTCGATCAGCGCATAGGTCACACCGCCGAGGCCGACCGCTGCGAGCAGCGCGCCGAACCCGTCGAGGCCGTCGGGGGCGTCGGCGTCGCGGGTCTCGGGAACGCGCCGGATCGCGGCCAGCGCCACGAAGGCGCCGACCGGAACGTTGATCAGGAAGATCGCCCGCCAGGAGACCGCTTCGACGAGCCAGCCGCCGAGCAGCGGTCCGATCGCGGCGGCAACGCCGCCGAGCCCCGACCAGGCGCCGATCGCGCGGGCGCGGTCGTCGGGGCGGAAGCTCGACTCGATCATCGCCAGGCTGCCCGGCGTCAACAGCGCCCCGCCGACCCCCTGCAGCAACCGGGCGGCGACGAGGGCGCCGGCGCTCGGCGCGATTGCGCAGAGCAGCGAGGCGACCGTGAACCAGGCGACGCCGGCGACGAAGACGCGACGCCGTCCGAACCGATCGCCGAGCGATCCGCCGAGGAGGATCAGCGAGGCCAACGTCAGCATGTACCCGTTCAGGATCCACTGCAGCGCGCTCGTCTCGGCGCCGAGGTCCTCGCCGATCCGCGGGAGCGCCACGTTGACGACCGTTCCGTCGAGGAAGACGATCCCGGAGCCGAGCACCGCGACGGCGAGCACCCAGCGGCCCGGCCCGGTCCCGTAGGCGATCGCACCGGTTCGTCTCGACCCTGCCGTCACCGTGCGCCTCCCGGCTGAAGTGCCGCGCGCCCGCCGGCATGCCGGCGGGCGCGCCGCGGTACGGTCAGCCGACGAGCTTGGCCTTCATGCGCTCGTACTCGTCGTCGCTGATCTTGCCCTTCTCGTGCAGCTCGGCGAGGTTGGCGAGCTCGTCGACCTGCGAGGTGCCGGCGGTCTCCTTGATGTACTCGTCGAAGTGCTTCTTCTGCTCGGCCTGCTCCTTGAGGGCGCGATCGCGCATGCCGCTGCCGCGCGCGATCAGGTAGATGAGCGCGGTCAGGAACGGGATGAAGATCAGAAAGACGACCCAGATGGCCTTCCCCCAACCGGACATCTCATGGTCGCGGAACAGGTCGGAGAGGATCGTGAACAGGACCATGATCCAGGCCACGAAGATGAAGACGGCGAGGACGGTCCCGAGCGCCTCTCCGAACGAGTAGTCGGCGATGAGCATCTAGTTCCTTTCGGTTGCCGGTATCGGGCAGCTGAGCCTAGCCGAGCGCCGGCCGTGAAGCCGCCGCTCGAGCTCGACCCGTCCCGACCCGGCGTCCCGCTCGGCGGCCCCGAACGCATCGCGTGGACGGGGACCCGCTGCCGCCGCCGCCCGCTCCCTGCGGATGCGGGGCCCGCCGCCGGGACCCCTCCGCGGGCACGGCGGGCAGCGGTCGCGGCGCGTGGCATCAGGTTGGTCGCGGTGAGCGCACCCGTCGAGGAGGGGCGCGTGGCATAGGGTTGGTCGCGATGAGCGCGCCCGTCGAGGAGGCCGGTCCCGGGAGCCTGTCCGGCAAGGTCGCGCTCGTCACCGGCGGCGCCGGAGGGATCGGCGCGGCGGCGGCGCGGGCGCTCGCCGCTGCCGGCGCGCGCGTCCTGCTCGCCGACGTCGATCCCGCCGGCGCGGAGGTCGCCGCCGAGATCGACGGCCTATTCGCCGCCTCCGACGTGTCCACGCTCGCGGCCAACCGCGACCTCGTCGAGATCGCCTGCCGCGAGTGGGGCGGCCTCGACCTCGTCCACCTCAACGCCGGCGTCGCCAGCGGCATCGGCCTCGGCGAGGACTTCGACCTCGACCGCTACCGGCGCGTCATGGGCATCAACCTCGACGGCGTCGTCTTCGGCACCGTCGCGGCGCTGCCCGCGCTGCGCGAGCGGGGCGGCGGCGCGATCGTCGCGACGGCGTCTCTCGCCGGCCTCACCGCCGTCCCGTTCGACCCGATCTACGCCGCCAACAAGCACGCGGTCGTCGGCCTCGCCCGCTCCCTCGGCCTCAGCCTCGACGCCGAGGGGATCCGCTTCAACGCCGTCTGCCCCGGCTTCGCGGAGTCGAACATCATCGAGCCGATCCGCGAGGCGCTGCTCGAAGCGGGAATCGCGATCATCCCGGCCGAGACCGTGGCCGACGCGGTCGTGTCCCTGCTCTGTGGCGAGATGAGCGGCGAGTGCTGGTACGTCCAGCCGGGACGCGATCCGGAGCCGTTCCGCTTCCGCAACGTCCCCGGGCCGCGGACGGAGTAGGACCTCGAGCGCCGGCCTCCCCGCGATCGCCTCGATTGCCCCAAGGCCCGAGCCGCAGGGACGGGCCGCTCGCCGGACGTCGTGCCCGCTGCCGCGGTCGACGGCCCGCGGGTGCGGGCCCCCGGGCTCCCCGGGTGCCTACGATTCCGCCATGGCGGACCACGCGAACGAGCCCCGACGCTCATTCGAGCGCTTCGTCGCCCTCGGCGACTCGACGACGGAGGGCCTCGAGGACCCCCACCCGGATGGCGGCTACCGCGGTTGGGCGGACCGCCTCGCCGAGCGGCTCGCCGCCGACAACCCGGGCCTCGGCTACGCCAACCTGGCCGTCCGCGGGCGCAAGGCCGCGCAGATCCGCGCCGAGCAGCTCGGGACGGCGCTGCGACTCGAGCCCGACCTGGCGAGCGTGCTCGGTGGCCTCAACGACATCCTCCGGCGCCGCTACGACCCCGACCGGGTGATCGGCGACATCGATGCGATGGTCGCCGAGCTCGGGGCCCGCGGCGCGACCGTGCTGACGTTCACGTTCCCGGACCCGACCGCCGTCATCACCGTGGCCGCGGGCCGGATCCGCGCCCGGGTGACCGAGTTCAACGCCCTGGTCAGGGAGATCAGCGCCGCGCGCGGCGCCGTCCTCGTCGACCTCGACCGCGACGGCGTCGCCGATCCGGCGATGTGGTCCCCCGACCGCCTGCACGCCAACGGCGCCGGTCACGCGCGAATGGCGGCGGCCGCGGCCGCCGCGCTCGGCCTCGGGTCGCCCGACGGCGAGTGGGCCGCCCCACTCGCCGACCCGCGGCCACGCCGGATGGTCGCCCGCTACGCCTCCGACGCGGCCTGGATCGCACGCCACATGACGCCCTGGCTGATCCGCCGCCTCCGTGGCGTCTCCTCCGGCGACGGTCGCTTCGCGAAGCGCCCCGAGCTGCTGCCGGTCGGCCGGGACGTACCGCCGGCCTGAGCCGGGCCGGAGCGCGGCGGGCGGCGCCGGTCAGGTCGGGACCGGTGCCCGGGTCCGCCCGGTCGGGGCCGCCGGCAGCGCCGCGTCACGGCCGGCCGCCTTGGCGGCGTAGAGGGCCGCGTCCATCCGCTCGAACAGCTCGATCGCGGTCTCGGCGCCGTCCCAGGTGGCGATTCCGGCCGAGCAGGTCTGCCCGCCGGGGGTGCTGGCGCGAAGTCGCTCGACGACGTCGAGCGCCTCGCCGGCATCGCAGTCGGGGAGCAGGAGCGTGAACTCCTCGCCGCCCCAGCGGGCAAGGGTGTCGCCCTTGCGCACGGCATTGGACCAGGCCCCGGCGGCCTCGCGGAGAAGACGGTCGCCGGCGCGGTGCCCGTGCACGTCGTTGAAGTCCTTGAAGCGGTCGAGATCGGCGATCGCCACCGACAGGGGCGTCCCGCGGCTGCGGCCGATCGCCATCTCCTTGGCGAGAAGCCCATCCCAGCCACGCCTGTTGACGAGCCCCGTCAACGGGTCGCGCGAGGCCGTGTCCGACAGCGAGCGGAGCAGGTCGGTGTGGTCGATCGTCGTCGACGCTTCCGAGGCGAGCGAGCGGACGACGTCGATCCTGATGTCGTCCGGGTCGTCCACCATCGCGACCCAGCCCGCGCAGAGGACCGCCGCGACCACGCCGCTGCGCATCACCGGCGCACAGAACCAGGACCGGTACTCGCCGAGCTCGCGGGCCAACTCCGGCAGCAGCCCGGTGGCGGTGTGGGAGTCGGGCACGAACACCGGCCGGGCGCCGGCCACGGCACGATGGACGAGCGAGCGCTCGTCGTCGGGGACCGAGGCGCCGGCGATGTCGGAGCGGCTGGTCGCGGTGACGACCCAGCAACCGCCGCTGTCGGGCTCGACGAGGGCGACGACATCGCAGCGGGCGAGGTCCGGAGCGGCATCGATCAGCGTCTCGCGCGAGTCGTGGGCCGCGAGCATCCGCGCCTGCAGCGCCCGCAGCTTCGGGCCGAGCCCGACGCGCTCGCGGAGCTCCTGCGAGCGCCGCTGCACCGGCACCGCCAGGAGCGGGATCAGCACCGCCCAGACGGCTGCGCGCAGGCCGAGCTCACCGGCGTGGATCGCGGCCGGGGCGGCGAGCGCGACCCAGGTGCCGGCGATGACGATCCAGACCGCCCGGCGGTCATCCTGGGCGGCGACGAGGAGCACGTTGAACGCGAGGATGACGTCGTAGAGGGGCTGGCCGGTGATCGACGCCAAGGCGCCGAGGGTCGCGGCGAACGCGAGCGGCGGGAGCGTGCGCCCGGCGAGCTCGAAGCGCCGCCCGTGCGACCAGGCGCGCCAGAGCGCCAGCGCGATGAGCGCCAGCGCCCCGATCACGCGCGTCGCCGCCGGCCCGGGAATCAGCAGCCCGACGCCGACCGCGCAGGCCGCGAACGCGATCAGCTCGGTTGCCAGCCCCGACAACCGCGAGCGACCCGCGTCTGCGGTCACGGTCAGGATCGGCGCGTCCGCGTCGGTCGGCGGCGTCACCTCTACGATGCCGGTCACCCGGGCCATGCCTGCCTATCGAGCCGGCGCGAGCCGACCTTTAGCCGTGGCGACGGACGGCGGGCGACAGCTCTCGTCTCGCGATCCTCTGTACAGTGTGCCGAACTTTGTTCGGGATGCTGAATTCACGATGAGCGAAACGCTCGAGATCACGGCGCCCGACTCGGCGGAGGTGCTGGGGGCGGTCGAGCTCGCCCCGCCGGGGGCGGTCGCCGGCGTCGTCGCCGCGGCCGGCCGTGCGCAGCGGGACTGGCGCACGCGGCCGCTCGCCGAGCGTGCCGCGGTCCTCGACGCGGCTGCCGACGCGCTCGATGCGGAGCGCCTCGAGCTCGCCGAGCTGCTCGCCGCCGAGTCCGGCAAGCCGATCGGCCAAGCCGAGTTCGAGGTCGGCGGCGCGGTCGGCCTGCTGCGCGGCAACGCCGAGGAGGGGAGGCGGCTGGCCGGTCGCGTCCTGCCGACCGAGGGCAACGCCGGCACCGAGTACGACCTCGCCACGACCCGGCGCGAGCCGCTCGGCGTGATCGCGGCGATCCTGCCGTTCAACTTCCCGGTCGAGCTGTTCATCGAGAAGTGCGCGGCGGCGCTCGTCGCCGGCAACGCGGTGGTCGCGAAGCCGCCGCTGGAGGCGCCGCTCGCGATCGGGCGGTTCCGCCGCGCGCTGGTCGACGCCGGCGTTCCCGCCGACGCGATCGCTGCCGTCCACGGCGGCGCCGATGTCGGCGCCGCGCTCGCCGAGGCCGACGGCGTCGCCGCGGTGTCGCTGACCGGATCGACGGCCGCGGGCCTCGCGGTGGCGCGGGCCGCAGCCCCGACCCTGCGTCGCCTCCACCTCGAGCTCGGTGGCAACAACGCCTGCGTCGTGCTCGCCGACGCCGACCTCGACCTGGTCGCCGCCGAGGCCGTCCGGGGCCGGCTGATGATGAACGGCCAGGCCTGCTCGGCGACGAAGCGGATCATCGTCGACAGCTCGCTGCACGACGAGCTGGTCGAGCGGCTCGTCGCCGCCGCGGCCGAGCAGGTCGTCGGGCCGGCGCGGGAGCGGGAGACCACGATCGGGCCCCTGATCAACGCCGGCGCGGCCGCGCGCGTCGCCACCCAGGTCGGGGACGCGGTCTCGCAGGGGGGTCGGCTCGCGACCGGCGCGGCGACGGCCGACGGCGCCTACTTCGCGCCCGCGGTGCTCGCGGGCCTGCCTGCCGGCAGCGGCGTCGCCGGCAACGAGGAGGTCTTCGGCCCCGTCTTCAGCCTGATCCCGTCGGCGACGCCCGAGCAGGCCCTCGAGATCGCCAACGCCTCCGACTTCGGGTTGATGGCGAGCGTCTTCAGCGCCGACCTCGAGCTCGCCTGGGCGCTGGCCGAGCGCCTCGAGGCCGGCGGCGTGGTCATCAACGGCTCCGACAACTACCGGCCGCCGGTGATCCCCTTCGGAGGCGTCAAGCTCTCCGGCGTCGGCCGCGAGGGGCTCGGCTACACGATCGCTGAGCTGAGCCGTGAGAAGACGATCGTGCTGCGCCGCTTTCGCCGCCGGACCGCGGCGGAGGAGATCGGGGGATGAGCGGCAGCTATCGGGTCCCGGCGGTCGTCTCCGCGGCGAAGATCCTCCACGAGCTGCGGCGGATGAACCGACCGGCGACGCAGGCGGAGCTCGTCCGCCGGACCGGGCTCTCGAAGAGCTCGATGCACAACCTGCTCTCGACGCTCGAGGGCGAGGGGCTCGTGACCCGCGACTCGCGGACCAAGCAGTATCGCCTCGGCCCGGGGTTGATCACGCTCGGCGCGGCCGCCTCCGGTCAGGCGCGGCTGATCGACATCGCGGCCGAGCGGCTCGCCCCGATGGCGACCGAGCTCGGCCTCTCGTTCGCGGTCGCCCAGCCGATCGCCGACCACGAGGCGGTCATCGTCGAACGCTTCTACCCACCCGAGGGAGTCCACGTCGGGATCAGGCTCGGCAGCACCTACGGCCTGCTCGAGGGCGCGCTCGGCAAGTGCCTGCTCGCCGGGCTTCCCGCCGACGAGGCGGAGCGGCTCGTGGACGGACGATCGATCCCGGCCCATACGGCGCGGACGTTGACCCGGCCGGACGAGCTGCTCGCCGAGGTCGAGCAGGTCCGCGAGCGCGGCTGGGGCGCCTCGGTCCAGGAGCTGAACGAGAACAACGCCGTCGCGGCCGGCGTCCAGGGACGCGGTGACGGGCTGGCGCTGATGCTGGTCGCGCTCGGATTCGCTGAGCAGCTCGGCGGCGAGCGGATCGCGGAGACGGGGGAGATGCTCGCGGGCATCGCCCGCGAGGTCCGCGCCGCCGCCGGCCTCGAGGAGCCGGACGACGCCTCGACAACGACCGCGGCGATCGGGTAGGGTGAGTTCGACAAGTCGTACCCGGTTCGGTCTATTGAACGCAAGGCAATGACCGGGCGCGGCGGGAGCACGAGCGGAGGAGATCCATGAGCCACGAAGTCGACCTCACCATCACCGGGGGCACCGTCGTCACGCCGAGCGGTCCGCGCCGGATCGGGGTCGCGGTGGATGGAGGCCGGATCGCGGCGATCGCCCCCGATGAGCTGCTGCCGCCGGCGCGGCGCAACCACGACGCGGGCGGCCTGCACGTCCTGCCCGGCCTGGTCGACACCGAGGCGCACCCCGGCTGCTACGTGCCGCTCGCCGACGATCTCGCCTCCGAGTCCCGGGCCGCCGTCGCCTCCGGCGTCACCACCTGGGGAATCCACGCGCCATCGACGCGGATGGGCCACCCCGACTTCCCCGAGTTCGTCCAGCCCGACGACGTGATCAGCTTCCACGAGGTCATCGACCACTTCACCGACCTCGTCGAGTCCGACTCGGCGGTCGACGTCTTCGCCACCTACATGCTCGAGACCGACCGCCAGGCGAAGGAGATCCCCGAGTACGCCGCCGAGCACGGCGTCACCTCCTACAAGCTCTACCTGCAGTCGATGAGCCCCTCGGTCGAGCCGCACTGGCCCGGTCGCCGCGCCGGGCTTGGCCACGGGTTCGACGACAGGACCTGCTGGCTGACGATGGAGGCGGTCGCCGACCTCGGCGAGCCGGCGTCGTCTCTGCATGCACTGCGAGAACTGGGAGATCGCGCGGATCTTCGACGAGCGCCTCCGCGCCGCCAGCGGACCGACTGGGCGACCTCGGTCGGATCGCTCGCCACACTTCCTCAAGGCCACCCACATCCCGCACCTACGGCGACATGGCCGCCGAGCTCGGCTGCCCGATCTACATCCAGCGCGACGACGCCGGAGAGCTACCGCGAGATCCTCGAGCTGCGCGGCCGCGGCGTCACCGTTCACGCGCAGACCGGCCCGCACTGGCTGCACTTCGGCCAAGGAGGGGCTCAACGCCTAGCGCATCAACGTGCCGCTGCCGCTCGCGCGAGAACAACCCGAACATCTGGCGGGCGCTCCGCGACGGTGTCATCAACAGCGTCGGCTCCGACCACGTCGTCTCCTGGCCGCCCTCCGACTACGACAGCTCCTACGACGAGAACATCTGGGAGCTCAAGACCGGCTTCACCTCGCGGGTCGAAGATGCTGCTCCCGGTCCGCAACAAGGGCGTCCACCAGGGGGAAGCTCTCGCTCGAGCGCCTCGTCGAGGTCGCCTGCGAGAACCCGGCGAAGATCTTCGGCCTCTCCCCGCAGAAGGGCTCGCTCGAGGTCGGCGCCGACGCCGATCTCGTCCTCGTCGATCTCGACCGGACGGTCAAGGTCGCCAACGACATGGTCCTGACCCGCTCCGGCTGGACCGTCCTCGACGGCCACGAGATGCACGGCTGGGGCGTCGCCACGTTCCTGCGCGGCAAGCAGATGTCGCGCTGGGAGGAGGGCGCCCCGAGGCCCGAGTTCATCGGCGACGCCGATGGCCGGTACCTGCGGCGGGTCCCGGGCCGGGGCCGGGTCCCGGTCGGCGATGGCGTGGGGGTCGCCTGATGGGGAACGTCTGGGACGACGTCCTGCCCGAGGAGGACCGCCTCGTCTTCGAGCGGGCGGGGTGGGGGAAGGAGGTCGGCTTCGGGGAGCGTCCGGTCCTGCTCGTCGTCGACGTGATCTACAACTTCATCGGCGACCGGCCGGAGCCGATCCTGAAGTCGATCGAGCGCTGGCGCTACTCGTGTGGCGAGCGCGGCTGGGAGGGCGTCGAGCATCTGCGCCGCCTGATCGACGCCGCCCGCGAGCGGGAGGTGCCGATCGTCTACACGGGGATGGACCGGCGCCCGGACGGCTTCGACCAGGGCGCCTGGAACTGGAAGAGCCACCGCGCCGGCGAGCCGTCCGACATCAAGGGCTCGCTCGGGAACGAGATCGTCGCCGAGGTCGCGCCCGAGCCGCGCGACATCTACTTCGTCAAGGACAAGCCGAGCGCGTTCCACGGCACCCACCTGCTCGACTACCTGATCTACCTCGGCGCCGACACGGTGATTACGACCGGCACGACGACGAGCGGCTGCGTGCGGGCCAGCGCGGTCGACGCCGCCCAGTACAACTACCGCTCGATCGTCCCTGAGGAGTGCGTCTGGGATCGCTCGACGATCTCGCACAAGGTCAACCTGCTCGATATCCAGATGAAGTACGGGGACGTCAAGGCGACCGACGACGTGATCGCCTACCTGCGCTCGCTCCCGCAGCGACCGTGCGGCCCGAACACCCCGACGGGAGCGCCGAACACCGACGCGGCGCTACCCGTCGCCGAACCGGCGCCGGAAGCGAGAGCGTCGTGAGCGCCGACCTCGAGATCCGCAAGGTCGCGACCTTCGTCGAGGAGGTCCGGACCGAGGGCGGGCGCTCCGACGGCGATCCCCTGGTCAAGGCGGCCGTCGCGGTCGTCTTCCGCAACCCCTACGCGGGCCGTGGCTTCAGCGAGGACCTCGCCGAGATCGTCGCGCCGAGCGCCGAGCTCGGACGGCTGATCGGCGAGCGCTGCCGGGCCGCGGTCGGGCGCCCGATCGAGAGCCAGGGCAAGGCGGTGCTGGTCGGCACCGCCGGCGAGCAGGAGCACGGCAACGCCGCGAAGACGACGACGTTCGGCAACCCCTTCCGGGAGGCGTTCGACGGCGGGCGCGCCTGGCTCGCGTCGACCACCAAGCGCTGCGCCCCGGGCGCGTCGGTTGACGTCCCCCTCGCCTTCAAGGACGAGATCTGGGTCCGCTCCCACTACGACACGATCACGGTCGCGATCGCCGACGCGCCGGCCCCGGACGAGATCGTCCTGATCGGCGCGGTCGCTTCGCGGGGCCGGCTCAACGCCCGGCTCGGTGGCAAGAGCAAGGAGGAGGCGCTGGCCGAGATCGCCGCAAGGGAGGCAGACGGCTGACGTGACCGCGCTCGAGATCACCGGCCTCGGCGGGCTCGTCAGCGGCCGGCTCGGCGACGCGCTCGCTCCGGTCGACGGGGTCCGGATCGAGGATGGCCGGATCGTCGCGCTCGAAGCCTCCGGCGACGCCGGGGCCGTCCTCGACGCCGGCGGCGCGATCGCGGTGCCGGGCCTGATCGACTCCCACGTCCACGTCGTCTTCGGCGACTGGACGCCGCGCCAGTCGACGCTCGGCTGGATCGAGAGCTCGATGCATGGCGGGGTGACGATGATGATGTCGGCGTCGGAGGTGCACCTGCCCGGGCGCCCGCACGATCGCGTCGGCGTCAAGGCGCTCGCAATCGCGGCGCAGCGCGCTTTCGCATCGTTCCGCCCCGGCGGCGTCAAGGTCCTCGGCGGCTCGCTGATCATCGAGCCCGACCTCGAGCCGGACGACATGGCCGAGCTCGCGGCGGCCGGCGTCGGCCTCGCCAAGGTCGGCTTCGGCGCGTTCGAGCGCCAGCGCGACGCCGCCCCGCTCGTCCGCGCCGCCCAGGAAGCGGGGATCGTCGTCATGAATCACACCGGCGGCGCCTCGATCCCCGACTCCTCGCCGGTGACGATCGAGGACGTCCTCGCGCTCGGCTGCGACATCGTCGGCCACGCCAACGGCGGGCCGACCGCGCTTCCCGATGCCGACCTGCCGGCCCTGTTCGACGCCCCCGGGGCCCTGCAGCTCGTCCAGGCCGGGAACCTCCGCTCGTCGCTCGAGATCCTCACGATCGCGAAGCAGCGCGACGCGCTCGATCGGATCGTGCTCGCGACCGACACCCCGACCGGGACCGGCGTGATGCCGCTCGGGATGATCAAGACCGTCTGCGAGGTCTCCTCGCTCGGCCGGATCCCCGCCACCGATGCCCTCGCGCTCGCCACCGGCAACAACGGCGCGGCCCTGCGCCGCGAAGAGGGCCTGCTCGAGATCGGCCGCCCGGCCGACCTGGCGTTGCTGTTTCCGCCGCTCGGCAGCGCCCACGGCGATCCCCTGACCTGCATCGAGCACGGCGACATCCCCGGTATCGCCGCGATGGTCATCGACGGCGAGGTCCGGGCGCTGCGGTCGCGCAACACCCCGGCGCCGGACGGCGTCTGTCGGATCCCGGCGAACGAGGAGGCGAGAGCATGAGCGTGAAGGCGCCGATCGAGGAGCGCGGCCGGATGGTCGCGGAGGTGCACGTCCCGGCCCGGACCGCGGCGGTCGCCGAGGTCCAGCGCGGGCAGGTCCTGCAGGTCGTCGACCTCGAGGGCCAGCAGGTGGGAGACCTGATGGCGTACCGGCCGTCGGACCCGACCGAGTACCTCTCGCCCGGGCACACGCTGTCCTGCCTCGTCAAGCTGATGCCCGCGACCGGCGACGAGCTCTTCTCGAACCACCGGACGCCGCTGCTGCGCATCACCCGCGACGACGTCGGCACCCACGACATGGTGGTCCCGTGCTGCGATCCCGAGCGTTACGCCCGCGACTACGACCTGCCCGACCATCCGTCCTGTCTCGCCTCGTTGCAGAAGGCCCTCGCCGAGCTCGGCTCCGAATTCGCGGCGCCGGGCGAGTCGGCCTGGAACGTGTTCATGAACAACAAGCACGAGGGCGGCCGGATCGTCACCCACGAGCCCGAGCACGGAGCCGGGGCGTCGATCGACCTCGACGTGCTCGAGGACCTCGTCGTCGCCCTGTCGGCGTGCCCGCAGGACCTGTCGCCCTGCAACGCGTTCGATCCGACCTCGATGGCGATGCGGATCTGGGAGGTCGAGGGCTGAGTGGCGGCGACCGCGGAGAGCGTCACCGGGGCGGCGGAGGTGGCTTCGACCGCCCGCCTGCTCGCCGCGGCGGGCCTCGTCGAGGCCTTCGGCCACGTCTCGGCGCGCGACGGCGCCGACGGCTTCACGATCACCGCGACGGCGCCGCTCGGCGCCGCGAGCCCCGAGTCGGTCCTCGCCTGCGACGCGGTCGGCGAGCAGTCCGCGGATGGCGTGGGCCTGCCGCTCGAGACGCCCCTGCATGCGGCGATCTATGCGGCTCGCCCCGACGTCGGCGCGATCGCCCGCGTTCACGGCAAGGCCATCGCCGCCGCCGGTCTCGGCCCCCGGGCTCCCGGGGTCGCCCACGGCCTCGGCGGCCTGTCCGGGCGGGTCGCGGCCTGGGCCGACCCCCAACTCGTCACCGACGGCGAGCGGGCGGCTGCCGCCGCGGCCGCGATCGGCTCCGCCGACTGCCTGCTGATCCGAGGCAACGGCGCCGTCGTCACCGCGCCCGACCTCGCGTGCGCGGCGGTTCGCGCCTGGTTTCTCGAGGAGCGCTGCCGGGTTTGGGCGGCGGCCGGAACGGAGCTCTCGGCGGTCGAGCTCGAGGAGCGCAGCGCCCACTACCCGGCGGAGACCGCGCGGGCGTGGGCCTGGTTGCGCTGGCGATTCGGGGGCGGGCGCGGATGATGGCGACGACCGACGCGATCGTCGCCTCCGGCACCGGCTTCGGGTTCGACATGACGGCCGACGAGGAGGTGCGGATCTCGTCTCCCGACGGCGGTCAGGGCGGTGACTTCAGCTTCACCGGGTTCGACCAGGCGATGACGCGCAACATCAACGGCTGGAACCGCTTCGGGCGCCCCTGGCTCGTCTTCAGCGCCGACCCGGGGATGTTCCTCTACGACGGCGACGGCGAGCCGGTGATGGAGGTCGGCCACTGCAGCGGCGACGGCCGCAACGACATCATGTACCCGGGGTGCTGGTCGGAGCTCTACGAGGACGGCCGGCCGGGCTGTCGCGACCTGATCGCCGCGGGCCTCGGCATCGACCGGGCCGCGATCGCCGGGATGCTCTCGTTCTTCGTCAACGCGACCGTCGACACCACCGCCTACCGCGGCCTCGAGCAGGTCACCATCAAGCCCGGCGACCACATCACCCTGCGGGCGCTGCGGGACCTGCGCGCCGCCGTGTCGGCCTGCCCGGACCTGGAGATACCGGGGTGGACCCCGGGCGATCTCCGGGTCGAGGTGACGAAGCCTTCGTGATCGAATGTCCAAGCGACCAAGGAGAGGACCCGTGATCAGACCATCGAACAAGCCCCGGACCCGCTTCGCGGCCATCGCGGCCCTGCTGGCGGCGATCGGAGCGCTCGTGCTCGCCGCTTGTGGAGGCGACGACTCGACCAGCGGCAGCGCCGACACGACGTCCGGGGGTGAGATGAAGGACGCGACGCTGGTGCTCGACTTCGTGCCGGGCCCGGTCCACGCCGGCATCTACGACGCCGTCGTCAACGGCTACTACGAGGACGAGGGGATCAACCTCGAGATCATCGAGCCGACCTCGACGGCGGACACGCTGAAGCTGATCGACGCCGGCAAGGCCGATTTCGGGATCGCCGACGGCATCGACGTCGCCACCCAGATCTCCGACGGCCGTGGCGCGAAGGGGATCCTCGCGCTCGTCCAGCGGCCGCTCGGCGGCTTGATCACGCTGAAGTCCTCGGGGTTCACCTCCCCGGCCGACCTCGACGGCAAGACGGTCGGCGTCACCGGCTTGATCCCCTCCGACGACGCGATCATGGGTACCACGACGATCTCCGACGCGGGCGGCGATCCCGCCAGCGTCAACAAGGTGACGATCGGGTTCCAGCAGAGATCCCAGAACCTCGAGAGCGGCAAGGTCAACGCCTTCACCGGAGTTCATCCCGGCCGACGAGATCCAGATCGAGGTCGACGGCTACCCGACGACGTCGTTCCCGCTCGACGAGTACGGCAGGCCGAAGTACCCAGGCCTCGTCGTCTTCTCGACCGAGGACGCGATCAGCTCCGACCCGGACCTGATGCAGGGGTTCGTCAGCGCCACGATCAAGGGCTACGACGACACGATCGCCGACCCGCAGGCCGGCCTCGACGCCCTGCTGAAGGAGAACCCGGCGATCCCGGAGAAGTTCGCGAAGGCGTCGCTGGACGCGTACATGCCGCTGTTCAAGGCCGGTACCGACCAGTTCGGGTCGTTCAACACCGATGACCTCGAGTCGCTCTCGCAGTTCATGGTCGACAACGACCTGGCCAGCGAGCCGATCGCGCCCGACCGGTACGCGACCAACGAGTTCGTCGACGGGTCGAAGTAGCGAGATGCCCGCACCGACGGCACGTCTGCGGACCGAGGGTCTGACGAAGACGTTCCCGGCCCGTTCCGGGGCCGACGGTCGCCTCAGCGCGCTCGAAGGGGTCGAGATGACCATCGACCCGGGCGAGTTCGTCTCGATCGTCGGGCCGTCGGGGTGCGGCAAGTCCACCCTGTTCAACCTCCTCGCCGGCCTCGACCGGCCGTCGGGCGGCAGGATCCTGCTCGACGGCCGGCCGGCCGAGAGCCTGCTCGGCGAGATCGGCTACATGCCGCAGGCCGATCTGCTGATGCCGTGGCGGACGGTGCTCGACAACACCGTGCTCGGACTGCAGCTCAGCGGCGTCAGCCGCCGCGAGGCCCGCGAGCGGGCCCGCGAGGAGTTCCCCCGCTTCGGGCTCGAGGGGTTCGAGGACGTCTGGCCCGCGCAGATCTCGGGCGGCATGCGGCAGCGGGCGGCGCTCCTGCGGACGTTCCTCGCCGGTCGCGAGGTGATGCTGCTCGACGAGCCCTTCGGCGCGCTCGACGCGCTGACCCGCCAGGAGATGCAGCAGTGGCTCCTGCGGATCTGGCAGGAGGACCGCAAGACGATCCTCTTCGTCACCCACGACGTCGAGGAGGCGCTGTTCCTCTCCGACCGGGTCTATGTGATGTCCGGCCGACCGGGGCGGTTCGAGCTCTGCGTCGACGTCGGGCTCGAGCGCCCGCGCGAGCTCGAGCGGACGACCACCGCCCCCGAGTTCGCCGAGCTGAAGCTGAAGCTGATCGAGCCGCTGCGCCGGGCGTCGGCGGCGGCGCACGCGGAGGACGCCTGATGGGCAACGGCAGGCGCCGTCTCGGCCTCGAGTCCCGCGCGGCCCGGATCGCCGCGCCGGCGATCTTCGCCGTGCTCGTGCTCGCCGTCTGGCAGCTCTACACGGTCGTCTCCGACGTCCCCGAGTCGTCGCTGCCGTCGCCGACCGAGATCGCCCGGGCGGGATGGGACAACCGTCAACTGCTGCTCGACAACATGTGGATCACGATCGAGGAGATCCTGATCGGCTTCGCCGCGGCGATCGTCCTCGGCGTCGTCCTCGCGATGCTGATCCGCTCCTCGCGAACGGTCGAGCGGGCGCTCTACCCGTGGCTCGTCGTCTCGCAGATGGTCCCGGTGCCGGCGGTCGCGCCGATCTTCGTGATCTGGACCGGTTTCGACCTGCGGCCGAAGATCATGGTGATCGCGCTCGTCGCCTTCTTCCCGATCGCGGTCAACACGATCGACGGCCTCCGTGCCGCCGATCCGCAGCTGCTGCGGTTGATGCGGACCCTGAAGGCGTCGCGCTGGCAGCGCTTCCGCTACGCGCAGCTGCCGGCGGCGCTGCCGTTCGTCTTCAGCGGCCTCAAGGTCGCGGCCGCCCTGTCGGTCATCGGCGCGGTCTTCGGCGAGTGGGTCGGCGCCTCGGAGGGCCTCGGTTACCTGATCCTCGTCCTCAACAACGCCACCGACACGGCGACGATGTTCGCGACCATCTTCCTGCTGGCGCTGATCGGGATCGCGCTGTTCGGCCTCGTGATGCTGCTCGAGCGGCTGTTGCTCCCCTGGTACCACGAGGCGCGCAAGGAGACGAACGACGACGGCGTCGCCGAGCCGCCGCCCGACGCGGTCGAGATCGGGGCGCGGCTTTGAGCGCGGCGGCGGCGCCGACGCTCGTTCGCGGCGCCTGGGCCCTGTCGATGGCGCCCGGCGCCGAGCCGATCCGCGACGGGGCGGTGCTGTTCGGCGCCGGCGGGGCGATCGAGGCCGTCGGGACGTTCGCGGACCTGTCCCGGCGCGCTCCCGGGGCGAGCGTGGTCGGCGACGGCAACGGCGTCGTGATGCCCGGGATGGTCAATGCGCACACGCACCTGACCGAGTGCCTGATCCCCGGGATGGGCGAGGACGCGGTGCTGTTCGAGTGGTTCGAGCGGGTCGTCAACCCGGTCGGCAAGGTGATCGATCGCGACGAGGTCGCGCTCGGGACCCGCCTCAAGGCGGTCGAGATGCTGCGCAGCGGGATCACGACCGTCAACGACATGTCCTGCCACCGCAACATGGGCAGCCTCGCCACGCTCGGCGCGGTCGACGGCCTCGCCTGGGCGGGGATGCGCGGCGTCGTCAGCTTCGGCGCCGAGGACGCGTACGAGGGCGCGCCCGGCCCCGACGCCTTCATGGCCGAGCACGAGGCGCTCGCCGAGCGCACCGCCGGCGAAGCGCTGATCGGGTTCCGCTGCGGCGTCGGCACTGTCCTCGGGCTCAGCGACCCGCTCTTCGCGCGCACCGTCGCCGCCTGCCGCGAGCACGGCTGGGCGGTCCACACCCACCTCTCCGAGGTTCGCGAGGAGCTGACCGAGGCACGGCTGCGCTTCGGCGCGACGACGATCGGGCACTCGGGGCGGGAGGGGCTGCTCGATGCCGAGATCATCGCCGCGCACTGCATCTGGTGCACCGAGCGCGACATCGGGCTGCTCGCCCGCCACGACGTCGCCGTCGCCCACAACCCGGTGGCGAACATGCTGCTCGGCAACGGGGTGTGCCCGGTGCCGCGGCTGCGGCGCGAGGGGATCACGATCGCGCTCGGCACCGACGGCGCCGCCTCGAACGACAATCAGGACATGTTCGGCGTCATCAAGACCGCCGGCCTCCTCCACAAGGTCAACAACATGGACCCGACGGTGCTGACCGCGCGCGACGTCCTCGCGATGGCGACGATCGACGGCGCCCGGGCGCTCGGGATCGACGATCTCGTCGGCTCCCTCGAGCCCGGCAAGCGCGCCGACGTCGTCCTCCTCGACGGCGACACCCCGGAGCTGGCGACGATCCACGATCCGTGGCAGCAGGTCGTCTACTGCGCGACCGCGCGCTGCGTCAGCGACGTCTGGGTCGACGGCCGGCGCCGGGTCGCGGGCGGTGAGGTCGATGGAGTGGATGTGGCCGCGCTCGCTCGCGAGGCCCGCGCGGCCGGCGCCGATCTGGTGCGCCGCGCCGGGATGGCGGACGAGTCCGTCTACGCGGGCGATGGTCGGGCGTTGGCGTCGGCTGCGGGCGAAGCCGGATGACGAGCTGCGACGTCGTCGTCGTCGGCGCCGGCCACAACGGCCTCGCCTGCGGCGCCTACCTGGCCCGCGCCGGGCTCGAGACGATCGTCGTCGAGCAGGCGCCGGAGCCCGGCGGCTGCGTCGTCACCGAGGAGCTGCCGAGCGGCGCCGGACGGCTCGAGATCGGCGCCTTCGAGCACAGCGGCCTGCGCGCGAGCGGCGTCGATGAGGACCTCGAGCTGAGCGCGCGGTTCGGGCTCGAGTGGCTGCTCTGCGACGAGCTCGTCCTCGCGCCCTGCGACGACGGAACCGATCTCGCCATGCACAGCTCCCTCGACCGCACGGTCGAGGGCTTCGCCGAGTTGCTCGGCCGCGACGAGGCCGAGCGCTACCGGCGCTTCGCGCAGTGGTCGGAGCGGGCGCTCGCGGTGCTCTCGCAGGCCAACAACGGGCCGCCGCCGACGATGCGCGAGCTGACCGCCGCCGCCGAGCTGACGCTCGGGGTCGAGGGCCAGCGGCTGATCCAGGCGCTCTACGCGTCCGCCTCGAACCTCTGCGCGGCCCACCTCGGCGACCCGCGGCTGCGCGGGCTGATGCAGCACTGGGCGGCCCACTCGCAGCAGCCGCCCGACGACCCGGGGACCGGCGCCGGCGCGATGATGCTGGCCGCCTTCCACGGCGCCCCCTCGGCCCGGCCGGCGGGCGGCTCGCGGGGCACCGTCGCTGCCCTCGCCCGCTGTCTCGAAGGCCATGGCGGGAGCCTGAGGACGGGGGCGGCGGCGGACCGGATCGAGGTGGCCGGCGGCCGTGCCGTCGCCGTCCACGCCGGCGACGAGCGGATCGCCGCCCGCCGCGCGGTCGTCTCGACGATCGACGCCAAGCGTGTCTTCGAGCGCCTCGTCGATCCCGACCATGTCCCGGCGGCGCTCGCCGCCGAGGTCGCTGCGATCCACGTCGGCCGCCGCAACGT
This sequence comes from Solirubrobacterales bacterium, assembly GCA_041393495.1. Taxonomy (GTDB): domain Bacteria; phylum Actinomycetota; class Thermoleophilia; order Solirubrobacterales; family 70-9; genus RHKX01. The sequence continues at coordinate 12,958 of JAWKKA010000014.1, read as the reverse complement.
CTCCGAGCTCAAGGTCGATGCGGTCCTGACGCGGCTTCCCGACCTCGACGTGCCGGCCGGCTTCGAGCGGGCGCTGATGCTCTCGCCGAACACCGATGCCGACATCGAGGCGGCGTTCGCGCGGATCCGGCTCGGCGGGCTGCCGGAGCGGCCGCCGCTGATGATCGGCTTCCCCTCGACGCGGGAGCCAGGCTGGACCCGCGACCCGGAGGCGGCGGTGGTCTGGCTTTCGACGTTCGTTCCCTGGGAGCCCGCCGACGGCCCCTGGACCGAGGCGTCGCTCGACGAGGCCGCCGACTGGGCCTGGCGCGCCGCCGAGCGGGCGCTCCGGACCGAGCTCGAGCCGGTCGAGCGGCTCGTCACCGGTCCGCAGGACTGGGTCCGGCGCAACGGCAACCCCTACGCCTGCCCCAACCACGTCGAGATGTCGCTCGACCAGCTCCTCGGGATGCGTCCTTCGCCTTCGCTGTCCCGCTACTCGACGCCGATCGCCGGCCTCTACCTGAGCGGTGCCGGCTCGCACCCGGGCGGCGGCGTGACCGGGATGCCGGGCCGCAATGCCGCCGCCGCCGTCCTCCGCGACCTCGGCCTGCGGTCCCGGGGGCGGATCGAGCGCTGGCGGTCGCAGGCGGCGATGCTGCGCGACGCGGCTCGCGCCGCCCGCGCGCTGCGGAGGGCGGCGTGAGCCCGGCCGTGAAGCAGTCGGCCGACACGCTCGATGTGCTGACCGGGTACCAGGGGGCAGCGATCCTCGGGACGGCCGTCGAGCTCGGCGTTCCCGACGCGCTCGCCGCCGGCCCGCGGACGCCGGCCGAGGTGGCGGCGGCGCTCGACCTGCATCCGCGCGCCTGCGGCTACCTGCTCGCAGCGCTGGCGGTGCTCGGGCTCGCCGCCCGCGAAGGCGATCGCTACGCGCTCAGCGAGCGTGGCCGCGAGCTCGTCGGCAGCGAGCCGGGCTCGGCCGCCGAGATCGTCCGCAAGGAGTGGTTCTTCTACGGCGTCTGGGCCGACCTCCCGCAGGCGGTCCGCGACGGCCACGCGCGGATCCCGTCGTGGCGCGCCCGGCTGCGCGACGACCCGGAGCAGTCGCTGACCTTCCTGCGCGCGCTCGACGACCTCGCGGCGCGGTTCGGCGGCGGGCTCCCCGAGCTCGCCGGGCTCGAGCGCGGCGGCCGGCTGCTCGACGTCGGCGGCGGAGCGGGCTCCCACTCCGCCTACCTCGAGGCGGCGGTGCCCGGCCTCGAGGCGACGGTCCTCGACCTGCCCGGGGCCGAAGCGGCGCTCCGCGAGCGCCATCCGGAGCTGCGGTTCGTGGCCGGCGATCTCGAGCGCCCCGGCTTCGGACGTCCCCGCGGCGAGAGCTGGGACTACGTCCTGCTCGCGAACATCCTCCACGACCACCCGCACGATCGCTGCCGCCGGCTCGTCGCCGAGGCGGCCGCCCTGCTCGCGCCGGGCGGGGCCCTGCTGATCTACGAGTGGGTGCTCGGCACGGACGAGGTCACGCCGCCGGCGGTCGCGCTGTTCGCGTTGATGATGCTCGTCGAGAACGAGGGCGGGGGAGCGTGGACCGAGCAGGAGATCGCATCGTGGGCACGCGACGCGGGCCTCGAGCCGGAGCCGCTGCGTCGTGACGCGGGCCCGATCGCCGTGCTCAAGGCCCGCAAGACGGGGGCGTCGTGAGCCGCTCCGGCGCGCTTCGCCTCGCCGTCGCGCAGCCGCCGGCGCGCGCCGGGGAGCCGGAGGAGACGAGGCTCGCGGACGCGCTCGCGGCGATCGCCGGCGCCGGCGGCGCCGGCGCCGAGCTGCTGCTGTTCCCGGAGAGCTATCCGGGCCCGATCAGGGCCGGCTCGGCGATGGAATGCAGCGCCGAGATCGGCGCGGCGGCAGCCGAGGCCGGCGTCGCCGTCTGCTGGGGCCGCGTCGAGCGTGGCGACGATGGGGTCCACCGGACCGTCGCCTACCTCGTCGGGCCCGACGGCGCCGTCCTGCTCCGCTACGAGCGCGCCCATCCGGCGACCGGCGACGTCCATCCGGTCCTCTCCGGCGCCGCGATGGCGCCCGGCGCGCGGCTCGGCTTCGCGCGGCTCGGCGACATCGGCGTCGGGTTGCTGATCTGCTCGGAGCTCTGGATCCCGGAGATCGCGCGGACGCTCGCGGTCCGCGGCGCCGACGTCCTGCTCGCGCCAGCCGGCGGCTCGTTCCGCCGCGTCGCGCCGAACTGGCGGCTCCTCGCCCGCGCCCGGGCCGTCGAGAACCAGCTCCACCTCGGCCTCACCCAGGCGCTCTACGGGGACGAGGAGGGCTCGGCCCTGATCGCCGGGCCCGAGGCCGTCGTCGCCTCCTCGACCGGGCCCGGGCTCGTCGTCGGCGACTGCGACCTCGAGCGCGCCCGCTGGCTGCGCGAGCACGACGACTCGATGCGCGAGCCGAAGCAGTTCGACTCGCTCCCCGGCCTGCTCCGTGCCCGCCGCCCGGAGCTCTACGGCGATCTGACCCGCCCGGCCGCGGATCTCTACGACTACGACGGAGCGGCCCGGCGCTGACCTGACCCGGTGAACGCGACCAACCGGAACCTCCGGTACCGGAATGTCGCGTTCACCGGGAGGGGTGGAGCGCGGGCCGCCGCGCGACTCGCCGGGGGCGTCCTAGCCAGGGGCGGCGGTCGCCGCCTCCTCCTGCTCGCGCCGCGCGCGCTCGAGGTCGGCGGAGATCCGGACCGCGGCGGCGACGAGCGGCGCCGCGATGATCAGGCCGATGGTGCCGAACAGGGCGCCGCCGCCGATCGTGACGATCAGGACGGCGAGGGGATGGATCCCGAGCGCGGCCCCCATCGCGAACGGCTGGACGATCTGCTGCAGCGGCCCGTTCGCCAGCAGCTGCAGCGCGACCATCGCGCCGGCGGCATCGGCGCCGTCGCTGCCGAGCGCGAGCAGGACCGTGAAGGCGCCCGCCGTCCAGGCGCCGATGTAGGGGATGTAGCCGGCCACGAACGTGACGGCGACGATCGTCCCGATCAGGGGAACGCCGATGATCAGCGCCCCGATCCCGACGACGACGGCGTTGAACGCGGCGACGATCGTGACGCCGAGGAAGTAGCCGCGCATCGAGCCGATCGTCCGCTGGGTGACGATCCGCGCGACGCCGTCGGGAAGGCCCATGTGCCGCTCCGTCCAGCCGCGGATCTTCGGGCCGTCGTTGAGCAGGAAGAACAGGCTGAGGATCGTCATCGCGAGGAAGAACGCGAGCGAGGACAGCCTCTCGATGCCGCCGAGGACGCCGCCGAGGAGGGCCTGGACGCTGCTCGCGGCGCCGTGCCCGGCGTCGTGGGTGGCCTGGCCGGCCTTGCTCGGATCGAGCCCGATGTCCTGAAGCCATCCCGAGAGCGTCCGCTTCGCGTCATCGAGGTGGCTGGCGATGCTGCTTGCCTGCCCGTCGATCCCGACGACGACCATCGCGGTGATCCCCGCTCCGATCACCACGACCGCCAGCATCACGAGCAGCGCCCCGATCGCGCGCGGGACTCCGTGCCCGTTCATCCAGCGAACGAGCGGCGAGGCGACGACGGCGATGATCGCGGCGACGATCACCGGGATCGTGATCACCTGCGTCAGCGAGCCGAGCCAGACGAGGCCGCCGATCAGCAACGTGATCCCGACGAGCAGCCACGCCATCAGGCCGATGTTGCGGAGCCAGTCGGGGACGTTGAAGATCCCGCTGAACTGCGCCGGGTCGATCTCGACGACCTCCGATTCGGCGCCCGGCTCGATCGCCGTCCCGCGTCGATGCAGCCTGCCGCGAATCACGGTCGCAAAGCTACCGCCGGGCGCCGACGGCTAACGGCCGGGATCACCGGGCGCCGACGGCTGACGGCCGGGAAGCTGTCGCCGGGCGCCGACGGCTAGCCTCGTCCCGATGAGCGCCGCGGCCCGCCGGGCGAACACCTGGATCGGCCTGCTGTTCGCGGTCGGGTCGCTCTGCTTCCTCGTCGGGCCGTTTCCGGGTTACGTCCGGCTGGTCGGCTCGAGCGCCGACGGCATGACCTTCTTCGTCGGATCGATCTTCTTCACGGCGGCGGCGCTGATCCAGTTTCTGACGACGCGGCTGACCGGCGGCGGCGGGCTCGACCGGTGGGCCGGGGGGATCCAGTTCGCGGGCACGCTCTTCTTCAACATCAGCACCTTCGCGGCGATGCAGGATGCGCTCGGGACGAAGGCGACCGACCGGCTCGTCTGGACCCCGGACGCGTTCGGCTCGACCTGCTTTCTGGTCGCGAGCGTGCTCGCCTTCCGGGCGGCCAACGGCAGCTTCTGGCGGCGCCGGCACGATGATGAACCGGCGAAGATCAGCTTCGTCAACCTGCTCGGCAGCGTCGCATTCGGGATCTCCGCGGTCGCCTCGTTCGTGGTTCCGTCGACGGGAACCGTGCTCGACCTCGCCGCGGCGAACTTCACGACCGCCGCGGGGGCGGCCTGCTTTCTCGCCGGTGCGCTGCTGATGCTGCCGCGCCGTCAGTAGCCGACGCCGGACTTGACCTGCTTGCGCTCGTGCTTGCTGGCGCCGCCCTTCTTCGCGAGGGTCTTGCAGGCTGCGGCGATGTCATCAGCCAGCGTCGCGACGAGCTCGCGGCTGAGGTTGAGCTTGACGAGCGCCCGCAGCATCTTCACGTCCTGCGCGTTCGGCGGCATCGTGTAGGCGGGGAGCATCCAGCCGCGCTCGGCCGCTACCTGCCAGGCGATGTCGAACTCGTCGTAGGGGACGTCGGCGTCGGCCGCGATCTGGAAGGCGACCAGCGGGAGCTGCTCGTCGTGCTCGCGGATCACCTGGAAGGGGCCGACCTGCTCGAGTTGCTGCGCCAGGAACTCGGAGTTCTTCTTCATCGTCTCCATCACGAACCGGTAGCCGTCGATCCCGAAGCGGACGAGGTTGTAGTACTGGGCCAGCACCATCGCTGCACCGGTCGAGAAGTTCAGCGTGAACGTCGCGTCGGTCTTGCCGAGGTAGTTCTCGTAGAAGACGAGGTCCTCGGCGAGGTCCGACTTCTCGCGGAAGACGAGCCAGCCGATCCCCGGATAGACCATCCCGAACTTGTGCCCGGAGACGTTGATCGAGCGCACCTGCTCGAGCCGGAAGTCCCACTCGCTGTCGGGGTAGAGGAACGGCCAGACGAAGCCGCCGCTTGCGGCATCGATGTGAAGCGGCACATCGATGCCCTTGTCGTTCCTGAGCGCGACGAGGAGGTCGTTGATCTCGCCGATCCGATCGGCATGGCCGGTGAAGGTCGTGCCGAGCACCGCGGCGACGCCGATCGTGTTCTCGTCGATGTGGGGCTCGACGTCCTCGGGCCCGATCACGTACTTGTCGGGCTGCAGGGGCACGATTCGCGGCTCGACGTCGAAGTAGCGGCAGAACTTCTCCCAGACGACGTGGACGTCGCCCCCGAAGACCAGGTTCGGCTTGTCGGTTGCCTGCCCCGCGGCCTCGCGGCGCTCGCGCCACTTCCACTTCAGCGACAGCGCGCCGAGCATGATCGCCTCCGAGGAGCCCTGGGTGCGGGCGCCGGTCGTCTCACCGGGCGCGTTGTAGAGCTTCGCGAGCATCCTGATGCAGCGCTGCTCGATCTCGGCCGTCTCCGGGTACTCGGCGTGGTCGATGAAGTTGCGGTGCAGGTTCTCGGCGATCACAGCCTGCGCTTCGGGCTCCATCCAGGTCGTCACGAACGTCGCCAGGTTCCGCTCCGGGATCCCGTCGAGCACGATCTCCTGCTCGATCATCCGCTTGGCGACGATCGGCTCGACGCCCTCGGCGGGAACCTCGTCACGCGGCGCACCCTCGAGCAGCCAGTCATGGCCCTCGAGTCGGGCCAGCGCCGCGCGCGAGAGCGGCATCGTGCGGTTGTCCTTGCTCATCGGGGCGCTCCTCGTCGTCGTTGGTGCCTCGTTCCGTCGGCATCCTATGCGGGGCGCCGCCGCGGGACCATCGCGTTGATCGGGTGATCTCGACCCCAGGCGTCCGTCCGGCCCACGCCGATGAGGGCCGGCCACGCCGACGAGGGCCGGAGGCGCCGTCGAGGGCCGGCCACGCTGACACGCGGGCCGGTCGCGTCGATGAGGGCTGGCGACGCCGAGCCGGGGGTTGACGCCTTCGGCGCTGCGCCGTCGCCGAGCTTCGGACAGTTAGTTGCGTACGCAAAGAAAGTCTGCTACGGTGCTTGTGTAAGCAAAGGTTGTGCAAGTAAGTAAATGAAGGAGGATCGAGAATGAGCACGGCAACGGCAACGGCGATTCCGGCGGGGAGCTGGGCGGTCGACAAGGCCCATACGAAGGTCGGCTTCGCGGTCAGGCACATGGGCGTCTCGACGGTGCGCGGCGAGTTCCGCGAGTTCGACGGCGCGCTCGAGGTCGACGAGGACGGCGGCCTGAAGGCCCACGGCACGGTTGCGGTGGCATCGGTCGATACCGGCCAGGCGCCGCGCGACGAGCACCTGCGTTCGGCCGACTTCTTCGATGCCGCCGAGCACCCGGAGCTCCGCTTCGAGTCGACCGCCATCGAGCCCGTCGGCGACGGGGACTACCGGATCATCGGCGAGCTGACGATCCATGGCGTCACCCGCGAGATCGAGCTCGATGCCGAGCTCGGCGGCGTCGAGCGTGGCCCCGAGGGCGAGCAGCGGGTCGGCTTCGAGATCACCGGCCAGCTCTCGCGCAAGGACTTCAAGATGAGGTTCGACGCGGCGCTCGGCAGCGGCAACGCGGTCGTGGCCGACAAGGTCAAGCTGGCCATCGACGTCGAGGCGATCCGCCGCGACTCCTGAGCGCACGACGACAGTGACCGACGACGGGCGGCCACCCTGCGGGGAGCCGCCCGTCGCATGCTCGACGCGGGTCGTCGGCGACCGGCGCCGAGTCGGTCGCGGGCCTCGACCCGGCTGCCTGCAACCCGCGAGCGGTGGCCGAGGATGGCCGCTCGACGGTGGCGGAGGAGCTGTCGCTCGACGGTGGCCGAAGATCGTCGCTCGACGGTGGCGGAGGAGCTCTGGCCGGCCCGTAGCCGGCTCCCCGGCCACTACTGACGAAAACGCCGAGAGCGATCGCTAAGAACGGTGCATGCTCGAGCTGGTCCTGGTCGCGACGGCGACGACATTCGCGACCGGGCTCGGGGTGATCCCGGTCGCGGTCCTCGGCGAGCGGGCCCGGGAGCTGCGCGGCGGGTTGCTCGGAGTCGCCGCCGGCGTGATGCTGATCGCAGCGATCGTCGGGTTGCTGCTTCCCGCGCTCGACGAGGACGGCGGTGGCGCCGTCCTGCTCGGGCTGGTGGCCGGCATCGGCTTTCTGCTCGTCGCGCGCCACTTCATCGGGGAGGCGCCGCCAGGTGCGATCGCCGACGGCGATCGCACCTGGATCCTCGTCTTCCTGGTCCTGCTCGTCCACAGCCTTCCCGAGGGGTTCGCGATCGGCACGGCCTACGCTTCGACGACCGAGGGCCTCGGCCTGTTCATCGTCGTCGCGATCTTCATCCAGAACATCCCCGAGGGAACCAGCACGGCGATCCCGATGGAGATCGCCGGGTACGGGAGCTGGCCGCAGTTCTGGGCTGCGGTGCTGACCAGCGTCCCGCAGCCGATCGGCGCCGTCGTCGCCTACCTGCTCGTCGAGCAGATCACGGCGCTGCTGCCGTTCTCGTTCGCGTTCGCGGCCGGCGCGATGCTGGCGCTCGTCGCGATCGAGGTGTTCCCCGAGGCGCTTCGCGAGCGCGTCCCCGACGCGATCATCGGCGCCGCGCTCGGGGGCGCCTTCATGCTCGCGTTCAGCGCCGTCCTCGGCGTCTGAGCGCCCGCGGCGGATCGGTGCGGGCGGCGCTCGCTAAGGTGCCGATCATGGACGACTCGGGGCTGCGCGAACGGATCGAGGAGCTCGTCGCCGAGGAGCGACGGCTGCTCGAGGAGTCGGTCGGGCAGGGCCCGGACGAGGAGCGGCACCGGCGGCTGCAGGAGCTGAAGGTGAGCCTCGACCAGTGCTGGGACCTGCTGCGCCAGCGCGAGGCGCACGAGGAGTTCCACCTCGACCCGGAGAACACCTCGGTTCGTGACGAGGGGACCGTCGAGGGCTACGAGCAGTAGCGGGGCGGGCGCCGGCGCCGGGAATCAGGGGCAGGAGGCCGAGACGGGCGGCGAGCCGATCGGCGACCGTGAGCCCGTCCGCTCGGAGGCGGGATGAGAGCTGGCGGCGCTCAGCGCTTCGAGAGCTCGCCGACCATCGCGAGCAGGGTCCGGGTCAGGAGCCGCTCGACCTCGTCGCGGCTCGCGCGCCCCCGTCGCAGCCACTCCGTCGCCGCCGCATCGGCGGCGCCCTGGAAGACGCGCAGGGCCAGCAACAGCTCCGGCGAGGGGTCCTCGCCGGCGTGGTTGTAGGCCATCCGCGCCACGATCCCGTCGCGAGCGCGGCCCATGATCCTGGCCACCTCCGGGTCGCGGCCGAGGCCGCCCTCGCTGCCGAGCAGCATCGAGAGGATCTCCTGGTTGTCCTCGAAGGCGTCGAGGAAGCGCTTCATGTTGCGGGCCACGAGCTCCTCGATCGGCAGGTCGGGGAGGTTGGTGTCGACCATCTCGGGCAGGCTCGCGGCGAGGTCCTCGACGACGGCGAGGTAGAGCTCGCGCTTGGTTCCGAAGTAGTGGTTGACGAGCCCGGTGGTGACGCCGGCCCGGCGCGCCACCGCCTCCATCGACGCGTTCGCGTAGTCGTTGGCGACGAACACGTCGCGGGCGGCGGCGAGGATCTGCTCCCGGCGCACCCCGGGGGCGAGTCGCGTGCGGGTTCCGCTCATCGGCGCAGCATACCGCCGCGCGATCCGTATTGACGGAACATCAATAACCCGCTAGGGTCTCGGCCGATGGGTTGGAGGGTGTTGTTGATCGTCCCGGCGCTGCTCGCCTTCGCGCTGCCCGCGACGGCGGCTGCGGCGGCGGGTCCGGAGCGACCGAACGTCGTCGTGATCATGACCGACGACCAGGATTTCCGCTCGATGCCGGTGATGCCGAAGACGCGGCGGCTGATCGGCAAGGCCGGGGTGACGTTCGACCGCAACTTCGTCAACTACCCGCTCTGCTGCCCGTCGCGGGCGACGTTTCTGACCGGCCAGTACGCGCACAACCACGGCGTCCTCTGGAACAACTGGCCCGACGGCGGCTACCGGATGCTCGACGGCTCCGAGACGCTGCCGGTCTGGCTCGACCGCGCCGGCTACCGGACGATTCACATCGGCAAGTACCTGAACGAGTACGGCGAGCAGGACCCGACCGAGGTCCCGAAGGGCTGGGACGACTGGCACGGCGGCGTCGATCCGACGACCTACGACTACTACGGGATGACGATCAACGACAACGGGTCGCTGCGGACGTACCCGCGGACCGAGCGGAACTACTCGACGGACGTCTACACCCGCCTCGCCGACCGCGCGATCCACGATGCGTCCGAGTCGGACAAGCCGTTCTTCCTGAATCTCGCGCCGAATGCTCCGCACACGGTCGCGACGCAGTCGGGGGCCACGAAGGAGGGCTCGCCGGCGCTGCCGCCGCCGCGCTACGCCGACGTCTTCGCCAACCGGCCGATGCCGATCTACCCGAACTTCAACGAGGCCGACATCTCCGACAAGCCGACGACGCTCGCCGACTACTTCCCGACGCCGATGACGATGCAGCAGCAGCTCGAGCTTCAGGAGCACTGGCGCGGCCGGATGGGAGCGCTGCTCGGGGTCGACGACATGGTTCAGGAGGTCGTCCGCGAGCTGCGGCGGACCGGCGAGTACCGGAACACGGTCATCATCTTCACCTCCGACAACGGCTGGATCCTCGGCGAGCACCGGCTTCGCGACCCGATCACCGAGAACGGCGAGGCGGCCGGCGTCAAGTACGTTCCCTACGAGGGGTCTTCACGGGTGCCACTGATGATCGAGGGCCCGGGGTTCCCGGCCGGCCGCACGGTCGAGGGCGTGACCACAAACGCCGACCTCGCACGGACGATCCTCGACATCGCGGGCGCCCGCCAGCGGCGCGGCTTCAAGCTCGACGGCCTGTCGCTGCGCAGGGCGGCCGAGCACCCCGGCGAGGTGCTCGCCGACCGCGGCGTCTTCATCGAGACGGCGCCGAACCCGCGCGCCGTGCCCGCCTACATCGCCGTCCGCACGAAGCGCTACCGCTACGACCTCCAGGAGGATGGCCAGGAGGGGCTCTACGACCTCCGCCGCGATCCCTGGGAGCTCGAGAGCGTCCACGACGACCCCCGCTACGGGCGGATCAAGGCGATCCTGCGCGCCGCCGCCGAGGACCTCGCCGACTGCGCGGGGGCGGACTGCCGCAGGCCGCTGCCGCACCTGCCGCGGCCGGCCCGCCGCCCGCCCGGGTAACCCTGCCCACGCAATGCGTGGGTGAGATGACCCACCTCCCGCGCACGGCGGGAGGGCCCGGGACGTGGGTAATCCTGCCCACGCCATGCGCGGGTGAGATGACCCACCCGGGCGGTTGGGCGTCGCCCGGCTGCCGCCGTTCGCTACGGTCCATGGCGGTGCGCCGGGAAGCCTGGTCGGCAGCTCGTGTTGACGATCACTGACCGAAACCCCCGCACCGGCCCGCGATGGCCATAGCCACCGCGACGTTCCTGCTCGCTCTGGCGCTGATCGCCAGCGAGCGCCTGCACCGGACGAAGGTGGCGCTGCTCGGCGCCGCGATCGTCGTCCTCTTCGTTCCCGGCTTCGACCAGGAGGCCGCGATCACCGCGATCGACTTCAACACGATCGGGCTGCTCGCCGGGATGATGATCCTCGTCTACCTGACCCAGCAGACCGGCGTCTACGACTACATCGCGATCCGGGCCGGCCAGCTCTCGCGCGGGGAGCCGCTGCGGATCGTCGTCAGCCTCGCCTGCACGACAGCGCTGCTGTCGGCGTTCCTCGACAACCTGACGACGATCCTCCTCGTCGTTCCGATCAGCTTCCTGCTCGCCGACGCCCTCGACATCGACCCGATCCCGCTGATCGTGATCGAGGTGATGGCCTCGAACATCGGCGGTACGGCGACGCTGATCGGCGACCCCCCGAACATCATCATCGCCGGCGCGACCGGCCTCAGCTTCAACGAGTTCCTCGTCAACCTGGCGCCGGTCGTCCTCGTCACCTTCGTGGTCGTGATCGCCGGCCTCTACGGCTACTACCGCTCGCGGCTGCGGATCGGCGAGCGCAACCGCGCCGCGATCATGGAGCTCGACGCGGCCGCCGCGATCCGTGACCGCGACGAGCTCCGTCGCACCGTCCCGGTGCTCGTCCTCACCGTGCTCGCTTTCTTCGTCCACCAGCCCCTCCACATCGAGCCGGCGACGGTCGCCCTCGCCGGCGCCGCGGTCGGGCTGCTGGTCACCCGGATCCCGCTCGAGCAGGCGCTCGCGCGGATCGAGTGGCCGACGCTGTTCTTCTTCGTCGCCCTGTTCGTGATGGTCGGGGCGTTGGAAGAGACGGGAGCGATCGGGCACGTCGCCGACGCGGTCAAGGACCTGACCGGGGGCGATCGGACCGCGGAGCTGATCGGCGTCCTCTGGATCGGCGGGATCGGCTCGGCGATCGTCGACAACATCCCGTTCACGACGGCGATGATCCCCGTCGTCGGCGAGCTCAACACGAGCGGCGACGCCGCCTACTGGTGGGCGTTGGCGCTGGGCGCCTGCCTCGGCGGCAACGCGACGATAATCGCCGCCGCCGCCAACGTCGCCGCCGCCGGGCTGACCGAGCGCGCCGGGCATCCGATCGGCTTCCTTCCCTTCCTCAGGATCGGGGTGCCGGTCGTGGTCACGTCGCTGCTGATCGCCACCGCCTACGTCCTGCTGCGCTACGTGGTTGTATAGCTGCCTGCATGCCGGACTCGATCGTCCGTTCCGTCATCCGCGAGGTCGATCCGATCGCGGCCACAGCGCCGGTCGGCCCGGCGGCACATCGCGTCCTCGACAGCGGCCTGCCGGCGTTGCCGGCGGTCGAGGAGGACGGGAGCTTCGCGGGGATCTTCGGCGAGCGCGAGTTCATGGCCGCCCTGTTTCCCGGCTATGTCGGGGAGCTCGGGTCGGCGGCGATGATCCGGCGCTCGATCGACGACACGATCGACCGCCGCCTCGGCTGTCGCGACGAGCCGATCCGCGACTACCTGACCACGGGCCACGTCGTCGTCGAGGACGACTACTCCGACACCGAGCTCGCCGAGATCTTCATCCATCATCGGGTCCTCATCGTTCCGGTCGCAACCGGTGGCCGGGTCCACGCGGTCGTCACCCGCGCGGACTTCTTCGCCGAGCTCCTCGGCAAGTTCGAGGCGGCGACCGGGAGCTGAGGCGCCGATCATGCTCTTCGCCGCCGGCGGCATCGACGAGCTCTCCGCTCGCGGCGACTGAGCACGATCGGGCGCCCGCCGAGCGCGCCGAGCGCCAGCTACCCTGCCGGGCCAGGGCCGCCGGTCGAGTCGAGCGATGAGTTCTTCGCTTCCGGCCGGTCTCAGTTGTCGGCGTGACGATCCGACCAGCCGGGAAGGGGCTGCATGACGGAAACACCAAGAAATGAGATGCCTGCGATCTCCGTGCGCGGGCTCGTCAAGTCCTACGGGGACGTGCGGGCGCTCGACGGGATCGACCTCGAGGCCGACCGCGGCACGGTCCTCGGCGTGCTCGGGCCGAACGGCGCCGGCAAGACGACCGCGGTCCGGGTGCTGACGACGCTGCTGAAGCCGGATGCCGGTGAGGCCACGGTGATCGGTCTCGACGTCGTCGCGGATGCGGCGGCGCTGCGGGCCGAGATCGGGCTCGCCGGCCAGTACGCGGCCGTCGACGAGAACCTGACCGGAGCCGAGAACCTGGTCATGGTCGGCCGCCTCTACGGTCGCCGCCGCGCCGCCGCCCGCCGCCGCGCCGACGAGTTGCTCGAGCGCTTC
>JAWKKA010000013.1:0-111020 GCA_041393495.1 Solirubrobacterales bacterium | reverse complement strand
GCAGCCGCTGGTTGACGAGCGGCCGCGGGAAGCCCCGGGCGAGACAGAGGCGGAGGAACGTGGTCTCGGGCGGCGACTTGGTGCGGTGGGCGGCTCCGCGCTGCTCGAGGGCAAGCCGGCGGAGGACGCCGGTGCCGCGTCTGCCGGTCGATCCGTCACAGAGCGCGACCACGGCGCGCACATCGAGGAGCCCAAGCCGGTCAGCCGCCTCGACCGGGTAGCGAAGGCGCTCCGGTGGCAGCATCGCGGCGAGGTCGAGCAAGGTCCGGCGCAGGCTGCTCACAGGGATGCCGTCGAGCTCGGTGCGATGACCGGGCGGCAGATGGCGGGTGCGGTGGATCACGAGGCCGGAGCGGGCGCGGCTGCCGCCATCGGCCGCGAGGACGTGGATCAGGCCACCGCCCCGGTCGACGATGCCCCACAGCAACGCGGCGCTGATGTGGCTGAGGACGGCGTACCCGCCGACGGCGAGAACGGCGGCCATCCAGCGCCCCCGCTCGGTGAGCGCCGAGTGGCCGACGGCGTAGATACCGCGGTGGACGCGATGAAGGCGCCCGCCGGCCACCGATCGCTCGACGAACCCGCCATCGACGCCGAGCGCCTCGATCTGCGAGCGCGATACGACGCCGTGCTGGCGGGTAGCGATCCGGGCCAGCACCCGTTGTGGTGGCGGATGTTTCCCCGCCATGAAGGAGGAAATGTCCGCCACCGTGATCATGGAGCGGAGGGTGCCCGGCGACGTGTGACCGCTCAAGGCGGCGATGTGCCGATTCGCCGCCGCAACCGTGCCAAGAGACACATACCGCGCGGCTCGGCGAGGGGAACGCCGCCGCGGGGGGGTGCCGAGGTGCGGAGGGGACGAGGGGGTGCGGGGGCGCGGAGGGGCGCGGGGCGCGAGAGGACGAGGGGGCGCGAGAGGACTAGGGGGCGCGAGAGGATGAGGGGGCGCGAGGGGAGCGAGAGGACGAGGGGGCGCGGGGAGCGCGAGGGGAGGGCAGCGCGCCGGCAGCGCGAGGCGACGCGATCAGTCGAGGATGTCGATGATTACGCGACGGTCGTCGCGGGCGCCGGCGGCGCGGGCGACGGTGCGGATCGCGTTGGCGATCCGGCCGCCGCGCCCGATCACCCGGCCGAGGTCGTCCTCGGCGACGGAGACCTCGAGGACGAGGTCGCCGTCCTCCTCGAACTCCTCGACCTCGACTTTGTCCGGCTGCTCGACGAGAGCGCGAACGAGGAACTCGACGAGCTCACGCACCGGCCGCTCCGTCAGGTGCCGGCGGAGACGTCGACGCCCTGGGTGCGAAGCAGCTTCGCGACCGTCGGCGACGGCTGCGCGCCATGGTCGAGCCAGTGCTTCGCGCGCTCGGTGTCGATCGTCACCTGCGAGGGGTCGGTCTGCGGGTTGTAGCTGCCGATCGTCTCGATCGTGCGACCGTCGCGCGGCGCGCGCTTGTCGGCGACGACGATCCGCCAGTTCGGGTTCTTCGAGGAGCCCGCCCGTCTCAATCTGATTCGTACTGCCATCTGACGGCGGCGCAGGTTACAGACCGCGCCGCCGCACCGTCACCGCCGCCGCGCGCCGAGCTGGCCGCGGATCATCGACTCCGGGCTCGGCGTCTTGCCTGAGGCCATCATCTTCATCATCTTTCGCATCTGCTCGAACTGCTTGGTGAGCTGCTTGACCGCCTGCACGTTCGTTCCCGAGCCGGCCGCGATCCGGCGCCGCCGCGAGCCCCTGATCACGTCGGGATTGGCGCGCTCCTCGGGCGTCATCGAGAGGATCATCGCCTCGAGGCGGTCGAGCTCGCGGTCGTCGACGTTCGCGTTGCGAAGCTCCTTCATCGCCTTCCCCATCCCCGGCATCATCCCGAGCACGCTCGTCAACGGCCCCATCCTGCGGACCTGCTTGAGTTGCTTGAGGAAGTCGTCGAGGGTGAACCGGTCCTGGCGCAGCTTCCGCTCGAGCTCCTCGGCTTCAGCCTCGTCGAGGTCCTTCTCGGCCTTCTCGATCAGCGAGAGGACGTCGCCCATCCCGAGGATCCGTTGCGCCATCCGGTCCGGGTGGAAGCGCTCGAGCTGGTCGAGCTTCTCCCCGGTCGAGGCATAGAGGATCGGCTTGCCGGTGACCGCCTTGACGCTGAGCGCGGCGCCGCCGCGGGCGTCGCCGTCGAGCTTGCTCATGAGCACGCCGTCGAACTCGGTCACCTCGGCGAACTGCTCGGCGACGTTCACGGCATCCTGGCCGGTCATCGCGTCGACGACGAGGAGGACGTCGTGCGGCTTCGTGCGCTTCTTGATCTCGGCGAGCTGCTCCATCAGCTCGGCATCGATGTGGAGCCGGCCGGCGGTGTCGATGATCAGGACGTCGAGGTCCTCGGCGCGCGCCTGGCCGAGCGCCCACTCGGCGATGTCGACCGGGTCGCGGTCGGTGCCCTGCGAGTAGACGGTGGCGCCGGCCTGGTGGGCGAGCCGCTCGAGCTGTTCGACTGCGGCGGGCCGTTGCGTGTCGCAGGCGGCCACGCCGACGGCTTTGTCGTCACCGATCAGGTGCTTGGCGAGCTTCGCGGTCGCGGTGGTCTTGCCGGAGCCCTGCAGGCCTGCCATCAGGATCACCGTGGGCGGTTTCGTGGCGAAGACGAGCTCCCGCCCTGAGCCGCCCATCAGCTCGGCGAGCTGCTCGTTGACCACCTTGACGACCATCTGGCCGGGATCGAGGCTCTCGAGGACACCGGCGCCGATCGCCTGCTCGCGGACGTCAGCGACGAACTTCTTGGTCACCTTGAAGTTGACGTCCGCCTCGAGCAGCGCGAGGCGGATCTCGCGCATCGCCTTGTCGACGTCGCCCTCGCTCAGCTTCCCGCGCGAGCGCAGGTCCGAGAGCGTGCCCTGGAGGCGATCTGAGAGCTGGTCGAACATCGGTCCGGAGGGTAATGGCCCGGCGAGGCCGGGAGTCGCCGGATCAAAGATCAGTCCGACGCAGCGGCCTCGGGCGCCGAGCCGACCGACGACGGCGAGCCCGGGCGCTCGGCGCATCAGGCGCCGACCGACAGCGACGAGCCCGGGGCGCTCGGGGCGTCAGGCGCCGACCAGGGCCGCGGCGAACTCCCCCGCGTCGAACGGTCGCAGATCCCCGATTCCCTCGCCGACGCCGATCAACTTCACAGGGATCCCGAGCTCGCCGGCGATCGCGAGCGCGATCCCGCCCTTCGCCGTGCCATCGAGCTTCGTCAGCGCGACGCCGGTGACCTCGACGGCATCGCTGAAGACCCTCGCCTGGCGCAGCCCGTTCTGGCCCGTCGTCGAGTCGACGACGATCAGCGTCTCCGACGGACCGTGGCCGAGGCGCTTCTCGATCACCCGCCGCACCTTGGCGAGCTCCTCCATCAGGTCGTTGCGGGTGTGGAGCCGGCCGGCAGTATCGACGAGGACGACGTCACTGCCACGGGCCTCGGCGGCCGCGATCGCATCGAAGACGACGGCGCCGGCGTCCTGGCCGGTCTCGGCCTTGACGATGTCGCAGCCGGCCCGCTCGGCCCAGGCGCCGAGCTGCTCGACGGCGGCAGCGCGGTAGGTGTCGGCGGCGGCGACCATGACCTTCAGGCCCGCCTCCTCCTGCAGATGCCAGGCGAGCTTGCCGGCCGTCGTCGTCTTGCCGGTCCCGTTGACGCCGACGATCAGGACGACGGCCGGGTCCGCCCGCAGGTCGATCGTGCCCCGTCCGGTCGCGGCCAGCTCGGCGAGGAGCTCGACGAGCCGGCCCCGGGCCGCCTCTCCGCCCTCGACCTCGCCGGCCTCGACCTCGGCCTCGAGTCGGCCGACGACCTCGGCGGTCGTGCGGGCGCCGACGTCGGCCATGATCAGCGCCTCCTCGAGCTGCTCCCAGGCCTCGGCGTCGAGCGTCTCGAACAGGCTCGAGCTGAGCTCGGCGCTGAGCGCGGCACGACTGGTGGCCAGGCTCTCGCGGAGCCTCCGGAAGAAGCCACGGCGCTGCTGCGGCTCGTCGCCCGACCCGCTGCCCGCGGCATCGCCGGCGGCCGCGTCGCGGTCGCCGAGGTCGAGCAGCTCCGCCCAGGTCGTCGGCACGGCTGCGCAGCCTACGCGGCGCGGGCCCCCGGCTCGGCCTCGGCGAGCTTCGGCTCGCGCGGCAGCCGCCGGGAGATCACCTTCGTCGCGCCGTCCTTCATGCTGACGCCGTAGAGGACGTCGGCCGCGTCCATGGTCCGCTTCTGGTGGGTCACGATCACGAACTGGGCACGATCGGAGAAGCGACGAACGAGTTGCAGGAAGCGGTCGATGTTCGCGTCGTCGAGCGCCGCCTCGACCTCGTCGAGGATGTAGAAGGGCGACGGGCGGGCGAGGAAGACGCTGAAGACGAACGCCAGGGCCACGAGCGACTTCTCGCCACCGGAGAGGAGCGAGAGCCGTCGCGTCGCCTTGCCGGCCGGGGTGACCTCGATCTCGACGCCGGCGGTCTCGGCCGGATCTCGCTCGTCCTCACCGTCCTCGTCGTCGCCGGTGGCGGCCTCCCCCCCGTCCTCCGGCGCCGCCGCCCCGGCCTCGACGACCGCGGGGTCGGCGCCGCCGAGGACCCGCTCGGGCCGCGGCGCCTCGACGATCCGCAACCGCCCGGTGCCACCGGGGAACATGTGCTCGATCAGCTCGCTGAAATTCTCGCCGGCGGCCTTGAACGTCTCCTCGAACGCGGCGGTGATCTCGCGGTCGGTCTGGCGGATCAGCTTCGCGAGCTCGTCGAGGGCCCGCTCGAGGTCCTCGCGCTGGCCCTCGAGATCGGCGACGTGGCGCTTGGCCTGCTCGTACTCCCCCTCGGCGAGCGGGTTGACGGGGCCGAGCTGCTCGCGACGGCGGATCAGCCGCTCGATCGCTGCCTCGGCCCGGGCCCGCTCCTCACCGTCGATCGCCTCCGGCACGGGGGCCGGCTCGAGATCGAGGCGAGCGGCGATCCGCTCCCACTCCGCGGCAGCCTCCTCGCGGCGATCGCGAAGGCTCGCGGCGCGGACCTCCGCCTCGGTGACGCGCTCGCCGACGAGGCGGAGCTCGCCGTGGAGCTCGGCCTCGACCCGCGAGCACTCGCGCAGCTCGAGCGCGAGCTCGTCGCCGGCCGCGACGCCGACGACGCGCTCCTCGACCGCCGCCGCACGGCTCCCGACGGCGTCCCGCGCAGCGGCGAGCGCGCCGCAGAGCGCCGCCAGCTCCCCGGCCAGCTCGGCCTCGGCCTCGAGCCGCTGCTCGAGCGAGTCCTGGCGCCGGTGGCCGAGCACGTCCTCGGCCCGTCGCGCCGATCGCGCCGCCCGCTCCGATCCGGAGCGGACCCGCGCGAGCGCCTCGAGCCTCGACTCGACGTCGACGGCGCCGCGCGCGGCCCCGATCGCCTCGCTCGCCTCGCCGAGCGCGGCGCGGGCCGCCTCGAGCTCGCGGGCCAGGGTCGCCTCGGCGTCGCGCTCGGTCGCCCGCAGCTCGGCGGCGAGCGCCCCGAGCGCGGCCCGGCGACGGTCGACCGCCGCCCGCAGCTCCGCCTCGCGACCGGCGAGCGCCTCGGTCCGGGCGCCGAGGCGCTCGTGAGCGGCGCGAAGCGCGGTCAGCTCGCCCCAGACGGCGGTGCGTTCGCGGTCGCGCTCGGCGAGGCGCTCCTCGACGGCGCTGCGACGCTCGTTCGCCGCCGCCAGCTTGGCCTCGATCGCGTCGCGCTCGCCGCGGGCCGAACCGGCGTCCGACTCGGCGCCGGCGAGATCGCCGGCGCCGGCGCAGAGGCGGTCGCCGAGCAGCCGCAACTGCAGCTCGAGCGACTGGCGCTCCAGCCGGGCATGCGTTTCGGCGGCATTGGCCTGCTGGCGCAGCGGTCGCAGCCGCGAGCGCGCTTCGCGCTCGACATCGAGCGCGCGATCGAGGTTGGAGCGCGTGCGCGCCAGCTTGAGCTGGGCCCGGCGGCGGCGCTTGCGATGCTTGCCGAGCCCGGCCGCCTCCTCGATCAGCAGCCGCCGCTCGCGCGGCTTCGAGAGCACGATCGCCTCGACCTTGCCCTGGCCGATCACCGAGTGCATCTCGCGGCCGAGGCTGGCATCGGAGAGCGCCTCGGTGACGTCGGCGAGGCGACAGCGGGCCCCGTTGAGCCGGTAGCCGCCGTCGCCGTTGCGGTCGAGGCGGCGGGAGACGGAGATCTCCGCGAACTCGGAGCCGGCGGCGCCGTCGGAGTTGTCGATCACGACCTCCACCTCGGCGGCGTTGCGCGCGGAGCGGTCGCGGCCGCCGGCGAAGATCACGTCCTGCATCGACTGGCCGCGCACCGCCAGCGGGCTCTGCTCGCCGAGCGCCCAGAGGACGGCATCGGTGATGTTCGACTTGCCGCAGCCGTTCGGCCCGACGATCACGCTGACGCCCGGAGAGAACTCCAGCTCGGTGCGCTCGGGGAAGGACTTGAAGCCCTTCAGGGTGATCGACTTCAGATGCATGCTCTCCGGCCCGTCCCGGAAGCCTGCTGAGCGGATCGGACGAAACCGCGTCCACCCGCCGTCGGCGGCCTCAACCGTCCTCGCCCCCGAGGGCTTCGCTGGCCGCGGCCTGCTCGGCCGCCTTCTTGCTCGATCCGGTTCCGGCTCCGAGGACGACATCGCCGTCACGCGCCTCGACGCTGAAGAGCTTGTCGTGCGGCGGGCCGGACTCGTCGGTGATCACATAGCGGACCCGCCTGCCGCGACGCGCGAGCCGCTCCTGCAGGGCCGACTTGAAGTCGAGCAGCGTCCCCGAGGCGAGCTCGACCTGCGGGGCGAACGCGGCGAGCAGCGCCGCGGCAGTCCGCTCGAGGCCGAACTGCAGGTAGCAGGCGCCGATCAGCGACTCGACGATCGACGCCATCGCGCGTTCGCTGGCGACGAGCTCGGCGGGCGACAGACCGCCCTCGAAGCCCTCCGGATAGGCGCTCGCGAGCATCTCCGGCACGCCGAGCTCGACCGCGATCTCGGCACAGGCGCGCCCGCTCACCACTTGACCGTGGATCTTGGTCAGCCGACCGATGTCGGAGCGCGGGAAGCGCGCGTAGAGGTGATCGGCGACGGCGAGGCCGAGGACGCTGTCGCCGAGGAACGCCAGCCGTCCCCAGGAGCGGACCCGGCGCTCGGTCCACGAGCTGTGCGTCAGCGCCTGCCGGCGGGCGTCCTCGTCGAGGGCGTTGACCAGCGCGAGCAGCGGCGCGACCGGGCTCCCGACCGGGACCTCGTCCTCGAGTGGATCGACGGTGCCCGACTCAGCCACCGGGTAGCCGCTCGAAGACGAAGTCGACTGCAGCTCCCACGGTCTCGATCTTCGCGGCCTCGTCCTCGCTCATCGCGATGCCGTAGGTGTCCTCGAGCTCCATGACCAGCTCGTAGAGGTCGAGCGAGTCGGCATCGAGGTCGTCGCGGAACCGGGTCCCCTCGCTGATCTCCGCGGCCGGGATCTCGAGCTCGGCCGTCAGGTGGTCCCTGACCATCGCGAAGATCGCCTCGCGATCGGCGTGCTGCTCTCCGGTCCCTCCGACGGTCGTCATGGCTCGGGATTGTCTATCACGACTCGGACCGCCCGGCGTCTCGGATCGCGCCCCGCCCGGCTCCGAAGCGCTCGATCAGCTCCTCGGTCCGCTCGACCGCCCGCTCCTCGACCGCGCGGGCGGCGAGGCGGATCTGATTGGCGATCCCGAGCGCTCCCGACGAGCCGTGGCCGACCACGGCGACGCCGCGGAGGCCGAGCAGGATCGCGCCGCCGGTCGTATCGGGATCCATGTCTGCCCGCAGGCCGCCGAGCGCCGGTCGCAGCAGCAGGCCGCCGGCGGCGGCGACGGGGTTCGAGCGGGCGGCGGTGCGAACCGCTTCGGCGACGGCGAGCGCGGTCCCCTCGATCGTCTTCAGGACGACGTTGCCGGTGAAGCCATCGGTGACGACGACCTCGAGGTCGGGGTCGAGCAGATCGCGGCCCTCGACGTTGCCGGCGAAGCGGATGCCGTCGGCCGCGGCGAGCTTCTCGTGCGCCGCGACGGCGAGCGCGTTTCCCTTCCTGGCCTCGGCGCCGACGCTGAGCAACCCGACGCGCGGATCGGGCACCCCGAGGACCGCCGCCGTGAACGCGGCGCCGAGGTAGGCGAACTGGAGGAGATGCGAGGCTCGCGCGTCGGAGTTGGCGCCCGCGTCGAGCATCAACAGCGGCCGCGCCCGTCCGGGGGCCGGGATCCGGACCGCCAGCGCCGGCCGCTGGATGGAGCGGATCCGCTTCAGCGCGATCAGCGAGGCGGCCATCGTCGCCCCGGTCGATCCGGGGCTCGCGAGGGCGTCCGAGCGCCCCTCGGCGACGTCGGCGGCGGCGCGGACGATCGACGCGTCGGAGCGGGACCGAACGGCCCGGATCGGCTCCTCGTCGTTGCCGATCAGCTCGGTCGTGTCGATCAGCTCGATCCCGTCGGCGACGAGGTCGCCGAGCGGCCCCGCCGGTCCGAACACGCGGACGGCGATCCCGTCGGCAGCGGCGCTGCGGACGCCCGCGATGACGGCGTCGCTGCCGGCCTCGGCACCGAGCGCGTCGAATGCGACCCTGACCGCGCCGGCGGCTCGGCCGCCGGCGCGTCCCGGCGGCTGCGCCGCCGGAGCCGCCACCTACTGCCCCTCGCGTCCGCTCAGCTCGGCGGCGTCGTCGTCGATGACGACCTCGCGACCGGCGTAGGTTCCGCACGTCGGACAGACGCGGTGCGGCAGCCGCGGGCTGTGGCAGTGCGGGCACTCGTTGAGCCGCGGCGCTGCGACGGCGTCGTGGGCGCGACGCTTGTCGCGGCGGGCACTCGACTGGCGCTTCTTCGGGACGGCCATGGGGCCGGGAATCGTAGCGATCGGGCCGTCGCGAGGATCACCGCGCCCGACGCCGCGAGGACGTGGGTGATCCTGCCCGCGTCATCCGTGGGTGAGAATGACCCAGGGTCGGCGCCCGGTGGACGTGGGTGATCCTGCTGACGTCATGCGCGGCTCAGATGCCCCGGCATCGGACGGCGACGACGTGGGTGATCCCACCCACGACATGCGTGGGTGAGCTGACCCGGCATCGGCGGTCAGCCGAGACGGGCCGGGGGTCAGTCGCGGAGCTCGCGGAGCTTCGCGAACCGCGGGTCGGGCTCGCGCTCGTGAACGTGGGTCGCGGGATCGACGTCGTTGAGCGAGGCGCCGCAGACCGCGCAGAGCCCGGCGCAGTCGGGCCGGCAGAGGACCCGCTCGGGGAGCGCGAGGACGACCGCATCGTGCAGCCAGCCGACCGGATCGAGACGGCCGTCGGCGACGTATGGGCTGCGGAGGTCGGGATCGTCGGCCGCGCCCTGGTCGACCTCGCGGGCATCGATGGCGAGCTCGAGCCGGGCAGGCCCCAGGCAGCGCGCGCAGGCTGCGCGGACGACGGCGTCGGCCCGGAGCCGCAACGCGTAGCCGACGGTGGTTCGCGAGACGTCGATGACGGCCGCGATCGGAGTCGCATCGAACGACAGCTCCTCGCCGCCGAGGACCGGCGCCGCCGGTGCCAGGTCCATCTCCAGCCGGCCCGCCTCGCCGCTGCGGAGGGCGAGCGCATCGAGGTCGATCAGCCTCTCGGTCATCTAGCCTCCGAGGGTAGCGTGAGCGCACCGTTCCACTGGGATCCCGACACCTACCTGGAGACGATCCGGGACCAGGTGCCGGGCTTCGACGCCCTGCAGGAGGCGGCGGTCGCGGCCGTGCCGTTCCCGCCCGCGACGGCGCTCGACCTCGGGATCGGCACCGGCGAGACATCACGACGGCTGCTGGAGGCCTATCCGCAGGCCCGGATCACCGGCCTCGACGCGAGTCCGGAGATGGTCTTTCGGGCCCGCCGGCTCGGGATCGAGGTCCGGCTCGCCCGCATGGAGGACCCGCTGCCCGACGGTCCCTGGGACCTCGTGGTCGCCGTCCTCAGCGTCCACCATCTCGACGCCGCGCAGAAGCGCAACCTGTTCCGCCGCGTCCGCGAGCAGGCCCGGGCGCTGGTCCTCGCCGAAGTCGTCGCGGTCGACCCGCCGCGCGAGCGCAAGGCGCCGATCGACGCCGCGCACGAGTTCGCCGAGAAGGCCGCGGACCTCGCCGCCTGGAGCGGCGGCGAGATCGTCTGGAGCGAGGGCGACCTCGCGGTGATCCGCGCGATCTACGAATGAGGGCCGCCAACCGCCGCGAGCGGGCCGATGCCGCGGCATGCGCCGCGTCGCGGGACCTCAGCGGTCGTGCGGCCAAGCGGGCCACCGAAGCGGCCGGCGGCTCGGTCGCGAGCGGGCTGACGACGCCGGCATCGGCCGCGCCGCAGGGCCGCCGGGTCAGACTTCGGCGGGTTCGATCTCTTCGTCGCGGCCGGCAAGGCGGTCGCGGCCGCGCTGGACCGCGGCGAGGAACTTCTGGAGGTTGACCTCGAGGGTCGAGAGGATCTCGTCGGCGTAGTCCTCGGCGCCGAGGCGGATCTGCCGCTCGGTGTCGCGGGCGTCCTCGAGGATCTCCTCGGCGCCGCGCTCGGCCTGCTTGTAGACCTCCTCCTCGGAGATCAGCCGGGCCTGCTGGTCGCGGGCCTCCTTGACGATCCGCTCCGCCTCGCGCTTGGCCTCGGCGAGCATCTCCTGACGCTCCTTGACGATCCAGCGGGCCTGCTTGATCTCCTCGGGGATCGTCGCCCGCATCTGGTCGAGCAGGTCGTAGATCTCCTCGCGGTCGACCCGCACCTGATCGGTCAACGGGACCGGCCGGGCGTTGTGGATCAGGTCGTCGAGCTTGTCGATGAGAACGAGAACGTCCATAGGTGGCGCTAAAGCTTAGGGATACGAGCGAAAAACGCTCGCTTCGGCGCTAGATACTGCAATCCCCTGCAAGCTCCTGCCCAATCGCCGCCGCCGCCGGTCAGCGCTCGAGCCGCTTGCTGAGGGCCTCGGCGACTTCGACCGGGACGAGGTCGCCGACGTCGCCGCCGAAGGTCGCAAGCTCCTTGACGCCGGTCGAGGACAGGAAGCTGTACTCGGCCGACGCCATCACGTAGGCGCTCTCGATCTCGGGCGCGAGCTTGCGGTTGAGCTGGTTCATCTCGAACTCGTACTCGAAGTCCGAGATCGCGCGCAGGCCCTTGACGATCGTCGTCGCTCCGTTCTCGCGGGCGAACTCGACGAGCAGGTTCGAGAAGACCCTCGTCTCGACGTTCGCCATCGCGGCGGTGGCGCGCTCGAGGAAGCCGGCCCGCTCGGCCGCATCGAACAACGTCTTCTGCTTGCGCAACGGCTGGTCGACGACCCCGACCACGACGCGGTCGAACATCCGGGCGGCGCGGCCGATGATGTCGAGGTGGCCGTTGGTGACCGGGTCGTAGCTGCCCGGGCAGATCGCGATGCGCTCGCTCAATCCGGCGCCCCGTGGATCCGCAGGGCCGTTCGTCCGTAGCGGCGCGCGTCGAGCAGCGGCAAGCCGAGCTCGAGCGGGTCGGATGCGGCCGACTCGACGATCACGCGGCCACCCGGCCGGAGCCGTCGCGGGAGCAGGTCTTCGAGCTCGAAAGCAAAGCGGCGGGCGAGTCTATACGGCGGATCGCAGTAGACGAGGTCGTAGCTGCCGCCGTCGCGACCGAGGAACCGGATCGCGTCGCCGGCGACGATCTCACAGCGGTCGCCGACGCCGAGCGCCTCGACGTTGGCGCGGGCGGGCGCCGGATCGACGTCGACGAGCGTCGCGGCGGCGGCGCCGCGGGAGACGGCCTCGAGCGCGACCGCGCCGGTGCCGGCGAAGAGGTCGAGGAACGCCAGCCCACTGACGTCGCCGAGGATCGCGAACAGCGCCTCGCGGACGCGATCGGAGGTCGGGCGCAACGCGACGCCCGGCGGCGCCTCGATCCGCCGTCCGCCCAGCTCTCCGGCGACGATCCGCATCTCAGTGGATCGCTTCGGTGCAGTCGCACGCGTCGACAGCCATCACGGATCAGGCCGCGATCGGTTCCGCCCGCTCGTCGCCGAACCGCTCGCGGACGGCGTCGAGCAACGGCCCCAGCTCCGGGGAGTCGAGGCTGCCGAGGCGCCCGAGGATGGCGATCAGGTCGGCGCGCGCGGCGGCGAGGATCGGCCCGTCCTCGGGCAGCGACGCGATCCGGAATCGCGGCAGGCCGCTCTGCCGGGTACCGAGCACCTCGCCTTCGCCGCGCAGGTCGAGGTCGATCTCGGCGAGCTCGAAGCCGTCGCGCTCGCGGACGACCGCCTCGAGCCGGGCGCGGGCGCGCTCGCTCTCGGGGTCGGCGAAGAGGATGCATTGCGACTCGTGCTCGCCGCGGCCGACCCGCCCGCGGAGCTGGTGGAGCTGGCTGAGCCCGTAGCGGTCGGCGCCCTCGATCAGCATCACCGTGGCGTTGGCGACATCGATCCCGACCTCGATCACGCTGGTCGCGACGAGGACGTCGGCTGCGCCCGCCGCGAACCGTGCCATCGCCCGGGCCTTCTCGGCAGCCGGCATCTGCCCGTGCAGGACCTCGACGCTGAAGTCGCGGAGCTCGCCGCGCGCGAGCCGCTCGGCCTCGGTCGTTGCCGCCTTCGCCTGATCGGCATCGGAGTCGGTGACGAGCGGGCAGACGACGTAGGCCTGACGCCCCTCGCCGAGGCGGTCGCGGATGAACCTGTAGGCGCCGGCGCGCCGCTCCTCGCCGACCAGCCAGGTCTTGACCGGCTTGCGGCCGGCGGGGAGCTCGCGCAGCACGCTCGCGTCGAGGTCGCCGAAGGCGGTCAGCGAGAGCGTCCGCGGGATCGGCGTCGCGGTCATGTGGAGGACGTGGGGGGCCTCGGTCCCCTTGCGGTCGAGCGCCCGCCGCTGCTCGACGCCGAAGCGGTGCTGCTCGTCGACGACCGCGACGGCGAGCCGGGCGAACCGAACGGTCGGCTCGATCAGCGCGTGGGTGCCGACCAGCAGCGGCAGCTCGCCGCTCGCGAGCCTCGCCAGCAGGTCGCGCCGCCGTCGGGCCGGGGTCGATCCGGTGAGCAGGCCGATCGGCACCGGCATCCCGGCGAGCAGGGTCTCGAGCGTCGCGAAGTGCTGCTCGGCGAGCGTCTCGGTCGGCGCCATCAGCGCCGCCTGACGCCCCGCCTCGAGCGCTCGCAGCATCGCGTAGAGCGCCACGACCGTCTTCCCCGAGCCGACCTCGCCCATCAGCAGGCGCTGCATCGGGCGGGGCTGGCCGAGGTCGGCGTCGATCGCGGCGAACGCCGCCCGCTGGTCGTCGGTCGGGGTGAACGGAAGCGAGTCGACCCAGCCCGCCACGACGGCACCGGCATCCCCGAGAGCCGCCGCGCGGGCGCCACCGCCACGCTCGCCGCGGCGAAGCTGCAGCGCCGCCTGGTGCAGGAAGAGCTCCTCGTAGGCGAGACGGGCGCGCGCCACCCCGACGTCCTCCCCGGTCCGCGGGAGGTGGATCGCAATCCGCGCGTCGGCGGCTCCCGGGAACCCGTGGCGGGCCCGGAGCGCCGCCGGCAGCGGCTCGAGCACCGCCGGAGCGAGCTCGAGCGCCGTCCAGACCCATTCGCGGATCCGCTGGACGCGGAGCCCCTCGCCGCCTGGATGGACGGGGACGATCCCGGTCGTGTGGAGCCCGGCCGGCGGCGTGCCCGCATCGCGGATCGGATCGACCGGCCCGCGCTCCGCGGCATCGGCGCCGGCGCCGAGGATCTCGAACGCATCGGGCCGGAAGCCGCGATCCTCGAGCCGGCCGCTGAGCAGCAGCCGGACGCCCGGCCGCAGCCGCTCGGCGAGCCATGCCTGGTTGAAGAAGGCGACCGACAGGCCACCGGTCGCGTCGAAGACGCTCGCCTCGACGATCCGCAGGCTTCGTCGCCGGGTCGGCCGCAGGCGGGCGCTTCGCACCGCGACGAGGACGGTGGCGGGACAGCCGGGGATGAGGTCGGCGACCGCCGTGATCGCGCTGCGATCGACCCGGTCGTGCGGGTAGTGCTCGATCAGGTCTCCCAACGTCAACAGGCCGATCCGGGCCGCGGCGGCGCCGACCTTGGTGCCGACCCCGCGCAGGTCGGTCAGCGGCCGAGCGAGGCGGGCGTGCGGGGCCCTCGGCGCGAGCGGCGCCGCGAGCAACGTCTCGCGATCGGAGCAGCCACCGGCGAAAGCGGGCGGCGGCGCGGCGGCGCTCGTCGGCGTGGCCACCCCGGCTCTGCTCATCGCAGCATCACGCGGCGAGGATAGGTAGGCGACGGAACGGAACGGCGGTTGCGCGGCGTTGCGGCTCAGGGGCGGCGGGGGACACCGCGCTCGCGGGCGAACGTCTCCTCGACCCACCGGTAGCCGGGCCGGCCGGCGATCGACCGGCGGAACTCCGCGAGCGCCGGCGGCGGATCGATGCCGACTTCCGGTCCCTCCGGCGGATCGACGATCGGGGCCAGCAGCGCTGCGGCGGTCAGGTCGGCGACCGAGAAGGCGCCGCCGGCCATGTAGGTCCCGTCGCCGATGGCGAGCTCCGCTTCGAGCCGGTCGAGCGCGGCGACGATCGTCGCCCGGGCCGCAGTCGCGGCCTCGTCGGCCGCGACCCGGAACCGAAGCTGCGTGTAGGCGCGCGCGAGCCGACCGCCGGCCGCGCGGCCGGCGCCGGTCCGTGCGAGCGGCTCCGGGAGCATCGGCGCCGCGAAATCGGCGAAGCCGCCCGGGGCGCTGCGCAGCTCGTGGAAGACGAGGGCCCGCGCCGACGGCCCGGCCTCGCTGTCGAACCAGTCCTCGATGGCGAGCGCCCGCCGCCGCTCGACCGGATCGGCCGGGTAGAGCGGCGGGTCCCCGAACCGCTCCTCGAGCGCGGCGATGATCGCGGTCGAGTCGCCGGTCGGCGCACCGTCGATCACGAGCACCGGGAAGGTCGCCCGGGCGCCGCGGGTCAGCCAGAGCGCGATCGGGATGTGGAAGGGCGGCGAGGGCGCCCGCCGGTCGTGCTCGACGCCCTTCAGGTCGAGCGCCCAACGCGCCTTCTCGCTGTAGTGGGAGACGGGGATGTGCCAGAGGACGACGCTCATTGCGACGCGAGCAGCCACCAGTAGTGCGGCTGCCCGCCGCGGTGGGCCTCGGCCTCGACCGGGTCGGCGACGAACCCGGTGACCTCGTCGAGCGCGATCGGCGCGCCGTCGCCCTCGACGATGGTGATGATCTCGGCGCCGTCGCTGAGCGCCGCGATCGTCGCCGCGAGCGTCGTCCCCGCCCCTCCCCAGGCGATCACCTCACCGTCCACGAAGCCGACCGCGTCGCCGCGGACGAAGCGGCCCTCGATGTCGTCACGAGCCGCCGGCGCGACCGCGCCCGTGCGGGTCTCCTCGAGCGCCTCGGTGAGCCGTCGCTCGTTGTCCGCGACGGGGGCGAGCGGGTCGAGCTCGACCATCGCGACCAACCCCGCCTGCTGCGACGTGCAGTCGAGGACCCGCGCGTCGCGATCGCTGAGCTCGGCGGCCTTCTCGGCCGCGAGGACGACGTTCGCGGAGTTCGGCAGGACGATCACGCCGGGGGCGCCGACCGAGTGGATGCCGGCGAGCAACTCGTCGGTCGAGGGGTTCATCGTCGCGCCGCCGTCGACCACGGTCGCGCCGAGTCCCTCGTAGAGCCGCCGCAGCCCGTCGCCTGAAGCAACCGCGACCAGGCCGCAGCTCCCCCCCGTCGCGCCGATCCGGCGCTCGCGGTCGGCGACCTGTGCCCGCATGTCGGCCTCGTCGACCTGGGAGACCGTGCCGTGGCCGGCGAAGACCTCGCGGGCGCGGGGAGGCTCGTCGGTGTGGACGTGCACGCGCAGCGTCCGCGCATCGCCGACGATCAGGATCGAGTCCCCGAACTCGCGCAACAGCGGCTCGAAGCGGGGACCGTCCAGCCCCTCGCCCTGGACGATGAAGTTGACGCAGTAGCGGTAGCGGCTGTCGGTGTGCTCGGGAGCGGAGAACCGGGCCGGCGCCTGGTGGGGGATCTCGACCTGCGGGGTCTGCTCGCCACGAAGCCCGGCGACGATGCCGGCGAGGATCAGCACGAGTCCGTGCGCGCCGGCGTCGACGACGCCGGCCTCGCGCAGGACCTCGAGCTGATCGGGGGTGCGCTGAACCGCCTGCTCGCCGGCGCGGGTGATCACCTCGAGCACCGCGGCGAGGATCTCGTCCTGCTGCTGCTGGCTGAGGTCGGGGTCGAGGTGGACGTCGCTGTCGGCGAGCCGCGCCAGGTGCATCGTCGCCGAGTTCGCCATCGCCCGCATCACGGTGAGCATCGTCCCCTCGACGGGGTTGCGGACCGACTCGTAGGCGGCGTCGGCGGCCGAGGAGAACGCCGAGGCGACCAGCAGCGGGTCGATCAGGTCGCCGGGCCGCGTCGCGAGCTGCAGGGCGGCGCCGCGGACGATCTGGCTGAGGATCACCCCGGAGTTGCCGCGGGCGCCCATCAGCGCGGCCCGGGCGACGGCGTGCACGAGCTCGTTACGGTCCGCCTCCTCCCCCTCCTCGGCCTCGATCCGGTCGAGCTCGGCGAGGACCGCGCGCATCGTCAACGCCATGTTGTCGCCGGTGTCGCCGTCGGCGACCGGATAGACGTTCAGGTCGTTGACCTCGTCGCGGCGGGCATCGAGATACACGTAGGCGGTCTGGACGATTCGCCGGAATCGGGCGACTGAGGGATCGGGCACGGCGGCTAGTTGTATCGGAGCAGGGAGCAGCGAGCAGCACGGGCGAGGCTGCAAGCGAGCGGCGCAGCCGCGAGCGCGCTGTTTGCTGCGAGCGAGCGCTGCGAGCGTGCTGTCTGCTGCGAGCGAGCGCAGCGAGCGGCTACGCCGCCTTGGTGACCTTGTTGGCCTTCAGGCAGCGCGTGCAGACGTAGACGCGGCGGGGGCCGGAGCCGTCGTCGATCCTGACCTTCTGGAGGTTCGGGTTGAAGCGCCGGCGGGTCGCGACCATCGAGTGGCTGCGCGAGTTCCCGACCGCCGGCTTCTTGCCGCAGCTGTAGCAGAGCTTCGCCATCGGACGCGGCATGGTAGCGGCCCGTTGCCGCCGGCGCTCGGGCGGACGACGGCTCAGCGGAGCCGCTCGTCGCCCGCCAACAGGTGCATTCGCACCACGGCGATCGCGGCGTTACGGCCCTGGTTTCGCCTGTCGCCGCCGGCCCGTGCCTCCGCCTGCTCGCGGGTGTCGCAGGTGATGACGCCGAACGAGCAGGGGATGCCGCTCTCGAGCGTGACCTGCCGCAGGCCGCCGGCGGTCTCGGCGCAGACGAAGTCGTAGTGGTCGGTCTCGCCGCGGATGACGACGCCGAGGCAGGCGACGCCGGCGAATCTGCCCGAGCCGACGCAGAGGCTGGCCGCGAGCGGCAGCTCGAAGGCGCCCGGTACCTCGAAGACCTCGATCGAGCCGGCGCCGGCGCCGAGGTCGGTGAAGCCCTCGAGCGCGCCGGCGACGAGCCGCTCGGCGAGGTCGTCGTAGAAGGTCGCAACGCAGATCGCCCAGTCGGCGGCGGCGACGCGCTCGCGCTCGGCGGGCTCGAGGCCCTGCTCAGCCATCGCCCTCCCCGTCGCGGGCGCCGCGATCACGCTCGCCGTGGATCATCTCGTCGTCGAAGGCGAGGCCCTGGTGGTGGAGCGTGTGCCCCATCCGGTCGCGTTTCGTCGCCAGGTACTCCTCGTTGTGGGGGTTGGCGACGGCGACGATCGGGACCTGCTCGGTGACCGAGAGCCCGTAGCCCTCGAGGCCGATGATCTTCTTCGGGTTGTTGGTCAGGATCCGGATGCTGCCGAGGCCGAGGTCCTGGAGGATCTGGGCGCCGATCCCGTAGTCGCGCAGGTCCGCCGGCAGGCCGAGCCTGAGGTTGGCGTCGACGGTGTCGAGGCCCTCCTCCTGAAGCTTGTAGGCCTTGAGCTTGTTGAGCAGGCCGATGCCGCGTCCCTCCTGCGAGAGGTAGAGCAGGACGCCGGCGCCCTCGCGCTCGATCATCGCCAGCGCCGCGGCGAGCTGATCGCCGCAGTCGCAGCGCAGCGAGTGGAAGACGTCGCCGGTGAGGCACTCGCTGTGGACCCGGACGAGCACGTCCTCGCGTTCGGCGACGTCGCCCTTGACCATCGCGACGTGGTGCTTGTCGTCGACGAGCGAGCGGTAGCCGACCGCGGTGAACTCGCCGAACTCGGTCGGCAGCGCCGTCGAGACGATCCGCTCGACCAGCTTCTCCCGCTGCCGCCGGTAGGCGATCAGGTCGGCGATCGTGACCATCTTCAGGCCGTGGAGCTCGCAGTAGGAGGCGAGGTCCGGGACCCTGGCCATCGTCCCGTCGTCGTTCATGATCTCGCAGATCACGCCGGACGGGTTCAGGCCGGCGAGCCGCGCCAGGTCGACGCTCGCCTCGGTGTGGCCGGTCCGCTCCAGCACGCCGCCCTGCTTGGCCTTGAGCGGAAAGATGTGGCCGGGGATGTGGAGGTCGCCGGGGCCCGAGCCGGGGTCGATCGCCACCTGGACCGTGCGGGCGCGGTCCTGCGCCGAGATCCCGGTGGTGACGCCCTCGGCGGCCTCGATCGACACCGTGAACGCGGTCTGCAGCGGCGCCTCGTTCTTGGCCGCCATCAGGTTCAGCCCGAGCTCGTCGCAGCGCTCCGCGGTCAACGCCAGGCAGATCAGCCCGCGCCCGTGGGTGGCCATGAAGTTGACCGCCTCGGGAGTGGCGAACTGCGCGGCCATGACGAGATCGCCCTCGTTCTCGCGGTCCTCGTCGTCGCAGACGACGACCATGCGGCCGCGACGGATCTCCTCGATCGCCGCGTCGATCGTCGTGAACGGCGTCCTCGACCTCCCGGTCGACATGGTCGTCTCTTCACTTTCCATTGCTCACCTCGAAACCTTGCAGTAGGCGCTCGGCGTGACGCGCGATGACATCGACCTCGACGTTGACCCGGTCCCCGGCCGCGATCATGCCGAGGGTCGTGTGCTCGAGCGTCTCCGGAATCAGCGAGACCTCGACGATACGCCCCTCGATGCCGGCGACCGTGAGGCTGACGCCGTCGAGCGCGATCGAGCCGCGCTCGACCACGTAGCGCTCGAGACCCGCCGGGAGCTCTACCCGGACGCGCCTGGCGAGACCGTCGCCGGCCACCGCGGCGACGGAGCCCGTTGCGTCGACGTGGCCCTGGACGACGTGGCCGCCGAGCCGATCGGAGGCCCGCACCGCCGGCTCGAGGTTGACGCGCGAGCCGGGCTCGAGCGATCCGAGCGCGGTCAGCTCGAGCGTCCGGTTCATGACGTCGGCGGAGAAGCCTCCGGGCTCCGGATCGACCGCCGTCAGGCAGGCGCCCGCGACCGCCACCGAGTCCCCCGGGTCGAGCTCGGCGCCGAGGCTGGTCGCGATTCGCAGCCGCGCCCCGGCCTCGTCGCGGTCGATCGCCTCGACCGTCCCGACCTCGCTGACCAGGCCCGTGAACATCCTCACCACTCCCGCATCCGCGCGCGCGCCAGCATGTCCTCGCCGACCGGTTCCCATTCGACCGCGAGGGCCCGCCCGGCGGCATCGATCCGGGGCGAGCCCCGACCACCGATCACCGGCCTCGCGTCGTCGCCGCCGAGCACGATCGGAGCGTAGAAGAGGCGCAGCTCGTCGAGCTCGCCGGCGTCGCGGAACGCCCCCGCCAGCGTCGCCCCGCCCTCGAGGAGCAGGCTCGTGACCCCGCGGCGGCCGAGCTCGTCGAGCGCGGCGACGACGCGATCGGGTCCCTCGCCGGGGCAGACGGCGACCTCGACGCCGGCCCGCTCGAGCGCGGCGGTCCGCTCGGCGGGAGCGGTCGCGGCGGCGATCACGACGACCGGTGAGTCGGCCGCGCTCGCCGCCAGCTTCGACGCGACCGGGAGCCGCGCCGCCGAGTCGAAGACGATCCGCCGCGGCTGCCGGCGGGCACCGACGTCACGGGCCGTCAGCAGCGCATCGTCGGCGAGCGCGGTGCCGATCCCGATCGCGACCGCGTCTGCTTCGGCCCGCCAGCGGTGAACCAGCTCCCGGGAGGCCGGACCGGAGATCCACCTCGAGTCGCCCGGTCCGGTCGCGGTCCGGCCGTCGAGGGTCAGCGCCGCCTTGAGGACGACGAGCGGACGGCCGGTCCGCGCGTGCTTGCGGAAGGGCTGGTTCAGCAGCCGCGCCGCCGTCGCGTCCTCCCCCCCGGCCCACTCGACCTCGACGCCGCCGTCACGGAGGATCCCCGGGCCGCGGCCGGCCGCCTTGTCGCTCGGATCGTCGCAGCCGATCACGATCCGCGCGATGCCGGCCGCGAGGATCGCATCCGTGCAGGGCGGCTGGCGGCCGTGGTGGGCGCAGGGCTCGAGGGTCACGTGCATGGTCGCCCCGGCGGGATCGGCGCCACGGCTGCGCGCGTCGGCAAGCGCCGCGACCTCGGCGTGCGGGCCACCGAGCTCGGCGTGCCAGCCCGCGCCGAGAAGCTCGCCGCCCGAGCCGACGATCACCGCGCCGACGAGCGGGTTCGGGCTGACCGCGCCGCGGCCGGCGGCGGCCAGCGCGAGCGCCCTCCTCATCGGCGGCTGCTGGTCGGTGGAGACGGTCGGGTCCATGCGATCGGGAGCCTCCCGGGCCGGATCGGCGGTCGTTGATTGACTCGTCAGTCAACAGCATGGTAGCGCTCGACCGAGCGATTTCCAGCCGACCGCAGCCCGGACGCGGGGGGCCGCCAACTATCCTCCCCGTTCGCCGCCACCGACGCCAGGAGCGACAATCAGTTGTCCGATGCAGAGCTGATCCTCATCGGAGGCCTGCTGCTCGGCGCCGGGATCGCCGCGGCGATGATCGCCGACCGGGTTCGGGTCCCGGGGCTGGTGTTGTTCCTCGGGCTTGGCATGCTCGTCGGCAGCGATGGGCCCGGCGGCGTCGATTTCGCCGACGTCGAGCTGACGCGCACGCTGGGGACGATCGGCATCGTCCTGATCCTCTTCGAGGGCGGGCTCACGGCCGGCTGGGACGAGATCCGGCCGGTGCTGAGGACGGCGATCTCGCTCGCCGTCGTCGGAACGATCCTGACCGCCGCGATCGCGGCGCTCGCGGCCGCGTGGCTGTTCGGGCTCGGGACCCTCGAGGCGCTGATCGTCGGCTCGGCGATCGCGGCGACCGACTCGGCGGCGATCTTCGCGGTGCTCCGTGGCTCCACCCTGCGCCGCCGGCTGGCGCGGGCGCTGGAGGGCGAGTCGGGGCTGAACGACCCGGTGGCGGTGCTGCTCGTCACCGGGTTCATCGCCTGGCTCGAGAAGCCGGGCTACGGCATCGGCGACATGCTGCTGAGCTTCGCCGGCGAGCTCGTCATCGGCGCCGTGGTCGGGATCCTCGTCGGCCGCGCCGCTCGCTGGGCCTTCATCCACCTCGACTATCCGACGCCCGGCCTCTATCCGGTCGCGTCCGTGGCGGCCGCGGCGCTCGCCTTCGGCCTCGCCGACATCGGCCACGGCTCCGGCTTTCTCGCCGTCTACCTGACCGGCCTCGCGCTCGGGACCGGGATCATTCCGGCCCGGCACACCGTCACCGCCTTCCACCAGGGCCTGGGCTGGGTCGCGCAGATCTCGCTGTTCTTCCTGCTCGGGCTGCTCGTCTTCCCGAGCGACCTCGCCGGCGTCGCGCTCGAGGGCACCGCGTTCGCGCTCGCGTTGATCTTCGTCGCCCGGCCGATCGCCACGCTCGTCGCGACCCAGGTCGAGCGCTACCGCTTCCGCGAGCGGTTGATGCTGAGCTGGGCGGGGCTCCGTGGCGCGGTCCCGATCTGGCTCGCGACACTGCCGGTGATCGCCGGCGTCCAGGGCAGCGGCCTGCTGTTCAACGACATCTTCTACGTCGTCGTGATCTCGACCCTCCTGCAGGGCTTCACGTTCGAGCCCCTCGCCCAGCGGCTCGGCCTGACGACCGGCGAGGCGGCGTTGCCGCGCCAGATCGTCGAGACCGGGATGGTCCAGGAGCTCGGCGGCGATGTGATCGCGCTCCGGATCGATGACGGGGACGCCGCGGTCGGCCGGATGATCAAGGAGCTTGGCCTGCCGCGCGAGGCGCTGGTCAACCTGATGGTCCGCGACGAGCAGGCGCTGCTGCCGCGCGGCTCGACGGTCCTCGAAGCCGGCGACGAGCTGCACATCGTCGTCCGCCGCGAGACCCGCGAGCAGATCGACCGGCTGATCGGGACCTGGCGCGAGGGCCCGATCGAGAGCCTCATGGCGCCGAAGATCGCGATCCGCGGGGCGCCGGCCATCTTCTCGGTCCGGCCAACCCGGCCCGAGGATGGCGACACCGGGGCGCCGGCCGCCGTCGACGGCGCCGAGGTGGCGCTGACCCTGCGATCCCGCTCCGACGTCCCGGCGGCGATCGTCGTCCTCATCGATGGGCGCTTCGCGGTCACCGGCCCCGACCTGATCGCGATCGGCGGGCG
Source organism: Solirubrobacterales bacterium (assembly GCA_041393495.1). Taxonomy (GTDB): domain Bacteria; phylum Actinomycetota; class Thermoleophilia; order Solirubrobacterales; family 70-9; genus RHKX01. Next base: position 88,586 of record JAWKKA010000013.1, on the reverse strand, counting down.
CCGCCAGCTCGCACGCTGGTGCGCCGAGCGCGCCGAGCGCCGGAGCACGAGCGCCCAGGACCGGGCCTGGCTGCAGGAGGCGATCGGCGTGATCGACGCGCCGGCCCTGCGCTGAGCGGGCCCGGCGTGATCCGGCGGGTCAAGCGATCAGGCGCTGGGGTGGATTGCGCCGGAATACCGGCCTCGAGCGCCCCAGCGCCAGCGGACCGCCCCTTCCCGCCCTCGCTCCGCGCCGGCGAGCCCCGAACCGGTGCGACTCAGCCGGCGCCGACGGCGTCGGCGATCTCGCGGTAGGCGGCGGCCGGGTCGGGTGATGCGAAGATCGCCGAGCCGGCGACCAACCAGTCCGTCCCCGCTTCGGCCGCGGCCGGGGCCGTCGTCGCGTCGATCCCCCCGTCGACCTCGACCACGGCGGCGGCCAGCGTGGCCACTGCGCGGAGCTTCTCGAGCGATCCGGGGATGAACGACTGCCCGCCCCAGCCGGGGTTGACGCTCATCGTGAGCAGCAGGTCACAGTCGCCGGCGATCGCGGCGAGCGCCGCCACGGGCGTCCCCGGGTTGATCGCGACGCCGGCGTTGCAGCCGGCCTCGTGGATCGCGTCGACGACCCGGCTCAGGTGGGCGGTCGCTTCGGCGTGGACGGTGATCGAGTCGGCACCCGCCCGCGCGAACTCGGCCACCTGCGCCTCGGGCCGTTCGATCATCAGGTGACAGTCCACGATCGCCCCGGCGTCGTGGATCCGCTCGGCGATCGCGCCGACCACGAGCGGGCCGATCGTTATCGGCGGGACGAAGGCACCGTCCATCACGTCGACGTGGACGACCCGCGCGCCGGCGCCGAGGACCTCATCGACCTGCTCGCCGAGCCGCGCGAAATCGGCCGAGAGAATCGACGGCGCGACTCGGCGTCCACCCGGCATCGCCGGCCTGCCCGCCACTCAGATCACCCGCAGCATCGACGTTCCGCACTCCTGGCAGCGGAGATCCTGGTCGAGGCTCATCCGCACGATCGTCTGATGGCTCCCGCAGCCCGGGCACTGCGAGACGAGCTCGTAGCGCTGCAGGCAGTTGACGCAACGGAAGCGGCCCGGGAGCTGGGTCGGGCGCAGCCACGGCTCACCGCACCCCGGGCACGAGGGCCGCGAGAAGGTCGGCGATCCGGGCTCGGCCGAGGCGCTCATGGCCGCGATCGTAGTGGGCGCTGCGGCCGATCCCGCGCGCGTCGACGGGCGCCGGCGCGATCGTCGGGCGCCCGTCAGGGCGTCAGCGCGGCGATGAAGAAGCCGTCGGTACCGTCCCGGTCGTTGCGCGTCTGCAGGAAGCGGTGGTCGTGCAGCGAGGCGAGCGGGGCGAGCGCCGGATCGGCTCCGAGATCGCGGGCCCGCGTGCCCGCCGCGGCGGCGACCGCCTCGTTCTCGCGACGCGAGACCGTGCAGGTCGAGTAGACGACCCGCCCGCCGGAGGCGACCGCCTCGAGCGCTCGGGCGAGGATCCGCTCGGCGAGGCGGGCCAGCTCCGCGACCTGCTCGGGGCGCCGGCGCCAGCGTGCGTCGGGGCGCGAAGCGAGCGTCCCAAGGCCGGTGCACGGCGGGTCGACGAGGACGGCGTCGTAGGACCCGGGCGGTTGCGGCGCGGTCGCGTCGCGTCGCTCGACCCGGGCGGCCCCGGCGCCGAGCCGGTCGAGCATCGCGCGCAGCTCGCGGGCACGCCCGCGGTGGTGCTCGACCGCGACGAGCCCGCCGCCGGCGTCGCCGAGGGCAGCGGCGACCTGTCCGGCTTTGATCCCCGGCCCGGCGCAGAGGTCGAGGACCCGCTCGCCGGGCTCGGGAGCCAACACCTCGACGACGAGCGCCGAAGCCCGGGACTGGGCGACGACCGTGCCCCGGGCGATCAGCTCGTCGAGCCGCCCCCGCTCGCCGCCGGCGACGATGATCGAGCCGTCCGGCGCCGGCGGGCGGGCGGGATCGGCGGGCCGGCCCTCGACGCCGGCAGCGGCCAGCTCGGCGAGCGCCGCGTCGCGCCCGCCGCGCAGCCCGTTCGCCCGCAGGGCCCGCTCCGGCGGCTCGTTGATCGCGGCGAGGAGCGAGCGGGCGCCGCTGGCGCCGAGCTCCTCCCACCACAGATCGGCGAGCCAGACCGGCACCGAGTGCGCGACCGCGGCGCCCTCCGGGTCGACGTCGTCGAGGCTGTCCAGCAGGGCTTCCCGCTCGCGCGCGGCCCGCCGCAGCACCGCGTTGACGAGTCCGGCGCCATGCCGGCGCCCGCCCCGCCCCTTCGCGAGCGACACCGCCTGATCGACCGCCGCATGCTCGCCGCCCGCGGCTCCGTAGAGCAGCTCGTAGAGGCCGAGCCGCAGGGCCGCGAGCAGCGGCGCGTCAATGCGGCCGATCGGTCGATCGGCCAGCCCGGCGATGAAGTGATCGCAGGTGCCGCGCCGTTGCACCGCCCCGTAGGCGAGCGCCTGCGCCTGTGCCCGCTCGCGGCCGGCGAGGTCGTGGCGCTCCGCGGCCGCCCGCAGCGACCGGTCGGCCCAGGCGTCTTCCTCGAAGACGCGGCGGAGGGTCTCGTACGCGGCCCGGCGGGCCGGGGTCGGCGCGCTCAATCGTCCACGGCGACGGTCGGCGCCGGCAGCCCGTGGCCGCGCAGATAGTCGGCGCAGGCCATCCACCGCCCGCCCTCCGGCTGCACCTCCCCGAGCCGGATCGCGCCGGGCGCGCAGCCGAGGACGAGGCCGCCGTCGTCGACCTCGAAGACGCCCGGCGCCGGGCCGCCCGCAACCACCGCCGGTGAGCGGAGGCCGAGCCGTGATCCGTCGGCGAGCAGCGCGAACGCGCCGATGTGCGGCGTCAACGCGCGGATCCGCCGGGCCTCCGCATCGGCGCCGGCCCGCGGGTCGATGCGACGCTCGGCGGGCTCGATCCGGGCGGCGTAGGTGACGCCTTCGGCGGCCTGCGCCTCGAGCTGCAGTCGGCCGGTGGCGCGGTCGCCGAGCGCCGCCTCGAGCAGCTCGCCGCCGGCCGCGGCGAGCCGCCCCGCGAGAGCTCCGTAGTCGTCGTCGCCGGCGATCGGCTCCTCGCACCGGGACGCAACCGGGCCCGCGTCGAGCTCCGCCGTCAACCGGATGACGCAGACTCCGGTGACCGCGTCGCCGGCCATGATCGCCCGCTCGATCGGCGCCGCGCCGCGCCAGCGCGGCAACAGCGACGGGTGCACGTTGAGCGCCTCCAGCGATGACAGCAGCGGCTCTCCGACGATCTGGCCGAAGGCGCAGACCGCTGCGATATCGACCGCCGCGGCGGCGAGCGCGGCCCGGGCCTCGGGCGCGTTGATGTCGGCGGTCTGGCGGAGCTCGATCCCGAGCTCACGGGCGGCCTCGGCGACGGGCGGCGAGCCGGGCCTGCGCCCCCGCCCGCGCGGCCGGTCGGGCGGAGCGACGACGATCACGGGCCGGTGCGGGCCCGCGGCGAGACGTCGCAGCACGACCGCGGCGAACTCAGACGTTCCGAGGAAAGCCGCCCTCACCCGGTGCCGGGCTCGTCCGCGTCCGGTCGGAGCATCGACGGGTCGAAATGCTCGCCGCCACGGAGCGCCCGAAGCGCGGCGCGGCGCTGCTCCCGCTCCGTGCGATCGAGGATCAGGATGCCATCGAGATGGTCGATCTCGTGCTGGAGCACGCGCGCCTCGAGCCCGGAGGCCTCGAACAGGATCGGCGAGCCGGAGAGATCGACGGCGCTGACGCGGGCGTGGAGCGGCCGCTCGACGTCGACGATCACGTCGGCGAGGCTGAGACAGCCCTCCTCGGCAGTGACGAGCTCGTCGGAGGCCCACTCGATCTCGGGGTTCACGATCGCCCTCGGCTCGGCGTCGAGCGCCGCCTGAAAGACGAGGAGCCGACGCATCAGGCCGAGCTGCGTGGCGGCGAGCCCGATCCCGAGCGCGCCCTCCATGAGCCCGATCATCCGCTCGGCCTCGCGCTCGAGCCCGGCGCCGAACTCGGTCACTTCGGTGGCCTTCGACTTCAGGACCGGGTCGCCGAACTGGCGCACCTCGCCAAGCGCGAGGCGACGCCGCTCGAGGGTCTCCTCGTCGAGCTGCGGCGGCTCCTCGCCGCCGGGGTCGTCGCGCTCGTCGGTATCCACTTCGGTCACAGCGCGATTCTAGAGGCGCGATGTCGCGCCTCCACGTGCCACCGACGGCCCTCACTGCGGATCGACGTCGACCGCCAGGGTCACGCCGCGCAGGGCCCCCGTGACGGCCGGCGCCTCGAGCGCCGCGCGCACCGCGGCGCCGTCGCGCTCCGGTGCCGTGCTCTTGACGAGCAGCCGACGCCGGAACCGGCCGCGGCGGCGGAAGCGGGGCGCCGGGCCGAGCAACTCGGCGTCCGCGCCCAGCGCCGGGCGCACGGTGGCGGCGATCACCTCGGCGGCGACGGCCAGAGGGGGCTCCGCCGCCGCGCTCAGCTCGACCGCGAGCAGCGACGAGTACGGCGGGTAACCGAACTCGCGCCGCCGCTCGAGCTCGCCGGCGAGGAACCCGGCCGTGTCGTGGCGGGCGGCGGCGAGGATCGGGGCGGCGTCGGGGGCGAGCGTCTGCACGAGCACGCGGCCGCCCCGGTCGCCGCGACCGCTGCGGCCGGCGAGCTGGGCGACGAGCGCAAAGGTGCGCTCCTCGGCCCGGAAATCCGGGTAGCGGAGGGTCGAATCGGCGTCGATCAGCACGCTCAGCGCGACGTCGGGGAAGTCGTGGCCCTTGGCGACCATCTGGGTGCCGACGAGGACGCCTCCGCGGGCGCGCTCGAACGCACCGAGCACCCGGCCGTGGCCGCCGCGCCCCGCAGCGGTGTCGGCGTCGAGGCGGAACACCGGGGCGGGTGCGACGAGCTCCGCGACGAGCTGCTCGATCCGCTCGGTCCCGGCTCCATGCCGGGCGATCGCGACCGATCCGCACGCGGGGCAGGCCTTCGGGACCGGCTCGGCGTAGCCGCAGTGGTGGCAGCCGACGACCGACCGGCCGCGATGGAGGACGAGCGAGACGTCGCAGTGCGGGCAGCTCAGGGCGTCGCCGCAGGAGCCGCAGCTGAGATGCGGCGACCAGCCGCGCCGGTTCAGCATCACGATCGCCTTCGCGCCGTCGGCGCCGAGCGCCGCCAGCGCCTCGCGGGTGCGCGGGTGCAACGGCCCGGCCGCGCCCGGCGCCTCACGCATGTCGAGGACCTCGACCGGCGGCAGCGGTCGGCCGTCGATGCGGTCGGGAAGCTCGAGCCGATCGAGCTCCGCCCAGCTCTCGGGCCGAGGAGTCGCGCTGCCGGCCAGATAGACGGCGCCGGCGTCGGCGGCCCGTCGCCGGGCCACGGCGCGGGCGTCGTAGCGGGGATCGCCCTCCTGCTTGTAGGAGGAGTCGTGCTCCTCGTCGACCGCGATCAGGCCGAGGTCGGAGAGCGGCGCGAAGACGGCCGAGCGGGGCCCGACGCAGACGCGGGCCTCGCCCGAGCGCAGCCGCCGCCACTCGTCGAACCGCTCGCCCTCGGAGAGGCCCGAGTGGAGCACCGCGACCCGCTCGCCGAGGCGGGCGGCGACCCGGCCGACGGTCTGCGGCGTCAGGCCGATCTCGGGCACGAGGAGGATCGCCGTCCGGCCGCGCTCGAGCGCCGCCTCGATCGCCGCCAGGTAGACCTCGGTCTTGCCCGAGCCGGTGACCCCGTACAGGAGCCGCTCGCGCGGGCCGGCGCCGGCGAACGCCCCGGCGAGCTCCTCGACGCAGGCGGCCTGGCGATCGGAGAGCTCGGGGGTGCCGGCCCCGGCGCCGACCGCGGCGATCTTCGGCGCCCGGCGGACCTCGCGGGTTCGGCGCTCGACAAGCCCGCGCTGCTCGAGCCGCCCGAGGACGACCGAGTCGGCGCCGGCGCGCTCGCGAACGGCGGACCCGGGGAGCTCGCCGGAGTCGGCGAGCAGCGCCAGGGCGGCACGCTGACGGCTGCCGAGCCTGGCGCCCGCCGCGCCGCCGACGGCCGACCTGCCGGCGGCGGTGATGCGGGCGAACCGCTCCGTTCGCGGCCGCAGAGGCCGCGGCCGCCTGCCGGTCCCCGCGCCCGGCGGCAGCACGAGCGCCAACCCCCGCGACGCCGTCGAGCAGTAGCGGTCGGCAACCCAGAGCCCGAGCCGGACCAGCTCCGGCGTCGCCCCCGCCTCGATCGCCTCGACGGGCTCGGCGAGGCGCTCCGGCGGCAGCTCGCTGTCGGCGGCGACATCGACGACGACCCCGAGCATCCGCCGGCCGCCGAACGGGACCACCAGCAGCGAACCGACCCCGACACCGCCGGCGATCATCGACTCGGGCAACCGGTAGTCGAACGGCCCGCGCAGCGCCCGCGTCGTCGTCATCGGCTCGACCTTCGCGATCTCCATCGGAGCGGTTGAAGCTACGTCCTTCCACGGACGTTCGGCTCCCGGTATATCTTCCGCGCGTGGCGCTGAACCTGGGACCGGGCGAAGAGGTCGTCTTCGAGGGCCATCCCTGCTGGCGCGCGATCCTCGACTTCTACGTGAAGGGGATCCTGATCGTCGCCGTGATCGCCGTGATCGCGGCGCTCGTCGGCGCTTCCACCGCGCTCGTGACGCTGATCGTGCTCGTCGGCGCGGCCGTCGTCGTGCTCGCCGGCCTGATCCGTCGGATCGCGACCCGTTACACGATCACGACCCGGCGCCTCAACATCAAGCACGGGATCATCTCCCGCGACGTCCAGGAAACGAAGATCGAGCGGGTCCAGGACGTCAACTACCGGCAGACGGCCCTCCAGCGGATCCTCCAGATCGGCGATGTCGACTTCGACACGGCGGCCGAGAACTCGGCGTCGGACTTCATCTTCGCCGGCGTCGCCAACCCCGAGCAGGTCGTCGAGCGCGTCCACAGGGCGACCGAGCCGGCGGGGCCGCCCCCGCGCACGCGGTCCGAGGCCGAGCGCCGCTTCGACTCCGGTCTCTGAGGTCACGTCCCGAGGGTGCCCGATCACGGCCGGGGCGCCCGCCCGGACCGCTGCCCCCGCCCCGCGCCCGCCGACGAAGGAGAGCGCCGACGGAGCGGCCCGCCCTTCGACGAGTGCGCTCAGGCCGACGCGCTGACGCCACCGAGCGCGCCGGCGACCGCCCGGAGCTCGTCGACGCGGTCGGTCCGCTCCCAGGTGAAGTCCTGATCCTCGCGCCCGAAGTGGCCGTAGGCGGCCGTCGCCCGGTAGATCGGCCGGTGCAGGTCGAGATAGGCGCGGAACGCGCCGGGCCGCAGGTCGAAGACCTCCTCGATGGCGTCGGTGAGCTTCGCGTCGTCGATCCTGCCGGTCCCGAACGTCTCGACCATCAGCGACACCGGATGGGCGACGCCGATCGCGTAGGCGAGCTGGACCTCGCAGCGGTCCGCGAGCCCGGCGGCGACGACGTTCTTCGCCACGTAACGGGCGGCGTACGCGGCCGAGCGATCGACCTTCGAGGGGTCCTTCCCGCTGAAGGCGCCGCCGCCGTGACGGGCGGCCCCGCCGTAGGTGTCGACGATGATCTTGCGCCCGGTCAGGCCCGCGTCGCCGACCGGCCCGCCGATCACGAACTTGCCGGTCGGGTTGACGAGCAGCGTCCGTCGCAGCGAATCCGGGTCGTACAGCTCGCCGTAGCCATCGTCGAGGACCGGCACGATCACGTGCTTCCAGAGGTCGGGCTTGATCCGCTCCTCGCAGTCGATTCCGTCGGTGTGCTGGGTCGAGATCAGGATTCGCACGATCTCGACCGGAGCGCCCTCGCGGTAGCGGACCGTGACCTGCGTCTTGCCGTCGGGTCGGAGGTAGTCGAGCGTGCCGTCCTTGCGGACCGCGGTCAGCCGGCGGGCGAGCGTGTGTGCGATCTGGATCGGCATCGGCATCAGCGCCCGCGTCTCGTTGGTCGCGTAGCCGAACATCATCCCCTGATCGCCGGCGCCGTCGCGGTCGAAGACGTCGTCGTCGGCGGCGTCGGCGCGAACCTCGTAGGCGCGGTCGACGCCCTGGGCGATGTCGGCCGACTGCTCGTCGATCGCGGTCATCACCGCGCAGCTGGAGCCGTCGAACCCGAGCTTGCCGCTGTCATAGCCGATCTCGGTGATCGTCTTGCGGACGATCTTCGGGACGTCGACGAACGCCGAGGTCGAGATCTCGCCGGAGACGACGACGAGACCGGTGTTGACCAGCGTCTCGCAGGCGACGCGGCCCTGCGGATCAGCGGCCAGCACGGCGTCGAGCACGCCGTCGGAGATCTGGTCGCAGATCTTGTCCGGATGCCCCTCGGTCACCGACTCGGAGGTGAACAGGTGCTCGCCTTCGCCGACGTGGATGTGCTCGGTGATCTCGCTGGTCATCTGGTCTCGTGGCCTCTCTTCGCTGTTCAGCTGCCCCCGCGGCGCCGATCGGGCTCGGTGTCGACCACGAACTCTATTCGCCACCGAGCGGCGAGGCGTCGGTCTCCGCTGCCTGGGCGGGTCCGACGCCGAGCCGCAGGTCGGTGGCGAGGCTGTCGCCGTCGGCCACGACGGCGAGCCCGGCAGCCGTCAGCGTGCGCAGGTCCGGCGCGTAGGTCGCATAGACCGGGTCGGTCGCCAGGCCGGCCTGCTCGCCGAGGTTGAGCAGCCCGGTGAGGTCGAGGTAGGCGATCAGCGATACCGAGTCGGGGAAGCCGTCGGTGACGTCCTCGAACTTCTCGGACTCGTCGAGGCCGCCGTCGGACGAGCGCGCCTGCTGGATCGCGAGCGAGTCGGTCGTGATCACGAGCATGTCATCCCAGGTCGCGTAGCTGAGGTTGACCGCCGGGCTGACCGCGAGCGACTGCGCCTGCAGCCCCGCGATCTGGATCGTCTCGAAGGCCGGCGCGCCGCCGTGCTTCGGCTCCGCGAGCGCCTTGGCGACCGGCCCCTGCAGGCGGGCCAGCGCCTGCCGGGCGGACTCGGGATCGACGTCTCTGGCGATCAGGCTGACGTAGGGCGTGCCGGCATCCGGCGTCACGCCCGGCACTTCCGGCTCGCCACCCGCCGCGACCGGCTGCAGCGTCAGCGCCGCCTCCGACCCGAGCAGGGGCAGCAGGTCCTCGCCGATGTCGATGCCGGCCTGCTTGCCGAGGCGGCGAGAGGCGCGGCCGAACGCCGCCACGAGGCCGGGCGAGCTCGATCGGGCCTGATCAAGCAGGCTTCCCACGCCCTCCCCGGGATCCCCGAGGCCGAGGTAGGCGAGCGTCGCCGGCCCGACGTCCCCGGTCAGCGTCGGCGTGAACGCGGGCAACGCCGCGAAGAAGCTCGGCGAGGCTTCGGCCTTCTTCGGGTCGAGGTCGCTGCGGATCGCGAGCCGCAGCCCGTCGTCGTCGGCGCTCAGCGACGCCGCGGCGCCGTCGGTGGCGCCTGCGTCGACGAAGGTGTCGATCGGCTCGAGCGCCCGCGAACCGAGCAGCGCCCGGGCCCCCGCCGGGGAGACGAAGGCGTAGGCGAGGCGGTCGTCGGGAAGCTCGTCGAGGACCGCGGCGGCGTCGGAGCCCTCGAGCGCGGGCCGGTCATCGCTGAGCATCGCCGTCAGCCCCGCCTCCGACCCGATCAGCAGGAACCCGTCCTCGATCGCCCACGCGGCGCCGCGGGGGCCGACCGAGATGTCGGTGTCGCCGACCGACGTGCTCGACCGCTTCGGCCCGAGCAGACCGGAGGCGAACGCGGCGGCGGCGGCGGTGTCGTCGGCCTCGATCATCACGACCCGCTGGCCGGCGACGCCGGCGGGGAGCGCAGCCAGCGCAACCTCGCCGCCCGCCCACGGCTCGATCTGGCGCCCGTAGTCGACCCCGGCGCCGGCGATGCCGCTGATGGCGTCGACGGTGAGCCGGCTCAGCAGCGGCACGCGGCGGCCGATTCCGGACGCGGCGGCGAACTGCTCCGACTCCGGATCGATGTCGAGGTGGGCGTAGACGAGCGCGTCGTCGGGAACCAGCGCGATCGCGTCGTCGGCGGGGCGGCACCCAGCGCCGCCGGGGAGCCCGCACGGGGCGAGGGGGATCAGGACGAGCCAGACGAACAGCACGACCGCGGCGACGATCCCGCCGGCGGCGATCCGGTGCCGGCTGGTGGCCTCGAGGCGCTGCCAGCGCGCGGCGAGGCGGCGGCGACGGCGCCGCACCCACTCGCTCCAGGTGCCGCTGCCCGGGCCGGAGTCACGGAGCGCCCGCACCCGCCGCGCCAGGCTGCTGCGCGCGTTCGTGTCGGCACCGAGCTGCGCATCCGGTCGGATCCCGGACCATGGCTCGCTCGCGGCGTCGCGTTCGTCGCTGCGCGGGTCCTCCTGCACCGCGCGTTTATACCTACCCGGAGCCCCGATCACGCCGGCGCGGGACGAAGTCGATCACCAGCGGGACTCCGTCGAGGCCGAGCGCGGTCCGGATCCGGTTCTCGAGGTAGTACGCCCAGTCGCGGTTGATCAGCGTCCGGTCGTTGACCTGGATGGCGATTCGCGGCGGCGCGTCCCCGACCTGGGCGGCGTAGTAGAGCCGCAGCCGCTTGCCACGCTTCGCCGGTGGCGGATTGCGCTCGACGGACTCGCTGAGGATCCGGTTCAGCTCCGGGGTCCGCGCCCGCGCCGCACGCCGGTCGGCGAGCTCGAGCGCCTTCGGCAGGACCTTGGCGAGGTTGCGGCCGCGCAGCGCCGAGATCGTGATCACCGGTGGCCGGAGCCGGAGCCGCCGCTCGATCCGGGCCTTGGCGTCGTCGAGATCGATCGCGACGACGTCCCACTTGTTGAGGACGACGAGCGTCGCGCAGCCGGCCTTCATCGCGAGCTCGCCGATCCGGAGGTCCTCGGAGGTGACGCCCTCGGAGGCGTCGCAGACGAGGATCGCCACGTCGGCCCGCTCGGCGGCCCGCTCGGCGCGCAGCTGCGCGTAATAGTCGATCGTGCCCGCCACCTTCGTGCGTCGCCTGATCCCGGCGGTGTCGATCAGAAGCGCCGCGCGGCCGCCGACCTCAACCGGAGTGTCGATCGCGTCGCGGGTCGTGCCGGCGACGTCGCTGACGATCATCCGCTCGGTGCCGAGCAACGCGTTGAGAAGCGACGACTTGCCGACGTTGGGACGCCCGAGGATCGCGATCCGCGGCAGCGTCCCGGCCGACGCCACGGCGCCGGCGCGGTCGGCGAGCGCGGTGATCCGATCGAGCAGGTCGCCGGTTCCGAGCCCGTGGGTCGCCGAGACGGCGATCGGCTCCCCGAGCCCGAGCCGGTTGAGCTCCGCCGCGAGATGGACGTCGAGGGGGTTGTCGACCTTGTTGGCTACGACTACCACCGGCTGCTTTGCAGCGCGCAGCAGCGCCGCCACCTCGGCGTCGCCGGGGCCGAGCCCGGCCTTGGCATCGACGACGTGCAGGACCGCGTCGGCATCGGCGATCGCCTCGCGGGCCTGGTGCTGGACCGCTCGCGAGAGCGAGTCCCCGGCCGCGAGATCGACGCCACCGGTGTCGATCAGGGTCAGGGGCACCCCGTTCCACTCGGTCTCGATCTCCTTGCGGTCGCGGGTGACGCCGGCTTCGGCATGGGTGACGGCCTCGCGGCCACCGGCGAGGCGGTTGATCAGCGTGCTCTTGCCCGCGTTCGGATAGCCGACGACCGCGACCTTCATCGGCCCGACCTCACGCCAGCCCCCGCTCGCGGGCGATAGCGGCGATCCGGTCGACGACCCCGGCCACGTCGAGGCCGGTCGTGTCGAGCTCCACCGCTCCGGCCGCGAGCTCGAGCGCTCCGTGCTCACGACCGCGGTCGCGAGCGTCGCGATCGCGTTGCGCCGCCAGCACGGCGCCGTGATCCTCGCCGGTGTCGGCGGCGCGCCGGCGGGCCCGCTCCTCCTCGGAGGCGGTCAGGTGGACCTTGAGCGGTGACTCGGGGCAGACCACCGTGCCGATGTCGCGGCCCTCCGCCACCCAGCCGCCAGCGGCGACGAGCGCCCGCTGCCGGGCGACCATGGCGGCGCGGACACCGGGATGGACCGAGACCCGGGAGGCGGCGGCGGTCACCTCCGGCGTCCGGATCGCGGCCGAGACGTCCTCAGCGCCGATCGCCACCGCGCCGGGTGCGACCCGCAGGTCGAGCACCTCGGCCAGCGCCGTCGTCGCGGCGGCGTCGTCGGGATCGATCCCGGCCCGGATCGCCGCCAGGGCGACGCTCCTGTACATCGCCCCCGAGTCCAGGTAGGTGAAGCCGAGGCGCTCGGCGAGCGCCCGGGCGACCGTTGACTTGCCGGCCCCGGCGGGCCCGTCGATGGCGATGACCATGAGCCGGAGCAGAGTAGCCGCCCGCCGTGACCGCGAGGTGGCGCAAGCGTCCTCCCGGGGACGTGAGCGCCGCCTCGTGCGGTGTCCGGCGCAAGCGTCCTCCCCGGGGACGCGAGCGCCACCCCGCGCGGTGTCCGGCGCGAGTCTTTTCCCGGGACGGGAGCGCCGCCTCGCGGGGACGTCCGGCGACGGGGTCAGGGTTGCGCCGTGGACTTTGCCCGCCACGCGGACCGCGCGATCTACGTCCTGATCGCCGTGCTGGCCGTCACCGTCGCGCTCGAGGGGGTCGAGACGCGGCCGGGCAAGGCGCTCGCCTACGTGCTCGGCGCGGCGATCGCGCTGACGTTGGCCGAGGTGTTCGCCGACCGGGTCGGGATCTCGATCCGCAGCCGGCGGCCGGCCAGCGCCGAGGAGCGGCGCCACGAGGTCCGCGAGGCGGTCACCGGCCTCGTCGTCGCGGCGGTCCCGATCTCGTTCTTCGTGCTCGCGGTCGTCGATGCGGTCACGCTGCGCGCGGCCTACGTGCTCTCGCAGTGGTGCGGCTTCGGGATCCTCGCCGTCTACTCGTTCGTCGCCTCGCGCGCGACCGGCAACAGCATCGCTGGAAGCCTCGTCGGGGCTGCGGCGCTGACCGCGATCGGCGGTGCGCTCATCCTGCTCAACGCGGCGACCAAGTGAGCGTGCATCGAACCCCGCCGACCGACCCGCGCTGATCCCGCTCGAGACGCGGATCGCTGACCCGCGCCGCGCCCGCCCTTCGCGCTGGGGTCGATCGCGCCGATATTCCGGCGCCATCGACCCCACCGGCACTTGAACCCCCCTCAGATCCGACGCCATCGATCGCACCGGCGCTTGAGCCGCCCTCAGATTCACCGCCCCCGTTGCTCGAGCGGCAGCTTCCGGAGTGTCCCGCGGGACACTCCTGGCGATCGGGAACCGATCGCTAGCCGAGCAACGAGCGCAGGTCCTGCTCGAAGCGCGGATAGCTGATCCGCGCCGCGCCGAAGTCGCGAACGGTCACGCCCTGCTCGGAGGCGAGGCCGGCGACGGCGCCGAGCATCGCCAGCCGATGGTCGCCGCGGGAATCCATCTCGCCACCCGGCAGGCGCCCCGTTCCGGTCACCGTGAAGCCGTCGGCCTCGGCCTCGGCCCGCCCGCCGAGCGCGTTCAGGGCATCGACGACGCCGGCGATCCGGTCGGATTCCTTGTGGCGGAGCTCGGCCGCGCCCGTCACCCGGGTCGTGCCCGCGGCGAAGCAGCCGAGCAAGCCGACCAGCGGAAGCTCGTCGATCGCCATCGCGACCTCGGCCGCCCCGACCGAGACACCGGCGAGCTCGCCGTGCCGGGCGCGAAGGTCGCCGACCGGCTCTCCCCCCTGTACACCCCGCTCGACGACCTCGAGGCCGGCGCCCATCCTGTTCAAGATCCCGAGCAGCCCGATCCGGGTCGGGTTGATGCCGACCGCCTCGATCCGCACGTCGGCCCCGGGGACGATCAGCGCGGCGACCAGGTGGAAGGCGGCCGACGAGAGGTCGCCCGGGACGGTCATCGGCGGCAGCGCGATCCGCTCCGGCGCCCCGATCCCGATCGTCGCCGCGACCGGGTCGTGCGGCAGGCTCGGCCGCTCGCGCTCGACCCGGATATCGACGCCGGCCGCCCCGAGCATCCGTTCGGTGTGATCGCGCGTCACCGCCGGCTCGCGGACGGTCGTCCGCCCCGAGGCGAGCAGGCCGGCCAGCAGCAGGCATGACTTGACCTGCGCCGATGCGACCGGCATCTCCCAGTGGATCGCGTGCAGGGCCCGGCCCGCGACCGCGATCGGGGGTCGCGCCCCCGCCGCGGTGCGTACCGCGGCCCCCATCGCCCGCAGCGGTTCGGCCACCCGTCCCATCGGCCGCTGGCGGATCGATTCGTCGCCGTCGAGCACGTACTCCCGTCCCCGCTGCCCCGCCAGCAGCCCGACCAGGAGCCGGATCAGCGTTCCCGCGTTGCCGACGTCGATCGCGCCGGCTGGCTCGGACGCCCCGCGAAGCCCGAAGCCGTCGATCTCGACCTCGAGCGCGCCGGGACCCGCCGGGCCGGACCGCACGGTCGCGCCGAGCGCCGCGACCGCGGCGAGCGAGCTGCGGGTGTCGGCCGAGTCGAGGTAGCGCGAGACCGCCGCCGTGCCCTCTCCGAAGGCGCCGAGCAGCGCCGCCCGGTGCGAGATCGATTTGTCGGGCGGAGCGAGGAGCGAGCCCGCGAGCGCACGGGCCGGCGCGAAGTGCGCGTCGATGCGGTCCCCCACTCAGCCCACCTCGGCGATCGGCGCGACCTCGTGGCCGAGGCCGGCCACGATCTCGGCCGCCTGGCGCGCCTCCCCGACGCCCGAGATCCACAGCGAGATCGCGCCGGTCCGGCGGTCCGCGGCCGGAAACAGCGACATGTCCTCGATGTTGACCCCGGCCCGGCCGAGCGCGAGGGCGATCTCGGCGACCGTCCCGGGCCGGTTCTCGACCGCGATCCGGAGCTCGACCAACGGCGCGGAGCCGACATCGGGCTCGAGCATCGCCCGGCGATCCTCGCGGGCCTCGTCCTGCCAGGCCCTGATCCGGTTCCGGTCGCCGTCGCGGATCAGCTCCGCCGCGGCCTCGAGCCGAGCGACGACGTCGTCGATCTCGGCCGCGACCGCCGCGGAGTTGGAGCTGAAGATGTCGGCCCAGATCCCCGGGTTGGCGCCGGCGACCCGAGTCGCATCGCGGAAGCTCCGGCCGACCTCCGGGCGCCGCTCCCCCTCGCTTCCGATCGAGGCCGACGCCGTCGCGACGAGGGCGTTGGCGAGGACGTGCGGGAGGTGGCTGATCGCCGCCATCTCGAGGTCGTGGACCTCGGCGTCGATCGCCATCGGCCGTGCCCCGATCCCGGCGAGGACCCCGTGCAGGCGATCGAAGAGGACACCCTGGCTGTGCTCGGTCGGCGTCAGATACCAGCGTGCCCCCTCGAACAGATCCTGACGCGAGCCCTCGACGCCGGCGGTCTCGGCCCCGGCGAGGGGATGGCCGCCGATGAAGCGGTCGGCCGCGGCCGAGCCGGCAACGGCGGCGACGAGCGCGTGCTTGGTCGAGCCGACGTCGGTCACGACGGCCGCGTCTGCCGATCCCGCGAGCGCCGCGGCGACGAGGTCGGGCAATGCCGTGACCGGCGCCGCGCAGAAGACGACGTCCGCCGCGGCCACCGCTTCGGCGACCGATCCGGCAGCAACGTCGAGGGCGCCGAGCGCCACGGCGCGATCGACGTTGCGCTCGTCGGGGTCGAAGCCGCTGACCTCGGCGCCGAGCCGGTGTCGCGCCGCAAGCCCGATCGAGCCGCCGATCAGCCCGACGCCGAGAACCGCGATCCGCGGCGGATGATCCGAGCTTCCGGGCACCGGCCGATCATTGCCTAAACCGCGAGCGGGGCGCTGCGACCCGCGGCCTCGACCACCGCACGGAGCCGCTCCGCGTACCCGGCGAACTGCGACGCGGGCAGCGCCTGAGGTCCGTCGCAGACGGCGTTCGCCGGGTCGTCGTGGACCTCGACGATGATCCCGTCGGCGCCGGCCGCCGCGGCCGCGAGCGACATCGGCTCGACCCAGTCGCGCCGCCCCGGCGCGTGGCTTGGATCGACGATCACCGGCAGGTGGGTCCGCTCCTTGAGCGCCGGGACGGCGAGCAGGTCGAGGGTGAACCGATAGGCGGTCTCGTGCGTGCGGATCCCGCGCTCGCAGAGGATCACCCGTTCGTTGCCCTCCTTGAGCACGTACTCGGCGGCGAGCACCAGCTCGTCGAGCGTCGCCGCCAGCCCGCGTTTGAGCAGGACCGCGCGGTCGGTCCGACCGAGCTCGGCCAGCAGCGGGTAGTTCTGCATGTTCCGGGCGCCGACCTGGACGACGTCCGCGGTCGCGACGACGTCCTCGAGGTCGCGGACGTCGAGGAGCTCGGTGACGATCGGCAGCCCGGTTCGCTCCTTCGCCTCGCGCAGGATCGCCAGCCCCTCGGGTCCGAGGCCCTGGAACGAGTACGGCGAGCTGCGTGGCTTGTAGGCGCCGCCGCGCAGCATCGCGGCGCCCCCGGCAGCGACGGCCTCGGCCACGGCCAGGGTCCCGGCACGGGTTTCGACCGTGCAGGGGCCGGCGATCAGGGTGAACTCCGAGCCGACGTGGCGGCCGGCGACGTCGAAGCCGCACGGCGGCGCGTCGGGGGCGGTTGGTTCGGGGAGGGCGGTGGTGCTCGTCATCTGGTCGGCCTTTCGGATCGTCGCCGGGCGCTGGGCCGGCGGGTGCTGGCGTGGGTCTCGGGCTGCGAGTCCGGCGGACGCCCGCACGCGCGGGTCCGGCCGGAGACCTAGCTAAATCGCCAGTAGCGATACGGGCGGAGCGACGAGCACCGGGCAGGACGACGGGCGCCTTCGGGCGCGGCGGTCGTTGTCGTCATGGGGCGCATCGCCGTCGTTTGTAGCACGGGGGCGGGACGGCCGCAACCGGCGGGGCGCCGCGGCCGCAACCGACGGGGCGCCGCGGCCGCAACCGGCGGACCGCTCAGAGCAGCTTCGCGAGCGCCTCGAGAAAGCGCCGGTTCTCGGCCCCGGTGCCGTAGGTGACGCGGATGTGCCCCGGCCCGCCGAGCGGCGTGCCGGCACGGACGATCACCCCGCGACTGCCGAGCCCCGCGACGATCTCGGCCTCGTCGCGGTCGCCGAGGTCGATCCACGAGAAGTTCGCCTGGCTGGCCGCGGTTCGCAGCCCGAGCTCATGGAGCTCCTCCTCGACGCCGATCCGTTCGGCGATCGTCCGCTCGACGCGGTCGAGCATGTCGTCGCCGTGCAGCAGCGCCTCGGCGCCGGCCGCCTGAGCGAGCGCGTTGACGTCGAACGGCTGGCGGACCGCATCGACGGCGGCCCGGAACCGGGCCGACCCGAGCGCGTAGCCGCAGCGCAGCCCGGCGAGCCCGTAGACCTTGCTGAACGTTCGCAGCAGGACGAGGTTGGGATGCCCGGCGAGCATGTCCACGGTCGCGTCGGGGTCGTCGAGCACCTGCATCTCGACGTAGGCCTCGTCGAGGATCACGGTGACGTGATCGGGGACGCGGTCGACGAAGGCGGCGATCTGCGCAGCCCCGAGCGCGGTGCCGGTCGGGTTGTTCGGGTTGCAGACGAGGACGAGCTGCGTCGCCGCCGTCAGCTCGGTCGCCATCGCATCGAGGTCGTGCTCGTAGGCATCGTTGAGCGGCACGCGGATCTCGCGGGCGCCCGCGAGCGGCGCGAGCTGTGGGTACATCGAGAACGAGGGCCACGCGTAGACGATCTCGGCGCCGGGCTCGCAGAGCGCCAGCGCCGCCGCGAGCAGGATCTCGCAGGAGCCGTTGGCGACGGCGATCGTTCCCGGCTCGACCTCGTAGCGGTCGGCGAGCCGCCGCCGCAAGAGCGAGGCATACTGGTCCGGGTAGCGGTTGGCATCCGCCGCCGCCCGCCCGATCGCTTCGAGCACCTTCGGGTGCGGGCCCCACGGGGACTCGTTCGAGGCGAGCTTGATCACGTCGGATGCCTCGAAGGTGCGCCGGGCGCGCTCGATGTCCATCCCCCCCTCGTAGTGCGGCAGGGCATCGAGCCGCTTCGCGAACCGGACCGGCATCTCAGGTCACTGGGCGGAGTCGAGGTCGCAGCGAAGCGCCGCCGCGGCGCCGAGGTAGACGTGGGCGGGCCGGTGGTCGGCGGGCGCGTAGTAGTGGAGCATCGTCCTGATCACCCGCTCCATCGCGCCCGGAACCGCGATCTCGCGAGCGCAGAGCAGCGGCACCGCGTCGAGGCCGAGGTTGCGCGCCGCCACCGCCGGGAACTCGGCATCGAGGTCGTCGGTGCAGGTGAAGATGCAGCTCACCATCCGCTCGGCCGCGAGATCGTTGCGCCAGATCAGCTCGCGAAGCAGCTCGTCGGTCGCGGCGAGGATCGCGTCGCGGTCGTTCGCGGCCGCCTGCGCCGCGCCGCGCAGCGCGAAGATCCGCTCGCCGGTCGCGGCGGCCGGGCCCGTTACGTCGCCGGCACCGTTCATCGCCCAGCATCCTTCCAGAGCCGCTTCAGCTCCGAGCGCGCGAGCCGCCGCGAGCGACCGCGTGGCAGGTCGCCGAGCGCGAGCGGGCCGAACCGGACGCGCTCGAGGGCAACGACCTCGTTGCCGACCCGCTCGAGCATTCTCCGCACCTGTCGGTTACGGCCCTCGCGGATCGTGATCTCGACCTCGCGCCGGCCGCGGCGCCGGGCCTCGGCCGGCGCCGTCGGGCCGTCGTCGAGGGTGACGCCGCGCCGCAGCCGCTCGAGGTCGCGGTCGGCAATCGGCCGTCGCAGCGTCGCCCGGTAGGCCTTCGCGATCCCGTAGCGGGGATGGGTGAGCCGGTTGGCGAGCTCGCCGTCGTTGGTCAGCAGGATCAGCCCCGTCGAGTCGGCATCGAGCCGCCCGACCGGATAGAGGCGGCGCTCGCTCGCGACGAGGTCGGTGACGGCGCGGCGACGCCCCGGCTCCGACGCGGTCGAGGTGACGTCGAGGGGCTTGTTGAGCATCCAGGTCTCGTGCGGCTCCGGCAGCACCTCGCGACCATCGACCGCGACGCCGCTCGCGGCCCCGACGTCGCGCGCGGGGTCCGTCACGACCACGCCACCGACGGTCACCCGGCCGGCCGCGACGAGCCGTTCGGCGGCTCGGCGCGAGGCCACCCCGCAGTGGGCGAGGTACTTTGCGAGCCGCATCTCAGGCCCCGAACCGGGAGGTCGCGACGTGGTGGCCGGCCCCGCGCAGCGTCGCGACCGCGTCGGCGACCCGGCCGGCCGGAACGAGCACGTAGTCGGTGTCGAACGTCGAGACCGCGAAGATCGGAATGTCGGACCCGGCGAGCGGGCCGGCGATCGCGGCGAGGACGCCGGTCAGCGCGTGGTCGAGCGGGCCGGCGACCACGAGCACGCGCCACGGGCCCGAGACCTCGGCGCCGGCGGGCGCCGCAGCCCGATCGCAGACGACCGAGGTCTCCGTCGCGGACTCGGTCACCGAGAGCAGGCCGGCCGGGCCCGATCGGGCCCAGGCCCGCGCGTCGGCGCCGGGCGGCAGCCTGACGATCGCCAGCTCGCCGGGGAGCAGCGTGAGGTCGTGGCCGCTCAAGGAGCGGCGCGCTGCTCGCCGGCCGCGAGCAGCCGCTCGCGGAGCTCGGCCGCGTCCTCGGGGGTCGGATCGAACCTCGAGACGTCGGGCAGGTCCTCGAGCCCGTTGAGGCCGAACAGGCGCTCGAACAGCTCCGTCGTCCGGTACAGGACCGCCCCGAACCGGGACCGGCCCGCCTCCTCGATCAGGCCGCGCTCGCTCAGGGTCTGGACGCCGGACTCGGAGCTGACGCCGCGGATCCGGGCGATCTCGGGGCGCGAGACCGGCTGCAGGTAGGCGACGATCGCCAGGGTCTCGGCCTGGGCTGCGGTGAGCGGCGGCGTCTTCGGCCGGGCGAGGAGCCGGCGCGCGGACCGCTCGGCCATCGGATCGGTCGCGAGCGTGTAGCCACCCGCGACCTCGCGGAGGACGATCCCGCGCCGTCCCGGAGCGAGCTCCTCGGCGAGCAGGTCGAGCGCGTTGCGGATCTGGACCTCGCCGACCTCGCAGGCGTCGATCAACTCGCCCACCCCGACCGGATCGGGCGACAGGAAGAGCAGCGCCTCGACGGTCCGCGCCAGCTCCGGAGCACTGCCGCCCCCGCTCACCGTCTCGGCCCCCCGATCCCGGCCGCGACCACGGCTCCGCCGCCCGGCTCCTCCCGCCCTGCGCGTTGCTTCCCGCTGACCACGATCGGCCCGAAGTTCCGCTCCTGCTCCCAGGTCGCCTCCCCCTTCTTGTGCAGCTCGAGGAGGGCGAAGATCGTGACCGCCTGGGTGAGCCGGTCCTCGCGCCCGAACGCCTCATCGAAGTCGATCCGGGCGGCTCGGCCGAGCAGGTCGCGGAGCACCTCGACCCGCCGCTCGAGCGAGACGGTCGGGCGGATGTGGCTCGTATCGGGGACCGGCGGCGGGGTCAGCAGATCGCCGAGCGCAAGCCCGAGCCGCTCGGGATCGTAGGCCTGCCGCGAGGCCTCGAGCGAGACCCGCCGCAGCTCGACCGGCAGCGGCGCCGACCGGTACAGGTAGGGCGACTCGCGGGCGAAGCGGTGGCTCAGCTCGGCGCCGGCATCCCTGTATCGGCGGTACTCGAGCATCCGCGCGAGCAGCTCGTCCGCCGCCTCCTCCGGCCCGAGGTCGAGCTCCGGCTCCTCCTCGGCGGGGAGCATCAACCGCGACTTGAGCTCGAGCAGCGCCGCGATCAGGACGAGGAACTCGGTCGCCGCCTCGAGGTCGAGCTCGCCCTCCTCATCGAGGTGCTCGATGTAGGCGATGACGATCGCGCCGAGCTCGACCTCGAGCAGGCTGATCTCCTCGCGCAGGACGACCGCGAGCAGCAGGTCGAACGGCCCGGCGAAGACGTCGAGGTCGAGCTCGAGGTCGGTGGTGCGCACGAACGGAAGATTAGGCGCGCCACCGGTCGGTCGCAGCGGGCCGCTGATCGCGACCCGGCCCGTGGCTACGAGCGATGCGGGGGCTCGGCTACGCCCATCGCCGCGCGAGCGTCGGCGAGGACGGGGCCGCACAGCGCGCGGGCCCTCTCCGCTCCGCGGGCGAGGACGCGCTCGAGCTCGGCCTCCTCGTCGCGGAGCGACGCGTACCGCTCGCGTACCGGTGCGAGGAACTCGGCCACGGCGTCGCCCACCGCGGCCTTGAAGTCGCCGTAGCCGCAGCCCTCGAACTCGGCCTCGACCCGCTCGGGCTCGAGGTCCCGCACGACGCAGAGGATCTCGATCAGGTTCTCGATCCCGTCCTTGCCGCCCTCCGGTCCGGCGCGCCGGACCTCGCGGCCGGAGTCGGTGACGGCGCTCCGGAACTTCTTGCGGACGCTGTCGGGCTCGTCGAGGACGTAGACCCGGCCGGCCTCGCTCCCGCTCGTCGTCGACATCTTCGCGGTCGGGTCCTGGAGGTCCATGATCCGGGCGCCGACCGCGGGGATCCGGTGCTCGGGCTCGACGAGGGTCTCGCCGAACCGCTCGTTGAAGCGCCGCGCGACCTCCCGCATCAACTCGACGTGCTGGCGCTGGTCGTCGCCGACGGGGACCTCGGTCGCCCGGTAGGCGAGGACGTCGGCTGCCATCAGGATCGGGTAGTTGAACAGGTTCGCGGAGACGAACGCCCCGGCCTGGCTCTCGGCCTGCTCGCGCTTCGTCTTCCACTGGTGCATCCGGTTCAGGTCACCCCAGGCCGTCACCGCGCCGAGCAGCCAGGTCAGCTCGGTGTGCTCGCGGACGTCTCCCTGCCGGAACAGGACGCAGCGATCCGGGTCGAGGCCGGCGGCGAGGAGGATCGCGGTGGTGTCGTAGAGCCGCTCGCGAAGCTCGGCCGGGTCGTACGCCAGGGTCGTGGCGTGCAGGTCGACGATGCAGTAGATCGCCGCATCGGGCGAGGCGGCGCTCTCCTGCCCGGCGACGTACTGGCGGATCGCGCCGATGTAGTTGCCGAGGTGCTTGCGGCCGGTCGGCTGGATCCCGCTGAAGATCCGACGGCTCTGTGGTCCCGGGCTCACGGGCGGGGAATCTAGCCTCTCCCCGCGGGGGGCGGATGAATCCGGCCCTCCCCGCGGTGGCGGACTTTCTCCACTCATCGACGCGGAAATCCCCGCCACCGCGGTTGCGCCGGCGCTCGGCCGCCCGGTTGCGACATCTCGGCCGCCCGGTTGCGACAGCTCTCCGCCGCCGGGCAACGACGAAGGAGCGACCGCCGCAGCGCAAGATCACGCCCGATCGCGGGGCCGGAAGCGGAGGCAGCGCGGTATCGTCGAAACACTGGGATCCATGCCGCGCGCGATCTGGACAGGGACGATCAGCTTCGGGCTGCTGAACGTGCCCGTGAAGCTCTACTCGGCCGTCTCGAGCAAGACGATCCGGTTTCGGGAGCTGCGCGCGAAGGACGGCTCCCGCGTCCGCCACAAGCGCGTCGCCGAGGCCGACGAGGAAGAGGTCGCCTACGAGGACCTCGTCAAGGGCTACGAGATCTCCCCGGACCGGTACGTCGTGCTCTCGCGCGAGGAGCTCGAATCGCTCGACCCGAAGCGTTCGAAGGCGATCGAGATCGAGGACTTCGTCGACCTCGACCAGATCGACCCGATCTACTTCAACCAGCCCTACTACCTCGGCCCGGCTGCGGGCGCCGAGCGCGCCTACGCGCTGCTCGCGCAGGCGATGAGCGAGCAACGCAAGGTCGCGATCGCCCGATTCGTGCTCCGCAACCGCGAGAGCCTCTGCGCGATCCGCGCCTCGGAGGGCGTTCTGACCCTGGCGACGATGCGGTTCGCCGACGAGGTCGTCCCCCCCTCCCAGCTCGAGGGGCTGCTCGGCGAGGAGCCGGAGACGCCGCCGCGCAAGCAGGAGATCGCGATGGCCAAGCAGCTGATCGAGTCCCTCGCGAAGGACTTCGACCCGTCCGCCTACGAGGACGAGTACCGCGCCGAGCTGCTGGGGATGATCGAGCGCAAGGCGGCCGGCGAAGACGTCCTCGCCGCCGAGCCGGAGGCGCCGAAGCCGACGAAGGCGCCCGACCTGATGGCGGCCCTGGAGGAATCACTGGCCGCAATCAGGGGCGAGGAGCTGGGCGGCGGCGCGAAGCGCGCGACGAAGCCGGGGCGGGCGAAGGCGCGGAAGACGACGGCGACCAGACCGGCGACCAAGGCGAAGAGCAAGTCACGGGCGAAGGCCGCGAAGTAGAGATCGACGGCCGGCGCCTGTCGGTCACCAACCTCGACAAGGTCCTCTACCCGAAGGCCGGCTTCACCAAGGGGGAGGTGATCGACTACTACGCGCGGATCGGGCCGGCGCTGCTCCCCCATCTCCACGACCGGCCGCTCACCGTCGTCCGCTTCCCCGACGGCGTCGAGGGCAAGCACTTCTTCGCGAAGAACAGCCCCGGCCACCGTCCCGACTGGGTCCGGACGGTCCCGATCGACATCGGCGGCCGCGGCGGTCGGATCGAGTTCACCGTCTGCGACGACCTGCCGACGCTGATCTGGCTCGCCCAGCTCGCCGCGATCGAGCTCCATCCCGCGCTCGCGACAGCGGCCGACATCGACCGCCCGACCGTCCTCGCGTTCGATCTCGACCCCGGCGCTCCGGCGACGATCGCCGAATGCTGCACGGTGGCCCTGCGGATCCGCGCGCTGTTCTCCGGGCTCGGGCTCGAGGCGTTCCCGAAGACCTCGGGCTCGAAGGGGATGCAGGTCTACGTGCCGCTCAACGACGACCTCACCTACGCGACGACGAAACCCTACGCGCGGGCGGTGGCGCAGGCGCTCGAGCGATCCGAGCCGGAGCTCGTCACCGCGCAGATGACGAAGTCGCTGCGCGCCGGCAGGGTCTTCGTCGATTGGAGCCAGAACACCCGCACCAAGACGACCGTCGCGGCCTACTCGCTGCGGGGCCGCGAGCAGCCGACCGTCTCGACCCCACTCCATTGGGGGGAGGTCGAGCGGACCGCCGCGTCGGGTGATCCCGACGGACTCCGCTTCACCGCCGGACAGGTACTGGCGCGCGTCGAGCGCGAGGGCGACCTGTTCGCGCCGGTCCTCGAGCTCCGCCAGGAGCTTCCCGCCTAGCGGAGCCAGGCCGTTCGCCGCCGCCGGCGCGGCGAGCCGCGGGTCGGCGACCACCGGGCGTGGTCGCCGCCGGGGGCCTGCGTTCAGCGGTCCCACCCGGCGTTCGGCCGTCGCCGCGGGGGCGCGCGCTCAGCGGTCGCCGCCGCTCCGATGCGGCAGGGCAGACCGGACGCGATGCTCAGCCGAGGTCCTGGCGGACGACCGGGTTACGGGCGGCGCCGGCCTCGTCGAGCCGGCGGACCGGGGTCGTGTAGGGCGCCTGGCGGGCGATCTCGGGATCGTCCTCGGCCTCGGCGAGGATCGACTCGACCGCGTCAGCGAAGCCGTCGAGGGACTCGCGCGTCTCGGTCTCGGTCGGCTCGATCATCAGCGCCTCGTCGACGAGCAGCGGGAAGTAGACGGTCGGCGGGTGCATGTTGTGGTCGAGGAGGCGCTTGGCGATGTCGAGGGTCTTGATCCCGAGCTCCTTCCCGGCCGGGCTGGCGGAGAGCACGAACTCGTGCATCGGCCGCCGGTCGAAGGCGATCGGCAGGTAGCGACCGGCCCGTCCCTCGCGCATCCGCGCGAGCAGGTAGTTGGCATTGAGGACCGCCGTCTCGGAGGCCTCGGCGAGCCCGTCGCCGCCGAGGCTGAGGATGTAGGCGTAGGAGCGCACGAAGACGCCGAAGTTGCCCTGAAAGCCGCGCAGCCGCCCGATCGTCTCCGGGTGGTCGGAGGCGCCGCGCAGCTCGAACCGCGCCCCCGGGGCGTCGCCATTGCCGGCGTCGCCCGACTCGACCCGCGCGACCCGTGGCACCGGCAGGTAAGGCTCGATCCGGTCGGAGACGGCGATCGGCCCGGCCCCGGGGCCGCCGCCGCCGTGCGGCTGGCTGAACGACTTGTGGAGGTTGACGTGGACGATGTCGAACCCCATGTCGCCGGGCCGCGAATGGCCCATGATCGCGTTCAGGTTCGCGCCGTCGTAGTAGAGCGTCCCGCCGGCGTCGCGAACGATCCCGGTGATCTCCGCGATGTTGCGATCGAACAGCCCGAGCGTGTTCGGGTTGGTCAGCATCACGCACGCGACCCGCTCGTCGGTCTTGGCGCGGAGATCATCGAGGTCGACGCCACCCTCGTCGTTGGTGGCGACCTTGACGACCTCGTAGCCGGCCATCGTCACCGAGGCCGGGTTCGTCCCGTGGGCGGTGTCGGGCGTCAGCACCCGCGTCCGCAGCTCGGCCTCGCCGCCGGCAGCGTGAAAGGCGCGGGTCAGAAGCAGCCCGGCGAGCTCGCCGTGCGAGCCGGCCGAGGGCAGCAGGCTGACGTGCGGGAGCCCGCAGATCTCGCTCAGCGACCGCTCCAGCGACCAGATCAGCTCGAGCGCACCCTGCGCGCGGGCCGGCGCCTGGGCGGGATGCAGGCGGGCGTGCCCCGGCAGCGCGGCAACGCGCTCGTTCAGCCGCGGGTTGTGCTTCATCGTGCACGAGCCGAGCGGGTAGATCCCCGAGTCGAGGTCGAAGTTGCGGCGCGACAGGCGCGTGTAGTGGCGGACGATCTCCGGCTCGGAGACCTCGGGCAGACCTGCCGGCCGCGAGCGGAGCAGCGCGGGCGGGATCAACTCATCGATCGGGACGTCGCCGCCGGGGACGCCGGAGGCCGGGATCGCGGCGGCTCGCCGACCCGGCACCGAACGCTCGAAGATCGTCGTCGCCCGCTCGCGCTGCATCGGCGTCGGCACCGCGGCGGTCGCGGGCGGGTTGACGGACGCCTCACTCACGCGATCGCCCCCGCCGTCCGCTTCCCGCTGCCCGCTGCCTGCTCCAGCGCCGCGGCAAGCACCTCCGCCAGCCGGTCGATCTGCGCCACGGTGCGCTGCTCGGTGATCGCGACCAGCAGGCCGTTGCCGTGCTCCTCGCCGAGCGGCACGCCGGCGGCGATCCCGTGGGCGGCGCAGTGGTCGAGGACGGCATCGACCGGCGCGTCGAAGCCGATCGCGAGCTCACGGACGACGGGGGCGTCGTGGAGCGGCTCGACGCCGGCGATCGCCGTCAGCCGCTCGCGCGCGTAGGCGGTGCGCCGGACGAGCAGCTCGCCGAGCTCGACGAGGCCGCGACGGCCGAGCCAGCTCAGGTAGATCATCCCGGCGAGCGCGTTCAGCGCCTGGGCGGTGCAGATGTTGTGGGTCGCCTTCTCACGACGAATGTGCTGCTCGCGCGTCTGCAGCGCGAGCACGAACCCGCGGCGGCCGTCGACGTCGGTCGTCTCGCCGGCGATCCGCCCCGGCATCCGCCGGATCTGCGCCTCGGTGGCGCAGAAGAACCCGAACGACGGGCCGCCGTAATCGAGCCGGTTGCCGAGCGGCTGGCCCTCGCCGACGGCGATGTCGGCGCCGGCCTCGCCGGGGGTGCGGAGGATGCCGAGCGCGATCGGATCGCAGGCGGCGATCAGCAGCGCCCCGGCCGCGTGGGCGATCCGTGCGATCGGCTCGAGGTCCTCGATCGCGCCGAGGAAGTTCGGGTACTGGACGAACACCGCGGCGGTCTCCCCGTCGACGGCATCGGCGAGCGCGTCGAGGTCGGTCCGCCCGCCCCGGAGCCCGACCTCGGCGATCGCGGCCGGATAGCCGCCGGAGTAGGTCGCGAGCGTCTCGCGCGACTGCGGATTGACGCCGGCGGAGACGACGAACCGGCGACGCTTGGTCGCGCCGATCGCGAGGTAGCCGGCGGAGGCGAGCGCCGAGGGCCCCTCGTAGAGCCCGGCGCTCGCGAGCGGCAGGCCGGTCAGCTCGCTCATCGCGGTCTGGAACTCGAACATCGCCTGCAGCCCGCCCTGGGAGATCTCGGGCTGATACGGCGTGTAGGGAGTCAGGAACTCGGAGCGCGAGACGATCGCGTCGACGATCGCCGGCGCGTAGTGGTCGTACATCCCGGCGCCGAGGAAGCAGACCTCAGCCTCGGCGTCGGCGTTGCGGGCGGCGAGGTCGCGCAGCCGCTCGTAGACCTCGGCCTCGGTGAGCCCGTCGGGCAGCTCGAGGTCGCGGTCGAGGCGGACACCGGCCGGAACGTCGAAGAGCTCGTCGACCGACGCGGCGCCGATCGTGGCGAGCATCTCGCGGCGCTCGCCGTCGGTGACGGAGGTGTAGCCACTCACGGCGGGCAGGTTAGAGAACGCGGCGGAATGCTCCCGCCGCGGACGGCGATCGTCGGCTCGCGACGCCGCTCGTCGAGCCCTGGACCGTGGCGGGATGATCGGGTCCCGGTCGAGAGCGCCCCGGCGGCGCGGCGGGGCCCCAGCGGCGCGGCGGGGCCCCAGCGGCGCGGGCGGGGGCCCTAGCGGCGGCGCAGCCCCCGCGCGAGCAGCCCGAGGGCGCAGACCGTCGCCGCCGCGGCCGTGGCGACGAGCCGGGGATCGCGGATCGGCCTGAACTCGGCGCCCGATTCCCGCACCTCGATGTATCCGAGCGGCGATACGAAGCCCCCACCACCGCCGCCGGCGCCGTCCTCACCCTCCTCGCCGCCGGCGCCGCCCCCGAAGCCCCACATCGCCCTGGCGACCCCGATCACGGTCACGCCCTCCCGCTCGACGGGCTGTCCGAAGACGGCCGAGGCCCCGACCCTGGACCCGATCCGGTCGGCCAGGTGATCGAGGAGCCGTCCCGCCTCGACCTTCTTGCTCACTTCCGCCTTGATCTCGTCGGGCGTGGCCACGGAAGGGAACCTACCGACGCGCAAGCCGGCAAGCTCCCGCCAACGACGAATCCTTCACAATATTTGCGAGCTATTCGTCGCTCGCGGGTTGTCGGGCGCTCGCGGGTTTGTCGGTGTCGATCGGGCGCTCGCGGGTTGTCGGTGTCGATCGGGCGCTCGCGGGTTGTCAATCGGCGATCAGGTCCTTGTAGGCGGCGGCGGCGAGGAGCGTGTCGACCTCGGCCGGGTCGCTGAGGCGGACCTTGACCAGCCAGCCCTCGCCGTAGGGATCGGTGTTGATCAGCTCCGGGTTGGTGCCCGCGGCCTCGTTGACCGCGAGGACCTCGCCGCTGAGCGGGGCGACCACGTCGGAGACGGCCTTGACCGACTCGACCTCGGTGTAGGGCTCGTCCTTTCTGACCGTGGCGCCGACCTCGGGCGGGTCGAAGAAGACGACGTCCCCGAGCGAGTCCTGGGCGAACCAGGTGATCCCGAACGTCGCCTCCTCGCCCTCGATTCGCGCCCAGTCGTGCTCGGGGTGGTAGCGCAGGTCCTCGGGGTAGCTCTCCTCCGTCGCCATCTCTTCCTTTCGTCGGTTCTCTCAGGTGCTCTTCGCGTAGAGCGGCTTGCTGCGGATCTCCGCCTCCCGGCGCCGGCCCCGGACGTCGATCTCGATCGCGGTCCCGGGCTCGGCGAGGTCGGAGCGAACGTATCCCATCCCGATCCCGATGCCCAGCGACGGCGAGAAGGTGCCGCTCGTCACCGTGCCGGCCGGCTCGCCGCCGACGAGGATCGCGTTGCCCTGGCGGGGGATCCCGCGACCGGTGATCGCGAAGGCGACGAGCCGCTCCGCGGTCCCCTGCTCACGGGCGGCGGCCACGGCCTCCGAGCCCGCGAAACCGGTCTCCTCCTTGCAGCACCAGCCGAGGCCCGCCTCGATCGGATTGCGGTCCGGCCCGATGTCGTTGCCGTGGAGGTGGAAGCAGACCTCGAGTCGGAGCGTGTCGCGGGCGCCGAGCCCGCAGGGAACGACGTCGGCCTCGCGAAGCGCCCGCCAGACGGCCACGGCGTCGGCGGGCGGGACGAGCAGCTCGACCCCGTCCTCGCCGGTGTAGCCGGTACCGCAGACGAGCGAGCGCGCCCCGGCCACCTCGAGCGTCGCCGTGCGCATCCGCGCCGGCAGCTCCGCGGAGGCCAGCCCGGCGACGACGGCCCGCGCCGCCGGCCCCTGGACCGCGATCATCGCGAAGTCGGGGGCGCGGTCGACCACCTCGACGTCGAAGCCCGCCGCCAGGTCACGAAACCGCGCCAGGTCGGACTCGTGGTTGGCGGCGTTGGAGACGGTGAGGTAGTCGGTGTCCCATCCCGCGGGCCGGTAGGTGAAGAGGTCGTCGAGGATGCCGCCGTCGTCCGCGCACAGGCACGAGTACTGGGCGCCGCCCGCGGCGAGCCTGGCAACGTCGTTGCTGACCGCGCGCTGCAGAAACGCCGCCGCGTCCGGCCCGCGGGCCCCGATCTCGCCCATGTGGGAGACGTCGAACATGCCGGCGCGCCCGCGCACGGCGTCGTGCTCGGCCGCGAGCCCCTCGTACTGGACGGGCATCTCCCAGCCCGCGAACGGAACGAGTCGGGCGCCGGCGGCGAGATGCTCGTCGTGGAGCGGGGTCCGGCGCAGCTCCTCGGTCACGCGCCGCAGGCTAGATGAAGATCGACCGCCGCGGGGAACGGCCGCCCGGTCGCACCGGGATCTCGAATCCGGCTCGGGGAGCCGGTCGGCGCAGCTTCGCCGTGGCGTCGCCGCGGCGCGGCATCTAGGCTGACGGCGATGCGCCTGATCCACGAGAGCCCGGTCCCCGACGACGAGCTCGGCCGGCCCTGGAGCCGGCCGCTCGCGGGGACGCTCGACCGGCTCGTCGTCGAATCCGACCTGCTCGCCGACAACCCGCTCGGCGACCCGGCGCGCCGGCCGCTCTACGTGCTGCGTCCGCCCGGGGTCGAGCTCGACCATCCGCGCGCGCTGCCGACGATCTACGTGATCCAGGGCTACACCGGCCAGCTCGACATGTGGACGAGCCGCAGCGCCTTCGAGCCGACGTTCATCGAGCGCATGGACGCGATGCTCGCCACGCCCGACTGCCCGGACGCGATCGTCGTCATGGTCGACTGCTGGACGAGCTACGGCGGCTCGCAGTTCCTCGACTCGACCGGCACCGGCCGCTACCAGTCCTACCTCTGCGACGAGGTCGTCCCGTTCATCGACGGGCGCTACCCGACCGCCGCCGACCGCGAGCGGCGCGGCATCACCGGCAAGTCCTCGGGCGGCTACGGGGCGATGGTCGTGCCGATGATGCGCCCCGACGTGTTCTCGGCGCTCGCCTCCCATGCCGGCGACTCCCTGTTCGAGCTGTCGATGCCGCCGAGCATCGCGCGGACCCTCCGCACCCTCCGCGACCGCTACGAGTCCTCCTACGACGTCTTCTTCGAGCATCTGCCCGAAGCCGACCCGTTCGACTTCGGCCACCACGGCGGCCCGCTCGAGATGTACGGCTACGCCGCCTGCTACTCGCCGGACCCCGACCGGCCGGGCAAGGCGTTGCTGCCCTTCGACCCCGTCAGCGGCCGGATCGTCGAGGACGTCTGGCGGCTCTGGCTCGACCACGACCCGGTGCTCATGGCGCCGCGCCACGGCGACGCCCTGCGCTCGATGCGACGGATCCACATCGACGCCGGCAAGGGCGACGAGTACTTCCTCGACCTCGGCGCTCAGGCCTTCTCGGCGGAGCTCGACAGGCTCGGCGTCGATCACACCCTCGAGCTCTTCGACGGCAGGCACGGCGGGATCACCTACCGCTATCCGGGCGCGATCCGCGAGCTGGCGCTGGCGCTGGCATAGCAAGCAGCAAGCAGCGGGCAGTGGGCAGCGGGAGGGCTGTCTGCTGTTGGCGAGCGGCGGAGCCGCGAGCGCGCTGTCTGCTGCGAGCGAGCCGAAGGCGAGCGGGCTGCTCGCTACTTGCTGCTCGCTAGTCCCGCAGGAACGGCGGGATGTCGATCTCGTCGTCGGAGACCTCGAGCGAGCGGATCTCGCGGTCGCTCGGGGGCTGGACGCCGCGGCGGCGGCTGCGGCGGCGGACCTCGGCCGGGCGGCGGGCGAGCATCTCGAAGCCCTCGAAGCCGGTCGCGATCACGGTGACGCGGAGCTCGTCGCCCATCGTGTTGTCGACGACGGCGCCGAAGATGATGTTCGCGCCCTTGTCGGCGGTGCCGGCGACGACCTCGGCCGCCTCGTTGACCTCGAACAGGCCCATGTCCTCGCCGCCGGTGATGTTGAGGAGCATCCCGGTGGCGCCGTCGACCGCCGACTCGAGCAGCGGCGAGGAGATCGCCTCCTTGGCGGCCTCGACTGCGCGGCTCTCGCCCGCGGAGGTGCCGATGCCCATCAGCGCCGAGCCGGCGTCGGACATGATCGCGCGGACGTCGGCGAAGTCGAGGTTGATCAGCCCGGGGACGGTGATCAGGTCGGTGATGCCCTGGACGCCCTGGCGGAGGATGTCGTCGGCCTTGCGGAACGCCTCGCTGATCGGCTCGCGGCGCTCGACGATGTTGAGCAGCTTCTCGTTCGGGACGATGATCAACGTGTCGACCTCGTTGCGGAGCTTCTCGATGCCGTCGAGCGCCTGTTGCATCCGCTTGGCGCCCTCGAACTCGAACGGCTTGGTGACGACGCCGACGGTCAGGGCGCCGATCTCCTGCTTGGCGATCTCGGCGATGATCGGCGCCGCGCCGGTCCCGGTCCCGCCGCCCTCACCGGCGGTGACGAAGACCATGTCGGCACCCTTCAGCGCCTCCTTGATGTCGTCGCGGCTCTCGGCCGCGGCGCCGGCCCCGACCTCGGGCTGGCCGCCGGCGCCGAGGCCGCGGGTCAGCTCCTGGCCGATCGCGAGCTTGACGTCGGCGTCGCAGGAGCGCAGCGCCTGGGCGTCGGTGTTGACGGCGAGGAACTCGACCCCCTTGAGCCCGGCATCGACCATCCTCGATACGGCATTGGTGCCGCCGCCGCCCGCGCCGACGACCTTGATCACCGCCAGGTAACTGGAAGCCTCCATCTGAGCTTCACTCGCCTTTCTCTGTCCGTCCGGAGCTTGAGTGATAGTTGAGAGTTCGCGCGCCCCGCGGCTGCAAACTGCTGCCAAAGTAAGCGACAGCCTGGTGGCTGTCAACGTCGGCCTCGAATCCCTGCAAGATCGCTGTCTCAACCAATGGTTGAGGCTTTGCCATCCCTCAGGGGTTGGTCGAGGGTGGCGCGACCCTACCCGACCACCGGCCGCAGCGGCGCCGAGAGGTCGATGTAGGTGGCGCTGGTCAGCGTCGGATCGGCGAGCACGGCCGCTGCCGCCCGCCACTTCTGGTCGCCATTCGCGGGACTGCCGAAACGCAGCTCGATGCCACCATTGAGCTCCGCGACGACGCCGTGGTCCTCGTCGACGTGGGCCCTCGAGACCTGCGGCTGAAGCGGCCCCGGCACCGCACCGAGGATCCTCGCCGCGGCGAGCTCGGAGCCCTCGACGCGGTCGCCGTGCGAGCCCCCGCCGGCGATCTCGGGGATCCCGTCGGGGCGATCGACGCCGGTCGCGAGCACGGTCCCGTCGCCGGCGACGACGGTGCCGCCGTCGGCATCGAGCCAGCCGGCGGGCTCACGACTCTGGACGTCGATCGTGACGGCGTGCGGGAAGTCGGTCTCGATCTTGAGGGCGACGACCGACGGATCGTCGGCGACCGCCGACTCGATCGCGGCGCGGTCGACGTTGAGCGTGCTGAGGCCGGTGGCCGCCGCCGTCAGCCGACCCTCGACGCCGGAGGGGACGTCGGCCCCGGTGACCCGCACGTCCTCGATCGCGACCAGCGAAGAGTTGCGGAACCAGAGCGTGTAGGCGGCGGCCAGCGCCACGAGCACGAGGCCGGCGACGATGAGCCGGTTGCGGACCCGCGGCCAGGAGAGCGCCGGGGCGGCTGAGCGGCGCGGAAGCCGTGAGGCGCGCGTAGCCATCAGCAGCCGCCCGCCCCGCCGCGTCGCTCTGTGGTCGCGGATTCAGTCGGCACGAGCGCCATCCGGTACAGGTTCGATCCCGAGCCCGGCACTCCTACCGGGGCGCGCACCCGCTTGCGCCCCCTCATCGCCCCTCCGCGACGAGCCGGTCGGCGAGCCGGAAGACGTCTCCGGCCCCGATCGTCACGAGCAGGTCGCCGGCCTCGATCCGCGGTGCGAGGACATCGGCAGCGCGATCGACGTCGATCAGCCAGTCGACGCGCTTGCCCGGCGCCGCGTCCGCCGCCGCGGCGGCGACGTCCAGCCCGCTGACTCCCGCGAGCGGTCCGACCGGGCGTTCACGGGCCGGATAGACGTCGAGCACGCCGATCTCGTCGGCCGCCGCCAGCGCCCGGCCGAAGCGCGGCGCCAGCGTCTTCGTCCGCGAGTACAGGTGCGGCTGGAAGACCGCGATCAGGCGCCGGTGGGGAAGCTCCCGCAGCGCCGCCAGCGCTGCCGCGACCTCGGTCGGATGGTGGGCGTAGTCGTCGTAGACGACGGCC
The DNA here is from genome assembly GCA_041393495.1 of Solirubrobacterales bacterium. GTDB lineage: Bacteria > Actinomycetota > Thermoleophilia > Solirubrobacterales > 70-9 > RHKX01. The sequence continues at coordinate 55,325 of JAWKKA010000013.1, read as the reverse complement.
CCGGCGAAGGCTCCCTTGCGCTCGAGCCGGCGTGCCATCCCCGGAAAGCCGGCCAGCGCCGCGATCAGCTCGTCGAGCGGGGGGAGGCGCTCGTCGAGCTCGAGCGCGCAGGCCAGCGCCCCGATCGCCGCCGTGGCGTTGGCGACGTTGTGGCGCCCGGGGACGCCGAGCCGGACCTCGCGCTCGCCGATCGCGGCCGAGACGACGCGGAACCGGCAGCCACCCTCGACGGCGACGACATCGGTCGCCAACAGCGCCGCCGGCGGCGGCTGTTCGGCCCCGCTCGCGGGCGCGACCGCGTACCCGAGGACCCGGCCGGCGCCGTCGAGCGCAGCGAGGCGCGGGTCGGAGGGGCGGACGACCGCTGCGGCGCCGGCCGTGAACTCGGCGAACGCGGCATGAAGCTCGGCCTCGCCGCTCCAGTGCGAGTGGTGGTCGAGCTCGACGTTGGTGACCACCGCGACCTCGGGTTCGAGCTTCAGGAAGCTGCCATCGCTCTCGTCGGCCTCGGCGACGATCCAGTCGGAGCCGCTCCAGTCGGCGTTCGCCGGCGCTCCCGAGGGCCCCGCCCCGGGCAGCTCGCCGCCGAGCAGGAAGGCGGGGTCGGCGCCGGCAGCGACGAGCGCGTGCACGATCATCCCGGCGGTCGTCGTCTTGCCGTGAGCGCCGGCTACCGCGATCAGCCGCTTGCCCGCGCAGACGCGGGCCAGAAGATCGCTGCGGTGGATCACCGGCTGGTCGCGCTCGCGGGCGCGGACCAGCTCGACGTTGTCGTCCGCGATCGCCGTCGAGACGACGACCTCGGCGTCGGCCGGGACGTTGTCGGGGTCGTGGCCGACGACGGGCTCGATCCCGGCCGCGCGGAGGCGCTCGAGATAGCCCGACTCGGCGCGGTCGGAGCCGGTGACGCGATGGCCGAGCCGGTCGCAGACGAGGGCGAGGCCGCTCATCCCGGCGCCACCGATCGCGATGAAGTGCAGCGGCCGCCGCGGCTCGTCACTCAACGCGCACCCTCCCGCGCAACCCGCCGGGACCGCCGAACGCGGCCCGCGCCGCCGGCTTCCGCGGCGTGGTTCATGCCCGTCCCTCGCCGCTGCGCGCCTCGACCGCCGCGGCGATCTCGGTGGCGACCCGTTCGGCGGCATCGGGGCGGGCGATCCGCCGCGACGCCGCCGCCATCGCGGCGAGGCGGGCCCGGTCGGCGATGAGCGGCTCGACCTCGGCGAGCAGCCGCGTCGCGTCGAGGTCCTCGTCTTCGATCACCGTGGCGGCGCCGGCCTCGCGCATCCATTCGGCGTTGGCATGCTGGTGGCGCGCCGATGCATACGGGTAGGGGACGAGGACGGCCGGGCGCCCGGCGGCGGTGAGCTCGAAGACCGAGCCGCCGGAGCGCGAGAGGACGAGGTCGCTGGCCGCGAGGGCGTCGCCGAGGTCGGGCAGGTAGTCGAGCAGCGTGTAACGGGCCGCGCCCTCGAGCCGGGCCGCCGCCTCCGGGAAGTCGCGCGTCCCGGCGATGTGGAGGACGTGGTAGGGCCGATCGGCGGCCGGGCCGTCGGGGCCGAAGGCGTCGGCGGCGGCGCGGTTGATCCGCAGCGCGCCGAGGCTGCCACCGAAGATCAGCAGGCAGGGGGCGTCCGGCGCGATGCCGAAGCGCTCGCGAGCGGCGGCGCGGTCGGCTGTCGCGATCGTCGCCGCGACCGGACGACCGGTGACGAGGTAGCGGCGACCGTGGCGTCCCGGAATCGGGAACGCCAGGCAGACCCGCCGGGCGCGCGGCGCCAGCAGCCGGTTGGCGAGCCCGAGGTGGCTGTCGGCCTCGGTCAGGACGAGCGGCAGCCGCAAGGTCACCGCCGCGAGCCCGGCCGGTGCGGCGACGTAGCCGCCGCCGCCCATGACCGCGTCGATGGCCCGTTCACGGAGGATGCGCCGGGCGACCCGGACCGCCGCCGCCGCCCGGCCGATGGCGACCGCGGCGCGAAGCGGGTTGCGGCGATCGAGGCCGCTGACATCGAGGAAGTCGATCGCGTAGCCGGCCGCCGGGACGAGCTCCGCCTCGGCGCGGTCGCGCGTGCCGACGAAGCTGACGTCGGCGCCACGCTCAACGAGCGCGGCGGCGACGGCCAGCGCCGGAACCACGTGCCCGGCCGTGCCGCCGGCCGCGATCAGCACCCGCACGGGAACCACCTCGCGCGGCCGGGCGCCGCGGCGCCGACGGCTGCCGACGGGCGCGCCCGCCCTCGACGACCAGGAAGCGCCGTTCGCCGCCGGCGCTCATCCGGGCCGAGCCGCCGTTGGCGACGTTGAGCAGCAGGCCGACGGCCGCGAGGGTGACGATCAGGCTGCTGTTTCCGTAGGAGACGAATGGGAGGGTCACTCCAGTCAGGGGCGCAAGGCCCATCACCGCGAACAGGTTTATCGACGCCTGGACGAGAATCATCGCCGTCAATCCGGCGGCGAGCAGGCGACCGTAGCGATCCTTCGCCTTCTGGGCGGTCCGAAAGCCGGCGTAGCCGAACAGCATGTAGAGGCCGACCAGCAGCGAGATCCCGAGCAGCCCGAGCTCCTCGCCGATCACGGCCGCGATCATGTCGGTGTGGGCCTCGGGCAGGTAGAAGGCCTTCTGGACGCTCTCGCCGATCCCGACCCCGAAGATGCCGCCGGAGCCGAGCGCGATCGTCGCCTGCTGGCCCTGAAAGCCGGCGCCGGCCGCGTCGGCGCCGGGGTCGATGAAGCTGGTCAGCCGCGCCATCCGGTACGGCTCCATGATCACCGCGACGACGACGAGCAGCAGGATCGCGCCGGCGATCATCGCGAGGTGGCGGAGCTTCGCCCCGGCGGCGATCAGCAGCGCCGCGACCGAGCACGCCGTCACCATCGCGGTGCCGAGGTCGGGCTCGACCATGATCAGCCCGCAGACCGCGGCCGCCATCAGCAGGATCGGTCGCATGCTCCGCAGGTCGCGGGTCATCTGCGGACGGTCGGCGAGGAGGCTGACGCCGTAGAGCAGCAAGGCCACCTTGGCGATCTCCGAAGGCTGGACCTGGACCGGGCCGAGGGGGATCCAGCGCTGGGCGCCGTTGGCGGACGTCCCGATCACCTTGGTGACGAGCAGCAGGCCGAGGGCCGCGATCAGGAGCGTCCCGGTCAACCGCCGGACGTTGGCGAGCCGCTGCATCGACAGGACCTTCAGCGCGACGAGGCCGAACGCGCCGAACAGGAGGGTCCGCTTCAGGTAGTAGAGGCTGTCGCCGTCGTTGAGAAGCGAGGCGCTCGAGCTGGCGCTGAAGACCATCACCGCGCCGAACGTCAACAGGCACATCGTCGCCGTCAGCAGCAGCGTGTACTCGAGCGGCTTGTCCTTCGACCCCGACCGTGGGCGTCGGCGCAACCCGAGGCCATCGCGGATCGCCGCCGCGCGGCCGCTCACCGGAGCGCCTCGACGAGCTCGCGAAACCGCCGCCCGCGCTCCTCGTAGTCCGTGAACGCGTCGAAGCTCGCGCAGGCCGGGGCGAGCAGTACCGTCTCCCCCGGCCGGGCGGCCGCGGCCGCATCGCTCACCGCCGCCTCGAGCGTCCCGCTGCGGCGAAGCGGGACCCCGGCCTGGGCGAGATCGCGAGCGAGCTGATCGGCCGCCTCGCCGATCAGGTAGCAGGCGGCGCAGTGGGTGGCGACCGCTGACGCCAGCTCGCCGAACCGCTCCGCCTTGAGGCTGCCGCCGAAGATCGCATGGACCCCGTCGCCGAACGACGCCAGCGCGGCGAGGGCGGCGCCGACGTTGGTCGCCTTCGAGTCGTTGACCCAGGCGACCCCGTCGACCTCGGCGACGGGCTCGAGCCGGTGGGGAACGCCGGCGAAGCCGGCGAGCCCGCGCACGACGGCATCGCGGGGAACGCCGGCGGCGAGCGCCGTCGCCGCGACGGCCATCGCGTTGCGGAGGTTGTGCTCGCCGCCGAGCGCGAGCTCGTCGCGGTCGATCAGGATGCCCTCGTCATCGCGGATCGCGCCTGCCGCGAAGCGAACCGCGCAACCGCCGCCGGCGCAGCCCCCGATCCCGTAGCGGCGCCGCTCGGCGGCGCCGGGGATGGTGGCGCCGCGCCGGGCGGGCTCGGCGGCGCCGGGAATCGCGGCGGCGCGCAGGACGGGCTCGTCGGCGTCGACGATCGCGACCGTCCCGGGGGGCTGGGCGGCGAAGATCCGCAGCTTCGCGTCGAGGTAGGCCTCGAGGGTGCCGTGGCGATCGAGGTGGTCGGGGCTGAAGTTGAGCAGGACGGCGACCTCGGGCGCGAAGGCGACCGAGTCCTCGAGCTGAAACGAGGAGCACTCGCAGACGATCGTCGCCTCCGGATCGACCGTCGCGGCGAGCGACGTCAGCGGCGTGCCGACGTTGCCGGCGACGGCCGCCGGCATCCCGGCGGCGGCGAAGACGTGGCCGAGCCACTCGGTCACGGTCGTCTTCCCGTTCGTGCCGGTGACCGCTATGAACCGGTTCGGCGTCAGCCGCCAGCCGAGCTCGAGCTCCCCGAGGACCCCGATCCCCGCCGCGCGCGCGGCGGCCACGACGGGCGCGTCCCCGGGCACGCCGGGGCTCTTGATCACGCTCGCCACGCGAGCGAGCAGTCGGGTTCCGTCGCCATCCAGGTCGAGTTCGACGCCGGCCTCCGCAAGCCTGCTCGCATCCGCAGGACTTCCCCGATCGGTGCCGTACACGCGCTCCCCACGCGCGAGCAGCGCCTCGGCGGCGGCCACCCCCGATCGGGCGAGCCCGACGATCAGGAACGGGCCGTCGGGCAGGGGTGGTCGCGGGATGGCCGATCGCACCCCTGCAGCTTCGCTGCCGGGGAGGACGTTCCGTCCCGCTGACTCCGCGTCAACGCAACGAAACGGAACCCCTGGTACCGAAATGTCGCGTTGACCGTGAGTCAGCGGTGGATCGCCGCCGGCCGACCGCCCGACCGCCGCTGGCCGACCGGTCAGCCGATCGAGTTCTGAAACAGCGTGTAGCCGATCCCGGCGAGGACCGCGGCGACGATCCAGAAGCGGATCATGATCTTCGTCTCCGACCAGGCCATCATCTCGAAGTGGTGGTGAAGCGGCGCCATCAGGAAGACCCGTCGGCGCGTGGTCTTGAAGGCGAGCACCTGGATCGCGACCGAGAGCGCCTCGATCACGAAGATGCCGCCGAGGACGATCAGCAGGATCTCGGTCTGGGTCATGATCGCGAGGCCGGCGATCGCTCCACCGAGGCCGAGCGAGCCGGTGTCGCCCATGAATATCGTGGCCGGGAACGAGTTGAACCAGAGGAACCCGACCGAGGCGCCGACGAAGCAGGACGAGAGCAGCGCCAGGTCCTCCTGCCCGGTCGTGATCGTGATCGTCAGGTAGGCGAGGAAGACGATCGCGCAGCTTCCCGCCGCGAGGCCGTCGAGCCCGTCGGTCAGGTTGACGCCGTTGCTCGCGCCGGCGAGGACCAGGAAGCTGAGGACCACGTAGACGACCGGGCCGAGATAGATGTCGGCCTCGAAGAGCCGGATCTGCAACCGCGGGTCGAGTCCGACCTCCTGGAACGCGACCCACCAGAGGATCACCGCGAGCGTGATCTGAAACGACAGCTTCCAGCGGGCCGAGAGCCCCAAGGAGCGCCGCTTGACGATCTTGATGTAGTCATCGGCGAAGCCGATCGCGGCACTGCCGATCGCGACCCCGAAGACGGCGAGGCTCTCGGTGTCGCGATCGGAGAGGACGAGATAGGGAACCGAGATCGCCGCGAAGATGATCAGCCCGCCCATCGTCGGCGTGCCCGCCTTGGTGTGGTGGCCCTGCGGCCCCTCCTCGCGGATCTGCTGGCCGAACTCGCGCTCGCGGAGTCGCTCGATGAACTTCGGGCCGAGGAAGATCGTGATCAGCATCGCGGCCATCCCCGCGATCAGGATCGCCCCACGGTCGACCGGCACGGTGCTGAGCCCGCCCGTCTGCGCGAGGGCGATCACGCGCCGCCCCCGCCGAGCCGCGCAACGAGCCCGTCGGTGAGCCGCTCGAGGCCGACCGATCGCGAACCCTTGACGAGGACGACGTCGCCCGCCTGCAGCTCGCCCGCGACGAGCGCCACCGCCGCATCGGCGTCGGGCGCCCAGGCGTCGGGCGAGTAGTCGCGGGCGAGGTCGCCGACGCCGATCAGGCGATCGACCCCGTGGTCGCGGGCGAGGGCGCCGACGTCGGTGTGAAAGCGGGCGTGGTCGGGCCCGAGCTCCGCCATGCCGCCGAGGACGGCGACCGCGCGCCCGCCCTCCGGTACCTCGGTCGCGAGGTTCCCGATCGCCGCGCGCATCGAGACCGGGTTCGCGTTGTAGCAGTCGTTGAGCAGCAAGATGCGGTCCGGCAGCTCGATCCGCTCGCCCCGGAGCCGCGAGAACCCTATCCCCGGCGCCCGCTCCGCCATCTCGCCGACGTCGAGGTCCAGGGCGATGCCGACCGAGATCGCGCAGAGCGCGTTGCTGAGGTTGTGCGCCTCCACGAACGGGAGCTCGAAGTCCGCCTCGCCATGCGGCGTGCCGACGCGCGCCAACGTGCGGCCACCCTCGATGCGGGCCGAGAGCGCGAAGACGTCGCCACCGGGTCCGAACGTGACGACCTCGAGGGTGTCGCGGAGGTGCGGGCTCAGGGCCTCCTCGTCCGCGGGGATCACCGCGCGCCCGTTCCTGCCGAGCCCGCGCAGGATCTCCGCCTTCGCCTCGACGATCGCTTCGAGCGTGCCGAGCAGCTCGAGATGGACGGGGCCGATGTTCGTGATCGCGGCGACGTCGGGTTCGGCGATCCCGCAGAGCTCGGCGATCTGGCCGATCCCGCGCATCGCCATCTCCATCACGAGCACCTCGGTCTCGGGCGGCGCCGCGAGAATCGCCAGCGGCAGCCCGATCTCGGTGTTGAAGTTCTCCGGGCTCGCTTGGACGCGGCGCGGCAGGATCGCCCGGCAGATGTCCTTGACCGAGGTCTTGCCGGTCGAGCCGGTGATCCCGACGGTCGGGCAGCCGAGCTGCCGCCGCCAGGCCCGGGCCAGCGCCTGCAGCGCCGCGAGCGGATCGTCGACGGCGAAGACGCGGCCACCCGGCGCCGCGCGGCGGATCTCGGCCTCGTGCTCGCGGCCGACGATCACGGCCCAGGCCCCACGCTCGAGCGCCTGCGACGCGAAGACGCCACCGTCGACGTGCTCGCCTGGCAGCCCGACGAAGAGGTCGCCGGGACCGACCTCGCGCGAGTCGATCACGGCGCGCAGCGGCCGGGAGCCGTCTTCGAGCTCCGCCGGCGGCTCGGCGACGCCGATCGCCGACGCGATGAGCTCGGGGGCGAGCTCGATCACCGCCGCCACCCGGCCGCGGCGAGCCGCTCGAGCTCCTCGCGGGCGACCTCGCGGTCGTCGAAGGGGATCTTGCGCCCGTCCTCGAACTCCTGCCCCTGCTCGTGACCCTTCCCGGCGATCACGACGAGGTCGCCGGGTTCGGCCCGGCCGAGGGCGAGCGCGATCGCCGCGCGCCGGTCGGGTTCGACCTCGACGTCGCCGCCCGCGCCCGCAGGGACGCCGGCGAGGATCTGCGCGATGATCGCCCCGGGGTCCTCGGAGCGGGGATTGTCGGAGGTGATCACCGCGAGGTCCGCGAGCTCGGCGCCGGCGCGACCCATCAGCGGTCGCTTGGCGACGTCGCGATCGCCTCCGCACCCGAACGCGCAGATCAGCTCACCGTCGGTCAGCCTGCGGGCGGCCCGCAGCACGTTCTCGAGCGAGTCCGGGGTGTGCGCGTAGTCGACGAGCACGCCGAAGCCCTGGCCGGCATCGATCGGCTCCATCCGCCCCGGCACGGGCTCGGCGACCGCGAGGCCGTCGAGGGCATCGTCGAGCCCGACCCCGAGCGCCAGGACCGATCCGAGGGCCGCGAGCGCGTTCTCGACGTTGAAGTGCCCGGGCAGCGGCAGGCGGACCTCGCGCCCGGCGCCGTCGCCGTCGAGGATGAAGGTGGCGCCGGCCGCGTCGAACTCGACGTCGTTGGCGGTCAGGTCGGCGGGGCGGCCGGCCGCCGAGAAGGTCGTCAACGGCGTCTCGCCGTGGCGCAGGTCGGCGGCGAGCCGCTCGCCGTAGGGGTCGTCGACGTTGACCACGGCGGCCCGTGGCGCGTCGCCGCGTGAGCCGGGCGCGAAGAGCAGCCGCTTCGCCGCGTAGTAGTCCTCCATGTCGGCGTGGAAGTCGAGATGGTCCTGGGTGAGGTTGGTGAACGCGGCGACGTCGAAGTGGATCGAGTCGGCGCGGCCGAGCGCCATCGCGTGCGAGGAGACCTCCATCGCACAGGCCACGTCGCCGGCGTCGAGCATCCGCCGGAACGTCCGCTGCAGGTCGATCGCCTCCGGGGTCGTACGCTCGACCGGCTCGGCGACGCCGCCGACGACCCGCTTGACCGTCCCGAGCAGCCCGCAGCTGGTCCCGGAGCGCTCGAGGATCGAGCGGATCAGGAACGCCGTCGTGGTCTTGCCGTTCGTCCCGGTCACGCCGACGATCCGCAGCTCGTCGCTCGGATCGCCGAAGAAGCGCGCCGCGATCGGCCCCATCGCCGCCCGCGAGTCGGCGACGACGATCTGCGGGACGTCGAGGTCGAGCTCGCGCTCGACCACCAGCGCTGCCGCTCCCGCCGCGACGACCGCGGGGGCGAAGTCGTGCCCATCGGCGCTGGCGCCGCGGACGCAGAAGAACAGCGTTCCGGGGCCGGCGGCGCGACTGTCGAACGAGACGTCGCTGACCTCGGTCTCGCCTCCGGCCCCCGCGTGGCGGACCGCCGCCGCCGGCAGCGCGTCGCTTAGGTCGGCGAGCCTCATCGCCGGACGATTCTAGGAACGGGGCAGGCGGGGAAGCTGCCGCCGCCGCGACTCACCCGGTCGGCGCGATCCCGAGGTAGGGCAGCGCGAACGCGGCGATCTGGCCGAATGCCGGCGCCGCGACCGAACCTCCGTAGTAGTCGCCGCCCTTCGGATCGTCGACGATCACCGCGGCGAGCAGCTTCGGATCGGCGGCGGGCGCGAAGCCGACGAAGGAGGCGATGTACTGGGTCTCGGAGTAGGTCCCGTCGACGACCTTCTGGGCGGTGCCCGTCTTGCCGGCGAGGACGTACCCGGGAACGCTCACCTCGGAGGCGGTCCCGCCCTCGCCGAGGACGCCCTCGAGCATCGTCCGCAGCTGCGTCGAGGTCCTCTCGCTGATCACCCGCGTGCCCGCGGGGTGGTCGACCGGCGTGCCGTCGACCGACTCGATGAGCCGCGGCGTGCGCAGGATCCCGCCGTTGGCGATCGCCGCGTAGCCGGCCATCATCTGCATCGGCGTCACCGACAGCCCCTGGCCGATCGGCAGGTTGCCGATCGAGGACCCCGAGTACTCCTTCGGCGTCGGGACTATTCCCATCTCCTCGCCGGGGTAGTCGATCCCCGTCGGCCGGCCGAAGCCGAACTTCGAGACCCAGTGCCCGAACTCGTTGTCGCCGAGCTCCTGCCCGATCATCACGGTGCCGACGTTCGACGACTGGGCGAGGATGTCGGCGACGCTGAGGGTCCGGTAGCCGACCTCGTGGGACTCGCCGATCGTCCGGTCGGCGACCCTGATCTCGGGCGGGACGTCGAACGTCGTGCCGGGGTCGACGAGGCCGTCCTCGAGCGCCCCGGCGACCGTGAACGCCTTGAACGTCGAGCCCGGCTCGTAGGTGAAGGCGGTCGCCATGTTCGAGAGCTGGTCGGGGTCGGCGTCGGAGAGGTCGCCCGGGTCGACCGACGGCCAACTCGCCATGGCGAGGACGTCGCCGTCGGTCGGGTCCATGACGATCGCGGTCGCGTCCTCGGGCATGTAGTCCCGGCCGATCTGACCGAGGACCTTCTCCGTGTACGACTGGATCCGACCGTCGATCGTGAGCTGGACGTCGTGACCGGCCTCGGCGCCGCTGACGACGTCGCGGCTGATCTCCTGCCCGAGCGCGTCCCTGGTCACGGCGACCTCGCCGTCGGTGCCGGCGAGGACACCGTCCTCGGCCTGCTCGAGACCGAACAACCCGTGCCCGTCGCCGCCGACTGCGCCGATCAGACGACCCGCGTCCTCCTCCTGCGGATAGACGCGACGCGAGTCGGGGAGCACGCCGATGCCGTCGAGGCCGAGCTTCTCGACCCTTCTGGCGGTGACGAGGTCGACCTTCTCGGCGACGTACTCGAAGCCGCTCGACGCGGTCAGCGACTCGAGGATCCCGGCGGCCGGCTCGTCGAGGACGGCGGCGAGCTTGCGGGCGGTCCTCGGCGGGTCCTGGACCTGGTAGGGCGTCGCGTAGATCGTCGCGGCCTCCTCGGAGACCGCCAGGGCGTTGCCGCGGCGGTCGAGGATCGAGCCGCGGATCCCGGGCACCGTCACCGTCGCGACCTGCTGGCTGCGGGCGTCGGCGCTGTACTCGCTCCCCTTGATCGTCTGCAGCCACGTCGCCCTGACCACGACGACGCAGAAGGCGAGCGCGAATGCCGCGAAGAGGAGCCCGACGCGCTTCTCGATCAGTCGCAAGGATGCCCCCTACGGCGCCGGCACGATCGTCGTCGCGGTCGGGTCGACCGGTGCGGTGGCGGCAGTCGTCGCGGTCGGGTCGACCGGTGCGCCGGCGGCAGTCGTCGCGGTCGGGTCGATCGGTGCGCCCGTTACCGGGTCGACCGTGCTCGCGGCCGGGTCGGTGCTCACGGCCGGGTCGGTGCTCGCCGGCGGCGCGTTGGCGATCAGGCCGTCGGCGATGCGCTTGGCGGCGGTCTCCGCGTCGGCGGCCCTGGCCTTCAGGTAGTCGACTGCATCCGGAGCCGGAACCGCGAGCCCGAGAGCGCCGGCGGCCTCGGCGATCCGCTCGTTCGAGGTGCGATTGGCGATCCGAGCGCGCAGGACGCTGTTCGCCTGCTGCAGCTCGTCGACCTTCGTCGCGGCGTCGCTCCCCGAGGAGCTGAGGCTGAGGCCGAGGACGTTGAGGGCGACGATGCCGCCGAGGAGCACGCCGAGGACGACGATCCAGGCGCGGCCCCGGGACATCCCGACGACGAAGCCGGAATCGGCGATCCCGCCGACGGCGTTCACCGGCAGCAGCGCGACGTTTCCCGGGGCGGCGATCCGCGAGCGGCTGCGATCGCTGGCGCCGGATGCGGCCCGTGGCTTGCGGGTGGCGGCGGCCCGTGGCTTGCGGGTGGCGGCGGCCCGTGGCTTGCGGGTGGCGGCGGCCCGTGGCTTGCGGGGCGTGGCGACCTGGCGGGGCTTGCGGGGCGTGGCGACCGCGCGGCGCTCGGGCGCCGGCGCGGCGGCCCGCGGGCGACCGGCCGCCTGCGGCCGCGCCGTCGGCTTCGGGCGCGGACGCGATCGCGGCTTGAGCGCCGGGGCCCCCATCAGCCCTCCCCACCTCCGTCGAGCTTCACCGCGACGCGCAGGTGCGCCGACGCCGAGCGCGGATTGTCCGCCACCTCCCCGGCGCTCGGGGCGATGCCGCCGCGCGTGATCAGCCTCGCCTCCGGCTCGAGCCCGCAGCGGCAGACCGGGAGCTCGGGCGGGCAGACGCATCCGCGGGCGCGGTCGGCGAGAAACCGCTTGACGCGCCGGTCCTCGAGCGAGTGGAACGAGATCGCCGCGAGCCGCCCGCCGGCCGCGAGCATCTCCCACGCCTCCGGCAGCGCCGCGTCGATCGCCGCGAGCTCGTCGTTGACAGCGATCCGGATCGCCTGGAAGGTCCGCTTGGCGGGGTTGCCGCGACCGAAGCGGGCCGCTGGCGGCAGTCCCGCGCGGACCGCCTCGACGAGCTCGGCCGTGGTCTCGAGCGGCCGCCGCTCGACGATCCGACGGGCGATCGAGCGGGCATGGCGCTCGTCGGCGTAGTTGCGCAGCGCCTCGGCGATCCGGCTCTCGGGCCACTCGTTGACGACGGTCCGTGCCGAGATCTCGGCATCGGGATCCATCCGCATGTCGAGTGGCGCATCGAAGGAGTAGGAGAAGCCGCGCTCCCAGGCGTCGATCTGCATCGAGGAGACGCCGAAGTCGAAGAGGACGACGTCGGGCCTGATGCCATCGCGGGCGAGCTCGGCGAGCGCGGTCGCGAAGTCGCCGCGGACGAACCGCATCTCGCATGTCGCCTCGTGCGCGACCTGCTCGAAGCGCTCGGCCGCCGCCGGATCGCGATCGATGCCGATCAGGGTGCCCGCCGAGCCGAGCCGCTCGGCGAGCAGCCGTGCGTGGCCGCCGCCGCCGAACGTGCAGTCGACGACCGTCTCCCCGGGTCGGGGATCGGTCTCGCGGATCACCTCTGCGGCAAGGACTGGGACGTGGTCGGTCGGCATGTAGGTCAGCGTCACCATCGCACTACGCGCCCTCCGGGGCGGGCGGTCGCCCGGTGGCGGCGAGGCCCTCGGTCAGCTCCGGCGTCCGCTGCTCGTTCTCCTCGTCCTCGGCGAACCACTCGTCCGGCGACCAGATCTCGAGCCGCGTGCCCATCCCCGAGACGACGCAGCGGCCCTCGAGCCCGGCATGCCCGATCAGCTGGCGGCTCAGCCGGACGCGGCCGGCCGAGTCGAGCTCCGCCGACTCGGAGTGGGCAAAGAAGCGGCGCTGGATCCGGCGCGCGTCGCGGCTCATCGGGTTCAGGGCCGAGAGCGTCCGCCGCTCCATCTCCTCGGCAGCCCGCGCCGGCCAGATCTCGACGCAGGGCTCGACCCCCTGGATCAGGACGATCCCCTCCGACAGCGCGCCGCGATACTGGGCCGGGACCGTGATCCGGTCCTTGGAGTCGAGCGAGTGCTCGTGGAGGCCGCGAAAGGTCATGCGTCAAGGGAGATGGCGGTTGGAGTCGAAAGTCCGAGGATGCGAGCGCCGGGTGAAGTCGGGCCGGAGAGGTGAGGTGGGAGGAACCTCGCCTCCCCGGCCTTCCTTCGACTTGTGGTTCACAACGGGCGCCACGGTAACCCACAACGCCCCACTTCGCAACACTTCACTGGTCGGGCATTGCACAGGTACCGTCGGACGGACTTGCTACCCGCCACCCGATCACCCCGCAAACGGCTTGCGCAAACGGTTTTCACCCAGCCATCCCGACCCGGGAACGGCTCGCAGCGATGCACGCTCCGTTGCAGCGGGCGGGAGACCCGCATGCGCCGACCGCCGAACCGCTGGGGCGGTCGTGGCCGGAATCCCGGGCCGGATCGACCCCGGAGCGCCTGATTCGCGTTCGCCGGCTGCGCGTTCGCGCCGCGCCCGGGGATAGCCTCGAACCCGTGAGCGAGCCGCCCGAGCATCCCGCGTCGGTCCCGCCTCCCGGCGCCGCGCCGGCCGGGGTGATCGCGGACGGCAGCGGCGACCCCCCGCCGGTCGCCCCGGCGCCGCTCGACGCCGACGACACCCGTGGCGCCCATCTCGGCACGCTGGTCCGCAGTCCGGTGACGCTCAGCCTCGGCTCGGTGCTGGTGATCGCCTGCTTCGTCGGCGGGACGATGGCCGCGGGGGCGCTCGTCGGCCTCGGCGCCGCCGCGCTCGGCGCGCTGCTCGTCTTCCTGATCGCCTACGTGATCGCGTCCGGCCGGGCCCGTGAGGACTTCTTCTCCGCCTACGCGTCGGCCCGCGGCCTCAACCGCGCGCCGGGTCGGACGACGCTGCCCCCGTCAACGCCGCTGCTCCGCAAGGGTGACCGCCGTTACGCCGAGCAGGTGATGAACGGGACCCTCCCGGGCGGCGCCCCCGGGGCGCTCGGCCTCTACACCTACGAGGTCGAGACGACCGACAGCGAGGGTAACGAGGACACCGACTACTACCGCTTCACCGTCGTCCTTCACGACATCCCGAGCGCCGCGGCGAAGGTGGCCGACGTCTACTGCCAGCGCCGCGAGGGGTTTCGGTTCATGGACTCCGCCGAGGACCTCTTCCGCCGCATGCAGCGCCTCGAGCTCGAGAGCGAGGCGCTCGACAAGCGCTACGAGATCTTCTACGGCGCCGCCGATGACACCAACTGGGTCAAACAGCTCTTCTCCCCCAGCTTCATCGTCTGGTTGACCGAACGCCCCCCCGAGCACTTCGCCTTCGAGCTCTCGGCCGGCAGCCTCTGCGTCAGCGTCAAGGGCCACTGCGACAACGCCGCCGAGCTCGACCGCCTCTGCGCGGCCGCCGGCGAGGTCGCCCGCCGCCTCGCCGCCGAGGCGGCGGAGTAACGGGCCCGCCCGCTGGTAGATGGTCGATCCCGAATCCGCGCGTGCGTGGGGGGTGGAATCGATCATCTAGAAGCCGGGGAGCAACGACCCGGCGTTGGCGACGATCGCCGCGGCGACGAGCAGGAGCACCGACGGGACGAGCAGCAGCGCGACCGCAAGCTGCATCTTCGGAGCGGCCCGGGCCGCCCGCTCGGTCACCTCGCGGCGCTGGTCGGCCCGCAGCGAGCTCGCCTGCTCGTGGAGCGTGCGCGACAGCGGCGAGCCGTGCCGGCGCGCCCGCTCCAGCGCGCCCGCGAGCGCGGCGAGGGTCGTGCCCCGTGACCGCGCCGCCAGTGCCCGCAGCGAGCGTCCCCGCGAGTGGCCGCACTCGATCGCCGCGACGACGCCGGCGAGCTCCTCGCGGAGCGGGCCGGAGCTGATCCGCATCGCCTCGACGAGCAGCGCGCCGATGCCGCGGCCGCCGGCGGCGCCGGTCGCCATCAGGTCGAGCGCGTCGGGCAGCGCCGCCTCGAGCCGGCGCCGCCGGCGCCGGCCGGTCGCCTCGACGAGCAGGCCCGGGACAGCGAATGCTGCGGCGGGAACACCGGCGAGCACGAGCGGCCCGAGCCGCCCCGGCGCCGCCGGGGCGGCGAGCAGCCCGAACGGAACGGCGAGAGCGGCAGCGCCAACCTCGAGCGCGAGGAGCTCGGCCGCGGACAGGCGCTCCGACAGCGCCGCTGCCCGCAGGCGGCGCTCGCGTGCCGCGAGCAGCCCGCTTCGCCCGGCGGACCGCTGCCGCAGCCGGAGCCGTCGGCGCAGCCGCGCAGCAGCCGCCTCGCCTCCCGCCCCGACCACCTCGCGGGCCGCGGCGATGGCGAGCAGCGCGGCAACGAGGGCGAGCAGGCTCAACGTCGCACCTCGCCGAGCTTGCGGATCGCGAGGAACCCGACCACCTGCAGCGCCCCGGCGGCGGCGAGCAGGACGACCGCCGCCGGCTCGGCGAGCATGCCGCCGACGAAGCCGGGCGCGACGAGCTCGACGAGGAGCGCCATCAAGAGCGGCATCGCGACGACCATCCCACCCGTCATCCGCGCCTGCGCCGTCGCCGAGCGGGCTTCGCGCTCGGCCCGCTCGCGTTGAGCCGCCGCGCTGCCGTGGCGACGCAGGAGCCCGGCCAGATCGCCGCCGGCGCGCTGCTGGGAGAGGACGGCCGCCGTCAGCGCCTCGACCCGCTCGGAGCTGACGCGCTCGCCGAGCGCTGCGAGCGCCCGCTGCGGCGAGATGCCGAGGTCGAGGTCGGCGCAGACCCGTGCCAGCTCGACCGCGCTCGGGCCGTCGAGACCGGCCGCCGCCGCCGGGAGCGCGACCCGCAGCGAGCCTCCGGCCGCGACCGAATCGGCGATCGCGGCTGCGATCGCGGGGATGTCGGCCTCGACAGCGAGCCGGTAGCGGCACCGCCGGCGCGCGACCGCCCAGCCCGCCGCGGCGGGACCGGCCGCCGCGATCCCGGCGAGCGCGGGCGAGCCGGTGATCAGGACCGCGAAGCCGCCGAGCGCCGCCCCGGCGAGCGACCCGAGCCGGCGACGCTCGCGCTCGGTCGGCGCCCGGTTCTCGCGCCCGGCCAGGGTCAGTGTCGCGAGCGAGGCTCCGAGCCAGCGCCGGACCGCCGGCAGCGCGACCAGCCATTCGCCCAGCGCGACCGCGATCGCGGCGCCGCCGGCGGCGGCGAGGAGGACGGGCGCTGCGGCGCTCACCGGCCTCCCCTCCGCTCCCAGATCGCGCGAACGGCCGGCGTGCCGGCCACCCGCGTCACCTCGCAGAGCTCGACCGCCCGCCGCTCGGAGCCGTCCCGCTCGAGGTGGAGGACGAGCTCGATCGCGTTCGCGAGCTGCTCGCTGACGACCTCGTGGGGGACCCCGAGGCCGGCCATCATCGCCAGCGTCTCGAGTCGGCGCAGCGCGTCCGCGGGACCGTTGGCGTGGACCGTCGAGAGCGCTCCGCGGTGTCCGGTGTTGAGCGCGACCAACAGGTCCATCGCCTCGGCGCCGCGAACCTCGCCGATCACGATCCGGTCGGGTCGCATCCGCAGCGCATTGCGGACGAGGTCGCGGATCGTGACCTCGCCCGTGCCTTCGATTCCCGCCGGCCGGCTCTCGAGGCGAACGACGTGGGGCTGGGCAAGCCTGAGCTCGGCAGCGTCCTCGATCGTGATCACCCGCTCGCCGGCGGCGATGAACGAGGAGAGCGCGTTCAGGACCGTCGTCTTCCCCGAGCCGGTGCCGCCGCTGACGATCAGGTTGCGGCGATCGCGCACCGCCCCGGCGAGCAGCATCCGCAGCTCCTCGTCGAACGTCCCGCGGGCGACCAACTCGGCGGGCTCGGGGCGGATCCCGGCGAAACGGCGGATCGAGACCGCCGGCCCGTCGACGGCGAGCGGCGGGATGATCACGTTCACGCGCGAGCCGTCGGGCAGCCGCCCGTCCGCCATCGGGCTGAGCTCGTCGACGCGCCTGCCGATCGGACCGAGGACCCGCTCGATCACGTCCCGCAGGCCCTCCTCGTCCTCGAAGCCGACCTCCGCGCGGGACAACTCTCCTCCGCGCTCGATCCAGACCTCCTCGTGCCCGTTGACGAGCACCTCCTCGACGAGTGGATCGCGGAGCAGCTCCTCGAGCGGACCGAGCCCGACCGTCTCGCGGAGCAGCCGCTCGGCGACCCGATCCCGCCCGGCCTCCGACAGCAGCGCGGCATCGTCGGCGACCAGCGCCGCGATCGCCGCCCGCAGGTCGGGCATGCGCTCGGCGCCGGCCACGGCGAGCGCCCGACGCTGCTCGATGAGACGATCCTGAAGCTCGGCCGCGAGCCGACCGACGTGATCGACCGGGCCGCTCATCCCGCCGGGATCAGCCTGATCTCGCGGGCGAAGTTCTCGGCTTCGATCAGCTCGAGCGCCTGCGCTCTGGTCAGGGCCAGCGTCGCGCTCCAGCCATCGGACCCCGCCGCCGTCGCCGCCGCCGGCAAAGCCGGCGCGATCGCGAGCAGCCTGACCCCGCGCGCGGCGACGCGCACCCGCGCCCTGCCGCCGGCGATGGGCTCACCGGCGACGACGACGTCGACCCGGGTCCCCGGTCCCGACGACGCGAGCGCGCCGGCGCCGCTCACGGTCACTTCGACCGGGTGGAGATCGCCGTCGAGGCGGGGAGCGCGATCGCGGGGCGCGCCGGTTCGCAGGTGCGAGCCGAGCAGGTAGGAGCCCGCCGGCACCGTGACGGCGAGCCGCCGGCCGGCGACCTCCGCCGGCGATCGGATCGCATCGGGCGGCAGGAACCGGACCGGGATCTCCCGCACCTCGAGGGCCCCGAGGGCCCGGTGCCCGGTGAGCTCGGTCCCGCGTCCGAGCGGATGGCTCAGCGTGACGACGGACCGGGTGACGCCAAGTTGCTCGTCGACGCGCTCCCGGTAGGAGGAGGCGATGCCGGCGGAGGCGATCCCGCAGCCGCCGGCAAGGACCGCGAAGAGGATCGCGCGGCCACGCCGGCTCATGCCCCGAGCGCCCCGCCGGATACCGGCAGCGAGATCGCCGCCAGCGTCCCTCCCCCGGAAGCCGCGGACGCGGGAGCGACGACGCCGCCATGGCTCGCGGCGACATCGGCGACGACGCGGAGGCCGTGACCGTGCCGTCGATCCCGCGCCCGGCCCGCTCGCACCGGGCCCGGGCCGTCGTCGCGGACTTCGAAGCGGGCGTTGCCGCCGGCGGCCGTCGCCCGGACCCGGACGACCCCGCTGCCGTGTCGCAGCGCGTTGCCGACGAGGTTGTCGAGCGCCGCCGCCAGCCGCGTCGCGTCGACCTCGATCTCGACCGAGCCGCACCCGCGCTCCGGCTCGACCTCGACGTCGGCGAAGTGCCAGCGCCGCGCGAGCGAGTCGAGCACCTCGCCGACCGGAACCCGGCGCACGGCCCGCGGCTCGCGGCCGCCGTTGACGATCGAGTCGAGCTCCTGCAGTGCCCTGCGCGCCTGCTCGAGACACGCCGCGGCGCCGGCGAGGTCGGGCGATGCCGACTCGAGCGCGAGTGCGACCGCCTGCAGCGGCCGCCGCAACTCGTGCATCGCCCGGTTCAGTCGCCGCGCCCTCCGCGCGTCGGCGATCCCCCGCCCGGCCGCAACGAGGGCCAGGAGCGCGACCAGGATCAAGATGCCCGCCAGCATCGCTTCAGCCCGCCACGAGCCGATAGCCGACCCCCCAGCAATTGACCACGTATGCACCGCGATCCGGGTCGAGCTTGCGCCGCAGACGGCTCGCGTGCGAGTCGAGCGTCCGCGTCCGCCCGGCCGTCTCGTAGCCCCAGACGTCGCGAAGCAGCTCGTCTTTGGTGAAGACCCGGGTCGGCTCGGTCGCGAGCATCCGTAACAGCTCGAACTCCTTGTTGGCGAGCTCGACCTCGCGGTCGCCGACCCGAACCTCGCGCGTCGCCGGGTCGATCGTGAGCAGGCCGATTCGGGTCGGCCCGTGCCGCTCGCCGGCACGGCGATCGAGCAGCTTCTCGATCCGCACCTGAAGCTCCTCGAGAAAGCACGGCTTGACCAGGTAGTCGTCGGCGCCGGCGCGGAGGCCGCGGACGCGGTCGGCGTCGCCGCCGCGGCCGCTGAGGGCGATGATCGCCAGGTCCGGGTCGAACGGGGACGCCGGTCCCGTCGCGCTGCGGATCTCGCGGATCACGTCGAGGCCGGAGGCGTCGGGCAGCGCGATGTCGATCAGCAGGACGTCCGGCGTCCCGTAGCGACAGAACCGCAGCGCCTCCTCGGCGGTGGCGGCGGCGAGCGGCTCGAAGCGGTCCGCCTCGAGGTTCTGGCAGAGGATCTCCCGGGTGATCGGATCGTCCTCACAGACGACGACGGTGGCGAGCTTCTCGACGGCGGGCAGCATCACGCCCGGTAAAGCCCGGCCGGGAGCCACCCGCCCCCCCGCGCGGCGCGCCGCGCTGATCCCTGCTGAGAATCAGGGCCGTGGCGCGGCTCTTCTCAGTGCTCAGGCATCGCGACTTCCGGCTGCTCTGGCTGGCCGGGCTCGCGAGCGTGCTCGGCGACCGGATCGTGACCGTCGCCCTGGCTCTGTTCGTGATCGACCTGACCGGCGAGGCGACCGACCTCGGTTTCGTCCTCGCCGCGCACGCGATCCCGCTCGTCGGCTTCATGCTGATCGGCGGGGTCTGGGCCGACCGGGTGCCGCGCCACCGGCTGATGGTCGCCACCGACCTGATCCGCTTCGCGCTGCACGGAACGCTGGCGGCGCTGATCGTCGCCGGCGAGGTCGAGATCTGGCAGGTGGTCGCGATCGAGGCGCTGTTCGGCTCGGCCGAGGCGTTCTTTCGGCCGGCGTCTACGGCGGTGATTCCGCAGACCGTTCCCGAGGCCGAGATCCAGGAGGCGAACGCGCTCGTCGGGATGTCGAACAACGTCTGCGAGTTCGTCGGGCCGGCGCTCGCGACGGCGCTGGTCCTCGGCGTCGGCGCCGGCGAGGCCTTCGCGGTCGACGCCGCGACCTTCGTGGTCAGCGCCGCCCTGCTGATTCGGATGAGCCCGCGACGGCGCGACTCCGCCGCCGGGGCCGAGGCGGCAGCGAGCGCGGAGGGCGAGACGCTCCGAGCTCAGCTCCGGGTCGGCTACGAGGAGGTACGTGCGCGGGCCTGGGTCTGGGCGGTCCTGATCGCCGCCTGCGCCCTCGTCTTCTTCGGCCTGGCGCCGTGGTTCGTGCTCGGGCCCGTGGTCGCCGAGGAGAACTACGGCGGCACCGACGTCTACGGGATCGTCACCGCCGCGCTCGGCGCCGGCACGATAATCGGCTCGATCGTCGGGATCCGTTGGCGCCCGCTGCACCCGATGCGGGTCGGCCTCGTCCTCGGGGCGATCTGGTGCCCGATGGCCGTCGCCTACGCGCTCGGCGCGCCGCTCGAGATCGTCCTGCCGGCCGCGGTCGTCGGCGGGTTCGGGTTCGCCCTGTTCGACGTCTGGTGGCTGACGGCGCTCGCCGAGCGGATCCCGCCCGATCGACTGTCGCGGGTCAGCTCCTACGACTGGATGGTCTCGCTCGGGCTGCTGCCCGTCGGCTACCTGCTCGCGGGGCCGCTCGCCAACGCGGTCGGCGCGGTCGAGGTACTCGCCGTCGGCTCGGCGCTGGCGATGGCCGCCTGGCTGCTCGCCCTGGTCCCCGACGAGACCCGAGCGCTCGAGCGGATCGCTCCGGGCGGCACCCGCGAGCCGCCCTCCGGCGAGCACTGGATCGGCTTTCCCGACGTCTGATCGACGGCAGCGTGAGCCCCGCGGTCGCGGTCAGCCGACATGCGGCTGCGGCGGGCGCTGCGTCGCAGGGAGCTCGAGGACGGCCGCCGCGCGACCTTCGAACGCCGCCCGCCCGGGCGGCAACGCGGCGATCCGGCGGAGCTCGCGTCCGGCCTCGTCGAGGAAGACGACCTCGAGCGGGAACCGCATGGCGAGGGTGTGAATGCTGCGACAGCGTGGGATCAGGAGTCCCGGGCCGGCACGATCGCGGTCGAGCAGGGCGAGGCCGAGGAGCCGCGCGAGCGGTCCGCGGGCGACCGGGACGACGACGCCGGCGACGGCTGCGTAGCGCATGCGGCGGAATCGACGTGGCCCGTTGCCCATGCCCCCGAGACCCCGGGGGCGTCGTCGGCGCCCCTACCCCGTCGCCGCCGGTCGGCGCTTTCCTGCCCGCGCCAATGGGTGCAAGCCTGCGTTCACGGGCACCCCCTGCGCGGCGGCCGTGGGACTCGTCGGAGAACATGGGCCCCCCAGCGGCGGAGCCCCCGCCAACGGGCCGCAGACGATGGAAAGAGCTACGCGCAGAGGCAACTACGAATCGGGATCGGACTACGTCCTCGAGTACGGGGAGCTCCGGTTCTCGTTCAACGAGGCCGACTTCTCACAGCGGATCGAGCAGGCGGCCGTGAAGCTCGACTTCACCTCTCCCGGGCTCGAGCCGGAGGAGCTTCACGACCTCGTCGAGCTCGCCGTCAACGGCGAGATCCGCGACTCCGCCTCACCGCTCGGCGAGCACATCAACGCCCACTGGTTCGAGCTCGTCGGTGGCTCGCACAAGAGCCTCGTCCACTGGATCCGTCGCCTCGTCTTCCGCGGCGCCTGGCTCGATCAGCGGGTCAAGGAAGGCGAGCTGGACATCGTCTTCGACGAGCGCACGAACACCTTCGGCTACGTGCAGCCCGATCGCGACCAGGAGCCGATCGAGCTCTCGCGCGAGCCCTCCTGGCGCGCCCTCGCCTACCGCCGCTGATCGTCGCGGTCGCGCGGCTCGACCGTCAGCGTCAGCCCGTCGACGGCGACGATCCGGACCGACTCGCCGACGCCGGCGCCGGGCTCGCAGACGGCATCCCAGATCTCGCCGCGGAGCCTGACCTTCCCGCGCGGCTCGCAGGGCTCGATCGTCTCGGCGCGCTCCCCGATCAGGGCCTCGACTCCGGTCTGCACCCTGATCCGCTTCAGGTAGCGCGTCCAGAAGATCGCCTCGCCGACCTCGAGCACCGCCCCGACGGCGAGCGCGATCACGCCCAGCGGCGGGTCGAGGATCGCGAAGAGGACGAAGCCGACGACCAGAGCCAACGGCTCTACGCGCGGATCGAGCCGAGGGCGGCGGCGTTGTCCGGGAACGTCTCGATCAGCCGCCGGACCTCGGCCGACGCGAACTCGGTGCTCAGCGAGCCGAGCTCGGCGCGGAGCTTGCGGGCCGCCGCGAGCTCGTGCCCGCCGCGGACGTGCTCCTCGCCGGCGATCCGCGACGCGTTGAAGTCGATCGCCGGATAGACGCCGCGGGCAGCGAGGTCCGGATCGAGGACGATCAGGACGTTCTCGGTCGTCTCGAGGATCCGCTCGACGCCGCCCTGGTCCTCGCCCCGGTCACCGAGCGTGGTCGCGACGACGGTCAGCGACCCGGTCTCCTCCTCGGCGGTTTCGCGACCGGCGCCGAATATCGGCTTGACCCGGCCGGGATCGTCGGCGGCGACGGCGATCCGCGAGATCGAATCGACGAGGAGGACGACGTCCGCCCCGGCCTCGGCCTTGCGACTGGCGCGCCCGAACGCGAGCTCGACGAGACGGAGCTGCTCGCCCGAGCGCATCTCGGCGGTCGCGACGGCCAGGTCGGCGCCGGGCGCCGCCGCCCGCCAGGCCGCGACCTCCTCCGGCCGCTCGTCGATCAGCAGGACGACGAGCTCGATGCCCTCGGTGCGGGCGATCGCCTTGGCGAGCGCGCGGAGCAGCGTCGTTCGACCGGACCCGGGACGGGCGTTGACGAGGACCCGTTGGCCGTGGGCGAGCGGCATCATCAGATCGACCGCGCGCAGGAGGATGGCCTCCTCGGGGGTGGCGTCGGGGCCCGGGGTCAGGTCGATGCGACGACTCGGGTGGACCGGCGTCGCGTCGCCGAGCCGGATCCGCTCCTCGCCCGGGGCGACACCGTTGATCGTGTCGACGTGGATCAGCGCCGGATAGCGCTCGCCGCGGCGCGGCCGCCGCGCCGGCCCGGCGACCTCGTCGCCACGCTGCAGCTCGCAGCGGCGAATCTGCGAAGGGGAGACGTAGACGTCCTCGGCATCCGACTCGAGCCCGGCGAGCCTGATGAAGCCGTGGCCCCGGGGGGTGATGTCGAGGACGCCGACGACCGGCTCGCCCTCGCCCGCTTCCTCCTCCCCACCCGCGGCGGCTTCCTCCTCGCCCGCGCCGGCACGCCGGTGCCGGCGCCGTCCGCGCCGCTCCTCCGGCTCCGCGTCCTCCCTGCGCGGCTCCGCGAGGCCGGCGGCGGCGTCGGGATCGCGCTCGAGGATCGCCGCCGCCAGCTCCTCGCGGGTCAGCGTCCGATACCGCTCGACGCCGAGCTCGGCGGCGCGGCGGTGGAGGTCGGCGAGGTGCTGCTGTTCGAGCGTCGAGGCCATGCGGCGGCGAAGGATATCGGCAGCCGCCCGGGCAGCCCCGTCGCTGCCGGGGCCGCTCAGCCCGGCGAGCCCGCGGCGACGCCCGCCGGGTCGGCGCCGGCATCGGCGAGCGCGTCGGGCCAGGCCGCCGCCTCGGCCTCGATCCGCGACCGGCCCCAGCCGAGCTCCGCACCGAGCGTCTCGGCCGCCGGCAGCACCGATTCCGGCGTTCGCAGCTGCGGCGCCGCGAGCAGGGCGAGCCGGGTTCGCCGCAGGAGGACGTCGGCAAGGCCGCGGGCCTGCTCGTCGCGCGCGGCGACCGCGACCTCGGCGAGCAGGTCCGGCTGGCCGTCGACGATCGCACCGGCCAGCTCCCGGCGCTCGGCCGCCACCGCGAGCACCCGCCCGGCCGCATGCCCGTAGCGGAAGGCCAGCAGCTCGCGCCAGCCGTCGGGCAGCCGTGCGCCATCGAGGCCCGCGGGCGGCTCGAGGTCGCTGTCGCGAGCCTCCATGCCGAGCGGGATCTCATGGGTATGGCAGGGCAGCTCGCGATCCTCGCGCATCGCGATCCGGTCGACCACCGACTTCGCCATGCGCCGCCAGGTGGTCAGCTTCCCCCCGGTGATCGTGAGCATCCCCGACGAGGTCTCGTACAGCTCGGCCTTGCGGGAGATGTCGACGGACTTCTTCGGATCGCCGGTCGAGATCAGCGGTCGAACGCCCGCGAAGGCGCCGGTCAGCACGCCGGGGCCGAGATCGGTGCCGAAGTAGGAGTTGACCGCGTCGAGCAGGTATCCGACGTCCTCGGGGCCGGGCCGGACGTGGTCGATGTCGCCGTCGTAGTCGTTGTCGGTCGTGCCGACCAGCACCCGCCCGTACCAGGGCAGCACGAAGATCGTGCGATCGGCCCCGGCGGGGACGATGCAGGCGGCGCCGTTGAGCGGCAGCTTCTCGATCGGCAACGTCAGGTGGGTGCCGCGGCTCGGTGCGATCCTCGGGACCTCGGTCTCGTCGAGGATCTCGCCGGGGCGGATCCGATCGGCCCATACCCCGGTCGCGTTGACGACGTTCGCGGCCTCGATCTCGACGGTGGCGCCGGACTCGCCGCAGCGGCAGACGACGCCGCCGGCCCGGCCCTCGCGATCGAGCAGCGAGGTGACCTCGAGCCGGTTCGCCATGATCGCCCCGAAGCGCTCGGCCTCGCCGAGAACGGTCAGCACGAGGCGGGCATCGTCGGTCTGGCAGTCGTAGAACAGGTATGCGGACGTGGGGTCGCGCGACGCCAGCGCCGGGACCAGCTCGAGCAACTCGTCGCGCTCGATGGTCCGGTGGCGGTCGGGCGACCAGTTCGAGAGGTCGGGTTCCTCACCGTCCTCGTCTCCGCGGCGGCGCTCCCGCCGCTCGCGCCGACCACCGCGGCTGCTCGCCATGACGTCGTACATGTTCAGCCCGATGCCGATCCTGCGGTCGCGGCGGTCATCGCCGAGCGTCGGGACCAGGTACGGCGTCGGGTAGACGAGGTGAGGCGCCAGGCGGACCATCAGCTGACGCTCGAGGAGCGCCTCGCGGACGAGGCCGAGATCGAAGTTCTGCAGGTAGCGGAGGCCGCCGTGGACCATCTTCGACGAGCGGCTGGATGTGCCGATCGCCCAGTCGTCGCGCTCGACGAGCGCGGTCGAGTAGCCGCGCGAGGCGGCGTCGAGGGCGACGCCGGCGCCGGTGATGCCGCCGCCGACGACGACGACATCGAACGGCCCGGCCGTCAGCTCCGCGAGTGCCCGGCCACGCTCGATCACGGCAGCCGACGGCTGAACCAGATGAAGCCGGCGCCGAGCAGCGCCGTCAGGCCGCCGAGGCCGCCGAGCAGGACCGGGGTCGAGGGCGCCTGGAAATCGTCGTCGCCGTCGGTCGCGGTGGTCGCCTCGCCGCCCCCCGGGTTCGCGGGGATCCGCTGCCGTCCCGCACCGCTCGCCGTCACGGCCTCGGACTCGGTGACCGGGCCGCCACCGGGCGATGTCCCGCGGTCCTTGCCGCCGCCCCCGGCCGGGCCGCCGCCCGATCCGCCGCCTCCGCCGAAGCCGCCGCCTCCGCCGAAGCCGCCGTATCCGTCGTAGCCGCCGTAGCCGTAGTCGCTCGACCCGCCGTAGCCCCCGTATCCGTCGTAGCCGCCGCTCGAGTCGTAGCCGCCACCGGGGCTCTCCTGCCCGTCGGGCTTCGGCGCGCGCTTCACGGCGGCGATCGGGAACTCGGTCCCGTAGGCGGCGGCGAGGCCCTGCGCGGTCACCCAGACCGGCGTCTGGTCGCTCGCGCTCGAGTACTCGTAGTGGCCGTCGGCGCGCTGCCGCTTCTTCAGGTAGCCGAAGGGACTCGTCCCCTTCGGCCTGAACCTGCCCGGGTCCTTGCCGGCGGCGACGAGGCCCTGGACGGCCCACGCCGTCGACTGCGTGTTCGACGACGATCCCCTGACCAGCGACCAGCCGCCGGTCCCGTGCTGGGAAGAGCGCAGCCACTTGACGGCCGCCTTCGTCTGCGGGGTTCCACCGGGCGCGACCGCGAGCGCCTGCATCACCGCCCCGGTGCTGTCAGGCTCGCTGCCGGCGCCGGCCACCGAGCCCCAGCCACCGTTCCCGTTCTGGACCTTGCGCAGCCACTTCGACGACTTGCCGAGCTTCGAGCGATCGACCTTCGCGGCGCGCAGGGCGAGGATCGCGTAGGCGGTCAGGTTCACCTGCTGCTGGTAGGAGCCGTCGCGGTTGCGCCGGTCGCGGAGCTCGCCGACGAGGTCGCGGCCGGCGAAGTCGCGGGGATCGATTCCGGCGCCGACGAGCGCGATGATCGTCCGCTCGAGATCCCCGGTCGAGGTGATCTCGGTGGCGTTCCGGCGCAGATATCCGACCGGTGTGTTGCCGGCGCGGCGGACGTCGAGAGGGTTGACGCCGGCCGCCTCGAGGCCGAGCATCGCCCACCCGGTCATCCCGGCGCTCGCTTCCGATCCCGGTTCGGTCCCGAAGCCGCCGTTCCGGTTCTGCGCGCCGCGCAGCCACTTCTGCGCCGCCGCCCCGCCACCGCGGGCGGGAGCGTCGGCGGGCGCCAGCATCGGCAGCGCGACGGCGAGGGCGAGGGCGAGGCAGGCGGCGATCCGGCCGGTCGGCCGGTCGCGCCATGCGAAGTCGAACCGGCCGCGGTAGCGGTCGAGCATGCGGACGAGTGCCGGGCCGGCGGCGAGCATCAACGTGAAGTTACCCGCTGCATGGACGACATTGAACGGTATCCCGCGCGCCGAGAGCGCCAGATAGCGGTCGAGCGACTGCTCGCCGCCGTAGCTGACCATCACCGAGAGGTCGAGGAGCGCGCCGTAGGCGAGGCCCGCGAGCGCGGCGACGACCGCCAGCCCGAGGCGGCCGAGGCGGCGGCCGGTGAGGCGCGCCAGCAGCGCCCCGCCGATCCCGACCAGACCCCAACCGGCCATCTGCCACGGCGTCCACGGGCCCTGACCGAGCCAGAAGTTCGAAACCAATCCGGCGATCGCGCCGACCGCGAATCCGGGGCCGGCGCCGAGCGCGTAGCCGGCCAGCAGCGTGACGTCGGTCGTCGCGACGAGGTTCGGGATCGGCGCGAGCGCGACGCGGCCGGCAACGGCGAGGGCGGCGAGGGCGGCGACCGCGGCGACGATCCGCGCCGAGGGGCGGGAGCGCTCGAACCATGCGAAACCGCCGGCGATCGCGATCGCGAGGATCGCCAGCGCCGCCGCCTGCCAGCTCATCGGCCCTCCCGGGCGAGCACGTCGGGGGCGAGCAGCCCCGCCCCCTGCTCGGGCGTGATCGCGCGCCCGCCGGTGACGCGCGCGGTCTCCGTCGCGAAGTACCAGCCGCCGCCGAGGACCTCGAGCGGCGACCCGTCGGCGATCGCCCGGCCGCGCGCGAGCAACACGACGCGGCTGGCGAACCGGGCTGCGAACTCGACGTCATGGGTCGCCACCAGCAGCCCGGCGCCGCGGCCGGCAAGCTCCGCGATCCAGCCGGCGAGGTCGTCCTTGCGGGCACGATCGAGCCCGCGGGTCGGCTCGTCCAGGCAGACGAGCCCGCTCGGCTCGCCGCCGGCGCCGCGCCCGGCCATCGCGATCGCAAGCGCCAGGCGCTGTCGCTCGCCGCCGGAGAGGTCGCGTGGGTCGGCGGAGCCGGGAACGTCGAGTCCGACGGCCGCCAGCGCCGCCCGCCCCGCGCTGCCGGGAAGCTCCTCGTCGACCCGCTCGCGGACGAAGTAGTCGTCGGGACGCTGGCCGAGCATCGCGGCGCCGTCCGGTACCGCGATCGAGCCGCCCGCCGCCGCGAGGACCCCCGCCGCGGTCCGCAGCAGCGTCGTCTTGCCGGCGCCGTTGGGGCCCATCAGGGCGACCCGCTCCCCGGGATCGACGTCGAGGTCGAGCCCGCGCAGGACCGCTCGCGGGCCCGCCTCTCCGCGGAGCTCGACCCGGAGCCGACGGCAGCTGAGCGCGCTCCCGCTCGCGCGCCGAGACGGGCGCTGGGTCTCGGCGGGCCGCGGTACCGGCGCCGGCGCCGGCCCGGCGCCGGCCCGAAGCCGGGCACGCGCCTCCTTGACGGTGACCGGGCTCGCGTCGATGCCGGCGAGCTGAAAGAGCCGGGTGACGGGTGTCGCCAGCTCCGGCGCCGCACCGAGCGCGGCACGGCCGAACGCCTCCGGGGGACCGTCGTAGAGAAGCCGGCCGCGATCGATGGCGACCACGCGGTCGGCGGCGGCGAGGCAGCGCTCGAGCCGGTGCTCGCCGAGCAGGACGGTCACCCCCCATTCCTCGTTGAGCCGCCGGAGCAGCGCGATCAGCTCATCTCCGGCGACCGGGTCGAGCTGCGAGGTGGGCTCGTCGAGCAGGAGCAGCGGCGGCCCGGTGACGAGCGCCGCGCCGAGCGCGACACGCTGCAGCTCGCCGCCGGACAACGAGTCGGTCGTCCGGCCCAGCAGCGGCTCGATCGCCAGCGCGAGCGCGGTCTCCTCGACCGCCCGCGCGATCTCGACCGGCCCGGCGCCGCGAAGCTCGAGCGGCAGCTCGAGCTCCGCCCGGACGGTCGTCGAGACGACCTGCGTCTCCGGCTCCTGGGCGACGAAGCCCACCGACCTCGCGAGCTCGGCCGGGCCGGCGTCGCGGGTCGATCGCCCGCCGACCGTGACCGCCCCGGCGACCTCGCCCCCGTGGAAGTGGGGGACGAGCCCGCACGCCGCCCGCAGCAGCGTGCTCTTGCCGGACCCCGAGCGGCCGGCGAGGACGGCGAGCTCCCCCGGCTCGAGGCGGAGGTCGATCCCGTCGAGGGCGTTCGTCACGGCTCCCGGATAGCGGTACTCGAGGGCCTCGATCACGAGGGCGGGCTCAACCACCGGCGGTCCTCCTTCGCCTCCAGGCCGCCAGCAGCGGGGCGAGCATCACGACCGGGATCGCGAGCGCGAGCCCGATCGTCGCCGGGCCGAGGTCGATCGCGATCCGCGGGTAGGCATCGAACCCGGTGGAGCCGGCGGCTGCCGCGGAGGTGACGAGGGCGAGGCCCGTCGCCCCGGCGCCGAGGAGCCCGACCTCGCCCGGCTCACGCCGGTGGCGCGGCCGCCGCGAGCGGATTCCGAGGCCATAGCCGCGCAGCTCGAGCGTCGCCGCGATATCGACCGAGCGGTCGAGCGAGCCGGCGACGAGCCGCCGCGTCAGCGCCACCCTGCCGACCGGGGCGGCGGCGGGGCCGCGGAGCCGACCCGCCTCCGCCATCCGCGTCCCGTCGGCGGCGGCGATCGGCACGAGCCGGCTGACCAGGGTCGCGGTGAGCGCCGAGCGCGCCGCGACCGGGCGGATCGCCCGCAGCACCCGGTCGGGGTCGACGCACGCCGACCAGACCGCGAAGACCGTGAGCGCGACGATGATGCGGAGGGCGAGCACCGCGCCCTCGGCGAGCGCCTCGAGCGTGACGTCGATCCGCCCGACGACGGGCAGCTCGAAGCCGCGGAGGAGGATCGTCGCGCCGCGCTGGGAGGCGATCGCGTTGACGGCCACGACCATCGCCGCCAGGCTTGCCGACCAGCGGAGCGGCCGGGCGATGCTCGGCCCCGCCGCCGAGAGGGCCCCGGCCGCCGCCGCGGTCGTGCCGGCGGCGATCAGGAGCAGCGGGTTGGCGATCGTGAAGGCGACGATCGCGAGCGGCGCCAGGTAGGCGGCCACGATCCAGGGCCGCGCCACGCCGAGCGGGCCCGGGCGGGGCGCGTAGGCGAGCACGGGCCTCATCGGCACGACTCCGTCCCGCTCCCGGCGCCGGTCGCGGCCGGCAACGCGCTCGCTTCGGCGCCGCTGACCGCCACGGCGTAGCGATCGCGGAGGGCGTCGCTGCCCAGCGCTGCCGCGGCGTCGCCGACGGCCGCCTCGCGGGTTCCGGTCACGACCCAGGTCGGCTGCTCCTCTCCGTCGCGGACGGCGGCGATCAAGCCGGCCCCGGCGAGCCGCTCCGCCGGCCGCCCATGGTCGTCGGCGGGTGTGAGCGCGAAGCCGCCGTCGCAGCGCTCGAAGGTCGCGTAGACGCCGCTGGCCCCGGGGCCGTCCTCGATCTGCCGGGCGGTGGGGTCGGAGCGCAGCGTCCTCCAGGGACCGACGAGAACCCGGAGCTCGTCGGGGTGCGGCACGGGTCGGCGGCTCGCGACGAGGCGCGGCTCGACGCCCTCGGCGGCGAGCGCCGCGACCACCCGCGCGCACGGCTCACGGTCGGTCAGGCACTCGACGATCGTCGCCGGTCGCTCGCCGTCGTAGCCGTGCAGGAACGGCTCCGGCCAGGAACCGACCACCGCCGGCACCCGGTAGGCGGCCGACCAGTACCGGTAGTCCCACCAGATCCGGTCGCCGGGGCGGACCCGGGCCTCGCCGGCCCCGACGTCGGAGAAGTAGCCGTTGACGAAGAAGAACCAGTCCTCCGCCCCGCCGCCCGCGGCGCTGCCGGAGTAGCCATCGATCGAATCGACGAAGTTGCCGCCGTAGGAGGTCTCGATGTCGGCGTTCGCATCGAGCACCCGCGCGACGGTGTCGGACTCGGTCGGGTCCTCGAGCGTCGCCGTGACCATCGGCACCGCTCCGAACTCGCGGGTCACCCGGAGCTCGACCTGCCCCTCCGCCGCGTCGCCGGGACCGAACCCGCACCCGCTCGCCACGGCGGCGAGGGCCGCCGCCACGGCGAGGAGCAGTCCGGCCCGGCTCATCGGCGCTCGGCCCCCCCGGCCCTCACCGGTGGAATCGGACCCGCTCGCAGGACCGCCACCGCGACGCCGTGCCCCGGGCGACCGTCAGCCGGTCGCGGCCGGGGCCGCAGTTGATCGAGTCCGGGGCCCGGCCCTTGCGGGCGTCGACCGCGTCCCTGCCGGCGCCGGCGAGGATCCGCTCGGCTCCACGACCGGCGGTGATCCGGTCGCCTCGCCCGGTGCCGCCGACCGTGGCCTCGTAGCCTGCCGGGCAGCGGCTCAACCGCGTCGTGCAGACGGCCTCGACGTCGGAGGGGATCGCGTCCGGGCGGGTCGCGCGCAGGTCGGCGACGCGGGCGTCGAGCGTCACCGTCGCCCGCCCCTGCGCGTCGGTCGGCGCGGCCGCGCCCGTCACCGTCGCTCCGGCGGCCGGGCTCGCAGCGCCGTCGTCGGCGTAGGAGGTCACGCGGACCTCGAACGGGACGCCCGGCTCGGCCCGCGCGGGCGCCTGCAGCTCGAGCTCGGCCGGAATCGGGTCCTCGTAGTCGGTGATCAGGTACCAGAGGATCTCGTCGCCACGGTGGACGGTGGTCTGATCGGCGCCCGCGAACGACGCCCGGTGGTTGACCTTCAGGTACCAGTAGCCGGACCTCGGCGCCACCGCCCTGCCGATCCGACAGACGCCGAGCCCGAAGTCGAAGTAGTCGGTGATCCCGATCGGGCTCAGGTCACGGTCGACCGCGGCCGCGTTGGCGAGCTGGGCGAGCGCCGACGCGGCGGGGATCGCCGCCTTCTCGCCGCTGCCTCCGGTGCCGGGGCCGAAGCAGCTCGCCTTCCTGCTGGTACGCAGGCTGACCGGGCCGGTGAGCTGGGTGCCCTCGGCCAGGGTGCGGGCGCCGGCATCGACGACGCGGATGTCGGCGGCGGTCGACCGCGCCTCGGCGGACGCGGTCACGGTCGAAGCGAGCGCCAGCGCGAGCGCGCAGGCGCCGAGAAGCGCCGGCACGGCCGGCCGGACGCGGGACTGGGGAGTTGGCATGAAGCCACCCTTTCCTCGAGGGTCTACGACGGCTCGGCCGGAGGCAGGTCTCCTGGCTCCCGGGACTGGTGTCGCGCCTTCCCGGGTCCTCGTCGGACCCAGTGGCCGGCGGCCGAACCGCCTGGCGAAACCCTCACCCGGTCACAGTGGCGGGACCGCGCCGGACTCGCACCGGACTTCCCTGAGCCACCGACCGTATCTGCGCCGGACTCTACTGCGTGGCGGCGCAGCAGGGCACGCGGATCAGCGCGAGCGCTCCTCGATCGTCCTCTGGAGCTCCTCGAGCACCTCCGGCATCGCCTTGCGCATGCGCGGGATCTCCCAGTGCTCGATCTTCAGCGCCCGCAGCGGCGCCGTCGCCACGACCGACGCCGAGCGCTCCTGGCGCTCGAGCAGGCCCTGCTCGCCGAAGACGTCACCGGGCCCGAGCTCGGCGATCTGCTCGCCGCCGCGCTCGACCTTCGCGGTCCCGCTCTCGATCGCGTAGAAGTCGTTCGAGTAGCCCCCCTCCTGGATCACCGTCTTGCCGGCCGGGAACTCGACGAGCATCGTGAACGGCGCGATCTTGTTCAGCTTGCTCTCGTCGACGTCCTTGAACAGCTCGAACCTCTTCAGCGTGCTTGGGTCCATCGTCTCCTCCCGGGCGGTCGCGTCGCCTCAAGCTATCCGATCCTCGCGCGGAAGCCGAACCGCCTCCCCCGGCCATGGGCTGCCGACGCCCGGCAGGCGTCCGAGGGCGATCGCCGCGCTGGGCCACTGCGGTAGATTGTCGTCGTTAGTGCGAGCGATTCTCACTCTCTTTATCGTCGGCGCCCTGGCGACCCTCGCCCTCGCGAGTGCCGGCCGCGGCGTGAGCGGATCGGACCCCGGCAGCGGCCCGTCGATCGTCGTGACGACCCCGCAGGCGGCCGACATGGCCCGCAACGTCGCCGGCGGCGCCGCCTCGGTCACCCAGATCCTGCCCGCCAACGCCGACCCGCACGAGTACGAGCCGCGGCCCAGCGACGCCGCCGCGCTCGCGACCGCCGATCTGATCGTCCGCTCCGGCGGCGAGGTCGACGCTTGGCTCGACCAGCTCATCGACGCTTCCGGCAGCGATGCCCCGGTCCTCACGCTCGCCGACCACGTCCGCCTGATCGACGGCCCCGACGGCGCCGATCCGCACTGGTGGCAGGATCCGCGGAACGGGATCCTTGCGGTCGCCGCGATCCGCTCGAAGCTCGACGAGAACGACCCCGCCCGCGCCCGCCGGTTCGACTCCGGCGCGCGCCGCTACACCGCCGAGCTGCAGCGGCTCGACGCCGCGATCGCGGCCTGCGTCGATCGGGTTCCGGTTGCCGAGCGGAAGCTCGTGACCGGCCACGACGCCCTCGACTACTTCGCGCGCCGCTACCGGATCGCGCTGATCGGCGCCGCGATCCCGGCGTTGAGCACGCAGGCGCAGGCTTCCGCCGGCGAAACTGCGGATCTCGTCGGGATGATCCGGTCGGCAGGCGTCCGTGCGGTATTCCCCGAGGCCGGCGTCAGCGCCGGGCTCGAGGAGTCGATCGCCGGCGAGGCCGGCGTCGGCGTCGGCGGTGAGCTCTGGGCGGACACGCTCGGCCCCGCGGGCTCGGCCGCCGCGACCTACGCCGGCTCGCTCGCCGCGAACGCCCGGACGGTCGTCGCCGGGCTCAGCGGCGGCGCCGTGGACTGCCGGATCGGGACGCCGTGAGCGGGCCGGGCTCAGCGGCGCGCGCACCGCGGGCACTCGCCCCGCAGGATCACGTCGTGGTCGCCGACCGAGTAGTCGAGGCGACGGCCGAGGTCCTCGATCGCCCGCTCGAGCCGGGGGTCGTCGAAGGGCGTCACCCGCCCGCAGCGGTCGCAGATCAGGTGGTGGTGATGCTCGCCGCCGGGGAGCGCCGGCTCGTAGCGGGCCGACCCGTCCCCGACATCGAGCCGCTGGAGGAGGCGCATGCCCTCGAGCAGCTCGAGCGTCCGGTAGACGGTCGCGACGCCGACCCGACGGCCGCCATCGCGGAGCTCGTCGGCGATCTCGCGGGCGCTGAGCACGCACTCCTGGTGTCCGATCAGCTCGAGGACCGCCGAGCGCGGCCCGCTCGAGCGGTGTCCGGCGGCGCGCAGCGCCGCCTCCGCGTGCTCGATCCAGTCGACGGCGGGCGGGGTCGGGATATCGGCGGGCGCTGCCATCACGATAAAGATAATGGTTCTCATGCTTGACCCCTTCGACCTGCCGTTCATGCAGCGGGCCGCCCTCGAGGTCGCGCTGCTGGCGCCGATCGCCGGGCTCCTCGGCGCGCAGATCGTCCTCCGCCGGCTCAGCTTCTTCACCCACGCCGTCGGGACGGCCGCCTTCCCCGGCCTCGTGGCCGCCGGCCCGGCGGGCGTCCCCGCCGCCCTCGCCGCCCTGACCGTCGGCGGCGGCTTCGCCGTACTGCTCGAGCGGCTCGGACGCCGCACCGCCGTCGCCCGCGATGCCGCGACCGCACTCGTCCTCGTCGCAGCGCTCGCGATCGGCATCGTCCTCGCAAGCGACGTCTTCGAGTCCGGCGCCGACGTCGATCGGCTCCTGTTCGGATCGCTGCTCGCGGTCGGACGGACCGAGATCCTCCTCTCCGCCGCGGCGCTGCTCGTCGCGTTGGCTGCGGCCGGCTGCTGCCGCCGACGCTGGATCGAAGCCGGCTTCGACGATCTGCCGACCGCCGGTGGCGCCGCCGACCTCGTCCTGCTCGCCGCCGTCGCGATCGCCGCCGTCGCCGCGATCGACGCCGTCGGCGCCCTGCTCGTCAGCGCCTTGCTCGTCGTCCCGGCCGCAACCGTGCGCCTGTTCGCGCGCAGCATCGCCGGCCTCGAGATCGGAGCCGCCGCGCTCGCTCTCGCCGAGGGCGTCGCGGGGCTTCTGATCGCGTTCGAGCTCGACGCCCCGCCGGGTGCGGCCATCGCGGTGCTCGGCGGGGCGGCGTTCGCGCTCACGCTCGGCTGGCGCGAGCTCGCCCGCGACGGCGGCGCGGCGCAGGAGACGGCGGCATGAGCGGCAGTCCGGCGATCTCGGCCCGCGACCTCAGCGGTGGCTACGGGGGCGCTCCGGTCATCTCCGGGCTCGACTTCGACGTGGCGCCGGGGGCGATGGTGGCGGTCCTCGGTCCCAACGGCGGCGGCAAGACGACGCTCTTTCGGGCGCTGCTGGGCGAGCTGCCACGGCGCACCGGCGCCGTCACGCTGGCCGGGCCGCCGGCCTACGTCCCGCAAACCGAGCGCTACCGGCTCGACTTCCCGGTCAGCGCCCTCGACGTAGCGCTGATGGGCACCTACGCCTCGCTGCCGTGGTATCGGCCGCTCGGCCCCGAGCAACGCCGCCGGGCTCGCGCGGCGCTCGCTCGCGTCGGCCTCTCCGAGCAGGCCGGCGAGCGGTTCGGCAACCTCTCCGGCGGTCAGCGGCAACGCGTCCTGATCGCCCGCGCCCTCGCCCGTGAGGCGAGCGTGATCCTGCTCGACGAGCCGCTCAGCGGCGTCGACCACCCATCCGGGGAGCGCATCCTTGCGCTCCTTCGCGAGCTTCGCGACGAGGGCCGCACGATCCTCGTCTCCAGCCACGACATCGAGCAGGCTCGAGGATTCGACGCGGTCCTCTGCCTGAACGGCCGCCAGGTCTTCTTCGGTCCGGCGGCCGGGATGACGGCGGAGGTGCTGCGCGCGACCTACGGTGGCGAGATCGTCGTCCTCGAGGGCGGCGCGGAGGCGATCGTCGTCCAGCATCACCACCACTGACGATGGCCGCGCTGCTGATCGAGCCGTTCCGCGAGGGCATCACCCAGAGGGCGCTGCTCGAGCTGTTCATCGTCGGCGTCGTCTGCGGCCCGCTCGGGACCTGGATCGTTCTCTACCGGCAGAGCTACGCGGCCGAGTCGATCGCCCACTCGATGCTGCCCGGCCTCGTCATCGCCTCGCTGCTCGCGATCCCGCTCGGGATCGGCGCCGCGGCCGGGCTGGCGGTCGCGGCGACCTGCGTGGCGGCGGCGTCGCGGCAGCATGCGGTCGGCGCCGACGTCGCGGTCGCCGTCACGGTCACGGCCCTGGTCGGGGCGGGGACGCTGCTCGCGCTCTCGCCGGAGGTGCCGGTCCGGCTCGGCGAGATCCTCTTCGGCGACCCGCTCGCGGTCTCCTCCGGCGATCTCGCGGCGTCGGCGGCGCTCGCCGCCGTTGCCCTCGCCGTCCTCGCCCGCGCCCACAGGACGTTGGCGCTGACGGGCTTCGACCCGCAGACCGCAGGCTCCCTCGGCGGCGGCAACGGGCGCGCCGCGGCGCTGTTGCTCGGACTGCTCGCGCTCACGGTCCTGATCGCCGTCCAGGCGCTGGGGAACCTTCTCGTCGTTGCGATCGTGATCGGGCCCGGCGCCGCTGCGATCCGGGTCTCGCAGAGCCTGACCGGCGCCCTCGTCGCTGCCGCCGTCGGAGCGGTGATCGCCGGCCTTGCCGGGATCTATCTGAGCTACTGGGCCGACCTCGCCGCCGGCGCCTCGGTCGCGCTCTGCGCCGTCGGGTTGTTCGCGGTCGCGGCGATCGCCGGGACCGTGCGCGACGCACGGGCCACCGCGCGACGTCCTGAATAATCGCCTCGATGACGATCCGCCCCGGCCTGATCCTGCAACACGAGGAGGGCAGCCCGCCGGCGCTGTTCGCGGACTGGTGCGGGCGGCGCGGGATCGCCTATGAGATCCGTCGCGTCTGGGAGGACGGGCTGCCGGCGCGAGCCGGCGCGTTCGGGTGGATCTGCGCGCTCGGCTCCGACCACAGCCCCGCCGAGCAGGACGCTCCGTCCTGGGTCGACGGTGAGGTCGCGTTCCTGCGCCGGGCGCTCGACGGGGGCGTCCCGATCCTCGGGCTCTGCTTCGGTGGCCAGGCGCTGGCGTCTGCGGCCGGCGCCCGGATCGGCGCCGCCGATCCACCCGAGGTCGGCTGGCTCGAGGTCGAGACCGACGATCCCGGCCGGGTCCCGGCCGGCCCCTGGCTGCATTTCCACTACGACCAGCTCGACGTCCCGCCCGGCGCTACCGAGCTCGCCCGCTCCGCTGCCGGCCCGGCCGCCTTCGCGCTCGACCGCAGCCTCGGCCTGCAGTTCCATCCCGAGGCGACGCCGGAGATCGCCGACGCCTGGGCGCTGAGCGACGAGGAGCGCCTGCTGCCGCTCGGGATCAGCCCGTCCGCGATCGCGATCGAGGGCAGGGAGCGCTTCGCCGCCGCCCGGTCGGCCGCCACCGTCCTCTTCGACCGCTGGTGGGAGGGCGTGGAGACGTAGGGGCGGAGGGCCCGATGCGGCTGGAGGGAGTCGAACCCCCACGTCCTTGCGGACACGGCGACCTGAACGCCGCGCGTCTACCAGTTCCGCCACAGCCGCGGGACCGGGAAATCTAGCGCCTGCGCCGATCCGGGCTCCGCCCGGCGGAGAGGATGGCGCCCGGTGCCTCGGGGGTTCAGCACCGGGCGCCAGAAGTGGGACAATACTGATCCGGTTCAACCCGGGTCTGGCTTATGGAGGCGGAAACCCCCGAGCGGAAGGACGCACGTCGCAATCGCGAAGCCGTCATCGATGCGGCACTGGCGATCCTCTCCGACGACCCGAACGCGAGCATGGCGACGATCGCCGAGCGCTCGGGCCTCGGCCGGACGACCGTCTACCGGCACTTTCCGGCCCGCAACGACCTCGTCCTCGCGCTCTTCGCCCGCGTCATCGACGAGGCGCAGGAGGCCACCTCGGCGGTGATCGAGGTGGATCGTCCGACCGCCGAGACGCTGCGGGCGCTCGGACCGGCGATCATCGCGATCTCCGACCGCTTCCGCTTCCTGCACGGCGTTCGCAGCCTCGGCGAGGAGATGATCGCCGCGACCGCGACCGATCCCGACCGACCCGTGCGGCAGTTCGTCGAAGCGGCGCAGCGTCGCGGCGAGATCGAT
Organism: Solirubrobacterales bacterium; assembly: GCA_041393495.1. Taxonomy (GTDB): domain Bacteria; phylum Actinomycetota; class Thermoleophilia; order Solirubrobacterales; family 70-9; genus RHKX01. Next base: position 17,979 of record JAWKKA010000013.1, on the reverse strand, counting down.
CCCGACCTGCCCGTGCCGTGGATCGTGACCGCGATCAACGGCCTCGCCACCGCGACCGCGACCGAGATGAACGCGGGGCGGCTGACCGTGGAGCAGGCCGGGCGCGTCCTCGGCGAGGCGCTGGTCCGTGCCTTCGCGACCGGCCGCTGACGCCTCGCGTCGGCGTCGTCCACCGTCCGGCGCCTCACGCGGAGTCGGGGCGCGAATCACCCACGCGGCACCGTGCAGCCTGCGGTCGCTGCGGCGTGAGACGGACCGGTGCGTTCAACGTCCGGCTTCCGCGTACCGGATTGGACTACTTCTGCGTCATCCACCGTTCATCAGGGGAAGACCAAGGTCGTCAGGTAGCAGTCCGCCCCGGATGACGATCATCTGAGCCGGCGGCGGCTTCTCATCGGAGCCGTCGCCGGACCGTCCGGCCCCGGCTCCGGCGTGCGGCCGGCTGGCTCGGAAGCGCAAGCGAGCCCCTTCCAGCTACGACCACGGCGGCCGGCAGATGGTCCACGAACCGGCCCGGCCGACATCGGGCGCACCTGCGACTGGCCCGGCCTCTTCTCGAGCCGAGCCTCGGGTTTCGGAGTGTTCCGCGGACACTCCGCGCTGCGAGCCGCGAGACAGTCCACCCTCCTCCGCCCGCCGCACGGTCGGCTTCTACCGCGGCCGATGGCGAACGCCAACACGAAACCCTCGCGGCCGGGGATGGGTTCATCCAGCCGAGGAGTCGTATCGCCAGAGAGAGCTCCGGGGCGCCAACTGCCGATCGTCGCCGGGCACCGGCCCGACTTGGATGACATCCGGGCCCACGGACTCACTGACCTCGGCGGCGACCTGATCTACCGTAGGTAGCCGACCGCGGGCGGAACGAGGCACCGCTACGGGGATTCGAACCCCGGTTTCCGGACTGAGAATCCGGCGTCCTAGTCCCCTAGACGATAGCGGCGCGAAGCGGGCAGTCTAGCAGTGGCCGAGTGGCCCGTGAAGGCGAAAAGGGGCGCCCGATGCCGCGGGGGAACGACACCGAACGCCCAAAAACGGAACATAGCATCCCGGTTGCTCCGGCCCGCCGATCGACGTATCCTTGGGCCGAGCAGGATGGCCGCTGAGGCGAGTCTCCGTCGCGACGCCCTCGCGAACCGGCAGGCGGTGATTGACGCCGCGGCCCAGGTGCTGCGGAGCAGACCCAACGCGACGATGGCCGAGATCGCCGCGCGGGCGGGCCTCGGCCGGACGACGGTCTACCGTCATTTCGCGGGTCGCGACGAGCTCCTCCGCGCGCTCGTCGCCCACGTCGCCGACGAGGTCGATGAGCGATCGGCCGGGATCGTCGCGCGGGAGGAGAGCGTCGAGGAGACCCTGCGGGCAATCGCGGGAGCGTGCATCGAGGTCGGCTTGCGCTACCCGTTCCTGTACGGGCTGCGGCAGGATGCGGTCCCGGCGCTGCGGCGGTTGACCGGCACGGCCACGACGCCGTATCTCGACTACCTGGTGGCCGCCCGCGAACGGGGCGAGCTGCGATCCGACCAGCCGCTGCGCTGGATCACCGCGGTCCAGGCAGGGGTGACGATCGCGATGATCGGCGAGCTCCTCGCCGGCCGCTTCGAGCGCGCCGAGGCCGCCGGCGTGCTGGGCGACACGCTCGTCGCGATGACGGTGGCCCGCTGATGGCCGAAGACGCCGTCAGAGCCGACGCCGAGCGCAACCACCGGCTCATCATCGACGCCGCGATCCGCATCCTCGGACACGATCCCGATGCGAGCATTCAGAACCTCGTCGACGAATCGGGCGTCGGCAGGACCACCTTCTACAGGCACTTTCAAACCCGCGAGGACCTGCTCGAGGCGGTCACCGCGGAGGTCATGGCGCGGGCGCGGCGGCGAGCGGCGGCGGCGGCGATCGTCGCCGGCGAGCCGAAGACGTCGATCCGCAACCTGAGCGCATCGCTGCTCGACATCGGGCTCGACTGGGGACCGCTGATCGCCACCAGGGACGGGGTCAGCGACGCGTTCGAGACGGCGAAGAAGGCCGACGACAGCCCGACGCGGACCTTCCTCGAAGCCGGTCGCGAACGCGGCGAGCTGCGCACCGACATGCCGCAGGAGTGGCTGCGCACCGTCGTCCAGACGGTCGTCCTGACCGCTATCGACGAGGTCGCCAGGGGCGCCCTGACCCGTCCCGACGCCTACCGCCTCACGGCCGACACGCTGGTCTCGGTGCTCCTGCCGCCGCGCTGAGGACGCGTCAGAGCACGCCCGATTCGCGGGCGCCGGCGACGGTCTCGCGCAGGGTCGCGTCAGCGTCCCACTCCGGCTTCCAGCCGAGCTCGCGTCGGGCCTTCGTGGTGTCCATCAGGGTCGGCTCGCGGAACGCGTTCAGCCACTCGACCTCCGGCGGCAGGCCCGGGACGCGGTTGGCGAGCTCGGTCAGCGCCGCAACGGCCGCGCCGGGGACGGGCACCGACCACCAGCCGCAGGCACGCGCCATCCGGGCGACGCTCATCGAGCCGGGGCCGGCGAGGTTGTAGCGACCCGGCGGCCCGGCGCCCTCGACCGCCGCCCGCAACGCCTTCGCGACGTCGAGCGTGTGGACGAGCTGGAACTCGATGCCCGGGTCGGGCAGGGCCGGGGCGAGAAACGGGATCGTCTCGAACGCCCGCCGAGCGAGCCGCAGCTGTCCATAGACCGGCAACAGCCGGACGGTCGTCTCGATCAGCGTCGTCGCTCCCGCCCCGGCGACGATGCACGGCCTGAACACGTACGCCTCGGTGTCGGAGCCGGCGACGCAGTCGTCGAGGACGTGTTCGAGCTCCGCCTTGTGGGCCGAGTAGTAGAAGTCCTCGGAGGCGCGCGGCGGCACGTCCTCGGTCAGCGGCTGCGGGTTGTCGGCGTGGAAGCCGTAGGCGGCGACCGACGACGTGTAGACGAGCCGCTTGACGTCAGCCTCGACGGTCGCCTCGAAGACGTTCCGGCTGCCCTCGGTGTTGATCCGCCGGGCCTCGGCCGGAGTCCCGATGACGATGAACGCGAGGTGGACGACGACGTCGGCGCCGTCGACGAGCGCCTCGACCGAGGTCCGGTCGAGGACGTCGCCGCGCTGGTAGGCGACCTTGTCGGTGAGCCCGTGGGCGGACGGATCGAAGGGCCGACGGGCCATTCCGATCACCCTGCCGACCGCGGGCGACTCGTCGAAGGCCCGCAGCGCGGCGAGCCCGATGTCGCCGGTCGGGCCGGTCACGGCGACGGTCAGCTTCTGCGCCGCCACTGCCTCAGCCCGCCGCGATCACCGTCGCCGTCCGTCGCGGCGGTTCCGTCGCCGTCCGCAGCACGGGGCGGTGCCATCCGATGATCCGGCGCTCTCCATGTCCCGCCGGCGAGTCTATCCGCGGGTGCGAGATTGTCGGCGACGATCCGCCGGCGCCGGCCCGACGATCGGAGTTGCGAGGATTCCGTTGTGCCGGTTACCGCCCTGATCTCCGACCTTCATCTCGGCGCCACGTCGGGCGCCGACGTCCTGCGCCGCCCGGCGCTGCGCAGGCGCCTGCTCGAGGCGATCGAGCAGGCCGGTGCGGAGCGGCTCGTCCTGCTCGGTGACTCGATCGAGCTCCGCGACGGCCCGCTGCGCGATTCACTCGCCGAAACGGAGGCGTTCTTCACGGAGCTCGGCAGGGCGATGGCGGGGCGCGAGGTCGTCCTCGTCCCCGGCAACCACGACCACCGTCTGCTCGGCCCCTGGCTCGAGCGCGCCCGCGGAGCGGAGCGCCCGGCAGCGCTCGACGAGCTCGTCTCCGAGCCCCACCCGGCGATCCGCTCTCTCGCCGGCTGGCTCGGCGACGCGCGGCTCGAGGTCCGCTACCCGGGGGTCTGGGTCCGCGACGACGTCTACGCGACCCACGGTCACTACCTCGACAGCCACGTGACGCTGCCGACGATCGAGCGGCTGTCGGTCGCCGCGGTCGACCGCCTCGCCGGGACGCCGACCGGGCGCCGCGAGACCCCACACGACTACGAGGAGGTCCACGCGCCCGTCTACGACCTGATCTTCAGCCTCGCCCAGGGCGGCCGCGGCGTCGGTAGCGACGAGGAGGGTCGCTCGCGGGCGCTGCGGATCTGGGAGGCGATCGGCGGCGCCTCCGGCAGAGCGCGGACGATCCGCGGCAGGGTGCTCGGCTCGGCGGTCATCCCGGCGACGCTGCGCGGGCTCGAGAAGGCGGGCCTGGGCAGCTTCAACACCGACTTCTCGATCGCCGAGATCGGCCGCGCCGGCGTCGCGGCGATGCACGTCGTCGTCGAGCGCCTCGGCGTCGAGGCCGAGCACGTCATCTTCGGCCACATCCACCGGCGCGGCTCGCTGCCCGGCGACGCCGCCAATGGGACCGCGCCGGCCTGGCGACGCAACGGCGTCACGCTCCACAACACCGGCAACTGGCTCTACGCCCCTGCCCTGCTCGGGCGAGCCGTGCCCGAGAGCCCGTTCTGGCCCGGCTCGATGGTCGTCGTCGGCGAGTCGGGGCCGCCGGAGCTCGTCGAGGTCCTCGCCGACGTCGACCGTGAGGTTCTCGCCGGCCGCGCCGGGCGCCGCTGAGCCCGCTCTCCCGATCGGGACGGCAGCTCCGTCCTCCCACGGGATCCAGCGTCCCTTGCGGGGAGCGGGCCCCGGCTCAGTGCTCGCCGGGCTCGCCGCGGAGCAGGCTGAGCGCGTGCGGGAGCGCCGGCGCGATCGCTCCCCCCGCCTCGGCGATCGCCTTCGGGCTGCCGGGGAAGTTGACGATCAGGGTGTGGCCGCGGATCGCGGCGACGTTGCGGGAGAGCATCCAGTGCGCCGTGTGCTCGCGGGAGGCGAGCCGCATCGCCTCGGCGATCCCCGGCGCGAGCCGGTCCGCCACCGCCGCGGTCGCCTCCGGGGTCACGTCGTCGGGCGCGAATCCGGTGCCGCCGGTCGTCAGCAGGAGCTCGCAGCCGACCTCGTCGCAGAGGTAGCGGAGGTGCTCGGCGATCAGGTCACGGTCGTCGGCGATCAGGTCCCGGGCGACGACCTCGGCCCCGATCCCGGCAGCGAACGCGGCCAGCTCCGCGCCGCTGGTGTCCTCGGCCTCGCCGCCCCGCGCGCGCGAGGAGCTGATCGTCAGGACCGCGGCGCGGGGAGCGTCAGCCATCGGCGCTCCAGTTGCCGCTTCGGCCGCCGCTCTTGTGGAGCAGGCGGACGCGCTCGATCTCGACGCCGCGCTCGAGCGCCTTGACCATGTCGTAGACGGTCAGCGCGGCGATCGACGCCGCCGCCATCGCCTCGATCTCGACGCCGGTCCGGCCGACGCAGCGGGCCTCGGCGGTGAGCAGCACGAGACCGGCCTCGGCGTCGACCTCGGCGTGGACGTCGGCGAAGCTGAGCGCCAGCGGGTGTGCGAGCGGGACCAGCGTCCCCGCCTGCTTTGCGGCGCCGATCCCGGCGAGCCGCGCCGCCCCGAGGACATCGCCCTTCGGCCCGTCGCCGGCCTTCACGGCACGCGCCGTCGCCGGCGCCATCCGCACCCGCGCCTCGGCGACCGCGCGCCGCTCGGTCTCCTCCTTGGCGCCGACGTCGACCATCCGCGCGGAGCCGTCGGGGCCGATGTGGGTCAGGCCGGAGTCGTGCCCTCGACCCATCTCGACTCGCCTTCGGAGACCTCGCGCTTCCAGATCGGCGCCTCGGCCTTGATCCTGTCGATCGCCTCGCGCGCGCCGGCGAACGCTTCCTCCCGGTGGGCGGCGGCGACCGCGACGATCACGCTCGGCTCGCTCAGCGGCACCGTGCCGGTCCGGTGCTCGGCGGCCGCCGCCTCGAGCCGGTGCCGCTCGCAGCAGTCGGCGAGGATCGTGCCGATCCGCTCCTCGGCCATCTCCGCATAGGCCTCGTACTCGAGCCGCTCGACGGCGCGGGTGACGCCCTCGAACGTGACGACCGCGCCGGCGCCGGGACGCACGACGAGCGCCGCGACCCGCTCGAGCGAGAGCGGCTCGGCGCTGATCCGCGCGTACACGTCGGCCGCCCCGCCGCTGACCGGCGGGATCAGCGCCAGCTCGTCGCCGGCGTGGAGCTCGGTCGCGCCGGAGGCGTACTCGCGGTTGACGGCCATCGCCACCGGGAGCACCGCGAGCAGGCCGCCGAGCCCCGCCAGCTGTCCGAGGGCGGCGACCGCGTCGTCGACCGTGGCGCCGTCGGCCAGCTCGAGCTCGACCCGCTCGCGCCCGGCACGCTCGCGGAGGATCGCGAACAGGCGCACGCTGACCGTCATCGCCTCCATACCGGCGAGGCTAGCGCCGTTCACCTGAGAAGCTCCGTGCGCAGCTCGGTGCCGGCCGGCAGCTCGACCAGCTCCGCCGGCGCGAAGGCGAGGCCGTCGGCGCCGAGCATCGAGGTCAGCACGTGCGAGCCCTGCGGTCCGGTCGGAGCGATCTCCCAGCCGCCGGCGCCGGCCTCGAGGCGGACGCGGATCGCCTCGGCCCGGCCGCGGACCTTCGTGTAGGGCGATCGGAGGCGGGCGGCGACCGAGCGGCCGGCCGGATTGGCGCCCTGCATCGCCAGCAGCGCCGGCCGCGCGAACAGCAGGAAGGTGACCATCGCCGAGACCGGGTTGCCCGGCAGCCCGAAGACGAGCGTCCCGCCCGGCGCGACCCCGAAGTAGGTCGGCTTGCCGGGACGCAGGGCGACGCCCCAGAAGACCTGCTCGACGCCGAGCCCCTCGAGCGCCGGGCGGACGTGGTCGTGCTCGCCGACCGAGACGCCGCCGCAGACGACGAGCGCGTCGCCGTCGAGGCCGCGCTCGACCGCCCTGGTGGTCGTGCCGCGGTCGTCGCCGATCACCTCGACGAAGCCGATCTCGGCCCCGGTCGCGGTCGCGAGCGGCGGCACCGCGTAGGCGTTCGAGTCGTGGATCTGGCCGGGGCCGAGGTCGCGATCGGGCTCGACCAGCTCGTCGCCGGTCAGAAGGATCGCGACCCGGGGCCGCCGGGCGCACTCGGCGGCGGCGATCCCGCCGGCGGCGAGGGCGCCGAGCTCGGCCGCGCCGATCCGCTGCCCCGGGCCGACCAGCAGGTCGCCGGCGCGGACGTCCTCGGCGGCGCGCCGGACGTTGGCGCCCGGATCGGCAGCGGCGAGGACCGCGACCTTCGCGCCGCCCGCCTCGGTGTCCTCGACGCGGACCACCGTGTCGGCGCCGGCGGGGAGCATCGCCCCGGTCGAGATCGCGATCGCATCGCCCGGCCCGAGCTCGGCGGTCGCGGGCCGGCCGGCGCGCGACTCGTCGATGACCCTGAGCTCCCGTGGCGCCAGCGGGCCCGCCCCGGCGACGTCCGCGGAGCGAACGGCGAAGCCGTCCATCGCCGAGTTGTCGAAGCCGGGAACGTCCACGCGCGAGCTCGCCTCGCGGGCGAGGACGCGGCCCTCGGCGGCGCGCAGCGCGACGATCTCGCGGCCCGTCGGCCGGACCCGGTCGAGGACCAGTGCCCGAGCGGTGTCGATGTCGGTCAGCGCCACCGCTGGATCATCGCCGATCGCTGCGAGACTGGCAGCGATGAAGGCGAAGCGAGCGGCGATCATGGCCGGGGGCCGGGGCAGCCGGATGGACGGGCCGAAGGCCGCGGCCGACCTCGCCGGCCGGCCGCTGATCGCCTACCCGATCGCGGCGGTCCGCAAGGCCGGGCTCGAGCCGATCGTCGTCGCGAAGGCGGATACGGATCTGCCGGCCCTCGACTGCGAGGTCGTGATCGAGGCGCCCGAGCCGGTCCACCCGCTGGCCGGGATCGTCGCCGCACTCGAGCGCTACGGCGAGCCGCTCGTCGTCGTCGCCTGCGATCTGCCGCTCGTTCCGGCGCCGCTGCTCGCCGCGCTCGCCGCGCGTCAGAGCCCGCTGGTGGTCCCCGCCGACCCGGGCCCACAGCCGCTTCTCGCCCGCTACGGGCCGGAGCTTCTGCCGCGCCTTCGCGCCTGGCTTGCGAGTGCCGCGCCGATGCGGCGGCTCGTCGTCGAGCTCGATGCCGAGGTGATCGCCGGCGAGGAGCTGCGGCGCTACGGCGATCCGGACCGGTTCCTCACCAACGTCAACGACGCCGGCGGCCTCGCCCGCGCCCGGGAGCTGCTCGCCGCGGGCGATCGGCGCGACGGGCGGCCACCTACCCCGGCCGGGGGGTGAGGGCAACGATGTAGGAGCGGACCCGTGCGATCGCCTCGCCCGCGAACTCGAATGCGGTGCAGAAGGCGAACGAGAATCCCCCTCCGTCGCGCAACCGCCCCCGGCCCTCGCCGAGCGCGACGAGGTGCTCCCCGTCGGCGACGAGCCGCTCGACGGCGAGCTCGGGCTGCCCCTCGAACTGCTCGTTCTCGATCTCGGCGTCGAAATCGGCCTTGCCCACGAGTCGCTTGACGCCGACGATGTCCCAGACGACGTCGTCGGCAAGGCAGTCGAGGACCGCGTCGTGATCGCCGCGGCGGAAGCCCTCGAAATAGCGGTCGACGACCTGCCTGCGCTTCGCGGTGTCGGCACCCATTGGACGGGGAATATGCCACAGGGTGAGCACGCCGGCCGCTGACGATGCCCATAGGCTGGGCGGCGTGCGTCGGATCGACCCCCGCATGCACAAGCGGATCAGCCGCGACGGTCGCGACGACGAGGTCGCCGTCGAGGAGCCGCTCGAGATCCGCGTTGCCGGCCGCGCGGTCGCGGTGACGATGCGGACGCCGGGCAACGACGAGGAGCTCGCGCTCGGGTTCCTGCACGGCGAGGGGCTGATCGACGGCCCCCGGCGGGCGATCCCACCCGCCGATCTGGCGGCGAACGCGATCGACGTTGCGGGCCCGCTGCTCCGCGACCCGGGCGAGCGGAGCTTCTACACGTCCTCGTCCTGCGGCGTCTGCGGCAAGGGCGCGATCGGCGCGGTGGCGATCGGGGCGCCGCCGGTAGCCCCCGGCCCGTCCGTCGCCCGCGAGCTGTTGGCCGCGCTCCCCGAGCACCTCCGCCAGCCCGCCTTCGAGCTCACCGGCGGCCTGCACGCGACCGGCCTGTTCGACCCCACCGGCCGGACCCTGATCGTTCGCGAGGACGTCGGCCGCCACAACGCGATGGACAAGGTGATCGGCCGGGCGCTGCTCGACGGCCGCGTCCCGCTCGCCGGCCTGATCCTCTGCGTCAGCGGCCGGATCGCCTTCGAGCTCGTCCAGAAGGCGGCGCTGGCGGGCTGCCCGGTCCTGATCGGCGTCGGCGCCCCGACCTCGCTCGCCGTCGAGCTCGCCGTCGACCGCGGCATGACCCTCGGCGGCTTCGCCCGCCACGGCTCGCTCAACGTCTATTGCGGGGCCGAGCGGATCGCGTGACGATCGCATCGCAGCCACGCGGGTCCCGCCGCGATCTCGGTGGCATGCCAGGCGTTGCCCTGTGGCGACATCCGTGCCGGCGGTCAGCCGCCGCTGGCGTCGAGAACGACCCGGACGGAATCACCTGACAGCGTCAGCCGGTCGCCCTCGAGCTGCCAGCCCGGATCGGAGCCGAAGAAGGCGGCGAGGTCGCGGTCCTGTCTCGCCCGCCGCTCCGGACAGCCGATCTCCGTCGCGGCGATCCGGCCGACGAGTAGCCGATCGGCGGTGATCTCGACGTCGGCGCTGGCCGTGTTGCAGGCCGCCGACCAGCTCATGGCGTCGCTCCCCCTGAACTCGACGGTCACCGGCGTCACGAACGACGTGCCGTCGCCCGACCAGTCCTTCGTCGAGACGAACGTGCGGTCGCTCAGGTCGTCGGCCGAGGGGTGCCGATCGCCGCCATCGCCGCCGCAGCCGGCGATCGCCAGGCAGGCGAGGAGAGCCGGGACGAGGCCGCTCGGCGACGCGGCCAACCGGTCGGTGCGGCACCGCGCGGAACGCTCCCCGCTCATGCTCGGCCGCCGCCCTCGGAGCCGGTCCTCGAAGCCATCGCGACCGTCGGCGGCGCCATCAGAGCCTCGCCTCGGCTCCCTCGCGCTCGATCGCGTCGACCTTGGCGAGGCGGCGGACGTGGCGCTCCTCGCCGCTGAAGACGGCGTTGGCGAAAGCGGCGACGAGCTCGCTCGCGATCTCGGGCCCGATCACGCGCGCCCCGAGGGCGAGGACGTTGCAGTTGTCGTGCTCGACGCACTGGGCGGCCGTGTAGGTGTCGTGGGCCATCGCCGCGCGGATCCCGGGAACCTTCGTCGCGGCGACCGCGACGCCGGCGCCGGAGCCGCAGACGAGGATGCCGCGCTCCGCGTCGCCGTCGAGCATCGCCCGGACGACCGCGAGCGCGAAGTCCGGGTAGTCGTCGCCCGGGTCGAGCTCGTCGGCGCCGAGGTCGACGGGGACGTGGCCGTCGGCCCGGAGCGCCGCGAAGACGGTCTCCTTGAGCGCGTAGCCGCCGTGGTCGAAGCCGCAGGCGAACCTCACCCGCCGCCCCCGATCAGCTCCCGGGCCCGATCGGCGACCGCCTCGGCGGTGAACCCGAAGCCGGCGAAGACGTCGGCGGCCGGGGCCGATGCGCCGTAATGGTCGATCCCGACCGCGAGGCCCCGGTCGCCGACCCAGCGCTCCCAGCCGAACGTCGTCGCGGCCTCGACCGAGACGCGGGCGGTCACGCGTGGCGGCAGCACCTCGTCGCGGTAGGCCTCGTCCTGCTCGGCGAACCGCTCCATGCTCGGCATCGAGACCACCCGCGCCCCGACGCCCTCGTCGGCGAGCAGGTCGGCGGCCTCGAGACAGAGCGAGACCTCCGAGCCGGTTCCGATCAGGATCAGCTCGGGGCCGCCGCCGTCGGGATCGCGGAGCACGTAGCCGCCACGCTCGATCGCGTCATCGGGGATCGCGGCCCGGTCGAGGATCGGCAGCTTCTGGCGGCTCAGCGCCAGCGCGGTCGGATCGCGGTCGCCGCCGAGCAACCAGTGCCAGGCGAGCGCCGTCTCGTTCGCATCGGCGGGGCGGATCACGTCGAGGCTCGGCATCGCCCGCAACGCCGCGAGCTGCTCGACCGGCTGGTGGGTCGGCCCGTCCTCGCCGACCCCGATCGAGTCGTGGGTGAAGACGAAGATCGACGGGACGTCCATGATCGCCGCCAGCCGGATCGCCCCCCGCATGTAGTCGCTGAAGACGAGGAACGTCGCGCCGTAGGCCCGCAGCCCCTCGATCGTCATCGCGTTGACGATCGCCCCCATCGCGTGCTCGCGGATCCCGAAGTGGAGGTTGCGCCCGCCGAAGTCGTGGCGGCGGACGCTCGGGAAGTCGTTGAGGTTCGTCGCGGTCGAGGGCGCGAGGTCGGCGGAGCCGCCGATCAGCTCGGGGACGGCCGGCGCGAGCCAGTTCAGCGCCTTCCCCGACGCCGAGCGGGTCGCGACCGGGTCCCCCCCGGCCTCGAACTTCGGCGCCTCGGCGAGCGCAGGCAGGCTCGGCTCGCCGCGGCGGATGATCCGCTCGAGCTCGCCGGCGAGGTCGGGATGCTCGGCGGCATAGGCCTCGAAGCGCTCGTCCCACTCGGCCTCGGCGGCGATCCCCCGCTCCTTGACGCCCGCGAACAGCTCGTAGACCGCGTCGGGGACCGTGAACGGCTCCTCGTAGGGCCAGCCGAGCGCCTCCTTGGTCAGCGCGACCTCCTCGACGCCGAGCGGCGCGCCGTGCGCGGAGGCGTGGTCCTGCTTGTTCGGGCTGCCGAAGCCGATGTGCGAGGGCAGGACGACCAGCGAGGGCCGATCGGTGACCGACTTCGCCTCCTCCAGGGCCGCCGTGATCTGCTCGAGCGGCGGGTTGATCTCGAGCTCGTGGACCGACCAGCCGTAGGACTCGAAGCGCTTGCCGACGTCGTCGTGGAAGGCGAGGTCGGTCGATCCCTCGATCGTGATCTTGTTGTCGTCGTAGATCGCGATCAGCTTGCCGAGCCCGAGGTAGCCGGCGAGGGACGCGGCCTCGCTGGCGATGCCCTCCTCCATGTCGCCGTCGCTGCAGATCGTGAAGACGTGGTGATCGACGATCTCGTGCGCGGGCCGGTTGAAGGTCGCGGCGAGGTGGGCTTCGGCGAGCGCGAAGCCGACCGAGTTGGCGAAGCCCTGCCCGAGCGGGCCGGTCGAGACCTCGACGCCGGCGGTGTGGCCGTACTCGGGGTGCCCCGGCGTCCGGCTCTGCCACTGCCGGAACTGCTTGATGTCGTCGAGGCTGAGGTCGTACCCGCAGAGGTGCAGGCAGGCGTACTGGAGCATGCAGGCGTGCCCGCAGCTGAGGATGAACCGGTCGCGGCCCGGCCAGCGCGGGTTGACCGGGTTGTGGCGCATCAGCTGCGAGTAGAGGACGTAGCCGAGCGGGGCCAGGCCCATCGGGGTGCCGGGATGGCCGGAGTTGGCCTTCTGGACGGCGTCCATCGCCAGCGTCCGGATCGTGTCGATCGCGAGCTCGTCGGGCGCGGCGGCGCCGCGGTCCCGGGCGGTCTCGCCGCGGTCCCGGGCGGTCTCCTTGATCGTCTCCTCGGTCATCGGCCTTCCTCTCTGGTCAGTTCCTGCTTGGCAAGGATCGCGGCGCCGAGCACTCCTGCCGTCGGCCCGTATCTCGACAGCCTTATCTCGGTCCTCGTTCCCACTCCGGGGAGCACGTAAGCGGTAGCGGTGCGCCGGGCCGGCTCGAGCAGCAGGTCGCCCGCTGTCGAGACGCCGCCGCCGATCGCGACCACATCGGGGTCGAGCGCGTTGATCATGTTCGCGATCCCGATCCCGAGGCGCTCGCCGAGCACCCGCAGCAACCCGATCGCGACCTCGTCGCCGTCGCGGGCGGCGTCGACCGCGTGATGGCCGTCGACGGTCGTGCCCGCGGAGCGGAGCCGGCCGAGCGCCGAGTCGGGATAGCGATCGGCGGCTTCGGCGGCGAGGCGGTCGAGCGCCCGTCCCGCCGCGAAGCTCTCGAGCGAGCCCGGCTGCGGAAACCGCTTCGGCTCCGGCGCCCCGGAATCGAGATCGGCGGCGACGATCGTGTGGCCGAGCTCGGCCGCCGCTCCGCTGGCTCCCCGGTAGGGGCGGCCGTCGATCACGATCCCGCCGCCGACGCCGGTGCCGACCGTCAGCATGACGAGGTTGGCGGTCACGACCTCGCCGTTCTCGCACGCCTCGGCGAGCGCGGCAACGTTGGCGTCGTTGTCGACGAAGACGGGCAGCCCGAGCCGTTCGGCGAGGACGTCGCGGAGCGGCAGGTCGGCGAGCGGGACGTTGACCGAGGTGCGGATCCGGCCGGCGTCGAAATCGATCACCGACGGGACGCCGACGCCGACCGCGCGGGCCTCGTGCGCCCCGACCGACCCGGCCAGCAGGCAGATCTCGTCGACGAGCGCGTCGACGTCGGCGGACTCGGTCTGGCGGATGTCGTGATGGCCGAGCTCACCGTCCTCGAGAACGCCGACCGCCACCTTCGTCCCACCGACGTCGACGCCGATGTAGCAGTCGCTCATCTGCTGAGAGGGCGGGCGAGGTGCAAACCGACAGTGACGATAACGACGCGGCTAGATGATCAATCCGGACCACCGGCATCCGGATGGACCGCCGGCGTCGCGCAGCCCCTCGTCCGGATAGTCTCGCCGCCGTGGCGCTGCACGACATCTCGGTCCCGGTCCGGCCGGGGATGATCATCTACCGCCGCAACCCCGGGGTCGAGCTCGAGCGGGCGCTCTCGATCGCGGGCGGCGACGGCGCCAACGTCAGCCGGCTGACGATGGGCGTCCACACCGGCACCCACATCGACGGGTCGCTGCACTTCTACGACGACGGCCGCGGCGTCGATGCGCTGCCGCTCGAGGCGATGCTCGGTCGCTGCCTGGTCGTCGGGATCACCGATCCCGGCGCGGCGATCGACCGGGCGACCCTGGAGGCGGCCGCGATCCCCGCCGGGGCCGAGCGGGTGCTGCTGAAGACGCCGAACTCGCGGCTCTGGGACCGCGACCGGTTCACCCACGACTTCGTCCGCCTCGACGGCAGCGGCGCCGAGCTCGTGCTCGAGCGCGGGATCGCGCTGATCGGCATCGACTACCTCTCGATCGGCGACCGCGACGCCCACCTGGCGCTGCTCGGCGGCGGAGTTGTCGCGCTCGAGGGCCTCGACCTGCGCGCGATCGACCCCGGCGCCTACGAGCTGATCTGCCTGCCGATGAAGCTGATGGGGACCGACGGGGCGCCGGCGCGGGTATTGCTCCGCGACATCGACGAGGAGGAGGGCGACCGATGACGCCGATCAGACGCGGCAGCAAACGGGGCGGGATCGACCTCGGCGGAACGAAGATCCAGGCGATCATCGTCGACTCCGGCAGCGAGGTGCTCGGGCAGTCACGGCAGCCGACGCCGCGCGACGGCGGCCCCGGCGCGGTCGCCGACGCGATCGCCGCGGCTCTTCGCGAGGCCGCCGATGCCGCCGGCGTCGAGCCGTCCTCGCTGCGCGGTGTCGGCGTCGGTTCCCCGGGCGAGGTCAACAGCACGAACGGCACCGTCGCCAACGCCAAGAACCTGCCGGCCTGGAGCGACAGCTACCCGCTCGGAGCGAGGCTCGCCGAGGCGCTCGGGACGCGGGTGGCGGTCGGCAACGACGTCAGCGTCGCGACCGCGGCCGAGTACGAGCTCGGAGCGGGACGGGGCCACGCCTCCGTCCTCGGGGTCTTCTGGGGAACCGGCGTCGGCGGTGGCCTCATCCTCGACGGCAAGCCCTGGCACGGCCGCGGCGCCGCCGGCGAGATCGGCCACATGGTCATCAAGCGGGACGGCGCCCGCTGCCCGTGCGGGAACCACGGCTGCCTGGAGGCCTACGCCGGCCGCTCGGCGATGGAGTCGGAGGCACGCCGACGGGTCGAGGACGGCGAGCACACCGACCTCTTCAAGCTGATGGCCAAGCACGGCAAGCCGCGCCTGACGAGCGGCGTCTGGGAGCGCGCCCTCGACCACGGCGACAAGATGGCCGAGCACCTGATCGACCGCGCCGTCAAGGCGCTCGGCGCCGGGATCGCCTCGGCGGTGAACCTGATCGATCCCGAGGTCATCATCCTCGGCGGCGGGCTCGGCAGCCGCTTCGGCGAGCGCTTGGGGCCGGAGATCCGCCGCCAAATGGAGAAGAACCTCTTCGTCCGCGACTTCCCGCCCGAGTTCCGGGTCGCCGCACTCGGCGACCTCGGCGGCGCCCTCGGCGCCGCGCTGCTGGTTCGCTAGCAGCAAAGAACGCAAGGAAAGGGCCGCAGGACGACCACAACCTTGCGTTCTTCGCCAATCGGGGTCGGCAGGCCCGGCCATCGGGCGATCGCCACCGGTCCGATCGGGGTCGGCAGGCCCGGCCATCGGGCGATCGCCACCGGTCCGATCGGGACGGCGGCCGCGGGTCGGGCGGGACCTACCCGCGCAACCGCCGGTAGGCGCGGATCAGCGCGTTCGTCGAGCTGTCGTGGCCGAGGTCGGGCTCGGGGTCGGCCTGCAGCTCGGGGACGATCCGCTTCGCGAGGGTCTTGCCGAGCTCGACCCCCCACTGGTCGAAGGAGTCGATCGCCCAGACCGTGCCCTGGGTGAAGACGCTGTGCTCGTAGAGGGCGACGAGCTTGCCGAGCGTCTCCGGGTCGAGGCGCTCGGCCATCAGCACGTTCGTCGGCCGGTTGCCGGCGAAGGTCTTGTGGGGGACGAGGCGCTCGGGGACGCCCTCGGCGCGAACCTCGTCGGCGGTCTTGCCGAAGGCGAGGGCCTCGGCCTGGGCGAAGACGTTGGCGACGAGCAGGTCGTGGTGGTCGCCGAGCGGGTTCAGCGAGCGCGCGAAGAAGATCAGGTCGCAGGGGATCAGGTGCGTCCCCTGGTGGATCAGCTGGTAGAAGGAGTGCTGGCCGTTGGTCCCCGGCTCGCCCCAGAAGATCGGCCCGGTCGCGTAGTCGACCGCGGCCCCGTCGAGGCGGACGTGCTTGCCGTTCGACTCCATCGTCAGCTGCTGCAGGTAGGCGGGGAAGCGCTCGAGGTACTGCTCGTAGGGGAGCACCGCGACCGTCTGGGTGCCGAACAGCTCCGCGTACCAGACGTTGAGCAGGCCCATCAGCGCCGGCAGGTTCTCCTCGTAGGGAGCCGTCCGGAAGTGCTCGTCGATCGCGTGGAAGCCGGCGAGCAGCTCGGCGAACCGCTCCGGGCCGATCGCGATCATCGTCGACAGGCCGATCGCCGAGTCCATCGAGTAGCGACCGCCGACCCAGTCCCAGAAGCCGAACATGTTCTCGGTGTCGATCCCGAACCGGGCGACCTCCTCGGCGTTGGTCGAGACCGCGACGAAGTGCCTGGCGACCGCCGCCTCGTCGCCGAGCGCCGCCAGCGACCACTCGCGGGCGGTCTGCGCATTGGTCATCGTCTCCAGCGTCGTGAACGTCTTCGAGGCGACCACGAACAGCGTCTCCGCTGGATCGAGGTCACGGGTCTTCTCGACGAAGTCGGTCGCGTCGACGTTCGAGACGAAGCGGACCGTCAGGTCGCGATCGGAGTAGTGGCGGAGCGCCCGGTAGGCCATCACCGGCCCGAGGTCGGAGCCACCGATGCCGATGTTGACAACGTTGCGGATCGGCCTGCCAGTGTGACCGGTCCACCCGCCGCCGCGGACCCGCTCGCAGAACGCGGCCATCCGGTCGAGCACCTCGTGGACGTCGGCGACGACGTCGCGACCGTCGACGATCAGCGAGCGCTCGCGCGGCATCCGCAGCGCCACGTGCAGGACCGAGCGGTCCTCGGTGACGTTGATCCGCTCGCCCGTGAACATCGCCGCGGTCCGCTCGCGCAGGCCGGCCTCGCCGGCGAGCGCGACGAGCAGCCGCACCGTCTCGTCGTCGATCCGGTGCTTCGAGTAGTCGAGTCGCAGCCCGGCGGCGCTGGCGACCATCCGCTCGCCGCGGCCGGGGTCGGCGGCGAAGAGCTCGCGGAGGTGGCGGCCGGCGACAGCGGCGCGGTTGTCGACCAGCGCCTGCCAGCCCGGCAGCGATCGCATGCCCGACCCGGCCGCCGGGTCGAGCGCCTCGGTCATCAGCCGGCCGCTCCGACGGCGCTCTCCTTGCCGGCGATGCGCTCGAGCAGGTCGTCCCAGGACTTCTCGAACTTCTCGGCGCCCTCGACCTGAAGCCGCTCGGCGAGGGCGTCGAGGTCGACGCCGGCGGCCGTGAACTCGGCGAGCAGGGACTCGTTGTCGCCGCCGTCGGCGGCGAGCGGGTCGCCGATCGAGTCCCGCTCGGCAAGCGCCTGCAGCGTCTCCTCCGGCATCGTGTTGACGGTGTTCGGGGCGACGAGCTCGTCGACGTACTTCGTCATCGGCAGCTCCGGGTCCTTGGTCCCGGTCGAGGCGAACAGCAGCCGCTGCGGCCGCGCCCCCTCGTTCTCGAGCCGCTGCCAGCGGTTCGAGTCGAGCAGCTCGCGATAGGCGACATAGGCGCGGATCGCCGCCGCGACGCCGAGCCGGTTGCCGAGCTCATCGGGGACCTCGCCGGCAACGGCGACGTCCCAGCGGCTGACGAAGACCGACGCCACCGACTCCACGCTCGGGCTCTCGCCGCGCTCGATCCGCCGCTCGATCCCGCGCATGTACGCGTCGGCCTGGGCTCGGTACTGGGCGGCGTCGAAGAGCAGCGTCACGTTGATCGGGATCCCGGCGGCGATCGACTCGCTGATCGAGTCGAGTCCCTGGGGGGTGCCGGGGATCTTGATGTAGAGGTTCGGTCGGCCCGCCCGGTCGTGCAGCTCACGGGCCTGCCGGGTTGTCGCGGCCGTCTCGTAGGCGAGCTTCGGCGAGACCTCGAGCGAGACGAAGCCGTCGACCCCGCCGGTCCGCTCGTGGACCGGCCGAAACAGGTCGGCGGCGCCCTGCAGGTCGGTGATCGCCAACTCGAAGAACAGCTCCTCGCCGCGCGTGCCGGCCTCGAGCAGCTCGGCGATCTGCTCGTCGTAGTGGTCGCCGCCCTTCAGCGCCTTGTCGAAGATCGTCGGGTTCGAGGTCAGGCCG
>JAWKKA010000012.1:0-117807 GCA_041393495.1 Solirubrobacterales bacterium | reverse complement strand
TTGCTCGAGCGCTTCAGCCTCACCGACGCGGGAGACCGCATCGTCAAGACGTACTCGGGAGGGATGCGGCGCCGGCTCGACCTCGCGGCGGCGCTGGTCGCCCAGCCGCCGGTCGTCTTCCTCGACGAGCCGACGACCGGCCTCGACCCGCGCAGCCGGCTCGAGCTCTGGGAGACGATCGAGGGCCTCGTCGCCGACGGCACCACGGTCCTGCTCACGACCCAGTACCTCGACGAGGCCGACCGCCTCGCCGACCGGATCGTCGTGATCGACCGCGGCCGGGTGATCGCCCAGGGGACCGCGGACGAGCTCAAGGAGCGCGTCGGCGGCCTCCGGGTCGAGGTCCACCTCACCGACCCGGCCCATTGTCAGGAGGCCGCCGCCGTGCTCGCGCCGATGTCGGACGAGCGGCCGGCGGTCGAGGACGCGAAGGTGAGCGTCCGCGTCGGCCGCGAGACCGGAACGATCATGGAGGCGGCCCGGCGCCTCGACCAGGCGGGGATCGAGGCCGACGACGTCGCGGTCCGACGCCCGACCCTCGACGACGTCTTCCTGACCCTGACCGGCCGCGAGCTGAGCGGGGACGAGTCCGACCAACCCGACCGCGAGCGCGAGGAGGCGGTGGCATGACCCGCTTCGTGCCCGACACGCTGGTCCTCGCCGAGCGTAACCTCGTGCGGCTGCCGCGCTCGCCCGACCTGCTGATCGGGTTCACGATCCAGCCGGTGATGTTCGTGCTGCTGTTCGCGTTCGTGTTCGGCGGTGCGATCTCGACGCCGGGCTTCGACTACGTCGACTTCCTGATCCCGGGGATCATCGTCCAGAACACCGCGTTCGGCGGGTTCGTCACGGCGCTCGGCCTTGCCGAGGACCTGACCAAGGGGCTGATCGACCGGTTCCGGTCGCTGCCGACCTCGCGGGCATCGGTGCTCGCCGGACGGACGCTCGCCGACGTCGTCACCAACGCGATCTCGATCGTCGTCCTCGTCACCACCGGGCTGATCATCGGCTTCTCGTTCGCCACCGGGGCGCTCGAGATCATCGCCGGCTTCGCGCTCCTGCTCCTGTTCGGCTACGCGTTCTCGTGGATCTTCGCGTTGATCGGGATGTCGGTCTCCTCGCCGGAGGCGGCGAACGGGATCGGCTTCACCCTGATCTTCCCGATCACCTTCATCTCCTCGGCGTTCGTGCCGGTCGACTCGATGCCGGCGGCGCTCGAGAAGTTCGCCGAGGTCAACCCGATCACGATCGTCGTCGACGCGATGCGGGCGCTCTGGCTCGGCGTCCCGGCCGGTAACGACATCTGGGGCGCGGTCGTCTGGTGTCTGGCGCTGATCGCGATCTTCGCGCCCTTGGCGGTCCGCAAGTACCGGCGCACGGCGGCGGGCTGATCGCCCGGCGTCGTGACCCGGGTCGCGACGCGGGGCGAATCCGTGTGAAATGGGGGAGGCCATGCCGTTCAGCGTCGATTCGGAGGTCGGAAAGCTCCGCAAGGTGATCGTCCACCGCCCCGGCCTCGAGCAGCGGCGGCTGACGCCCGACAACGTCGCCGAGCTCCTGTTCGACGACGTCATCTGGGTCCGCAAGGCGCAGGCCGAGCACGCGGCCTTCGTCGCGGTGATGCGCGAGCGCGGCATCGAGGTCTTCGACGCCGAGGACCTGCTCGCCGAGACGCTCGCGGTGCCGGCGGGCAGGGAGTGGCTGCTCGACGAGGTGCTCGACGAGCGCCAGGTCGGACAGCACCTCGCGCGCAGCGGCCGCGAGTGGGCCGACGCGGCGCCGCCACCGGAGGTTGCCGGCTTCCTGGTCGGCGGGATGACGAAGGAGGAGGTCGAGGAGGGCGCCGGACTCTCCTACAGCTCGGCGGGGCCGCTCGATCCGGTCTTGCCGCCGCTGCCGAACTTCCTCTACCAGCGCGACCCCTCCTCGTGGATCTACGGCGGCGTGACGCTGAACCCGATGACGAAGCCGGTGCGGCGCCCGGAGACCGCGATCATGGAGGCGATCTACCGCTTCCATCCGATGTTCGCGGCCGGCGACGGCGTCGATTTCTGGTTCGGCGGCGTCGAGGAGGACTGGGGGCGCTGCACGATCGAGGGCGGCGACGTCGAGACGATCGGCAACGGCGCCGTGATGATCGGGATGGGGGAGAGGACGAGCCCGCAGGCCGTCGGCCTGCTCGCGCGGAACCTGTTCGCGCGCGGCGTCGCCCGCCTCGTGCTCGCGGTGAAGCTGCCGCAGTCGCGCTCCTACATGCATCTCGACACCGTGATGACGATGGTCGACCGCGACGCGATCACGCTCTACCCGTCGGTGATCAACGACGACGTCCCGATCTGGAGGCTGCGCCCGGGCGACGATCCCGAGGCGCCGCCGATCGTCGAGCCGTTCGCGGGCGGCGTCGTAGCCGCGCTCGAGTCGGCGCTCGGGATCGATGGGATCCGCGTCGTCCCGACCGGGGGCGACGGCGCCGGGCAGGCCCGCGAGCAGTGGGACGACGGCAACAACGTCCTCTGCCTGGAGCCCGGCGTCGTCGTCGCCTACGAGCGCAACGTCGACACGAACCGGCGCCTGCGCGAGGCCGGGATCGAGGTGATCGCCATCGACGGGTCGGAGCTCGGGCGGGGCCGCGGCGGCACCCACTGCATGACCTGTCCGATCGCGCGGGACCCGTGAGCGACGGCCCGCTGACGATCGTCGCCCTCGGCGGCAACGCGCTGCTCCGCCGCGGGGAGGAGTCGACCGCCGCCAACCAGCACGCGGCGGCGAAGGAGGCGGCCCGCGCCCTCGCCCCCGTGTCGGAGCGGGCCCGGCTCGTCGTCACCCACGGCAACGGTCCCCAGGTCGGGCTGCTGGCGCTGAAGGAGGACGCCTACGGCGAGGGCGAGCCGTACCCGCTCGACGTCCTCGACGCCGAGAGCGGCGGGCAGATCGGCTACGTCGTCGAGCTCGAGCTCGACAACGCGATCGACCACCAGGACACCGTCGCCCTGATCACCCGCGTCCTCGTCGATCGCGACGACCCCGCCTTCTCGGACCCGACGAAGTTCATCGGCCCCGTCTACGAGGAGGATCAGGCCCGCGCGCTCGCCGCGCGGCACGGGTGGGACGTCCGGCCGGACGGCGACGCCTGGCGGCGGGTCGTTCCCTCGCCGGAGCCGCGCGAGATCGTCCAGCTCGCTGCGATCCGGCGGCTGGTCGAGTCCGGCTTCCTCGTCGTCTGCGTCGGTGGTGGCGGCGTCCCGGTGGTGGCGGTCCCCGGCGGACACGAGGGCGTCGAGGCCGTCATCGACAAGGACCTCGCCTCCTCGCTCCTCGCCGTCGGCCTCGCGGCCGATGTCCTCGTGCTCGCGACCGACGTCGACGCCGTCTACCTCGACTGGGGGACGCCCGGGCAGCGGGAGGTCGCACGGGCGACGCCGACCGGGCTCCGCGCCGAGTCGTTCTCGAGCGGATCGATGGGACCGAAGGTCGAGGCGGTCTGCCGGTTCGTCGAGGCGACCGGCAACCGTGGCGCGATCGGCGCCCTCGACGACCTCGGCGCGATCGTCGACGGGACGGCCGGGACCCAGGTCAGTCCCGACGGCCCCGATCTCGAGCTGCGCTGAAGCCGCACCGGCAACGCTTCGCCAAACCCGGTGCTCGCGGAACGTTCCCCCGATCCCGCCCGGCGCTGGGGTCGGACGCGCCGGTATCTCGGCGGCAGGCGCCCCAGCGCTGGGCTGATGGATGGCGGGCATGCCGGGCGCGGGGCGCCGGGCGCGGGACGCCGGACGCTGGGCGCGGGGCTATGGGGCGGTCGTCGCTTCCCGCTCGCGGGTCGGAGCCGGGACCTCGGGGCCTCCCGGCGGCTCGAGCAGCGCGTGCCTGGCCCCCGGCACCCCGAACTCGTAGGGACCGCCGACGACGGTCGGCACCCGGTCGAAGTTGAATCGCGGCGGCGGCGAGGAGACGAGCCACTCGATCGTCTTCGCACGCCACGGGTTCGCGGACGCGCGTGGGCCCCAGCGCCAGCTCACGATCATGTTGTAGATGAAGATCAGCTGGACGGCGCCGAGGATGAAGGCGAAGATCGAGATCACCAGGTTCCAGTCGCCGAACTGGGCCGCGTAGTCGGCGACGCGGCGCGGCATCCCCTCCATCCCGATCCAGTGCATCGGGATGAACGTGCCCCAGGTACCGACCAGGGTCCCCCAGAAGTGGATCCGGCCGAGCCGCTCGTCGTACATCCGTCCGGTCATCTTCGGGAACCAGTGGTAGATCCCGGCGAAGATCGTGAACACCGATCCCGCGAACAGCACGAAGTGGATGTGGGCGACGACGAAGTAGGTGTCGGTGACGTGGATGTCGAGCGGGATCATCGCCGTCATCACGCCGCTGATCCCGCCGAGGATGAAGCTGCCGACGAACCCGAGCGCGAACAGCATCGAGGTGTTCTCGAGGTGGATCTTGCCGTCGAACAGCGTTCCGAGCCAGGAGAAGATCTTGATCCCGGTCGGGACCGCGATCAGCGCCGAGGTCATCATCATCGGCACCCGCAGCCAGGCGAACATCCCGG
The DNA here is from genome assembly GCA_041393495.1 of Solirubrobacterales bacterium. Lineage (GTDB taxonomy): Bacteria > Actinomycetota > Thermoleophilia > Solirubrobacterales > 70-9 > RHKX01. The sequence goes on along the minus strand of JAWKKA010000012.1, from coordinate 113,249 downwards.
AGACGAACATGTGGTGCGCCCAGACGCTGAACGAGAGGACGACGATCCCGAGCAGGGAGATCGCCATCAACCGGTAGCCGAAGATCGTCTTGCGGGCGTGGGTCGAGATCACCTCGGAGACGATCCCGAAGCCCGGCAGCATCATGATGTAGACGGCCGGGTGCGAGTAGAACCAGAAGATGTGCTGGTAGCTGATCGCGTCGCCGCCGGCGGCCGCCTGGAAGAAGTTCGTGCCGACGGCGCGGTCGAGCAGGACCATCATCTGAACGCCGGCGATGAACGGCGTCGCGCCGACGACCAGGATCGAGGTCGCCAGGTTCGCCCAGACGAGCAGCGGCATCCGCCAGAAGCTCATCCCCGGCGCCCGCATCGTCACGATCGTGACGACGAAGTTGAGGGCCGCGAGGATCGAGGAGGTGCCCGCGAACTGGACGCCGAGGTTGAAGAACGACTGCCCGAGCGGCGCCCCGGTCGAAAGCGGCGCGTAGCCGGTCCAGCCGGCGTCGAAGGCGCCGCCCGGCATCAGGAAGCTGAGCAGGAAGAGGGCCCCCGCCATCGGCAGCATCCAGAACGAGAGCGCGTTCAGGCGCGGGAAGGCCATGTCCGGCGCCCCCAGCATCAGCGGCAGCACGTAGTTGGCGATCCCGGCGAAGACCGGGATCACGAACATGAAGATCATGATCGCCGCGTGGGTCGAGAAGAGGCTGTTGAAGGTGCCGGCGTCGACGATCTGGCCGCCCGGCTGGGCGAGCTCGGCCCTGATCAGCATCGCCAGCAGCCCGCCGATCAGGAAGAAGGCGAAGGTGAGGCAGATGTACTGGATCCCGATCACCTTGTGATCGGTGTTGAAGCGCAGGTAGTCGCGCCAGCTGTCGGCGCCGTGGTCGCTGTGGTCGTCGGCGATCGTCGGCGCACCGGCGGCCCAGCGGAACCAGTAGTCGAAGCAGCCGATCCCGATCATGAAGCCGATCGGACCGGTGATCGCCGGGACGATGATGTGCGGGTATCCGGTCGCCTCGGTCTGGAAGATCTCGAGGCCGCTGATCGCGCGCAGCGCGACGACGAGCCCGAATCCGAATGCCGCCCCGAGGATCAGCCCGAGGATCGCCCGCGGCCACCCCGGTCCCCGCAGTCCCGGCCTCCGGCGTCGTGCCGCAGCACGAGCCGCGGCGGCTGCGGTGCGATCTGCGGTCTCGAGGGCGGGCATGGAGGGCGCGGGCGCCGCGCCCATCCGAGGCTAGTTAGTCACACGCGATGTGTCCAATATATGTTTGGCTCACGACTGATCGCGATCGCTTATCAGTCGCCGGCAGCGCCGCCGAGGGCGACCGCGACCGCGCAGCCGGCCCGATCGGGGTCGTGGGGCTCGAAGCGGACCAGGCGGGCGCCGGAGTCGAGCTTGTCGAGGACGCCGATGGTGACGCCGCGGTGGAGCGTGCAGATCACGTCCGGGTTCTCGCGGGCCGAGTCGCGGTACGGGCAGTTGCACAGCGACGCGGTCATCACCCCGTCGGGCCCGACCGCGACCTCGGGCTGAAAGCCGAGCGCCGCGAACGCCTGCCGGAATGCCTCGGGCACCTCGTCGCTCGGCCCGTCAACGAGATCGCGGCCGACCTCGCGGCCGGTCCGCTCGATCCGGCGCAGGCCTTCGGGGCCGGCGGGGATCGCCCGGGCGAGCCAACGGGCGACGTCGGCGTATCCCCGCGGCGCCTCGCCGTCGGGCTCGGCGCCGGACGCGATCGACCACTCGTCGCGTGGGCGCCCGCGGCCGTGCCTTGTCCGGCTGCGCTCGACGAGGCCGCCCCGGTGCATGCGCTCGAGGTGGCGGCGGACGCCGTTCGCATGCATTCCGAGCGCGGCCGCGAGCTCCTCGGTGCTCGCCGCCCGACGCAGGTCCCGAAGCGCCGCGAACAACCTCGCACGGGTCGGCTGGGCGAGCAGTCTCTGCTCGTCGGACGCCTCCATGCCCGTCAGTTTTGCACATCGCGGCTGTGCAAAGCAAGTCCCGTGCTGGTAGGGTTTTGCATACGCTCTTTGTGTAAAACCAGCAGGAGGTGTCGATGGCCTACGTGATCACCGAGCCCTGTATCGGGGAGAAGGACAACTCGTGCGTCGAGGTCTGCCCGGTCGACTGCATCCACCCGACCCCGGACGAGCCCGACTACGAGGCCCACGAGCAGCTCTACATCGACCCCGACGAGTGCATCGACTGCGACGCCTGCGTCGAGGCCTGCCCGGTCGACGCGATCTACGCGCGTGACCAGGTCCCGCCCGAATGGGAGCGCTTCGTCGCCATCAACGCCGCCTACTACAACGGCGGCGCGGGCTGAGCGGCACGAGCGCAGCCGCCGCCGAGCTTCGCAGACGGGGGAAGCGCGGCCGCGGCCAGCCGCTGATCGCCGTTGCGCTGATCGGCGCGGCCGCGGCCGGCGCAGCGACCGCGCTGCGGTTCGTCGCGCCCTTCGAGCACGGCAGCTGGCTGATCGCCTACCTGGTGCTGGTCGGCGCGCTTGCGCCCTACCTGCTGGCGGCCGGCCTCGATCGCCTCGGAGTCGACGCGGACCGCCGCGGCCGGCTCGAGGCGGCGGCGTGGCTGGCCGCCGTCGTGATGGTGCCGGCCGGCGTGCTCCTCGACGCCCGCCTGGCGGTCGTCGCCGGTAGCGCCGCGCTGCTCGCCGCCCTCGTCTCGATCGCGCGCCGGACCCCCGCTGACGCCGCCGCCCGACACCGGCTCGCCCACGATGCGATCATCGCCTTCATGGCACTGAGCACCTTCGTCGGGATCGGTCTCGCCTGGAGCCGGCCGTGGCTGTAGGCAACGGCGACGCGCCCGGCGCCGCCGAGCGCGCCGCCTACGTCGCCTACACGGCCTTCCGCGCGGTCGGGCCCGGCGCCGATGCCGACCCGCTGGCGGCCGAGGATCTCGCGGCCGAGGCCGAGCGCTGTCTCGAACCGGTGACGCTGCGCGGCGCCTACGACCTGACCGGGTTCCGGGCCGAGGCCGATCTGCTGCTCTGGCTGATCGCCGACGACCCGGTCCCGCTTCAGGACGCGCTGGCGGCGTTTCAGCGATCGCGGCTCGGTGCGATGCTGGAGCTCTGGTGGAGCGCGATCGGGGTCGTCCGCCCGGCCGAGTTCAACGCCGCCCACCGGCCCGCGTTCGTCGAGGGGCTCGGGCCGCTCGAGTTCGTCTGCGTCTATCCGTACGTCCGCACCCACGACTGGTACCTGCTCCCGGCCGAGGAGCGCTCGACCCTGCTTGCCGAGCACGGCCGGATGGGCCGCGAGTTCCCGGCGATCCAGGCGAACACGGTCAGCGCCTTCGGGCTCGGCGACTACGAGTGGCTGCTCGCCTTCGAGGCCGACGAGCTGATCCCGATCACCGACCTGATGCGGCGCCTGCGCGCCGCCGGCGCCCGCCGCTACACGCGCCACGAGCTCCCGTTCCTGACCGGTCGCCGCCGGCCCCTGGTCGAGATCGCAGCCCTCGTCGACTCGGTCGCTACGTCTCGCGCGCCCGCTCCGCGGCCCGTTCCCTGACCTGCGCCTTCTCCTCGAGGCTGAGCGCCCCGGGATGGCCGGGACCGGGCCAGGGGGTGAGGACGAGCAGGAAGCGGGCGTCGACGCCGGCGTCGACGCGGTGACGCTCGCCGGGGTCGAAGCGGACGAACGTGCCGACGGCGCCGCTGTGGCGATCACCGGAGACGAGCGAGGTCACCTCGATCGCACCGGCGACGACGACCAGCCAGGCGGTCTCGTGGACGACGTGGTCGTCGAGGCTCTCGCCGGCGGCGAGAGCGATCAGGATCGCCCGTGCGTCGTCGGTCGAGGCGAGGATCTCGGGCCTGCCGGAGCTGGCGTCGAGCTCGTTCAGCGGCCAGACCTCCATACAGAGACCCTAGCCTCTGAGCGTCGCCGTCGCGCTCCTCAACCGGCCAGCGACTTCGCGGGCGCGGGGTCCTCGGCGGCGCTGCGGCAGCCGAGGTCGGCGGCGTGGGCGGCGAAGCGGAGGTTCTGATCGATCGCGTAGAGGAGCCGACCGAGGCGCTCCGCCTCGGGCGTCGCCTCGTCTTCTCCGGCCGCGCGGAGGATCAGCCCCCGCATCATCAGCATCGAGTTGGCGAGCGACTCGAAGGTCGAGGTCGCGCAGCCGAGCGCGGCCCCGATCCCCTCCCCGGCGTCCGCCATGGCGGCGACGTGCTCGAGCTCCTGCGCGGCCTCGGCGACGTCGAGCCAGCGGGCGTGGAGGTTCGCCTGCGGGCGTCCCGCGCCGCGCGGCCGGGCCGGCCCGAGCGTCCGTCGGCGCTCGATGCGGCGTCTCGTCTCGTTGATTCCCATGCCGGCAAGGCTGACGCGACGGCGCCGTCCTCGCAATGGGTCGTTCTATGCAGTCCCGTAGCCCGAAATGGGCGCTGTCACCCATACCCGCCGGGGATCGGGCGGGCGATCCTGACGCCATGTCCGCGAAGCGAGAGACGATCGACGTACCCGAAACCGCGAACCCGGTCCCCGCGACCGCGGTCCTGCTGACCCGTGCGGGGGAGCAGGAGTTGCGCGCGCGCCTGGCGGCGCTCCGCGAGGAGATCGAGGTCGAGCTGCCGCGGCGGCTCCGCCTTGCCCGCGAGTTCGGCGATGCGACCGGCAACGATGACTACCTGCAGATCCTCGAGGAGGAGGCGGTCGCGAGCGCCCGGATGCGCTCGCTCGCGGCCGTCCTCGCGGCGGCCCGGGTCGTCGACGACGCGGATGCGGCCGGCGACGTGGCGATGGTCGGCTCGACGGTGACGATCCGGACGGACGGGCGGACGGTGGAGCGGCGGCTCGTCGGCGCCTTTGAGGCCGGCGGCGACGCCGTCTCGGCCTCCTCGCCGATCGGCCGGGCGATCCTCGGCCGCGCCGCCGGCGAGCGCGTCGTCGCCGCGCTCCCGAGCGGCGCCGAGCAGGAGATCGAGATCGTCGCCGTGGCGGCCTCGGGACCCGAGCCGATCGCGGCCTGAGCCGGAGCTCAGGCCTCGACGAGCCCGCGCCGGATCGCGTAGCGGGTCAGCTCGACGCGGTTCCGCATCCCGAGCTTCTCGAGGATGTTGGCCCGGTGGCGGTCGACGGTGCGGCTGCTGATGATCAGCATCGCGCCGATCTCCTCGCTCGTGAACCCCTCCGCGATCAGCTTGACGACGTCGGTCTCGCGCGGCGTCAGCGGGTCGCCGCCATGTGCAGCTTCGACATCGAGCTCGAGCGCCGCCCGGCCGTCGCGCGGGTAGGCGAACGGACCGCCGCGGAGCGCCCGGCGGCACGCCTCGATCAGATCCCGGTTGGCCGCCGACTTGAGCACGTAGCCGGCGGCGCCGGCCTCGAGCGCCGCGAACAGGTACTGCTCGTTGTCGTGCATGGAGAGGATCACGACCCGGACGTCGGGTCGCTGGCGGGCGAGCTCGCGAGCGACGTTGATGCCGGTCATCTTCGGCATCGATACGTCGAGCACGGCGAGGTCGAACTCGCCGTCGAGCACCGCGCGGAGCGCCTCGACGCCGTCGCTGGCGACCCCGGCGACCTCGAGGTCGGGGGCCGAGTCGAGGACCAGCGCGAGGCCGTCGCGGACCATCTCGTGATCGTCAGCGAGCAGGATCCCCGCCTTCAGCGGTACCGCCATCTCAGCTCCTCGCACCCGTGAGGGGCAGGAGCATCCGCACCCGGGTCCCGGCGCCGGGACCCGACTCGATCTCGATCCGCGCGCCGATGAGGGCCGCCCGCTCGTGCATCCCCGCGATTCCGTCGCCGGCGGGGACGGCGGGGTCGATCCCGCAGCCGTCGTCGTCGACCGTGACGATCAGGCAGCCGTCGCGCTGCTCGATCGCCAGTGCCGCCCGGGTGGCGCCGGCGTGGCGGGCGGCGTTGCCGAGCGCCTCCTGGGCGACCCGGTAGACGACCAGCTCCTGCTCGTCGGTCAGCGGCCCGAGCTCGGTGGGGAAGCGCCGGTCGACGACGAGGCCGCGCTCGCGACCGATGCTCCCGGCGAGGGCGATGAGCGCGTCGCGGAGCCCGAGGTCGTCGAGCAGCTCGGGCCGCAGCTCGTGGGCGATCCGTCGCAGCTCGTCGAGGTAGAAGTCGATCCGCTCGGCGATCTCCGCGAACCGAGCGGACGGATCCGCAGGGGGGTTCGCGCCTGCCTGCTCGGCGAGCAGCTTGATCGCGACGAGGCCCTGGACGACCTCGTCGTGAAGCTCGCGGGCGACGCGCTTGCGCTCCGCTTCCTGAGCCGCCAGCGCGGCACGCGAAACGTGGCCCGCCGCAGGCGGCGCCGACTCCAGCACCGATGACATGGCCGGACCGTAGTCTCGCGATGCTCAGAAGTCCAATATATGATGAGGTACCCTGTGAAAAGCGCTGCTTATGGATGTCGAGCTCCGCCACCTGCGCTACTTCCTCGCCGTCGCCGACGAGCTCCACTTCGGGCGGGCGGCCGAGCGCGTGCGGGTCGCCCAGCCCGCGGTCAGCCAGCAGATCCGGCGGCTCGAGGCCGCGGTCGGGACACGGCTGTTCGAGCGCAGCCGCCGCGAGGTCCGGCTGACGCCGGCCGGGCTGGCGCTGCGCGGGTTCGCCCAGCGCGCGGTCGATGACGTCGAGCTCGGGGTCCGGGCGGCCCAGCGCGCGGCTGCGGGCGAGATCGGTCACCTGACGGTCGGCTTTCTCGAGGCCGCCGCCGGGACGATCGTGCCGCAGGCGGTGCGGCGATTCCGGGCGGACCGGCCGGACGTCCATCTGACCCTGCGCGAGCTCGGCGTCGCTCCACAGATCGAGGGGCTGCAGTCCGGCCGCCTCGACATCGGCTTTCTGCGACCGCCGATCGAGGCGGACGACCTCGTGCTCGAGAGGCTCCTCGACGACGACCTGGCGGCGGCGGTGCCGAGCGGCCACCCGTTCGCCGGCCGCGGGTCGGTGGCCACCAAGGCGGTCATCGGCGAGCCCCTGGTGATGCTCTCCCGGGAGGTGGTGCCGGGCCTCTACGACCAGGTGCTGGCGATCAGCCAGGAGGCCGGCGGGGCAGCCGACATCGCCCAGGAGGCGAGCAGCATCCAGGCGGTCCTCGGGCTCGTCGCCGCCGGGCTCGGGGTCGCCGTGCTGCCCGCATCGGTCCGCCAGCTCAGCCGGACCGGGATCGAGTTCGTGGCGATCCGCCCGCGCCATCGCTCGACCCTCTTCATCGCCACCCGCCGCGGCGATCGCTCGCCGCTGATCGCGGCCTTCATCACGGCGGCCAGGGCCGCGGCGGCGCGCTGAGCGCCCGGCGGTGGCCGTTGCGGCCTGCGCGCGCGGAACCCGCGCCTAGATGCTCGGGCGCGCAGCGGTCATCACGCGACCGGCCAGCGGGGCGACGCGGGAGATGAGCAGCGCGTAGCCGGCCGCGAGGACGATCGAGCCGGCCGCCCTGAGCCCCGGGGCCTCGGCGAGCTGCGCCGTGGCGACGCCGAGGACCCCGACGGCGACGACCGCGATCGTGGCTTGGTCGAGCGTCGGTCGCGGGGATGGCATCGGCGTCGCCGGGTGGCGCACCCGGACCAGCACGGCGAGGAGGTGCAGCAGGGACCCGACGACGGTGACGCCGACCCAGCCGGCGACGAGCAGCGTGCCCACGGCCGAGCGCAGCGTCCCGGTCAGGGCATCGGCGGGGCCGGATCCGACCGCGCCGGCGCAGGCGACGATCAGCCCCGCCAGCAGGAAGGCCTGCGCGAGCGCCAGCAGCCGCGCCGGGAGCGTCAGTGGCCGCGGCGCCGCGCGCAGCGAGAGCGCGACGTTGACGGTGAGCAGGGCCGCCGCGAGCGCGAGCGCGATCCAGCCGGCGGTGGCGAGCGGGTCGATCAGCCATCCGTAGCCGACGGTCAGGGCGGCGATGCCGGCGACCCAGGCCGCGAAGGTGGCTGCCTGCAGGTCGGGCCTGGCCAGGCGGCTGCGGGTCAGCGACGGGTAGAACGTGTGGAGGGTGCCCACGATCGCCGTGCCGAACCAGCCGCCGACGTTGAGCGACATGTGCGCGGCGAGCAGGTTGCCGTGCGACCAGACGCTGCCGGTGGCGAGCATGGCGCCGGCGGCGATCCCGACCGTGAGGGCAAGTGCGGCGGCGGCGTACCAGCGGACCGCCCACGGCGCCGTCTGCAGCGAGCCGCGCTGCATGAGGACGAGCGCGGCCCCGTAGCAACCCAGGGCGGCGATCAGGGCGGCGACGGCGAGGCCGACGAGCGCGTCCGAGCGGACCGGTACGGCGATGGCGAGGAGCACCGCGCCGACGTTCCAGAGCCCGAGCTGGGCGCGGATCCACGCCCGGCCGGGCGGGTCGGTCGCCAGGAACGCCCCGGCGAAGAACTGGCTCGCCCCGAGGACGAGCTGCGAGATCCCGCCGACGAAGATCAGGTGCAGCGCCAGCCAGCGTCCCCAGGGCCAGGGATCGATCGCATCGACGAGCGCGGCGACGCCCCCGGCGACGAGCATCGCGATCCCGGCGATGAAGAACGCGCCGATCACGTCGCTCGGGCGCAGCATCCCCGGGACCTTCGGGCGGGCCGTGCACCGCCGCCCCCCCGATCGGGCTGGCCGCGGCGGGGCCGGGCGGTCGCTGGTTGTCACCGGGATCGGCATCGGGCAAGTTTATCTACACGTGATGTGCAAAACGGGGTTTGGCCCGCCGCTGCGACGAGCGACGAATAGTTCACGGATATTGGTAGCTATTCGTCGCTCGCGGGGGAGGGAGCGTTCGTGAGGGAGGGAGCGTTCGTGAGGGAGGGAGCGTTCGTGGGGGTCAGGCGCTCGCGGGGGCATCGGCGGCGGCGATCGCGGCGCCGAGCGCGGCGAGGGCGTCGTCGTCGAGGGCCGTCTCGATCGCCGGGAAGAGCTCGCGCTCCTCGTAGCGGACGTGGGCCTCCAGCAGCCTGCCGATCCGCTGCACCTCCTCGGCGGTCGCCTCGCCCGATTCGAACCGGCGGACCGCCGCGCGCAGCTCGAGGTGCTCGCCGAGGACGCGGGCTGCCGCCTCGCGGTCGGCCTCGGGGTCGGCGGCGAGCCAGCCCGGCAGCAGGACCTGCTCCTCGATCCGGAAGTGCTGCTCGCCCTCGCTGCGGTGGAAGTCGACGAAGGCTCCCGCCGGCTCGGGGCCGGTGGCCCGCTTCAGGACCATCGCGACGACGAGGGCGTGATGGTGTTCGTGGGAGAGCGGGGTGAGCTCGGGGGTGCGCTTCACGATCCGCCGACGTCGATCCGCGCCGGGGCGCTGGCCGGACGGGCCGGCCTGGTCGTGCGCGAGGTTCGCGAGCGGTAGAGGATCGGGCTCCGGCGCAGGTAGTCGACCGGGATGCTCCAGACGTGGACGAGGCGGCTGAACGGCCAGAACGCGTACAGGAACCAGACGACGGTGACGTGGAGCTGGAAGATGAAGCTGATGCCCTCGCCGGTCATCAGCTCCGGATCGGGGTTGAAGATCAGCAGGTTGCGGAACCACGGCCCGACCGACTCGCGATAGTTGACCGAGTCGCCGAGGTTGGTGATCGTCGCCAGCATGCCGGTGACGATCCCGAGCGCGAGCAATGCGAAGACGACGACGTCGGCCCGGGTCGTCGTCACGCGGACGCGCGAGAAGCGGATCCGCCGGTAGACGAGCGCCGTGAAGCCGACGACCACGGCGATCCCGGCGCTGAGCCCGCCGACGACGGCGAGCACGTGGTAGGCGTCGTCGCTGACGCCGACCGCCTCCGTCCACGACTGCGGCACGAGCACGCCGAGGACGTGGCCGCCGATCGCGGCGAGGATGCCGAGGTGGAAGATGTTGCTGGAGTACTTGAGGACACGGCTCTCGAGAAGCTGCGTCGAGCGCGCGCCCCAGCCGTACTGATCGGTCCGGTAGCGCCACCAGGTGCCGACGATGAAGACCGCGATCGCCGCGTAGGGGAGGACGGCGTAGAGGAGCACCGCGCCCTGGCTCATGACGCCACCTCACGGCCGCCGACGAGCGGTCGGGCGAGCCCGGGGTCGTCCAGCGGCATCACCTCGGGCGGGGCGAACGGCTCGAGCCCGACCTCCTCGACCGGCGGGCCCGAGGCGGCGAGCGCCCTGATCCGGCTCAGCTTCCGCGAGCTCAGCCGGCCGAGGCAGGCGACGACGGCCTCGAGCAGGGGCTGATATGGGCTCCCTTCGCGCTGCAGGCCGGAGCGGACGAGCTCGAGCGAGACGCGATGGTCCTCGAGCAGGTCGCGGCCGCGCGAGTCGGGAGCGATCGCCGCGAACTCGAGCATCAGCGGCAGGTAGTCGGGGAGCTCGTCGCCGGGCGGCTCGACGCCGGCGGCCCGGTAGGCCTCCTTGAGCTGGAGCATCGCCATCCCGCGCTGGCGGCGGTCGCCGTGGACGTGGTAGGTGAGGTGGAGGCTGCACTGCTTGGCGAAGTCGAACGCGTCGACGTAATGGCGCTGGAGCTCGCCGAGCGGCTGCGCCGAATACCAGGCGCAGAAGCCGCGGAGCTCGCGCGCCGCCCGCTCCGGGCCGGGGCCGATCTCGAGGTCGGCGACGGCCGCAGCGGCGTCGCGGAGCGGCTCGTCCGGATACTGCAGCAGCAGCGAGGCGAGCTTCAACGGGTGGATCCGGTCAGCCATCGCCGCCTCCGTTGCGGCGGACGAGCTTGTCGCGCAGGTCGAAGCTGGCGGCGGCCACCTCGGCGGGGCTCGCGAGGGTGTCCTCGGTGCTCGCGGCCGCATCGCCGCTGACCGAGCAGCCCGCGAAGTCGACCCCGTTGGTGCCCTGCATGCCGAACGGATCGGGCGCGTCCTCGCCGTGGCGGTGCGGGATCACGTAGCGGTCGTCGTAGTCGCCGATCGCGACCATCCTGAACATCGCCTCGATCTCGTCCGGCTCCATGCCGACGTCGCGGGCGATCTGCGCGTCGACGCGGCCGTCGACGTTGGCGGCGCGCATGAACCGGCGCATCGCCGCGAGCCGCGAGAGCGAGCGCCGGACCGGCTCGGGGTCGCCGGCGGCGAGGAAGCCGGCGAGGTACTCGACCGGGATCCGCAGCTCGTCGACGGTGGCGAACAGCCGGTCGGGGTCGAGCTCGCCGCCGCGGGGGTCGACCATCGACTCGACCGGCGACAGCGGCGGCACGTACCAGACCATCGGCAGCGTCCGGTACTCGGGATGCAGCGGCAGCGCGATCCGCCAGCGCTTGCACATCGAGTAGACCGGCGAGCGCCGCGCCGCCTCGAGCCAGTCGGGAGCGATGCCGTCGCGCGCCGCCTGCTCGCGAACCTCGGGATCATCGGGGTCGAGCATCAGGTCGAGCTGGGCGTCGAGCAGGTCGTGCTCGTCGGCCACCGAGGCGGCGGCCTCGACGCGGTCGGTGTCGATCAGGACGATGCCGACGTGGCGGAGCCGGCCGACGCAGGTCTCCGAGCAGACCGTCGGCAGGCCGGCCTCGATCCGCGGGTAGCAGAAGTTGCACTTCTCGGCCTTGCCGGTGTTCCAGTTGAAGTAGACCTTCTTGTAGGGGCAGCCGGAGACGCAGAAGCGCCACGAGCGGCACGCCTCCTGGTCGACGAGGACGATCCCGTCCTCCTCGCGCTTGTACATCGCACCGGATGGGCAGGAGGCGACGCAGGAGGGGTTGATGCAGTGCTCGCAGATCCGCGGCAGGTACATCATGAACGCCTTCTCGAACTCGATCTTGACCTTGTCCTCGAGCTCGCGCCGGTTCGGATCGCCGGTTGCCGAGATCTTCGCGGCGGCGAGGTCGTCGTCCCAGTTCGGGCCCCACTGCAGGTCGAGGTCCTCGCCGGTGATCTGCGACTTCGGGCGGGCGACCGGCTGCGTGTCGCCCGCCGGGGCGCTGATCAGGTGCTCGTAGTCGTAGGTCCAGGGCTCGTAGTAGTCATCGAGCGTCGGCAGGTTCGGGTTCCAGAAGATGCTCGCGAGCCGCTTCAGGCGACTGCCGGACTTGAGCTGCAGCCGCCCCTTGCGGTCGAGGGTCCAGCCGCCGTTCCAGCGCTCCTGGTCCTCGTAGTCGCGCGGGTAGCCGCGTCCGGGCTTGGTCTCGACGTTGTTGAACCAGACGTACTCGGTGCCGGGCCGGTTCGTCCAGACGTTCTTGCAGGTGACCGAGCAGGTGTGACAGCCGATGCACTTGTCGAGGTTCATCACCATCCCGATCTGCGCCCTGACCCTCATCGGTAGTCGACCTCGCTCTTGCGCTTGCGGACGAGGATGAAGAAGTCGCGCTGGGGACCGGTCGGGCCGTAGTAGTTGAAGCTCCACGAGAGCTGCGCGTAGCCGCCGATCATGTGCGAGGGCTTCATCGTGATCCGGGTCAGCGAGTTGTCGGTGCCGCCGCGGGCCCCGGAGAGCTCCGAGACGGGGACGTTCACGTGTCGGTCCTGCGAGTGGTAGAAGAGCGCGACGCCGGGCGGGATCCGGTGCGAGACCGCGGCGCGGCAGGCGACGACGCCGTGCTTGTTGTAGACCTCGAGCCAGTCGTTGTCGACGACGTCGATCTTCTCCGCGTCCTCCTGCGAGAGCCACATCGCCGGGCCGCCGCGGAACAGGGTCAGCATCAGCAGGTTGTCCTGGTATTCGGAGTGGATCGACCACTTCGAGTGCGGGGTCAGGTAGCGGACCTTGACCTCGACGCCGTCGCCGGGCTCGAACCCGCCGCCGATGCCGACGAGCTGGCCGGCGTCGACCGGCGGCCGGTAGGCGGGCAGTCCCTCGCCGAGGTCGAGCATCCACTCGTGGTCGACGAAGAGCTGCTGGCGCCCGGTCAGCGTCCGCCAGGGGATCAGCAGGTCGACGTTGGCCGTGAACGGTGAGTAGCGGCGCTCGCGGGACTCGAGGCCCGACCACTCGGCCGAGGCGATCACCTTGCGCGGCTGGACGTTGATCTCGCCGAACGTGAGCCGGTCGTCGGCGCGGTCCTCGGGCACGTGGGCGAGCTCGAGCCCGGTCTGGTGCTCGAGGGTCCGGAAGCCCTCGACGGCGAGGCGCCCGTTCGTCGTCCCCGAGAGCGCCAGGATCGCCTCGCAGGCGTCGACGTCACGGCGCAGCGACGGGCGCCCGTCGGCGGGACCGCCGCCGTTCGAGCGGCCGTTGCGGCGAGCCAGCTCGGCGACCTCCGGTTCCGGCTTCCAGGCGACGCCCTTGGCGCCGATCCCGGCCTTCTCGACGAGCGGCCCGAGCGCGTGCATCTTCTCCTCGACCGCGGTGAAGTCGCGCTCGACCGCGGCGAGGTTCGGCATCGTCTCGCCGGGGACCGGCTCGCACTCGCCCGCCTTCCAGTCGCGGACCTTGCCGAGCGGCTGGGCGAGCTCGCCGGGCGTGTCGTGCAGAAGCGGCGCCGCGACGATGTCGGTCCGGGTGCCGAGGTGGGTGGCCGCGAGGCGGCTGAACTCGGCCGCGATCATCCCGAACGCGTCCCAGTCGCTGCGCGACTCCCACGGCGGCGGGATCGCCGCGTTGAAGGGATGCACGAACGGGTGCAGGTCGGTGCTCGAGATGTCGTGCTTCTCGTACCAGGTGGCGGCGGGGAGGACGACATCGGAGTAGAGGGCGGAGCCGTTCATCCGGAAGTCGAGCGTCGTGAACAGGTCGAGCTTGCCGATCGGGGCCTCGTCGCGCCACTCGACCTCCTCGGGGCGGTGCTCCGGCGCCGACTCCTCGCTGCGGACCGCCGCGTCGGGAACGCCGAGCAGGTGGCGGAGGAAGTACTCGTGCCCCTTGCTCGAGGAGCCGAGCAGGTTGGCCCGCCACAGCGACAGCACCCGGGGGAAGTTCTCCGGGGCGTCGGGGTCCTCGCAGGCGAAGCGGAGGCGGCCGGCCTTGAGCTCGGAGACGACGTGCTCCGCCGGCGCGACGCCGGCGTCCTTCGCCTCGTCGGCCAGATCGAGCGGGTTGCGGTCGAAGGTCGGGTAGGAGGGCAGCCAGCCGAGCCGGGCGGCGAGCGCGTGGCAGTCGGCGGTGTGCCGATCGCCGAGCGACCCGTTGCCGGCCGGCGAGGTGAACTCCCCGGCGCCGAAGGCCTCGTAGCGCCACTGGTCGGTCGCGAGGTACCAGAACGGCGTCGAGGGCTGCTGGCGCGGCGGCCGCGACCAGTCGAGCGCGAAGGCGACCGTCGCCCAGCCGGTGATCGGCCGGACCTTCTCCTGGCCGACGTAGTGCGCCCAGCCGCCGCCGTTGACTCCCTGACAGCCGCAGAACATGACCAGGGCGAGCATCGTCCGGTAGGTCTGGTCGGAGTGGAACCAGTGGTTGGTGCCGGCGCCCATCACGATCATCGAGCGGCCGCCGGTGCGCTCGGCGTTGTCGGCGAACTCGCGCGCGACCCGGATGCAGAGGCTGGCGTCGACGCCGGTGATCTCCTGCTGCCAGGCCGGGGTGCAGGGGATCGAGGCGTCGTCGTAGCCGGCCGGCCACTCGCCCGGCAGGTCCGGGCGGGCGACGCCGTACTGGGCGAAGGCGAGGTCGAGGACGGTCGTCACCAGGCGGCCGTTGACCCGCTTGGCGGGGACGCCGCGGCGGATCGTCGTGCCGCCCTCGGTCTCGCCGCCGTCGAACCGCGGCAGCGTCACCTCGACCGCCTCGTCGTGGACGCCGAGCAGGGTCAGCGCCGGGTCGACCTCGCCGAGGTCCAGGTTCCAGCGCCCGGCGCCCTCATCGCCCCAGCGGAAGCCGATCGAGCCGCTCGGGACGACCGCCTCGCCGCGGGTCCGGTCGTAGACGACCGTCTTCCAGTCGGCGTGCTCGCCCTCCTCACCGAGGTCGGAGGCGCGCAGGAACGGCCCGGCCGCCCAGGTCCCGTCCGGGCGCTGCTCGAGCGAAACCAGCATCGGCATGTCGGTGTAGCGACGGGCGTAGTCGCGGAAGTGGGGCGTCTCGCGCTCGACGTAGAACTCCTTGAGGATCACGTGGCCCATCGCCATCGCCAGGGCGCCGTCGGTGCCGGCGACCGCCGGCAGCCAGTGGTCGGCGAACTTGGTGTGCCCGGCGTAGTCGGGCGAGACGACGATCACCTTCTGGCCCTTGTAGCGGGACTCGGACAGGAAGTGGGCGTCGGGGGTCCGGGTCTGCGGGATGTTCGAGCCCCAGAGGATCACGTAGCCGGAGTTCCACCAGTCGGCCGACTCGGGGACGTCGGTCTGATCGCCCCAGATCTGCGGCGAGGCCGGTGGCAGGTCCGCGTACCAGTCGTAGAACGACATGCAGACGCCGCCGATTAGCGACAGGAAGCGGGCGCCGGCCGCGTAGGAGACCATCGACATCGCCGGGATCGGGGTGAACCCGGCAGTCCGGTCGGGGCCGTAGCGGCGGGTCGTGTGGACGTGGGCGGCGGCGATCAGCTCGGCCGCCTCCTGCCACGTCGCGCGCATGAACCCGCCCTTGCCGCGCCGGGACTTGTAGGCGCGGGCGCGGTCGGGGTCCTCGACGATCGACGCCCAGGCCTCGACCGGATCGGCGCCGCCGGCCTTGGCCTCGCGGTACATCTCGAGCAGGACGCCGCGGACGTAGGGGTGCTTGGGGCGCAGCGGCGAGTAGATGTACCACGAGAACGAGGCACCGCGGGGGCAGCCGCGGGGCTCGTAGTCGGGCGCGTCGCGGCCGTTGGTCGGGTAGTCGGTCTGCTGGGTCTCCCAGGTGACGAGGCCGTCTTTGACGTGGATCTTCCACGAGCACGATCCCGTGCAGTTGACGCCGTGGGTGGAGCGGACGACGCGGTCGTGCTGCCAGCGGTTCCGGTAGGCGCGCTCCCAGTCGCGGGCGTAGGTCGAGACCTCGCTCCAGCCCTCGGCCGAGCGCGCGCTCGGTCCGAAGAACTGGCGCGCCCGCAGCAGTGCCCGGCCCTCGGTCATGAGACGGGGGAGGCCTTTGCGGCTCGATCGCGAGCGGTCAACCCGGCACCGCGCTTTCCCCGCCCGGCTCGGCCGCCGAGCGGGCCTCGAGCAGCGCCAGGGCGAGGCCGGCGCACATCCAGGCGAACGCGACGAG
This sequence comes from Solirubrobacterales bacterium, assembly GCA_041393495.1. Taxonomy (GTDB): domain Bacteria; phylum Actinomycetota; class Thermoleophilia; order Solirubrobacterales; family 70-9; genus RHKX01. The sequence continues at coordinate 97,247 of JAWKKA010000012.1, read as the reverse complement.
CAGGACGAAGCCGATCGTGAACTCGCCGGTCGCGTCCTTGACGATGCCGAGCAGCAGCGGCGGGAAGAAGCCGCCGAGCCCGCCGGCGGCGCCGACGATCCCGGTCGCCGCGCCGGTCGCGTTCGGGTAGAAGGCGGGCACCATCTTGAACACGGCGCCGTTGCCGGCCCCGAGGAACGCGGCCATCGTCAGACAGAGGATCGTGACCGGGACCATCGACGGGTCGGTTGCCTGCCAGGAAAGCCCGATCGCGTCGATTCCGACGCCGATGAACGCGAACGTGAGGACCCGCGATCCCCCGAACCTGTCGGCGAGGACTCCCCCGACCGGGCGGGCAGCGGTGGCGAGCAGGGTGAAGCCGGCGGCCCGTAGGCCGGCGTCGGTGAGCGACAGGTCGAACCAGTCGGTGAGGAGCTTCGGGAGGTAGATCGCCATCGCCACGAAGCCACCGAAGGTGACGAAGTAGAACAGCGAGAGCCGGTAGAGGTCCCAGCCGGACCTCAGCACCTCCCGGTAGGGCTGCTTCTTCGGCTTGCGCTCGGGAACGTTGCGGGCGAAGCTCCACCAGATCAGGGCATAGGCCCCGATCACGGCGGCGTAGACGAGGCCGGCGACCTCCTGGCCCGCTGAGTCACGGATCGCCGGCACCGAGAAGGCGGCGACCGCGGTGCCGATGTTTCCGACCCCGTAGACGCCGAGCGCAAAGCCCTGTCGCTTCGGCGGCGTCCATTCGGCGACGAACGGGATCCCGACCGCGAACGAGGCGCCGGTGACGCCGAGCAGCAGGCCCGCCCCGAGCAGCGCCGCGTAGCTCGAGGCGAAGCCGACGAGCAGCGCGGCGAGCGCCGTGTAGACGAGCATTCCCGCGAAGACCTTGTGACCGCCGATCCGGTCGGTCAGCACGCCGAAGGGGAGCCGCAGCAGCGATCCGAGCACGACCGGGATCGCGATCATGATCGACGTCTGCGTGTTCGACAGCCCGAGCTCGTCCTGGATGTCGGGGGCGATCGGCGCGATCATCCCCCAGGCCGAGAAGCAGGCAGCGAAGGCGATCGTCGCGAAGACCAGGTTGCGCGTCGATCCGACTGTGGGGTTCTCGCTCATCTCAGTCTCCATCTCGATCTGCTGCGGTGTCGGTCATCGGCTCTTCCGTCTCGTTCGCTCGTCGCCCGCCGCTACCTACTCGGGCCCGCTGGCCTGCAGCAGCCCGAGCGCGCCGGCGTCCGCCCACCGGAACGAGTGCGTCACGAACGGGTAGGAGCCCGCTTCGTCGAGGGTCAGCTCGAACATCGCGCCGCCGCCCGCCGGGACCCCGTACGTCGAGACGCCGTGCATCACGTTGAACGGGTTGCCGTCGGGCTGGACGGTGTCGAAGATGTCGCCGACGACGTGGAAGTCGCTGCCGAGCGTCGGCCCCGCGGCGACCACGTAGAGCCGCAGGGGCTGGCCGACCTCGACGTTGATCGGGTTGTCGCGGTAGCGGTAGGCGCGGCCGTTGAAGGCCGTATAGGTCGGGTCCTTGGTCTGCATCGCCTTGTAGCTGGGCTTGATCATGCGGTCCCGGACCGGCCCGTAGAACTCGCTCTGAACGAGGACCTTCTCCTTCGCCGGCGGCCGGCCCGAGGCCGGATCGATGATGATCGCGCCGTACATCCCCATCCCGATGTGCTGGAGCACCGGGCTCGTTCCGCAGTGGTAGAGGAACACGCCGGGGCGGCGGGCGACGAACGAGAACTCGTGCGTCTTGCCCGGGAGCACGTCCTTGAAGCCGACCTGGGGCGAGATCTCGGCCGCGTGGAAGTCGACCGAGTGGGCCATCTTCTCCGAGTTGCGCAGCGTCACCTCGATCGTGTCCCCCTCGGTCGCGCGGATCACCGGGGCGGGGACCTTGCCGTTGAACGTCCAGGCCCGCATCTTGACCTTCGGGGCGATCGTCACCTTCGCGGGCTTGGCGACCAGGTTCACCTCGACGACGTCGGCCGTCGCCGGTCCGGCGCCGACCAGCGCCAGCGCCGTGACCGCGAGCAGGGCCGCCATGGCGGCTCGCGCGGTGGGTCTGCGGGCGGTGGCGCGGGGGTCCTGATTCATACGGGCGTGACTTTCGCACAGCGTGATCGGGGAGATGTCAGTAGTGCCTACGGGACGGATTACGGGAGATCTCAGACGGGGTTCGACCGGCTGGCCGGCCGGCTCGCGAACGGTGCCCCGGGGGTGGCACGAGCCGGCCGTCGCCGGGGTGGAGTCCTGCGGCGCGGCCGTCTGCACGCTCCTCGACCGCCGCTGAAGGGCCCGGCGAGCACGCCGGGCCGACCGGCTCGGCGGACGCGGTCGCGTCGTCGGATCGGCACCGCCGGGGCTCAGCGCTCGATCGGGCCCGGCAGCAGGAACGGGTAGGTGCGACCGGTGCGCAGCCGCCAGGCGCGGTCGAGCCGGCGCAGCTTCAGCAGCAGCGCCCAGAGGCGGGCGTCGGAGCGGTAGTAGCGGTGGACCTCGCGCTCGCTGAGGGGGTCGCCGAGGTGGCGGTTGGCAGCGGCCAGGAAGGCGGGCAGCCAGGGCTCGAGCCGCTCCTTGAGCAGGTTGCCGGTCAGGTCCATGTAGACGCCGCGGAGGTCCCGGTAGCCGTCGAGGATCCGCGGCGCGACGAAGCGGCGCAGCGGCGGCCTCAGCGCGGCGGGATAGGCCTGGGCGAGCGGGTCGAGGTCGAGGAGCGAGCTGCCGCCGGCATCCCAGAGCATCGGCGTCGAGACATCGATGTAGGTGAGCCCGCCGTCCCAGGTCCAGTTCGCGAGCTGGGCGTCGAGGCCGAGGCGGGGCGAGACCGTCGCGGCGGCGGCGTCGACGACCGCGGCGACCAGCGGGTGGCCGGCGGCCGGGTCGCTGATCCGGAGGATCGCGGGCGCCAGGGTCGCGGCCGGCAGGACCGGCTGGACGACGTAGCCGACGACGCTCCCGTCCGCTCGCTCGACGCCGCGCATCTCGGTCGCTACGACCGCGATCCCGGCCGCCGTCAGTTCCCCGACGTAGTCGTCGATCGTGCGCCGGTAGGACTCGAAGGCGGCGCGGGAGCGGAACGCCGGCATCCGCTTGCAGGCGAACAGCGGGTCGGTCGCGGGCCAGCCGAGGACGAGCGAGATCTCGCCGTATCCGAGCACCGGCAGCTCCCCTTCGCGGCCGGCGGCGAGCGCCTCGTCGACGAGGGCGTCGAGCGTCTGCAGGTCGGCTTCGACGAGCGCCGGGCCGTCGCTCATGCGATGGCGACGCGGACCGCGGCCGCGATCTCGTCGGCCTCCGCCTCGCCGATGATCAGCGGCGGCTTGAACTGGGTCACGGAGTGGTCGTGCTCGGCGTAGACCGCGAACACGCCGGCATCGATCAGGCGCTTGGCCGCCAGCACCCCGCCCTGCTCGTCGTCGAAGGCGAGGCCCATCGTCAGCCCGTAGCGGCGCAGCGCGAACGGCATCCCGGCGAACGCCTCCTCGAAGCGTCGCCCGAGTCGCTCGACGCGCTCGAGGAAGCCCGGCTCGGCGACCTGCTCCATCACCGCCGAGGCGGCGACGCAGCCGATCTCGGCGCCGCCGAAGGTGGAGACGTACGCGAACGGGTTGGCATCGAAGAACTCCTCGAGCTCGGGCCGCAGCAGCACCGCGCTGACCGGATAGATGCCGCCGCCGAGCCCCTTGCCGGTGATCAGCATGTCGGGCTCGACGCCCTGCTGCTCGTAGTACCAGCGGGTGCCGGTCCGGCCGAGGCCGGTCTGGACCTCGTCGAGGACGAGCAGCGCGCCGGCGTCACGGGCGGCGGTCGCGACCGCCTCCAGGTAGCCGGGAGCGGGGGCGGGAAAGCCGAGCGTCGCCGGGATCGACTCGAGGATGACGGCGGCGGTATCGGGGCCGATCGCCGCCGCCATCGCCTCGGGATCGTTGTAGGGAACGTGCGCGAATCCCGCCGGGACCGGCCCGAAGGGGTCGAACCAGCGCGGGTCGCTGGCGGCGAGCGCGAAGCCGCTGAGGCCGTGGTAGGCGCCGGTGGTCGCGACGATCCCGACCCGGCCGGTCCGGGCGCGGGCGAGCCGCAACGCCAGGTCGACCGACTCGGTCCCCGATGGCGTGAAGACGGCGTACGGCAGCGCGTCGCCGGTGCTCGCCGAAAGCTGCTCCGCGAGCAGCGCCCGCCGGCCGCTGATCAGGTGGTGGTTGCCGACGTCGAGGCGGTCGAGGCTCCGCTTGACCGCCTCGACGACGCGTGGGTTGCGATGGCCGAGGTTGAAGACGCCGCCGTTGCAGTGGCAGTTCCAGTACCAGCGGCCGCTGTATGCGTCCTGAAAACGGGAGCCCTCCCGGTCGCCGATGACGATGTCGACGCCGATCGCCTCCAGCGCCCGGACCTTGCCCCGGTTGACGTGGCTCGCGAAGGCCGCGCTCGCCTCGGCGCGGCTCGGGTAGGGCTCGTCGGGGCCGGGACGGTGCTCTGCGGGGCCGTCGTTGATGGCGGAAGCTCCTCTCCTCGGTCGCCGCCGCCAACGCTAGCGAACCGACGACCGGGGGGTGGGTCATCTCACCCACGCATGGCGTGGGGGAGATTACCCGGGGCGGCCGGGTTACCCAGGACATCCGTAGCAGCGAGCAGCGGGGTCGACGGATTCCGCCGTCAGCAGCGGAACCGGTCGCTCCCGTGGCTGCGGGCGTGATCGGGGTCGCCCCTGAAGGCGGCCTCGACCTTGCACCGCTCTCCACGCGGCCGCGGGTAGGACCCGCTGAACCGGCCGGCTTGATCGAGCGTCAGCGTCGACGTCCTGACCACCGTGTGCTTCCTCGCCCGCCTGGCCCGGACTCTCACCTTGACGGTCCCGCCGGGCGGCGGCGGCGTTACGCGGCCGGTCACGGTCAGCCGCCGCCCGCGGCCCTGGGCGCGGACGCTCGTCCTCGTGCATCCGGTCACCCTGATCGGATCCGAGAACGAGACCGTTCGCCCGTCGAACGAGTTGACGCTCGACCCCGCCGTCCCCCTGCCGCAGCGCCGGGGCATCCGGATGATCGCGTAGCGCCTCCGTGAGCTCCTCCCCCCGGTCAGCGTCTTCGAGGTCCCGTCCAGATGCAGTGACAGCTCCTCGAACGTCAGGTTCGCGGTGCCGGTGCCCCCGAAGCCGTTGTCGAACGTGTACGAGTTGCCGAGCGGTAGCACGGAGCCATGCGGTGGCCTCCAGATGTTCACATCCTCGCTGCCGGCGATCGGATAGGGAAAGCACGGGTCCGACCCGCGCTGGAAGCAGAGGGTGAAGCGGATCCGCCAGCGCGCGAGGTCGCCGAACCTGCCGGTCCCGCCGACGTTGAGGATCTCGGAGATCCCGAAGGTGCCTTCCCGGAGGCCGTCGAGCCCGGGGACGCCGGAGACCTTCGCCCGGACGATCCCCCGTCCCGCTCCGCAGTCCGCGAAGAGCGGATCGGTGCACCGTCCGCCGCCGGAGATGACGAGGCCGCGCGGAAGCTGCGCCGACGGCGTGACCCTGGGCGCGAGCTCGTTCACGCCCGTCAGCTCGATCCCGGCGCTCCGTGCCCACACGCCGCGATCCGAATCGAGGGTGGGGGAGGTGTTGAGGATCGAGATGTCGGCGTCGAACGGCTTCCCGGCCACCGTCGTCGAGAGCGACTGCGAGTAATCGATGCAGAACAGGCCCTGATCCGGGGTGTCCCTGGTGCAGTTCTCCGCCGCCTCGGCGCTGCCTGCGGAGGCCAGCACGGCGAGAGCTGCTGCCGCGGCGATGATCCCGGACACCCTCGACTGCGTCATGCGGTCAGTCCTCCACCTCGGCCCTCCACCTCGGCTCCAACATACCGGGATCCGATCTGCCGAGCGACGGTTCGGCGGATCGGATTCGCCGGCTGCTCAGCCGATTCCCAGCGATGCGGAAACGCCGCCGTCCACCTGGAGGGTGGTGCCGGTGATGTACGCGGAATCAGCCGAGGCCAGGAACGCGACGCACCGCGCGACCTCCTCCGCCGTGCCCATCCGCCGGGCCGGGATGCGCCCGACGTCCATGATCGCGGCGTCGCGGGCCAGGCCCGTGTCGATCCAGCCGGGCGCGACCGCGTTCACGGTGACGCCACGGCGGGCGACCTCGATCGCGGCGGTGCGGGTCAGGCTCTCGATGCCGGCCTTGCTCGCGGCGTAGCTCGACTGCCCCGGTATCGCCCTCGATGCGGCCGCCGAGATGATGTTCACCACCCTTCCGAAGCGCGCCCGGATCATCGGCATCGCGGTTCGACGCATCGTTATGTAGGTCCCAGTGAGGTTCGTGTCGATCACGCGACGCCAGTCGGCGAGGTCCGAATCGGCGAGCAGGCCGGGGATCCCGGTGCCGGCGTTGTTGACGAGGATGAGGACCGGACCGAAGGCATCCTCGAGCGCGCTGACCGCCGCATCGACGGCCGCCGGCTCCACGACATCCGCCTCGACCGCCATCGCGTGGCCACCCGCGTCCCCCACTGCCCCGACGACCGCCTCGGCGCCTTCCCGGTCGACCCGGTAGTTGATGCCAACGGCCCAGCCGTCCGCCGCCAACCTGCGCGCGATCGCGGCGCCGATGCCTCGCGAGGCGCCCGTGACGAGCGCGCATCCCCTCGGAGGTGGCTGCGGGGCGGCCGTCATCGGGCCCGGGCGGGCTCGGCTGCCCCGGATCGCGGCTGCCCCGGGCGCCGGTCGGCCGGCATGCAGCGGTCGAGCAGCCAGTCGGCGTACCGGGCGCCCGCGAAGCGCGAACCCGCCTCGTTCAGGTTGAAGCCGTTGGAGCAGCGGAGTCGGCGACCGGGCCCGAAATCGGGCGCCGGAAGCCACTCGCATCCGAGCCGCTCAGCGGCATCCCGAAGCGCTGCGCTCACCCGCTCGAGTCGCGCCTCGTCGAAGGCCCCCTCGAGGCCGTCACGCCATGGCTGCATGATCACGATCCGGCTCTGCGGCCACAGCGTGCGCAGAAGCCGCACGAACTCCTCCAGCGGTTGCGTGCTCTGCTCCGGCATCCCGCGGCCGAACCAACGGAGCAGCTGGACGATCACCCAGTGGATCGGCCAGATCGCCGGTCCGACCCAGCGGCTGAAGTTCTCGCGGAGGGCGACGATGCGGTGGCCGAACCCGAAGACGTGCCGCATCGCGACCCAGCCGCCGACCTGAAGGAGGATCACGTCGGGCGGGCGGCCACCGGTGCGTCGCCGTCGCTTGACGAGCGTGTGCTCGCTCGGGAAGTCCTCCAGGTTCCAGACGAAGATGTTCTGAAATCCGAACCCGACCCCGTGCCGGGACAGCTCCTCGGCCATGTAGCGGGGGTACCCGGCCGGCGCGGTCACGGTGTGACAGCCGTTCATCTCCTGCCACTCGCAGGCGCCCAGCCGCAGCACGTCGATGCTCGGTCGATCGTCCGGGGGCGTCAGCGTCCACAGGGCCGCGCCGTGATCGGGACGCTGGAAGAAGGTCCTGCTCACCCAGTGCTTGAGCCGCGTGCGGCGAAACCGCTCGTAGGCGGAGCGAACGATCATGGCCCGTCGTAGCCCCCGGGTCGGGCCGCCGGCCCCGTTCGCAGCGCCCCGGCCCCGACCGGGCGCCGGTGGGCGGGCGTGCGGTCGGCTGCCGTCGCCTGCCCGCCCGCGGCCCGCTCGACGGCCTCGCGGAGGCGGGCCCTGAACCGATGCCGGTCCCAGTTCTTCGCGTGGGCGCGGATCACGGCCGGATCGTAGGCGCCGGGATCGAAGGCCCGCACCTCGGCGGCGATCGCCTCGGGCGTCTGCGCGGCGAACAGGCGCCCGGTCACGTTCGCCACCACCGTGTGCCGCGCACCGCCGCCGTCGTAAGCGATCACCGGACGGCCGCAGGCCATGGCCTCCAGGGGGATCAGTCCGAAGTCATCCTTGCTCGGGAACACCACGGCCCTGCATCCCTGCATCAGCGGCACGAGATCATCGTCGTCGAGATGTCCCAGAAACGACGCGTTCGGCGGCGCGGCGGCGCGCAGGCCTCCCATCGCCGGACCGTCGCCGGCGATCACGAGCCGCGCGTCGGGGATGCGGCGGAATGCATCGAGCGTCGTCATCACCTGCTTGTAGGGCTCGACCAGACGCGCGCAGAGGAGGAAGAAATCGCCGGCATCGGGATCCGGGGACGGCTTGAACGTGTCGCAGTCGATCGGCGCGCCGATCGGCGTCGACTCGCGCTGATAGCAGGCCCGGATCCGCTCGCCCACGTACGGGGACTGCGTGAGGAAGCGATCGACCCGCTCGGCGGCGCGGCGATCCTCGCGTCGCATCTGACGGGCCAGCAGGTCGAAGCCGGCGCCTGCGAGGCGACCCCCTGCCCAGGTCCGCTTGTACTCGGCCGTCATCGACCATGCGAAGCGCAGGGGGCTGTGGCAGTAGCAGACGTGCGGCGCCCGGTTGGCGGTGTGGAAGTGATGCGCGAACGCGTAGCTGGAGCTGAGCAGCACGTCGGCCTCCGGCAGGCGTGCGTGGCTGGCGAGCCTCGGCAGCGCCGGGGTCAGCCAGCGGTAGCCGCTCAGCAGCCGGGCCCGGGGCGGCAGCACGCTGTGCCAGCGGTCGGCGATCGCCATCCGCCGCGCCACCGCCGGCCTCCCGAGGAGCATCCAGACCGGCGCATCCGGGAACTCCTCCGCCATCTCCCGGGTCACCCGCTCGGCGCCTCCGTACGTCTCGGCGAAGTCGTGCGTGATGACTACCCGCATCCGGTCGACCCCCTCCGCGGCCGCGCGAGCTCGTTGAGCCGCTCCGCCATGAAGCGCCCGACCGCCTCCTCGGAGCAGCGCTTGCGCCAGCACTCGAGCGAGGCGCGCCCCAGTCGCTCGAGCTCCGCATCGTCATCGAGGACCGGCAGGACCGCGCGCTCGAGGTCATCCCAGCGGCTCAGCGCGATCGTCCCGGCTCCGCGCAGGTACGTCCCGGACGGGTGAGTGTCGGTGACGATCACGCAGCCGCTCCGCATCGCCTCGAAGTGCCGGTAGGTGCACTCGTAGGTGCCACCCGGCACCAGGCACAGCTTCGTCTCCGACAGCAGCCGCCAGTACTCGTCCGCGTGGCCCTCGGCGGGTGGGCCGTGAAACGGGCTCGACTCGGCGAAGCTGCCCGTGACCCGGGTGCTCACCGCCAGGTCGGGGCGGTTTCGTCGCAGCCGGCCCACGGCTTGCAGCATCTCCCGGCGGCAACGGACCTTGGGGGCGCCCAGCCTCTCCTGAAGGCGCCCCCACCGGCCCTGCCAGTGGCTGATGCTGCCCGCGAAGGACAGGTCGATCGGGCGCTCGAGGATCGGCAATGGCTCCGCGCTCGGTCGGCTGTGGTAGCCGAGCGGGACGTCGAACACCGGGGCCGGCCGCCGGGCCGTGCGCCGGCGTCCGGCGAGCCGACCGGCCGCGCTGGCCATCTCGCGGGCCATCTGCCTGGCCCTGAGGATCCTCGCCGTCGTCGATGGCACGAGCCCGACGCTCGACGGGGCGGCATGCAGCCGCGGCCTTCGGCCGCCCGCCTGGAACGAGACGGCGACGCGGTCGGTCCACCTCGAGACGGCTTGCCAGGACTCCGGTATGACGCCGACGACCACGGCGCCGGGGCCGGGGGCGGGAAGCCCTTCGGCCGCATCCCAGACGAGGTAGAAGGTCAGATCCCCGGGCTCGAGGGTCTGCGCCATCGCTTCGAGGGCGCGGAGCCAGTAGGCCATCTCGCCGCCCGCCTCCCCGTCCGGCCCGGGCGGGGGCAGCCGCACGGCGTCACGGCCGGGACGCAGCAGGAAGCACTCCGGCGCGGCACGCCTCCGGTTCCTCGGGCCTGGCCGGGCGGCTGCGCCCATCAGCCACCCCACTCGACCAGGCAAGCCCCCCAGATGGCGCCGCCTCCGATCGCCGCCATCAGCACCCGGTCGCCATCCTCGAGCCGACCCTCGCCGATCGCGTGGTCGAGCGAGATCGGGATCGACGCGGCCGAGGGATTGCCGATCCATTCGACGACGCTGAGCACCTTGTCGGCGTCGAGCCCCAGCTTCGCTCCCACCGCGCGCAGGATCCGTCCGTTGGCCTGGTGATAGGCGAAGACGTCGATGTCGTCGATCGTGAGCCCGGCCCGCTCGAGGACCTCGCGGGTGACGTCGGCGAGCGACTGCACGGCGAACTGGAACGTGTCGCCGCCCGCCATCCGGAAGCGGTAGTCGGTGCGCGGAACGTAGGCGAGGTTCCAGAGCGCGCCGTCGGCGCGGAACACCGACGGGCCCACCCGGCTCGCTCCCTCGCGCGCCGACAGCACCAGCGCCCCGGCGCCGTCCGCCATCAGCGGCACCGTCATCCGGTCCGTGAGGTCGAGGAACTTGCTGACCATCTCCGCCCCGATCACGAGCGCGTTGTCCGCGCGGCCGGTCTCGATCTGGGCCGCGGCGAGGTCCATCGCCGTCAGCAGCCCGGTGCAGGCGGCGTGGATGTCGGCCGAGGCCGACAGCTCGGCGCCGAGCCGGTCGGCGATCACCGGCGAGCAGCCGGGGAGCATCTCGTCGTAGCTCTCGGTCGCGACCAGCACGAGATCGAGGTCGGCGGGGTCGAGGCCGGCACGGTCGAGGGCCTGTCGGGCGGCGACCTCGACGAGATCGGCCATCGACTCCCCCGGTTGCGCCCAACGGCGCTCGCGGACGCCCGTGCGCTTGACGATCCAGTGCTCGTCCACCCCGAGCAGCTCGGCGATCTCGGCGTTCGTCACCACCCGATCGGGCAGCGCGGCGCCGACCGAATCGATCGCCACCCCGCGCAGGGCCCGCTGCCGCTCGTGAGCGCGGGCGGGGAGTGCGTCCGGTCGTGCTGTGCTTGCGTGCGCCAATGGATTCACCTTCCTGGCCTGGTTTGCTGTCATCTACCCGGCGTCGTGGGACTGCGTGGCGGCGCCGATGAGCCGATCGAGCGGCTTCCAGAACTCGGCCCGCTCCCGCGGGCCGCTCCGCGTCGGGGCGAAGTGGTCACCGAGCTCGAAGTCACGGACCAGATCGAGCGTCTTCATGGAGGCCGGCACCCGCGCGGCGTCGGCGACGATCGCACGGGCCTCGCAGGTGCCGGCGAGCAGGTCGTGCGTGCTGGCGAGGGTCAGGATCCGCGTTCGCGAGCCGATCTCGCCGGGCTGGGGGGGGAGGCGAACCCGACCGCCGCAGAGGCCGCGGCCGGGGAAGACGGCATACAGCACGCTCGGGCGCGGGAGCCCGAAGCGCGGCGCCGCTGCCGCGTAATCAGCGGCCAACGCTCCCCCAAGCGAGTAGCCGGCGACGATCGGAGCGCCGCCGCCGACCAGGTGTTGGGCCCGCAGCCTCCGCAGCGCCTTCCGCAATCCGCTCGCGGCCGACGGGAACATCTCGTCCGCTCCCCGCTTTCCGTCGAACGGGGGCTTCGCGTAGACCGGCCAGGCGACGGTCGCTCGCTGCGTGAGGTGGCTCAGCCACGGCTCCTGGCCGGCGACCGTCGCCGTTCCGTAGCCGTGGAAGAAGATGACCAGCGGTTGCGGTCCGGTCGCAGCCTCCCGCCGCAGGACGTAGACCCGCCTGGCGCCCCCCCCGACGACCCCCATGGCGATCCCGTCCCTGATCCCGGCCCGCTCCGGGGTCGTGACCGCCCTGAATCCGGCCACCGTGGGCCCGGCTCGCGTCGGCTCCGCATTCCGCGACATCGCGTATGCGGCGAGGCCGCCGAGGACCAGGGCGACAGCCGCGACCGCCGCGATGAGTCGGGGGGCTCGACGCACGACGGCCGCCAACTAGATCGTCCGGCGCTTCGTCCACGAGCATGCGGGATCGGGATCGGCCATCTAGGACTGCCCGGCCTCCACACGGATCGCCGGGGGCCCGTCGGCGCGGCGCCCGAGGCCCTCCTGCTCGGCGCCGACGAGGACCGCGATCTTGCCCAGGTGCCGACCCTCGAACATGAGCTGGTGGGCTGCGGCGATCTCGTCGAAGCCCATCGTTCGCCAGACGACGGGACGGATGCGGCCCTGCTCGACGAGGCGGTTGGCCTGGTGGCACTCCCAGCCGTTCGCGAAGTGGGATCCGACGATCTCCTTCTGGCGCATCCACAGGTGCCGCACATCGAAATCGAGATCGAACCCGGAGGTCGCGCCGCAGATCACGATCTTTCCGAACCGCCTCGCGGTCAGCACGGAGGTCGGGAAGGTCGCCTTGCCGACGTGCTCGAAGACGATGTCGGGAGCATCGCCGAGGATCTCCTTGACGCGCTTGGCGAACCGGCGGCTCTCCCTGGCCCGCTCCCGTTCCTGCTCCGGGGTCTCGTCGCCGCGGCGGAGCATCCCTTCGTACTCGCGACGGTCGATCCAGCCCGTTGCTCCGAGCCGCTCGATCAGGGCGCCCTTCTCCTCGCTCGAGACGACGCCGACGCAACGGGCGCCGGCGAGCAGGCAGAGCTGGATGGCGAACACGCCCAGTCCGCCCGCCGCCCCCCAGACGAGCACGCTCTGGCCGGCCTGCAGCCGGCACCGGTCGATCAGCATGCGGTAAGCGGTGAACAGGCCGACCCCGTAGGAGGCCGCCTCCTCCCAGGCGAGGTGGGGCGGCTTCGGAAGGACCTGCTGGGCTTGGACCTTGCAGAACTCCCCGAACGAGCCCCATGTCGTCTCGTAGCCCCATGCCTTCTGGCTCGGCGCCGCCATCGGGTCGAACCCGTGCACCTCCGGATCCTCATAGGACGCGTGGTTGCCGTGAACCACTACCTCGTCGCCGGGCTTCCAGGCCGTCACGCCCTCGCCGACCTTCCAGACGATTCCCGCCCCATCGGAGCCGCCGATGTGGTGATCCTCCTCCGGGTGCATCCGAAAGACCGACACGGGCTTGCCGAGCGACGCCCAGACGTTGTTGTAGTTGACCCCCGCAGCCATCACCCTGACGATGACCTCCAGGGGGCCGGGGTCGGGGACCTCGACCGTCTCCAGCGCCATCGCGTCGCACGGCTCGCCGTGACGATCCGCGCGGATCACCCAGGCGGCCATCGTGTCGGGCAACTCGCCCGGCGCCGTGGCGGGGGGGCTCGCGACTGCGGCGGCGCCCTTCATCTCAGGCGTGGCCCTCCACCGCGATCGCCCTGCCGGCGACCTCCGGGCCGCCTGCGAGCCGGTCGGCGATGTCGGCGACCGTCACCGTCACGACCCCGGTGAGCGTCTTGTGGGCGAGGCTCGCCATCGTGTGGCCCGGGCCCGTGTCGATGAACGTACGGACCCCGCGCTCGCGGAGGTCGAGCAGGACCTCACGAAAGCGGACGGTGCTGGTCACGCTGGCGGCGAGCTGACGGCGCGGGTCGGTGAACGGCCTGGCCGTGACCCCCGAGTAGACGGGCAGGGAGGGAGGATCGAAGGACGTCCGCTCGAGCGCGGCCTCGAACCGCGGCAGCGAGCTCGCCATCAGCGGCGAGTGGCCGGCGCCGTTCATCGGCATCCTGACCACGCGCATCCCGGCCGCTGCGGCCCTTTCGATGGCATCGTCGATCGCTTCCTCCGTGCCCGACACGACGACCTGAACGCTCGAGTTGTCGTTGGCGAGCCACAGTCCCGGCCCGCCGAGCAGCCCGGCGGCGAATTCATGCGCCCCGGGGCCGACCAGGGCGGCCATCGCTCCCCGGGCCGGGCCCGCCAGCGCCTCCTCCATCGCCTCGCCGCGAGCGTGGACGAGCCGCACCGCCGATTCGATGTCGATCGATCCGGCCGCGACGAGGGCGGCGATCTCGCCGAGCGAGTGCCCCGCCGCGAAGGCCGGGTCCTCTATGCCACCCGCCCGTTCGAGGTCGCCGGCGCGGATCATCTCGCCGAGGCGGGACCAGCCGCACATCATGGCGCCGAAGATCGCCAGCTGGAGTCGGCGCTGGGAATGCTCGGGGCGGCTGAACAGGTCGGCGCCGGCCACGTCGTGGAGCAGGTCGGCGAGCTCGGGCAGCTCGCGACGGATCAGCTCGGCGACGTCGCGCGGGGGACTCCCCTGGCCGGGGAACAGAACTGCCGACGATCCGACTGCGGATCGACCGTCATGGTCGTTGCCGCCTCCACCGGACAACGGTTGCTGAGACTGGCCGGTCACAGGTACCTCCGATTACCCTTCCCACCGCTCGCTACAAGCGTACCCGATCGGGGGCCGGCCCCGAGCAGGTGCGGGAAAGCCGGCTGTCGGGCGGCGCGCCCGAGCCGCCGGCCGGACAGGTTCGATGTGAGATGCTTGCCCGGATGAGTGCTGGTGGGCCCCGGTCGGACGAGGGGAACGGGTTCGTCGCGGAGCTTCGCCGGCTCTGGTGGGTCCCGGTCGTCGGCGCCGTCGTTGTCGGCGTCGCTGCCTACCTGCTCGCATCGACCGTCGATCGCAGGTACGAGAGCGTCGCGCTGATTCAGGTGAACAACGCCAACCTCGCGGAGGACGTGATCGGCCTCGACACCAACTTCAAGCCGATCCAGAACGTCCTCGGGGAGATTCCGCCGCAGGTGCATCAGCCCAGCGTGGCGCGACGCGCCTCGGCTTCGCTCCGCCCCGGGATCGTCGTCTCCGCGGACGAGGTCCTGGCGGCAACGAGCGTCTCCGTCGACCAGAGCAACGGCCTCGTCGAAGTGCAGGCCGACTCGTCGAGCGCCGCGGAGGCGGCGGCGATCGCCAACGCGCTTGCCGACGAGTACGTCAGGCGCCGCAACGAGCATGACTATCGCCGCGTTCAGCAGGCCCGCGCCGAGTTGGAGGAGATCGCGGCCAAGCAAGCCGGCAGCAGCAGCTCCGACCCCGCCGCCGCCAGCGATCTGTCTTCGCTGAACGACCAGATCGAGCAGCTGCGGCTGACCGAGAAGCTTCACCCGAAGAGCGTCGAGGTGGTGCGACCGGCGACGCCGGCTGCCGACCCGAGTGGGGTCGCTCCGGGCCTGGTCGGCATCGCGGGTGCGATCGTCGGCGCCCTGATCGGCCTGGGGGCAGTCGGGATGCGCGCGAGAAGGGACGATCAGGTCGTCTCCCTGGGCGAGCTCGAGCAGGCGCTCGGGGCCCCGGTCATGGCGCGAATCCCGCAGAGTCGTTCGCTCGCCAGGCGCGACGAGATCTCCGGCCTGTCGGCGCGGGAGCGGGAGCCGTTCCGGCTGCTGCTGGCCCTGCTGCAGGAGGATCCCGCCGCCCTCGCCATTCAAACCGTCGCGGTCACCTCGCCGACCGCCGGCGGGGGCGCGTCGACCGTGTCCTGGTATCTCGCCGCGATGTCCGCGGCCGGCGGGGTGCGGACGATCCTGCTGCGGGTCGATGCCGAGCCCGCCGAGGCAGCGGCGGCCGACGGCACGCCCCGGAGCGGGATATCCGCGTTGCTGACCGGAGCGGATATCGCCGAGACGACCACGAGGGCCGCGGTCGGAGGCGGCCATTTCGTCGACGTGCTCACCCTGTCGTCGGCCGCGGACTCGATGCTCGTCTCCGAGCCGGGTGTCGCCGACGGGATTCTCGAGCGGGTCGAATCGGCCTACGACCTCGTCGTCGTCGAGACGCCGCCCTTGTTGTTCGCGGCCGATGCCGTGCCGATCGTGAGGAAGGCCGACGGGGTGATCGCGGTCTGCCGGCGCGGGGTCGTCAGTCGTCAGAACGCCGCCCTCCTCCGCGAGGCGATCACGGGGCTCGAGGCGCGGCTGTTCGGCATTGCTGCGATCGGCTTCGGCAGTGACATGTAATCTCGGCCCTTCCCCGGGGCGACCCGTGCTTCCGTGAATCGGCCTACTGAGGTGGAGCGCGTCAATTGAGCTTCGACGGCAAACGGGCACAGACCGGGTCCGCGGCCGGCCCCGACCGTCGCACCGATACCGAGCGGGTGGTGGGCACCCTGAGCTCGAGCGGCATCCACGATGCGTGGGAGCGCCGCTACCGGACCCCCGCCAACGAGCGCTTCTACGAGCAGGTCTTCGACGAGTTGATGGCCCTGATCGCGCCCCTCGGTCCCGATGCGAGGTTCCTCGACGCCGGCTGTGGAATCGGCGCGCACGCGGCTCGGCTCGCCAGGCGCGGGTTCAGCGTCGATGCGATCGACGCTTCCGCGCAGATCCTCGAGCGGGCGGCGGCCAACCTCGCCGCGCAGGGCCTCTCGAGCCGGGTGACGCTGCGACAGGGAAGCCTGCTCGACCTCCCGTACCCGGCGGGGGGCTTCGATGGCGTTCTCTGCTGGGGCGTGCTGATGCACGTGCCGGACGTGAGCACCGCGGTGTCGGAGCTCGCCCGCGTGACCCGGGCCGGCGGGCGGCTGATCGTCAACGAGATCAACTCGGGCGCGCCGGAGCCGCGCCTGATGCGGGCCCTGTTCCCGCGCGTCGCGAGCAGCGGGGTCCGGATCGAGCGGACCGAGGCCGGCTTCGAGCATTGGGCGATGACCGCCGAGGGACCGATGATGTGGCGGCACGCCGACCTCGGCTGGCTCGTCGCGGAGGCACGGCGCAACGGCCTCGTGCCGCTCCGGAGGATCGCCGGTCAGCTCTCGGAGTCGTATGCGGAGATGCCGGCCGGATCGCTCGCCGCCGCCGTTCACTCGGTGAACAGCTTCTGGTTCCGTCGGATCCGCCGTCCGCGGCCGGCCGCCGCGAACATCCTGGTGTTCGAGAAGGCATGACTCCCGACGTATCCGTGTGCATGCCGGCCCACCGGGATTCGCCGCTTCTGCGACGGGCGCTGCAGAGCGCGCTCGAGCAGACACACGACGACCTCGAGGTGGTCGTCTCGGACGATTCGGGCGGGTCGCTCGAGCCCGCGGTCGCCGCGGCCGCCGACCCGCGAATTCGCTACTTCCGCAACCCGGAGCAACTCGGGTTCGCTCGAAACCACACCACGACCGTAGATCGCGCCGAGGGGCGATTCATCGCGTTCCTGCACGACGACGACCGCTGGCTGCCCGGGTACCTCGAGCAGTCCCGCCGGCGCTTCGACGCCGACCGCTCGCTGGGAATGGTGTGCACCGCCTACTGGCTGGAGCGGGAAGGTGATCGCCTCGAGCCCCTGCCGCACCCGCCCCCGCCGGGCCGTCACGTGGACTGGCTGCCGTTGGCGATTCGACATCACACCTTCATCCCCTCGAGCACGGTCCTGACGCGCGGCCTCTGGGAGGATGTGCGGCGACCCTGGCCCGAGGTCGTGATCGGCGATCTGGTCCTGTGGATCGACGCGGCGGTCCGCGGCTGGCCGATGTACTGGGAGAGCGAGCCGGCCGTGATCTACCGCTACCACGCCGATCAGATCAGCGCCAACGAGGAGGATTTCCGCAACGCCGACGTGGCGGTATTCGAGTCCTACCGCTTCCCCAACCCGGAGTGGGAACGCCTGCGCCGGGAGCGGCTCGCGCATGCCCATATCGCGCGTGCCGGCATCCGCCTCCGCGTCGGCGAGGTGGCGGACGCGCGTGAGGACCTGCGCACCGCGCGTCGTCTCGCACCGGCGCGTCAGCGCCCGCGGCGGATCGCGCTCTCGGCGCTGGCCCGATCTCCGGCGGCCCTGCCGCTGGCCAGGGCCGCCCGCGCAGCCCTGCGCCGGGACAGGGGACCGACCTCCGCTCAGCCCGGCGCGAGCGGTCGCCCGGCGGAACGCGTCACCCGCTTCGAGCCCGGCGCCGGGGCGAACGCGGATCGGGAGTAGGCGGCAGCGATGAGCACGAGGGCGGACGTCGGGGACCGGGGCCGGGCGTCGCGACCGGCGGTTCGGAGCCCGTCCGCGCTCCGGCGCCTGCAGCTCGCCTGGCGGTTCGAGCGGTGGCTGATCGCTGCCGCCCTCGCCGCCTCGGTGGCGATCGCGGTGGGCACCGCCGGCGAGCACTGGCAGTTCGTCTTCACGCTCGCGTTCGTGCTGCTGGCCGCGGGGCTCTACGCCCGCTGGCCGACGGCCGGCCTCTCGGTGTTGCTGGTCCTCTGGATCTTCGCGCCCTTCTCGCGACGGTTGCTGGACTACGTCGCCTATTCCGCCGGTCCCGATCTGCTGTCGCTGGCCCCTTACCTGGCGACCGCCGTCGTCGGGTTGATCGCCCTGCAGCAATGCCGGCCCAGCGCCCGGTTGCTCACGGTCCTCGCCTTCGTCTGGATCGGCTTCGCGATCGGTGCTCCGATCGGGCTCGAGGATCCGCCGCGGCTGCTCTACGGGCTCTTCGCGTACCTCTCGGCGTCGCTCGCCCTCCTGATCGGCTACGCCGACTGGAGCCGCGGCGGCCTCGCCATCGAGCGCATCCTCCTCGTCCTGCTGCCGGTCGTCGCCGGCTACGGCCTCTATCAGTACTTCGCCCCGAGCCTTCCGCCCTGGGACCAGCTCTGGATCGAGGCGACGAACTTCATCACCGTCGGCAGCAAGGAGACGGGCGATTTCCGCTTCTTCAGCGTGCTCAACTCGCCCGGGACGCTCGCGGGCCTGTTGACCGTGCTGCTGGCGATGATGATCGTCGCGAGGAAGGTGACGGCGGTCCGGCTGCTGGCGAGCGGGCTGGCGCTCGTCTGCGTGGCGCTGATCGGGATTCGCAGCGCCTGGGTGGGCCTTGCCGGGGCGCTGTTGCTGGTGACGCTGTTCTCGGGCGGCAGGACGATGGTCCGCCTGGTCGTCGTCTGCGTCGCCATCGCCGGCCTCTTCGTCGCGGTCGGCGGCTCCTCGGCCGGCAGCCGGATCAGCGATCAGGCGTCGAGCTTCGAGAGCCTCAGCCAGGACAAGTCGTTTCGTGACCGACTCGAAGCGGTCGAGCAGTACGGACCGCAGGCGGCCGCGGCGCCGCTCGGCCACGGGGTCGGCTCCGTCGGCGCCGCCGCGCGGCTGAGCACGCAGGGGTCGGAGCCCGCCCCGTTCGAGGACAACGGCTACCTGTTGATCCTCTGGCAGGTCGGGCCGCTCGGGTTCCTGCTCGTCGTCGGGGCGGCCGGCTACGCGATCGTCCATGGAGCCCGCGCCACCGCCCGCGCCCGCTTGCCGGATCGCCTGGCACTGATCGCGCCGCTTCTGGCGGTCATCGTCCTGATGGCATCCGGGGACGCCCTCTACGGCATCGTCGGGGTCGTCTTCTGGTACTTCACCGGAGCGCTCCTCCGCGCCGCCGAGCCTCGTGGGCTCCCCGGGAGCAGCGCCTGAGCCGATGCGAATCCTGCTGCTGACCAACGAGTTCCCGCTTCCCCAGGATGCCGGCGGCGTCCGCCGCCAGCTCGGCCTCTGCGAGTGTCTGGGGGGCCGTCACGAGCTCCATCTGCTCGCGCGCGAGCGTGAGCAGACCCCAGCGGCGGCGATCGATGAGGTGGCGAGGCGACTCGGAGGCCCGGTGGAGACGTTTGCACCTCCCGGCGCTCCCGATCGGCGGCCCATCCCCCTGGCGCTGCGATGGGGCCGGTCGGTCGTCCGTCGCAGCCCTCCCTGGATGCTCAGCCTGCCGAGCACGGCGCTCGCCCGCCGCGCCGTCGAGCTGGCGCCCCGGTTCGACGTTGCGATCACGCTCGACGATGTGGCGCACGCATATGTGGGCCCGTTGCACCGCCACCTTCCGGTCGTGCTCGACAAGCACAACGTTCAGGGCGCGAGCGCGGTCGCTTATCGGCCGTGGGGCACCTCGTTGCCGGGCCTGGCGCTGCACAGGCTGACGCTCCTGCAGACGCGGGCCTTCGAGCGCCGGACATGCCGGATGGCGGCGGCGGTCGTGGTCACCTCGAGCCTGGAGGGGGAGCGGTTTCAGAGGCTCTACGGGTGGTGGCCCCACGTGGTCCCGACGGCGCTGCCGCCGCCGCCTCCGGCGCCGGTCGCCGATCCGCTGCGGGCCGAACGCGCCGTGATCTGGATCGGCGATGGCCGCTACCCCGCCAACGTCGATGGCCTCGTCCGTTTCGCCCGCGAGGCATGGCCAGCGCTCGGGGATACGGGCGCGACGCTGCTCGTGGCCGGGCGTGACCAGCCCACCGAGGTGACGGAGCTGGCAGGGCTTCCCGGGGTCGAGGTGCTCGGCTACGTCGACGACATCGATGGCCTGATCGCTCGCGGCGCCGTCGGAATCGTGCCGCTATGGGCCGGCGCCGGGATCAAGATGAAGACGCTGACGATGCTCGCGGCGGGCCTCCCCGTGGTCGGGACCACGGTCGGCCTCGAGGGCATCGCCGTCCGTGACGGCGTCGAGGCGCTGCGCGCCGATCACCCGCAGGCCCTCGCCGCGGGAATCGCGCGCCTGCTCGACGATCGGCGTGCCGGGGCCGCGATCGGCAGCCGCGGTCGGGACCTGGTCCTCCGCGATCACACCTGGACGGGCGTCATTCACCGTTTCGAGGCCGCGCTCGCAGCCGCGGTCGAGCGCGGCGCCCGCAGCAGAAGGAGGTTGGTCGAGTCGTTCTCGGATGGATAGCGGGAGGCGAGCAGGGCGACGTCGGAGGGATCGATCGGGGCCACCGCCTCGGCGCCGGCTTCCTCGCCGAGGTTCCAGACCTCGCTGAAGCGCTCGCTGATGATCCGATGCAGGGCGTCGAGGCCGCCGGCGCGCGCCAGCCCGTAGGGCCAGTACTCGATCAGCATCGGAACGGCGGCATCGACAAGCGAGTCCGCCCCCTTCAGCACCTGCGGCTCGTGGCCTTGGACGTCGATCCAGACCAGGCCGATCTCGTCCAGGCCGATGCCGGCTTCGGCGACCGCTTCGTCGAGCCTGACCGCCGGGACGCGGATGACGGCCCGGGAGCCCTCCTCCACGGCCCCGCGGCCCGATTCGGCGCCGGTTCGGATCCGGTGGTCGCCGATGTTGTGGGTTGCCATCTCCAGCTCGAGCTCGCCGGGACCGTCGGAGGCCGCGACCCCCATGACCGTGGCCCGCTCCTCCAGCTCGTTGGCGATGAGGTTCATCCGCAGCAACCGGAGGTTGGCGGGATGGGGCTCGAGGGCGAGGGCCCTGGTCGCGCCGAAGCGCTTCAGCGCGACGAGGGTCGCCGTTCCGATGTTCGCGCCGACATCGACGAAGGCGCGATTCTCGAGCGGCCGCGGCTCGTCGCGCACGTCCGCGAGGAGGCCGCTCACCCTTGCGACGAGTGGCTCCTCGTACCTCCCTTCCGAGAAGATCCGGAGGGTGATCGGCCCCCGGTCGGCGGTGTCGATGAGGTAGCGGATGCCGTCGCCGTCGACGGCGACGATCCGGGTCACGTGGCGCTCGATCAGGGCCAGCAGGAGCTGCCGCCGCATCTGCCGCCGAAGCCAGGCCGGGCCCGCCAGGTATGCCTTCAGCCCACCGGCCTGATATCGGGCCCACGCCAAGGGATGGCGGTAGGGATCGGGCGGGCCGAGCGCCGTCACGGCTGGTCCGCGGCCCGCTGCGGACGGCCCTCGGTCGGCGGCGACCGATGAGCTGACTCCATCAGGCGATCGTAGTCGTCGACGAGCTGGCCGGTGATGCGCTCGAGGCCGAACTCGTGGCGGGCCCGCGCTTCGGCGGCAGCGCCCATCGCCCGCAGTCGCGGGCCGTCGCGGAGGACGGGTTCGAGCGCCTCGGCCCAGGCGTCCGGGCGCCGGGGCGGCAGCAGGAGCCCGTCTTCGCCGTCGCGAACGAGCTCCGGCGGGCCGCCGGCGCTCGTGGCTGCCACCGGCACCCCCATGACCATCGCTTCGACGACCGCGCGCCCGAAGGGCTCCTCCCAGGATGGTACGAGCAGCATGTCCAGGGCCCGCAGCACCCGGGGGACATCTCCGCGCTCGCCGAGGAAGTGGACTCGATCCGCGACTCCGAGCTCGCCAACGAGCGCGTGGAGCCCGCGATCGTAGGCTCGGTTGTCGTACCGCGTCGAGCGGCTGACGAAAACCGGCGTGCCGGCGAGCAGCAACTGCACATCGATCCCGCGCTCGCGCAGGCGGCTCGTCATCCGAATCGCCTCTTCCTGCCCCTTCCACGGTGTGATCTGGGCGACCATCCCGAGGGCCCGCGTGCGCTCGGACAGCCCGAACTCGGCCCGTGCCTCGTCCCGGCCCAGCTTCGCCGGATCGAACCGCTCGAGGTCGACGGCGTTGTAAAGGACCGAGGGGTCGCTTCGCGGCGCTGCCCGCAGGAACCGCTCCCGGGTGAACTCGGAGTTGACCAGGACGAGGTCGGATCGGGAGATGAATCGCAGGGTGGCGTCGGCGACCCTTCCGCCTGGAAGGGACTCATGGACGTGAGCCAGCAGCGGGGCGGCGATCAGCTTTCGCGCGGCGACCGCCGAGACCGCGATGCGGATCGAGTTGGAGTGGACGATGTCGGCCCGCAGGCGTCGCGTCCACCGGGCGAGCTGTAGGCCGCTGCAACCGAGCTCGGCGAGGGCGCGACTGGTGTGAACGGGGTTGAGCCTCAGGCTGCCGTCGGTTCCGGCGATCGCGACGGTTCGGATCCCGAGCTCGTGGACGAGCTCCTCGAGCCGACCCGGCGGTGTGGCCACGACCGGTTCGACCGTGTCCGGAAGCGCTCCGAGAGTGTCGAGCAGCCACCATTCGGCACCGCTGACGCGAGCCGTGTGAGATGCGTAGAGGACCCTCAGGGTGGGCATCAGGCGAGAGGCATCAGGCGAGGGATCGTGCCCGTCTTGCTCGGCCGCGATGGCAGGATGCGCCGGTACTCTAGCCCGATGCCGGATGCGCGTCCCGTTCGGGTCCTCTACGTCCAGGGAGCCACCGAACGCGCCGGAGCGGAGGCGGTCCTGCTCGCTCGCCTGCCCCACCTCGCCGGCGCCGGGGTCGAGCCGGTCGTGCTCTCGCTCGTCGACGGCCCCTTCGTCGGCGAGTTGCGTGGGCTGGAGATCCCGGTCGAGACGCTGTCTCCGACCACGCCGCGGGTCAGGGACGCTGCGCGCTTTCTGGGCGTCATCCGCGATGTCGCGGCAACGGCTCGTCGCCTCGGGATCGACGTCATCGACGGCTGGGGGGAGAAGATGTCGGTGATCTCGGGGTGGGCCGCCCGGCGGGCGGGTTGCGCGGCGGTCATGACGCTGCACGACGCGCCGCGCCGGAGCGCCGCCGCCACGGTCGTGCAGCTCGCGGCGATCGCCGCGCGGCATGACGCGGTGGTCGTGCCGTCGCAGTGGATGGCGTCGGAGTTCCATCGCGCCTGGCGGATCCATCCGCGCGTCATCCCGAATGGACTCGCCATCGAATCCCTCCCGGAGCTGGCGGCGCCGATCCGACGCCGGCTGGGCTGGCCGCGCGACGCGCCGGTCGCCGGCATCTTCGGACGGCTGGTCGGCTGGAAGGGACAGTCGGTGTTCCTGCGCGCCGCTCGAGCCGTCCTCGATCGCGAGCCCGACGCCCGGTTTCTCGTTGTCGGCGGAACCCTCTACGGGTGGGAGGCCGGCTACGCGGACGAGTTGCGTCGGTCCGCGGCGGCCCTGGGGATCGCTGACCGCGTCCACTTCACCGGCCATCGCGATGACCGGCTGGAGCTGATGCTCGCCTGCGACGTCGTCTGTCACGCATCCCTCGAGCCGGAGCCGTTCGGCCTGGTGGTCGCGGAGGCGATGGCTCTCGAGCGTGCGGTGGTCGCGACCCGGACCCGGGGGCCGGAGGAGATCATCGAGGCCGGTCGGACCGGCCTGCTCGTGCCCGCGGGCGACGATCGTGCCCTCGCCACGAGCGTCGGCGACCTGTTCGCGAGCCCCGACCGCCGCCGACGGATCGGGGCTGCCGCCGGCGCGGCGGCCCGGAGCAGATTCGACTCCGCGCATGTCACCGCCGCGGTCGCGGAGCTCTACCACGAGCTCGAGCGACGGCGTCTCCGTATGCGGTGAGCTTGCCAACGCGTCCATTTCCGACCATGCGTCTGGCCTCCGCGTGCCGTTCTGACGAAACGTGTCGAGGCCAATGTCCCGGCGACTCGTCACGATCCTGCTTCTCTGCCTCGCGGTCAGCGGCGCGAGCGCCACGAGCGCCGCGGCGGACGCAGGCCGGGTTGCAAGCGCCGAGGCCTTCGTGGACTCCGTCGGGGTGAACATCCATTCCACCTTTCTCGATACCCCGTACACGCGCCTGGACCGGGTCCTCGAGGCGCTCGACAGCCTGGGGGTACGTCACGTGCGCGACGGCCTGCTGCCGCCCTCGACCGAGCCGGGTCTGAAGAGCTGGCAGCAGTTCTACTTCTCGCAGCTCGCGGCCCATCGCATCGATGCCGACCTGATCCTCGGCAGGCCCGGCGACGGAGTCACCTCCGTCCCCGGCCTCGTCGGCGAGCTCGGGCGGCTGCCGTCGGGCTTCGTCGGGTCGGTCGAGGGGCCGAACGAGTACGACCTCAGCGGCCGGGCGAGGTGGCCGGCGGAGCTGCGCGCCTACCAGCGTCGGCTCTACACGGAGGTTCGCGACCGACCGTCGCTCGTCTCGCTGCCGGTGCTGGCCCCGAGCTTCGGGAACCCCGGCAACGCATGGCTGCCCGGGGATCTGGGGAGATGGAGCGATGCGAGCAACGTCCATTCCTATCCCGGTGGGCTTGCGCCGGGCGCCGCCGGGCTCCGTCGCGGCCTCGGCAGGCGGGTGGGGTCGGGCGATGCGTCGGTGTTCGCCACCGAGACCGGCTATCACAACGCGCTCGACGACCAATCGGGGCATCCGCCGGTCAGCGAGCGGGTCGCCGGCGCCTACATCCCGCGGCTCCTGCTCGACAGCTTCGCAAGCGGGATCGAGCGAACCTACCTCTACGAGCTGGTGGACGAAGGCCCGGATCCTCGCGGGGAGGACCGCGAGCGCAACTTCGGGTTGTTCCGCTACGACTTCTCCCCGAAGCCTGCGGCGATCGCGGTCGGCCGGCTGATCTCGCTGCTCGTGACACCCCGTTCGCGGGTCCGGTCCCGTCCCCCCGAATACCGGCTGAGCGGTGACACGGGCGGCGTTCGGCGGCTCCTGCTCCGGCGTGCGAACGGGTCCTTCGCCCTCGTCCTCTGGCGCGACACGAGCATCTGGGACAGGGACGCCCGCCGCGAGCTTCAGGGATCCGACCGCCGGGTGCGGCTCGGGCTCGGGGGGCCGGCGAGCATCCGCGCGTTCAGCCTCCTCGATCCGGGCGTCTCCTCGCGTCGGCAGCGCGCCCGCGGCCTCCGCCTCACCGTTCCCGCCGACGACGCGACCGTGGTCGTGATCGGGCCGCGCGGGCTGCGCCGGCGTTAGCGGGAACCGGGATCGACCGCCATGGTCCTGTGCTAGGTTCGTCCGCGCAGCCGTTCCAACCCGTTCAACATGAGGTTCCGCCGGGAAGGGGTTTTTCGTGGCGGTCCGAGCGCAAGACGCGCGCATCCATGGACCTCGAGGTCCATTCGACTATCTCGATATCCCCGATTGGATCGGGTTCGGGCCCGAGCGGGCGTCACCCTCCCCGGCTCGGGGCCGGCCGCGCCGCGCGGATCCATCGGGTCCGCTGAAGCTGTGGGTCGCCGAGCCGCCCGAAGCGAGCTCTGCGCTCGCCCGTCGCGTCGCGTCGCTCGGCCGCGATTCGCTGCAGCGCAACTCCCTCGTCGCCGCCGACCTGATCGCCACCGTCCTTGCGATCGCCCTGGCGTTGGGGCTCGTCGGCGGGCTGCAGCCGGGCCTCAAGATCCTCTCCCTCGTGCCCGTGGTGCCGCTGCTCGCGATCGCCTTCGGGCTCTACGACCGCGACGGGCTCGTGCTGCGGGCGGCCACCCTCGATGAGGTCCCCGGGATCTTCGCGGTGGCAACCCTCTTCGGCGTCGCCGTCTGGCTCATGGATCGCACGTTTCTGGCCGCGCACATAACCAAGCCGGAGTTCCTCAGCCTGTGGCTCGGATTGATCGTCCTGCTGATGGTCGGACGGACGACGGCGCGGGCGATCGTCGGACGGGTCGCGCCGCCCGAGAGGTGCCTCCTGCTCTCCGGGTCCCGGTCCTTCGCCCGCCTGCGGAAGTCGCTGCAGCTCGGCAGCCGCTCAGCGGCCGACGCGGTCGCCGGCGCGTGGCTGGATCCCGCCGGGGTCCGCCAGCTCCTCGATCGGCAGCTCGACGAGCTGATCGCGAAGCATCACATCGAGCGGGTGGTCGTCGCGCCCGGCGACCTCGAAGCGGAGGCCGTCGTCGCGATCGTCCGCGAAGCCGAGCGATCGGGGGTCAAGGTGAGCATCCTGCCGGGCTTCAGCGAGCTGCTGGGCGCGGCGATCATCTGCGAGGAGCTGTCGGTGGGCCCGATGCTCGCAGTCCGGCAATTCGAGCTGGGTCGGTCGCGACGCGCGCTGAAGCGGGCCTTCGACGTGGTCGGCTCGCTCCTCATCGTCATCCTCACGCTGCCGCTGCTGATCGCGATCGCGATCGCGATCAAGGCGACGTCTCCCGGCCCGGTGCTCTTCCGCCAGAGCCGCGTCGGGCGCGGTGGCCGGACGTTTCAGATCTTCAAGTTCCGCTCGATGGTCGATGAAGCGGACGACCTCAAGACCCGCCTCGTCGATCGAAACGAAGCCGAGGGGCTGTTCAAGATCAGTGCCGACCCCCGGGTGACGAGGGTCGGCCGGTGGCTTCGGCGGAGCTCGCTCGACGAGTTGCCCCAGCTCATCAACGTGCTGCGCGGGGAGATGAGCCTGGTCGGCCCGAGGCCACTGATTCGGGACGAGGACCGCCATATCGCCGGCTGGTACCGCCGGCGGCTCGACCTGCCTCCGGGCATGACGGGTCACTGGCAGGTTCTCGGCTCGGCCCGGGTGCCGCTCGACGAGATGGTTGTGATCGACTACCTCTACATTGCGAACTGGTCACTCTGGGGGGACATCAAGTGCCTGCTCCGCACGGTGCCCTGCGTGGTCGGGCGCCGCGGCATGTGAGCGACGGGGTGGCGGATTCGCTTCCGACCTGAGGTCGGGCCGGGCAGCGGCGATGGACCGGCGTCGATAGTGGCCGCCGGGGTATCGATGCGCAGCGAGCACCCACAGCGGCTTCCCCGCGCCGTCCGGCGATGGTTCTGGGTTCCCTTGCTGTGTGCCCTGACCGGCGCCCTGGCGGCCCACGAGATCGCCGCGCAGCGCGCTCCGCAATACGACGCGTTCGCGTTGCTCAGCCTCGGAGACCCGAGCGTCATCAAGGACGCGCTCGGGATCCCGGAGGGCATCCCGCTCGAGAACCAGCTCGCTGCGGTCCCCGACCAGATCCACCGACGAAAGACGGCCCGGCGAGCCGCACGGCTGCTGAGGCCGCAGCTGCGGATGACGCCCGCCGGCATCCTCGCGCACACGAAGGCCGAGATCGACAGCAGCCGGGGCCTGATCGTCGTCGCCGGCCGGCAGAGCGACCCCGACGACGCGGCGCGGCTCGCCAACGCGCTCGCGAGGTCGTATCTGCTGCTGGAGCGCGCCGACCTGGAGAGGATCCGCAGCACCCGCGTCGAGCTGCAGCGCCACGTTCGACGGCGTCTCCGCAAGGCCCGGACAGCGCCGGACGAGGCCATTCCGATCGCCGCGATCCAGGATCGGATCGACCGGCTGCAGCTGATCGAGGCGGCCCGGCCGCGCTCGGTGACGCTGGAGCAGGCCGCCGCTGCCCCCGGCGAGCCGTCCGGCGCCTCCCCACGCATCGTCGCGTTGGCGGGTGGGACGCTCGGGTTGCTCGCGGGATCGATCCTCGTCGGGCTGCTGGTGATGCGCGACCGCCGCACGTTGCGGCCCGAGGCACTGGCCGAGCGCCTGTCCACGAAGGTCATCGCCGAGGCGCCCATCAGCCCGCGGCTGCGGGAACGATCGCGATTCGACGAGCTCGACGAGCTGGAGGCGGCGCCGTTTCTCGGCACGATCGCCTGGTTCCGGTATGGCGGCAGCGGCGTCGGGCGCGGCAGCATCGCCGTCGCCTCGGCCTCGCTCGGGCGGGCAGGTGGCGATAGCGCCTGGTATCTGGCCGCCGCCGCGGCGTCCACGGGCGCACGGACGCTGCTCGTGGAGGTCGCCGACGGACCGCGCCGGCCAACCGGTGAAGCCCGGGCGGGCGCCATCGACCTGTCCGATCCGACGTCGGTCGCTCGAGCGCTCGAATACGCCCGCGCCATCGAGACGGAGCGGGGGGTGAGCGCTGACGTCGTCGCGGTCGGGGCATCCGACGTCGAGGTCGTGGACGTCGAGGTCGTGGCGCGGTTGATCGCGGGGCTCGAGTCGAGCTACGAGGTCGTCGTCATCGAGACGCCGCTGCCGTCCAGGGCGGCGGCGGCGATCCCGTTCCTGCTCGCCGCCGATCGGGTCCTGCTCGCGTGGCGATCGCACGAGCTCGATCGCGGCGATGTCGATTATCTTGAGTCGACCCTTTCGCGGGCCGGGATCGCTCCGTCGGGGATCATCGCCCGTGGCCACGAGGAGGACTGACCCGTGAGCGCCCACCCGGCGACTCCCGTCTCCGTCGTCATCATCACGCTGAACGAGGAGGCCCTGATCGAGCGCTGCATCGCGGGCGTCGAGTGGGCCGATGAAGTGGTGATCGTGGATGCGGGGAGCACCGACCGCACGAGGGAGCTCGCCGCGGCTCGCGGTGCGGTGGTCTACGAGCGGGAATGGTCGGGATTCTCCAGCCAGAGGAACTTCGGGGCAGCCCAGGCCAGCAACGACTGGATCCTGGGCATCGATGCCGACGAGGTCGTCACGTCCGAGCTCGCCCGCTCCCTGGGGCGGGTCCTCGCGAGTGGGCCCGATCCCCGCGACGGCTATGCCGCGAGCCGCCGCAACGACTTCCTCGGGGTGGCGCTTCCGAATACGGCCCGGCCGGGCCGCAAGTCGATCCGCCTTTACAACCGGCGCCACGGCGAGTGGGACCCGTCGTTGGAGGTGCACGAGGTCGTCCGCGTGCCGGGCGACGTTCACATGCTCGACGGGTCGCTACTGCACTGGAACGATTTCTCCCTCAGCGAGCTGATCGACCTCTACCATCGTTATGCGCTCGAGGAGGCTGCGCAACTCGATCGCGATGGGGCCCCCGCGCGGGTGATGGCGGTCCTCTATCGGCCGATCATGCGGTTCGTCTGGCACTACCTCGTCCGCGGGGAGGCCCGCGTCGGCGAACGCGGCCTCGTGCACTCGGCCCTCCAGGGCTGCCGCGAGTTCATGCGCTACGCGCTGTTGTGGGAGTTGCGGCAGCATCCCGAATTCGCCCGGCGCCCCCGGCGCCGCAGATCGAGGTACGGGGGATCCTGATCCCGTCCCGGGAGGTGTCGCTCATGTCGCGGCCGGACGCAGGCTCTGTCGCAGCACGTTGAGGACGCGAGCCATCGCGGCGTGGTCGAACACCGCAACCAGCGCCGCATAGATCCCGATCGCCGCGATCGCGGCCGCGATCGCGGCGAGCCATTGCGGCGTCAGCGTGATCGCGACCAGCCAGCCGACGGTCGCCGCCGCCGCGGCGGCCAGGGTCGGCACCACGATATGCCCGGCCGCCGCCCAGCCGAATAGCTCCCGGGCCTGGTAGATGCAGGTGCACAGCAGGAGCGCCTGGCCCACGAAGTACGCGATGCCGGCCCCAACCGCGCCGAGCGGCGCCGACAGAAGCGCGCCGAGGGCGAGGGTGACCGCGATCGCGGGCGCCGCCATGTAGAACACCCGCTCCGAGTCGCCCCGCACCCACAGCAGCGTCGCGAGGACGGTAACCAGCGGCAGCGCGATCATCGATCCTGCCGCGATCCAGGGCAGGGCGTTGATCGTCGCGTCCCAGTCGCTGCCGAACAGCGCCGGCACCGCCGCCGGCGTCGCAGCAACCATTCCCGCGACCGCGAATCCGGTGCTCGTGGCGGCGAAGCTCAGCCCGCGCTCGAGCAGGTGGCTGGGTGACTCGCCGGCCTCGGTGAGCCGCGCGAACCCCGGCAGCGCCACCCTCCAGGCGGACTCGAACAGGAGCGTGAGCACGACCAGGAGCCGGTTGGCCAGCGACCAGGCGCCGAGCGCCGCGGTGCCGGCGATCGATGCGAGCAGGACGTTGAGGCCCTGGTCGCGGAGGATGGTCGCCAGCCAGGCGCCCTGGAAGAAGACGCCGAACCGCATCGTCGGAAGCAGGAGCCGGAGGTCCAGCCTCGGCCTGACGAGGCCGACGTCGCCGAAGGCCACGATGATGGTGGTTCCGACGACCGACCTCAGTATCGCCGCGACTCCCACCCCGATCACTCCGAGCCCGAGCAGGACGAGGCCGATGGCCGCGCACGAATAGACCAGCGCCTCGGTGACCTCGGCGCGGACGATCACGCTGTAGTGAAGCTGTCGTTCGGCCATGATCACCCCCGGCACGCGCAGGGTCCCGGGCATCAGCGCGATCGTCATCAACGCGATGGCGGCCCCACCGGTGCCCTGCGGAAGTCCGATCGCACAGACGATCGCGGTGATCGTCCCGGTGACGAGGAGCTGGAATCCGGCGACTGCCTGCAACTCGGCCCTGCTCGGGGGCTCCTCGCGACCGATCAGCCCGGGGTTCAGGCCCCCGTCGGCGAAGAAGTACCCGACGATGGTGATCGTGAGCCCGAGCGCCACGATCCCGTAGTCGCTGGGCCCCAGCAGCGGCGCGATGACGACGACGCCGAGGAACCCGATCGCTCGCACGAACACCGTTCGTAGCGCCACGGACACGAGGCCGCGCGCTGCCCGGTGGCGGAGGTCGGTGGTCGACGGCTCGGCGGCGTCGGCCTCACGATCGGCTTCGTCTCGCGACGGCTCCGGCGCCTCCGGATGGGCTCCCTGCCCGGATTCGGAATCAGTCGGCGCCATCGATCACGTCCCGGCGTCGAATCCGACTCCGACGATGCCCGCGATCCGGGCGTCGTGGCTGTCGAGCCCGCGACGAAGCCGGGAAACGCCGTCGCTCGTGGCGACGCCGCATCGGGCGACGACGACGACGTTCGCTCGGGCGAGGAGGGGCACGGAGTCCTCCGATCCCTCCCGCCCCGCCAACGCGACGACGACGAGGTCATGGCGAGCGCGGGCCGCGGAGAGGGCATCCTTGATCGCGGCCGCGCGGTCCGGGCGGTCGTCGGCCCAGCGGGCGACCTCGGTTCGGTGCGGACCGCGCGCGCGGTCAGCTCCGGACGCAGCGGCGGCCGATCGGCCCGGCGCGGGCGACGCGAACGCTTCCTCGCCGGTCGGTAGCGCGAGCCGCCGTTGCCGAACCCGGGTGGCGCCGGCCGCGGTGTCCACCAGCAGCGTCGTCAGACCGCTTGCGGCGGCCGCGTCCGCGAGTCCGCTCGCCACGACCTCCGCGTCGCTGATGGTGTCCACCGGGGCAACGACGACGAGCTGGCCGGGCTCGAGCCCGGGTTCATGTCGCAGCCGGGCCAGCAGGAGGCGGAAGGGCTCATCGCCCCGGGTGCGATCCGGCGCCGACTTCCGCAAGCGCGGGCGGCCGCCTCGCAGCTGACACAGCACGGAGGCGCCGAGACTGCGCTCGAGCCCGAGGACGGATCGAATCCGGTGGTCGCTCAGCTCGCTCACCCCGATCAGCCCGACCCCGACCAGCAGGCCGAGGGACCCGGCGATCAGCCCGAGGAGCGCAACGCTCCCTCCCGCGGTTCCCGCGGGCGGCACGGCGGGTCGCAGGAGCAGCACGCCGAGCGGCTGCAGGTCGGCCGCGAGGCGGAGCCTCACGGCTGCGTCGGTCAGGGACTTCAGGTCCTCGCTCGAGCTCAGCCCGGAGCCGGCGTGCTCCTCGGCGAGGCGTTCGAGCCGCCGACGCGTCCGCCCCAGCTGTTCGATCTGCTCGTGCCTGCGGATGTTCACGTATCCCCTGGCCAGCGCAGTCGCGATCCGTGCCGCCTCCCGGGGCTCCGCTGCCCTGGCGGTGACGTCGATCAACCCGGTCCGCTGATCGACCGCGACCGTGGTCGCATCGACGACCTGATTCGGCGAGATGAACGGATGCAGTTGCAGGAACTCGACCGCCCGCTGGGCGGTCCGGTAGCTCCGGACCTCGGCGGCGATCTCGTTGACGGCCAGATCGCTGGGAAGCCCCGGCTCGACGGCGCCCTCGGAAGCGAGCGGCTCGGTCAGGCCGGTGGTGATCAGCTGGTCGATGTCCGGTTGGTTCACCTGCAGGAGCGCCGTCGCCTCGAACTGCGCCGGGCGCAGGCCGGCGAGCAGGACGGTGCCGGCGGCGGCGACGGCGGCGCAGAGGATCGGGATCCAGATTCGCCTTCGGAGGGTGGCGATGAAGCCCGTGCTCTCGCCGGCCGCTCGGGTGTGTGAAGGCACATCAGCCACCGGAGCTGGGTCAGATCGATTCGGCGTCAAGGCGCCCCGGGCTCGGGGACTATCCTGATCGGCGGATGTTCACGCGGATCGACCACATCGGCGTCGCGGTCGAAGACCTCGATGCTGCGGTGGCCTTCTACGATGGGCCGCTCGGCCTTCGCGAGATCCATCGCGAGACCTCCGTCGAGCAGTCCCTCGAGGCCGTGCTCCTCGCAGTCGGCGACGGTCATGTCGAGTTGCTGCGGCCGCTGTCGGCCGATGGTCCGGTGGGTCGCTTCCTGCAGCGGCAGGGGCCGGGGCTTCATCACGTCGCGTACCGGGTCGATGACATCGTCAAGGCGCTTGCCGAGCTGCGACAGGCGGGGGTCCGGCTGATCGACCGCTCGCCTCGCACGGGGGTTCAGGGATCGCTGGTGGCATTCGTCAACCCCCGCTCATCCCACGGCGCCCTCACCGAGCTGGTCGAGCCGGCCTCGTAGCTCGTCCGCAGCGCCGGAAGCGAAAGGGACCCGAACCAAGCGGTCTCGATGTTTGCGGTCGGCCTCAGGAGACCTTGGCTCGGGCCATCACGACGTCGATGGCATCGCCGTACGTCCGGGTTCCCTCGAAGTCGCGCCCCTCGATGTCGATGCCGAGGTCGCGGAGCAGCTCGGCCAACTCGACGACGTCGAGGGAATCGACATCGAGCTGCTCGAGCGTCGTCTCGGGTGCGATCGCCTCTCGATCGACGCCGAACGAGACGAGCGCATCGGCGACTCGCTTCTCGATCTCCTCACGGGTGTAGCTGTCGCTCATGCTTCCCTTCTTTCGCATTGCCCGGTCGCCTGGGCTCCCCTCGTGCCGGTGGGAGTCTAGCCGTCGCCCTGGTGTGGCGACGGGGTTCGCGCCCGGCGTCGAGGGCCCGATTCCAGGCGTTTCGCGGCGCCGCCGGGTCGAGCCGGGCGACGATCACGGCTGTAGGGTTGCCGGGCGATGGCGCTGGGGAGCAAGATCGCGGCTGTTCGCGAACGGGATCCGCGAGTCCTCGCCGAGCTTGTCTGGGCGCTGGGTCTCGGGGCGGTCCAGCGCCACAAGTTCGACCGCTGCGGGCCGTGGCTGCGGACGGCGGGGAGGATCCGCTGCTACCGGGCGAACGGTTCGGTCGTCGTCGGCAGCCGGGTCCTGATGTGGCCGGGGGTGATGCTCAGCGTCCGCGGCGAGCGGGCCCCCGCTCCCGAGCAGGCCCCCGCCCGCGAACATGGCCCCGCCCCCGAGCAGGGCCCCGCCCGGCTTGTGATCGGGGACCGCACGACGCTTGGAAACCGCACCGAGATCCACTGCGGTCGCCGGGTCTCGATCGGAGCCGATTGCCGGATCGCATGGGACGTTGTGATCATGGATCGCGATTTCCATCGCCTCGCCGCCGACCGGGAAGAGGCGGCGCAGCCGGTCGTCGTCAACGATCGGGTCTGGATCGGTTGTCGCGCGCTGGTCCTGAAGGGGGTCACGATCGGCTCCGGGGCGGTGGTCGCGGCGGGAAGCGTCGTCACCTCCCCGGTACCGGCCGGGGCCCTGGTCGCCGGCAACCCGGCCCGGGTCGTGCGGACCGACGTCGATTGGGCGCCGTGACGATGCGGGCCCGGCGCTGAGCCTCGCAGCGCCCCCGGGGGGCCGGGAACGGTGGGGCGTGCGCCTCAGCCGCGCCGACCGAGCAGCTCGTCGGCGGCGCGGATGCCGCTCCGCAGCGCGCCCTCGATCGTGCCGGTCCACGCCGGCTCGGCGGTGTGCTCGCCGGCGAAGGCGAGGTTCGGGGCGGGGGCGACCGCGGCGGCGCTGCCGTCCGGGTCCTCGACGCCGGGAAGGACCGAGTAGGCGCCACGCGCCCACGGGTCGCGCTGCCAGTCGGTGAGCAGCGCCGCGGAGCCGTCGGGCTCGAGCTCGGGCCAGAGCACGCCGAGCGCGGCGATCCAGCCGGCGGGGCCGTCGGCGACGGCGAGCTCCTCGAGCGTCGGGCCCGACCCGGCCCATCCGTTCACGACCCGCCCGCCGACGCCGTCGCACGGGGTCGTCCAGGCCCAGAAGCGGTGGGTGCCCGACATCAGCGCCCGCGGCGCGGTCGGCTCGGACAGCGGCACGGCCAGCTTCGCCGCCCGGCTCGTCGGGATCGCGGCGATCGCGTCGCGCTGCCGGTCGGGCAGGGGCGGATCGAACCGCAGCTCGCCGAGAAGCGCAAGCGGCACGGCGACCACGCAGGCAGCCGCGGACGCATCGAGCCCGCCGTCGCCGACCGCCCGGACGCTCGCCCCCTCGCGGCGGACCTCGCGAACGGCCGCACCGGTCCGGACCGGTGCGCCCAGCCGCGCGGCGAGGGCCGTCGCCAGCGATTGGTTGCCGCCGCGCAGGCGCCGTGTCTCGCTCGTGGCGACGAGGGCGGGGAGGTGGACGAGAAAGCGCGCGTCGAGCGCTGCGAACGGGTGGGCGACGGCGCTCTGCAGGCGGACGGCGAGCACCTCGCGAACGCTCGCATCGTCGACCGCCGCCTCGAGGGCCGCCGCGGCGTTGCTCCCGCCGGGGGCCGTCGTCGCCGCGCCGGCCGCGGCCTCGGCCCCGGCCAGCAGCGCCGCCCGGTCGGGACCTGGCCCCGGGCGAAGCTCGCGGTCCGGGTAGCTGATCGACATTCCATCGAGCGCGATCCCGAGCCGCGCCGCCGTCGCCTCGGTCACGTCGTAGCCACCGGTGATGAACTCGCCGCCGCGCTCGATCAGCCCGCCGCCCTGCAGCCGCTGGGACCAGACGCGCCCGCCGAGCCGCTCGCGGGCCTCGAGGACCGTCACCTCCCAGCCCGCCCGGGCGAGCCGCTCGGCGGCGGCGAGGCCGGCGAGCCCGGCGCCGATGACCAGCGCCGTCGGACGTTCGCGATCGCGACCGGAGCTCATGCGGTGCCGACGCTACCCTGCACAGGCAATGGCAGGAAGGGGAATCCGCGTGGACGCCGACGCCAGCGCTCTGCTGGAGGCCGCCCGCGGTGGCGACGAGGGCGCGTTCGCGTCCGTCGTCGAGCCGTACCGCAGCGAGCTCACCGCGCACTGCTACCGGATGCTCGGCTCGCTCCACGACGCCGAGGACGCGATTCAGGAGGCGATGCTGCGGGCCTGGCGCGGGATCGGCCGCTTCGAGGGACGGAGCTCGCTGCGCTCGTGGCTGTACACGATCGCGACGAACACCTCCCTGAACGCGATCGAGCGCCGCAAGTCGCGCCGGCACCCGATCGACTACGGGCCGCGGACCGATCCCGACGAGGCCGAGCCCGGCCTCCCGGTTGCCGAGTCGGTCTGGATCGAGCCGTATCCCGACGAGCTGCTCGGAGTCGAGGACGGGCCGATGGCGCCGGCGGCTCGCTACGAGGCGCGGGAGGCGGTCGAGCTCGCCTTCATCGCGGCGCTCCAGCTGCTGCCGGCGAACCAGCGCGCGGTCCTGATCCTCCGCGAGGTCCTCGGCTACTCGGCCCGGGAGGCGGCGGCGACGCTCGAGACGTCGGTGGCCGCGGTCAACAGCGCCCTGCAGCGGGCCCGCGCGACGCTCGCCGACCGGCTCCCCGACCGCAGCCAGCAGGCGACGCTGCGGATCCTCGGCGACGACGGCGTCCGCGCGATCGTCGATGCCTACGTCGATGCCTGGGACCGCGAGGACATCGACGGCGTCGTCGCGATGCTCACCGAGCAGGCGACGTTCTCGATGCCGCCGATGGACACCTGGTTCGGCGGCCCCGGCGGCCATCCCGAGCTGGCCGGGTTCCTGCGGACCGGGCCGCTGAGCGGCGAGTGGCGCTGGAAGCACCTGCTGACGAAGGCCAACGGACAGTACGCGCTCGCGTTCTACTGCTGGTACGAGCCCGACCGCACCCATCGGCCGTTCGCGCTCAACGTGCTCAGCTTCGCGGACACCAAGATCTCCGACGTCACCTGCTTCATCAACCGCTCGATCGCCAGCACCGACCCCGAGGACTATCTGCGCTTTCCCGAGCAGCCGCTCGACCGGCGCCGGACCGAGGACTTCTTCCTCCGCTTCGGCCTCCCCGAGCGGATCGACTGAGCGGCTGCTACCCGATCGGGGCAGGCGCGACGGCATAGATCCGGATCGGGCCGTCGACCCCCTTCAGCGCCCGCGATCCGACCGGCTCGAAGTCGATCCCCGAGCCCGCGGCGAGATCATGGACCGTGGCCGAAGTCAATACCTGCCCGCCCGCTGTCAGGTCGCAGATCCGGGCGGCGACGTGGACTCCGATGCCGCTGATGTCCTCGTCGATCAGCTCGACCTCGCCGGCGTGGAGGCCGGCCCGCACGGCGATTCCCAAGGCCGCGGCGTCGGCGACGATCGCGCGAGCGCACTCGACCGCTCGGGTCGGGCCGTCGAAGGTCGCCAGGAATCCGTCGCCCGTGGTCTTGACCTCACGGCCTCCGAATCGTTCGAGCAGGTCTCGAACCATCTCCTGGTGCTCGCCGAGCAGTCGCTTCCAGCGCCGGTCCCCGAGCTCGGTGGCGCGGCGGGTCGAATCGACGATGTCCGTGAAGAGGACCGTCGCGAGGACGCGTTCGGGAGTCGGTCCAGGACGAACGCCGGTCACGAACTCCTCGATCGTGTCGAGCACCTCCTCGCTGTCACCGACCCATGCGAGGTGGTCCTCGCCTTCGAACTCCACGTAGCGACTGCCTTCGATCTGCGTGGCGAGCCACTGACCAGCCCGACGACTGACCACCCGATCGCCGCGCCGCTGGAGGACGAGCGTGGGGACCTGAATCAGGGGTAGCGCGTCGCGGACGTCCGTTTCGAGGAACATCTCGACGAGCTGCAGGACGCGACGGGGACTCGCCGCCGACCGTTCGATGCGGGCCTGGAAATTGCGGGCACGCGGATCGTCGGCGACGCTCGGCGAGAAGATGTCGATCGTGGCGCCCTGTCCCCAGAGCGGGGCGATCAGCTCCTCGTTGGCCTCCTCGATCGCTTCCCGTGGCGCGGCCCATGGGTAGTCGGGCGCGGCGGTGGATCTCGCCACCGCCCCCCAGAGCAACAGCGCCGATGTGCGCTCCGGATAGGTCGCCGCGAACAGCATGCACACGGTCGAGCCCTCTGACATGCCCAGCAGCGTTGCCGACTCCGAGCCGGCAGCATCCATGACGGCGCGGACATCGTCCATGCGCTCCTCCAGGTTCGGCGCTCCCTCGACGTGATCGGACAGTCCGACGCCACGACGGTCGAAGATGATCACCCGGGAGAACGAGCTGAGCCTTCGGATGAAGTGGGCGATCGTCGGGCTCTCCCAGAACAGATCCAGATGGGACATGAAGGGAAAGGCGAGAACCAGGTCGGTATCCCCGGAGCCGACGATCTGGTAGGCGATGCCGATGTCCCCACTCTGCGCATAGTGAGTATCAGGACCCGTCCCCATCCATTGAGCCTAGACCCGCGCGCTTCTCGTCACAACGCCGCGATCGCTTCGCCGGCGAGTGCGCGCGCACTCCTCGTGACAGCGCGGCGACCGCTTCGGCCGGCGAGCGGAACATCCCGGAACCGGGGATCCCGGTTCGTTGCGTCCGCCATCCCGGCTCGCCCGGTGATCGTCTGCGGCTCCGAGTGCTCGTGATCGTCTACGGCTCCGAGTACTCGTACTTCACCGGCAAGCTCGAGGCCTATCTGCGGTTCAAGGGGATCCGCTACGAGCGCCGCCCGCTCGGGGTGCGGATGTACACGCGGACGCTGCCGCGGCTGCTCGGCGGGGCGCAGCTTCCGACCGTGCTCCTGCCCGACGGCCGCTGGATGACCGACACGACGCCGATGATCGCCTGGCTCGAGGAGCAGCACCCCGAGCCGGCCGTGATCCCGCTCGATCCGCTGCAGCGGTTCCTCGCCCTGCTGGTCGAGGACTTCGGCGACGAGTGGCTCTGGCGTCCGGCGATGCACCATCGGTGGAGCAACGCCGTCGATCGCGAGCTGCGCTCGCGCCAGCTCGCCGACGAGCTCGTCGCGCTGCCGCTGCCGCTGGCGCTGCGGCGGCGCTGGTTCGCGCGCCGGCAGGCCCGCCTGTTCGTCGCCGGCGACGGCGTCGACGGGCGCACCCGCGCCCACGTCGAGGCGAGCTACGAACGCGTGCTGGCGATCCTCGAGCCGGTGCTGGCCGAGCGCCCGTTCCTGCTCGGCGGGCGCCCGACCGTCGCCGATTACGGGCTCTACGGGTCGATGTTCCGCCACTTCGGGCTCGACCCGACGCCGGCGCGGATCATGCGGGTCCGGGCGCCGGCCGTCTCGGAGTGGGTCGCGCGGGTCTGGAACGCCAGAGCCGGCCGGATCGGCGGCGCGGAGCTGTGCGCCGGCTTCCCCGCCGACCTCGAGCCGCTGCTCCGCGAGGCGGGGGAGACCCACCTGGAGATGCTCGCCGCGAACGCCGCCGCCCACGCCGCCGGGCTTCGCCGTCACGACTTCACCGTCCAGGGGACGACCTACCGCGAGGTGCCGACGAGCGCCTACCGGGTCTGGGCGCTCGACCGCCTCCGCCACGCCTTCGACGACCTTCCCGACGGCCCGCGCGCCGAGTGCCGGCGGCTGCTCACCGCCGCAGGCGCGCTCGAGCCGCTGCTGCGCGTCGGCGAGCTGCGCTCGGGTCACGACCCGGACGGCAAGGCGCCGTTCAGCCGCGTGGCCCGGATGGTCCGCGACTGATCGCGGCCCCGCTTCGGCCGCGGCGTACGATCTGGTCAGTGGAGGCAGCGGAGGAGTTCGATCGCGAGCCGGCGCGAGCGCTCGGCGACGCGTTGCGGGCGAACCTGCACCGCGCGCTCAAGGTCCGCGACGAGGTCGTTCGGAACCTGCTCGTCGCGCTGATCGCCGGTGGCCACGTCCTCGTCGAAGACCATCCCGGCGTCGGCAAGACGGCGCTCGCCCGGGCCCTGTCGCGCTCGGTCCGGGCGGAGTTCTCGCGCATCCAGTGCACGGCGGACATGCTGCCCGCCGACGTCACCGGGACGATGATCTTCAATCAGCGGGAGGCGGCGTTCGAGTTCCACCCCGGCCCGATCTTCGCCAACGTCGTCCTCGTCGACGAGATCAACCGGGCGTCGCCGAAGACCCAGTCCGGCCTGCTCGAGTCGATGCAGGAGCGACGCGTGACCGTCGACCAGCAGACCCACGAGCTCGCTCGCCCGTTTCTGATCATCGCGACCCAGAACCCGGCCGAGTACGCCGGCACCTACCCGCTGCCGGAGGCGCAGCTCGACCGCTTCATGATCCGGATCGAGCTCGGCTATCCGGACCCGGCCGAGGAGGCCGAGATGCTCGAGGGCCACGCCGCGGCCGATCTCGTCGACGCGCTCGAGCCGGTCGCCGAGCTCGAGGATGTCCGCGCCGCCGCCGCCGCCGCGGCCGCCGTCCACGGCAGTGCCGAGCTCCGGCGCTACGTCGTCGCGCTCGCCGCGGCGACCCGACGCGACCCGCGACTGGAGCTCGGCGCGAGCCCGCGCGCGGCGTTGATGCTGTTTCGCGCCGCGAAGGCCCTCGCGGCGCTCGCCGGCCGCGACCACGTCCTCCCCGACGACGTCCAGGCGCTCGCCTCCCCGGTGCTCTCGCATCGGTTGCTGCTCGCGCCCGGCGTTTCCGAATCGGAGCGTGCGGCCGTCGTCGCCGATGCCGTCGACTCCGTCCCGGCGCTCTGAATGGCCGGCGCGGCGACAGCGCTGCGCCTCGCGCTCGCCCTCCTCGCCGGTGGCCTCGCCTTCGCCGCGCCGGTCGCCCTGCTTCCCGGGGTCGCGCTGCTGCTCCTGATCGCCGGCTGCTCAGCCTGGGTCCGGGTCGGCGCCGCCGGCCTCAGCGGCGAACGCATCGGCGTGCCTCGCCAGGTCGACGAGGGGGAGGGGTTCCAGGTCACGATCGCCGGCCGCAGCGGCTGGCTGCCCCTCGCCGGCCGGATCGAGGACGAGGCGATCGATGCGCCGGCGCCGATCCGGCTGACCCGTCCGCGCGGCGGCTTCTCGCTCGGCCTCGCCGGATCGGCGCCCCGCCGCGGGCGCCACGACCTCGCGCCGCCGGCGCTGCGGATCGGCGATCCGTTCGGGATCGCATCGCGCCGTGTTCCGCTCGGCGCCGGTACCTCGATCCTCGTCCTCCCGAGGGTCGAGCCGCTCGGCGGCCCGTCCGGCGCCGACGGACCCGCGGTCGGCAGGCGCATGCGCGGCCTCGGCGAGCTCGCCGCCGGGGGCGAGCGCGAGTCCGCGACCGACCCCGAGCTCGACGGCGTCCGCCCCTACCGGCCCGGCACGAGGGCGACCCGGATCTACTGGCCGTCGCTGGCGCGCGGCACCGAGCTCGCCGAGCGCCATCTCATCGCCGCCGGCGAGTCGGCGCCACTGATCGCCCTCGACCCCTCGGACCCGGACTCGGAGGACGACCTCGACCGCGCCGTACGCGCCACCGCCTCGCTGATGGCCCACCTCGCTCGCATCGGCGGCTGCGAGCTCCTCATCGCCGGCGCCCGTCGGCGCTTCCGGGTCGGCCGTGATCCGCGGGCATTGATGGGCGCCCGCGCCGCGCTCGCCGTGGTCGGGTCCTCGGACGGGGCTCCGCGACTCGCTGCCGCCGACCGCCGCTCGATGGTCGTCTGGGTCGCCGCGGCGCCCGTGCCGCGGCCGCCGGAGGGACTCTCGCGCGGCTTCGTCGTCGTACCGCGCCGATTGGCGGGCTGGCCCGCTGCCTTCACGGCCGCCGGGTGCGTGGGGCACGAGATCGGCGCCGCGCGCGTCAGGGGGGCCGCGGCGTGAACGGGAAGCTGACCACCGAGCGGATCCGGCTCGCCGCCCTGGCTGCGGGCGCCGCGCTCGCGGCGCAGCAATGGGCGTCGCTGCTCGCCGCGCCGCCGCTCGCCCGGACCGGCGCCGTCGCCGCCGTGGCCGTCGGCCTCGCGATCGTGCTCGGCCGGATCGCGCCGGCGCGGCGCGGCGCGGCGGCGGCCACATCGGCGCTCGTCCTCGTGGCCGCGCTCGCGGCCCTCGCCGCCGTCGGTCTGCCGCTCCGCTGCCTGCCGCCGTGGCGATGGGACGACCTGGCGAGTGGGGTCGCGACCGGGCTCGGCGGGCTCAGCGGCGGCTTCGACTACCCGCTCGCGTGGGCCGGGCCCTGGTCGCGGCTGCTGCTCGTCGCGCCGCTCGTACCGCTGCTGATCGGCGCCGCGACGCTCGCGTTCCGCCCCGGCCGCGACCGCGGGCGGGCGCCGGTGGCGGCGCTCATCGTGCTGCTGCTCGCCGTCGCGATCCCCGCCTCGTCGCGGCCGACCGCGGCCCCGATGATCGTCGGCGCGGCGTTGCTGCTGCTCGCCGCCGCCTGGCTCTGGGGCGATCGCGTCCGGACGCTGTCGGCGGCGGTCCTCGTCGCGGCCGCCGCCGTCGTCGCGGTCCCCGCCGCGACCGGCCTCGCGTCCGACGACCCGCCGATCGACTACCGCGACTGGACGCTCCCGGGCCCCCCGAGGGGAGCGACGTTCGACTGGAGCCACACCTACGGCCCGATCGACTGGCAACGTAGTGGCGAGTTGCTCTTTCGTGTCCGGACGGACCGGCCGAACTACTGGAGGGCCGAGCTGCTCGACGAGTTCTACGGAGACCGCTGGCGCCGCTCGGGCGGCGGCGGCGCGCCGGTCGCGGGCATACCTCCCGGCTACTCGCTCGGCGCGTCCGGCGGGGGGAGGTGGGAGCAGCAGGCGAGCTTCCGGATCGTCGCCCTCGAGAGCCCGCTCGTGATCAGCCCGGGCAGCGCCCTGCGGATCGACGGGATCGAAGCGACCGAGCGCGACCCCGACGGGACGATGCACACCGGCTCCGAGCCGCTGGCGCCGGGGAGCAACTACTCGCTGACCGCCTACGCGCCGGATCCACGGCCGGCCCAGCTCCGCGCCGCCTCGCGTCGCTACCCGCCGGAGCTCGGCCCCTATACGCAGCTGGCGCTGCCGACGCAGGCGAGCCTCGAGTCGATCCTCGCCCCGGTCCCGATCCAGGTCCCCGTCTGGGGACAGGCGCGGGGGCGGACCCGGGCCCGGCGCGAGCTGGCCGGCTCCGCCTACGCGCGGGCCGCCCACCTCGCCGAGCGCCTGACGGCCGGCGAGCCGACCGCCTACGACGCCGCGGTGGCCGTCGTCGACCACCTCCGCGCCGGCTACCGCTACGACGAGAGCACGCCGCGCCGACGGCTGCCGCTTCGCGCCTTCCTGTTCAGGGACAAGCGCGGCTACTGCCAGCAGTTCTCGGGCGCGATGGCGCTGTTGCTGCGGATGATCGGCGTACCGGCACGGGTCGCGACCGGCTTCGCTCCCGGCACCCGGCTCGCGGGCGGGCACAGGTACCTGGTGACCGATCTCGACGCCCATTCCTGGGTCGAGGTCTACTTCAACGGGATCGGCTGGGTCCCGTTCGACCCGACGCCGCCGATCCCGGCGGAGATCCGAGGCGCCGCCATGCTCGGAGCCGGAGTCAGCGTCCGCGATCCCGGCGCGATGAGCAAGGGAGGCAGCGTCGGGGACGGCCGCGCTGCCGGTGATGTCGAAGCGGCCGCCGGGCCGGATGGTGGCGGCGGCCCGCCGATCGCGCCGGCCGCGCTGATCGCGCTCCTGGCGGGCGCTGCGTTCGTCGCCCCGGCCCGCTCGCTGCACCACCGGCGCCTGCCGGCGGCGGAAGCCGAGGCGCGCGAGGTCGCCGAGCTTCGCGACGTCCTCCGTGCGACCGGCTGGTCGCGCGGCGCCGCCGGCACGCTGCTCGCCGTCGAGGGACGGCTCCACGCCGCCCGTCACGAGC
Organism: Solirubrobacterales bacterium; assembly: GCA_041393495.1. GTDB lineage: Bacteria > Actinomycetota > Thermoleophilia > Solirubrobacterales > 70-9 > RHKX01. The sequence continues at coordinate 54,314 of JAWKKA010000012.1, read as the reverse complement.
ACGCCGCCGCCTACGTCCGCTGCTTCCGCCGCCGCCTCTACGAGCCCGTGGCGGGCAAGCGGCCGATGCCCGCCGACCGCCGCGCCGCGCGGCGCGAGCTCGCCTCCGGCAGCGGCATCGCCGGCCGCCTGCGGCTGCTTCGGCTGATGCCGCCCGGCGGCCCGCGGTCAGGCCGCCGCCGCCCCGGGGGCGGCGAGGCTCGCCGATCTTCCGGCTAGCTAGCGGCTGACGCGGCTGACGCGAGCGATCTTCTCGGCGTTGTCGAGGGTCACCCAGAGCGTCCGCTTGGGACCGGTCGTGATCCGCCGCGGGCCGGAGCCCTTGCCGAGGCCGCCGAGGGTCGAGGTCCCCCCGCCGGTCGTCAGGCGGAGCAGGTCCCCGGACGCGAAGCGCGGGAACCAGTACGCCCGGTCGGCCCCGTAGGCGACCCCGAACGGATCGCCGGGCGCGGTCGTCTTCCGGACCTCGCCGTTCGTGACCCGGCCGACCTTCTGCGGGTTCGAGGTCGGGTCGGCATAGGCGACCTGTCCCTTCGGGCCGGCGGCGATCGCCTGCAGGCCCGAGCCGTTGCCGGTCGCAAAGGCCGTCGCCGCTCCCGCCGTGGTCAGGCGGACGACCTGGCCGTCGAAGTCCGCGGCCCAGAGCCTGCCATCCCGGCCGGCGTCGATGTCGCGACCGGCGACCAGCTCCGGGAAGGACGTCGCGGCGGCCGGATTGGCGGGCGGGATCCGGATCGCGTTCTCGCCGCTGACGGTCCAGAGGTTGCCGTCGGGGCCGGTGACGATCGGGCGCGGGTCGGTGACGTCGTTGATCGCGTACTTGACCGCGGCGTCGGGGTCCTCGGGTGAGAAGCTCGCGACGCCGCCGCTCTGGGTCACCCAGAGCTTGCCGTCCGGCCCGGTGGTGATCCCGATCGGGTTGGTGACGTTGACGGGGTCGTACTCCTTGACCTTGCCCTTCGGCGTGATCCGGGCGATGTCGTTGGTCTGGTCGAGGGTCACCCAGACGTTCCCGTCCGGGCCCCTGGTGAGCTCGTTGTTGGCGCCGACACCCGAGACCGCGAACTTGCCGTCGACCTTCGGCGCGGCGCTCGCCTGGGGGGCGGCAACGGCGACGAGACCGAGGGCGCCGCAGAGCGCGGCGAGGGCACGGATCCTGAGGTGCGGGGCTTTGGCTGTGTGGGTTGTGCTGTTCATGGCGTCAGCTTTCCGTCGCGCGGCTGCCGCGGCCACCCACCCGCGGTGTGGACCCGCTCACACCGCGAGGACGCCGGCGGGACCGCGCCCGGTGGGGCCGGGCGGCACTCAGCCTCGGGCCGCGATCAGCAGCGCTCGACCGACCGCGAGGGTCGCGCCGTCCGCCGACAGGACCGCGCCGCCCGCGAGGTGCTTGCGGCCGTCCCGGCCGATCGGCCAGGCGACCACGACGTGCTCGGCGCCGACGCGCACGTTCGCATCGATCCGGACCTGCAGCGAGGCGAGGAAGCTCAGGGTCGCCGGATCGTCGTAGAGGGCGAAGTACGTCGGGCAGTCGAGGACCGACCAGACGAACTCCGGCGCGACCATCCCGTCGTCGCCGGCTGCGCGTCCGTCCGGCGTCCAGGTCGTCGCGACGAGCCCGTCGCCGTCGAGGCGACCGGCGAAGACTCCGAACGCGTCGTCGCGCGCGCGACCGCAGACGAAACAGCGTGAGAACGGGCCGTCGTCGAGGCCCCGGTAGCGCTCCTCGGCCGCCCGGGCCTCGGCCACGGTCACGGCTCGCGGCGGCTCGAGGTCGAGCGCTTCGGCCGGCTGCGCCTCCATGACGAGGACGTCGCCGTCGAGCGCCCGCGTCACCCCGTCCGCCGCGACGACGACGTCGAGCGGCCGGTCGAGCGGCACCGGGCTTCGCAGGCTGACCACGGCCGGGCCGCCGACGGCGGCGGCCAGCAGCCCCGCCGAGTAGCCGCCGTTCCCGCTCTCGCGCGGGCCGTTGAAGCGCGCAGCGATCGTGATCGTGGTGGCCACGGGGACAGCTATACCCGAGATCCTCCGGGCCGGGAAGACGCAGGCTCGCTGGCGGCGCCTGATCGCCGGGAGGATGCAAGCTCGCCGGCGGCGGCCTAATTGTTGGCTAAAACCTCGCCCGCGGGGTGGAGATTCCCCGTCCGGCGGGGAATCATCCCTGTACCGGCGCGACGCCGGTCGCAACCAAGGAGGTCAGGCCAATGTCACCAGTCATGCTCTGCTTCGGGGTTCTCGACGCGGCCGTCATGGCCCAAGCCGCATACGCGGTCAAGGAGCTGCGCTCCGGCCCCGCCAAGGACGCCAAGGACTCGCAGCCCCCGCCGCCCGCACGCGACTGAGCCACCGCCGCGCGACGCCGCGTCCCGGCTCGCGGACGGGCGGTGGTCTCCCGGCCGCCAACCACAGGGGCGGCTAGCTTTCCCTCATGAGCCGGCTGCTCGAGCGGATCGGGATCGGGCTGCCGGTCGTCCAGGCCGGGATGGGTGGCGGCACGGCGGCGCACGAGCTCGCCGCAGCCGTTTCCGAGGCCGGCGGCCTCGGCACGATCGGGATCCTCGACCCGTCCGCGCTGCGGGCGGAGATCGGCGCCGCGCGCCGGCTCACCGCGAAGCCGATCGCCGTCAACCTGCTGCTCCCGTTCGCCCGTCCCGGCCACTGGCGGGCGGCGGGCGAGGCCGATGCCGTGGTGACGTTCTGGGGGCGTCCCGCGCGACGGACGCCGCGCTTGTGGATCCACCAATGCGGCTCGGTCGGGGAGGCGGTGGCGGCGCAGCGGGCTGGCGCGGACGCGGTGATCGCGCAGGGCGTCGAGGCCGGGGGCCACGTTCGCGGCGAGCTGCCCGCGATCGAGCTGCTCGAGCGGACCCGGGCCGCGCTTCCCCGCGACTTCCCGGTGCTCCTCGCCGGGGGGATCGCCGGGCCGGACGATGTCAGTGGCGCGCTCGCCGCCGGCGCGGCAGCGGCCGTCGCGGGAACGCGCTTTCTGCTCAGCGACGAGTGTCCGGCCCACGATGAGTACAAGCGTCGCCTCCTCGGGGCGAGCGCGACCATGCTCACCGAGCTGTTCGGACTCGGCTGGCCGGCGGCTTCACACCGCGTGATCGCGAACGCCGCGACCGAGCGCTGGGCGGGACCCGACGGGCGTCCGCCCGCGGCGGTGCGGGCGCTCAACCGCCTCTCGGCCCCGCTGGGATCGCGCCTGCCCGTCGCCGCCGTCAGGCGGGCGAGCCGGCTGCAACGTCCGGGGCTGCCGTTCTACGGGCCGACCTCGCCGTTGCGGGGCGACGCCGACCGCTTCACGGACGCGGCCCCGCTGTTCGCGGGGGAGTCCGTCCTGCGAATCGACGACGTCGCGCCCGCCGCCGAGCTCACCCGCCGGCTCGCTGGCTGAGCTCCGCCCCGCTCAGGTTGCGGGAGCGGCCGCGTCGGGCGGGGCGCCGTCGCCGGGGCCGCTCGTACCGAGCGTGCTGAGCGCATGTTCGCTGAGCCCGTCGGTCGGGGCTGCTGGGTCGGCATCGCGAAGAGCACCCAGAGACCGGACCCGGCGGTGAGCGCGGCGACGACCGCGATCGCTCCGGTGGCGTCGATCCGATCCGCGAGCACTCCGACCAGCAGCCCGCCGACGGCGAATCCCATATCGCGCCAGAACCGGTACACGCCGACCATCGCCGGCCGGGCCACCGGCGTCGTCGCGTCCGAGACGGCGGCGATCAGGGTCGGGTAGACGAGGGCCGTGCCCGCGCCCTGCCCGGCAGCCGCGACCGCGGCGAGGGCGAGCTCTCCGTCCGAGATCGCGAGCAGGGCCAGCGAGGCGGCCTGCAGGAGCATCCCGGCGACGATCAGCGGCTTGCGCCCGACCCTGTCCGACCAGTGCCCGGTCCAGAGCTGGCCGAGCGCCCAGACCCCGGGGTAGATGCCCGCGATCAGACCGATCGCCCCGGGGCTCGCGCCCCGCGCGGCTAGAAAGAGCGGGAACAGGCCCCATGCGAGGGCGTCGTTCAGGTTGTTGACGAGACCGGCCTGCGAGCAGGAGCGCATCGCGGGATCGCGATAGGTGGCGGCCGCAAACGCGTTCGCGATGGAGGGCGGGGAGACGTCGTCGTATCTCTCTCCGTGGTCACGCTCCTGCTCGAGCGCCACGTGCCCGACCGTGTCGCGGACGAAGAACGCCGACGTGACGAGCCCGAGGACGGCGATCGCGGCCCCCGCGCTGACGAGCACATCGCGGGCAGCGAGCTCGGCGGCCAGCCAGCCGCTGAGGGCTGCCGCCAGCGCGAGGCCGCCGTACCCGGCCGACTCGTTCAGGCCCAGGGCGAACCCGCGCCGCTCGGGGCCGACGAGGTCGATCTTCATGACCACGGTCATCGACCAGGCGAGGCCCTGGTTGACTCCGAGGAAGAGGTTGGCGGCGACGATCCAGTCCCACGACGGCGCGACCGCGACCAGCACCGGCACCGGCAGGGCCACGGCCCAGCCCACGATCAGCAGCCGGCGACGGCCGATCCGGTGTGCGAGCGTCCCCGCGCCGAGGTTGGTGAACGCCTTCGCGAAGCCGAAGGCGACGATGAACGAGAGGACGGTGGCGCTCGAGGTGAGGCCGAAGTCGTCGGTGCCGATCAGCGGCAGCGTCGAGCGCTCGAGGCCGACCATGGCCCCGACGAACGCGTTGACGGCGACGAGCAGCGAGAACTGCGCGAGGTTCTCGCGCAGGCCGAGGCGGACCTCGGCCATGGTCAACCCGGTGCTGTCAGCACCCGTCCGGCCCGGTTGGCGGCGACGATCTCGGCCTGCTGCTCGGGGGCCGGCGGGATGTCGCGGACCAGTGCCGCCACGAAGGCGTCCTCCGACTCGAACTGAACCGCCTGGTTGTGGCGGCGCTCGAACCCGACGGTCGATGCCGGATGGCCGGAGAGCCCGCGACCGCAGACCGAGCCCGCGTAGTGGGCCGGGTAGAGGAGCAGGTGATCGGGTAGGGCCAGAAGCCGCTCGGTGATCGAGCGATAGAGCGTTCGCGCCATCTCTTCCACCGTGCGGTCGCCGTGTGCGTGTAGGTCGGGACGGCCTGCGTCGCCGACCAGCAGCGCATCGCCGGTGAGCACGAACCAGGGCTCGTCGACCCTGGCGTGGTCGGTGACGACGTAGGCGTGGTGGGCGCCGGCGTGCCCGGGGGTTGCGATCGCGACGATCTCGGTGTTGCCGACCTGCACGGCCTCGCCGTCAGCGAGCGGATGGTGCTCGAACTCGACGCCGGCGCCCGCGGGCAGGTAGGGGGTCGCGCCCGTCCGCTCGACGAGCTCGGGCAGGCCGGATACGTGGTCGGCCTGCAGGTGGGTCTCGATCACGGCGGCGATCTCGGCCCCCTGTCCGTGCGCTGCGGCGATGTACCGGTCGACCAGGTCGGCGTGGGGATCGACGACGGCGAGCCTGCCCTTGCTCTTGCAGCCGAGCAGGTAGGACGCGCAGGCGGTCTCGTCGTTCAGGAGCTGGCGGAAATGCATGCTGGACCTCCGGGTTCGAGCGGTCGGGCTTGACAAGTTATCAATAGAATGCTTGAATAGCAAGGATGGCAAGGGTGGATAGCTCGGGACCGGCCAAGGAAGCCATGTTCGAGGCGATCGCCCGGATGGGCAAGGCGTTCGCAAGCCCGCGGCGGCTGGCGCTGATCGACCTCCTCGCCCAGGGACCGCGGACGGTCGAGGCGCTCGCCGACGCGACCGGGCAGTCGAGCGCGAACACCTCACAACACCTGCAGGCGCTCTACGCGGCCGGCGTCGTCGAGCGCCGGCGGGAGGGGACGCGGGTGCGCTACGCGCTCGCCGGCGACGACGTGATCGAGCTCTGGTCCGCGGTGCAGGCGATCGCGGCGGGCCGGATCGCCGAGGTCGAGCGCGCCGCCCGCGACTATCTCGGCGAGCCCGTCGAGACGATCGCCCGCGAGGAGCTCGCCGCCCGGCTGCGGACGGGTGACGTCGTCCTCGTCGATGTCCGCCCCGACGTCGAGTTCGAGGCCGGCCACATCGAGGGCGCCGTCTCGATCCCGATCGGGCAGCTTGCCGAGCGTCTCGCCGAGCTGCCGGAGGGCGCCGAGATCGTCGCCTACTGCCGCGGGCGGTTCTGCGCCTACGCACACGAAGCGGTTCGCAGGCTCCGCGCCGCCGGGCGTCCGGCCCGCCGCCTCGAGGGCGGATGGCCGGAATGGAAGCTTGCTCAGGGAGAGACGACAACCGAACGGAGGGCAGCATGACGGCCACGACCAGCCAGCTCGACAGGACCGAGCTCGAGCAGCGCGTCAAGCGGATGTACGAGGAGGTCACGCTCGAGCCCGGGCACGAGTTCCACTTCGAGACCGGCCGGCCGCTCGCCGAGCGGTTGGGGTATCCGCCCGCCGAGCTCGACCGCATCCCTGCCGACGCGATCGACTCGTTCGCCGGGGTCGGCTACTTCCTCGACCTCGCGGACGTCGGTCCCGGCGCTACCGTCCTCGATCTCGGCAGCGGATCCGGAACCGACAGCTTCGCCGCGGCGCTCCACGCCGATCGCGTCGTCGGCGTCGACATGACCGACGCCCAGATCGACAAGGCCCGGCGGCTCGCCGCCGGAGGCGGCTTCGGGAACGTCGAGTTCCGCTCCGGCTACATCGAGCGACCGCCGGTCGAGGACGGCAGCATCGACTGCGTGATCTCGAACGGCGTCATCAACCTCTCGCCCGACAAGCCGGCGGTGTTCGCCGCCGCCGCCCGCGCGCTGCGGCCTGCCGGGCGGCTCGCGCTCGCCGACATCGTCAGCGCCAGGCAGCTCCCCGAGGGCGTCACCTGCGACGCGTCGCTGTGGGCCGCCTGCATCGGTGGGGCGATGCAGAGCGACCGCTACCGCGAGGCGATCGAGGGCGCGGGGTTCGAGATCACGACCTGGCGCGAGAACGCCGAGTACGGGTTCGTCTCGGAACGGGCCGGCAACGCGACCGGGAAGTACGGCGTCGTGAGCATCTCGCTGCTTGCGATCCGGAGCTGACCGGAGGCCGGTGCGAGGGTTGGGCCCGATCGACGCGGTGGATGCGCTCCGATCGCTCGCCCGCCCGTCGCCGGCTGGCCGCAGCGCCCCCGCTCGTCGCCTACCGTCCCGCGGGATGATTCCGCCATCCGCATCGGCGCCGCCGGCCGGAGGCACGCGGCGATGAGCGTGCTCTTCGTCGAGCACGTGCCCTGGGAGGGCCCGCACCGGATCGCCGACCGCCTCGCCGGCGCGGGGCCGGCGCTGCGGGTGAACGCGCTGGCCGGTGGGCGCCTCCCCGACCACGCCGCCGTCGCGGCTGCGGTCTTCATGGGCGGACCGATGAGCGCCAACGACACCGCGGCCCGTCCGGGGCTCGCGGACGAGGTCCGCTGGATCGAGCGGGCGCTCGAGCGGCGGTTGCCCCTGCTCGGCATCTGCCTCGGCTCGCAGCTGATCGCCCGCGCCCTCGGCGCCCCGGTACGTCCCGCCGACGGGCCCGAGCTCGGCTGGGCGCCGGTGGATGTCCACGCGCCCACCGATGCCCTCATCGGCCCGCTCGCGCCGCGTACGACCGTGCTCCACTGGCACGGCGAGGGCTTTCCCACGCCTCCGGGCGCCGAGCTTGTGGCCTCGTCGAGCCGCACCGGGTGCCAGGCGTTCCGGGCGGGCAGCGCCTGGGGCGTGCTGTTTCACCCCGAGGCGGACGGCCGGCTCGTCCGCTCCTGGCTGGCCGAGCCCGCGATGGCGGCCGAGGCGGAGGCGGCGCTCGGGCCGGACGCGAGCGATCTGCTGCTCGCCGACGCCCGGCGCCACGAGCCCGACCTGATCGCCCGCTCGAGCCGTGGGTTCGACGCGTTCGCCGAGCTGATCGCCGGGGGCGGCGGGGCCAGCACGCGCGGCGGCGGGGCCTGAGCCTCCGGGTCGCTGCGGAGCCGGATCAGTAGCCGGTACCGGCGCAGCGGCGCGCGCGGCGGGCTTGACTGCCGAGCGGACCGCAGACGTGAGCAACCACTTCCCTGAACGCGCGACTCCGGCTCGAGCCGAGCTCGAGGTCGATGTCGGGGTCGTCGGCGCCGGGCTCGCGGGGCTCGCTGCCGCCACGGCGCTGCGCGCGGCCGGCGCGACGGTCGCCGTGCTCGAGGCGCGCGACCGGGTCGGCGGCCGCTTGTGCAACGAGCTGCTCGGCGGCGAGGTGATCGCCGATGCGGGCGGGGCCTGGATGGGCGCCGGCCACGAACGCCTCGCCGCGCTGGCGCAGGACCTCGGCGAGCACCGCTTTCCGACCTACGACATCGGCGACAACGTCCTCCTGCTCCGCGGTCGCCGCCGCACCTACCGCGGAACGATCCCGCGGCTCAACCCGATCGTCCTGCTCGACCTCCTCCGGGCCCGGCGGCGGATCGACCGGCTCGCCCGCGGCGTCGCGGCCGACCGCCCCTGGGAGGCTCCCGATGCTCATCGTCGCGACGCGGAGACGTTCGACACCTGGATGCGCCGCCACGTCCGCACCCGGACCGGGCGCGAGCTGCTCGCGATCGCGGGGCGGACGGTCTGGGGCACCGATCCGAACGAGCTCGGGCTGCTCCACGTCCTCTTCTACGTATCGAGCGCCGGCGGCATCGCGCGGCTCCTCGATACCGAGGGGGGCGCCCAGCAGGACCGCTTCGCGAGCGGAGCGCAGGCGCTCGCGCTCGGCCTCGCCGAGCGGCTCGGAGCCACGGTCTTCCGCTCGACGCCGGTCGATCGGGTCGTTCAGGAGCGGGGAGGGGTTCGGCTGCTGTCGCCGGGCCTGAGCGTCTCCGCGCGCCGGGCGGTGATCGCGATCCCGCCCGCGCTCACGGCGCGGATCGACTTCGCCCCTGAGCTCCCCGGCCTGCGCCGGCAACTCGCCCAGCGGATGCCGCTCGGCACGCTGACCAAGTGCTTCGCCCTCTACGGGCGGCCGTTCTGGCGCGAGTCGGGCTGCTCGGGGGAGGCGGTGAGCGACGCCGGGCCCGTGACCCTGACCTTCGACTGCTCGCCCGAGGACGGCCGGGCGGGCGTCCTGCTCGGGTTCGTCGGCGGTCCCGACGCGCGGGCGCTGTCCCGCCAGGGGCCGCGCGAGCGCCGCCACGCCGTCCTCGACGGGTTCGTGCGGCTGTTCGGCGGCGCGGCGGCGGCCCCCGAGGACTACTTCGAGCGGAGCTGGGCCGACGAGCCGTGGTCGCAGGGCGGCCCGACGTCGAGCTTCGGCGCCGGCGGCTGGACCGGGTACGGGCCGAGCCTGCGCGCCCCCGTCGGGCGGATCCACTGGGCCGGCACCGAGACCGCGACGGTGTGGAGCGGCTACATGGAGGGCGCGCTCGAGTCGGCGGAGCGGGTCGTCGCCGAGGTGCTCGCCGACGGATCGGTCGCGAGCGGGGCGGTTGAGCGGGCGGGAGCGCCCGCCGCGGGGACGGGCGTCCCCACAGCCGGCACCGCCCGGGCGGACGACCCCGCAGGAGCGCGGCCGTGAGCGGCGCGACCGAGCTCCTCGCGACCGGCCGGTGGGCGATCGACCCGTCCCGGACGACCGTGGGGTTCGCGATCAAGCACATGCTCGTGGCCACGGTGCGGGGACGGTTCACGGACTTCGAGGGCACCGTCGAGCGCACCGACGACGGGCTCGCCGCGTCCGGCGCCGTTCGCGCCGCGAGCGTCGATACCGGCGAGCCCATCCGCGACGCGAACCTGCGCGGCCCCGGCTTCTTCGATTCCGACCGGCATCCGGAGATCCGCTTCGCCTCCGAGCGCGTCGAGCCGGCCGATGACGGCGCGGTCTTGATCGCCGGGTCGATCACGATCGCCGGAACGACCCGGCCGCTCCGACTCCACGTCACGGTCGAGCCCGACGGCGGACCGGACCGCGCCAGGCTCCGCGCCCGCGGCGTCCTCCGCCGCAGCGAGTTCGGGATCGAGTCGGCGAGCCTTCTCGACTCCGGGGTCTCCGACAAGGTCGACCTGCTCCTCGACGTCCGCGCGCGCAGGCTCGACGACCCTCCCCCGGACAAGTGAGCCATCGCTCGATGCCGGAGGAGAGACTCGAACTCCCGACACGCGGATTATGATTCCGCTGCTCTAACCAACTGAGCTACTCCGGCGGGGAGGCGGATCGTAGCGGCCGGGGTGCGGCGTCCTCGGGTGGCACGCAGTCGCGATCGGCGGCCCGCGTGGCGTCGCGATCGGCGGCCCGCACGCTGTCGGGATCGGTGGCCCGCGTGGCCGGTCGGCTGGGCCCGGACGGCAGGGAGGAGACCGCCGCCGGCCGGCGAAGTCACACCCTCGAGCGGAGTTGGCTCGTACCGGATTGCGATCGAAGGTCGCCGAACCGGCAGGGACGCCCGGGTCAGAGAACTCCGAGTACCAGGAGGGGGTGACGAGCTCGCGGTGTGAGAACGGCACACTGCGGCTCGCGCCCTGCCATGACCCGGGCTCGGCGTACACGCTCGCGTTCGAAACTCAAGCTGGCGCGGCGGGCGCCCGATCAAGAGGGCTGCGGAGGAGCCGTTCAGCCTTCGCCGCGGGGCCGGGGCGTTGAACGCGTCGCCGGCCCCATTTTCGTTGCCGGTCGGCGGGCTCGTGCCCGGTCCGGGCTGCGCTTTGAGAAGCTGCGCCGATGACCGCGATCGCCTGGGACGAACGCTGCCTCGCCCATGAGAACGGCTCGATGCTCGTCCGTCGCCCGGCCTCGGAGTGGCTCGACGTGCCCCATTTCGAGCGCCCCGAGCGCCTCGCGCGGACGATCGCGGTGCTCGAGCGGGCGGACGTGCTCACGAAGCTCGACCGGCTCGAGTCGCGCCGGGCGACGCGCGAGGAGCTCGAGCTCGTCCACGAGCCGGCGATGATCGAACGGATCGAGCGGGCCTGCGGGGAGGGGCGGTTCGCGACGGTCGGGCCGGAGGCGCGGGTCGGGCCCGGCTCCTGGGAGCCGGCTCTGCTCGCCGCCGGCAACGTGCTTGCGGTCACCGACGCCGTCCTCGACGGCGCCGCCGGCAACGGCTTCGCGGTCGTCCGGCCGCCCGGCCATCACGCGACCGCGAGCGAGCCGATGGGCTTCTGCCTCTTCAACAACGTCGCGATCGCGGCGCGCCACGCGCAGCGCCGCGACGGCATCGAGCGGGTCGCGATCATCGACTGGGACGTCCACCACGGCAACGGCACCGAGACGATCTTCTGGTCCGATCCCTCGGTCCTGTTCGTCTCGCTGCACCAGGACGACCTCTACCCGGTCGGCCGCGGCGCCGCCTCCGACCGCGGCGCCGGGGCGGGGGAGGGGGCGACGATCAACGTCCCGCTTCCGGCCGGCAGCGGCGACGAGGGCTACGCCCATGCGTTCGAGCGCATCGTCGCGCCTGCGGTCCGCGGCTTCGCCCCCGACCTGTTGTTCGTCTCCGCCGGCCAGGATCCCGCTGCATCCGACCCGCTCGGACGGATGAGCGTCACCGCCGAGGGCTTCCGCGACCTGATCGGGCAGGCGCTGGCGCTTGCCGCCGAGTTCTGCGACGGCCGCCTCGTCGTCGCGCTCGAAGGCGGCTACAGCCTCGAGCAGCTCCCGTTCTGCAATCTCGCGATCGCCGAGCGCCTCGCCGGCCTCGATCCTGCCTTCACCGTCGATCCGCTCGAGCTCGACGTCCCCCGCGGCCTCCGCGACTTCGAGCGCGAGGCGGTCGACGCGATCGTCGCGGCGATCGCCGGCTGACTCAGCGTCAGCGACGAATTCCTCACAACATTTGTGAGCCATTCGTCGCTCGCGGGTGGAAGCGTGCCGCGGCGGCCGGGCGTGGCTATCCCGCGGGCTCCCGGGAGCGTGCCGCGGGCTTGGTGACCTCGTAGGTCAGCTCGACCATCCCGTTGCCGTACGGCGTCACCGCGAGCAGCCCCATCGGCGCGACCGGGCCGGCGAAGAGCGGCAGGCCGTCGCCGAGCACCAGCGGGACGATCGTCACCCGGACGAGGTCGAGCAGGCCGGCAGCGAGGTATTGCGTCGCGAGATCGCCACCCCCGACGAGCCAGACGTCCTTCCCCGCGGCAGCGGCGACCGCGTCGCGGTGGACGGCGGTGAGCGGGCCGGAGGCGAAGCGGAGCCCGCCCGCCCCGTCGATCGCCGGCAGCTCGCGGCTGGTCAGCACCCACGTCGGCATGTCCCCGTAGGGCCAGCTCTCGCCGAGGATGAACTCGTAGGTGCGCGACCCCATCACGAGCGCGCCCACGTCCGCGAGGAACCGTTGGTAGGAGCCCTCCATCGGGTCGGCGGGCACGCCGGCGCCGGCGTAACCGGGGCCGGCGAACTTCGTCAGCCACTCGAGGTTCTCGTCGCGGTCGGCGATGTAGCCGTCGAGGCTCATCGCCGCGTAGTAGATGGTTCGCGGCACGACAACGAGGCTAGGGGACTGGTCCACGGGATTGCGCCGTGGCTGCCGGAGCCGGTTTCTGCAACTTCGTGCCGGGGCCGGCGCGGGATCGGGCGGACGCAGGGCGGCGGCGGCCGCGCCGCGACCGCCGCTAGGGTCGGGCGCGTGAGCGAGCCGACCCACCGCGATCTCGAGCGCGCCGTCGCCGCCGTCATCGACGACTGCCTCGGCGTCCGGGCCGGGGAGGAGGTGCTGGTGATCGCCAACCCGGCGACGCTCGGGCTCGGCGAGCGGCTGCGCGGGCGAGCCGGTCAGGCCGGCGCCGACGCTGTCCTGGCGCTGATGGCCGAGCGCCACAGCCACGCCGCCGAGCCGCCGCGGCCGGTCGCGGCGGCGATGAAGGAGGCCGACGTGGTGCTCGCGCCGACCGTTCAGTCGCTCTCGCACACCGCCGCGCGCAAGGCGGCGTCGGAGGCGGGGGCGCGAATCGCGACGCTCCCCGGCGTCACCGAGACGATGCTCGCCCGGGTGATGAGCGCCGACATGGACGAGCTGCGCCGCCGCGGCCGCGCGATCGCCGCGATCCTCGACGCCGGCAGCGAGGCACGGATCACCTGCGCGCGGGGCAGCGACCTGCGGCTCGGGCTCGAGGGCCGGAAGGCGATTCCCGATGCCGGCGAGCTGACCGCTCCCGGCGCGTTCGGGAACCTGCCTTGCGGGGAAGGCTTCATCTCCCCCGACGATCGCGCCAGCGAGGGCACGCTCGTCGTCGACGGGACGATCGCGGGGGTCGGGATCCCGGTCGCGCCGGTCACCCTGACGGTCGCCGACGGCCGCCTCGTCGAGGCGAGCGGCGCCGAAGGCGCGGCGCTCGTCGAGCTGCTGACCGCCGACAGCGAGGACGGCCGGATCGTCGCCGAGCTCGGCGTCGGCACGAACGAGAAGGCGGAGCTGACGGGCAACGTGCTCGAGGACGAGAAGCTGCTCGGCACCGTTCACGTCGCCTTCGGCGCGTCGGCCGCGATCGGCGGGCGGGTCCAGGTCCCCGTCCACCTCGACTGCGTCGTGATGAAGCCGACCCTGACCGTCGATGGGACCGAGGTGGTCCGTGGCGGCGAGCTCCTCGTCTGATCCGCCGACGGGAGCGGCGGACAGCAGGCTGCTCGCCGTCCCGAACGTCTCCGAGGGCGCCGACGCGACCGTCGTCGACGAGCTCCGCGGCAGCCTCGGCCCACGGGTCGCGCTGCTCGACGAGCACTCCGACCCGATCCACAACCGGACCGTGTTCACCCTCGCCGGCGACGAGTCGACGCTCCTGCCGGCGCTGATCCGCCTCGCCGGCGTCGCCGTCGAGCGAATCGACATCACCCGCCAGGTCGGAGCCCACCCGCGGATCGGCGCGATCGACGTCTGCCCGATCGCTTGGCCCGACGCGGCGCTGCGCCCGCGCGCCGTTGGGCTCGCGCGCGCCGTCGCCGTGCGGCTCGGGGCGCTCGGGCTGCCGGTCTTCTTCTACGGCGATCTCGCTACGGCCCCCGAGCGTCGCGAGCGCGCCTGGTTCCGCCGTGGCGGCCACGTGGAGCTGACGCGCCGGATGCGGGAGGGGGAGCTCGTCCCCGACGCGGGACCGGGGGTGCCGCACCCGAGCGGAGGCGGCGTCCTGGTCACGGCGCGGCCACCGCTCGCCGCCTTCAACCTCGAGCTCGCCCCGGGAGCGAGCCTCGCCGACGGCCGCACGGTCGCCGCCGCGCTGCGCGAGTCGGGGGGCGGCCCGGCCGGGGTCCGGGCGATCGCGATCGAGCTCGGCCCGGACCGGATCCAGATCTCGACCAACGTTCACGACCCGGTCGCGCTGCCGCTCGCCGACGTCGTCGAGCTGACCCGGATGCTCGGCGAGCCGCTCGGGGTGCGACCGGTCGCGGCGGAGATCGTCGGCCTCGTCCCGGCGGTCGCGCTCGCGGGATGGCCGGCCGACCTCCCGATCGCCGGCGGCGACGGGGCGACGCACACGATCGAGGCGCGGCTCGCGGCGACGGCGGGCGCCTAACTAGAATCGACGTCGATGCCGGGCAACGCAAGACCGCGCCGCCGCAAGCACCGCGGCACCCAGACCGGGAGCATCCAGCGCCGGCAGTCGCGCCGTCCCCGCAACCGCCAGGAGGCGATGGCGCAGGCGCGGTCGCGGGGCCGCGGCGGCAGGCAGCGGGTCGATCGCCGCGACCTGCCGCCGACCTGGCGCGGCGCCGCCACCCGCGGCGTCCTCTTCGCGGCGCTCCTGCTGCCGGTCTCGTTGCTGTTCGGCCAGCCGCTCGCCGGCGCGATCGTCCTGACGGTCCTCGCCGCGCTCGTGTACGTCCCGCTCGGCTTCTATACGGAGGCGTTCTTCTACAACCGTCGCAAGGCCCGCCAGCAGAGGGAACGCGAGGCCGATCAGGCCGGCAAGGCGGGCTGAGCGGCGATGGACGTCCGCAGCTTCACGGTCGGCCCGTTCGCCGAGAACACCTACATCCTCCGTCGCGGCGACTCGAAGCGGGCGATCGTCGTCGATCCCGGCGACGAGGCGCCGCGGCTCCTCGCCCCGATCGACGAGCTCGGCCTCGAGGTCGAGGCGATCCTCCTCACCCACACCCACGTCGACCACGTCGGCGCCGTCTCTCCGGTTGCGGAGGCGACCGGCGCGACCGTCTACTGCCCGGAGCTCGAGACGCCGATGCTCGCCGACATCATGAAGTGGACGCCGATCCCCGGGATCGGCCCCTACGAGGGCTATGACGCCGACGAGACCCTCGCCGGCGGCGAGCGGCTCGAGATCGCCGGCTTCGAGATCGACGTGATCTTCACCCCCGGCCACAGCATCGGCCACCTCACCTACTCGATCCGCGACGAGACCGCGATCTTCAGCGGCGATGTCCTCTTTCAGGGCTCGGTCGGTCGCGTCGACCTCCCCGGTGGCGACTGGCCGACGCTCGCGGCCAGCATCCGCAGCCTCGTCGAGACGCTCCCGCCCGAGACCGTCGTCCATCCCGGCCACATGGGCCTGACGACGCTCGGGCGCGAGCTCGCCTCGAACCCGTTCCTCGCCGAGATCCCGGCGTCCTGACGGACCGGCAGGCGATGGCCCGTAGACACCAGGCACCGAAGGGGACCTTCGACGTCCTCCCGGCCGACGAGCCGGCGCGCGCCGCCGTCAGCGCGGCGGCCTCACGGCGGCTCAGGGCGGCGGGCTACGGGCGGATCGAGACGCCGATCTTCGAGGACACGGCGCTGTTCGAGCGTGGCGTGGGGGAGTCGACCGACATCGTCCGCAAGGAGATGTTCACCTTCACCGATCAGGGCGGGCGCTCGATCACGCTTCGTCCCGAGGGCACCGCGCCGATCTGCCGCGCCTACGTCGAACACGGCATGCACCGGCTCGCGCAGCCGGTGAAGCTCTCCTACGAGGGGCCCTATTTCCGCTACGAGCGTCCCCAGGAGGGGCGCTTTCGCGAGTTCAACCAGATCGGCGCCGAGGCGATCGGCTCGGCCTCGGCGATGGTCGACGCCGAGCTGATCATCCTGCTCGCGGGGATCATCGCCGACCTCGGGATCGCCGATGCCGAGCTGCGGCTCTCCTCGCTCGGCTCGCCCGAGGCGCGGGCCGCATACCGCGACGAGCTCCGTGCCCATCTCCGCGAGCACGAGGCCGAGCTGTCGTCCGAGGTCCGCGATCGGATCGACGCGAACCCGCTGCGTGCCTTCGACTCCGACCACGCCGGAACCCGGGAGGTGATGTCCGCCGCGCCGCGGATGCTCGACCGCCTCGACGGCGCCGACGCCGAGCACTTCGCCGAGGTCCGGGCGCTGCTCGACGCCGTCGATCTTCCCTACACCCTCGACGGGACGCTGGTCCGCGGCCTCGACTATTACAACCGGACCGTCTTCGAGTTCACCTGCGAGCGTCTCGGCGCGCAGTCGGGCCTCGGCGGCGGGGGGCGCTACGACGGCCTCGTCGAGCTGATCGGCGGACCGCCGACGCCGGCGATCGGCTGGGCGGCGGGGATCGAGCGGATCCTGCTCGCGATGGAGGCGCCGCCCGCGCCCGTGGCGATCGACGTCTTCGTGGTCAGCGGCGAAGCCGGCCCCCGCGCGTTCGCGCTCGTCGGCGAGCTCCGCGAGGCCGGGATCGCCGCCGACCTCGACCTCGCCGGTCGCAGCTTCAAGGGCCAGATGAAGCAGGCGGACCGCTCCGGCGCCCGCCACGCGGTCATCCTCGAGGCCGACGGGACGGCGAAGCTGCGCGACATGAGAAGCGGCGAGCAGCGCGAGGTCGAGCCTGCCGCGCTGGCCGTCGAGCTCGCCGCCGCCCGCTGAGAGGCTGCAAGACTGCCGAGCCGGTGAGCGAGCGAGCCGAGATCCCCGAGTTCCCCGCCCAGCGCGGCAACGACTACCGCGACGTCTGGGCCGGTCAGATCCGCGCCGACCGCGTCGGCACCGATGCCCGCCTCGCCGGCTGGGTGAACCGCCGCCGCGACCACGGCGGCCTCGTCTTCATCGACCTCCGCGACCGGACCGGGGTCGTCCAGCTCGTCTTCGACCCCGACGACGCCGGCACCGCCTTCGAGCTCGGCCACCGGCTCCGGTCCGAGGACGTGATCAGCGTTCGCGGGCCGGTCGTCGAGCGCTCGCCGGACACGGTCAACCCGGAGATCCCGACCGGCGCCTGGGAGGTCCGCGTCAGCGACGCGGAGCTGCTCGCCGATGCGACGACGCCGCCGTTTCAGATCGAGGGGCGCGGCGGCAGCGAGGCGGGCGAGGAGGCGCGGCTGCGCTACCGGTACCTCGACCTCCGCCGCGAGCAGATGCGTGAGGCCATGCAGCTTCGCGCCCGCCTCGTCCGGGCGATGCGCGAGCACCTCGACGGCGAGGGGTTCATCGAGGTCGAGACGCCGGTCCTGACCCGCTCGACCCCGGAGGGCGCGCGCGACTTCCTCGTCCCGAGCCGGCTCCACCGGGGCTCGTTCTACGCGCTGCCCCAGTCGCCGCAGCTCTTCAAGCAGCTGCTGATGATCGGCGGGTTCGAACGCTACTACCAGATCGCCCGTTGCTTCCGCGACGAGGACCTGCGCGCCGACCGCCAGCCCGACTTCACCCAGCTCGACCTCGAGATGTCGTTCGTCGAAGCCGAGGACGTGATCGCGGCCAACGAGCGACTGATCGCCGACGTGCTCGCCGTCGCCGGGATCGACGTCGGACTGCCGATCCCGCGGCTCGCCCACGACGACGCGATCGCCCGCTTCGGCACCGATCGCCCCGACATCCGCTTCGGCATGGAGCTGACCGACCTCTCGGGCGCGCTCCGCGAGACCGGGTTCCGGGTGTTCCGCGGAACGCTCGACGACGGTGGCGTCGTCAAGGGGCTGAACGCCGGCCGACGGGAGCTGCCGCGCTCGGAGCTCGACGGCTTGATCGCGGAGGCCCAGCAGCTCGGCGCCAAGGGACTGGTCTGGGCGTTCCGCGAGGGTGACGGTTGGCGTTCGCCGACCGCCAAGTTCCTGACCGACGCCGAGCTCGCGGCGCTCAACCGCGAGCTCGGCGCCGCCGAGGGCGACCTGCTGCTGATCGTCGCCGACGCGGCGGCCGTGGCCAACCAGGTCCTGGGGACGTTGCGCGTACGCCTCGCCGAACGCTGGGGCGAGATCCCCGCGGGCGCCCACGGCTTCTGCTGGATCGTCGACTGGCCGCTGCTCGAGTGGGACGACGACGAGGGCCGCTGGACGCCGCTGCACCACCCGTTCACCGCGTTCGCCGGCGATCTCGACGAGGAGGACCCGGGCAACAACCGCGCCCGCGCCTATGACCTCGTCTGGAACGGCAGCGAGATCGGCGGCGGCTCGATCCGGATCAGCCATCCGGGCGAGCAGGAGCGCGTCTTCGCGATGCTCGGCATCGGCCGCGAAGAGGCGGAGGCGCGGTTCGGCTTCCTGCTCGAGGCGCTTCGCTACGGCGCCCCGCCCCACGGCGGCATCGCCTACGGGATCGACCGGATCTGCGCGCTCGCCGCCGGCGCCGACTCGATTCGCGAGGTGATCGCGTTCCCGAAGACGGCCTCGGGGCTCGACCCGCTGACCGGCGCGCCGGCGCCCGTCGACGGGCGCCAGCTCCGCGAGCTCGGCGTCACGGTCGCACGGCCCACCCCGCCGTGAGCGGTGAGCTGGCCGACCTGGCCGCGCGGGCGATCGCCGCGATCGACTCCCAGGACCCGAGGCTGATCGCGGCCGCCTTCGATCCGCGCGTCGAGATCAGGACGGCCCGCAACGTTCACGCCGGAATCGAGGCGGCGACCACCTGGGCCGCGAAGCGCTACGACCACCTCGAGCGCCGCTACACGATCAACGCCACCCACACGAGGGGGGACACGGTGCTCGTCCTCGGCTCCGTCGAGTACGTCTGGCGCGAGGAGGGCGAGATCGGCGACAGCTCGCCGATCGCGCTGAAGCTCGAGTTCCGCGACGGCCGCGTGGTCGCCCTGACGATCGCCGACGATGCCGAGGCCGCGCTCGACGAGTTCGAGGCCCTGCCTCATCGGTGAGCTCGGGGCCTGTTCGCGGTCGATCCCGACGCCCTGTCCCTCCGTGCGCTCGGGGCCTGTCCCCGGTCGATCCCGACGCCCTGCCCCTCCGTGCGCTCGGGGCCTGTCCCCGGTCGATCCCGACGCCCTGCCCCCTGGGTAATCCTCACCCACGTATAGCTTGGGTGAGATGACCCACCCTCGGGCGGGGCCCCGGACCCCCGACCCGGGTAGCCCGGCCGTTGCCGTGGTCGAGATGACCCAGGGTCGGGGGAGGGCGTCCGCCGCGCTCAAGGTTTTCCGCCCGTCCGCCGAACTGCCTTGGTAGCTTCCCCATGGGCCCGAGCTCGTTCGACAGCCGCTCCAATTGTGAACCAACACGATTGGCTCGGGAGCCGTCGTCCGGTGCGCCCTTGGGCGTTCCGGCAGGTTCCCCCCTGTATCACAGGGTTCAGAAGCCGGGCGGCACCGGCGAGTTGGGGCCCGTTGCGTTCCCTGGCGCCGGCGGGTCGGGGCCCGTTGCGTTCCCGGTGGGCATCCGATGAGGAAGGCGCTCAACGAGAACCCGATGGTGCAGCTCGCCGTGCTCGGCATCTGCGCGGTCATCTTCGCGTTCATCCTCTTCACGTCGGTGCTCAAGAAGGACGACACGGCCGCGCCCGAGGCGACCACTGCGCCGGCCGCGACCGACACCGCAGCAGCATCGCCGACGGACACCGCAGCCGCACCGCCGACCGAAACCGCAGCGCCGCCGTCGGCGTCGACCCCCGCCCCGTCGGACTCCGCACCGGCTCCGACCGCCGCACCCGAGACCCCCACGGCCACCCTGCCGCCCGGTGGGACCCCCGCGGATGGCCTGCTTCCGTCGAAGGGCCTTCCCCAGGACGTCCTCGTGGCCTTCGCCCGCAACGAGACGATCGCCCTCCTCGTCATCGACCCGAAGGGCGTCTCCGACAAGCAGCTGAAACGGTTCACCGAGACCCTGCGCTCGCGTCACGATGTCGAGGTCTTCGTCGTCGACGTCCGCGACATCGCCAAGTACGCCCGGATCACGTCCGGGGTGCAGGTCAGCAGAACCCCGGCGCTGGTCGTGATCAAGCCGCGCAAGCTGACCGGCTCGATCCCGACCGCCTCCGTCTCCTACGGCTTCCGCGGCCCCGGCAGCGTCAACCAGGCGATCGACGACGCCCTCTACGAGGGCAAGTCCGTCCCGAGCTACCCGTAGACCGGACCGGCGCCGCCGCGCCCCCGTCCGGCGGGCGAGCGGCCCGGCCGTAGACCGGCGCCGCCGCGCCCCCCGCCCGGCGGGGCAGCGGCCCGGCCGTAAGACCGGCGCCGCCGCGCGGGGGCAGCGCCCGCGACCGGCGGCGAGCACGCTCGGCTTGCGCCGCCTCCGGCCGACCGATGCGGGGGTGGAGCGCTCCGCGGGACACTCCACAGGCATCGTCGCCTCTACCCTTCGGCGCATGGATTCGGTCGCCTTCGAGGCCTACCTCGACGACGCCTCGCGCGTCGGCGCGCCGCTGCCCGGCTCGGCCCGCGGCACCGCGGGGGGTGCCGCCTGCGGGGACCTGATCGGGGTCGCGCTGCGGCTCGAGGGCGGCCGGGTCGCCGGCGTGCGCGTCACGGCGAGCGGCTGCAGCGCGGCGCGTGCGGCCGCGGCCGCGGCCGCCGAGCTCCTCGACGGCGCGAGCCTGCACGAAGCCGGCCTCCTCGACGCCACCGCGATCGCTGCCGAGCTCGGTGGGCTCAGCTCCGTCGGGGTCCACGCCGCCGACCTCGCCGCCGAGGCCGCCCACCGGGCGCTCGGCCGGGCGGTGGCGAGCGCGGAGGGGGAGATCCTGCCGCCGCCGGCCGACGGCCGCGAACGGGTGCTCGTCGCCGTCAGCGGCGGCGTCGACAGCGCGGTGGCGGCGCTCCGGGAGCGGGAGGGGGGCGCCGACGTCCTCGCCGTCACGCTCGAGCTCTGGTCGGACCCGGCCAACGACGGCGAGCGGAGCTGCTGTTCGGCCGATGCCGTTCGGCTCGCCCGCTCGGCGGCACAGGCGCAGGGCATCCCGCACCTGACGGTGGACCTGCGCGAGTCGTTCCGTGCCGGGGTCGTGGAGCCGTTCCTCGCCGGCCATGCGGCCGGTCAGACGCCGAACCCGTGCGTCCGCTGCAACGGCCGGGTCCGGATCGGGCCGATGATCGGGATCGCCGAGCGCCTCGGCGCCGCCGGGCTGGCGACCGGCCACTACGCGAGGCTGGCCGACGACGGCGGCGGAGCGCTCCTGAGCGCGGCCGCCGACCGCGCCAAGGATCAGACCTACATGCTCGCCGGGCTGCCTGCGGAGGCGCTCGAGCGGCTCCGCTTCCCGCTCGGCGGCCTGACCAAGCCCGAGGTCCGCGCGATCGCCGCCGCCGCCGGCCTCGCCGTCGCCGACAAGGCCGAAAGCCAGGACCTCTGCTTCCTCGCGGGCGTCGGCAAGGCCGGCTTTCTCGCCCGCCACGGCGATCTCGACGATCGTGAAGGCGAGATCGTCGATACGGCCGGCAACGTGGTCGGCAGCCACCGGGGCCATCACCGCTTCACGGTCGGCCAGCGCCGCGGCCTCGGGATCGGCGCGCCCGAGCCGCTCTACGTGCTCGCGACCGACGCCGCCTCGAACCGGGTCGTCGTCGGCGCGGCCGAGCGGCTCGAGACCGCCCGGGTCCGGGTACGCGACGCGGTCCTGCACCGGCCCGCGGCCCGGGTGGGATCGGTCCGGCTCCGCTACCGCGCCCGCCCCCTGCCCTGCCGGATCGCGGGTGGGTCCGCGACCCCCGGGCCGGGCCCGCACGACCGCCTCGACCTCGAGCTGGGTATCGCGGCGAGCGTGGCCACGCCCGGCCAGACTGCAGTGCTCTGCGACGGCGATCTCGTCGTCGGTCACGGCACGATCGCCTGAACGTCGGGCAGCGGCGGGCCGGCTCCGGTGCGCGGTCCGGGTCGCGTAGCCTTGGCCGCCGTGAACTCGGAGCAGATCCGCGAGACCTACATGTCGTTCTTCGAGGAGCGGGGCCACCTGCGGGTGCCCTCGGCCTCGCTGATCCCCGCCGCCGACGATCCGAGCGTCCTGCTGACGACGGCGGGCATGCAGCCGTTTCAGCCCTACTTCCTCGGCCGCGAGACGCCCCCGGCGCCGCGCCTCACCTCCTGTCAGCGCTGCTTTCGGACGCCCGACATCGAGGAGGTCGGCAGCACCGCGCGCCATCTCACCTGCTTCGAGATGCTCGGCAACTTCGCATTCGGGGACTACTTCAAGCATGAGGCGATCGACTTCGCGTTGGAGTTGTCCCTCGACGGGTTCGGCTTCGCCGCCGACCGGATCTGGGTCACGGTCTTCGGCGGCGACGACGAGCTCGGCCTCGGTCCCGACAGCGAGGCGATCGAGATCTGGACGGAGCGCGGCATCCCCGCCGAGCGGATCGTCCAGCTCCCGCGCTCGGAGAACTTCTGGCAGGCCGGCAACAGCGGCCCCTGCGGCCCGTGCTCGGAGCTCTACATCGACCGCGGCGAGGCGTTCGGCGGCCCCGGCGACCGCCCCGGCGACGACACCGACCGCTTCCTCGAGTACTGGAACCTCGTCTTCACCGCCTACGACCTGCACGAGGACGGAACGCTCACCGAGCTGCCCGCCAAGAACATCGACACCGGCCTCGGTCTCGAGCGGATGGCGGCCATCAAGCAGGGCGTCGAGTCGGTCTTCGACACCGATCTGCTGCGACCGCTGGTCGACCTCGGCGCCGAGCTGTCGGGCCGTGAGTACGGCGGTGGCGACCGGACCGCGACCCGGGCGATGCGGATCATCGCCGACCACGTCCGCGGCTCGGTGCAGCTGATCGCCGACGGCGTGGTGCCCTCGAACGAGCGCCGCGGCTACGTGTTGCGGCGGATCATGCGCCGCGCGATCCACCAGGGCCGCGTGCTCGGCCTCGAGTCGCCCTACCTCGGGCGCTTCGCCGAACGGGCGATCGAGATCCTCGCCCCGGTCAACCCGGCGCTCGTCGCCGAGCGCGAGACGATCATGCGTTGGGTCGGCTCGGAGGAGGAGGGCTTCGGCCGCACCCTCGACCGCGGCAGCCAGCTCCTCGAGCGGCTGATCGGCGAAGCGCTCGCCTCCGGCACGTCCTGGGTCTCCGCCGCCGACGCCTTCGAGCTCCATGACACCTATGGCTTCCCCTACGACCTGACCCGTGAGCTCGTCGCCGAGCGCGGCCTCAGCGTCGACGACGCGGGCTTCGAGGAGCTGATGGAGCAGCAGCGCGAGCGGGCGCGCAGCCGCGGCGGCGTCGGCGGCGCGGGCGAGGGCGCCCACGACCGCGTCATCGGGTTCGCCGCCGGCGCCCCCGAGAGCCGCTTCGTCGGCTACACGGACCTGCGGACCCAGACCGGCGTCGCCGCCGCCGCGCCGCTCGGCGACGGCGAGCTTCTCGTCAAGCTCGAGGAGAGCCCGTTCTACCCCGAGGGCGGCGGCCAGGTCGCCGACCGCGGAACGCTGCGCTGGAACGGAAGCGAAGCCGACGTCGTCGACGTCTACCGGGTCGGCGACGATCAGGCCCTGAAGGTGCGCGGGGCCGCCCCCGAGGCCGGCACGCGGGTCGAGGCCGAGGTGGCGCGGTTCGACCGCCACGCGACGATGCGCAACCACACCGCCACCCACCTGCTCCACGCGGCGCTCCGCGAGCGGCTCGGCTCCCATGTCAGGCAGGCCGGCTCCGCGGTCCGCCCCGACAAGCTCCGCTTCGACTTCACCCACGGCAGTCGCCTCGAGCCCGCCGACCTCGAGGCGATCGGCGAGCGGGTCAACGGCTGGATCAAGGAGAGCGCCCCGGTCCGCGCGATCGAGATGGACCGCCGCGAGGCCGAGCGGCTCGGCGCGATGGCCCTGTTCGGCGAGAAGTACGGCGACTGGGTGCGCGTCGTCGAGGTCGAGGGGGTCTCGCGCGAGCTCTGCGGCGGCACCCACGTCGCCAACACCGCCGAGATCGGCATCTTCGCGATCCTGTCCGAGGGATCGAGCGCCTCGAACGTCCGTCGGATCGAGGCCGTCACCGGGCCCGCTGCGATCGATCTCTACCGCGAGCGCAGCGACGAGCTCGCCCGGACGGCCGCCGCGCTCGGCAGCCGCGACGATGCGGCCGGCGCCGCTGAGCGGCTGACCGCCCGGTTGCACGAGCTCGAGGCCGCCGCCGCCGAGCGTGGGGCCGAGGCAGCCGGAAGCCGCGCCGTGGAGCTCGCCGGCGGCGCCGAGACGATCGACGGAATCGGCGTCGTCGTCGGCGCGCTCGGCGAGCTGGCCGATCTGAAGTCGCTGCTCGGGACCGCCCACGACGTCAAGGCGCGGGTCGGCGACGCCGCGGTCGTGCTCGCGGCGACGAGTGGCACGAAGGTCTCGATCGTCGCCGTCTTCAGCCCCGCCGCGGTCGAACGCGGCCTCTCGGCGGCCGACGTCGTCCGCGACGCCGCTGGCATAGTTGGCGGCGGAGGAGGCGGAAAGCCCGAGGTCGCTCAGGCCGGCGGCCGCCACACGGACAAGGTGGATGAGGCCCTTGACAGTGCACGCGCAGCGGTCGTCGGCGCGCTCGGCGGAGGCCACTAGGCCCGTGCGCGCCCTCGCGATCGACCCCGGCGCCGCCCGCTTGGGCTGTGCCCTCTCGGATCCGAGCGGGACGATCACCCGGCCGATCGAGCCGATCGAGCCGCCCGACGCGGCCGCGGTCGCGGCGATCGTCGCCGAGCACGGGGTCGAGGTCGTCGTCGTCGGGTTGCCGGTCAGCCTCGACGGCAGCGAGGGATCCCAGGCCGCCGCGGCCCGCGCGTTCGCCGCCGAGCTCGGCGAGCGGCTCGAGGTGCCGGTCGAGACCTACGACGAGCGACTGACGACGCGGATGGCAGCGGCCTCGCGGCGGGCGGGCTCGCGTGCCGCCGAGGACTCGCTCGCGGCAGCGCACCTGCTCGATTCCTGGCTGCTCGCCCGGGAGGCGGCGGGATGAGCGACGAGCGCGACCGGCCGCTGTCGATCGACCCGTTCCTCGGTGACGACCCCGAGGCGATCGCGCGCGAGCGGCGCCGCCAGCAGCGTGAGGCCCGCCGCCGCGCCCGCTCCGAGAACCGCAAGTCGCTCGGCGAGCGCGTGAGCGGCGCGCTCGACGATGCCGCCACGAAGGGGCGGGAGGCGCTCGAGCAGACCAGGGAGCGGGCGCGCAACCGCCAGGCGCCTGCCTCGGCGCCGGAGCCGCCGCCCTTCCGCCGGCCGCGAGCGGCACCCCCGCCGGCCGCGGAGCCTCCCGACGGCGATGCCGCCGATGCGGCCGGCGCCGATGCGGCCGGCGCCGGCGATCCGACTGCGGCACCGGAGCCGCCCGCCGCAGCGGGCGAGCCGGCTCGCTACACGGCCGAGGAGCTGATGCCGCGGCGGCCATCGCGCCGCCCCGCGCCCGCGAGCCCGCCACCGGCCGACGCGACGGCGGCGGTAGGAGCCGGTCCCGGCGGCGGGGAGGACGACTGGCTCGCCGCCTCCGATCCGCCGCCTCCGATCCGGCCCCGGCCTCGCGCGCTCACCGCCGACGAGCATCCGCCGGCGACGCCACCGACGACGCCGCCCGCCCGCGGCAAGACCTACTTCTTCCGGCGGTTGCTCGCGCTCGCGCTGCTGCTCTTCGTCGCGATCGCGATCTACGGCCTCGTGTCCCGGGGCGGGGATGAGCCGCCGGCTCCGAAGGGCCCGGCGACGCTGAAGACCGAAGACGTGACGATCCCCGAGGGCTACACGCGCTCGCAGATCGCCACGGTCGCGAAGGACGCCGGCCTCAGCGGCAGCTACGAGAAGGCGACGGCGAGGGCGCCGAAGGGCTTCGACATCGCCGCGACGGGCGCGCCGAAGGACGCGTCGCTCGAGGGCTTCCTGTTCCCCGCCACCTACGAGCTCGCCAAGGGGGCGAGCGTCGACGATCTCGTCCGCGACCAGCTCAGCGCCTTCGACGACAACATCGGCCAGGTCGACCTGAAGGCGGCCAGGAAGAAGAACCTGACGGTGTACGACGTCGTCATCATCGCCTCGATGATCGAGCGCGAGGTGATGGTCGCGAACGAGCGACCGCTCGTCGCCGCGGTGATCTACAACCGCCTCGCGCAGGGCATCCCGCTCGGCATCGACGCGACCCTCCGCTACGACCTCAACAACTTCGACAAGCCGCTGACCGAGACGGATCTTCAGACCCAGAGCCCCTACAACACCCGCCTCGTCACCGGGCTGCCGCCGACCCCGATCGCCAACCCCGGCCTCGACTCGCTGAAGGCCGCCGCCGCTCCGGCCGACGTCGATTACCTCTACTACGTCGTCAAGCCCGGGACCTGCGGGAAGCACTTCTTCACCGCCGACTACGACGAGTTCCTCGCCGCTTCCGAGAAGTACAACTCCGCCCGCGAGGCGCAGGGCGGCTCGCCGACCGACTGCTGAGGGGGCGGGCGATGAACCGGCTCGCCGTCGTCGGCCATCCCGTCGCTCACTCGCTGTCGCCGGCGATGCACACGGCGGCCTTCGCGGCGCTCGGGATCGCCGACGAATGGAGCTACGAGGCGATCGACCTGACCCCCGAGGGCTTCGCGGCCGGCATCGCCGGGCTCCGCGATCGCGGCTTCGTCGGCTGCAACGTGACCGTCCCCCACAAGCGCGCCGCCTACGAGATCGCCGACGATCGCTCGGCAGCCGTCGGTGCGATCGGCGCCGCCAACACGCTGAGCTTCGCGGGCGGATCGATCCGCGCCGACAACACCGACGCGAGCGGCCTGATCGCCGCGCTCCCCACCGGGTTCGACCCGGCCGGCGCCGAGGCGCTGGTGCTCGGCGCGGGGGGATCGGCGCGGGCCGTCGCCTGGGCGCTCGACGGCGCCGGCGCCGCCGTGACGATCGCCAACCGGACCGAGTCGAAGGCGGTCGAGCTCGCCCGCGAGCTCGGCGTCTTCGCGCTCGAGGGGGTGGGACGGGAGGAGACGATCGACGTCGGGCCGTTCGACCTCCTCGTCAACGCCACATCGGTCGGCCTTGCAACGGGGGCTGCGGGCCCCCGGGCTCCGGGCGACGATCTAAAGGCGTTGCGGCTTCGCGCCGATCAACTGGCTGCCCCACTGTTGGTGGTGGACCTCGTCTACGGGGCCGAGCCGACGGAGCTGGCCGCGACGTGCACAAGCGGCGGGGCGACCCTGATCGACGGGCGCGAGGTCCTGGTGCGCCAGGGCGCCGACTCGTTCCGGATCTGGGTCGGGCGAGAGCCGCCGGTGGAGTCCATGCGCAGAGCGATCCGAGAGAACCGATGAGCACCCCGGAGGACCGGTACGGGCACCTCCGCCCGGTCCCGTCGGTCAGCGGCACCGAAGCGCTCGTCCCCGAGCCCGCCGAGCAGGGCACCCCCGGCCTGACGGCGCCGCACACCCGCGGCCACAGCGGCCGGTTCGTCACCGACGTCGTCGTCGAGCTCGGCTACCTCTCGCGCGAGCGCGTCGAGCAGGCGATCGGCGAGGCGCGGGTAGCCGCCCGCTCGCCGGAGGCGCTGATGGTCGAGCAGGGCATCCTCAGCGCCGACAAGCTGTCGCGGGCGATCGCCGAGCGCTACGGCCTCGATCACGTCGATCTCAACATCTACCACGTCGACATGGGGGCGGCGAACCTCGTCAACGTCCAGACCGCGCGTCGCTTCCACGCGGTCCCGGTCGGCTACGTCGACTCGGAGACGCTGCTGGTGGCGATGTCGGACCCGGCGAACGTCCTCGCGGTCGACGACATCAAGATGATGACCGGGCTCAACTGCCGGGTCGCGGTCGCCGCCGAGGTCGACATCGAGGCGCTGATCAGTCGCCTCAACTCGCTCGAGTCTGCCGTCTCGGAGGCGGTCTCCGAGGACGAGGCGGAGGCGGACCTCACCGCCGGCGACGTGACCGAGCTGCGCGAGTCGGCCGACGACGCTCCGGTCATCAAGCTCGTCTACTCGATCCTCGGCCAAGCGGTCAACGAGGGCGCCTCCGACGTCCATTTCGAGATCGAGGACAAGGACATGCGGGTTCGCTTCCGCGTCGACGGCGTCCTCAACGAGGCCGCCCGGGTCCCGCGCCGGATGGTCTCGGGGGTGGTCTCGCGGATCAAGATCATGAGCGAGCTCGACATCGCCGAGAAGCGCCTCCCCCAGGACGGACGCGTCGCCGTCAACGTCAACGACCGCCGGATCGACCTCCGCGTCGTCACCGTCCCGACCGAGCGCGGCGAGGGAGCGACGATCAGGATCCTCGACAAGTCCGAGGCGATTCGCTCGCTCGACGAGCTCGGCCTGTTCGGCGAGGCCCGGTCGCGCTTCACCGACGCCTACCACCAGCCCTACGGCGCCGTCCTCGTCACCGGTCCGACCGGGTCGGGCAAGTCGACGACGCTGTACTCGGCGCTGCAGGAGCTGAACAGCATCGACAAGAACATCGTCACGATCGAGGATCCGGTCGAGTACCAGATGCCCGGCATCAACCAGATGGGCGTGAACCGCAAGGCCGGGCTCGACTTCGCGACCGGGCTGCGGTCGATCCTCCGCGCCGATCCCGACGTGATCATGGTCGGCGAGGTCCGCGACGCCGAGACGGCCCGGATCGCGATCGAGGCCGCCCTGACCGGCCACATGGTGCTGACGACGCTGCACACCAACGACGCCCCGAGCGCGGTCACGCGGCTGCAGAAGATGGGCATCGAGTCGTTTCTGACCGCCTCGGCGGTGGACTGCGTGATCGCTCAACGCCTCGCCCGGACGCTGTGCGTGGACTGCAAGCGCCGCACCGTCCTCGAACGCTCGGCCCTCGAGGAAGCCGGGTTCCGGGTCGGCACCGACGTCGAGGCCTGGGAGCCGGTCGGCTGCGGCCGCTGCTCCGGCACCGGCTACCGCGGCCGCGTCGGCCTGTTCTCGGTGATGAAGATGTCGGAGGAGCTCAAGGACATGACCGTCGCCAACACCCCCCAGGCCGAGCTCGCCCGCCAAGCCCGCTCGGAGGGGATGCTGACGCTTCGCGAGGACGGCCTCGCCAAGGTCAACCAGGGCCTGACGAGCATCGCCGAGGTCGCGCGGGTGGCCGTCTAGGCGGCTCGGCCGAACGCGCGGGCGGCGCCCACCAATCGAGCCGGGGTCCATCCGCCCGCCGCGAGCCCACGCCCCCGGCGGCGTCCGGCGCGAGCCGACCGGCGCCCGGGAGGGCGATGTCATCAGACTGCCGCCCATGCGGATCACCTACCTCGGCCATGCCTCGGTCGTCATCGAGCTCGGCGGCGTCAAGGCGCTGACCGACCCGTTGCTGCGGCGGTGGGTGCTGCACCTGCGTCGGGTCGCGCCCGCGGCGACGCCGGAGCAGCTCGCCGACACCGACGTCGTCCTGGTCTCGCATGCCCACCACGACCACCTCGACACGCGGTCGCTGCGGATGGTCGGTGGCGAGCCGCGGGTGCTCTGCCCCGAGCCGGCGCGGCGCGCGGTTGCCGCCGCCGGGCTGCGGCCGGAGGTGATGGGGGTCGGCGGCCACGCGAAGGTGGGCGCCGTCGCGGTCGAGGCGGTCCGCGCCGACCACGACGGCCGCCGCTACCCGCACGACCGCCGCCGTGACGCGATCGGGTACGTCCTCCGTGGCTCCTCCGGCACCGTCTACTTCGCCGGCGACACCGGCTGGTTCGAGGGGATCGCCGCGGTCGGCGAGGTCGACGTGGCGCTGCTGCCCGTTGCCGGCTGGGGGCCACGGCTGGGACCCGGCCACCTCGACCCGGTCGAGGCGGCACGGGCAGCGGCGCTGATCGGCCCTCGATTCGCGATCCCGATCCACTGGGGCACCTACGAGCGGGTCGGGATGACGACCGCCGGGTTGCGCGCTGCCCCGGCGCGACGGTTCCGCGATCAGCTCGCCGAGCTTGCGCCCGACGTCGACGCCGTGGTGCTCGACCCCGGCGCCACCCTCGACGTCGCGTCGTCGTCGGCGTAGGCGTCCTGCCCGAGCGCCGCGAGGAAGCGGCGGAATACCCGGTGGACCGCCTCCGAGCCGATGAGCTCCCCGGCGGGCCACTCGAGGTCGGCGGGGGCGAGCACGAACGGGAACGACTGCGAGCCGCCCATCCCGCCATGCGAGCCGACGAGCTCCTCGAACGCGGCGACCTCGGTCGGGTCGTGCCAGACGCGGCTGTTGACGACGATGTCGGGGCAGTGCGGGAAGCCGTGGGTGCGGAGCACGTGGCGGGCGGCGTTCGGCCCGAACGGCGCGAGCGGGTCGGCGCCCAGCACCTCGCCCTTCTCGAGGCGGTTGACGCCGTCGGCGCCGATCGCGAGGGCGCCGTCGGCGGCCGAGTCGACGAGGATGAAGCCGACGCCCTCGTGGCCGCGGAGCTCCTCGATCAGGGTCGGGTAGAGCGCTTCGATCGCTTCGATCGTCAGCCGCCCGGGCTCGCGCGGGAAGCTGATCAGCCCGAGGCAGCCGGAGGCCATCACCGCGACCTCCGGCGGCTCGTCGGCCATCGCCTGCCGGGGGCCGTCGGTCGGGGCCGGGTGGGCGATGTCGAGCTTCTCCGCGGTCGTCCCGATCGCGCGGCTGACCGGAGTCTGGTCGCGGTCGAGCTCGGTCAGGCCCGCGCCCATGTAGGCGCTCGCCTCGGCGCCGTCCCCGCTCGACGCGTAGGTGCTCGACGACCGGCATGCCTTCTCGACCAGCTCCTGCAGCGAGTAGCCGTAGCGCTGCAGGAACGTCGCGCCCTGTGACTGGCCGTGGTCGGAGAGGACGACGAGCCGGTAAGGGCGTGGCGCCTCGGCGGTCGCCTTCTCGATGCGGCCGATCTGGCGGTCGACCTTGGCGAGGACCGCGAGCGTGTCGTCGCGCTCGATCCCGGAGTGATGGGCGACCTCGTCGTAGGCGAGAAAGGTCGTGTAGACGACCGGCCGGCCGGCGAGCAGGTCGCCGACCACCGCGGCGACCTGGAGATCGAGCTGGATCACGGTCGCCCAGGCGCGGACGAGCCCGTACTTGCGGTCGCGGTGGATTCGCGGCCGTTCGTCGCGACGCTTCTGCAGCGTCGCCGCCCAGCGCTCCCGGAAGTACTCGGCGATGACGGCGTTGAACGTCTTGAAGGTCGCGTACGGTCGCGCGAAGTAGGCCGCGTAGTCGCGGCCGATCGGCCGCCGCCGGGTCAGCACCGTGCTCATCGTCAGCATCGAGTAGACGGCGTCGCCGGAGAGGATGTTGGCGCGGCTCGCGCCGTCGGCGTGGAGGAGGCCGCGGCCGTTCGAGTGGCGGCGCTCGATCTCGACCGCATCGCGGGGATGGTTGGTGACGATCGGCGCGTTGCGCTCCTTCTCCCACCAGCGGAACGCGGGCATGTCGTCGTTGTCGCCATGCAGCAGGCCGGCCTGGCAGGCGCCGGTCTGCGACGACCAGTCGGTCTCCCAGCGATGCAGGCGGTGGGAGCCCTGCTCGATCCAGCGTTCGATGTTCGGCGCGTGGCCGGCGGCGATCGCCCGCTCGAGGACCTCGTGGGCGAGACCGTCGATCTCGAGGAACAGCACGCCGGGAACGTTCGTCCGCGCGACCCGTGCGCGCTTGCGCGACTCGGCCCGGACGACGTTGCGGTACCAGCTCTCGTCGTCATCGATCGCGAGCAGCGCCGAGGTCGCCGACGTCGTCAGCGTCAGGGTCAGGGTCACGATGATCGCTTCGGCGAGCCCCGTCAGCTCGGCGCCGGGGACGAGGTCGATCGCGAAGGCGACGAGCAGGGCGTTGAGGACGACCGCGGCGAGGCCGAGGGTGAGCACGTTCAGCGGCAGGGTCAGCCGCGCCAGGGCGGGGAAGACGAGCGCGTTGAGGACGCCGATCAACAGCGCCGCGCCGAGCGCGGCGCCGAACCCGTCGAGCGTGAAGCGGTCGAGGATCCCGGCCAGGACCCAGAGCACGACCGCGTCGATGAGGACGACCGTGACCGCCCGCCGCAGTGCCTGCAGCGGGTCCGAGAAGCCGTCCGATGCGGGCCTAGGATCCATCTGGATGGCGAATCATCCCGCATCCCCCGGCGCGGGTGGCGACGCCGCGGACCCCGGAACCGCCCATGCGGGCACGGTGGTCGTGCAGAAGCACGAGCCGACGCTGCGGGGGATCGTCCGCGTCGTCGTCACCGTGGTCGCCTCCGCGATCGCCCTCTACCTCGTCTACCTGCTGCGGACGCCGATCGGTTGGCTCTGCGTCGCCACCTTCGTCGCCGTCTCGGTCGCCGCGCCGGTTCGCCTGCTCGAGCGGCGGCTGCCACGTGGGCTTGCGATCGCGACGGTCTATCTGATCCTGGTCCTGATCCCGATCGGGATCGGGGTGATCCTGGTCCCACCGGCTGTCACCGCCGGCAGCGACCTCGTCAACGACCTGCCCGGCTACGTCGACGATCTCAACGACACCGTCCAGAACAACGACACCCTGCGCGGGCTCAACGAGGACTACGACCTCGTCGGCAAGCTCGAGGATGCCGCCGAGAACGCGGCCGGCTCGCTCGACAACGTCGCGGCGACGCTCGCCGACATCGGCGCCGGCCTGATCAGCTCGCTGTTCGCGCTGCTGACGATCATCGTGATGAGCATCTTCATGGTTGCGCGCGGCCACCAATGGATCCGCTCGTTCCTGAACACGCGCAGGCCGGAGGAGGCCGAGGCGATCGACAAGGCGCTCGAGCGGATGGCGATCGCGGTCTCCGGCTACGTCGGCGGTGCGATCGCCCAGGCGACGATCGCCGGGATCGTCGCCTTCGTCGTGTTGACGATCCTCGGCGTCCCGGCGCCGCTCGCGCTCGCAGTGATCATCGCGATCCTCGACCTGGTCCCGCTGATCGGCGCCACGGTCGGCGCGTTCCTCGTCGCCGTCGTGACCCTCTTCAACGACTTCCCGACCGACACGATCATCTGGCTGATCTTCGCGATCGCCTACCAGCAGTTCGAGAACTACGTCGTCCAGCCGCGGATCCAGAGTCGCGCCGTCAAGCTCGACCCGTTCGTGATCGTGAT
This sequence comes from Solirubrobacterales bacterium, assembly GCA_041393495.1. GTDB lineage: Bacteria > Actinomycetota > Thermoleophilia > Solirubrobacterales > 70-9 > RHKX01. The sequence goes on along the minus strand of JAWKKA010000012.1, from coordinate 21,336 downwards.
CGCGGCGATCTTCGGCGGCACGCTGCTCGGCATCGTCGGGGCGCTGCTCGCGATCCCGGTGGCCGCGGCGGGACAGATCGGCGTCCGCGAGTTCATCCTCTACCGCCGCGGCGAGCTCGACCGGATGGGCGGCGAGCTGACCGAACGCCTGCCGGACGATGGCCCGGGCTCAAGCGAAGGAGGCCCGGTGACGACATAGACCGGGATGAGTGACTTCGATTTCGCCGAGGTGCTCACCCGGATGGTCCAGATGGACGCGTCCGATGTGCACCTGACGGCCGGCTTCCATCCCGCTGTGCGGGTTCGCGGGCAGATCACCGCCCTCGACGAGTTCCCGCTGCTGACGCCGCAGATGACGCGCGACATCGTCTACTCGATCCTCAACGACGATCAGCGCAAGCGGTTCGAGAACCACCTGCAGCTCGACCTCGCCTACGCGATCCCGAACGTCGCCCGCTTCCGCGTCAACTGCTTCTTTCAGCGTGGCGCGATCAGCGCCGCCTTCCGCAACATCCCGCAGAACATCGCGACGCTGCCCGACCTCGGGCTGCCGGCGGTGCTCGAGGAGTTCACCCGCAAGCCGCGCGGCTTCGTGCTCGTCACCGGGCCGACCGGCTCGGGCAAGACGACGTCGCTGGCGGCGATGCTCGACATGATCAACCGCGAGCGCGAGGAGCACATCCTCACGATCGAGGATCCGATCGAGTTCCTGCACCCACATCACCGCTGCATCGTCAACCAGCGCGAGATCGGCAGCGACGCCGAGAACTTCTCGCTGGCGCTGAAGGCGGCGCTGCGCCAGGACCCGGACGTGATCCTGGTCGGCGAGATGCGCGACATCGAGACGATCGCGACCGCGCTGACCGCGGCCGAGACCGGTCACCTCGTCTTCGCGACCCTGCACACCCAGTCGACCGCCCAGACCGTCGACCGGATCATCGACGTCTTCCCGGCCGAGCAGCAGCACCAGGTGCGGATGCAGCTCTCGATCGCGCTGCAGGGGATCGTCACCCAGCAGCTGCTCCCGACCGCCGACGGCTCCGGCCGCGTCGTCGCCTGCGAGGTTCTCGTACCGACCCCGGCGATCCGCAACCTGATCCGCGAGGGCAAGACCCACCAGATCTACTCGGCGATCCAGACCTCGGGCGCGACCGGGATGCAGACGATGGACGCCCACCTCGCCCAGCTCGTCCGCCGCGGGATGATCGCCCGCAAGCTCGCCGAGCAGCGCGCCTCCGTCCCCGAGGAGCTGCGCCGGCTGCTCGGCAGCACCGGCACGGCCGAGCAGGCGCCGCGCTACGAGTCGGCCGCCGCCAGCCTGGGGGCGCCGGCGTGATCGCGGGGCCGGCCTAGATGAGCACCTTCGCCTTCCGGGCGATCGACGTCGCGGGCGTGCCCTCGCGGGGCGAGCTCGAGGCCGAGTCGAAGGCCCAGGTCACCGAGCAGCTCCGCCAGCGCGGGTTGATCGTCCTCGACGTCTCCGAGAAGCGCGAGGCGATGCGGGTCGATGGCTTCCTCGACCGCTTCCAGCACGTGAAGATGCGCGACCTCGCGGTGTTCTCGCGGCAGTTCGCGACGCTGATCGCGTCGGGGATGCCGATGCTGCGGTCGCTCTACACGCTCGAGGACCAGACCGAGGACGAGAAGATCACCCAGGCGATCGTCGGTCTCCGCAAGGATGTCGAGGCGGGCAGCTCGGTCGCCGACTCGATGGAGCGGAACCCGATGATCTTCGACCCGCTCTACCGGTCGATGGTCAGGGCGGGGGAGGGCGCCGGCCGGCTCGAGCAGGCGCTCGACATGGTCGCGGTCCAGCTCGAGAAGCTCGATGCGCTGCGGCGCCAGGTCCGCTCGGCGATGACCTACCCGCTGCTCGTCTTCGGCTTCGCGCTGCTCGTGATGGTGATCGTCGTCGCCTTCATCGTCCCCGTCTTCACCGGGATCTTCGAGGACCTCGCGAAGGACTCCGGAAGCGACGCCGAGCTGCCGCTCATGACCCAGATCACGGTTGGAGCGTCGGATGTCCTCACCGGGGCCTGGTTCATCCTGATCCCCGCGATCGGCGGTGCCTTCTTCGCGTTCTTCCAGTGGAAGAAGACCGAGCGCGGCCGCCGCCAGTGGGACGGCTTCAAGCTGCGCCTGCCGGCGAAGATCGGCGATGTCGTCCAGAAGGTGGCGATCGCCCGCTGGTCGCGGGTCTTCAGCGGCACGATCTCGGCCGGCGTCCCGATCCTTCAGGCGGTCCGGATCGCCGGCGAGACCTCCGGCAACGCGGTCGTCGCCGACGCGATGGAGGACGTCTACAACTCGGTCCGCCAGGGCGGCAGCATCGCCGCCCCGCTCGGCCGCTCCGCCGTCTTTCCGACGATGGTCACCCACATGGTCTCGGTCGGCGAGGAGACCGGCCAGCTCGAGCAGATGCTCGCCAAGATCGCCGACTTCTACGAGGCCGAGGTCGACGCCAAGGTGAAGGCCCTGACGTCGATGATCGAGCCGCTGATGATCATCTTCGTCGGCGTCGTCGTCGGCTTCATCGTCATCTCGATGTACCTGCCGATCTTCAGCCTCTACGACAAGATCCGGTAGAGAAGGGGAGCGTTGTTCTCCGGCTCTCCGGCGAACATGCCGAGAGCGTAGCCGGCGAACGCATCGGGGTGCTCCAGCGTCGAGCGCCGGGGGCCGCCCAGCGTTGACTGTTGGTCAACGCAGCGGAACGGAACCTGTGGTGCCGGGGTGTTACGTTGACGAAGCGGGGCGTATCCCGACCACCGTGGTTGGATTTCGTTAGGGTTACCGAATACGGGTCCCCTTACGGGACCGGACTCGACACGGGATGGTCTCGATGGCAGATGGCCAGTGGCAGCAGTCGGCGGCGAGCCAGCGGAGGCGGCGTGGCCTGCGCTCGGCTACGAGCGAGCGGAGGCAGCGGCGTGACCCGCTGGCGGCCAGGTCGTTCGTCGTGATCGCCGTCGTCGCCGCGGCGCTCGGGCTCGGCGCCTGCGGCGACAGCTCCGACGAGACCGCGACCGAGGCCGGGGAGACGGTCACGCCGACGAGGGCGATCGAGGAGATCGCTGTCGTCGAGGACGGCCTCGCCGCCGCGCTGGCCGCCTACCAGAAGGGCGACGCCGATCGGGCCGAGGAGCTGGTGAGCACGGCCTACCTGGAGCACTTCGAGCTTGTCGAGGGGCCGCTCGAGGAGGCCGACGAAGAGCTCAACGAGCACCTCGAGGAGCTGATCCGCGAGGAGCTCCGGGGAGCGATCAGCGACGGCGCGACGGTCGCCGAGGTGAAGCAGCTCGTCGCCGAGGCCGACGACGGCCTCGGCGAGGCGCGGACCGTGCTCAAGCAGCAGGAGTAGCCGCAGACCGTGCGCCGCCTGATCTTCCTCGTCGCCCTCGCCGCGGCCTTCGCCCTGGCCGTTCCGGCGGCGTCGGCGCAGGATGACTCACCCGATGCGATCGCGCGCGCGAAGGCCGAGGTCGAGCAGGCGGGCGTTCTCACGCAACGGGCCTCCGAGCTCGCGGCCGACGGCAACCGCGCCGAGGCCTACGAGGTCGCGAGGACCGCGTACCTCGATCACTTCGAGTACGCGGAGATCCCGCTGCGGCTCCGCGAGCCCGATCTCGTCCTCGACATGGAGTTCAAGTTCGCGGCCTATCGCGACGCGATCAGAGAGGGCGCGCCGATGGGCGAGGTCCGCGACCTCGAGAGCCAGATCCTCCGCGGCCTCGACGACGTCGAGCGCTCGATCACCGAGAAGGGGATCGCGGCGCCGGCGGTGGCGTTCGCCTTCTCGTTCACGATCCTCTTCCGCGAGGGCCTCGAGGCCGTGCTCCTGATCGCGATCCTCCTCGGCTCGCTCGAGGCGGCCCGGGCGCAGAACTACCGCCGGCCGCTGGGCTGGGGCGCGGCGGCGGCCGTCGCGGCCAGCATCGCCACGTTCGCGCTGACGCTGACCGTGGTCGAGATCGCCCCGGTCGACCGTGAGCTGCTCGAGGCGGGTGCGGCGATCCTCGCGGTCCTCGTCCTCGTCATGGTCTCCTTCTGGCTGGTCTCGCGGCTCGAACACCGGCGCTGGATGGAGTTCATGCGCTCGCGCGTGTCGGCGGCGGTGGCGACCGGGGGGGCGGCCGCATTCGCCGGTCTCGGGTTCACCGCGATCTACCGCGAGGGCTTCGAGACCGTGCTCTTCTACCAGGCCCTGATCCTGTTCGCCGAGGGCCTGATGCTCTGGGTGGCGCTCGGGGCCGCGGTGGCGGCGGGCGCATTGGTCGGCGTCGGCTACGCGATCCTGAAGCTCGGCAAGCGGCTGCCCGTCAAGCCGCTTCTGATCGGCGGCGCGGCGATGCTGCTGCTGCTCTCGGTCGCCTTCGCCGGCAACGCGATCCGATCGCTCCAGGGGGCCGACGTGATCGGGGTCACGCCGATCGAGGGCGGCTGGGCGAGGCTGCCGATCTTCATCGCCGAGATGACCGGGATTCACCCGACCGTCCAGGGGATCGTGGCGCAGGCCGCCCTGCTCGGCGTCTTCATCGCCGGAGCCCTCTGGGTCTTCCTGGTCCGGCCGCGGATCGCTGCCCGGCGAACGCTCTCGTCGGGGGCGCCGTCGTGAGCGGCACCGAGGCGGTGGCCCTGGCGACCCGCGCCGCCGACTCCGCGGTGGCGGAAGCGGGCGGCGGGCTGCGGATCGGGATCGACGTCGGAGGAACCTTCACGAAGGCCGTGGCGATCCGTCCGGTGCCGTTCGAGCTGATCGCCGAGGCGGTCGTCCCGACCAGCCACGAGCACGGGTTCGGCGTGACCGCCGGCGTCGCCGCTGCCCTCGAGCAGCTCCTCGGCGGGCTCGGCGAGCGTGCCGCCGAGGTCGAGCTCGTCGCCTTCTCGACCACCCAGGCGATGAACGCCCTGCTCGAGGGCGACGTCCCGCGCGTCGGCGTGATCGGGCTCGGTGCGAAGCCGGATCTGCGCAAGTCCCGCAAGCGCACGAAGGTCGGGACGGTCGGCCTCGCCCCGGGCCGCGACCTCGAGACCGAGCACGCCTTCCTCGACCTGACCCGCGGGCTCGACGAGGGGGCCGCGCGCGCGGCCGTCGAGCGGCTCGCGGCCGCCGGATGCGAAGCCGTCGCCGTCAGCGGCGCCTTCGCGGTCGAGGCGCCCGAGCATGAGCTCCGCGTCGCCGAGCTCGCCGCCGCGGCCGGCCTGCCCGCCTGTTGCGGCCACCAGCTCAGCGGCGCCTACGGCCTCGAGACGCGAACCGTGAGCGCGACCGTGAACGCGGCGATCCTGCCGGCGATCGAGCGGACGGCCGGCGTGGTCGAGGAGTCGATCGCGGAGTCGGGGCTCGACGTGCCGCTGCTCGTCCTCCGCGGCGACGCCGGCGCGATGGACATCGAGGCCTTCCGCCGCCGCCCGTCGTTCACGGTCGGATCGGGCCCGGCGGCGGGCGTCGCCGCCGCCCTCCATCAGGTCGGCGTCGCCGATGCGGTCGTCGTCGAGGTCGGCGGCACGAGCACGAACGTCTCCGTCGTCAGCGGTGGCCGGCCGCTCGTTCGGTCGATCAAGGTGATGGGGAGGCCGACGGCGATCCGCTCGATCGACAGCTGGGTCGTCGGGGTCGCCGGAGGCAGCATCGTCCGGCTCGGCCGCAGGGGCGTCAGCGGCATCGGACCCCGCAGCGCCCACGGCGCCGGGCTTCCCTACGCCTGTTTCGCGGCGCCGTCGGATCTCGCCGGCTGTCGGGCGGCGACGGTCGCGCCGCTGCCGGGCGATCGCGATGACTACGCGGTCGTCGACGGACCGGGCGGACGCTTCGCCGTCACCGCTACCTGCGCGGCCAACGCGCTCGGCGTCGTCCCGGCGGGCGCCCATTGCGCCGCCTCCCGCGACGCGGCCCTGGCCGCGTTCGCGGCGCTCGGCGAACGGCGCCGAAGCGACGGCGCCGCGATGGCCCGCGCCGCGCTCGACGCCGCCGTCGAGCAGATCGAGGTGACGGTCCGCGAGGCGGTGCGCTCCGCCGGCGTCGGCGGCGATTCTCCGATCATCGCCCTCGGCGGAGCCGGCGAGGTCATCGTGCCCGAGCTCTGTGGGCGCGGTCGGCGGCGGTTCGTGACGCCCGAGCATGCCGAGGTGCTCGCCTCGGTCGGCGCGGCGATGACGCTGATCCGGGTCGAGCTCGAGCGCTCGGCGCGGGCCACCGGCCCGGACGAGCGCCGCCGGCTCGTCGCCGAGGCCGAGCTCGCCTGCGTCGAGGCCGGCGCGGCGCCGGGAACGATCACCGTCGAGACCGCCTACGACGCGGAGGCGGGGATCCTCCGCGCGATCGCGGTCGGCGCCGTCGCGCTCGAGTCGGGCGCCGCCGACCGCTCGCCGCTCGAGGCGACCGAGCTCCGCGACATCGCAGTCGCGGCGTTGCGGCCGGGCGACGGCGCGATCGAGGCGATCGCCGAGACCGACCTGTTCTCCGCCTACGCGACCGCGCGCGGCGGGCCAGAGCGGCGGGCGGCGATCGTCGACCGCCTCGGCGGCGTCGTTTTCGCGGGCCCGGTCACGGCCCTCGTCAGCGACCGGGGGGAGGCCTTTGCCGACGAGCTCGCCGCCGCCGTCGACGCGTCGTCGCTGAACCTCGGGCTCGGGTCGCTGCTTCCCCGGGTGACGATGGCGTGTGGCAGCCAGGTTCTCGACCTCTCCGACGCGCGCAGCCGCGACGACCTCCTCGCGGCCGCCCGGGCCGCGGTCGCGGCGACGGACGGGATCGCCGTCGCGGCGGTTCGCCGCTGATGTCGCTCTATCGGCAGAGCGGTGGCTCCGGCTGGCGCGTCGCCCTGATCGCGGCAATCGGGGCGCTTCTGATCGGCGCCGCCGTCGGCTACGCGATCGGCAGGAGCACGGCGCCGGAGCCGTCGCTGGCCGAGCAGGTCGCCGATCTTCAAAGCCGTCTGCAGCCGACGCTCGACGGGCTGGCTCTCGTGCCCGACCACTACGCCCAGGGGGTCGGGCCGGGTGGCGCGGTCCAGTTCGAGGGCGCGGTGCAGCAGGCGAGGGCGGCGCGCGCCAACCTCGCCGCCGCGGCCGCCGAGCTCGAGGCGCTCGACCCGAGCGGCTACCAGGCCGCTGTGGCACGGATCGACGCGCTCGTCGAGGCGATCGAGGCGCGCGAGCCCCCCAGCCGGGTCGATGGCCTGGTCAGGCAGGCTGAGGCCGCCGTCGCCGCGGCGAGCGGCATGCCGGCTGCCGAGGCTGCGAACCAGGCCGGGTAGGCGAACCGGTCACCCGAGGGCGGATCGTGCCGCCGCGACGGTATCGGCGATCGGAATGTGGTCGCTGACGCCGGAGATTCGCAGCAGGCGCGCGACTTGGCCGTCGCCGCCGGCGACGACGAGCAACTCGATGCCGGCGGTCTCGTCGAACTCGCGCCAGGTGTTGACGATCAGGGCGAGCCCGGTCGAATCGACGAAGTCGCACGCCGTCAGGTCGAGGATCACCGATGAGCGCCTCGCCCGGGCCTGCGCCAGCGCCATCGCCAGGCGCGGGGCCGTGGCGAGGTCGAGCTCGCCGGTCAGGCTGAGCTGCCGGCCACCTCCGGGCAGCGACGTCTCTTTGACCTCGAGGGCTTCCGGCAAGCTGATGCCCCTTCTCGCGCTCACGGGCATCCTAGTTCCCGAGACGGCCATCATGCGAGCTGGCGCCCTGGCCGTTTGCCGGAGCGCCCGCGCGGGCCGGCGAAGAGCCGTTGCCGGGGCCGCTGCCGGGGCACCCGCGCGGGCCGGTGCCATTGCTCGGGCTTGGCTTCGGGCGCTCGACCGGCGTCGGAGCGCGATCGGCCGGTGGGTCGGACCGGCGCTCCCGGGACGGCGATCGCCGCTGGTCGATCGCCGTCCTCGCGGACGGGATCTAGCGCCTGCGCATCCGCCACCACGCGAAGACGAGCAACGGAACGATCACGACGACGGTGATGACGACGGGCCACATCGCCGGTCAGCCTTCCCCGGATACCGATCCCGAGGAGGCCGAGAGCGCGTCACAGAAGGCGCCGACGACGTCCTGACCGGCGGGCAGGCCCTGAGCCTGCTTGCGGCAGTCCGCGGCGAGGTTGTCGAGCGCCTTGCCGAGGTTTCCCCGCGCCTGGTCGGCCGAGCTGGCGATCTCCTGCGCGAGCGATGAGGAGAGCTGGTCGCAGGCGCTCTCCGCCGCGCTCTGCAGCGTCGCGTTGCCGAGCTTGGCGGCCGCGTCCTTGCAGGACTGCGTCGCCTCGTCGAGCCGCGCCTGCAGATCGCCCTCAACGGTGCTCGTCGTCGCCGACGTCGTGTCCGCCGCAGTCGGGCTCGTGTCCGACGAGCCGCCACAGCCCGCCGCCAGCGCCGCGGCGGCGAGCAGGACGGCGGGGCCCGCGGCGAGCCCGCGGCGGGTCACTACGCTTCCGTCCCGGCCGCCTCGACGGCGCGCTTGAGCTCCTCGGCGTCGGCGTCGATCTGCTTCTCGATCGTCTTCTTGGCGCGCTTGACCGCCTTCTCGATCTGCTCCTCGACCTTCGACTCGCCGATCACGATCAGCGCCGCATCGCCGTCGTCGAGGGCCTCGCCGAGGTCCTTGAGATCGCCGCGCGACATGCCCTTCCAGAGGTGTCCGATCGCGCCGCCGGCGACGCCGCCGACGATCGCGCTGCCGATGATCGCCGGGGGGAAGAGGATCCCGACCAGCGCCCCGACGCCGATCCCGGTCCAGGCGCCGTGCTGGGTCGGCTTCTCGGTCTTGTGGACGTGGACCTTGCCGTCTTCCTTGTCGATCACCGCGGCGTCGAAGGTGCCGACGAGCCCGGCGGCGTGGAGCTCGAGGACCCCTTCGTAGTCGGCTTCGGCGTCGGCGACGTCGTCGTAGACGGCGGCGTAGAGGAAGACGGGTCGGTCGGACATCGGTTCACGTGCCTTTCTGTCGATCGGTGCAGGGAGTCGGGGAACGACTCGCGGGAAACCTAGCTTAGGCTGGCCGCGATGCTCGTCCTCGGGATCTTCGCGGCGGTGCTCGCTGCCTACGAGTTGGCCGCGACGCGGCTCGGGCGACTCGGCATCTCGCGCCCGATGGTGTTCGTCGCGGTCGGGGCGCTCGTCACCCTGACCGGCGCGTTCGAGCCGCTGCCCGGGGACGAGCCCGCGGGGGTGCTGCTGCCGCTCGCCGAGATCGCCCTGGCGCTCGTGCTCTTCGCCGACGCCTCGCGCGTCAACCTCGCATGGCTGCGCCGCGATTACGGCGTGGCGCTGCGGCTGCTCGGGCCCGGGATGCTGATGACGATCGGGCTCGGGACCCTGCTCGGGCTGTGGCTCTTCGGCCTCAACGGTTGGGAGTGCGCGGCGCTGGCGGCGATCCTCGCGCCGACCGACGCCGCGCTCGGGGCGGCCGTCGTCGAGGACGAGCGGGTGCCCCGGCCGATCCGCCAGGCGCTGAGCGTCGAGGCGGGGCTCAACGACGGTCTCGCGGTGCCGTTTCTGCTGCTGTTCGTCGCCGGGGCGACGGTGAGCGAGGGCTTCGAGCCGGGCTCCTACTGGGCATCGACGGCGCTCGAGAAGGTCGGCATCGGCCTGCTCGCCGGAGTCGCCGTCGGCGCGGTCGTGGCCGAGCTGGCCCGCCGCGGCCGACGGGCGGGATGGGCGAGCGGCGTCTCCGAGCAGCTCGCGATGGCCGCTGCGGCGGTGGCGCTGTTCGCGTTCACCGAGGAGCTCGGCGGCAGCGGCTTCATCGCCGCCTACGTGGGCGGCCTCGTCGCCGGGTCGCGGCTCGGCACGGACAGCGCCCCCGCGGTCGGGTTCGTCGACGAGGAGGGGACCGTCGTTGGCGCCTTCGTCTTCTTCGCCCTCGGCCTCGTCGCGCTCGAGCTGCTCGACGCGCTCACCGCCACGATCGTCGTCTACGCGCTGCTCAGCCTCACCGTGATCCGGATGCTCCCGGTGGCGCTGGCGCTGCTCGGATCGGGGTTGAGGGCGCGGACGGTCGCGTTCGTCGGCTGGTTCGGGCCCCGCGGGCTCGCGTCGATCGTGCTCGCGCTCGTGGTCCTCGAGCAGGACGACGAGCTGCGCGCGATCGACACCGTGGTCCTGACGACGCTCGTCACCGTGATCCTCAGCATCCTCCTGCACGGGCTCAGCGCCGGCCCGCTCACGCGCCGCTACGGGGGGTGGGCGAAGGCCCTGCCACCGGATGCGCCGGAGTTGGCGGGACCCGACGATGCGGTCGGGCCCCGGTGACCCGGTTCATCCGATGCGGGTGATGCCCCGCGGGAGGCGGACCGGCAGCCTCTGACCCGATCCAGCGAAGCCGGAGGAGGCACCAGATGAGCAGACCGTTCCGCGGCAAGATCGCGCTCGACATTCGCGACTCCGAGCCCGATTGGGCGCCGTTTCTGCCACCCGCGGCGCGGGAGGGGGCGCCGAACGTGCTGCTGCTGTCCTGGGACGACATCGGCTACGGGACGATGGACGTCTTCGGGGGCCCGGTCGAGACGCCGAACATGCGGCGGATCGCGGAGCTCGGCGTCCGCTACTCGAACTTCCACACCACGGCGCTGTGCTCGCCGACCCGCGCCTCGCTGATGAACGGGCGCAACGCGACCTCGAACGGGATGGCGACGATCGCCGAGTTCGGCGCCGGCTTCCCGGGCATCTCGGCGCGGATCCCGTTCGAGAACGGCTTCATCTCCGAGGTTCTCGCCGAGAACGGCTACAGCACCTACTGCGTGGGCAAGTGGCACCTGACGCCGGGGGAAGAGACCTCGATGGCCTCGTTCAAGGGGCGCTGGCCGCTGGGCCGCGGCTTCGAGCGCTTCTACGGGTTCCTCGGCGGCGAGTCCAACTCCTGGTACCCGGACCTCGTCTACGACAACCATCCCGTCGACCCGCCCGCCACCCCCGAGGAGGGGTATCACCTCTCGAAGGACCTCTCCGACAGGGCCATCGAGTTCATCCGCGATGCCAAGGCGATCGACCCGGACAAGCCCTTCTTCATGTACTTCGCCTCCCAGGCGGGACACGCTCCGCACCATGCTCCCAGCGACTGGATCGAGAAGTACGCCGGGCGCTTCGACGAGGGCTACGAGGCGATCCGACACGAGACGCTGCGTCGCCAGAAGGAGCTCGGGCTGCTGCCCGAGGACACGCAGCTCTCCCCGATCAACCCGCACGGCGAGGCCGACCGGACCGGCCCCGACGGCCAGCCGTGGCCGCCGCTCGACGTCGTCCGTCCGTGGGACTCGCTCGCCGACGAGGAGCGTCGGCTCTTCTCGCGTATGGCCGAGGTCTTCGCCGGGTACATCTCCTACACCGATCACGAGATCGGCCGCCTGATCGACTACCTGGAGGAGTCCGGCGAGATCGACAACACGCTGATCGTCGTCGTCTCCGACAACGGGGGCAGCGGCGAGGGCGGGCCGAACGGCTCCTTCAACGAGTGGCGGTTCTTCAACGGCATCCCCGACACGACCGCGATGACGATCCCGCACATCGACGAGCTCGGCACGCCCTCCTCCTACAACCACTACAACACGGGCTGGGCCTGGGCCTTCGACACCCCGTTTCCGTACTGGAAGCGGTGGGCCGGATACGAGGGCGGCGTCGCCGACATGTGCTTCTTGGCCTGGCCGGGCAGGATCGAGCCCCAGGCGAAGCCGCGGGACCAGTACGTCCACGCGGTCGACATCGCGCCGACCATCTACGAGCTGCTCGGGATCGACCCACCGGGGACCATCAAGGGCTACCCGCAGAGCCCGGTCGAGGGACAGAGCTTCGCACCCTCGCTCGCCGATCCGGACGCGCCGGCGAAGTCGACGCAGTTCTACGCGATGCTGGGCCAGCGGGCCATGTACCGGGACGGGTGGCTGGCCTGCACCGTCCACCCGCCGCTCAGCGGCTGGGGCAGGTTCGAGCAGGACGAATGGGAGCTCTATCACCTCGCCTCCGACCGGGCGCAATCGCGCAACCTGGCCGATCGGGAGCCCGAGCGCGTCGCCGAGCTGAAGAGCCTCTGGTTCTACTACGCCGGCATCTACAACGGGCTGCCGCTGGACGACCGCTCGGCCCTCGAGCAGGTCCTCGCCGACCGCCCCCACCCCGCCAGGGACCGCGAGCAGTACGTCTACTACCCCGGCGGCGCCGACGTCCCCGAGGAGAGCGGCGTGCGGATCAACGGGCGCTCGTATGCGATCGCCGCCGGCGTCGAGATCGAATCGGCCGCCGCCGAGGGGGTCCTGTTCGCGCATGGCGGGGTCGCCGGGGGCCACAGCCTCTACGTCAAGGACGGGCGGCTCAACTACGCGTTCAACTGGGTCGGATCGAAGCTGCAGGCGATCACCGCCGATCGCGGGGTGACACCCGGCCAGCACATCTACGCGGCGGAGTTCCGGGTGGCCGGCAAGAGCGAGGACCCGCAGATGCCGGGCTTCGCCGGCGAGCTGAACCTGTTCATGGACGGCGAGCAGGTCGGCAGCGACACGATCGTCACCCAGCCCGGGTTCTTCTGCCTCGTCGGCGACGGGATCTGCGTCGGGCGCGACAGCGCATCACCGGTCACGCCGGACTACACGGCGCCGTTCCCGTTCTCCGGCGGGACGATCGACAAGGTCGTCGTCGACGTATCCGGCGAGCCGTACCGCGACCACGAGGCGCAGGTCCGCGCCTGGTTCATGCGCGACTGATCGATGAGTCCCGCCGGTTCGTTCGCCGGCGTCAACGGCGCTTGCCCGGGGATGGGCGAGAATCCGCACCTTGTCGGCCGCCGAGATCATCGCCGTCGTCGCCGCGGGGTTCGGGGCCGGGACGATCAACGCCCTGATCGGATCCGGCACCCTGATCACGTTCCCGGTCCTGCTCGCCGTCGGTTACCCGCCCGTCGTCGCCAACGTCTCCAACAACGTCGGGCTCGTTCCCGGCGCGGTCAGCTCAGCGTGGGCGTACCGCCGTGAGCTCGAGGGCGGCGGGCCGCGGCTGCGGCGGTTCACGCCGGCGACCGCGGCGGGCGCGATCGTCGGCGCGATCCTGCTTCTGACCCTGCCCGCGGCGGCGTTCGAGGCGATCGTCCCGGTCCTGATCGCGATCTCGCTGGTGCTGGTCGTCTTCCAGCCGCGGATCACGCGCTGGATCATGGCCCGCCGCAGGGTTCATCGGCCGCACGGCGGGCCGCTGCTCGTCGTCGGGATCTTCGCCACCGGCATCTACGGCGGCTACTTCGGCGCCGGGCAGGGGATCCTCCTGTTCGGGCTGCTCGCCAGCTCGCTCGGCGGCGACCTCCGTCACGTGAACGCGATCCGGGCCGTCCTCGCCGGGACCGCGAACCTCGTCGCCGCGATCGTCTTCCTGTTCATCGCCGACGTTGCCTGGCTGCCGGCGGCGCTGATCGCGGCCGGCGCGACGGCCGGCGGCTTGTTCGGCGCCGGCGTCGCGAGGAGCCTGTCGGACCGGTGGCTGCGGGCGATCGTCGTCGCGGTCGGGCTCGCTGCGATCGCTCAGCTCGTCCTCTGAGCCCGCGGGCCATTGCGATGCCGCCGGTCACCGGCCGGGCCGCGCGGCTCCCCGGTCGCATCGCTCCCGCGCACGTCGAGGCGGCCGAGCAGCGCGCCGCTGTCGGCATCGATGATCGCCAGCAGCCCCGGCTCGCGAAGCAGCAGGTTGAAGCTCGCCGCGGCGTCGGGCGCCGCGTCCTCGGTGACGCCGAAGGCCGGGATCTCGATCTCCCGCGCCCGCCGGCTCGCGACCGTGAGCCCGACCTGATCGCCGACGAAAGCCCGCACGGTCTCCGGCTCGGCGACCGAAGCCACGATTCGAGCCGACAGCGACTCGCCCGGCGGCAGCGCGTCGGGCGTGGTCGTGGTCGTCGTGGTGGTCGTCCGCTCGGTCGTCGACGTCGTGCGACCGCCGATCAGCCCGCCGCGGCGGTCGGGGGCGATCATCGCCGCGACGATCGAGATGGCGAAGAGGGCGACGAGGATGACTATCAGCCGCCGCGCGGCCATCAGCGTGGCGCCCGCGCCGCCGGCAGCATCGTCTGGGGGCCAGCCCCCAGACGCCGATGGGCGGCGGCGCTCAGCGGATGTTCGATGGTCCCTTCAGCGCCGCTAAAGGTCGTCCCAGCGACCGTCGATAGCGCCGGGGTAATCGAAATCGAGCTGGGGCTCTGGTGCAAGGGCAGCCTCGTCGCGAGATGGGGATGCAAAGCCAAGGGGCTCTCCACGCGGAGGGCCGGCCGGGCTACCACCGGGGTTGGACTCCGGATGGCATGGCGGCAGGCTCTGGCTCCACTTAGTAGACCCGAGGAGGGTAACTATGCTGGAGAGGTACCGCGCACGGCGCCGGGAGGAGGCCGGTTTCACCCTGGTCGAGCTCCTCGTCGTGATGCTGATCCTGGGCATCCTGGCTGCGATCGCGATCCCCGCGTTCTTCAGCCAGCGTGACAAGGGCTACGACTCCGATGCGAAGGCCAACGCCCGCACCGTCCAGACGGCGCTCGAGACCTACGCCGTCGATCATGGCGGCAAGTACACCGGAGCCGACATGGCGGCGTTGACCCAGATCGAGGGGACGATCACGAACATGAGCGGGGTTAGCCTCACCGTGGGTCCCGACAACTACGACATCACGTCGAACTCGGACTCGGGGAACGTGTTCCACATCATTCGCGCCAACACGGGCGCTGTGACGTTCCCGTGTACCACTGGCGGCAAGGCAGGCTGCCCGACCGGCGGTTGGGGCTAAGCGGGGGATCGGATCCGACCGTGACCCGGTCGATCCGGATCGATCGAACAGGGGCGGGCCGGACGGCCCGCCCCTTCTTCTTTGCGGAGCTCAAGATCGTGGCTCCTGGGGCCGATGGTGAGAGGTGCGCATGAGAGCCAAGGCCGCAGCGGGGGAGCCGGGACGTCGGTCGGGAGCCGAGGACGGCTTCACGATCGTCGAGGTCCTCGTCAGCGCGGTCGTGCTGGCGACGGTGATGGGAGCGACCTTCGGCGCGCTCTCCTCGGCCGGGCAGGCCGGTTCCGAGCAGCGCCGCCACGCCGAGTCCTACGCGATCGCCCAGCACGACCAGGCGCGGCTGCGCTCGCTGCAGATCTCCCAGCTCGACGGGCTCGACCAGACGACGACGGTCAGCGAGGACGGGACCGACTACGAGGTCCACTCGACCGGCCAGTTCGTCAACGACATCACCGGCACCGCCTCCTGCGAGGAGGGAACGAGCAGCTCCGACTACCTGAGCATCACCTCGACGGTCACCTGGCCGTCGATCGGCAACCGGCCGCCGACGGTGATCAAGAGCGTCGTCGCGCCGCCGGCCGGCTCGCTGTCGGAGGACACCGGCGCGCTCGCGGTCGTCGTCCGCAACGCCGCCGGCGACGGCATCCCCGGGGTCCCGCTGAGCGGCTCCGGCGCCGGCAGCTTCAGCGGTCAGACCGGCGACACCGGCTGCGTGCTGTTCACCGACCTGCCCGAGGGCAACTACACGCTGACGCCGAGCGCCGCCTCCGGCGTCGTCGACGCCGACGGCAACCCGCCGGCGCCGATCGACACCAGCGTCGTCGGCCAGGCGACGAACACCGTCGTGCTCCGCTACGACACCCCGGGGCGGATCAACGTCAGCTTCAAGACCCGGATCAACGGATCGGTCCAGGACACGACCGCCGACAGCGTCGTCGTCTTCAACACCGGGATGACCCAGGAGAAGCCGTTCGGGACGATCGGGACCCAGGCGAGTTCGATCATGGCCGATCCGCTGTTCCCGTTCGTCTCGCCGTACGCGGTCTACGCCGGCTCCTGCGCGGCCAACAACCCGAACCCGGACGAGCTCGACCCCCCGCCCGAGCCCGCGGCGATGGCCGACGTGACCGTCGTCGCCGGCCAGATGGCGAGCGCGACGATCCAGCTTCCGGCCCTGGACCTGACCGTCCGTGACGGCACGGCGAGCTCGCCCGGGCCTGCGATCGCCAACGCGTCCGTGGTCGTGACCGACAACGACTGCACGGTCGGCGGCAACCCGGTCAAGCGGACCTACACCACCAACTCCGCCGGCAAGCTGCCGAACCCGGGCCTGCCGTACGGGACCTACGACGTCTGCGCGTACCGGTCGAGCACGAACCGCAAGAACACGCTCACGGCCGTGCCGGTCCAGACCACGGCCACCGACACGACCCGGACGATCTACCTCGGCAGCGGCGCCGCCGGATCGAGCAGCGGGAGCTGTCCGTGAGCCCGCAGCGCCTGCTGGGCGACGAGCGCGGCTTCACGCTGACCGAGCTGCTCGTGACGATGTTGGTCGGCATCGTCGTCCTCGGCGGCGTCGTCACCCTGGTCACGGTCACCGCCGCCAGCAGCGGCCGGATCTCCGAGCGCGTCGCCGCCAACCAGCTCGCCCGCCCGCAGATGGCGCGGGTGATGAACGAGCTGCACTCGGCCTGCATCTCGCCCGGCCTCGCCCCGATCCTGGCCGGCAGCACGAGCGATTCGATCTCGTTCATCCACGGGACCGGCTCGGCGGTCGCGCCGACGCCCGTCAAGCGGACGATCGCGGTCAGCGGCGGCATGATGACCGACACGACCTACCTGAAGACCGGCGGGACCGCGCCCGACTGGACCTTCTCGGCGACGCCGGACAAGACCTACCGGCTGCTCGAGCGCGTCGGTCAGATCGGAACGACGCCGATCTTCCGCTATTACGGCTACGAGAACGGCGCCATCTCGCAGACGCCGCTTCCGGTGCCGCTGAGCGCGACCGACGCGGCCCGCGCCGTCCAGGTGACGATCTCGGTCGCGATCGCGCCGACCCAGAGCGGCACCTCCGACGAGGAGGGCGCCCCGATCGAGCTGACCAACTCGGCGCTGGTGCGGTTCTCGCCGAGCAACGAGGACACCGAGCAGGCGGGTCTGCCGTGCACCTGATCCGCGCGCTCACGAGCCGGCTGCGCCGGCGCCTTGCGGCCGAGGACGGCTTCACGATGGCGACCACGATCCTGGCCACGCTCGTCGTCACGCTGGCACTGGCGGCGACCGTCTCGGCCGTCAACGGCGACATCAGCATCACCGGCCGCGACCTCGACCAGAAGAAGGCCTACGAGGCCGCGCGCGCCGGTCTCGCCGACTACTCGTTCCACCTCAACAAGGACAACGGCTACTGGGCGAAGTGCACGAACGTGCCGGCCCCGAACGCCGTCAACGACATCGGGTCGACGACGCGGCGCCGCAACGTCCCCGGCAACACCGGCGCCACCTACGCGATCGAGCTGATCCCGGCGACCGGGCAGAGCGTCTGCAACCCCACCGACCCGGTGCGGAGCATGATCGAGCAGAACAGCGGCACGAGCAACGGCACCTTCCGGATCCGCTCGACCGGCTACTCGGGCGACACCCAGCAGCGGATCGTCGCGACCTTCAAGCGGGCTTCGTTCCTCGACTACGTCTACTTCACCCAGTTCGAGACGATGGACCCGGTGACGTACGGCCCGTCGAGCACGGCGATCAACCAGGCCAACCAGCAGTGCGCGAAGACCTGGCGCGACGGCCGCCGCTTCAACACCCTGCCGTGCACCGAGATCGTCTTCGCGACCGGCGAGTACATCAACGGGCCCCTGCACACCAACGACGAGCTCAACATCTGCGGACGGCCCACCTTCGGCCGCGGCCCGAGCGACCTGATCGAGGTCAGCGCCCCGCCGACCGGGTATCGCGGCTCCGGCGGCGGCTGCGGGACGGCGCAGCCGACGTTCCGGGGGACCTACCTGACCAACGCGCCGGTCCTGACCCCTCCGAGCACGAACGACAGCCTCAAGACCATCCCCGGCGCCGCCGTCTACACCGGCCAGACGCGGATCGTCCTCAGCGGCACGCAGATGACCGTCACGAACAGCTCCGGTCAGGTGAGCACCGTCCCGATCCCGGCGAGCGGCGTCATCTACGTCGCCAACAGCACCTCGAGCGCCTGCAGCACGGCCTACTCGCCGTTCGCCCGGAACACCACCATGTATCCGTCGACGTCGGCGTGCGGCAACGTCTACGTCTCCGGCACCTACTCGACGCCGCTCACGATCGCCGCCGAGAACGACGTGATCATCAACAACGACCTCTGCCGCGGAAGCTGCTCGGCGAGCCCGAGCGGCAACGGTCTGCTCGGCTTGATCGCGAACAACTTCATCCGCGTCTACCATCCGATCACGCCGCCGAACACCTCGACGACGGCGAGCAGCTGCAACGGCGTCAGCAACGGCTGGGGCACCCAGTACGACCTGCGGATCGACGCGGCGATGCTGGCGATCCAGCACTCGTTCATCGTCGACCACTACAACTGCGGAAACCAGCTCGGCGACCTGAAGGTCAACGGCGCGATCTCGCAGAAGTTCCGCGGGCCGGTCGGCACGGTCGGCAACTCCGGCTACAACAAGGTCTACACCTATGACGACCGGCTCCGCTACCTGTCGCCGCCGGAGTTCCTCGACCCGGTCGAGTCCGCCTGGCACATGCAGCGGCAGACGATCGATCCCTGACCCGCGCGCCGCTCGCCCGCCGACCGCCGTCGCCACGGATAGCTTCCCGATCCCGTGCTGATCGTCGCGCTGGCAATGGCCGTCCTCGGGCTGCTCCTCGGCAGCTTCGCCGGGGTCGTCGCCCACCGCGTCCCCCGCCGCGAGTCGCCGCTGGGCGGGCGCTCGCGCTGCGACCGCTGCGGCGCGCCGGTCCGCCCCCGCGACAACGTCCCGGTCGTCTCGTGGCTGATCCTGCGTGGCCGCTGCCGCGACTGCGGGGCGCCGATCGCGGCCCGCTACGCGCTCGTCGAGGTCGGCCTCGGCGCCGGCTTCGCGGCCGCCTCCATCGCGTTCAGGGATGAGGGCGCTGCCGCGGTCGCGCTCGGCTGCGCCTTCCTGTTCGTGCTCGCGGTGATCACGCTGACCGACCTCGAGCACCGGATCATCCCGAACGTCGTCCTCGGCCCGGCGGCGCTCGTCGCCATCGCCCTCGTCCTCGCCGGCGATCCCGGCGAGCTGGCGGAGGCGCTGATCGCGGCGGCGGCGGCGGGAGGCGCCCTGCTGCTCGTCTCGCTCGCCTACCCGCAGGGGATGGGGATGGGTGACGTCAAGCTGGCGTTCGTGATGGGGCTCTACCTGGGCCGCGCGGTGGCGCCGGCGCTCCTGGTCGGCTTCGCGGCCGGCGCCGCCTACGGCGTCGTCCTGATCGCGCGGCACGGGGCTGGCGCCCGCAAGCGGGCGGTCCCGTTCGGCCCGTTCCTGGCGCTCGGCGGCGTCGTCGCGCTGTTCGCCGGCGACGCGATCGTCGACTGGTACACGGACTCGTTCTTCGGCGGCTGATCGCGGCAGGCTGAAAGCCGCCTGCCGCGTTGTCCGGCGCATTCAAGAACGGGCGCGCCCGGGCCGATTAGGAGCGGGCATGGCACTTTCCCTCGGCGCGCGCAGGACGAACACGATCGTCGGCCTCGACATCGAGGCCGCGTCGGTGGCCGCGACCGAGGTGATCGTCAACGGCGACGCGCGCCTCGGGCGGTCCGGGATCGCCCCGCTCGGCTCCGGCGTCAGCCGCGACGGCGAGGTCGGCGACGCCGAGGCGCTGGCGGCGTCGGTCAAGCAGCTGTTTCAGGAGCAGAAGCTGCCGCGCGACGTCCGGCTCGGGATCGCCAACCAGCGCCTGATCGTGCGCACGATCCGCCTCCCGCAGATCGAGGACCCCGCCGAGCTCGACGCGGCTGTCCGGTTCAAGGCGCAGGAGGAGCTGGCGATCCCGCTCGAGCAGTCGGTGTTCGACTGGCAGCGGATCACGACCGCCCCCGAGGTCCGCGAGGAGGGCAAGGTCGACGTCGTCGCCGTCGCCGCCCGGCGCGAGATGGTCCGAAGCCTCGTCAACGTGGTCCGTGAGGCGGGGCTGCGGCCGGTCGGAATCGACGTCTCGGCCTTCGGGCTGATCCGGGCCCTGCGTGACATCGGCCCGGCTGATGGCCAGGCCCCCGCCGACGGCGCCGGGCCGGCGCCGCAGCCGGCCCGCCTTCTCTGCTGCCTCGGCGACAACACCAACCTCGTCGTTGCGCGCGACGGCGACTGCCTGTTCACGCGCGTCTCCGCGTTCGGCATCGAGGGGATCGCTCAGCGCCTCTCCGAGCGCCGCGGCCTGACCCTCGAGCATTCGCGACAGTGGATGCGCCACGTCGGCCTCGAGGAACCGGTCGAGGAGGTGGAGGGAGACCCGGCGATCGTCGCCGATGTCCGCGAGGTCCTCGACGACGGCGTCACCAAGCTCGCCGACGAGATCCGCCTCTCGCTCGACTACTACGGCACCCAGGAGGGCGCGCAGGCGATCGAGGAGATCGTCGCCTGCGGCCCGGCCGCCGTCATCCCCGGAATCGCCGCCGCGCTCGAGCGGCTGCTCGGCTACTCGATCCGGATCGCAAGCCCGCCGGCGCTCGCCGGCCTCGAGGCCGGCGAGGCGGCGCGGCTCACCGTCCCCTACGGGCTCGCCCTGGAGCGGTGAGGGATGCGTCCGGTCAACCTGATCCCCGAGGAGGAGCGCCGCGGCAGCGGCGCCTCGACCCGCGCCGGGCTGCTCTCCTACGCCGTGATCGGCGTCCTCGTGCTGGCCCTCGTCGCGGTCTCGGCGCTCGTTCTGCTCGGCAACAAGATCTCCGACAAGCAGGCCGAGGTCGACCGCCTCGAGGCGCAGGCGGTCGCAACCGAGGGTCGGGCCGACAGCCTCGCGGCGTACGTCTCCTTCCAGCAGGTCCGCGAGTCGCGGGCGGCGACGATCGACTCGCTGGCGAAGAGCCGGTTCGACTGGGAGCGCATCGTCCGCGAGCTCTCGCTGGTGATCCCGAAGAACGTCTGGCTCTCGAACCTGACCGGGACCGTCTCCCCCGAGGTGCAGATCGACGACGGAGCTGCGATCGGCCTGCGGACGTCGGTTCCCGGACCGGCGCTCGAGCTGGTCGGCTGCGCCCGCTCGCAGCCCGCGATCGCGAGCCTGATCGCAGCGCTCCATGACATCGACGGCGTCACCAGGGTGACGGCGGTGAACGGCATCAAGACCGACAACGCCGAGGCCTCGACGGGCGGCGCCGCCGAGGGCACCGAGCCCGACACCGGCGGCACCTGCCCGCCCTCGGCCCCGAGCTTCCAGGTCGTCGCCGCCTTCGACGCGGTTGCCGTCGAGGGCGCCGATGCCCCCTCGGCCGCGACGCCGGTGACGAGCACCGAGACGACCACGTCGACTTCGGAGACGACGACCTCGACCACGTCCGAGACGGGCACGGCGACCCCTGACGGCACCGAGACGGCGCCGACCGGCGAGCAGCAGGCAGTCGAGGATGCGAAGGCGA
>JAWKKA010000011.1:0-124223 GCA_041393495.1 Solirubrobacterales bacterium | reverse complement strand
AAGAGGAGGAAGTCGACCGCGGGTCGGAGGCCGAGGACCGACCGCGGACTCATCGCCGTCGTGTCGAGCGAGTAGAAGATCGAGAAGCCGTTGAATGCCGCCGGGCTGCTGAGCGCGCGGTAGCCGGCCGCCTTGGCGGCGGGGCTGCCGATCCCGTCGAAGTTGAGCGTCACGTCGACGTCGCGGCGCTGGACGACGTCGCGGCGCCCGCGGATCGAGCCGCGGCGAAACTGGTGGACGACGAGCGCCTTCGGGGGCAGGTCGTTCGCGTCGATGATCCGCTGGATCTGCCTCGAGGCGCGATTGATCTCCTTCGCCCTGATGCTGCCGGTGTCGCGACCGGGGACGCCGCGGCGGCCGACCGCCCATTCCGGATCGACCGAGACGTCGACGTCGGGCTTGGCGATCCACTTCTCGAGCGCCCTGATCTCGGTGCCGACGCGGGCGCGGCCGGGCTGGATGTCGAGCATCAGGCGGCCGCCGATCGCGCGCGCCTGACGCAGGTAGGCGCGGATCAGGCGGCCCGGCTGACGGGTCCGGTACTTGCGGTCGGGGCCGGGAGTGGAGTTGGCGACGACCGCGATCAGATCGAAGCCGGGGATCACCGGGCGATCGCCGATCCGGGCATAGGGCCGGACCTGCCTGACCGCCTTGCGGGCCGCCGCAGCCGGGCTGAGCTTGCCGAGAATCGTCGCGCCGAGCTGCGGCGCCCCGTACATCGTCAGCAGCCGCCTCGCGGGGAAGAGGTCCGACCGCGACGGGCCACCGGGGCCGATCCCGCCGCCGCGCGCGGCCGGGCGGCGGCCGAGCGCGTCGCTCGCCAGCAACTGGCGCGTGCTCCGTTCGAAGGCCTTCGCGGTCGGTGGCTCGGCAGGCTGCGCGGCCGCGGCGGCGGGCGCGAGCAGGGCGGCGGCGAGCAGGGCGGGCAGGGCTGATCGCAGCGCGGACCGCATCGGATCGCGGTTCGCCCGCGAGCTTGGCATCCCTGCCGCGGCAGCGGTCGTGCAAGGGTTCGGACGATGCGGATCGGGATCGTCGCCTACTGGTTCAACCGCGGGCAGGCCGTGGTCGCCCGCCAGATCCGCGCGACTCTCGACGGGCTCGGACACGAGACCTTCGTCCTCGCCCGGCCAACCCGGAAGACCAACATCAGGCCGGGCCGCGTCGACACCGAGGGCGTCTGGGCGCAGGAGCGGGTGAGCGCTGCAAGCGATTACCTGATCCCGGCCGCCGAGTACATGGGCTGGGCCGAGGAGGCCCGGCTCGACCTCGTCCTCTTCGACCAGAACTACCAGTTCGACGAGATCGCGATGCTGCGAGAGTCGGGCGTGCGGACGATCGGGCGCTTCGTCTGGGAGCACTTCGCCGCCGAGCACGTCGAGCCGGCCGAGCGGGCCTTCGACCGGATCTACTCGCTGACGGCCTGCGAGCGCGAGCGCTACGCCGAGCTGGGGATCGACAGCCGGCGCGTCCGCTGGGGCTGCGCGCCCGAGGTGGTCGAGCTGGCGAGGCGGCTGGAGGCGGAGCGGGAGCAAGCGCCGGGCGACGGGCCGGGAGCCGGCGGAGACGGACGCGCAGCGGAGCGTTCCGCCAGCGTCGTCTTCTTCTTTCCGGGCGGGTTCATGTCGAAGCGGAAGCCGCTGGCGGAGACGATCGCCGCGTTTCGGGCGACCGCGGACCCGCGGCTGCGGCTGGTCCTGAAGGCGCAGGTGGAGCGGCAGGCGAAGCGGGTGGCGAGGATGATCCGCGGCGGGTCGCGCTTCGGTCGCCGCGACCGTCGGATCGAGGTGGTCACCGCCGACCTGCCGACCGACGCGTACCTGCGGATGCTCGGCGCCGCCGACGTCTGCCTGGCGCCGAGCCGCTGGGAGGGGCTCGGGCTGCACCTGTTCGAGGCGACGGCGCTCGGCGTCCCGATCGTGACCAACGACAACCCGCCGATGAACGAGGTCGTCAGCGACGGCGTCAACGGGCTCCTCGTTCCCGGGGTTCCCGACGGGCGGGCGCCGCGATCGGGAATCCCCGCGTTCGCTCCCGACGTCGCGGCGCTGACGGCGGCGATCGAGCGGATCGCCGACGACGGGCTCCGCGCCGAGCTCGCCGGCGGCGCGCGGCAGCGTCGCGAGGAGCTGAGCTGGGAGCGCACGACGGCCGACCTGGCGGCGCTGGTCGGCGGTCCCACCGGCTGACCGGAGTACGGTGTCGGGAATGGGCCTCGGACGCCGCGCCTACGACGCGACCTGGGGGCGTCTGTTCGCCCGCGTCTACAACCGCTGCATGGCGGACAGCGAGGACGCCGGGCTCCGCGACCGCCGCCGCGAGCTGCTCGCCGCGGCAGCGGGGAGGACCGTCGAGCTCGGTGCCGGCACCGGCGTCAACCTCGCCCTCTACCCCGAGGCCGTCGAGGATCTGGTCCTCACCGAGCCGTTCCCGCCGATGGCGAAGCAGCTCCGCGAGCGCGCCGGCGAGGAGGCGACCGTGATCGAGGCCCCGGCCGAAGCATTGCCGATCCCGGACGCCTCGATCGACACCGCGGTCGCGACGCTCGTGCTCTGCACGGTCGACGACGTGCCGGCGACGCTGGCCGAGGTGAGCCGGGTGCTGAAGCCCGGCGGCCGCCTGCTCTACCTCGAGCACGTCCGCTCGTCCGACGCCGGCGTCGCCCGCTGGCAGGACCGGCTCGAGAGGCCATGGCGGTTCATCGGGCACGGCTGCCACTGCAACCGCGACACGATCGCCGCGATCGGCGCCTCGCCGCTCGAGGTCGAGCGGGTCGAGCACGGCCGGCTCCCGAAGGCGCCCGCGATCGTCCGGCCGCTCGTCGCCGGCAGCGCCCGCAAGCCCGCCTGAGCGGCACCGCGTACGGGGGCGGCTTGCAGCGAGTCGGCGGACGTGAGAGAAATGCCCCGACGGGAAAGACCCACCGCCACGACCACGAGGAGGAGAGCGACGTGCCCCATTTCATCCTGCTGACGAAGCTGACCAGCGACGGCGTCAAGACGATCAAGAACAACCCGAGCCGGATCGCCGAGGTGAACCACGAGATGGAGCAGATCGGGCTCAAGGTCCACCACCAGTGGGCGACGCTCGGGCGCTACGACTTCATCAGCGTCGTCGAGGCCGACACGCCCGAGGCGATGGCGAAGGCATCGGTCGAGCTCGGCTCGCGCGGCACGACGGTGAACGAGACCCTCAGCGCGATCCCGAGCGAGGACTTCGCCGGCTCGCTGTGAGCCGGAGCGGAACGGGCGGGAGGGAGCCGCGATGAGGATCCTCGTCGTCGGGTCCGGCGGTCGCGAGCACGCGATCGTCCGCGCTCTCGCCCGCTCGGAGCGGGCGCCGGAGCTCTACTGCACGCCCGGCAACGCCGGCATCGCCGCCGACGCGGAGATCGTCACCGCCGAGCGGGGCGTTGTGCCGGCGGCGCTCGATCTCGGCGCCGAGCTGGTCGTGATCGGCCCCGAGGTGCCGCTCGTCGCGGGGCTCGTCGACGACCTCGAGGAGGCGGGCGTCGCCGCCTTCGGCCCGACCGCGGCGGCGGCGCGCCTCGAAGGGTCGAAGCTGTTCGCGAAGGAGGCGATGCGGGAGGCCGGCGTGCCGACCGCCGGCCACACGACGGCGGCCTCGCGCGAGCAGGCGCTCGCGCACCTCGCGACCTGCCCGTTCCCGGTCGTGCTCAAGGCCGACGGCCTCGCCGCCGGCAAGGGGGTGATCATCGCCGCCGGCCGCGACGAGGCCGTCGAGGCAGTCGAGGCGTTCTTCACCGAGCAGCGGTTCGGCGCGACTCAGGTGCTGATCGAGGAGTTCCTCGAGGGCGAGGAGCTGTCGCTGCTGGCGCTCTGCGACGGCGCCAACGTCGTCCCGCTCGCGCCGGCGCAGGACTACAAGCGGATCTTCGACGGCGATCGCGGCCCCAACACCGGCGGGATGGGCAGCTACTCGCCGGTGCCCGGGATCGACGCCGCTGCGGTGGCGCGGATCGTCGCCGAGGTCCACGAGCCGATCGTCGGGCTGATGGCCGACCGCGGCAGCCCGTTCCGGGGTGTTCTCTACGCGGGGCTGATGCTGACCGCCGCGGGCCCGAAGGTGCTCGAGTTCAACTGCCGCTTCGGCGACCCCGAGACGCAGGCGGTGCTGCCGCGGCTGCGCTCCGACCTCGCCGGGCTCTGCCTCGCCTCGCGCGAGCCCGGCGGGCTCGCCGGCGTCGCCGCCGAGTTCACGCCGGAATGGGCGGTGACGCTCGTGCTCGCCTCGCGCGGCTACCCGGAGAGCTCGTCATCGGGCGACGTGATCGAGGGCGTCGCCGAAGCGGCAGCGACCGGCGCCGAGATCACTCACGCCGGCACCGCGATCGATGACGGCCGGCTCGTCACGGCCGGCGGCCGCGTGCTCAACGTGACCGCGCTCGGCGCCGACGCCGCGACCGCACGGCAGCGCGCATACGATGCGGCCGAGCTGATCAGATTCGGCGGCAGGCAGATCCGGACCGACATCGCTGCCCGCGCAGTCGAGCGAACGACCGAGGAGGCCCGATGACCGAAGCCGAATCCGCTCCGACCCCCGCGTCGGGGACCGAGACGCCGAGCTTCCCCGATCCGGAGTCGATGCCGGACGTCGAAGCCGCCTTCGAGGAGATCGAGGTCGACTCGCCACTCGTCGGGATAATCATGGGGTCGGCCAACGACAAGCCGAAGATGCGGCCCGCGGGCAAGGCGCTCGAGGAGGCCGGGATCCGCTACGAGGTCCGGGTGATGAGCGCCCACCGCACCCCCGACCTCGTCGTCGAGTACTGCAAGGCGGCACAGATGCGGGGGCTGAAGGTGATCATCGCCGGCGCGGGGATGAGCGCCGCGCTGCCGGGCGTCGCCGCAGCCCACACGAGCCTGCCGGTGATCGGAGTGCCGATCGCCGGCACCAACCTCGGCGGCATGGACGCTCTGCTGGCGATCGCCCAGATGCCCCCCGGGGTTCCGGTCGCCTGCATGGCGGTCGACGGGGCCAAGAACGCCGGGCTCTACGCGGCCCGGATCATCGGGCTTTGATCCGGCGCTACACCCGCGAGGAGATCGGCGCCGTCTGGACCCAGCGGCGCAAGCTGGAGGGCTGGCTCGAGGTCGAGCTGGCCGTCACCGAGGCGCTCGCCGAGGCGGGCGTCGTCGCGGCGGCCGACGCCGCCGCCTGCCGCGAGCGGGCGAGCTTCACCGTCGAGGCCGTCGCCGAGCGCGAACGCACGACCAACCACGACGTCGCCGCCTTCGTCGACGTCGTCAGCGCCTCGATCGGCCCGGCGGGGCGATGGATCCACTACGGGCTCACCTCCTCCGATGTCCTCGACACCGCGCTGGCGATGCAGATCCGCGCCGCCGGCGGGATCGTCGTGGCGGGAGCGGTCGCCTATCGCGACGCGCTCGTCGAGCGCGCGCTCGAGCATCGCGACACCGTCTGCGTCGGCCGCACCCACGGGATCCACGCCGAGCCGACCAGCTTCGGGCTCCGCCTCGCCGGGTTCGCGTTCGAGGCCGACCGCAACCTTGGGCGGCTCGAACGGGCCCTTGCCGCGTGCCGCTACGGCAAGCTCTCCGGAGCGGTCGGCACCTATGCGTCGCTGCCGCCGAGCATCGAGGCCGCCGTGATGGAGCGGCTCGGCCTCGCGGTCGAGGACGCCTCGACGCAGGTCGTCCCCCGCGATCGCCACGCCGAGCTCCTCGCCGCGATCGCCCTCGCGGGCGCCGGCCTCGAACGCTTCGCGACCGAGGTCCGCAACCTGCAGCGGACCGAGATCCGCGAGGTCGAGGAGCCGTTCGGCAAAGGCCAGAAGGGCTCCTCGGCGATGCCGCACAAGCGCAACCCGATCGCGACCGAGCGGATCACCGGCCTCGCCCGGGTGCTCCGCGGCTACGCGCAGGCCGGGCTCGAGAACGTCGCCCTCTGGCACGAGCGCGACATCTCCCACTCCGGCGCCGAGCGGGTGATCCTCCCGGACGCGACGATCGCCCTCGACTACATGCAGCACCTCGCGACCCGGGTCGTCGCGGGAATGACCGTCCACGCCGGGCGGATGCGCGAGAACCTCGAGCTGACCCACGGAGCGATCTACAGCCAGCGGGCACTGACCGCGCTCGTCGACGCGGGCCTCGGCCGCGACGACGCCTACCGGCTCGTCCAGGAGAACGCGCAGCGCGCCTGGGATGAGCGGACGCCGTTCCGGGGCCTGCTCGCCGAAGCGCTCGCCGGCTCCGGCCACGAGGTCGACCTCGACGCCGTCTTCGACCCCGGCGCCTACCTGACCCACGCCGGCGCGGTGTTCGAGCGGCTGGAAGCTCTGCGGTAGCGGGCTCGGTCGCCGGCGAGCCGAGCGGTCGCTACGGGCCGGATCGCGGAATCGGCTCGGCGGGGGGCCTGACCCGGGGCCTCCAAGCCGCACCAAGTGGCGCCGCGGCGGGGAGCAGGACGGTGGCAAGGACGATCGTCGCCGGCAGCCTCACGGAATCCTCGACCCCGGCGGCGGGATCTCGGTCGCGAGCGGCGCCAAGCTCGCGGTCGGCGGCGCCGCGGCAGCGCGGCGCAGCGACGGCGCGGAGCCGCGCCGCGACCAGCGGACCGGCTCCGGATCGCCGGCGAGCAGCGCCTTCCAGGTCTCGTCGTCGACCGCGCCGGTCGGTTCGAGCCCGCCCTGCCGCTGCAGCGTCCGCACCGCGCGCCCGGTCCGGCGATTGAAACGCCCGTTGACGGGGACGTCGATGCCGGCGCCGCGGAGCAGCTCCTGGGCCCAGACGACGAGATCGCCGCGGGCGCCGCGGGCGAGCGGCGCGTACTCGCGGCGCGGGCGCGGTCCCGGCGCGACGCCGCGCACCGGCCCGGTCAGGCGCGGCCACATCCGCCGGCTCGTCTCCTGCCACGACCACCAGCTCACGCCGGTCGGGCCGTAGGCGGCGGCGAGGCGCCGGAAGTCGAGGACCTGGCGCCGCGGCGGGTCCATCCAGGTCTGGCCGACCGGGAAGATCCGCCGGTCGTAGGGGCGGTTGTACGCGTAGGTGTGCCGGAACGCCGCCGCGATCGGGTCGCCGATCGCGTACCAGTAGAGCTGCGGCAGGTTCGCATCGGCGGCCCCCGGGGCGAGGAAGACCGAGTACGGGAACGCCGGGTGGTAGTCGACGTAGGGGAAGCTCGCGAGCGCGATCGGAAAGCGCGGCCCGACCTCGCGGCGGAGGACGCGGATGTAGGTGTCGGCGGCGGCGTAGCGACCCTCGTAGTCGCTCTCGGCATCGATGATCAGGCAGTCGGCGCCACGCTCGGCTGCCGCTGCCCCGACCCTCGCCTCGCGCCGCGGATCGCTGCCGTAGACGAACTGCCAGGCGCAGACGTCGAGGCCGCGGTCGTGGCCGGCGCGGACGAGCGCCCGGTCGAACTGGCTCCAGTAGCTGCCGGCGTCGCCGCTTTTGACATAGACGGCGTCGAGGCCGCGGCGGTCGGCCTGGCGGGCGAGCGTGGCCGGATCGCCGCCGGAGGCGCTCACGTACCAGACCCACATCGCGTTGCCCCGGAACGGGCTCGCGGCCACGGCCGGAGCCGCTGCGATGAGGGTGAGCAGGGCGATGGCGAGGAGCGCCATGGCGCCCGCCCATTGGCGCTCCGGGGCGTCGGTGCTCGGCCCCATCGGCGGGGTCAGGTCGGTGCTCGGCCCCATCGGCGGGTTCAGGATAGACCCGGCCGGGAGCGGGCCGTGCCGCTCGTCAGTCGATCGAGGCGGTTCGCGGGGAGTCGAGAAACGACGCGAGCGCCCGCTTGCCGCCGCTCGCGACCGGGGCTCCGTGCGCCATCAGCAGGACATCGAAGTCGAGGTCGAGCAGGCCGCGGACCGCGGCGACGATCCCGGCCTTGGTCGTCTCGGGGTCGTCCATCAGGAAGTCGGGGACGAAGCCGAGCCCGCTCGCGTCGGCGATGATCGTGTCGGCGAAGGCGAGCGCGCCCGGCCCGACCGCGATCTGGAGGGCGCCCTCGTCCGGAGAGAGCGAGCCGACCTCGTGGGCGGTCACGCCCCGGGCAAGCTCCTCGCCCCATTCGTAGCCGCCCACCTGCGGCCGATCGCGCCCATCGAACTCGTGCAGCCCGGTCCGCGGGCATCGCACCGGCGTCCCGAACGCGGCGACGATCTCCTCGGAGCCGCGCAGGTGATGGCGGTTCGTGAGCAGGACCTGGGCGACGCCGCCGACGCGCTCGAGCGCGGGCACGAGGCCGGGGACGGCGATCGGGTCAATCGCGATCCGCTCGTCGACGAGGTAGTGGGAGTGGACGGTCTTGCCGATGTTCGGGTGCTCGCCGCTCCAGGCGAGGATCCCCGGGATGACCTCCGCGAGGACGCCCTCGGCGCTCTGCTGCTCTGCCATCGCTCACGAGGCTATCCGGCGCGGGCCGGACGCCGCGCGGCGCTGCTAGCCTCGCGCCGATGGCCGGCACTCTCAGCGAGCTCGATCTGCACTCGAGCGGCAAGGTCCGGGAGATCTACGAGGACGGGGATGAGTTGATCATGGTCGCCTCCGACCGGATCTCCGCGTTCGACGTCGTCCTCGCCGAGCCGATCCCCGACAAGGGGCGGGTGCTGACCCAGATGTCGATCTTCTGGTTCGAGACCACCGGGCAGATCGTCCCCAACCACCTGATCGGCGAGGACGTGCCCGCGGAGGTCGCCGGCCGAGCGATCCGGGTCCGCAAGCTCGACATGTACCCGGTCGAGTGCGTCGTCCGCGGCTACCTGTCGGGGTCGGGCTGGAAGGAGTACCGGGAGTCGCAGTCGGTCTGCGGGATCGAGCTGCCGAGCGGGCTCGAGGAGTCCGACCAGCTCCCGGAGCCGATCTTCACGCCGGCGACGAAGGCCGAGATCGGCGAGCACGACGAGAACATCGACTTCGACCGGGCCAGCGAGATCGTCGGCTCCGGGGCGCTGATGGAGGAGCTGCGACGGGTCTCGATCGAGCTCTACGAGCACGCCCGCACCCATGCGCTGGGGCGCGGGATCATCCTCGCCGACACGAAGTTCGAGTTCGGCTCGACGGCGGGCGCCGAGGTCGTCCTCGGCGACGAGGTGCTGACCCCGGACTCGTCACGGTTCTGGCCCGCCGACGAGTACGAGCCCGGCCGCGGCCAGGCCTCGTTCGACAAGCAGTACGTGCGCGACTACCTGAACGAGCAGGGCTGGGACCACTCGCCGCCGGCGCCGGCGCTGCCGCCCGAGGTGATCGCCAACACCACGGCCAAGTACCGCGAGGCCTACGAGCGGATCACCGGCCGCGCGCTCGACTGAACGGGAGCCAGCGGGATCGTTCGTACCGCAGCGTGCGCGTACGGGTCACCCGAGGGCCGATTCGCTCCCCGGCCCGGCCGGCCGTCGGGCCGACCGCCCGGTATCTGACTGATACCATGGCCCCATGGCGATGACGCTGCGGCTGACCGACGAGGAGACCCGGCTGCTCCGGCAGCGGGCCGAGCTCGAGGGCAGATCGATGCAGGAAGTGGCACGGGCGGCGGTCCGCGACTACGTCGTGCGCTCGGGCAGGCGCAACCTCGTCGAGCGGGCCCTGGATGAGGATCTGCCGCGCTACGCCGAGGCGCTCGAGCGCCTCGGGCGGTGATCTACCTCAACGCCGACGACCTCCTGTACGTGGCCGAGCGGGCGACGGGGGAACCGGTCGAGCTGCGGGATGCGGGGCTGCTCGAATCGGCGGCGGGCCGGCCGCAGGCGACGGCGTTCGGGCAGGACGCCTACCCCACTCTGCACGAGAAGGCGGCCGCACTGCTGCACTCCCTGGCCCGCAATCATCCGCTCCTCGACGGCAACAAGCGCCTCGCGCTCGCGGCCACGCTCACCTTCCTGCGGGTCAACGGCTGGCGGGGGACCCTCGACAACGACGCGGCCTACGACCTGATCGTCGCCGTCGCCACCGGCGCGCTCGACGATGTCGAGCCGATCGCTGCCCGGCTCGAGGCCGGGTCGGAGCGGCTGCTCTGAGCCACCCCGGGACACCCGGGTAGCCTGCTGCCGATGCCGGAGGCGATCCTGATCCAGGGCATGCGGCGCTCGGGGACCTCGATCCTCTACGACGCCTTCCTCGAGGACCCGGCGCTGCGCTGCTTCTACGAGCCGCTGCGCGAGGACACCGAGACGCCCGGCGGCGGCAGCGGCGCCCGCGCGACCGACCCGTTCGCCGCGACGCGGCGGCTCCGGCGCGAGTACCGCGATCGCCACTGGCCCGGCTTCGACATCGCCGAGTTCAACCTCGGCGGCCCCGGCCACCCCGAACGCGAGATCGGCCCGGAGATGCCCGCGCACTGCGCCGGCTTCCTGCGGACGCTGCTCGACCGTGACGAGCCGGTGCTGGTCAAGGAGACCCGCCTCTACGACAAGCTCGAGGCGATCAGCGAGCTGGCTCCCGGCGACGCGGTGCTCGTCCACGTCGTCCGCGACCCGCGCGCGGTCGCCGCGTCGATGATGAGGGGCAAGAGCCGCAGTCGCAGCTACGCGACCGCCGACGAGTTCTTCGCCGAGCGCGAGAAGCGCAAGCTCTGGTCGAGCCGGGCGCTCTCGCGGATCCTGCTCCAGCGTCCCGAGTACTCGCACGTATCGAAGCCGGCGAACTTCGAGCGGATCCTGCTCGTCTGGAAGCACACGTTCGAGAGCACCTGGCGCGACGGCCGCGTCCTGTTCGGCGACCGCTACGTGCTGCTCCGCAACGAGGAGCTCCGCGCCGACCCGGTCGCGGCGATCGCCCGCGTCTACGAGGCGGCCGGCCGGAGGACGCCGCCCGTGGTCGCCGACTGGGCCCGCGACAAGGTCAAAGAACCCGAGGTCCCGTTCGCGGCCACCGACCCGCGCTGGACCGAGGCGTTCACAGAGCTCGACATGGGGCAGGCCCTGCGCGACGCCGGCTATGGCTCGCTCGCCGGGTCGGTGGGCTCCCCGCCCTCGGGCGGGACGCTGCGGAGGCTGCTCGGCCGCGGCCGCGCCTCCCGCAGGTCGGTGGTCTAAGTTTGGGCTCGTGCTCGCGCGGGTCCTGATCAAGCCGAAGGACGGCATCCTCGATCCGCAGGGCAAGGCGGTCGAGCGGGCGCTGCCGACGCTCGGCGTCTCGGCTGTCAGCGACGTCCGCGTCGGCCGGATGGTCGAGCTTCGCTACGAGGACCGGGCCGAGCTCGAGGGTCTCTGCGAGAAGCTGCTCGTCAACCCGCTGATCGAGGACTACGAGATCGAAGAGCTGGGATGAGGTTCGGGGTCCTGCGCTTTCCCGGGTCCTGCGACGAGGTCGACGCGCTGATGGCTTGCGAGCGGGTCGCCGAGGCGCGGATCGTCTGGCACGGCGACAGCGACCTCGGCGACGTCGACGCCGTCGTCATCCCCGGCGGCTTCTCATACGGCGACTACCTGCGGGTCGGCTCGATCGCCCGGTTCGCGCCGGCGATGGAGAAGGTGATGGAGTTCGCCGCCGCGGGCGGCCCGGTGCTCGGGATCTGCAACGGCTTTCAGGTGCTCTGCGAGGCGGGGCTCCTGCCGGGAGCGCTGCTCCCCAACGAGGGGCTGCGCTTCCTCTGCCGCCAGGTCGATATCGAGGTCGCGAACGCCGAGACGGCGTGGACGCGATCCTGCCGAGCCGGCGACGTCCTCTCGATTCCGGTCAAGCACACGACCGGCCGCTGGTTCGCGCCGCCGGCGCTTCTCGACGAGGTCGAGGCGAACGGTCAGGTCGCCTTCCGCTACGCGGCGGGCCAGAACCCGAACGGCTCGCTCAACGACATCGCCGGCGTCCGCAACGAGCGCGGCAACGTGGTCGGCCTGATGCCGCACCCCGAGCATGCGGTCGATCCCCTGACCGGGTCGAACGACGGGCTGCGCCTGTTCGAGTCGGCGGTCCGGGCGCTCGCTCTGGCCCAGTAGAGGCCTGCTGTCCCTGGTTGCCCCCGTGACACAGCCTCCGGGTGACGTTTCTTTGGCCGCGTTGGTTCGGGTTGATTCGGCTGTTGCGAGTACATCGCCGTTCCGGCGCGACGACGTGCCCGAATCCACCAGGAGGCTGAGGCGATGAATGGGCGAGCGCAGGCCAAGGCCAGACGCGCGGTCGAAAGCGGCGAAGTCGGTGCTATCGACCCCTTGAAGCAGCTTTCGAAGTAGGCGCGGCCACTGAGCCAAACCCACCTGGATGGTTGATTCCACGCGCTCAGGCGACGAAGTCGACCCGGCGCGGCGCGGACGACCGGGCCTGTGGTTGAGCGAAGGCGGCAAGGGCGAGGACGCGGGCGCCAACCCGCTCGCAGAGTCCCTCGATCGTGCGGGCGGAGTGGCGCTCGAGGCAGCGGATGTCCTTGCGGGTCCAAGACACCGACTCGATCCGCTGGCGGATCGGCGCCAGCCAGGGCCCGATCCCGTCTTCGTCCTTGCGGTTCGGCGCAGGACGGTGCCGCCGAGCTCACTGACCCGCGCGGCGAACCCCCCGCTGGCATGGCCCTCGTCGCAGACGACCGCCCCACCGCCGGCCGAGCGGCGCGCTCCGGCTATCTTCCCCGGCCCATGCGAGTCGGGATCTGCGCCTTCTGGTTCAACCGCGGGCAGGGCGTCGTCGCCCGCCAGCTCCGCTCCGCGCTCGACGAGCTCGGCCACGAGACGTTCGTGCTCGGCCGGCCGACGAAGGAGAGCTTCCCGATGCCGCAGGACGCGCGCAGCGACGACGTCTGGGCGCAGGCACAGGTGACCGCCGCATCGGACTTCTTCATCCCCGCCGCGGAGCTCGTCGGCTGGGCCCGACAGACCGGGATCGAGGCCTGCTTCTTCGACCAGAACTACGAGTTCGACGCGATCGCACAGCTCCGCGCCGCCGGCGTCCGGACGATCGGCCGCTTCGTCTGGGAGCGGTTCAGCGACGAGCACGTCGAGCCCGCCAAGCGCGCCTACGATCTCGTCTACTCGCTGACCCGCTGTGAGCAGGAACGCTACGCGGGGATGGGCATCGAGGCCCCCTACGTCCGCTACGGCATCCACCCCGAGTACTTCGCGGTGACGCCGCATCGCGGCAACGACCCCGAGTCCGTCTACCGGACACGTGCCGGTGGGACCGGACACGCAGCGGAGGATTCCGGCGGGCTTGTCCATTTCCACTACCACGCCGGGCTGCTCGGCAAGCGGAAGCCGTTCAAGGAGGTCATCAACGCGTTCTCGGCCACGAAGGAGCCGGAACTGCGGCTGCTCGTCAAGGCGCAGATCGAGCGGCGGATGAAGTTCCTCGAGAAGGCCGTCGCGAACGACAGCCGGATCGAGCTGGTCGTCGAGGACCTGCCGACCGACGTCCACCTGCAGATGTTCGCCGACGCCGACGTCTGCATGGCGCCGGCGCGCTGGGAGGGGCTCGGCCTGCATCTGTACGAGGCGATCGCGTTCGGCCAGCCGATCGTCTGCAACGACGACCCGCCGATGAACGAGCTCGTCGCCGACGGCGTCAACGGCCTGCTCGTCCCCTCCCACCCCGACGGCCTCGCCAACTCCGGGATCCCCGCGAAGACGGTCGACGTCGCCGCGCTCGCCGATGCGATCTCGCGCCTCGCCGACCCCGTCCTACGCGCCGAGCTCTCGGCCGGGGCCCTCGAGTTCCGCGAGGAGCGCTCCTGGGACCGCACGGTCGCGGACTTCGGGTCGCTGCTGGGCTGAGCTCAGTCCAGGGCGTCGGCGGGAAGTCGCGCCAAGCCCCTGCTGACGAGATCTTCCTCATCGCAGCTCACGAGCACCGCTCCCGCCCGCTCGGCCGCGGCGACGTACCCGGCGTCGTAGACGGTGATGCCGTATTCGGTCGCGATCTCATGACTCCGCTCGACCAGCCCCTCGTCGACACGGATCAGCTCGCCGAACCTTTCGATCGCGAACACGCGCTCACGTAATCGTGCAGCCGACTCGTCGTCCCGCCATCCCCTGACCGCGGCGTTGACGGCTTCGAAGGCCGCCAGATCGAGGGTCGCAAGGGACTTGCTCGATTCGACGAGGCAGAGGCTCGCACCGTGGTTGCGATCCGCCGGATCCTCGGCGGCCAGCAGGACGCTCGCATCGAGGAGGATCACCGCGGCCGGGAGGCCTTCAGGACCGACACCACGTCGCCCCCGTGGCTTCGCTTCACCTGCGAGTTGAGCTCGCGCATGATCTCGGCCAGCTTGCGGTCGTTCTCGGCGAAGACGTTGGCCGCGGCGTCCCTGATGACGGCGCTTCGCGACCGGCCCGATCGCGCGGCCTCGGCGTCGATGCGGGCGAGGAGCTCGTCCGGCAGCGAGATCATCACCTTGGCCATCGCATCAGTATACCCGGTAATACCAGCCACCTCGCCTACCCTTCGATCGCATGGCCCTCTTCTCCAGGAAGTCCAGCGAGGCCAGCCGCGCCGCGGTGCCGTTCATCGTCGGCGTCGGCCGCTCCGGCACGACGATGCTGCGGCTGATGCTCGACGCCCATCCCGACCTGGCGATCCCGCCGGAGACGCACTTCGTCCCCGCCCTGATCGACGCGATCGCGGCCGGCGCCACGCCCGAGCAGGCGGCCGAGACGATGACCGCGGTGCGCCAGTGGGGCGACCTTCACACGGATCCCGCCGAGGTCGTCGGGCGCTGGCAGCGGCTCGACCGGTTCGAGCCGGGCCCGGCGCTGCGGGCCTTCTACGAGATCTACGCCGAGCGCCAGGACAAGCCCCGCTACGGCGAGAAGACGCCGGCCTACGTCAAGAGCATGCTGAAGATCGAGGGGGCGATGCCCGAGGCCCGGTTCATCCACGTGATCCGCGACGGCCGCGATGTCGCGCTCTCGCGCTGGAAGCGGACGCTCGGCGACAAGGATCCCGCCCCGGCCGGGCAGGTGGCGGAGACCTGGCAGCGGCGGATCCGTCGCGCCCAGCGGCACGGACGCAAGCTCTCCCACTACCTCGAGCTGCGCTACGAGGACCTCGTCACCGACACCGAGCCGAACCTGCGCCGGATCGCCGAGTTCCTCGCGCTCCCGTGGGATCCGGTGATGCTGACCTACTACGAGCACGCCGCCGAGCGGATGGCGGAGATGGCGCGCGACCTGCCGGCGACCGCCGGCAAGCCGACCCGGCCGGGCGAGGAGCGCATGCAGGCCCACGCGATGACCCGGAAGCCGCCCGACCCGAGCGCGATGTACCGCTGGAAGGAGCGGATGTCCGCGGCGGACGTCGCCGCCTTCGACGCCGCTGCCGGCGAGCTCCTCAACGAGCTCGGCTACGAGGTCGGGACCGAGACCGCGGCGAGCGGCGCGTGAGCGAGGCGAAGTTCATCGCGCTGACGCCGGAGCTGCACGACTACGTCGTCCGCCACGGCGCCCGCGAGGACGCCGTGCTCGCGGAGGTCCGCGAGAGCACCGCGGCGCTCGGTGACATCGCGGTCATGCAGATCTCGCCCGACCAGGGTGCGTTGATGACGATGCTCGTCCGCCTGATCGGCGCCTCGCGTGCGATCGAGCTCGGCACCTTCACCGGCTACTCGGCGATCTGCATCGCCCGCGGGCTCGCCGAGCGCGGCCGGCTGACCGCCTGCGAGCTCGACCCCGAACGGGCCGCGGCCGCGCGGGCCAACTTCGCCGCCGCCGGCGTCGCCGACCGGATCGAGGTTGTCGTCGGCCCCGCCGCCGACACCCTCGCCGCCCTCGCCGGCAGCAGCGCCGGCAGCTACGACTTCGCGTTCATCGACGCCGACAAGGCCTCCTATCCCGCCTACTACGAGTCCTGTCTGACGCTGCTGCGGCCCGGCGGGCTGATCGTCCTCGACAACGTCCTCCGCGACGGATCGGTTCTCGACCCGGAGCCCGACGACGAGGGCGGTCGCGTGATCGCCGCGCTGAACGAGGCGATCGCGGCCGATGACCGGGTCGACGTGGCGATGCTCGCCGTCGCCGACGGGATCACCCTGGCCCGCAAGCGGTGACGAGCCCACGCGCGCCCATGCCCGCACGCGAAACCGAGGACACGTGCATATAGGCCTGGTCAGCAAGTGGGCCGCCAGCGGCCAGGCGGTGGTCGCCCGGCAGATCCGCTCGGCCCTCGACGGCCTCGGCCACGAGACCTTCGTGCTCGCCCGCCCGGGCTCGGGGCCGCGGGCACGGGCCGCAGCCGCGCCCGACCCCGTCTGGGACCAGCCCGGCGTCACCGAGGCGTCCGCACACGACGTGCCGCTCGCCGAGTACGAGGACTGGGCGCGGGCGAACTCGCTCGAGCTGGTCCTCTGCGACGAGAACTACCAGTGGGCGGAGATCGGGGCGCTGCGAGCGGCCGGGATCCGCACCGTCGGCCGGTTCGTCTGGGAGTACTTCGGGCCCGCCCACATCGACCCCGCCCGCGGGGCCTACGAGACGATCTACTCGCTGACCCGCTGCGAGCGCGACCGCTACGCGGAGCTCGGGCTCGAGAGCCCGTACGTGCAGTGGGGGATCCACCCGGAGCTGCTGGCTACGGCAGGCGGCGGACAGCGGACAGCGGACGGGCCGAAGGCCCGGAGCGCATTTCCGCAGGTATCTGAACCTGCAGCCGCCGGAAGCGGACGCGAAGCGGAGGATTCGACCGGAGCTGGCCCCGGACGCGGAGCGGAGGATTCCCCCGGAGTTGTCACCTTCTACTTCCCCGGCTCCTTCCTCGGGCGGCGCAAGCCGGTGCGGAAGGTGATCAAGGCCTTCGGGATGGCCTCGGGCACGCACCTGCGGCTCCTGATCGACGCGCAGGTGCCACGCAACGACGAGGCCCTGCGCGAGGCCGCGGCGGCCGATCCGCGGATCGAGCTGATGCTCGAGGACGAGCCCGAGGCCGCCCACCGGGCGCGCTTCGCCGCCTGCGACGTCTGCGTGGCGCCATCGCGGTGGGAGGGCCTCGGGCTGCCCCTGTACGAGGCGACCGCGTTCGGGCTGCCGATCATCACCAACGACAAGCCGCCGATGTCGGAGATGGTCCTCGACGGGCGCAGCGGCATCCTCGTCCCCTCCGAGCAGAACGGGACCGCGCGCTCGGGGATCCCGGCCTGGGACCCCGACGTGGCGGCGCTGGCGGCCGCGATCGAGCGGCTCGGCGAGGCGGCCGAGCTCGCGCGGATGCGTGCCGGGGTGGCGGTGCTGGCCGAGCAACGGTCGTGGTCGCGGACGATCGCCGACCTCG
This sequence comes from Solirubrobacterales bacterium, assembly GCA_041393495.1. Taxonomy (GTDB): domain Bacteria; phylum Actinomycetota; class Thermoleophilia; order Solirubrobacterales; family 70-9; genus RHKX01. Next base: position 107,049 of record JAWKKA010000011.1, on the reverse strand, counting down.
CGGCGCTGATCGGGAGCTGACCGGGCGGCTACCCTCCCGCCTCGCGATGACCGACACGGGCGACATCGGGGCCGGCGCCGCCGCCCCGGCGGGCAAGCCGAGCCGCTGGGAGCAGTTCCGGCTGCCGGTCGAGCTCGACGGCCGCTCGTTCCTCGACGTCGGCTGCTGGGAGGGCGTCCACTGCGCCGAGGCGGTCCGCCGCGGCGCCGAGCCCGTCGTCGGCGTCGACATCTGCACCGGCGAGGACCTGCGCGCAAACGTCGACCGATTCGGCTTCGAGTTCCTGCAGATGGACATCTTCGGGGAGCTCTGGCAGGGTCTCGGCAGCTTCGACGTCGTCCTCTGCTCGGGGCTGATCTACAGCGTCCCGAGCCCGATGTCGCTGCTGCTGCGGCTCGCGACGGTGACCCGCGAGCTGCTCGTGATCGAGTCGGCCTCGACGACGAAGGGCGGCGACGACCCGCTGATGCTGTTCCGTGGCGTCGAGGACGGCAACCCCTCGAACTGGTGGATCCCGAACGTGCCGTGCCTCGAGCAGATGCTCGCCGCTGCCGGGTACGCCGGCGTCGCCACCGTCTGGGAGGAGCCGCGCACCGAGCACTGGACGCGGGTCTGCATGCACGCGGTGCCGCGCGGGGTCGACCGCGAACGGCTGCTGCCCCGCAAGCCGCGGCTGATGAGCGTCCGCGGCGGCGATCGCGGCCGCGGCCGTCGCGCCACGGGCTGAGGGCCGGCGGCGTGAACGTCGGGATCGTCAGCAAGTGGTTCAACCGCGGCCAGCCGGTCGTCGGCCGCTACCTCCGCTCCGCGATCGACGAGCTCGGCCATTCGAGCTTCGTGCTCGCAAAGCCGCGCCGGGAGAAGGGGCCGATGGCGGGCGCCCTGGAGCGCACCGGCGTCTGGGACCAGCCCGACGTGACGGCGGCGTCGAGCTTCGCGACGCCGCTCGCCGAGTACGAGGCCTGGGTCGAGGCGAACGCGCTCGACGCGATCCTCTGCGACCAGAACTACCAGTTCGACGAGCTCGCCAGGCTCCGCTCGGCGGGCGTCCGGGTCATCGGCCGGTTCGTCTGGGAGCACTTCACGCGCGAGCACCTCGAGCCGGCCCGCGCCGCCTACGACCGCATCTACTCGGTCACCGCCTGCGAGCAGGAGCGCTACGCGGGCTGGGGGCTGCAGACGCCGCGGGTGCCGTGGGGGATCCACCCGGAGCTGCTCGACGTGCCGGTCCGACGCAGCGACGACGGCCTCGTCCGATTCGTCTTCCCGGGCGGCTTTCTCGGCCATCGCAAGCCCGCCGAGCCGGTCGTCGAGGCGTTCACGAGAGCGCGCGGGCAGAACCTGCGGCTGCTCGTCAAGGCCCAGGTCGAGCGCTCGCGGCTGCGCGAGCTGATGCCGCTGATCGGCGCCGACGAGCGGATCGAGCTGCGCCTCGCCGACGAGCCCTGGGCCGAGCACCTCGCCGCCGTCGCCGCCAACGACGTCTCGCTCTCGCCGTCGCGCTGGGAGGGGCTCGGCCTGCCGCTGTATGAGGCGATCGCCTTCGGGATGCCGACGATCGCCAACGACGACCCGCCGATGAACGAGGTCGTGGTCGATGGCGTCAACGGCATCCTCGTCCCCTCGCATCCCGACGGGACCGCGCGATCGGGGATCCCGGCCCGGCGTCCCGACCCCGACGCGCTGACGGCGGCGATCGAGCGGATCGCGGAGCCCGGCGAGCTCGCCCGGCTCCGCGACGGCGCCGTCGCGTCGCGGACGGCCCACCCCTGGGAGCGGACGGTCGCCGCGATCGGCGAGCTGATCGGCTGATCCCCCGCGCCGCCGCCCGTCGGGATCGAGGGCGTCGAGCCGCCGCAGGTGGCGCCGCTCGGTCGCCCGGTTGACGGCTCCAGCGGCCACCGCGTCCGCCGTCAGCCGGACCCCCGGCTCGATGCGGAAGTCCCGGCCGGCGCCTACAATCCGGCGTTCCCCGACGTCCACGTGCCACGCGACGCGGGCCGCGATCGCCGACTCGCCGTCGAGGCGAATGCGCTTGCCGACGATGCCACTTCCAAGCCCCAAGAGAGCCTGGCGCGAGTCCAGGAGCCGCCGCGCCTCGGCGCGCGGGACCGAGCTGACCCCGGCGCCGTTCGTCGTCGGCGTCAACCGCTCGGGGACGACCCTGCTGCGGATGATGCTCGACGCCCACCCGGAGCTGACGATCCCGCCCGAGACCCACTTCGTGCCGGAGCTGATCGACGTGGCCGAGGGGGACGACCCGACCCCCGAGGCGCTGCTCGAGACCATCACCCGTCAGCGGGAATGGGGCGACTTCGGCCTCAGCGAGGACGCGCTCCTCGAGCGCTTCCGGGCGATCGAGCCGCTCAACGCCGGCGACGCCCTCCGCGCCTTCTATTCCGCCTACGCGGAGCGAGTCGGCAAGCCCCGCTGGGGGGAGAAGACGCCGATCTACGTGAAGAGCATGCGCAAGATCGAGCGCGTCCTGCCGGAGGCGAGGTTCGTGCACGTGATCCGCGACGGGCGTGACGTCGCTCTGTCGATCCGCGACCGCGCGGTCAAAGAGCACCCGATCGACCGGATCGCCGAGCGCTGGGTGCGGCGGATCACGCGCGCCCGCGAGCAGGCACGGCGGCTGCGCCATTACGAGGAGGTTCGCTACGAGAGCCTGATCCTCGACACCCGGGCGACGCTCGAGCGCATCTGCGGGTTCTTCGAGCTTCCCTGGGACGACGCCCTCCTCGACTACCACGAGCGCTCGGCCGACCGGCTCGCGGAGATGAAGCGGGAGCTGCCCGAGGACGGAAGGCGGACGACGCTGAGCGTCGAGCGGCGGATGGCGACGCACGCCCGCACGACCGAGAAGCCCGACCCGAAGCGGGCCAGCCGCTGGCGCGAAAGCATGAGCCGCTCCGATCGCGAGCTCTTCGAGTCGATCGCGGGACCGCTGCTGGTCGAGCTCGGCTACGCGACCGGCGACGGCCCCGGGACCGGGCCGAGGGGCGACGCGGGCGCGTGATCGCCCGGCCACAGCCCGACTGGCGGCATCCGGTCTCGATGGCGGCGCGACTGGTTCGCCGCCTGCGCGAGCGGAAGCGTCCACCGGCGCCGTTCGTCGTCGGCGTCAACCGCTCGGGGACGACCCTGCTGCGGATGATGCTCGACGCCCACCCGGAGCTGACGATCCCGCCCGAGACCCACTTCATCCCCGAGGTGATCCGGCGCGCCAACCACGAGAACACGCGACGACGGCTGATCCGCTCGATCACCAGGCATCCGCGCTGGGGCGACTTCGGCCTCGACGAGGGGGAGTTCCGCGCCCGCGCCAAGCAGGTCCGGCCGCTGACCGCCAGCGGCGCGATCCGCTGCTTCTACGAGCTCTACGCCGACAAGCAGGGCAAGCCGCGCTGGGGCGACAAGACGCCACGCTACATGCGGGCCATGCCGCGGATCGCGCGCGCCCTCCCCGAGGTGCGGTTCATCCACCTGATCCGCGACGGGCGCGACGTGGCGCTCTCGCAGCGCGAGCGGGTGATCGACGGCGAGACCGTGACGATGGCGGCGATGGCCGAGCGCTGGCAGCGGCGGATCGTCGCCGCCCGGGAGGGCGCCGCGGACATCAAGCCCGACGCCTACCTCGAGGTCCGCTACGAGGACCTCGTCACCGACACCGAGGGAACGCTGCGGCGAATCTGCGAGTTCGCGGGCCTCTGCTTCGACCCGGCGATGCTCGACTACCACCGCCGGGCCGGGGAACGGCTGGCGGAGATGAACCGTGACCTCGACAACGCCGAGAACGGGATCGTCCGGACGGCGACGAACCGCCTCGCCGCGCATGCCCTGACGACCGAGCCGCCGACGACGGACCGCTGCGAACGCTGGCGCAACGAGATGACCGCGGCCGAGGTCGCCGAGTTCGAGTCCGTCGCCGGCGATCTCCTCGCCGGGCTCGGATACGAGGTCGCCGGCGTCCCCGCGTCGACCGGGGAGAAGGTCGAATGAAGCTGCCCGCTCCGCTTCGCCGCAGGGGGCCGGCCGGGCCGCCGGTGCCGTTCATCGTCGGCGTCACCCGCTCGGGGACGACGCTGCTGCGGTTGATGCTGGACGCCCACCCGGAGATGGCGATCCCGCCCGAGACCCACTTCGTGCCGGCGCTGATCAAGGCGACCCGCAAGCGTGGCGTCACCTGCGAGGAGGCGCACGCGATCGTCACCGGCCACCGGCAGTGGGGCGACTTCAACCTCGACTCGGCGGCGCTGCTCGAGCGCTACTGCGCGCTCGACCGGATCGACCCGGAGACGACCATCCGCGCCTTCTTCGAGCTCTACGCCGAGGGCCAGGGCAAGCCGCGCTGGGGCGACAAGACACCCAACTACGTGAAGCGGATGAAGCTGATCGACCGCTGGATCCCGGAGGCGAGGTTCGTCCACATGATCCGCGACGGGCGCGACGCGGCCCTGTCGCGCTTCAAGCGGGTCCTCAAGGAGCCGCCGCCGATGGAGACCGTCGCCGAGCGCTGGGTCCGCAAGATCGAGGGCGCCCGCGAGGATGCCGCCGGCCTCGACTACATCGAGGTCCAGTACGAGTCGCTCGTCCGTGACACCGAGACCGAGCTGCGCCGGATCGCCGGCTTCCTCGAGCTGCCCTGGGACGACGCGATGCTCCGTTACTACGAGCGCGCCGCCGACCGCCTCGCGGAGATGCACCGCGACCTGCCCGGCGCCGAGGGCAAGCCGCTGCGCCCCGCCGACCACCGCAAGGAGGCGCACGTGCTGACCTCGAAGCCGCCCGACCCGAGCCGACTGGCGCGCTGGAAGCAGGACATGGACCCCGCCGACATCGCCGCCTTCGAGAACGTCGCCGCGCCGCTTCTGCGCGAGCTCGGCTACGAGGTCCTCGGCGATCGGACCGCGACGCCCCCCGCTCCCGGCGACCGTGCGAGGGAGGCCTCATGAGCCCCTCCCCGCTCAGCCGGATCAGCCGCGACGGCGATGCCCTCGACGAGGGCCGCCCGCCGGCGCCGTTCGTCGTCGGCCTGACGCGGTCGGGGACGACGCTGCTGCGGATGATGCTCGACGCCCATCCAGAGCTGACGATCCCGCCCGAGACGCACTTCGTGCCCGACCTGATCAGGGCCGCCCGGGCCGAGCAGGGCGTCGAGGGGATGCTCGCGGCGATGACCTCGAACCGGACCTGGGCCGACTTCGGGATCGGCATCGAGGAGATGCGCGAGCGGCTCGAGCGGGTCGACTCCGGCGACGGCGCCGGCGCGGTCCGGGCGTTCTACGAGGCTTACGCCGCCAGGCAGGGCAAGCCGCGCTGGGGCGACAAGACGCCCGCCTACATGCTCTCGGTCCAGCGGATCGGCCGGACCCTGCCCGAGGCGCGGTTCATCCACCTGATCCGCGACGGCCGCGACGTCGCGCTCTCGCAGACCGCCCGGGCGCTGAACGAGCAGCCGCCGCCCGCCGAGCAGGCGGCCCGCTGGACGAAGCGGATCGGCAAGGCGCGCGAGCAGGCGGCGACGCTGAAGGGGCCCCGCTACGTCGAGGCCCGCTACGAGGACCTCGTCCGCGATCCCGAAGGGACCCTGCGCCGGGTCTGCGAGTTCATCGAGCTGCCCTGGGACGACGCCGTGCTCCGCTACCACGAGGGCGCCGCTGCGCGCCTGACCGAGATGGCCGGGACCCTGCGGGCGGAGGGCGCCCACGCCGAGCAGGCAGCCGGCTATCGGATCGCCAACCACGCCCCGACGACGCGACCGCCCGACCCGGCGAAGCTCGACAAGTGGCGTCGCGAGATGGCGCCGGCCGACGTGCGGGCCTACGAGGCGGTCGCGGGCGGGCTGCTCGCCGAGCTCGGGTACGAGGTGACGACGTGAGGATCGGCATCGTCACCAAGTGGTTCAACCGCGGGCAGGCGTTCGTCTCCCGCTACATCCGCGACGCGCTCGACGCCCACGGGCATGAGACGTTCGTCCTCGCCCGCCCGACGCGCGACAAGGGGCCGATGGCCGCCCACGTCGACCGGACCGGCGTCTGGGACCAACCCGGCGTCACCGAGGCCTCCGACTGGGAGGTCCCGTTCGCCGAGTACGAGCGTTGGATCGACGACAACGGGATCGAGGCCGTCCACTGGGACAACTGCTACCAGCACGAGGAGATCGCGCGGATCCGCGAATCGGGCGTCAAGACCGTCGGCCGCTTCGTCTGGGAGATGTTCGCCGCCGCCGACGCCGGGCCGGCGCAACGCGCCTACGACGTCCTCTACTCGCTGACCCGCTGCGAACAGCGCCGCTACGCGGAGCTCGGCATCGAGAGCCCGTACGTGCAGTGGGGGCTGCATCCGGAGCTGCTGGCGGCGACCGATGCGGCACGGGAGGACGGGGGACCGAGGACAGAGGACGACCCGGACCTCGTCCGGTTCTACTTCCCGGGGGCCCTGCTCGGGCCCCGCAAGCCGCACAGGGAGGTGATCGAGGCGTTCAGCGCCGCGCGGGGCGACGGCCTGCGGCTGATCTTCAAGGCCCAGCTCGAGCGGCGAATGGGCTACCTCGAGAGGGCGGCCGCCGCCGACCCGCGGATCGAGCTCGTGATCGACGACATGCCGACCGCCGAGCACCTGCGGCTGTTCGCCTCCTGCGACGTCTGCCTCGGGCCGAGCCGCTGGGAGGGACTCGGGCTGTTCCTCTACGAGGCGGTCGCCTTCGGGATGCCGCAGATCACCAACGACAGCCCGCCGATGAACGAGGTCGTCCGTGACGGCGTCAACGGGCTGCTCGTCGGCGACGCCCAGGACGACACCGCCCCCTCGGGGATCCCGTCGATGAAGCCGGACGTCGCCGGCTTGACCGCGGCGATCGAGCGGCTCGCCGACCCGGGCCTGCGGGCCGAGCTCGCCGCGGGCGCCCGTGCGAGCCGCGACGGCTACGCCTGGGAACGGACCGCCGACGACTACGCCGCTCTGTTCGCGGGGCTCGGGTCGTGAAGGCGCGCCGCGAGATCCTCCGCTCGGTCGCCGGCTGGCGCAGCCGCCGCACCGCGGTCCGCCGCGCCGCCGCCGCGCCGCCACCGGCCCCGTTCGTCGTCGGGGCGACGCGCTCGGGGACGACGCTACTGCGACTGATGCTCGACGCCCATCCCGAGATCGCGATCCCGTCGGAGACCCACTTCATCCCCGAGCTGATCTCGGCGCGCGAGAAGCACGGCGCGAGCCGCGAGCAGATGCTCGAGCTGCTCACCTCGCACCGCCGCTGGGGCGACTTCACGATCGAGCCCTCCGAGCTGGTCGAGCGCTGGGCGCGGATCGAGCCGCTGAGCGGGCCCGACGCCGTCCGCGCCTTCTTCCGCCTCTACGCCGACAAGCAGGGCAAGCGCGGCGCCCGTTGGGGCGACAAGACCCCCGGCTACGTGAAGTCGATGCGGGAGATCCAGGGCTACCTGCCGGAGGCCCGCTTCGTCCACCTGATCCGCGACGGCCGCGACGTCGCGCTCTCGGTGCTGAGGCAGAGCTGGGGCCCGCAGTCGATCGAGGCGGCGGCGGAGAAGTGGCGCAGCCGCGTCAACCGCGGCCGCTCGCAGGCGCCCTACCTCGGCTTCTACCTCGAGGTCCGCTTCGAGGACCTCGTCCTCGACACCGAGCGCGAGCTGCGGCGGATCTGCGAGTTCATCGAGATCGACTTCGACGAGCGGATGCTCGGCTACCACGAGACCGCCGAGCAGCGCCTGCAGGAGAAGGCGCGGCAGCTGCCGCGCGCGCACGGCGAGGCGCAGTCGGCCGAAAAGCGCCTGGCCAGCCACGCGAAGACCTTCGAGCCGCCGAACCCGGCGCTGATCGGAACCTGGAGGGAGCGGATGAGCCCGGCCGACCGGGCCGCCTACGAGGCGCTCGCCGGCGACCTGCTCGCCGAGCTCGGCTACGAGACGAGCACGCCGAACGGCAGCGGCACCGTCCACCGGCCGCGCCGCGGGCCGCGGCTGCCGCGGCCGCTGCGCCGGGCCGTCGCGGCGGCGCAGCTCGCGACCAGGACCCGCAATCCCGGCGAGCCGCGGCCGCCGGCGCCGTTTCTGATCGGCGCCGCCCGCTCGGGAACCGACCTGTTGGCGGCGATGCTCGGCGCCCACCCCGACCTCGCGATCCTCAGCGAGACCGGCTTCGTGCCGCGACTCGCCGAGATGATCCGCTCCGAGCCGATGACGGTCGAGCGCGTCATCAAGGTGATGGCCGCGGCCGGGCCGCTCGAGGCGCATGGCCTCAGCGAGGAGGAGATGCGGCGGCGCCTCGAAGCGCTCGACGACATCAAGGCCGCGGCGGTCCTGCGCTGCTTCTACGAGGCCGCGGCCGAGGCCGCCGGGACGACCCGTTGGGGCGACGACACCCCCAGCTACCTGAAGCGGATGCGACGGATCCAGCGCGCGCTCACCGAGGCCCGCTTCGTCCACGTCGTCCGCGACGGGCGCGACACCCTCGCCGCCCGGCCGGCCGAGATCACGACCGGCGCCGCGATCGCGACCGGGCAGCGCTGGAGCAAGAGGGTCCGGGCGCCGCGCGTGCAGGCGCACCTGATCAACCACCTGCTCGAGGTCCGCTACGAGGACCTCGTCGCCGACCCCGAGCCGGTGCTGCGCCGGGTCTGCGAGTTCATCGAGCTCGACTTCGACCCGGCGATGGTCGACCCGCCCGAGCGGGCGCGGATCGAGGCCGCCCTCGGTCCGGTCGGCGGCTGGCGCGGGCGCCTCGAGCCGGGCCAGCTCGAGGCCTTCGAGGAGGTCGCCGGCCCGATGCTCGACGAGCTCGGCTACCGCGACCGGGCGCCGAGCGCCGTCCGCTGACCCGCGGACCGTTGAGCGAGCCGGACGAGCTGCTGACGCCTCGCCTCCGGCTGCGACGCTGGCGCCGCGACGACGCGGCCGGGATCGCCGCGATCGATCGCGATCCCGACGTGACCCGCTACCTGAACCGGGATCCCGGCGGCGAGGGCGTGGGGCCGTTCCTGCCGCAGCTCGAAGCGCACTGGGACGAGCACGGATTCGGTCACTGGGCGGTCGAGCTGCTCGATCCCGGCGATCGGGCGCCGCTGATCGGGTTCGCCGGGGTCGTCTATCCCGAGTTCCTCCCCGAGCTCGCGCACCGGCCTGAGCTCGGGTGGCGGCTCGCCCCTGACGCGTGGGGGCGCGGGCTCGGAACGGAGGCAACGGTCGCGGCTCGGGACGATGCATTCGCCCGGCTGGGCCTCGGGTCGCTGATCGCGATCATTCATCCCGCCAACGAGCGGTCGCGGCGGATCGCCGCGAAGCTCGGCATGGTGCTCGAGGCACGCGTTCCCCACCCGACCCTGGGCCGGGACGTGGAGGTCTGGTCGGTCGATGCCGGGACCGGCGACCGCGATCGGGCGCGCCGGACCCCGGGGGCGTTCAGCCGGAGCGGTGCGAGAGGACGTTGACGAGCGTGCCGCTCGGCTCGCGGAGCATGAAGCGCCGCACTTCCCACTCCTCGTCGCGGAGCGGATAGGCGATCTCGTGGCCCTGATCGACGGCCGTGGCGTGGATCGCATCGACGTCCTCCACCTCGACGGAGATCCCGGGCGCCGCCGGGTCGTCGTTGCCGACGATGCCCACCTGGACCGAGGGGTTGGTCGGCGAGCGCCCTCAACATGACCGGACGGGCTTGACCTCTGACCGGTGGGCAGGCGACGGACGTTCTCGAGTCGCTCCTCCGAACCCGATCCCTGAGCCACGTTCTCCAGCCGCGGCCCACCACCACGTCCTGCCTGCGAGCGACTGCCCGTCCCTGCCCCGCATGGCACCCGTCTACCCACGGACGATTCGCCGACACACGGGCAGGACGCACGATCCAGAGCGAGCCCAGCTCGACCGGCCCGTCGACGGCGCCGAACCAGTGCGGCATGAGCTGCTCGCGTGACCGGTCCGACCGCTGGGCCGGTCGGACGGGGAACCCATCGAGTCACGGGCACCGAGGCGTCTAGTTGAATGGCCCGAGATGACGGCCGCCGTCGCCAAGCATCGCGAGCTCGGGCTGACCGATCACGAGTACGGGCTGATCACCGGCGGGCTCGGTCGCGAGCCCAATGACGTCGAGCTGGCGATGTTCTCGCTGCTCTGGTCCGAGCACTGCGCCTACAAGCACTCGAAGAAGCTCCTGCGGCGCCTGCCGACCGCGGGGCCGCGGGTCGTGATGGGGCCGGGCGAGAACGCCGGCGCCGTCGACGTCGGCGCCGGCTGGTCGGTCGCGTTCAAGGTCGAGTCGCACAACCATCCGAGCGCGGTCGAGCCGTTCCAGGGCGCCGCGACCGGGGTCGGCGGGATCATGCGCGACATCTTCGCGCTCGGCGCCCGGCCGATCGCGGTGCTCGACTCGCTCCGCTTCGGGGAGCTCGACTCGCCACGGTCGCGCTACCTGTTCGACCACGTCGTCACCGGGATCGGCCACTACGGCAACTCGATCGGCGTGCCGACGGTCGGCGGCGAGGTCCACTTCGAGGCCCCCTACGAGCAGAACTGCCTCGTCAACGCGATGTGCGTCGGCCTTGCCCGGACGCGGCGGATGGTCCGCGCCGCCGCCGCCGGGGTCGGCAACGTCGTCGTGCTGATGGGGGCGAGCACCGGCCGCGACGGGATCGGCGGCGCTTCGGTGCTCGCCTCGGCCGAGCTGGAGGAGGGCGACGACAAGCGCCCGACCGTGCAGATCGGCGACCCGTTCGAGGAGAAGAAGGTGATGGAGTGCTGCCTCGAGCTGCTCGCCGCCGACCTGCTCGTCTCGCTTCAGGACCTCGGCGCCGCCGGGCTGACGTCCTCGGCCTGCGAGATGGCATCGGCCGGCGGGGTCGGGATCGACATCGACGTCGCCAGGGTGCCGCTCCGCAACCCCGACCTGGAGCCGTTCGAGGTGATGGTCTCCGAGTCGCAGGAGCGAATGCTGGCCGTCGTCGAGCCCGACAAGGTCGCCGACGTGCTGGCGATCTGCCGCAAGTGGGAGACCGGCGGGACGGCGATCGGCGCGGTCACCGGGTCCGGCCGGATCAGGATCCTCGACGCGGGCGAGGTGGTCGGCGACATGCCGGTGGCGCTGCTCGTCGACGACTGCCCGCTCTACGACCTCGATCCGGTCGAGCCGGATCGATGGATCTACGGCAACGGCGAGCCGCGCCTGCTCGAGTCCGATCCCTCCGACACGCTGCTGGCGCTGCTGGCGACCCCGACGATCGCCTCGAAGCGCTGGGCGTTCGAGCAGTACGACTCGATCGTCGGGTCGCGGACCGTTCGCCGGCCGGAGCAGGCCGACGCCGCCGTGCTGCAGGTTCCCGAGGCGGAGACGGTGATCGCGATCGCGATCGACGGCAACGGCAGGCGGGTCGCCTGCGACCCCTACGCCGGCACGGTCGAGGCGGTGCTCGAGTGCGCGCAGAACCTCGCCTGCGTCGGCGCCGAGCCGCTCGGGCTCACCAACTGCCTGAACTTCGGCAACCCCGAGAAGCCGGCCGTCGCCTGGCAGCTCGACCGCTCGACCCGGGCGCTCGCCGACGCCTCTAAGGAGCTCGGCGTCCCGGTCGTCGGCGGCAACGTCTCGCTCTACAACGAGACCGACCGCGGCCCGATCTACCCGACGCCGGTCGTCGGCATGGTCGGCGAGCTGCCCGCGCCCGCGGGCCTGCCGACGGCGGCGCTTCGCGCGGGCGACGCGATCGCGATCGCCGGCCCGTTCGCGCCGGCGCTCGCCGGCTCGCAGCTCGCCAAGCTGCGAGCCGAGCTCGGTCCCGGCCTCGGCTCGTTCGCGATCGGGCCGGTGATGGCCGCGATCGCCGCGGTGCGCGAGGCCGTCCGCGACGGCCTCCTGCACACCGTCCACGACATCAGCGACGGCGGCCTCGCCTGCGCGCTCGCCGAGTCCGCGATCGGCGGCGGCGTCGGCGCCCAAGTCGATCTCGGGGGGCTGATCGGCGCCGCCGACCCGGAGGCGTGGCTGTTCGGCGAGGGTCCCGGCGGCTTCGTCCTCGGCGGCGATCCGGTCGCGATCGAGCGCCTCGTCGAGGCGGGGACGGCGACCGTCGTCGGCGTCGCTTCGGGGACGGCGATCAGCATCGACGCCAGCCCGCTCCGGGTCGAGGTCGAGGTCGCCGACGCAGCCGCCGCCTGGCGCTCGCTCGGCGCGCTGATGGAGGCGATGCCGGCGTGAGGGGGCGCCGGGGCCGTCGGGCCGCCGGACTGATGGCCGCGCTCGCGTCGGCGCTCGTCGCGCTCGCCGCTCCGGCCGGCGCGGCGGCCGGCGAGGTCGTCTCGGGGCCGCTTCGCGCCGAGACCGGAGACGGGCGCTGGCGGCTGGCGTTCTCCGACGCCGACGGCCGTCGCGTCCTCGCCGAGCACGCCGCCCGGGGAACCGGCCCGGCGGGAACGCTCGGCTTCCGCGACGGCGACGTCTGGCGCCACGCGACCCGGATCGTCTCCGAGCGCCGACGGGGAACCGGGATCGCGGCGCGCCTCGACACCAACGATCCACGCGGCCGACGGATCGACGTCCTGCTGACCCCGCTGCGGCCCGGCGTGATCCGCCTCCGCGCGTCCGTCGTCGGACCGCGGGCGGGGATCACCGCGCTCGGGATCGGCTTCGACGCCCGTCCGCGCGAGCGCTACCTCGGCTTCGGCGAGCGCTCGAACGCGGTCGATCAGCGCGGCAACGTCGTCGAGAGCTACGTCGGCGAGGGCGCCTACCCGGCCGCGGAGCGACCGCTGATCTCCCTGTTCGTCCCGCCCTGGGGCTTCCAGCAGCGTGACGATGCGACCTACTTTCCGGTCCCCTGGCTGCTCTCGACCGCCGGTTACGGCGTCCTCGTCGACAACACCGAGACCAGCTACCACCGGCTCGGGACCGACTCCGGCGACGCCTGGAGCGTCGAGGTGACAGCGGCGCCGCCCGACCAGCCGCAGGCCGCCGGGGCCCCCGCTCCCGGGGAGCTCTCGCTGCGCGTCTTCGCCGGGCCGGAGCCGGCCGACGCCCTGCGCCGGTTCACGGCGGCGACCGGGCGCCAGCCACCGGCCGCGGCGCCGTGGTATTTCGGTCCCTGGTTTCAGCCGTCCGGCGACGAGCGGGCCCAGGTCGCGACGCTGCGGGCCGCCGACGCGCCGGTCTCGGTCAGCCAGACGTACACCCACTACCTGCCGTGCGGGGACCAGGTCGGCCAGCGGGACGAGCTCCGCGACGAGACCGCTTGGGCCCACTCGCAGGGGCTGGCGATCACGACCTACTTCAACCCGATGATCTGCACCGGCTACGCCGGCGCCTACGGGGAGGCGGCCGCCCGCGGTGCCCTGACCGAGGATGCGGCCGGCGACCCCTACGCCTACCACTACAGCACCGCCACCGGGTTCCTCGTCTCGCAGTTCGACTTCTCCGCTCCGTCCGGCCGCGGCATGTACGGCGAGCTGCTCGGCGAGGCGGTGGAGGACGGCTACGACGGCTGGATGGAGGACTTCGGCGAGTACACGCCGCTGGACTCGCGGTCGGCCAACGGGATGAGCGGAACCGAGATGCACAACCTCTATCCCGTCCAGTACCACTGCGCCGCCCGGGACTTCGCTCGGCACGCGGATCGCCCGCTCGGGCGCTTCATCCGCTCCGGCTGGACCGGCGTCGCCCCGTGCGCGCAGATCGTCTGGGGCGGCGATCCGACCGTCGGCTGGGGCTTCGACGGGCTCGCCTCGGCGGTGACGAACGGGCTGACGATGGGGCTGTCGGGGATCAGCACCTGGGGCTCCGACATCGGCGGCTTCTTCGCGATCGGCAGCAACTCGCTGTCGCCGGAGCTGCTCACCCGCTGGGTCCAGCTCGGCGCCGTCTCCGGCGTCATGCGCACCCAGGCGAACGGGATCGCGATCCCGGACAAGCCGCGCCCGCAGGTCTGGGACGCTGACCAGATCGCCAACTGGCGCCGCTACGCGAAGCTCCGCACCCAGCTCTATCCGTACATCGCCGCCGCCGATGCGGCCTACCGGCACAGCGGCCTGCCGATCATGCGCCACCTCGCGCTCGCCTATCCCGGCGACCGCCGCGCCGCGGGCTCCGACGACGAGTTCCTGTTCGGGCCCGACCTGCTCGCGGCCCCCGTGATCGAGCCGGACGCGCGGGAGCGCCGGCTGTACCTGCCGCGCGGGCGCTGGATCGACCTCTGGCGCTCGGCCGCCTACATCGAGGAGGCCGGTGGGTTGCGGCTCGGGCGCTCGCGGCCCCTGCGCGGCGGCCGGGCGACGACGATCCCGGCGCCGCTCGAGGAGCTGCCGCTGCTCGTCCGCGCCGGTGCGGTGCTACCGCTGCTGTCACCCGACATCGACACGCTCGCCTCCTACGGCGGCGCTGATGACGACCTCGTCCGGTTCCGCGATCGCGCCGGCGAGCTCGAGCTGCTCGCCTTCCCGCGCGGCCGCAGCTCCTCGCGCTTCTACGAAGGCGGCCGGATCGCCTCGATCGAGCGACGCGGCCGCTGGACGCTGCGGGTTCGCGGCAACCGCGGGCGCTCGTACGACCTGCAGGCCTCGCTCGGCACGCTCCGGCAGCGGCTGCGCCCGTGCCGGGTCCTCGTCGACGACCGCCGCCTGGCCACCGACCGCTGGAGCTATCGCCCGCGCGAGGAGGTCTTGACCGCCTCGTTCCGGGGCGCGCGGACCACGCTGACGGTGATCGGACGGGCGCGGGGCCGTGAGTGCGGCTCGTAGACGAGATCTCCCCGCCCGGCTCCGAATCGAAACGGCTGGCGTGCGCCGACCGACGCCGGGCGCGGGAACGGGATGGCCGCGGATTGGTTGAATATGAATCGCGTCGACGGCCGAAGGAGGCTCATGAATGACCACTGAGGTGCTTGGCAAAGCCGGCCCCGAGCCGTTGCTCAGCGACGAGCGCGCCGATCAGCTCGCGCGCCTCGTGCGCCGGGTCGGTGCAGCCGATTCGATCGATGAGCCGATCGACGTCACGTCCCCCGTCACCGGCGAGGTGCTGGCGAGCGTTCCGTCGTGCGGCGCGGCCGACGTCGAGGTGGCAGTCGCCCGCGCTCGCACGGCTCAACGCGACTGGGCCCGCTGGTCACCGCGACGACGCGCGCGCGTGCTGCTGCGCTTTCACGACCTCCTGCTGGCACGCCAGCGCGAGGTGCTCGACCTGCTCCAGCTCGAGACGGGCAAGTCGCGCATCAACGCGTTCGAGGAGGTCATGGCGACGGCGACGACGGCGCGCCACTACGGCAAGCGGGCCGCCGCATACCTGCGGACGCGGAGGCGCGCCGGCGCGGTCCCGGCGCTCACCCGCACCTGGGAGGCCCACCTCCCCGTCGGCGTGTGCGGCTTCATCACCCCGTGGAACTACCCGCTGACGATGGGCGCCACCGACGCGATGGCGGCGTTGGTGGCGGGTAACGGCGTGGTCGTCAAGCCGGACGCCCAGACTCCCCTGAGCGCGCTGTGGGCGTTCGAGCTCCTCGAGCAGGCCGGCCTGCCGCCGGGGCTGGCGCAGGTCGTCACCGGGCCCGGACCGCTCGTCGGGGGCGCGCTCGTCGATCGCGTCGACTTCCTGATGTTCACCGGCTCGACCGCGGTCGGCAGGGCCCTTGCCGCCCGCTGCGGTGAGCGTCTGATCGGCTGCTCGATGGAGCTCGGCGGCAAGAACGCGATGCTGATCCTGCCCGACGCGGGCCTCGAGCGGGCCGTGAAGGGCACGATCAGCGGCGCGTTCGGGAACGCCGGCCAGCTCTGCATCGCCGTCGAGCGGATCTACGTCCACCGCTCGCTCTACGACGGCTACGTCTCGAGGCTGGCCGACCGGATCGCCGGGCTGCGCCTCGGCGGCGCCCTGGACTGGGGCGCGGACATCGGCTCGATGATCTCCGCGCGCCAGCTCGAGGCGACCGTCGCTCATCTCGAGGATGCGGTCGCCAAGGGCGCCTCGATCGTCGCGGGTGGGCGGGCGCGTCCGGACGTCGGCCCGCTGTTCTTCGAGCCGACCGTCCTGACCGGCGTGACCGAGTCGATGGCCTGCCATCGCGAGGAGACGTTCGGGCCGCTGATCGAGGTCTACCCCTACGACGAGGTCGACGATGCCGTCGCGCTGATCAACGACTCCGACTACGGCCTCAACGCGTCCGTCTACTCGGGCAACATCGCCGCCGCCCGCAAGCTCGCGCTGCGGATCGAGGCCGGCACGGTGAACATCAACGAGCCGTACGCCGCGGCGTTCGGGTCGATCGGAGCACCGATGGGGGGCGTCAAGCAGTCGGGCGCGGGCCGCCGGCACGGGGCCCAGGGCATCCTCAAGTACACCGAGGCGCGGACGATCGCGGCTCAGTCGCTGCTTCCCGTGACGCCGGATCCCGGCACGCCGGGCGGGCCCTACGCCAGGATCATGACCACGGGGCTGCGCCTGATGCGCCGCACCCCGAGGCTCTGAACGCATGCGCTCCTACGACTACGACTACGTCGTCGTCGGCTCGGGGTTCGGGGGCAGCACCGCCGCGCTGCGGCTCGCCGAGAAGGGACACAGCGTGGCGGTGCTCGAGTGCGGGCGGCGGTACGAGGACGCCGACCTCCCCGAGGCGACATGGCAGCTGCCGCGGGCGTTCTGGCTGCCGGCGCTGAAGCTGCGCGGGATGCTTCGCGTCTCGCCGTTCAAGGACATCACGGTCCTCTCCGGGTCCGGCGTCGGGGGTGGGTCGCTGGTCTACTCGATGGTCCTGCTGCGGGCGCCGGACCGGTTCTTCGACGACCCGCAGTGGGCGGGCCTCGCCGACTGGCGGGACGAGCTCCCCCGCCACTACGACGAGGCCGAGCGCATGCTCGGGGTGATGCGCTACGAGCGCGACAGCGTCGGCGATCGCCTGCTGCTGGACGTCGCCGAGGACCTCGGGGTCGCCGACACGTACACCAAGCCGACGGTCGGCGCCTTCCTCGGCACCCCGGGCGAAACCGTCGCGGACCCCTACTTCGACGGCGCCGGGCCGAACCGCACCGGCTGTACGAACTGCGGAAACTGCATGGTCGGCTGCCGCGTCGGCGCCAAGAACGTCCTCACCAAGAACTACCTCTACTTCGCCGAGCGCCGGGGCGTGCGCATCCTGCCCGAGCGGCTCGTCACCGACATCCGCCCCCTCGGCCGCAGCGGCGACGGCAGCGAGGGGTTCGAGGTCACGAGCGTCACCCCCGGCAACGCGCTGCTGCGCAACCGGCGCACGATCCGGGCCCGGGCGGTCGTGGTCGCCGCGGGAACGCTGGGCACCAACAAGCTGCTCCAGCGTTGCCGGCTGAACGGGTCGCTCAACGTCCTCTCACCGCGCCTCGGGGAGAAGGTGCGGACCAACTGCGAGTCGGTGCTCGCCGTCACCGCGCCCGACGACCGCTTCGACCTCTCCGACTCCGTCTGCATCTCCTCGAGCATCTGGCTCGACGAGCACACCCACGTCGAACCGGTCGTCTACGGCAGCGGCGGCGACCTCAACTCGTCCCTGTTCTCGGTCCTGGTCGATCCCGGCAAGCGCACGACGCAGCCGCTGCGCTTCGTCGCGGCGGCGCTGCGCAACCCGCGCACGCTGCTGCGGGCGAGCAACCCGTTTCGCTGGTCGCGCCGGACGCTGCTGTTCATCGTCATGCAGTCGCTCGACACCTCGATCAGGCTGCGCCCGGTCCGGCGCCTGCGCGACGGCACCGTCCTCTTGCAGACCGACCCCGAGCCCGGGGAGCCGCGGCCGGCTCCGATCCCGGAGGCCTACGACCTGGCGCGGCGGCTCGCCGAGCGGATGGGCGGGACTCCGCAGTCCTCGGTGTTCGAATCGGCGCTGTGCACCCCCGTCACCGCGCACTTCCTCGGCGGTGCGGTCATCGGCGCCGACGCCGATCGGGGCGTCGTCGACGCCGACCTCAGGGTCCACGGCTACGAGAACCTGCTCGTCTGTGACGGCTCGGTGCTTCCCGCCAACCTCGGCGTCAACCCGTCGCTCACCATCACCGCGCTCGTCGAGCGGGCGATGGAACGCGTCCCGGCGGCGCCCGGCCATGCGGCGGTGGAGCCGCTGGACGCGGAGCTCGCCCGGGCCTGAGAGCCGATCCGGGCAGAGCACGCGGCATCTACGGCCTCGGCGGTTGCGTCGAGGCGCCGTGGTCCGCTCCCGGCACGATCCTGCGCGGCCCGCCGGCACGGACCCGGCCGACCTCGCCCGCGCATGCCCAGGTCCCGCGTGACCGCGCTGCTAGTCTGCGACTGCAGGTCGAGGCCTGCGTTGTCCTGATCAGGCGGCGAGCCCCGAAAGGCGTTCTGCAGTTGACCGAGCGGCCCCCAGACGACCGCGACGGACCGCGCGATGAGTGCGGCGTGTTCGGCGTCTACGCGCCCGGCCACGATGTCGCCAGGCTGACCTACTTCGGCCTCTACGCGCTCCAGCACCGCGGCCAGGAGTCGGCCGGGATCGCGACCTGCGAGGGCGGGATGATCATGACCCTGCGCGACCTCGGCCTCGTCTCGCAGGTCTTCGACGAGGAGAAGCTGCAGGGGCTCGCGGGGACGATGGCGATCGGCCACGTCCGTTACTCGACGACCGGGGGTGGCGCCTGGGAGAACACCCAGCCGGTCTGGCGCGACGACGGCCGCGAGGTCGCTCTCGCCCACAACGGCAACCTGACCAACGCGGTCGAGCTGTTCGCGGAGCTGCGCGAGCGCGGCATCACGTTCCGCGGCACCTCCGACTCGGAGATCATCGCGGCGCTGCTCTCCTCCTCGCCGGAGCGGCGGATCGAGGACGCTGTGGTCGAGACGATGCCCCGCCTCGCCGGCGCCTACTCGACCGTGGTGATGACCAAGGGCGGGATCTGCGCTTTCCGGGACCCGAACGGGGTCCGGCCGCTGGCGCTCGGCCGGCTCGGCTCCGACTTCCTGGTCGCCTCCGAGAGCTGCGCGTTCGACATCGTCGGCGCCGAGCTGCTCCGCGAGGTCAATCCCGGCGAGATGGTCTCGCTCAGCGAACGCGGGCTCGAGGTCCGTCAGGCGGTCCGGCCGAAGCGCTCGTCGTTCTGCGTCTTCGAGCACATCTACTTCTCCCGTCCCGACACGCGCCTCGAAGGCCGGGTGCTGCAGCAGGTCCGCGGCCGGATGGGCGAGATCCTCTGGCGCCAGGCGCCGGTCGACGCCGACCTCGTGATCTCGGTCCCCGACTCCGGCAACCCGGCCGCCGCCGGGCTCTCGCGGGCGTCGGGGCTGCCCAAGGACGACGGGCTGATCAAGAACCGCTACGTGGCCCGGACGTTCATCCAGCCCGGGCAGGAGCTCCGCAGGCACGGGCTGCGGATGAAGTTCAACCCGCTGCCGGAGATCGTCGCCGGCAAGCGGCTCGTCGTCGTCGACGACTCGATCGTGCGCGGCAACACGACGCGGCAGATCGTCGGCATGCTCCGCGACGCCGGCGCCCTCGAGGTCCACCTGCGGATCTCGGCGCCGCCGATCCGCTTTCCGTGCCACTACGGCGTCGACATGTCGAGCCGCGAGGAGATGGTCGCCCACGAGCGGACCGTCGACGAGATCGCCGAGCACCTCGGCGCCGACTCGCTCGCCTACCTGTCGCTCGACGGCGTCTACGAGGCGATCGGCACCCCGGCCGAGGATCACTGCGACGCCTGCTTCACGGGGCGCTATCCGCTCGGCGAGAACGCGAACGGCAAGTTCGCGCTCGAGCAGCTGGCGACGGTTCCCGCCGGCACCCGCTGAGTTGGCCGCGGCCGCCTCCGGAGAGCAGCCGCGACGCGAGGGCGCGCCGCTGCGCGGCGACGGGCGGCGCCAGGGGCCGCTGCGGGTCGCCGTGCTCGCGTCGGGCAGCGGCACCAACCTGCAGGCGATCCTCGACCGCCTGCACGGCCGCGGCAAGGTCGAGGTGGTCGGGGTCGGCTCCGACAAGCCGGAAGCGCGGGCGCTCGAGCGCGCGGCGGCGGCCCGGGTGCCGACAGCGACCTTCCCGACCGCCGACTTCGCGAGTCGCGGGGCCCGCGACGCCGCGATCGGCAACTGGTTGGAATCACTTCGATGCGAGCTCGTCGTGCTGGCCGGCTACATGCAGCTCCTCAGCGACGCGTTCGTGCGCCGCTACCGGAACCGGATCGTCAACGTCCACCCGGCGCTGCTGCCGGCCTTCCCCGGCCTCGACGCGATCGGCCAGGCGCTCGCCCACGGGGTCCGGGTCACCGGGGTCACCGTCCACTTCGTCGACGAGGGCGTCGACAGCGGGCCGATCCTCCTGCAGCGCCCGATCGAGCTCACATACACTCGCCCGGTGCACGAGGTGACCGAGGAGATCCACGCGATCGAGCACGAGCTGCTGCCGCGCGCGATCGAGCTGATCGCCGATGGCGCCGTCCGGATCGACCCCGCCAACCCCCGGCTGGTCCGGATCGAGGAGCGATGAGCACCAGGGAGACGATCGCCGCCAACCCCGCCAACGAGCGCGAGCCGCAGCCGCTGGCGGTCCGGCGGGCGCTGATCTCGGTCTCCGACAAGAGCGGCGTCGTCGAGTTCGCGCAGGGCCTGCAGGGCCTCGGCGTCGAGGTCGTCTCGACCGGCGGCACCGCGGCGGCGCTTCGCGACGGCGGGATCGACGTTCGCACCGTCGAGGAGCTGACCGGGGCGCCGGAGATCCTCGACGGCCGCGTCAAGACGCTGCACCCGCGGCTTCACGGCGCGCTGCTGGCGGTCCGCGACGATCCCGAGCACGCGGCGACCCTCGCCCGCGAGGGCATCGAGGAGATCGACCTCGTCTGCGCGAACCTCTACCCGTTCGAGCGCGCGGCGGGGCGGCGCGACGCCGGCGACGCGGAGGTGATCGAGAACATCGACATCGGCGGCCCGACGCTGATCCGCGCCGCCGCCAAGAACCACCGCTACGTCGCCGTCGTCGTCCGCCCGGAGAGCTACGACGCCGTCCTCGCCGAGCTCGAGGAGGGCGACGGGACGATCTCGGCCGCGACCCGCCACTGGCTGGCGAACGAGGCGTTCGCGGTGACGGCGCGCTACGACGCCGCGATCAGCCGCTGGTTCGGCGAGCGCTACGAGGACTTCCCGACCCACCGGACGGTCTCGCTGGAGAAGTTCCTCGACCTCTCCTACGGCGAGAACCCGCACCAGCGCGGCGCCCTCTACACCGAGACCGGCGGCCGCGCCCACGTCCTCTCCCGCGTCGCCAAGGAGCACGGCAAGGACCTCTCGTTCAACAACGTCCTCGACCTCGACTCGGCGCGGAACCTGCTCGCCGACCTCGACGGGCCGGCCTGCGTGATCGTCAAGCACAACAACCCCTGCGGGGCCGCCGAGGCCGAGACGGCGCTCGACGCCTACGAGCAGGCGCTCGCCTGCGATCCGGTCTCCGCCTACGGCGGGGTGATCGCGCTGAACCGCCCGATCGACGAGGCGCTGGCCGAGCGCCTGCATCAGAACTTCGTCGAGGTGCTGATCGCTCCCGGCTACGAGGGCGAGGCGATGGCGATCCTTCAGCAGAAGCAGTCGATCCGGATCCTCGTGGACACCGAGCAGCGCCGGGAGCGCTCCGACGTCGACATCAAGCGGGTCCGCGGCGGAATGCTGATCCAGGACCTCGACACGGTCGCCGGCGACCGGGAGGCGATGGCCGTGAAGACCGGCGGCGAGCCGGGCGATTCCGCGTGGCTCGACATCGCCTTCGCGTGGAAGGTCGCCAAGCACGTCCGCTCGAACGCGATCGTGCTCGCGAAGGGGCGGCAGACGATCGGGATCGGCGCCGGGCAGATGAGCCGCGTCGACTCGGTCCGGCTGGCGATCGAGAAGTGCCGGGCCGCGTTCGGGGATCAGGCCGACGCGCGGCTGGACGGCTGCGTGGTCGCCTCCGACGCGTTCTTCCCGTTCGCCGACGGCCCCCGGGCGGCGGTCGAGGCGGGCGCCCGCACCGTCGTCCAGCCGGGCGGCTCGAAGCGCGACTCCGAGGTGATCGAAGCCTGCGAGCAGGCGGGCGTGACGATGATCTTCACCGGCCGCCGCCACTTCCGCCACTGAGGTCGGCGCCGCCAGCTCCGCCACTCGGGTCGGGGCTGCCGCCTTCGCCAGCCACCCGGGTCGGCGCTGCGTGCTCCGCCGCCAGGCTCGGCGCCGCCTTCGCCGAGGAGGCGGTGACCTAGGATGGGCGTATGAGCGGCCCGCGACTTCCCGGCGGGACGGTCCACGCCCTGCCCGCAGATCTCCGCGCGGGGCTGATCGTCAGCAGCACGGCACTCGACGCCTGGCGGGACATCACGCCGCTGGCCCGCAACGAGTTCATCTGCTGGGTCGAGGACGCCAAGCGGGAGGCGACCCGCGAGCGGCGCATCCGCCGGACCCGGGAAGAGCTCGAGGAGGGCCAGCGCCGTCCCTGCTGCTGGCCGGGCTGCACGCACCGCGCGCGCGACGGTCGCTAGCCCGGGCGGGATGGCCGCTGCACCGCAGATCGAGGTCCGGGTCCCGCGCGTCTTCTGCGGTCCGGCGGGGGAGTTCGGCAATCCGCTCGGCGTCGTCCTCGACGGCGCCGCCGTCGCGGTCGACGACCGCCAGGCGCTGGCCCGCCACCTCAGCTACTCGGAGACGGTCTTCGTCGATGACGCCGCGACCGGGCGGATCGCGATCTTCACGCCCGAAGTCGAGCTGCCGTTCGCCGGTCATCCGTGCGTGGGGACGGCCTGGATGCTGCTCGGCGAGGGCCACGCGATCGACGCCCTGCGCCCGCCCGCCGGCAGGGTGCCGGTCCGCCGCGACGGCGACCTGGTCTGGGTCGCGGCGCGGCCGGAGTGGTGCCCCGACTGGGAGCTCGCGCGCTACGGGGCGGCGGCGGACATCGACGCGCTGCCGATCCACACCGAAGGCTCCCGCTACGCCTGGGCCTGGATCGACGAGGACGCCGGCCTCGTCCGCGCCCGCTGCTTCGTCCCCGAGGTGGGCGTCGCCGAGGACGAGGCGACCGGCTCCGCGGCCCTGCCGCTCTGCGCCTCCCTCGGCCGCCCGATCGAGGTCCGCCAGGGCAAGGGCTCGGTCATCCGGGCCCGGCCGCTCGCCGACGGCATGGTCGAGATCGGCGGTCGGGTGGTGGAGGGCTGAGATGCGCCCTGACGGACTCGAACCGTCTCCTCGAGATTAAAAGTCTCGCCGTCTAGCCTGTTGACCTAAGGGCGCAGGCGCATTCTCACAGCCGGTGATCTCCGGTGGCGTCCGGAGCCTCTGCGAACATATGTTCGTAATGCCGCCTCGCCCGAAGCCGCCGCCCAAACCGCTTCTCGCGAATCGCGGTCGCCCGCCCTCGGAAACCAGGACGCGGCCTGTCGAGGTCAGGCACTGCCCACATCACGGCGACGTCGAGTTCGCCAACTACTCATCCGGCAACGGCAGATTTCGCTGGTATTGCAAGCGCTGCCTCGGCGAAGCCGTGACCAGGCGTCATCAGAGGGTCAAACGCATCCTGGTCGCGGAGGGCGGCGGCGCCTGTGCGGTCTGCGGCTACGACCGGACCGTGATCAACCTGCATTTTCACCATGTCGATCCCGCGACGAAGAGCTTCGCGATGACCATGGCGCGGGGCAAGTCGCTCGCCGCGTTCCGGGAGGAGGCGGCCAAGTGCGTGCTCGTCTGCGCGAACTGCCATGGCGAGATCGAGGCCGGGTTGATTGCGTCGCCGCCGCCGCAGGCGCGGTGGGGCGAGGAGTGGGAGCCGATCGGGCCGGAGGCCGCGGCCGGGCGGTAGGGCGGCCGTCCGGCAGGGTCGGCTCAGCTGACGATCGAGCTCGGGCTCAGACCGGGGCGTTCCAGCGCTGGATGACGCGGTAGTCGTGCTCCCAGCCGAGCCGCGAGAGGGTCGCGGTGCCGAGGCCGAAGCGCTGGCCGGCATCGGCGGGCAGGTCGATCCAGCGCGCGGCGAGGACGCGGAGGACGTGGCCGTGGGCGAAGACCGCGATGGTGGCGCCGGCGTCCGGCGCGGGCGCCGGCGTCGCGAGGAGCTCGGCGATGATCCGGTCGGCGCGGGCGCCGACGTCGGCGGCGGACTCGCCGCCGGGGCAGCCGTCGCGCCAGAGCAGCCAGCCGGGTCGGTTGGCGCGGATCTCGGCGGTGGTCTGGCCCTCGTAGTCGCCGTAGTCCCACTCGAGGAGGTCGTCGCGGAGCTCGGCGCGCTCGCCGAGGCCGGCGAGCGCGCAGGTCTCGCGGGCGCGGGCGAGCGGGCTGCTGAGGACGCGGTCGAAGCCGACCGCGTCGAGCGGCCGGCC
The DNA here is from genome assembly GCA_041393495.1 of Solirubrobacterales bacterium. Classification (GTDB taxonomy): domain Bacteria; phylum Actinomycetota; class Thermoleophilia; order Solirubrobacterales; family 70-9; genus RHKX01. The sequence goes on along the minus strand of JAWKKA010000011.1, from coordinate 82,771 downwards.
GAGGCCGGCGGCCTCGGCCTCGCCCGCGGCGGTGAGCGGGACGTCGGTCCGACCGGTGTGGCGGAGGGCCCGGCTCCACTCGGTCTCGCCGTGCCGCGCGAGCCAGACGACCGGGCGGCCGGGGCCGGTCGTGCCCGACGGCGGGCGCGGGGCCGATCGCCGGGCGCTCACGAGAGCTCGGCGAGGCCCGCTTCGGGCGAGGAGGCGCGCGCGTGCAGGCGGGTCGGGATCCGCCCGGCCCGGCGCGCGGCCCAGCCGGCGGCGACCGCGTCGCGCATCGCCGACGCCATCAACTCCGGGTCGGCGGCGCGCGAGACCGCGCTCGCGAGCAGGACGCCGTCGCAGCCGAGCTCCATCGCCGCAGCGGCGTCGGAGGCCGTGCCGATGCCGGCGTCGAGGATCACGGGCACCGCCGCAGCCTCGACGATGATCCGGATGTTGTAGGGGTTGCGGATGCCGGCGCCGGAGCCGATCGGGGAGCCGAGCGGCATCACCGCCGCGCAGCCGATCGCCTCGAGGCGCCGTGCGAGCACCGGGTCATCGGTCGTGTAGGGCAGGACCGTGAAGCCCTCGGCGACGAGCTGCTCGGCGGCGGCGAGCAGCTCGGTCGCGTCGGGCAGCAGCGTCCGGTCGTCGCCGATCACCTCCAGCTTGACCCAGTCGGTGTCGAAGGCCTCGCGCGCCAGCCGCGCCGTGCGAACGGCGTCGCGGGCCGTATAGCAACCAGCCGTGTTCGGAAGGACGAACAGACCGAGCCGGTCGATGACGTCGAGCAGCGTCCCCGACGAGCCCGGATCGACCCGGCGCAGGGCGACGGTGACGATCTCGGTCCCGGATGCGACGAGCGCCCGCTCGAGGTCCTCGTGGGAGCGGAATCCTCCGGTCCCGACGATCAGCCGCGAGCCCCATTCGCGGCCGCCGAGCTCGAAGCGCTGCGGGCCGGCGTCGACCGCGGGCGGGCGGGGCGCGTCCGGGGCGCCAGCCCCGTCCGCCGGCGGGCCGGCGGGGGTGCCTTCCGCGATCGGCGGTGCGCCGGAGGTGGCGCCACCCCCGATCGGCGGCGGGTCGGCCGCGTCCGGGGCGCCGCCGCCGATCGCCTCGACGACTTCGACGCGCTGGCCGCCGGCCAGCGGGGTCGTCGCGAGCGCGCCGCCGGGCACGACCTCGCCGTCGAGCGCGATCGCGAGGCCGCGCCGCTCCGGATCGATCCCCGCCATCCGCACGGCGTCGGCGACTGTCGCCCCGGCGGCGAGCTCGACCTCGCGCCCGTTCAGCTCGACGATCATCTCCGTGCCCCGCTCGCGGCGAACCGCTCCGGCCCGAGGGTCGCGACCGGCCCGGGCGCCGCATCGCCACGCAGCAGCGCCGCGACGGCCGCGGCGGTGAGCGGCGTCAGCAGGACCCCGTTGCGATGGTGCCCGCCGGCGACCATCAGCCCCTCGATCGCCGTCCAGCCGATCACCGGCGCGTTGTCGGGCGTCGTCGGACGCAGGCCCGCCTCGCAGCCGATCAGCTCGAGCTCGGCGACCTCCGGCAGCGCCCGGTAGGCCTCGCGGAGCAACTCGTGGACGCCGCCCGCGGTCACCCTGACATCGAACCCCCGGTCTTCGACGGTCGCCCCGACGACGACCTCGCCGCCGGCGCGGGGAACGACGTAGACGCGCTCGGCGCCGACGATCCGCTCGCACGGTCCCTCGCCCGGGCGAGCGCGGAGCCGGATGATCTCTCCCTTGACCGGTCGGACCGGTATCTCGACCCCGTCGGGCGCCAAGGCCCCGATCCAGGCGCCGGCGGCGAGCAGGACGGTGCCGGCGCGAAGCTCGCGACCGCCCTCGAGCCCGAGCCCGCGGGCGACGCCGCCGGGGCCGACGAGCACCTTCGCGATCCGACCGTCGATGAGCCGGACCCCGGCGCGCGCGCAGGCGGCGCGGAGCGCCCGAACGACCGATCGCGGGTCGACCTCGGCCTCGCCGGGAGCCGCGAAGCCGCCGGCCACATCCGTGCTCAGCCCCGGCTCCAGCCGCCGGCAGGCGCCGGCGGTCAGCCACTCCGACTCGAGCCCGAGCTCGAGGTGGAGCTCATGGTGGCGGCGAAGCTCCGCCGCCTCGTCGCGGTCGAGGCCGACATGGAGGGCGCCACAGCGCCGGTAGCCGACCGGCAGGCCGCTGTCGGCCTCGAGTCGCTCGGCCCACGCGGGCCAGCGGCCGGCCGAGTCGAGCGCCGCCGCGAGCAGCTCCTCCTCGCCCCAGCTCGCCTCGCCGACCGGAGCGATCATCCCGGCGGCGCGCTCGGAAGCACGTCCACCGTCCCCGCGGTCGACGACCAGCACCGCATGACCGTCGCGGGCCGCCTCGAGCGCGCAGGCCAGGCCGATCAGCCCGCCGCCGGCGACGACGAGGTCGGCGCGGTCCGCCGCGCTTCCGCTCTGATCCTCGCCTGGCATCTTCCGAAGCTCGCCTCCAGTCGGTTGCCGGGGGGCGGAAACGTCCATCCCTGCGCCGGCGCTATCCGGATCAGGTTCGGACGGTCGGCGGCGCCAGCCACCCTCTCAGCCGGTCGCTTCCGGCTCCCGTTGACGGGTTGATCGTAGCGCCGCGCGAATCCGCGCCCGGCGACCGTTATCTACGCTTGCTCGCGATGGCGAAGCCGATCGGCCAACTCGAGCGATCGCGGCTCTACTTCGTCTGCGAAGGCGCCGGCGACCACGGGGCGCTCACGGCGCTGCTCGAAGCCGCCCTCGGCGGCGGCGCGGACCTGGTCCAGCTTCGCGACAAGGACGCCGACGACGAGCGCCTGATCGCGTCCTCCCCGGTCTTCCGTGCGGCCGCCGATCGCCACGGGGCGCTGTTTGTGATCAACGACCGCCCTGATCTCGTCGCCGCCTGCGCAGCCGACGGCGTTCACGTCGGCCAGGACGATGCGCCCGTCGCCGAGGCCCGCCGGATCGCCGGGCCCGATGCGATCGTCGGCCTGTCGACCCACTCGCCGGCCGAGCTCGACGCGGCGCTGGACGCCGCCGGCGACGCGCGCCCCGACTACGTCAGCGTCGGCCCGGTCTGGGAGACGCCGACGAAGGCGGGGCGCCCCGCCGCCGGCCTCGCCTACGTCGAGCACGCAGCGGCGCGCGCCGCCGGACTGCCCTGGTTCGCGATCGGCGGCATCGGGCCCGCCAACCTGGCGTCGGTGACCGCCGCCGGCGCGCGGCGGATCGCCGTCGTCCGCGCGATCCGGGACGCCGACGATCCCGGCGCGGTGGCGGCGGCGCTCCGCGACAGCCTCGACCGGATCGCCGCGGGAGCCGGGTGAGCAGCCGCGAGCGCAGGCGAGCGGCACGCCGCAAGCGGAAGGCGCGAAGCGGGAGCGAGCCGGCGCCGTCGGAGCCGCGGGAGCATTCCGGAATCGAGCGCAGCCCCGGTCGCGACGGATCGACGGCCCCGGCCGACTCGCCGGTCGACCTCTCGGCGACGGCGGAAGCTCGCGGGATCAGCCGATCCGAGCTCAAGGACGAGATCGCCCGCGAGCAACTCGAGCCGCTCGCGGAGGGCGAGCGTCCCCTCGTCGTCACGATCGGCGCGACCATCTCGTTGCTGATCGCGGTCAGCATCGTCGTCGCCTGGCTCGCCGGCGTGGAGGTCCAGGTCGGCAATACGGACGTCGAGGAGCACCCGAACGCCTTTCAGGTCTTCCCGCCGGCGATCCTCTTTGCGGTGATGGGGGCCGGGATGCTGCGCCGCCGATACTGGGCCGTGCTCGGCTTCCAGGCGATCATGGCGATCATCATGATCGGCTCCTTCATCGCGCTGATCTCGGCGACCTCCGTCTTCGCCGCGGTCTCGACCCTGCTCGTCCTCGCGATCGCCGCGACGCTCTTCTGGTTCACGGTCAAGGCCCTCGCCCGGATCCAGATGCCGTCGCCGGGCGAGCGTGGCCCGGGCCGCTAGAGTCGCGCGCATGGCTGATTCCTCTTATGACTTGATCGTGATCGGCTCCGGGCCGGGCGGATACCACGCGGCCGTTCGCGCCGCCCAGCTCGGGCTCAGGACCGCCGTCGTCGAAAAGGACGAGACCGGCGGGCGCTGCCTCAACTACGCGTGCATTCCCGCGAAGACGCTGCTGCGGACGGCCGAGATCTACGAGCAGGCCAAGAACGGCGAGGCGATCGGGATCGTGGCCGACAACATCGCCCTCGACTTCGGCAAGCTGAACGCGCGCCGCGAGGAGGTCCGCAAGGGCCTCACCGGCGGCGTTGCCGGCCTCTTCAAGAACCACAAGATCGACCTGATCGAGGGCGAGGGCTCGCTCACCGCCGAGGGCAATGTCGAGGTCGGGGGCGAGATCCACGAGGCGGGGAGCGTGATCCTGGCAACCGGATCGGTGGCGCTGCCGATCCCGGGGACCGAGTTCGGCGGCCGCATCCTCGACACCTGGGGCGCCTGGTCGCTGCCGGAGCTGCCGGCCAGCATGGCGATCGTGGGTGCCGGCGCGTCGGGCTCGGAGATCGCCTCCGCCTACGCGCGGTTCGGAACCGACGTCACCCTGCTCGAGATGCTCGCGCAGATCCTCCCGGCCGAGGACAGGGACATGGCCCGGGTCGTCGAACGCGCCTTCAAGAAGGACGGGATCGAGGTCGTCACCGGCGCCCGCGTCGAGAACGTCGAAGCCGGAGCGGACGCGGTCAAGCTCACCTACGGCGAGGAGTCCAGGGAGGTCGAGTACCTCGTGATCGCCGGCGGCCGCGCCGCCGACGTCACCGCGCTCGGCCTCGGCGAGGTCGGCTTGAAGCTCGACGACGACGGCAAGATCGACGTCGACGGCGCGCAGAGGACCGCGGTCGAAGGGATCTACGCGATCGGCGATCTGACGCCGGGACCCGCCCTCGCCCACAAGGCCCAGGAGGAGGGGATCGTCGCCGCCGAGGCGATCGCCGGGCAGGAGTTCCATCCGGTCGATCGCGATGGGATCCCCGGCGCCACCTTCACCCACCCGCAGGTCGCCAGCGTCGGCCTCACCGAGGCCGAGGCAAAGGACGCCGGCCACGACATCAAGACGGCGAAGTTCAAGCTCGGCGGCGTCGGCGCCGGCACGGTCTACGACGATCGCGACGGCATGGTCAAGCTCGTCGTCGACTCGAGCTACGGCGAGATCCTCGGCGCGCACATCGTCGGCAACCGGGCCTGCGACATGATCGCCGAGCTCGTCGCGGTCAAGGACCTCGAGGGTGGCTACCAGGAGCTCGCCGCGCGGATCGTCCACCCGCACCCGACGATCTCGGAGGCGATTCCGGAGGCCGCCCGGGCGATCGACAAGTGGGCGATTCACGCCTGACGGGGGTCGGCGGAGGTGCCGCGGATCTTCCCGCCCAGAGCGGGCTGCACGTCATCCGGTCGCGGGCCGCGGCGACCAACCGGCCCGGGCCGGCGGCGAACGACGGCTCCGCGGTCGCCTTCTACTTCGACCTCGGATCGCCCTACGCGTATCTGAGCGCCGAGCGGATCAGCGCCCTGTTCGCCGACGCCGAACTGGCGCAGCCGGAGTGGAAGCCGGTGCTCCTCGGCGGCCTGTTCGCCCGCTTCGGCCGCGGCTCGTGGTCGCTCACCGACGCCCGCGAGGAGGGAATGCGGGAGGTCGAACGGCGCGCGCTGGCGCGAGGGATCCAGCCGATCCGCTGGCCCGACCCGTTTCCGGCGAACACGCTGCACGCGATGCGGGTCGCGACCTATGCCAAGTCGATCGGCCGGACGGTCTCGTTCGCGCTGGCCGCGTTCCGGCAGGCGTTCGCGGGCGGCCGTGACTTGACCGACCCCGACAACGTGGCGATCGCCGCAGCCGCTTGCGAGCTCCATCCGAACGCGATCGCGAAGGCGGCCACGAGCGCGGCGGTCAAGGAGCGGCTCCGCTCGGAGACCGGGCGTGCCGGCGACCGCGGCGTCATCGGGGTCCCGACGGTCGTCGTCGGCGGCGAGACCTTCTGGGGCGACGACCGCCTCGAGGATGCGGTCGCCGCGGCCGCCCGGCTCCGCTGACCGGGCGCCCGTCGTCCCGTCGGTCCGGGCGATCGCTGATCCCCCACCCGGGGGTGATCTACGTCCCGCGCGGCATCAGAGCCGATAGGGTGGCGACGGTGATCACCGGTCTCGATTTCGTCGCCGTCCCCTCGACCGATCCGGAGCGGTCGCGGGCCTTCTACGTCGACACGCTCGGCCTCCGCCCCGACGACAGCGCGCGGTTCGAGCTCTGGGCCGGCGACACCTGCTTCGCAATCTGGGAGCCGGCGAAGCTCGGGATGGAGTTCGTGGCCCAGGTCAACGCCCACCCCGCGCTCCACGTCGACGACGTCGCCGCCGCCCGGGCCGACCTCGAAGCGAAGGGCGTCGAGTTCCTCGGCGAGACCCTCGACACCGGCGTCTGCCACATGGCGCTCTTCAAGGACCCGGACGGCAACGACCTGATGCTTCACCACCGCTACGCCGACTGACCGACCTGGGTCATCTCACCCACGCACGGCGTGGGCAGGATTGCCCAGCCGGTGCCGCCGGCCGGGGCCGGGTCATCTCGACCGCCCATAGCGTGGGCAGGATTACCCAGCTGATGCCGGTGCCAGCCCGGTGCCGGTGCCAGCCCGGTGCCGGCGCAACTTGTATACTTGTGTTCCCGCGCATCTTGGGGCTTCCCGAGCCGGTTTGCGGTACGGAGCGTCCCGCTTGGGTATGGTGAGAGAGGTTGGCTGATTCGGAGGACACGAGCGAGGTACGGACGCCGGCCGGCGTCCTCAACAGCTCGCGCGGCCGCGATCTTCCCGACCCCGACACCAGCCGCGAGCTGCTTCGCCAGATGGCGCTGATCCGGCGCTTCGAGGAGGAGGCGCACCGGCAGTACCAGCGCGCCAAGGCCGGCGGCTTTCTCCACCTCGCGATCGGCGAGGAGGCGACGATCGTCGGTGCGACCTCGGTCATGGAGCCCGGCGACTACCTGATCGGCACCTACCGGACCCACGGGCATGCGATCGCGCGCGGCACCGACCCCAGGCGCGTGATGGCGGAGCTGTTCGGGCGCGAGGACGGGACCGCCCGCGGCCGCGGCGGCTCGATGCACATCTTCGACGGCGAGCGCCGGTTCATGGGCGGCTACGGGATCGTCGGCGGCAACCTGCCGATCGCCGCCGGGCTCGCGCTCGCGTCCGACTACAAGGGGACCGACGAGGTCACCGTCTGCATGTTCGGCGACGGCGCCACCAACAGCGGCAACTTCGGCGAGACGATGAACCTGGCGGCGCTCTGGAGCCTGCCGATCGTCTTCCTCGTCGAGAACAACCTCTACGGGATGGGGACCGCGATCGAACGCCACTCCGCGGTCACCGACCTCTCCCACAAGGCCGAGGGGCTCGGCGTGCCGGGCGAGCGCGTCGACGGGCAGGACGTGGTCGCGATGCGCGAGTGCGTCGCCGATCATCTCGAGATCGCGCGCCGTGATCGCCGGCCAACCCTCGTCGAGGCGTTCACCTACCGCTACCGCGGCCACAGCGCAGCCGACCCCGAGGTCTACCGCGAAAAGCACGAGGTCGAGGAGTGGCAGCGCCGCGACCCGATCGAGGTCTTCGCCCGTCGGCTCGTCGACGCCGGCACGATCGACGCGGACGAGCTGGCGGCGATCCGCGAGCAGGTCGACCGCGACGTCGTCGCCGCGGTCGAGTTTGCCGACGCCTCCCCGGAGCCGCCGCTGGATTCGCTCTACGACAACATCTACGTGCTCCCCGGCGAGCACGAAGGCTGGTTCGCGGTCGACGAGCGCACGCCCGACGCCTTCCGCGGCGAGCGCGAGCGCGAGGCTGCCGAGGACGAGCGGGTTCGCAGGCTCCACGAGGCGGGCGCCTCCTACGGCGGCCAGCTCCCGCGCTCGGGCGGCGGCACCGGCGAGGGGCCGGCGACCGAGGCCGACGCTCCCGCCGATCGGGGCCGGGCCGCTGAGGAGGGTGGGACCGAAGCTCCCACCGACCTTGGCCGGGCGGCTGGGGAGGGCGGGACCGACGCCGCCGACCGGGAGCCGGCCGAGACGGACGGGGGCGATGAGGCCGCGGCCGACGAACAGCCGCAGGAGAGCCGCCAGCAGGGCCCGGGGGGGATCGAGTGAGCACGACGGTGCGGATGCGCGAGGCGCTCAACGCGGCGCTCCGCGAGGAGATGGAGCGCGACGAGTCGGTCTTCCTGATGGGCGAGGACATCGGCGTCTTCGAGGGCGCGTTCAAGGTGACCGAAGGGCTGATGAAGCAGTTCGGCGAGCGCCGCGTACGCGACACCCCGATCTCCGAGAACACGATCGTCGGGACCGGGGTCGGCGCCGCGATGGCGGGGCTGCGGCCGGTCGTCGAGCTGATGACGGTCAACTTCGCGCTGCTCGCCTTCGACCAGATCATCAACCACGCCGCCGCGATCCCCTACATGTTCAACGGCCAGGTCCGGGTCCCGATGGTGATCCGGATGCCGGGCGGCGGCGGCCACCAGCTCGGACCCACCCACTCCCACAGCTTCGAGGCGATGTTCCTGCAGATCCCCGGTCTGCTCGTCGCCTGCCCGTCCACGGCCGCTGACGGCAAGGGGCTGCTCAAGGCCGCCATCCGCGACGACAACCCGGTCATCTTCGTCGAGCACGAGACGCTCTACGGGATGCGCGGCGAGGTCCCCGACGATCCCGATCACACGGTCGACTTCGGGATCGCCGCGGTGCGGCGCGAGGGAGCCGACGTGACGATCGTCGGGATCCTGAAGATGGCCCACGAGGCCGAGCGGGCCGCCGAGACCCTCGCCGCCGAGCACGGGATCGATGCCGAGGTGATCGACCCGCGGACGCTCCGACCGCTCGATCTCGACACGATCCTCGAGTCGGTCCGGAAGACGAACCGGGCGGTGATCGTCGAGGAGGGCTGGCCGCATGGCGGCGTCGGCGCCAACCTGGCGGCCCTGATTCAGGAGCAGGCGTTCGACTACCTCGATGCGCCGGTTCAGCGCGTCACCGGCGCCGATGTCCCGATGCCGTACTCGAAGCGACTCGAGCAGAGCGCGATGCCGCACGCCGAGCACATCGTCAGCGCGGCGCTGAACACGACGGTGGGGGCGGCATGAGGTGGTTGGAGGCCCCGACCTCCGTCACGAGCGGCGAGGATCCTCCGACCCCCGACCTGCCACGGGCGAAGGGGAGGCGTCATGGCTGACGTGGTGATGCCCCGCCTCTCCGACTCGATGGAGGAGGGGACCGTCCTCGCCTGGATGAAGTCGGTCGGCGACGACGTCGCCGTCGGCGACGAGCTCGTCGAGATCGAGACCGACAAGGCGAACATGGTCTACGAGTCCGACGTTGCCGGAACCCTTCTCGAGATCGTCGCCGAGGAGGGCGCGACGCTGGCGATCGGGGAGGTGATCGCGCGGGTCGGCCAGCCGACAGGGGACGGAGCGCGGAGCGCGGAGGGCGCTCCGGAGCGCGGCGCGCCCGCGGGCGATGCCCCTCGCCCAAGCGAGGGCAGCGAGCGGGCTCCAGCCGCCCAACGACCCGAAGGCGCACGGGCTCCGGCCGCCGAGCGACCCGAAGGCGGGCGGGCCGCGAGCGACGGCGCCGGCCGCGTCAAGGCCTCGCCGCTGGCGCGGCGGATCGCCCGCGAGCGTGGCATCGATCTTGCGGTCCTGAGCGGCTCGGGTCCCGGTGGGCGGGTCGTCAAGGCGGACGTCGAGCGGGCCGGGACGGGCGCCACGGTCGCGGCCTCCGAGACGGCGGGGGCGCCGGCGCCGGGCGTCGGCGGGCTACCGGAGACAGCCCGCGGCAGCGCCACGACGGTCGAGCTGACGCGGCTTCAGCAGACCGTGGCGCGGCGGATGGCCGAGTCGAAGGCGACCGCGCCTCACTTCTACCTGACCTGCGACATCGACATGTCCCGGGCGGTCGAGGCGCGGGCCCGGATCAAGGCGGCCGCCGGCGAGGGCGAGACCGTCCCGTCCTTCAACGACATGATCGTCAAGGCCTGTGCGCTGGCGCTGCGCGAGTTCCCGCGCGCGAACGGCGCCTATCGCGATGGCCACGTCGAGGAGTACTCGCGGGTCAACATCGGGATCGCCGTGGCCGCCCGGGACGCTCTCGTCGTTCCGACCGTGTTCGATGCGGACGCCAAGGGCCTGCGCGCGATCGCGGCCGAGAGCCGTCGGCTCGCCGAACGCGTGCGCGAGGGAACGATCACGCCGCCGGAGCTGTCCGGCGGGACCTTCACGGTGTCGAACCTGGGGATGTTCGGGATCACCAGCTTCGCCGCCGTCATCAACCCGCCGCAGGCGGCGATCCTCGCGGTCGGCTCGATCGACGAGGTGCCGGTGGTGCGCGACGGCGGGATCGCCGCGGGCCGGCGGATGTCGGTCAACCTCGCCTGCGACCATCGGGTCCTCTACGGCGCCGACGGCGCCCGGTTTCTGAGTCGCGTGCGCGACTTGCTCGAGGAGCCGGTGTTCTTGGCATTGTGAGGGGAACGATGAGCGTCAGCGATGCGCCGATCGTCGATGGAGCACTGAAGCCCATGACGATCGACGTTCCCCTCGAGCAGCTGCCGCCGATCGACGAGCACGCGATCGAGGTCGACGCGCCCGCCGAGGTCGCCTGGGACGCGCTCTTCCCGACGCTGCAGCACACGCTCGACAGGCCGCGGGTCCGCCGTTATGCCGAGCGGATCGACGCCGCCGTCACCGTCGCCCGCGGCGACCTCCGCCACCCCGGCGGGATGCTGCCGGGCTTCACCGTGATCAGGGCGATCCAGCCGGTGATGCTGGCGCTGGCCGGCCGCCATCGCCACGCGCAGTACGCGATGGTCTTCCGGATCGACCTGCTCCCCGGCCAGCGCTCGCGGGTGCGACTCGAGTCGCGCGCACAGTTCATCGGGCGCCGGGGCCGCTTCTACCGGGCCGGCGTCATCGGCACCCGTGGCCACGTCCTGTTCGTCAACCGGATGCTCCGCGCCGTCAAGCGGCGTGCCGAGGCCGGCGGCTGAGCCGGCGGCGACCACGGCTCCGATGAGCGCATCAGCCCCCGGGAGGCTGCTCGGATCGCTCGTGGTCGCGTGCTGCGCGCTCGGGTCGCTCGCGTCAACGGCAGCCGCGGTGACGCCGAGCACCGGCGACTACCGGGCCGAGCCGGCGAAGCTGACCGGCGCCTTCACGCTCGGGCTGTTCGCGGTAACGGCCGACGGCGGCAGGCGCTGGATCGTCAGCTCCGAGAGCTACCCGGGGATCTACTACCCGGATGCCGGCAGGTGCGACGACCACGACGTGCCGCTCGTCAGCGAGCGGATCCCGATCTCGCGCAAGGGGCGCTTCCGTGTCCGCGAACGGACGCCGGTCGGGAAGGGCTCGATCCTCGTCGTCTGGAAGGGCGCCTGGGTGAAGCCGCGCCGCGTGACGGGGACGATCCGGATCAGCTACCGCCGCTGCGACTCGAAGATCGCCTGGGTCGGCCGACGCGCGAAGCTGCCGACCGGATAGCCGCCCACCGTCCCCTGCGAGACTGAGCCGATGGACGGCGAACCGCTGCGCTCGAGCCGGCTCGGGCTCGTCCCCTACGCCGAGGCGACCGGCCTGCAGCGCCGCATCGCCGCGGCGCGCCGAAGCGGCGCCGTCGCCGACACGCTGCTCCTGCTCGAGCACCCCCCGGTGCTGACGAAGGGCCGGCGCGCCGACCCGCGTGAGCTCGGCATGGGCGAGGATTGGTACCGGATGCAGGGGATCGAGATCGCCGACGCCGACCGCGGCGGCCGCGTCACCTACCACGGCCCCGGGCAGCTCGTCGCCTACCCGATCGTCGACCTGACCCGGCTCGGCGACGGGCGGACCGCCGACGTCCGCGCCTGGGTGTCCCTGCTCGAGCGGGTGATGGTCGCCGCGCTGCGCGAGCACGGCGTCCCCGCCCAGGTCTTCGCCGGCCTGACCGGGGTCTGGACGGCGGGACGGCCGCCCGTCGCCGCCGGGATGCCCGGCCCCGAGGGCGAGCCGGTCGCCGCGACCGATCCAGCCCTCGCGGCCGCGCCGGGCGAGGCGCGCAAGGTCGGCTCGGTCGGGATCCACGTCAGCCGCGGGATCTCCACGCACGGGCTCGCCCTCAACGTCAACAACGACCTGCAGCCGTTCGAGTGGGTCGTCCCCTGCGGGATCGAGGCGGCGCGGATGACCTCGGTCGCCGCCGAGCGCGGCGCCGAGCAGGACCTCGAGCGGTGCGCCGACGCCGTCGAGGCCGCGTTCGCGGCCGAGCTCGGGCGCGAGATCGAGCCCGTCGACGCCGCCGACCTGCTCTGATCGGGCGCACCCGCGGGCGTCGCGGGCATCGGCCCCCGCGGCCGGCTCAGCGACCGCGACCTCGCCGTTCGCTACGGGCGGTCCGCCAACCAGGCGGCCTCGGCGCGGCCGAGGTCGGTCTGCGGCTCGTCGCCGTAGATCCACTCGCAGGCGATCCGGTACCAGTTCGCTTTCGCCCCGAGCTGTCCGAGCACCGCCAGCGTCAGCAGCTCGAGCCGGCGGCCGAACAGGTGCTCGGGGACGATGTCCTGGTGGCGGGCCGTCCGGAAGTGGGTCGAGCGCACGTCGCTGGTCTGGATGAAGGCGCGGTTGACGATCTGCTGGTCGATCCGGATCGCCTCGTCGGTGGTGTACCACCAGATCCCGTCGCGGACGAACTCGATCAGCTCGGCCGGCACGATCACGTCGCCGCGCGGCAGGAAGCCGGCGTCGCTCATCAGGCGATGAAGGCCCTCCGCGTCGCCGTCGATCGTCGCGCGCTGGCAGGCGAGCTCGAGCGCCGCGACGTCGCGGTCGATCGACTTGAACAGGCCGAAGTCGAGGAACGCGATCCGACCGTCGGCGAGGCCGAGCATGTTGCCGGGATGGGGATCGCCGGAGAAACGCCGGAACCGGTACATCGACCCGAAGTAGAAGCGGAAGAGGATCTCGCCGACCCGATCGCGCTCGGCCGCCGGACGGTGGCGGAGCTCCTCGAAGCCGCTCCCGGCGACGAACTCGGTGACGATCACGCGCTCGCGGCACAGCGAGGTGACGACTGCGGGAATCGCGATGAACGGGTGGCCCTCGTAAAGGCGCGCCATCGTTCGCTGGTTGGCGGCTTCGAGCTCGTAGTCGAGCTCCTCGACAACGCGGTCGCGGACCTCGTCGCCGACGGCTTTGGTGTCGAGCTCCGGCGTGATCGAATGGGCGAGGCGAAGCAGGACGCCGAGGTTCTTCATGTCGGCGCGGACGGCATCGCCGATCCCCGGGTACTGGACCTTGACCGCGACCTCACGGCCGTCGCGAAGCGTCGCCCGATAGACCTGTCCGATCGACGCCGCCGCGATCGGCTCGGGGTCGAAGTCGGCGAAGGCACGAGCGATCGGCTCGTCGAGGTCTCGCTCGATCACCTTGCGCATCTGCTCGAACGAGACCGCCGGCGCCGCGTCGCGCAGCGACGCGAGCTTCGCCTGAAACCGCTCGCGGTCCTCGGGCGGGACGATCCCGAGGTCGACGAACGAGAGCACCTGGCCGAGCTTCATCGCCGCCCCCTTCATGCCGCCGAGGACCGTCACGATCTGCTCGGCCGCCTCGAGCTGGCGGCGCTCGAGCGCCGCCTGGGCCCGCTCCTCCGAGCGGGTGACGTTGGCCGCGCGGGTCCCCGCCTGGCGGGCGGCCTGGTTGGCGGCGGCGTAGCCGACCCGGGCGAGCCGCCCGATCCTTCCCGTCGGGAGCCGGTCGCTCACGGCGGACTCACCCCGTGGCCGGCCCGCGCCGCATCCATCCGGTCAGGCAACCTCGTCGGAGGTCGCGAGCCGGGCCTGAAGCTCCGCCGCCGGGCCCGGCTCGACGATGCCCTCGGGCCACCGGCGGGGTCGGCGCGGCCCCGCTCTCTGACCAGCCGCCCTGGCAGCCGCGCCGCGGCCGCCGAATACGCGCTCGTCTGCCCACGGCCTCCGACCTTACCCCGCTACCGTCGGCCGTCGGCCCCGACCGTCGGCGGCGCGAGCTCGCGCACGACCGCCTCGGCGAGATCGGCCGCGCAGGCGACGGTCGGCCAGCAGATGTTCTCCGGCGTGTCGGTCATCCGGTGGTAGTTCGAGAGCGCCTTGTAGCGGTCGATCGCGACCACGGTCGCCGTCGGGACGCCCATCCTGCTCGCAACGACGCTGTCGGTGCTGGTCCGCGACCGCATCCCGCGCCGCAGCGGGATCCCCTCGCGCTCGGCGACGCGGCCGATCAGGTCGCGAAACGGGCGGTCGAAGTAGTCCTCCATCACCACCGGGCCCTCGCCCTCGAGCAGCGCCAGCGACGGGCCGCCGACGGTCTCGACGTTGAGGAAGAAGGCCCGCTCGCGGTCGAACCGCGAGAGGTGGCGCTCGCAGTAGCCGTAGATGCCGCCCTGCAGGACCTCCTCGGCGCCGACGGAGACGAGCTGGACGCGGAGCCCCGTGACCGGGTCGGCAGCCAGCGCTTCGGCGAGCGCGACGATCACCGCGACGGCGGTGAGGTTGTCGTTCGCGCCGGGCACGGTCGGGCCGCGCTGGATGTCGGCCATCGTCGCGGCGGCGCCGGCGCTGATCACGGCGCCGGCCCGGGCGAGGCCCTTGCGCCCGCTCAGCCCGCCGGCGGTGGCCAACAGCGGCCCGGCCAGGACCGGCCACCAAAGCGGCAGCGAGGTGTCGATCCGCTCGACGATCCCGGGCAGGTGGTCGATCAGCCGCTCCTGAAACCGCGGGTCGAAGATGAAGCCGGTCTGGGCGGCATCGTGGTGGGCGAGGACGACGGCGGTCCGCTCGGCGTCGACGTCACCGGCCTCGGCGATCACGTTCCAGGTCGGCCGCTCGGGCCGGACGAGCCTGCGGAACGGCCGGGCGCCGTTCGAGATGTCGTCGGCGATCAGGCCGGCGACTGCCGCGCCGACGATCGCACCGAGCTTACGACCGCGCTTGGTGGCGGCCGCGATCCCGGCGCCGGCTCCGGCCGCGGCGAGGGCGCCGACGACGCCGGCGAAGTCGCCGCGGAACTTCGCCTCCTCGACCCGTGCGGGCGCGCCGGCGGCGCTGAGGCGATCGGCGATCCAGTGCGCTGCCTGGCGCTCGCCCTCCGAACCGGCCGCACGCTCGATCGGCGCCAGGGCCTCGATCACCCCGCGCAGGGTCGCCTCCGGCGTCCGGGCGGCGGTCCTGGTCAGCTCCGTGTTCGTGGTCACGGGCGGGAGAGGCTATTGCGATCCGCGTCGGCCAGCGCCGCCTCGGCGGCGACCGCCCGCAACTCGCGACCGAGGCGGCGCATGGCCAGCCGGTAGAGCGGCGGACAGAGCGACTGCAGGGCGAACAGCGCCCGGACGTCCCGCGAGGTGAAGACGAGGTAGCGACCGTGCTCGACCGCGTCGACGATCACCTCACCAACCCGCTCGGCGGAGACGGCGTGGCGGCGGAAGCGCTCGGTCAGCCGCCGCGCGGCCGGATGGTCGCGATCGACGCCGACGATCTCGACCGTGTCCACGAGGGGCGTGTCGACGGCGCCGGGACAGACGAGACTGACGCCGATCCGATGCGGCTCGAGGTCGAAGCGGAGGACCTCGGAGACCCCGCGCAGGCCGAACTTGGCGGCACTGTAGGCAGCGTGCCAGGGCAGGCCGAGCAGGCCTGCCGACGAGGAGACGTTGACGATGTGGCCGCCGCGGCCCGCGTCGATCATCGCCGGAACGAACGCCTCGATCACGCTGATCGGCGCCATCAGGTCGACCTCGACCATCCGCCGCCAGTGCTCGTGGGCGAGCCCGTCGACCGGGCCCCAGGCCGAGACACCGGCGACGTTCATGACCACATCGACGCTGCCGGAGCTGGCGTGGACCGCGTCCGCGAA
Source organism: Solirubrobacterales bacterium (assembly GCA_041393495.1). GTDB lineage: Bacteria > Actinomycetota > Thermoleophilia > Solirubrobacterales > 70-9 > RHKX01. The sequence goes on along the minus strand of JAWKKA010000011.1, from coordinate 66,884 downwards.
GGCGACGACCGCGCCGTAGTCGGTCAGATCGAGTGGCTCTTCAGCGAGCACGCGACCGCCGCGGCGGGCGACCTCCGCGGCGGTCGCAGCGAGCGGCTCGGGCTGGACATCGGTGAGGACAACGGCGGCGCCGCGACGGGCTGCCGCGAGCGCGGTCGCGCGGCCGATCCCGCCGGCGGCGCCGGTGACGAGCGCCGTCCTGCCCGCGACCGGGCCGCTCATGGGTACTGGTCCGGCTCGATCGCGAGCGAGTTGACCAGCCCCGCGATCATGCGGTAGTGGCCGGCAAGCATGCAGAGCTCCACGAGGTCGCGGTCGGACAACTCGCGACGGAGCCCCGCGAACGCCGCTGCCGAGATCGCGTCGTCGGCGTGAAGCTCGTCGACGGCACGCAGGAGCAGCCGCTGGCGGTCCGAGAACGGCCCCGCCGCGGGGTCGCCGGCCACCGCTTCGACCTGCTCGGCGGTCAGGCCGGCGGCGAGGCCGATGCGCCGATGGTGGACCGCCTCGTACTCGGCGCCCGTCAACTGCGAGACCCGCAGGATGACGAGTTCGGTGTCGCGACGCGGTAGCCCGCCGCCTGGCATCAGCGCCGCGGCGAAGAGCAACCAGCGCCGAAACAGGCCGCGGTTGCGTCCGATGGTCGTGAACAGGTTCGGGGGCCGGGTCGTCTTCGCGATCCGGCCCGAGAGGCCGGTGATCAGGGTATTGACGAAGCCGAGCTCGGCCCGGGTGGCCGGAGCGATCCGGGGACCGACCGACGCCGCCTGGCTGCGCGCGCCCCTCACCGGCTCAGCCGCTCGAGCAGGAACACGAACGACTCGTAGCTGCGGCCGCTCGCCCGCGTCATCCCGATCTCGCAGGTCCGGTTCGAGCAGAGGTGGGCGTCGCCGGCCGTCGCGGCCACCTCGGCGGCCTCGGGCGCGGTCGCGCTCGCGGTCAGCTCCGGGCGCAGAAAGCCGCGGTCGCCGGCGAAGCCGCAGCATCCCGCCGATTCGGGGACAACCACCGTCTCCGCGAGAGCGCCCGCGAGGGCAACGAGATCGTCGTTGACCCCGAGGTGGGTGCCCGAGCAGGTCGGATGGACGACCACCGCCCCGACGCGCTCGCCGACCTCGAGGTCCGCCAGCAGCCCGAGCGCCCACTCGGTCGAGTCGAGGATCCGCAGCGCGGCGAGCCGCTCGGCGCCCGGCTCGTCGAGCAGCGGCGCCGCCTCGCGAAGGCCAAGGGTGCACGAGGTCGCGTCGATCACGACCGGCAGGCGACCCTCCTCCGACCAGCGCCAGAGGTCCGCGACCGTCCGCTCCGCCATCCACGCGGCGCCGCGCCGGTAGCCCTTCGAGACCCATGGCGTCGCGCAGCAGGTCCCGGCGATCGAGCCCGGAATCCAGAGGGGTCGGCCGGCCCGCAGCGAGACGGCGACGAGCGCGGCCGGCAACGAGCGCGGCGCCGTGGCCGCCCGGTCGGTATCGCACCCCGCCGGATCGCGCCCGAACATCCGGTTCACGCAGGCAGGCAGATAGACGGCGGCGGCGCCCTCGCGGACGGTCGGCGGCATCAGCGGATCGGCGGGCGGGGGCATCGGCGGCTCCCAACCGGGGAGCAGCTCGGCGCTGACCGCCTTCCGCGCGGCGGACGTGATCGCGGCAACGGGGGCGTCCCCGATCGCCCGGGCGACGGCCGCTCCGGCGGCGAGCCCGGAGCGGCAGCCGGCCTCGACCCGGTCCCAGCGCCGCGCCGCCCACAGCGCCGCCCGCTCCTCGCGCTCGCCATGCTCGGCGCCGCGCAGCTCCTTGACGAGCACGCCGGTGTCGATCCCGAGCGGGCAGGTGGTCGCGCACATGCCGTCGACCGCGCAGGTCTCGAGGCCGTCGTACTCGTACTCCTCGAGCAGCTTCGCGAGCAGCGGCGAGCCGGGCGGCTGACGCGCCATCTCGCGGCGCAGGACGATCCGCTGGCGCGGGGTCGTCGTCAGGCTCCGGCTCGGGCAGACCGGCTCGCAGAACCCGCACTCGACACAGGTGGTCGCGACCTCCTCGATCGGGGGCGTCGTCTTCAGGCCCTCGAGGTGGCAGCCGGGATCGCGGTTGAGGACGACGCCGGGGCCGAGGACGCCGCCGGGGTCGGCGAGCTCCTTGACCCGCCACATCATCGCCGTCGCCGTCCGCCCCCACTCGCGCTCGACGAACGGCGCCATGTTGACCCCGGTGCCGTGCTCGGCCTTCAGCGAGCCGTCGTAGCGGTCGATGACGAGCTCGACGAGACCTTCCATGAACCGCTCGTAGCGCTCGATGTCCTCACCCTTGGCGAAGTCCGGCGTCAGCATGAAATGGAGGTTCCCCGCCGAGGCATGACCCGCGACCCCGGGGAGGAAGCCGTGCTCGCCGAGCAGCGCCCGCAGCTCCTCCGCCGCCGCCGCGATCCGCTCCGGGGGCACGCAGACGTCCTCGATGATCAACGCCGTGCCCGGCGGCCGCAGGCGCCCGATCAGACCGTGCAGGCCCTCGCGAACGCGCCAGTAGAGCTCGATCGTCGCCTCATCGCGGGTGAACTCGGGCCCTCGGAACGGCTCGCTGTCGAGGCCGGTCAGAAGCGCAGCGGTCGCGGCTTCGCCGGACTCGAGGCCACCCTCCTCGTCGGCGCCGAACTCGACGAGCAGCGCCGCCGACTCGGGTGGCAGCTCCTTCCAGTGCTCGGGCGTCCCGGGGATCGAGTTGGCGGCGACCATCAGCGCCGGCGCGACCATCAGCTCGACGGCGGTCGCGCCGGCGGCGACGAGGTCCGGCACCGGAGCCACCGCGGCGGCGATCGAATCGAAGTGGATCCAGCTCAGGGTCGTCCGCGCCGGCCGCGGCACGGTCTCGAAGACCGCCTCGGCGATGAACGCCAGCGTGCCCTCCGAGCCGACCAGCAGCCGCCGGAAGATCTCCACGGGCTCGTCGGCGTCGAGGAACGCGCAGAGCCGGTACCCGGTCGTGTTCTTGATCGCGAACTTGCGCTCGACCCGCTCGCGGAGGTCGCCGTCGGAGCGGATCTCGTCGCGGATCGCCGTAAGCCCGGCGGCGAGCTCGGGCTCGGCCGCCGCGAAGCGCTCGGCGGCGTCGGGCGCTGCGCTGTCGATCACGGTTCCCGATGGCAGCGCGAAGGTCAGCGAGCGGAGCGTCCGATAGGAGTCCCGGGCGACGCCACAGCGCATTCCGCCGGAGTTGTTGGCGATCACGCCGCCGACGGTGGCGATGTCGGTCGACGCGGGGTCGGGGCCGAGCCTGCGGCCGTAGGGCGCGAGCACGCGGTTGACGTCGCCGAGCAGGGTCCCGGGCCGAGCCCGGACTGCGGCGCCGCCGTCGAGCACCTCGATCCCGCCCCAGTGGCGCCGTACGTCGGCGAGGACGCCGTCGGTCTGCGACTGGCCGCTGAGGCTGGTGCCGCCGCCGCGGAAGACGAGCGGCGTGCCGCTGCGACCCGCCCAGCTCATCAGCGCCGCGACCTCGGCGACCGTCCGCGGCTGCACGACGGCGGCGGGGATTCGCCGGTAGGGGCTGGCGTCGGAGGCGAAGCGGATCAGGTCGCTGGCCCGGCCGAGGACGCCCTCGGCGCCGACCACGGCGCGGAGCTCGGCCACCAGGTCGGGCGCGGCGCCGAGGTGAAGCTCGGCGGCGGCGCGGTCCGCGGGCGGCTCCGCCGGTGGGGGCGGCGCGATCCGGGCGGTCTGCGGCGCGAGCAGCGGCGTCACGAGGCAGCGATTCCCGCGTTCAGGCGAGCGACATCCCCGGCGCGACGCCGACCTCGACGAGGCTCGGAGCCCCGGAGCCGATCCGCTTGCGCAACGCCGACTCCAGCTCCTCCGCCGACTCGACCCGGTCGGCGGCGACGCCATATCCCGCGGCCACCGCGGCGACGTCGAGCTCCGGCAGGTCCAGGCCGGGCGCGTTCTCGACGCCCTCGGCGAGGGAGAACCACTTGAGGATCGCGTACTCGGAGTTGCGGAGGACGAGGAAGGTGACCGGAACCCGGTGGGCGACGGCGCTCCAGAAGGCCGTGATCGCGTACTGCGCCGAGCCCTCGCCGACGACGCAGACGACCGGCCTGTCCGGCTGGGCCATCTGCACGCCGACCGCGGCCGCGAGGCCGAAGCCGAGGCCGCCGCCGGCGCCGAAGAAGTAGCTGCCGGGGCGCGAGATCCGGAGCTGGTTGCGGAGGGCGAGCGTCGCCGAGGGCGCCTCGAGGACGACGATCCCCTCGTCGGGGAAAGCGTGCGCGAGCGCCGCCATCGCATCGGTGCCGCTGATCGGCGGGCCCGGCTCGATCCCCATCTCGGCGGCGCTCACCGCCGCCCCGCGCGGCTCCGGCGGATCGCGGTCCGATTCGACATCGCCGAGCTCGGCGAGCAGCGCTTGCAGCGTCAGGGCGACGTCGGCGACGAGCGCCTCGCCCATCGGCGCCCGGGCCGCCTCCTCGGGGTCGGAGGTGACGACGACGAGCTCGGCGTCGGCGGGCAGCAGGTCACCGGGGATGTAGGGGTAGTACGCGAAGACCGAGGCGCCGGCGACGAGGATCAGGTCGTGCCCGGCGAGCGTCTCCGAGATCGGCCCGATCGCCGGCGGCAGGACGCCCCGGAAGTTGTCGTGGCCCTCGGGGAACCCGAGCCGACCGCCGCCGGTCGCCGGTATCGCCCAGACCGGCAGGCGCTGGCGCTCGGCGAGCGCGACCGCGTGCTCCCAGCCGCCGGATGCATCGATGTCGGGGCCGGCGATGAGGACCGGGTTGGCCGCCCCGGAGAGCCTGCGGGCGAGGTCGGCGACGCGATCGGGGGCCGCCGTCGCGCGCCCGTCGACGCTCCGCGCGATCGCCTCGCGCGCCCCATCCTCGTCGGCCTCGGCGGCCCAGTCGTCCATCGGGATCGAGACGAATGCCGGACCCTTCGGCGGCAGCGCCGCGGTGTGGATGGCCCGGCCGATCGCCGCCGGGACGTCGGCCGCGCGCGGCACCTCGTAGGACCACTTGACGAGCGGATGCGGCATTCGCGTCGCATCGCGGTTGGTCAGGTTCGCTTGCATGGTCAGCACCGGTCGGACCTGCTGGCCGGCCGTGATCAGAAGCGGCGAGTGGTTCGCCTGCGCGTTGAAGATCGCGCCCATCGCGTTGCCGACCCCCGGCGCGGTGTGGAGGTTGACGTGGGCGACGCTGCCGGAGGCCTGCGCGTAGCCGTCGGCCATGCCGACGACAACCGCTTCCTGGAGGCCGAGCACGTAGCGGAAGTCCTCCGGATAGTCGGCGAGCATCGGCAGCTCCGTCGACCCGGGGTTGCCGAAGATCGTCGTCATCCCCCGCATCCGCAGGAGCTCGAAGGTCGCCTCCCGAACCGTGCTCATCCTCTCCTCTCCGTAGCCGATGCCGCCTCGTGGACCCTACCGCCACCGGCCGCGGGGACCGCGAGCCGGCGGCGGCGGTGAACCCCGCCGCGAGCGCCGCAACCGGCCCGCCGCGCCACCGACCGCTCTGCAACCACGACGACGAACTGCGCCGCCACCTCGCGCTGGGGCGTCTTCCGCCGCAATCCCGGCGGGGATCACCCCAGCGCGACCCGCACGGCCGTCCTGCCGACCCCGCAGCGCTGCCGACCCCGCAGCGCTGCCGACCCCGCAGCGCTGGGGCGTCTCCGGCCGGGATCCCGGCGGGGACCACCCCAGCGCGACGATCGTCCGGAGTCGGACGACTCCGCCGGGTGTGGTTGGCAGGCTGCCAACGTTCGCTAGCATGCCGTCGCGATGGCCACCCCGGCAGACGCAGCTGCATCCCGTGCCGCCCCGGCGGACCCGGCCACCGCAGCCGCCACCTCGGCAGACGTAGCCGCATCCCGCGCCGCTCCGGCGGGCCCGGCCGCATCCCGCGGCCCCGCGGCGGCGGACCCGGCCAGTGGCCACCCCGACGGCGACGAGCGGCGGCGCCGGATCCTCTCGGCCGCCCGGCGCCTGTTCTCCGAACGCGGCTACAGCGACGTCTCGACGACCGAGATCGCCGCCGAGGCGGACGTCGCGCGAGGCCTGATCAACCATTACTTCGGGACCAAGCGCGAGCTCTACGTCGAGGTCGTCCGCGAGATGGTCCGCTTCCGCTCCCAGCCGGTCCCCGAATACGTGGACGGAGCGACGCCCGAGGCCCGCCTCGATGAGTCGATCGAGCGCTGGCTCGAGATGGTCGAGCGCAACCGCGAAGCGTGGCTGGCGGCGATCGGCGCCGAGGGGCTCGGCCACGACCCCGGGATCGAGGCGGTCCTCGACGCGGCGCGCGAGGAGGCGACGACGCGGCTGATCCAGGTGCTCGGCCTCGGCCCCGCCGCCGACGCGCCGCCCGAGCTGCATGCGGTCCTGCGCGCCTACGGCGGCATGGCCGAGGCGGCGACCCGGGAGTGGCTCGAGCGCGGCCGCTGGAGCCGCGAGCAGGTCGCGGCCTTCCTGAAGGCGGCGCTACCGGCGCTGGTCGGGACCGCGTACGAGGCAATTCCGAAAGAGCAAGCAGCAGACAGCAGACAGCAGAAGGAAACAGGAGGTTCGAGGCGATGAGCAACAGGACGTTCGTGATCGGCGTCGGCATGACCAAGTTCGACAAGCCGGGCAGCAAGGAGGGCGACTACCCCGACTGGGCGAAGGAGGCCGGCGAGAAGGCGCTCGCCGACGCCGGCATCCCCTACGAGGACGTCGAGGAGGCGTTCGCCGGCTACTGCTACGGCGACTCCACCTACGGCCAGCGGGCGATCTACCAGCTCGGCCTGACCGGGATCCCGGTCGTCAACGTCAACAACAACTGCTCGACCGGCTCCTCGGCGCTGTATCTAGCACGACGGGCGGTCAAGGGCGGCCTCGTCGACTGCGCGATGGCGATCGGCTTCGAGAAGATGGAGAAGGGCTCGCTCGGGATGAAGTACACCGACCGCACCCCCGCCCTCGACAAGCACATCGGCCGCATGTTCGAGGTCCGCGCGCCGGAGGAATCGCCGTTCGCCCCGCAGATGTTCGGCAACGCCGGCCGCGACCACATGGACAGGTACGGCTCCAAGCCCGAGCACTTCGCATGGATCGGCTGGAAGAACCACAAGCACTCGGTCAACAACCCCTACGCGCAGTTTCAGGACGAGTACACGCTCGAGGAGATCGAGTCGGCGCGGATGATCCACGAGCCACTGACGAAGCTGCAGTGCTCGCCGACCTCCGACGGCGCCGCTGCCGTGATCGTCGCGTCCGAGCGGTACGTCGATGAGCACGACCTCTGGGAGGGGGCGGTCGAGATCGCCGGTCAATCGATGGTCACCGACCTCTCCTCGACCTTCGACGAGACCGCCGACTGCATCTCGATCGTCGGCTACGACATGTCGAAGGAGGCCGCGCGGCAGGCCTACGAGGAGGCCGGCATCAGCGCCGACGACGTCGACGTCTGCGAGCTCCACGACTGCTTCAGCGCCAATGAGCTGATCACCTACGAGGCGCTCGGGTTCGCCGCGGAGGGCCGCGGCCACGAGCTCGTCGAGGCCGAGGCGACCACCTACGGCGGCGACGGCCCCGTGGTCAACCCGTCCGGCGGCCTGATCAGCAAGGGCCACCCGCTCGGCGCGACCGGGCTCGCGCAGTGCTCGGAGCTCACCTGGCAGCTTCGCGGCGAGGCCGACAAGCGTCAGGTCGAGGGCGCGAAGGTCGCGCTGCAGCACAACATCGGGCTCGGCGGCGCCGCGGTCGTGTCCGTCTACAAGCCCGCGACCACCGACCCGGCCGGGGCGTGAGGAGGGACACGGGATGAGCACGATCACCGCGACGCCGATCAGCGGGCTGAGCGACGAGCAGCGTGACTTCCAGGCGGCGATCCGCGACTTCGCCGAGCGCGAGTGCGGGACCGCCGAGCAGCGGGAGAGGCTCACGCACGGCTACACCGAGCTGCACAACCAGGAGGTCTACGAGAAGCTCGGCGAGCTCGGCTGGCTCGGCGTCTCGATCGACGAGCGCTACGGCGGCGCCGGCGGCGGCATGGTCGACGCCTGCATCTTCCTCGAGGAGACGATGCGTGGCCTGATCCCGATGACCGGCTACGGCGTCAGCCTGATCGTCGCCGGCGCCTACGAGCGGTTCGGGACCGAGGAGCAGAAGGAGGAGATCCTCGGCGGCATCTGCCGCGGCCGGGTCGAGGCGATCGCGATGTCGGAGCCCGAGGCGGGCTCCGACGTCGGCAACCTCTCCTGCAAGGCGATCGCGAGCAACGGCGACTACGTCCTCAACGGCCAGAAGACCTGGATCAGCGCCGCCCACGTCGCCGATCACGTCCTCGTCGTCGCCCGATCCGACGACTCCGGCTCCAAGCACGACGGCCTGACGATGGTCTCGGTCCCGACGAACTCCGAAGGGATCGAGATCCGCGGCATCCAGACGCTCGGCGGCAAGGAGGTCAACGACGTCTTCCTGACCGACTGCCACGTCCCCGCCGACCGCGTTCTCGGCACGGCCGGCGGCGGCTGGATGCAGTTGATGGCCGGCCTCAACGTCGAGCGGCTGATCCTCGCCGCCTCGGCGCTCGGGATCGCCCAGCGTGCCTTCGACGACGTCCTCGACTACATCAAGGAGCGCCGGCAGTTCGGCCGGCCGATCGGCTCCTTCCAGGTGCTCAGGCACCGGATCGCGGACCTCGCGACCGAGCTCGAGTCGACCCGCCTGCTCGTCTATGACGTCGCCCGCAAGGTCGACGAGGACCCGAGTCGGATGCTCCCCCGCGAGGCCTCGATGGCGAAGCTGAAGGCGACCGAGCTCGCCAAGCGCTGCGCGCTCGAGGGCATGCAGATGATGGGCGGCTACGGCTACGCCTCCGAGTACGACATGGAGCGCCACGTCCGCGCGACCCTGGTCATGTCGATCTACGGCGGCACGAACGAGATCCAGCGCGAGATCGTCTCGAAGACGTACGGGCTCTGAGGGCGCACTGCGCGCGGAGTCCGCGGGTCCACCCTCCCTCCACCGCGAGCGACGAATAGCTCACAAATACTGGGAACAATTCGTCGCTCGACGCAGAGATGGCGGCATCAGGCGAGCGCCGGAGATCGGGCGAGCGCCGGAGATCGGGCGAGCGGCTGAGTCAGGCGAGCTGCTCGATCACGGCGCCGTCGCGGTCGACCGCGAAGATCGTCGGCACCACAGCGATCCCGTACTTCTCGGCGAGGGCGGGGAGCTCGCGGACATCGACGCGGACGCGGGCCGCGCCCTGCTCCTCGAGCCGGCGGTCCCATTCGCGGCACTCGGAGCAGATCGGGTGGGTGAACTGCACGATCGTCCGCTCGGCGCCGGGGAAGCCGTCGAGGTCGGCGAGATCGATCCGGTCGTGGTGGCGGGCGGAGATCCCGCGCAGCCGGGCGCCCAGCTTGTAGAGCTCGCAGCCGGCGCAGAAGCCGGTCGTCGCCGCGATCAGGGCCAGCGTCGCGACGATCGCGGCGAGGACGGTGGCGAGCGTTTCCGCGCCGAGCCACCAGCAGGTCGCGGCGGCGGCGAGGAACACGAACCCCATCTGGTTGGCGAGTCGCGGCGGTCGCGAGTCCTCGAGCGGCCCCTCGCCGATCCGCGGTTGGATCAGCTCGAAGTAGGCGAGGCAGGGCAGACACCAGCGCCGCCCGATCAGGAGGCCGATCAGAAGCTGCAGGGCCATCAACGCCCAGGCGAGCGGGAAGCTGAAGACGATGCCGACGAGCGCGACCGCGAAGACGACCGTCTGGTTGGTCCGCGGTCCGCGGGCGTCGATGACGTCGAGGTCACGGTAGGGGTCGGCGGTGCGCGGGCGAGCGGCCATGGCCCAGCCAATTATGGCGAAATCGGATCGCCTTTGTCAGGTTAGATCGGGACGGCGCCGCTGCACGGCCCGTGGACGCGCGAGCGCGGCCGTTCGACGGGCGGTGGCTCACGCGTAGACTGCGGCCCTTGGCAGTGGAACGATCGACCGAGCGGTCCACGGGATTCGTCCGGGCGGCGCTGCGGGAGCAGACCCGGATCGCCCGGATCCGGCCGCGAGCGCCCCTGGCCCTGATCGTTCGCGTCACGCGCTGGTGGGCCGCCACCGTGCTCCGCGAGTCGGGGCCGCAGCTGATCACCGGCGGGATCATCAGCCTGGCGCTGACCCGGCTGTGGCGGCTGCCGGCACGGGTCGCCGCGGCCGTGCGCGCGCTGCTCGCGCTCACCGTGCTCTGGGAGCTCCGCTACGTCTGGCTCGCGCACCGCAGCGTCGCCCGGATCGACGCCGCGCTCGCCGACCTCGAGCCGGCGTCGGCGGACGAGCCCAGGGTGCCGCGCAGTCACCTCGCGATCCCGCCGCTGATGTTCTTCACGCGCGGCGTCCAGCGCGAGCGCGGCCGCGTCTTCGCCGAGGTCGACGGCGGCCGGCTGCGGCTCGACATCTATCGCAACCCCGCCGACCGGCCCGGCGGCGCCGCGCGCCCGGCAGTGATCCAGGTCCACGGCGGTGGCTGGTTCGCCGGCTCCCGCTACGAGCAGGGGATCCCGCTCCTCAACCACCTCGCCCGGATCGGCTGGACCGGGTTCAACGTCGACTACCGGCTCAGCCCCGAGGCGACGTTCCCCGACCAGATCGTCGACGTCAAGCGGGCGATCGCCTGGGTCCGCGGCAACGCCGAGGAGCTGCGGATCGACCCGGGGATGATCTGCATCACCGGGGGCTCCGCGGGCGGCCACCTGACGGCGCTCGCCGGGCTGACCGAGAACGCGCCCGAGTACCAGCCCGGCTTCGAGGACGCCGACACCTCGCTCGCCGCCGCCGTCCCCTTCTACGGCGTCTACGACATGACGAACGCGGGCGGCTTCTACTACGCCGGCATGCGCGACTGGGTGCTCGAGCAGATCGTCTTCAAGCGCCGCTACGACGAGGACCCGGAGCTGTTCCGGTCGGCGTCGCCGAGCTTCCGGATCCATGCCGACGCGCCGCCGTTCCTCGTCATCCACGGCGAGCGCGACACGCTCGTTCCGGTCCGCGACGCCCGCGACTTCGTCGCGCGGCTCCGTGCCGCCTCGAAGCGCCCGGTCCGCTACATCGAGTTGCCGGGCGCCGAGCACGCCTTCGATCTTTGGCCCTCCGAGCGCACCGCGCGGATCGCCGAGGGGATCGGGCGGTTTCTGACCGCGATCGCGCGGCGCGGACACCAGCCGGAGCCGGCGCTCGCGCGGCCGGGAATCGAATAGCTTCAGGGCATGGCGCTGCACACCGACATCCCGAGCCGTAACGACCTCGAATCCCTGCTCGCGGTTCGCGAGCCCTGTTGCGTCTCGATCTACATGCCGACGACGCCGGTCACCTCGGACGCCGAGGCCGAGCGGATCGCGTTCAAGAACGCCGCCGCCGAGGCGGTCGCCGCGCTCGCGGCGGGCGGGGCAGCCCGCGATGAGGTGGGGGCGGTCGACGAGCAGCTCGGCCACCTGGTCGACGACGGGGTCTTCTGGGCGCATCAGGCGGTCAGCCTCGCGGTCTTCGCGACGCCGAGCCGATTGCGGACCTACCGGCTCCCGAACCGGCTCAGCGCCACCGTCGCCGTCGGCGACCGGTTCGTCGTCAAGCCGCTGCTGCGCACGACGACGTTCCCCCAGGCGGCCTTCGTGCTGGCGCTCGCCCAGGGCTCGGTAAGGCTGCTCGAGATCTCACCCGACATCCCGCCCAACCCGGTCGCCGTCCCCGACCTGCCGAGCGACATCGACTCGGCCGTCGGCAAGACCTCGATCAGCGACCGTAGCCCGCGCGGCGCGATCCAGGGAGCGGAAGGCCAGAAGGTGAGGATGCGCCAGTACGCCCGGCAGATCGACCAGGCCCTGCGCCCGGTCCTCTCCGGCGGTGACCTGCCGCTGATCCTGGCGGCGGCCCAGCCTCTCGACTCGATCTACAGGTCGGTCAACAGCTACCCCGGGCTCGTCGAAGGCGCGATCGAGGGCAACCCGGAGGAGACCTCCGACCAGGACCTGGCGTCCGCGGCGCGCCGGGTCCTCGACGCGATCTACGCCACGCAGGTCGAGGAGACGCTGCGCCGCCTCGACGACCTCGCGAGCCGGGGACGGAGCGCAACCGAGATCGGCGACGTCGCCCGCGCGGCGACGTTCGGCGCCGTCGACACGGCGCTCGTCGACATCGAGGCCGACGTCCCGGGCGAGATCGACGAGACGACCGGCGCGATCACGGCCGGCTCGGCGCCGCAGGGCGGCCAGGTGGTCGACGAGATCGCCCGCCGCGTGCTCCTGTCCGGCGGTCGGGTCCTCGCCGTCCGCGGCGAGGACCTCGGCGGCCGCGGCGTGGCCCTCGCGATCCTCCGCTATCCGGTCTGAATCGGCGGCCGACCCGCCCGGGCCCGCGGCGCCCCGGCGGCGGCCGGGTTCAGGACGCGGTTGACTGCGCGCCGGTGCTCGCCGTAGGCTCGGCGGGCAGGCAGGATCGGGAAGGAGGGCAGCCATGAGCGGCTTCGAGGAGATCAAGGCGCGGCAGCGCGAGATGTGGACCGTCGGCGATTTCCCCGCGATCGCGACGCGGACGATGCCGGCCGCGGCGGCGATCGTCGAACGGCTCCGGATCGGGGCGGGCGAGCGGGTGCTCGACGTGGCGACCGGGACCGGCAACGGAGCGCTCGCGGCCGCCGGGCGCGGGGCCGTCGCCACTGGCCTCGACCTGACGCCGAAGCTGCTCGCGGCGGCGGCCGAGCGGGCCGCGGCGGCAGGCGTCGCGATCGACTTCGTCGAGGGCGACGCCGAAGCTCTGCCCTGGGAGGACGACCGCTTCGATGCCGTGATCTCGATGTACGGGGTGATGTTCGCGCCCGACCAGCAGCGGGCCGCCGACGAGATGGTCCGCGTCTGCCGGCCCGGCGGGCGGATCGGCGTCGCGGCGTGGACGCCCTCGGGGTCGGTCGGCCAGATCTTCATGCTCCTCGCCCAGTACCTGCCGCCGCCCCCCGAGGGGTTTCAGCCGCCGATCCTCTGGGGCCTCCCCGACCACGTCCGCGACCTGTTCGCGGCGAGCGGCGGGACGGTCGCCTGCACGGTCGAGCGGGCTCGCTTCGCGAGCGATTCGATCGACGCCTTCCTCGACGAGGACGAGGAGAAGCTCGGCCCGATCGTCCTCGCCAAGCGGGCGCTCGAGCCGGACGGCACGTGGTCGGAGGTGCGCGCGAAGCTGTCCGAGCAGGCCGCGGCGGCCAACCAGGCGACCGACGGCACGCTCCTGCTCGAGCCCGAGTACCTGCTCTCGGTCGTCGAGCTGCCCGGCTGAGCCCCGTCCCGGCGGCGATCCGGCCACCCGCTAACGTAGCCGCCGTGAGCCCCGCCCCCCAGACCCCCGAGCGCGAGCACAAGACACGCTCGCGGGCGCGGCCGGGCGGGATCGCGGTCGAGAAGGTCCGGGGCCGGCCGTTCCGCGAGCGCAAGCCGCGCTGGCTGAAGGTGCCGGCGCCGGGCGGGCCGAAGTACCGCGAGCTCAAGTCCCGCATCAATGCCGAGGGGCTGCACACAGTCTGCGCCGAGGCCAACTGCCCGAACGTCGGCGAGTGCTGGGAGCGCGGCACCGCGACGTTCATGATCCTCGGCGACACCTGCACGCGGCGCTGCGGCTTCTGCAACGTCAACACCGGCAGGCCGACCTGGAACGACCCGCTCGAGCCGGCCCGCGTCGCCCGCGCGGTCGCGCGGATGGGGCTCAGCCACGCGGTCGTCACGTCGGTCGACCGCGACGATCTGCCCGACTACGGAGCGAGCGCGTTCGTCGGCGTCATCCGCTCGATCCGGATGCAGGCGCCGGGCTGCCGGGTCGAGGTGCTGACCCCTGACTTCCGCGGCCAGGAGATGCCGCTCGCCCGGGTGATCGCCGAGCGACCCGACGTCTTCAACCACAACTGCGAGGTCGTGCCCCGCCTGTACCCGATCGCCCGCCGCGGCTCGAAGTTCGAACGCTCGGCGCGGGTGCTACGGCTCGCGAAGGAGATGGGCGGCGCCGACGTCGTCACCAAGTCGGGGCTCATGGTCGGCCTCGGCGAGTCCTTCGACGAGATGGTCGAGACCTTCGGCGTGCTGCGCGAGCACCACGTCCAGGTGCTGACCGTAGGCCAGTACCTGCGCCCGACCGAACGCCATCTCCCGGTCGTCCGCTACTGGGAGCCGGAGGAGTTCGACGCGCTCGCCGCCGCGGCGCGGCGGATCGGCTTCGAGTCGGTGGCGGCGGGACCGCTGGTCCGCTCGAGCTACCACGCCGACGAGAGCGCCCGCGAGGCGCTCGCCGCGGCCGCGTAGGCTGCGATCGGCGCCGGCGGGACCCTCGCGGCGCCGATCGGCCACCCTATGGGGGTGCTGCCGCTCAAGGACAACCTCACGCACGGGCCGCTGCCGCGGGTGACGATCGCGCTGATCGCCGTCAACCTCCTCGTCCTCGGCTGGCAGCTGATCCTTCCGGGCACCGGCGCATCGAGCCCGGAGCTCGCCGCCGAGCACGTCTCCAAGCGCGACCAGGCGGCGATCGAGCTCGGCGCGATCCCGTTCCGCCTCACCCACCCCGGCAGCGAGTGCGGGGTCGGCTCCGAGGGGATCGTCTGCGGCGAGGACGGGCTCGTGGAAGCCGGCGGCACCGTCGGGACCGCGATCCCCGATGACATCGATCAGGCTCCGTGGTGGCTGACGCCGCTGACGGCGACGTTCCTCGACGCCGACCTCCTCCACGTCGCGATCAACTCGCTGTTCCTGTGGATCTTCGGGGGCGCCGTCGAGAGCCTGATCGGCGGCCGCCGGTTCCTGGCGCTGTTCGTCGCCGCCGCCTTCGGCGCCGCATACGCGCAGAGCCTCCTCGACCCGGCAGCGACCGGGCCGGTGATCGGCGCCGCCGGCGCCGTCTCCGGCGCGCTCGGCGCCTACGTGGTGCTGCGCCCGCGCGGGCGCGTGGTGACGGTCAACGCCCTCCCCGGCGTTGCCGGCCTGCTCGAGGTCCCGGCGCTGCTTCTGATCGCGGCCTGGTTCGCGCTCCAGCTCCTGCCCGGCGTCGGCAACCTCGCCTCGACCGACATCGCAAGCGGCGGCACCGCCTATCTCGCCCACGTCGGCGGCTTCGCGGTCGGGCTCGCCGGCGGCTGGCTACTCGCCCGGCGGGGCCGCCTGCAAGGCGGGTCGCCGGCCGCGCCCGGCGCGATCGCGGCGGGCTGAGGATGTCCGGCCGACGCCCAACGTCGCTGATCGCCGGTGGCGTCCTCTTCCTCCTCGTCCTCGGCGGGCTGACGGTCGCGGCGCTCGCCACCGCCGAGCTCAATGCGGCGACGGTGGCGTTCGCGGCGATCTCGCTGTTCGTCTGCATCGCGGTGGTGCTGGCGCTCGTCGGCGCTTTGCGCAATCCTCCCGATCAGTGAAGCGGACGCTCGCGATCGTCGCGCTCGGCGCGCTGGTCCTCGCCACGGGCTGCGCAGCCCTGGCCGCCGCCGCCGGTTCGGCCGGCATGCGGACGTGCCGCGGCCTCACGGTGACGATCACCGAGAACGGGAAGGGGGACCGGATCGGGTCCGGCAAGGACGTCGTGATCGGCACGAGGGGCCGCGACGTCGTCAACCTCGGCGGCGGCAACGACAAGTTCTACGGCGCCGCCGGCGACGACGTCGCCTGTGCCGGACCGGGCGAGGACCTGCTGCTCGGCGCCGAGGGCCGGGACGAGATGTTCGGTGGCGGTGGCGACGACTTCAGCCGCGGCCAGGCGGCGGGCGGCCTCGCGAACCCGCCCCGCGTCGTCGGCGGACCGGGCGACGATGAGCTCCACGGCGGCGGGGGCGACGACGCGATCTACGGCAGCTCCGGCGACGACCGCTCGTTCGGTGGCGGCGGCGACGACCTCTTCGACGCCGGCGAGGGACTCGACCTCTGCGACGGTGGCCGCGGCAGCGACCGCTCGAACGGCAGCTGCGAGCGCCTGAGGAGCGTCCCGTGAGCGCTCAGGCGGCGCGCGTGGCGGGGCGGAACGGCACGATCGCGAGCACCGCGATACCGAGGATGGCCGGGATCCAGGCGAGCACGCCGGCCTTCCCGCCGAGCGCGAGGGCCACGATCAGGCCGCTCGCGCAGTAGGCGCCGAGGATCAGCGCCAGCTCCGCGAGCGGCAGGTCGCTGCGCGGCCCGGCGACGCCGGCGACGCGCTCGGTCAGCCCGGCCATCAGCAGCATCATCACCATCGTCACGGTGACCACGTTCGCGCCGCGGATCCCGAGCCCGAGGAATGCGCCGCCCTGGACTCCCGCCGCCAGCGCCGCCACGGCGGCGACGAGCACCGCTTCGCCTGAGCGCGGCTGCGGATCGCCGATCGCCGTCCAGAGGGTGCCGAGGACGATCAACACGCAGGCATGAACGAGCAGCGGGCGGTGGACCGGCCCGGGCCACGCCCGCCGGCCGGTGCGGTTGGCCAGCAGGACGGCGAGGACCGTGCCGGCCATGAACGATCCCACCGCCCCGGCGAGCACGAGCAGCCCGCTCCACTCACGATCGGCGATGGCGATGCCGAGCTGGACGAGATCGCCGGTCACCGCCGAGACGAACACGGTCCCGAGGACGACGAAGGTGAGCCCGTCGAGCCAGCCGGAGATCGCCGCGAGGACGAGCGCCGCCGCCCGTACCCTGGGATCGCGTCCGAGCTCCTGCTTGGCCTCCGCCACCCCGTAGAGGCTGACGCCCGCGGCCGACGGATCGGCCCACCCGGGTGACGGGCCTCCCCGGGCGTGGACCGGCATCGAGATCAGACCCCTGGGACCCGATGGTGGCGGCTGGTTGGTGCGGGCATCCGCGCCCCGCGCCGCCGCGGGACGACCGATGGAGCCAGTCGGATTCGAACCGACGACCTCCGCCTTGCAAAGGCGGCGCTCTAGCCAGCTGAGCTATGGCCCCGCGACCTCGCGGTCAGGGCGATTGTAGGTCGGCCGCCGCGCGGCCGCGACTGTGCGAGGATGGCGGACAGGCGGCCGTCCGACCGGGAGGAGAGCGATGGCGACCGAGCTGCACGAGACGGAGGCCGATCCCCGCACCCGCCGGGCCAACGTCTCCGAGTTGGAGGTCGTGCGGCACCACTTCGATCGCGCATGGGACAGCCTCGGGCTGCAGGAGGACGCGCGGCAGATCTTCTGGGAGCCCTACCGCGAGATCTCGGTTCAGATTCCGGTCAAGCTCTCCGACGGGGACATGCACGTCTTCCACGGCTTCCGGATCCAGCACAACGGCGCCCGCGGTCCCTACAAGGGCGGCATGCGATTCCACCCCGAGGTCGATGTCGACGAGGTCCGCGCGCTGGCCTCGATGATGACCTGGAAGACAGCGGTCGCCGGGATCCCGTTCGGCGGCGCGAAGGGCGGCGTCAACGTCGACGCGCGCGGCCTCAAAGAGCACGAGCTCGAGGGGATCGCGCGGGCGCTGATGGACAAGATCGCGAAGCTCGTCGGCCCCAACCGCGACATCCCGGCGCCCGACATCGGCACCAACGCCCAGACGATGGCGTGGATGATGGACGAGTTCGGCAAGCTCAACGGCCACACGCCCGCGGTCGTCACCGGCAAGCCGATCTCGCTCGAGGGCTCCTACGGGCGTGAGGCCGCGACCGGCCGCGGCTGCGTCGTCATGTTCGAGGAGGCGGCTGCGAGGCTCGGGATCGACCCGGCCGAGACGACCTTCACGGTCCAGGGTTACGGCAACGTCGGCTCCTGGATAGCCCGGACCATGCAGGACCTCGGCGCAAAGCTGGTCGCGGTCTCCGACCAGGACGGCGCGATCCGCAGCGAGGCGGGCATCGACCCCGACCGGCTGGTCGAGCACATCCACACGCAGGGGGGCAGGATCACCGACTTCCCGGAGGCCGACGAGATCGACGGCGGCGACTTCTACGAGACGCCGTGCGACGTCTTCTTCCCGGCCGCGCTGGGCGGGATGGTCCACGAGGACAACGCGGCCGTCCTCGGCTGTCGGCTGATGGTCGAGGGGGCGAACAACCCGACGACCTTCGCCGCCGACCAGATCCTCGCCGACCGCGACATCTACGTCGTCCCCGACCTGATCGCCAACGCCGGCGGCGTCGTCGTCTCCTACTTCGAGTGGGTCCAGAACCTGCAGCACTTCCGCTGGGAGGAGGACGCCGTCAACGACATGCTCCAGAGCGTCATGCGCCGGACCTTCGGCGAGGTCGCCCACCGTGCCGAGCGCGAGGCCAAGTCGCTCCGCGAGGCCGCGTTCGAGATCGGCCTCGGCCGCGTCGTCGAGGCGAGTCGGACGCGCGGCTACTTCAGCTGAGGGCGGGCCGGGCGGCCGACTGCCCGGCTCGTGACGACGAGCCCGATGCCTCCCGGCCCGGCCGGGACTGACGAGGTCGGGAGCCGCCGGATCGAGGAAGAGGTCGGTGCCGCGTGCTTGGCACGCAAGCCGGCCGATGACGACGAGCCCGGCGCCTCCCGGCCCGTCAGTCGAAGTCGAAGTCCTTCGGTTCGCCCTGTTCGAACCAGAGATCCTCGCCGTCGGGCGCGTCCTTGAGGAAGTCGGGGGTCTCCTCGAGCAGGTCCTCGTCGCTCTCGTCGTCGGTGCGGGCCTCGACCGCCTCGCCGGGGAGCTGGTCGAACTCGAGCGACTCGGGCTCCTCGGTGGAGCCGGGAACCTCGGGGTCGGTGGCTTCGGGCTCGTCGGCCGGCGCGACGTGCGGGACGTCGTGCTCGGCGGAATCGGGGGCGGCGGGCGCCGGGGCGGCGTTCTCGAGCTCCTCCGAGAGCGACTCGACCTCGGGGCCTGGGTGATCGACGGTGTCGTCGAGGTGCGGGTGCTCCTCGCGGGCGCGCTCAGCCGGCGACTTGAGCTCCTCCTCGAGGTCGATGTCGCCGAGCTGGGCCTCCTCGACGTCGAAGATCGCGCCCTCGGGGGCCTCGGGAATCGGCTGCTCGACCGACTCCGGCTCCGCGGCCGGCGCTGGGGCGACCGTCGTCGGCTCCTCGTTGCCGGCCAGCCATTCGGCGTTCCCGACGTCCGCGGCGACCGGCAGCTCGGCGGCCGGCGCCGGCTCCTCACCGGTCTCGAACTCGGGATCGCCGGGACGGGCGGCCGGGCCGAACGCCTCCTGCTCGAGCTGCTCGAGCTCGGAGCTGGCGGCGCCGTGCTGGCGCTTCAGCTCGAGGTGCTGGCGGATTGCGTCGTCGAGGATTCCCATGGGGCCTAAAGGGTTGCAGATGCCGGCGGATCCCGACGGGCGTCAGCGGGCACCTGCTGCGACGCTTGCGGCCGGGCCGCCGCCTCGCGGTCGCCCAGTGAGCCAAGTATCCTCCCCCCTGCGGGGCGACCCGCGCTTGGGGCTATAGCTCAGCTGGAAGAGCGCCTGGATCGCACCCAGGAGGTCGCCGGTTCGAGTCCGGCTAGCTCCACTCGCACGACGGTACGACCGCGGTCGTACCGTTCACGCCGAGGAACACTCGTCTTCGGCGTCCGGTCTCGGTGCGGATCCGCGCACAGACGCGGAGGGCCGGCGCGACTGGTGGCCCGACCAGCCGATCGGCCCTCCCCGATGCGGCCAAGCGAGCCGAGCCGAGGGGGTGGGTAAGCCTCGCCTCCCGTCAGCCTCCGTCGTGCGGGGTCCTTGCGGCACAACCGCCGCGAGTGTTCCGCGGAACACTCAGCGGGCGACCGCGAATCGATCGTTCAGCGGTCACGGCCGGCTGGCCGGCTCGGGCCGGCGGCGGGACCGGAACCTGGCGCCGGCAGGCGGCGTCTGACAGACTCGGGCGAAACCTCGACGAGAGGAGCTGGCAGATGGCGGACTTCGCACCCGGGACCCCTTCGTGGATCGATCTGTCGTCGCCGGACGTAGACGCATCGGCGCGGTTCTACTCGGAGCTGATGGGCTGGAGCGCGACCGAGCCCGGCCCCGCCGAGGAGACCGGCGGCTACCGGATCTTCGAGCAGGACGGCAAGGCGATCGCCGGGCTGATGCCGCACATGCAGGAGGGTCAGCCGACCGCCTGGTCGACCTACGTCAGCGTCGCCGACGCCGACGCGACCGCCGCCCGGGTCGAGGCCGCGGGCGGGAGCGTGATCGTCGCCCCGATGGACGTCACCGACATCGGCCGGATGGCGTTCTTCGCCGACCCCGACGGCGCCGTCTTCGGGGTCTGGCAGCCGCGGGCGTTCGCCGGCGCCGACCTCGTCAACGAGCCCAACTCGCTGTGCTGGAACGAGCTGCTGACGCGCGACCCCGATGCGGGCAGGGCCTTCTACCCTGCTGTCTTCGACTGGACGGCCGGTCGGCCGTCCTTCGCGGGGGCCCCCGAGGGCTACGTCGTCTGGGAGCTCGGCGGCAAGCCGGTCGGCGGCATGATGGAGATGGCCGACCGGATCCCGCCCGAGGTCCCCTCCCACTGGAGCGCCTGCTTCGCGGTCGCCGACTGCGACGCGACGGTGGCGAGGGCCCGCGAGCTCGGCGCGACCGTCACCGTCGAGCCGGTCGACACGCCGATCGGGCGCTTCGCCCACCTCATCGACCCGCAGGGCGCCTCGTTCGCGATCGTGAAGCTGGCCGAGAGCGGCTGAG
Organism: Solirubrobacterales bacterium; assembly: GCA_041393495.1. Taxonomy (GTDB): domain Bacteria; phylum Actinomycetota; class Thermoleophilia; order Solirubrobacterales; family 70-9; genus RHKX01. Next base: position 46,310 of record JAWKKA010000011.1, on the reverse strand, counting down.
CGTCGCCGGCCCGCCGCTCAGAACGCCGCGATCGCCTCGGGCGACGCTCCCGGCCGATCGCTATGAGCGTCTCGTCTCGGCCCTGACGCTGCGGATCGGCTGGGAGGCGATGATCGTCCTTCAGGACACGCGCGGCCTCAGCTCCACGGAAGCGGAGGAGGTCTGCGTCTGGGCCGCCGACGCGCTGCTTGCGGCTGCGGTCCATGAGGGGGAGACGACGACGCGGTGAGGGCGCTGATTCAGGCCGGCGCCGCGTCGCGCTCGCGGAGCCGGTCGAGCGCCTCGGCCGCGGCGTCGTAGCCCTGGCGGATCAGCCGCGGCCAGTGGCTGCGGTCGAGGAACAGGTCGTAGAACGAGGTTCCGTGCAGCTCGGAGTCCTCGACCGGATCGATCAGGGTCAGGCGCTCGCCGAGCTGGGTCCGGGCGCGCCGGGCGAGCTCGAGGTGGTAGCCCTGCTGGAGCTGGCGGCTCGCCTCGAAGAGGCCGCCGAGCCGGTCGGGCCAGCCGGTGATGTCCTTCGGCTCGAAGTTGGCGGGGAGCATGAAGTTGACGCCGACGACGTGGTCGAAGCCGCCCTCCTCGAGGACCGGCTGGACCGGCCAGACCTCGATGATCCCGCCGTCGACGTAGAGGTGGCCGTGGACCGGTACCGCCTCGATGAACAGCGGCAGCGCGATCGCGACCCGGACGAGGTGGCCGACCGTGACGTCGGGCGTCGCGGCCGTCCCGAAGTACTCGACCCGGCCGAGGTCCATGTTGTAGACGATGGTCTTGATCGGGATCGCGCTCTCGGCGCAGCGCATCCCGGCGAGGCGCTCGTCGAACAGCCGCTCGATCGCCTCGCCCCTGGCGAGGCCGGTGAACCCGCGCAAGGCCGCCAGCGCGAAGCGCGGCACCTTCAGCCACTGGACGTCGAGGTAGTCCTGCGGCCGCCAGCCGAGCGAGAAGTCGGCCATCTCCTGCGCGGTCATGCCGCTCGCCCACATCGATCCCCAGATCGCCCCGCCGGAGCAGCCGACGATCTCGGCCGGCTCGACCCCGGCCTCCTCGAGCGCGCGGGCAACGCCGATCAGCGCGACCGCGGCGCCGCCACCTCCCGAGGCGACCACCGCGACGCGCTTGCCGTCGAGCGCGTCGACCGGTTGGGAATGAAACGGCGGGAAGACCGCCGATGCGTCGATCTCGGGCTCGCGGTCGACCAGCGGCAGCGGTAGCAGCGCCCGCCGGGCCCGGCGCAGAAAGCCGACGTCGGCCACGATCCCGCCGAGCCGCGTCAGCTCCGAGGCCTGCTCGAACTTCGCCTTGATCGCGAACAGGTCGAGTCGCTCGTCGAGGGCCACGGGTCGGAAGCCTATGCGGTGAGGGCAGCGGGAGCGGCCGACCCGGGGGTGCTCGACGCTGACCGCGCGAGCGACAGGCGCTCGGGACATCTTGATTCCGATCGCGCAATTGGCGAGGATCGGCCGGTGAGCCTCGTCACCCTCTCAGCCTCCTACGGCGCGGGCGGAAGCGCGGTCGGCCCGAGGCTCGCCGAGCGGCTCGCCGTGCCCTTCGTCGATCGCGTGATCCACAGCGAAGCGGTCGCCGGCGCTTCCGCTCCGCTGGACGCCGCGCTTCGCGGTGACGACGTCAGCTCGAGCCATCTCCTGGCGCGACTGCTGACGAGCATGGCGCCGATCGGCGGGGCGTTCGGGATCGGCGAAGCGGACGCCGGGGCGACGAGCGAGCGCGACCTCGCCGATGCGGCAGCGCGCACGATCTTCGAGCGGGCCGACAGCGGCCGCGGGGTGATCCTCGGTCGCGCCGCGGCGGTGGTCCTGCGCAGCGACTCCCGGGCCCTGCACGTCCGCCTCGACGGTCCCCGCGAAGCTCGCCTGAGGCAGGCGATGCGGCTCCAAGGCATCGACCGCGAGGAGGCCATGCAACGCATGAGCGACACCGATCCCGCGCGCTACGCCTACGTTCGCCGCTTCCACCAGGCCGACGCCCGTGACCCCGCCCTCTACCACCTCATCATCGACTCGACCGCGATCGACCTGGATGGATGCGTCGAGATCATCGCCCTGGCGGCCCGGCGGCTGGAGGAGCATCGGTGATCCCCGAGCGATTCGGGCGGGCCTTTCAGCCGTTCGCCGATGAGCTGGCCGGTCTGCTGGCACCGGGAGCCGTCGTCGTCGATGCGCACACCCATCTCGGCGCCGACGAGGACGGTCGTTCCCAGGACCTCGCGACCCTGCTCTGGCATCTCGATGCAGTCGGATCCGACACGCGGGCGTGCGTGTTCCCGCTGCACGACCCGGATCGAAGCCCGGCCTACCGCAGGCCCAACGACCGCGTCCTCGACTGGGCCGACCAGAGCCCGGCCCGCCTGGCGCCGTACTGCCGACTCGATCCCGCCGAGGACCCGGTCGGCGAGGCCGAGCGCTGCCTCGCGCGCGGCGCTCGCGGCATCAAGCTCCATCCCCGCGCGCAGGCGTTCGGATTTCACGACCCCACGGCCGAGGCGATCTTCGCCGTCGCCCGCGATGCTCGCGTCCCGATCCTGATCCACGCCGGACGGGGTATGCCACCGATGGATGCCCTGGCCGAGCTCGCGCTGCGATTCCCCGAGGTTCCCCTGATCCTGGCTCACGCCGGAATCGCCGGCCAGGGCATGTTCGCGTCGATGCTCGCCGAGCACCCGACCGTGCTCTACGACACCTCCGCCTTCGCGGCCGTCGACGTCCTCGAGCTGTTCGCCCGCGTGCCGGCGGAGCGGATCGTGTTCGCGTCCGACTCCCCGTACGGGCAGCCGCTGCCCGACCTGTACCTGGCGATGCGGGCGGCCGCCCGTGCCGGAGTGGACGCGCCCGGCCGGGCGATGATCGCCGGCGGCACGATGGCGGCAGTGCTTGACCGTCGACCGCTGCCGGACGCAGGCAAGCCCCGCCTCGACCAGGTGCGGCCCGTGAGCGGTCGCCTGCTGCGGATCAGCGGGTATCTGATGATGGCCTACGGCGGCGCTCTGACCGCAAGCCCACCCGACCTGTCCAGGGCCTCCGAGGGCGTCGCGCTTGCCCGTTACGCGTGCCGTGATCCCGACCCCGGCACCGTCGGGGACGCGATCGCCCGCGTCGACGACGCCCTCGCGGCCGCCGAGCAGATCCTCGTCGCCGGTGACCCTGAGCAGACGGCGGCGGCGATCGCCCTCGCCGTGGCGGCGGCGGCGGTCGCGGCCACCGAACCGGTGACGTGAGCCTGCGGATGCCAGGGTAGTCTGAGCTTCGATGGCGGTCGGAGAGGCCACGACGATCGAGCGTGACGCGTTCGATCGCCTGCTCGCGACGATCGCGGATCGCGGCTACGAGGTGATCGGCCCGACCGTCCGCGACGGCGCGATCGTCTATGACCCGATCGCGACCAGCGCCGACCTGCCGGTCGGCTGGACCGACGATCAGGAGGGCGGCAGCTACCGGTTGCGCCGACGCGAGGACGAGGCGCTGTTCGGCTACGTCGTCGGCCCGCAGTCGTGGAAGCGGTTCCTGCACCCGCCCGAGGTGAAGCTCTGGCGCGCCGCGCGCGACTCCGACGGTGCGCTGGAGATCGAGGACGGCGCCGACGACCCGCCGGCCTACGCGTTCGTCGGCGTCCGCTCCTGCGAGCTGCACGCGATCGCGATCCAGGACCGGGTGATGGTCGGCGGCGATTTCCCCGACCCGTTCTACGCCGCCCGGCGCGACGGCGCCTTCCTCGTCGCCGTCAACTGCACGGTCGCCGGCGGCACCTGCTTCTGCGTCTCGATGGAGACCGGCCCACGCGCCGGGAGCGGGTACGACATCGCCCTCACCGAGGTGATCGAGGACGGCCGCCACTACTTCCTCTGCGAGGCCGGCACCGAGCGGGGCGCCGAGGTGCTCGCCGCGGTCGAGCCGGCGCCGGCCGGCGCCGCCGAGGTCGATGCCGCGGCGGCCGGGATCGCGAACGCGGCCGCCACCCAGGGCCGCGCGATGGACACCGGCGGCATCAAGGAGCTGCTCTACGGCAACTACGAGCACCCGCGCTGGGACGAGGTCTCCGAGCGCTGCCTGACCTGCGGCAACTGCACGATGGTCTGTCCGACCTGCTTCTGCACGACCGTCGAGGACTCGAGCGACCTGACCGGCGCCGAGGCCGATCGCACCCGTCGCTGGGACTCCTGCTTCACGATGGACTTCTCCTACGTCCACGGCGGCAGCGTCCGCGCCTCGGCGCGCTCGCGCTACCGGCAATGGATGACCCACAAGCTGGCCACCTGGATCGACCAGTTCGGGACCTCCGGCTGCGTCGGCTGCGGGCGCTGCATCACCTGGTGTCCGGTGGCCATCGACATCACCGAGGAGGTGGCGGCGATCCGTGCCGATCCGCTCGATTGAACAGGTCCTGACCGAAATCAAGACGTTCGAGGGGCTCGAACAGCGCCACCTCGACCGGATCGCCGGCTGCGGCACGAACTGCGGCTTCGCCGCCGGGGAGGTGATCGCCCGCGAGGGCGATCCGGCCGACACGTTCTACGTGATCCGCCACGGCCGGGTGGCGTTGGAGACGTCGGCGCCCGTCGGCGGGTCGCTGCTGATCACGACGCTCGGCGACGGGACCGTGGTCGGCTGGTCGTGGCTGATCCCGCCCTACCGCTGGCGCTTCGACGCCCGCGCGGTCGAGGAGACCCGCGCGATCGCCTTCGACGGCGCCTGCCTGCGCGGCAAGTGCGACTCCGACCACGAGCTCGGCTACGTCCTCATGCAGCGCTTCGCGCAGATCATCCTCGACCGCCTCCAGGCGACGCGCCTGCAGCTGCTCGACGTCTATGGCGAGCCGGCCCGCCGCTGAGCGCACGTCAGCGCTCCCGGCGGCGCCGATGACCCCGCGCCCCTGGCGCGTCATCGACCGGCGCCGGGAGACGGCGGACTCGTGGACGCTCGAGCTCGAGCCCGCCGACGGCGGGCCGCCGATCAGCTACCTGCCGGGCCAGTTCAACATGATCTACGCGTTCGGGATCGGCGAGGTGCCGATCTCGATCAGCGGCGATCCGGGCGGCGGCGGGCCGCTCGTCCACACGGTCCGCGACGTCGGCGCCGTCAGCGCCGCGATCTGCCGCGCCCGGCCCGGCGACCAACTCGGCGTCCGCGGCCCCTACGGCAGCGCCTGGCCGGTCGCCGACGTGGGCGGCCGCCACCTGCTGATCGTCGCCGGCGGGGTCGGCCTGGCGCCTTTGCGCCCAGCTCTGCGGGACGCCCTCGCGCGGCGCGACGAGCTCGCCCGCCTGACGCTGCTGGTCGGCGGCCGGACGCCCGCCGACCTCCTGTTCCGGGACGAGCTCGAGGAGCTTCACGCCGACCGGCGCCTCGAGGTCGCGGTCACCGTCGACAGCGCCCTCGGGGGTTGGCGCGGCCACGTCGGCGTCGTCACGACGCTGATCGCCGACCTCGACTTCGATCCGGCCACGACGACGGCGCTGATGTGCGGTCCGGAGGTGATGATGCGGTTCGCCGCCGAGGCGCTGATCGGATCCGGCATGTCCGTCGCCGACCTGCACGTCTCGATGGAGCGGAACATGAAGTGCGCGATCACCCACTGCGGTCGCTGCCAGTTCGGGCCGACGTTCGTCTGCCGTGAGGGCGCCGTGATGAGATACGCCGACATCGAGGCGATCTTCAACCTCAGGGAGATCTGATGGCATCCGGCAAGCCGAAGCTCGCGGTCTGGAAGTTCGCATCCTGCGACGGCTGCCAGCTCAGCCTCCTCGACCTCGAGGACGAGCTGCTGATGCTCCCCGAGCGGATCGAGATCGCCTATTTCCTCGAGGCCTCCCGAGCCGTCGTCGAGGGCCCCTACGACCTCTCGCTGGTCGAGGGGTCGGTGACCACGCCCGGCGACGCCGAGCGGATCCGCGAGGTCCGCCGGGTCTCGCGCCGGCTCGTCACGATCGGCGCCTGCGCAACCGCCGGCGGGATCCAGGCGCTGCGCAACTTCGCCGACGTCGGCGAGTTCGCGGCGGCCGTCTACCCGTCCCCCGACTACCTCTCGACGCTCGCGACCTCGACGCCGATCGCCGCCAACGTCCCGGTCGACTTCGAGCTCCACGGCTGCCCGATCGATCGCTATCAGCTGCTCGAGGTGATCTCGGCCTTCCTCGCCGACCGCCGTCCCTCGATCCCCGAGTACAGCGTCTGCGTCGAGTGCAAGCGCCGCGGCAACGTCTGCGTGATGGTCGCGCACGGCACCGCCTGCCTCGGTCCCGTCACCCACGCCGGCTGCGGGGCGCTCTGCCCGAGCCATGATCGCGGCTGCTACGGCTGCTTCGGCCCGATGGAGACGCCGAACGCCGGGTCGCTGTCGGCCTGGATGCGGGGCCGCGGGGCCGAGACCCCCGACCTGGTCCGTGCCTACCGGAGCTTCAATGCCGGCGCGCCCGCCTTCCGCGCCGCCGGGGACGCGCAGGCAGCCGAGGCGGAGGGCGGGACGTGAGCGACGGCAACGGAGTCCGCCGGATCGAGACGTCCGCCCTCGCCCGCGTCGAGGGCGAGGGCGCGATGCACGTCCGGATCCGCGGCGACGAGGTGCTCGCGGTCGAGCTGCGCATCTACGAGCCGCCGCGCTTCTTCGAGGCGCTGCTGCGCGGGCGCGCGCTCGAGGAGGCTCCCGACATCACCGCGCGGATCTGCGGGATCTGCCCGATCGCCTACCAGACGAGCGCCTGTCAGGCGATGGAGGATGCGCTCGGGATCGAGGTCGCGGGGCCGCTGCGGGACCTCCGGCGACTGATCTACTGCGGCGAGTGGATCGAGAGCCATGCCCTGCATCTCTACATGCTCCACGCCCCCGACTTCCTCGGCTACGAGAGCGGGTTCGCGATGGCGGCCGACCACCGCGAGATCGTCGAGCGCGGGCTGCGCGCGAAGAAGGCCGGCAACCGCCTGATCGAGGTGATCGGCGGGCGCGCCGTTCATCCCGTCAACGTCCGGGTCGGCGGCTTTTACAAGACGCCGGAGCCACGGGACCTCGAGGCCCTCCGGCCCGAGCTCGAGCGCTGCCGCGATGAGGCGCTCGAGACCGTCCGCTGGTGCGCCGGACTCGATTTCCCCGAGCTCGAGCGCGACTACGAGCTCGTCTGCCTGCGCTCCGGCAGCGACGACGAGTATCCGATCGACGACGGCCGGATCGTCTCCTCGCGGGGCATCGACGTTGCGCCGGCGCAGTTCGACGCGACGTTCGAGGAGCGACACGTGGAGCATTCGACCGCACTGCACGCCCGGGTCCGCGAGCGCGGCTCCTACCTGACCGGCCCACTGGCCCGCTTCGGCCTCAACCGCGAGCGGCTCTCGCCGATCGCCGCCACGGCGGCGCGGGAAGCCGGGATCGGCGACGGCTGCTCGAACCCGTTCCGGAGCATCGTCGTCCGCGCCGTCGAGATCCTCTACGCCTTCGACGAGGCCCTGCGGCTGATCGCCGGCTACGAGCGGCCCGATCGCCCCTCCGTCGCCTACGAGCCGCGCGCCGGGACCGGCCACGGGGTCAGCGAGGCCCCGCGCGGGATGCTCTACCACCGCTACGAGATCGACGACGCCGGCGAGATCATCTCCGCCTGGATCGTCCCGCCGACCTCGCAGAACCAGCGCTCGATCGAGGAGGACCTGATCGAGTTCGTGGCCGCGAACGTGCGCCTCCCCGATGACGAGCTGCAGCGCCGCTGCGAGCAGACGATCCGCAACTACGACCCCTGCATCTCCTGCTCGACCCACTTCCTGAAGCTCGAGGTCGAGCGGGATTGAGCCCGAGAAGGGTCCTGATCGGGCTCGGCAACGATCTCCGCGGCGACGATGCGGCGGGCCTGCTCGTCGCCCGGGCGGCGCGCGAGGCCTCCCGGGGCGGGGTCGATGTCGTCGAGGCCGGTGGCGAGCCGATCGATCTGCTCGACGCCTGGGAGAACGCCGAGGCGGCCGTCGTCGTCGACGCGGTCGTCTCCGGCGCGGCGCCGGGCGCGATCCAGCGGATCGACGCCGCTGCGGGACCTCTGCCGGCCCCGTTCGCGGCCCCATCCACCCACGCGCTCGGACTCGCCGAGGCGGTCGAGCTGGCACGGGCGCTGGGGCGGCTGCCAGACCGCCTCATCGTCTTCGGCATCGAGGGAACCGACTTCGCCACCGGCGGCGAGCCGAGCGCCGCGATCCGGTCCGCGGTCGCCTCCCTCGCCGCCGCCGCGCTCGCCGAGCTGGACGACGGCTGAGGGCCGGCGCCCGCCCTCGGGCGCCACTGGCGAGCTCCGCCCGTCGGCATGGTCACCTGCCCGGCGCCGCAGCCGCGGTCGAGGCAGGCCCGGCCCGGCGCAACCCGACCCGCTACCTCCTGTCGTCGTCGACTCCCTGCTCGCCCCGGAGGTTGGTGCGGCCCGACTCCGCCCGGGCGCCGACGCCGGCGCTCGGGCCCGAGCAGGCCCGGTCCCGCAGCATGTGATCGGTGAACGACTCGTGGTTGGCGAGGACGTCGAGGAAGGCGTAGGTGTCGGCTCGCGAGCTCTGCGTCTCGATCGAGACTGACACCGGATCCATGCCCTCCATCGTAGGGGGAGTACGGGGAGGGACATCGGGGGGCGGAGGCGCCGCCGCCGGGGCGATATGTTCGCACGCATGGATTCCCGCGTCCTGATCCTCGGCGCCGGCTTCGGCGGGCTCGAGCTGGCGACGGTCCTCTCCGCCGAGCTCGGCGACGACGCCGGCGTCACCGTGGTCGACGCCGCCGATGCGTTCGTCTTCGGTTACTCGAAGCTCGACGTCATGTTCGGCCGCTGCCGACCCGAGGAGGTACGCCTGCCCTACGCGGCGATCGACAAGCCCGGCGTCAGCTTCCGCCGTGAGACGATCACCGCGATCGACCCCGAGCGGCGCCGGGTGACGACCGACGCCGGCGTCCACGAGGCCGAGCACCTCGTCGTCGCGCTCGGCGCCGACTACGACGTCACGGCGACCCCGGGTGTGGTCCTCGGCGGCAACGAGTTCTACTCGGTGCCGGGGGCCGAGCACCTCGCCGCTGTCGTCGGTCGCTTCGACCGCGGCGACGCGGTGATCGGGGTCTGCGATGCGCCGTTCAAGTGCCCGCCGGCGCCGAGCGAGGCCTGCCTGCTGCTCGACGACCAACTGCGCGAGCGCGGCTGCCGCGATGACTGCACGATCACCTTCGTGCTGCCGCTGCCGATACCCGTCCCGCCGTCGCCGGCGACCTCGGAGGCGCTGAGCGCGGCGTTCGCCGAACGCGGCATCCGCTTCGTGCCGGGCCGGCGCCTCGCAGCGGTGGGGGACGACGGGACGCTCACCCTCGACGACGGCGCCGAGCTCCCCTGCGACCTGTTGCTCGCGGTGCCCAGGCACCGGGCGCCCGACGTCGTCCGCGACGCCGGGATGACCGAGGACGGCTACGTCCCGGTCGACTCGCGGACGCTGCGGACCCGCTACGAGAACGTCTATGCCTGCGGCGACGTGGCGACGGTCGGGGTGCCGAAGGCCGGCGTCTTCGCCGAGGGCGCCGCCCGCTCGATCGCGGCGACGCTGCTGACCGCGCTTCGCGGCGGCTCCGGCGACGGCCGCTACGACGGGCGCGGCTCCTGCTACATCGAGTTCGGCCGTGGCGAGGTCGGCCGGGTCGATGTCGACTTCCTCTCCGGCCCGAAGCCGACCGGCACCTTCCAGGCGCCCTCGGACCGGCTCGTCGCCGAGAAGGAGGAGTTCGGCTCGATTCGGCGCGCCCGCTGGTTTTGAGCACTGGCTGATGGGCTCTCCCGTCGAGGCCGCCACCGCGGCAGGCGCGATGCGCACGACGGCGGCGATCTGGCCCCTACCCGAAGCTGCGGCGACCCTGATCAGGCGCCGTGACCTCCGCGGCCGAGCGGCGGCGGCCGGCGGTGCGACGCGGTTAGATGTGGACATGGCTCCCCCGCCAGGCGCCGATCCCGAGCCGACCGCCCGCGAGCTGACGGTCCGCGGTCGCGTCCAGGGGGTCTTCTTCCGCGCCTTCGTCCGTGCCGAGGCCGAACGCCGCGGCGTCCGCGGCCGGGCCACCAACGAGGCGGACGGGACCGTCCGCGTTCACCTCGAGGGCGATCCGGAGGCGGTGGCCGCCGTCGCCGCCGCCTGCGGCCGCGGCCCGAGCGGCGCCCGGGTCGACCGGGTCGAGGAACGGGATGCGGCGCCGGAGGGGCTGATCGGCTTCGCGATCGGCTGAGCCGGCGCTGCCCGGGATCAGGGATCGTCGCCGAGCGTCCGGCCGCTGATCACCGACCCGGGCCGGTCGGCGACGACGTCGGAGCCGGGCCGGGCCTCGTCGTCGACCCGCTTGATCAGCAACCAGCGCGGGCTCGTCCGGCCGCCCGTCCGCTGCAACGCGAAGCCGCCCCGGAGCTTGTGGCCGTGGAGGACGAAGACGGCGTGACCGCGATCGAGCGCCTCCGGCCAGGGCACCCGGCCACCCTGCTCGTAATGGCCGCGGTCCCAGACGATCGCCCGGCCGGCGCCGGTCGCCGCCTCGGTCAGGTCCAGGGCGGGGTCGTGGTCGGGGGTCGCGATCGCCATCCGCTTGACGGCGGGATCGAGCGACGGTCCCTTCGGCAGCGCCCACGAGCGGATCGTTGCGCCGACCTCGAGCCGGATGTCGAAGTGGTGCGTCCGCGCCTGGTGCTCGCGGACGACGAAGGCGCCGGCGCTGACGCCGCGGATCGCGAACTGCTCGTGACCCTCGAGGTCGACCTCGTCGACCGCGGCGGGCCCGCCGCCGGCCGCCTCGAGGAGGACGATGACCTCCTCGACTGCGCCCGGCCCGCCCTCGATGTGCGCCGACACCTCGGAACCGTCGCGACGCACCCACCCCAGCGCGCCGAGCTCGGCGGCGCCGGCGACGAGGGCGGCGAGGAGCTCCTCGTCGACGCCGGCCGCGGCAACCCGGGCGCGGACCGCGTGCGCCGCCGGCTCGGAGCCCATCCCTACGCCGTCGTCGGCTGCTCCTCGTCGCCGCGCTCGTCGAGGAGCGCGACGACGCTCTGGACGTCGGCTCGCGAGGTGAGGCTGCGGTCGATCAGCGGGTTGACGATCCCGCGCAGGACCGACAGGGGGGACCAGCGGCGGGGGCGGATGATCCGGGCGGCACGGCGTTCGATCCCGTCGGCGATCGCCGTCCCCGCGGCGGCCGGCTGCAGCCGCCGGACCAGCCACTTCGGCTGGGTGGCGAACAGGCGCGCGCCGAGCGGATCGTCGTCGATCGCGCGGTGGACCATCTCCGTCTCGATGAACCCGAAGTAGGCGACGCCGGCGCTCGCCCCGTGCGGGGCGAGCTCGACCCGGAGCGCCCGGCCGAGCTGCTCCACCCCGGCCTTCGCGATCGCGTACGGCGTCGCGCCGACGCCGTTGAAGAAGGCGTAGATCGAGGCGACGACGACGACGTGGCCGCGGCGGCGAACGACCTCCGGCAGGGCCGCCGCCACCGTCCGCTGGACGCCGTTGAGGTTGACGTCGAGGACGCGGTCGAAGGCCTCGGTCGACATCGCCCGGAAGGTGGCCGCGCGCGACGCGATCCCGGCGTTGGCGACGACGACGTCGACGCCGCCGAACCGCTCGACGGTCGTCGCGACCGCGCCCTGCATCGCCGCCCGGTCGGTCACGTCGGCGGCAATCCCGAGGGCCGGGCCGGGCAGCGACTCGGCCGCCGCCGCGGCGGCGGCGGCATCGAGGTCGGAGACGGCGACCGCAGCGCCGCGACGGGACAGCTCGGCCGCAGTCGCATGGCCGATCCCGCGGGCAGCCCCGGTCACGATCGCGACCTTGCCGTCGAGGGAGTAGCGCGACGCCATCAGGGAAACGTACCCGCTCGCCGGTCGGGGGCGGATCCGATCGCGGAGCCCGCGATCACGCCGCCCGGGCCGGTGGTGGACTCCCCCGGAGGCGCCGGGCGCCTCATCTCCACCACCGGCCGGCCGGCGAGCTCCGCTCAGTGGCCGAAGCGGACGTCGGGCAGGAGCCGGTCGAGCCAGCGCGGCAGCCACCAGGCGGCGCGGCCGGTCAGCCGCAGCAGCACCGGCACGAGCAGCAGCCGGACGAGCAGCGCGTCGAGCAGGACCGCGATCCCGAGGATGATCCCCATCTCCTTCGGCGGCAGCGGCCCCGACAGGGCGAAGGTGAAGAAGACCGCCACCATCACCGCCCCGGCGGCGAAGATCACCCGCCCGGAGTGGGCGACTCCCCCGACCATCGCCTCGTGCGGATCGCCGCTGCGGTCCCAGTGCTCCTTCGCGCTCGACAGCAGGAACACCGTGTAGTCCATGCTGATCGCGAAGATCATCGCGAAGAAGAACACCGGCCCCCAGGCGTCGAGGAAGCCCTGCGGCTCGAACCCGAGCAGACCCGAGAGGTGGCCCTCCTGGAAGATCAGCTTCGCGATCCCGAACGCGGCGCCGGTCGCGAGCAGGTTCGTGACGACGCCGAGGGCGGCGATCAGCGGCGCCTGCAGCGCAACCAGCAGGAGCAGGAAGCCGAGGCCGAGCACGACCCCGATCACGAGCGGCGTCTTCGCGGCGAGCTCCTGCTCGAGGTCGTGGTTCTCGGCGACCGCGCCGCCGACGGCAGCGCCGGCGGGCAGCTCGCCGCGGAGCCGGTCGATCGTCGCCCCGAGCGCATCGGCGGACGGGTCGCTCGCCGGGACCGCCTGGAGGAGGACCACGTCTCCCGACGCCCCGCGCTGCGGGGGTGTGACCCCGGCGATGCCGGGGTCGGCGGCGAGCTCGGCGGCGACCGTTCGCGCATCGCCGGCCGGCGCGACGATCTGCAGCGCCCCCGGTGCGCCGGCGCCGAACTGTTGCTGGACGAGCTCGTAGCCCTGCCGGCTCGTGTCGCCGGGCGGGACGACCTTGATCGACGGCATCCCGGTATCGAGCGACAGCACCGGGACCGCCAGCGCGGCGAGGACCGCGACCGTGCCGATCCCGGGCAGCCACGGGTGGCGCCACAGCCACTCGCCCCAGGCCGCGAAGCGCGGCGAGCGGTGCTCGCCGGAATGGACCCACGGGAGCGCGAGCTTGTCGACCCTCGAGCCGAGCTTGGCGAGGACCGCCGGCAGCAGCGTCAGCGTCGCCGCGAGGACGAAGATCACCGAGAGCATGATCCCGAGCGCCATCGAGCGGAACGCGGGGCTGTCGACGAGCATCACCGCGCTCAACGAGATCAACACCGTCACGCCGCTGAACAGCACCGCCTTGCCGGCGGTGTCCATCGTCTCGGCGACCGCGTCGGTGGGGCGCTCGCCGGCGCCGAACAGCGCGCCGCGGTAGCGGTAGACGATGAACAGCGCGTAATCGATCCCGAGCGCCAGCGCGAACATCAACGCGAAGTTCATCGCCCAGATCGAGATCGGGGTCAGCTCGGTCAACAGATACAGGGAGCCGGCCGAGGCGACGAGGCCGAGGATCGTCAACAACAGCGGCAGCCCCGCGGCGACGAGCGAGCCGAAGGCGAGGACGAGGATCGCCAGCGTCACCGGCCAGCTGATCATCTCCGACTTCATCATCGCCTCGCGGTTGGCTTCGTTGAAGTCCGACCACATGCCCGACGCTCCGGTGACCGCGACCTGGACCTCGGGCGTGCCGAGCGCGGTCAGCGGCCCCTTCAGGTCGTCGGCGGCACGGACCATCTCGTTGCTGTCGGCGGCGGCTCCCCCCATCACGATCGCCGTGTGGCCGTCGGCGCTGATCGTCGTCCGCGGCTGCGGGGGCGCGACCGTCGCGATCCGCGGGTCGGAGCCGAGCTTCGCGCGGACCGCGTCCACGGTCTGCCGGAACTGCGGGGAGCCGACCGTCGCCGTCGGGCTGTGGACGACGACCATCAGGCCGGTGCTGTTGAGGCCACCGAACTCGCTCTGGACGAGGTCGCGGACCTCGACCGACTCGGAGCCGTTGGCCTGCCAGCCGGCGCCCGAGAGCGCATGCTCGACCTTCGGCGCGAAGATGCCGAGCCCGACCGCAAGCACCGCCCAGGCGATGAAGACGATCCTGGCGTGCTCGGCGGCCCAGCGACCGAGCCGTCCGATCGGGCCGACGTGGCCGGCCGGCGGCGGGCCCGGCGCGGGCGCCGGCTCCGCGGCCGGCCGGGTCCCCGTGGCGGCGCTCATCTGCTCACCAGCTGCCGCAGCCCGAACAGCCGGGTCAGAAGCAGCGACATCGGGCAGGCGCCGACGAGCACGTAGAGCCACTGGTTGAGCCCGACGAATCCGACGAGCAGCAGGAACCAGGGGCTGACCAGCGCCGACAGCAGGGCGCCGATCAGGACGACCGTCCCGGCGATCGCGAAGAGGACCCGCTCGAGCGGCCAGCGGTCGCCGCGCTCGGCGGCGGCGGGCTTCGCGCAGGCGGCGCTCACGAGCGGCCCCCGATCATCGCGTTGAGGTCGGCGAGGCGGTTGTGGATCCCGCCGCAGACCTGCTCGCAGAGGTCGTAGACGCCCTCGTCGGTGACCCGGTAGTAGGAGCTCGTGCCCTCCTTGCGACGGCCGACGATCCCGGCGCCGTGGAGGACGCCGAGGTGCTTGGAGACGTTCTGCTGGCTCGTGTCGAGGCGGCTGGTCAGCTCGGTGACCGAGAGCTCGCCGTCGCGGAGCTGGTCGAGGATGCGGATCCGGTTCGGATCGCCGATCACGTGCATCCGCTCGGCGATCATCTCGGCGAGGTCGATCGGGATCGGTCGTGGCAGGGTCATGGTTGGGTGCTCCTTGTCGTCCGGGTGGTGGTCAGCGGGTCGAGCAGCTGTTGCCGCCGGCTTCGAGCTCGGGGTCGAACGGATGGCGGCCGGAGTTGACCGCGATCACCGTCTCGTAGTTGGCGGGCCGTGGTGGCATCTCGGCGAGGAGCTCGGCGGCGAACTCCGCAGGGTCGTCGATCTCCAGCTCGGCGACCCGCTCGCGGACCACGGCGAGCGTCGGCGCGACGGACTCCGAGCGGACGCCGGGATGGGCGTGGCCGGGGAGCAGGATCACGTCGTCGCCGAGCGGCAGGACCCGCTCGTGAAGGGTGGCGTGCAGCTGCCGGGCCATCGCCGCGGCGCCGTCGCGGTCGCCGCGCTGCAGGTCGGGGCGGGCGATCCCGTCGGCGAACAGCGAATCGCCGCTGATCAACGCCCGGCCGGCGATCAGGAAGCCGGTCATGTCGGTGGTGTGGCCGGGCAGGGCGACGACCTCGACGGTGATCGAGCCGATCTCGAGCCGGTCGCCGTCGGCGAGCGGCGCGACGGCATCGGCGTAGTCGACGCCGCGCTCGAGCGCCGGCGCCGGCAGGTGCAGCCGCGCCCCGGTCGCCGCGGCGAGCTCACGCGCCCCGGAGAGGTGGTCGGCGTGCAGGTGGGTGTCGGCGATCGCGACCACCCGGGCGCCGGCGCGGGCGACGAGGTCGGCGTAGAAGCCGGCGTCGGGCGCGGGATCGACGACGAGCGCCTCGCCGTCGGCGATCAGGACGTAGGAGAGGCAGCCGCGCCCGGGCCGCTGCACCTGGTGCAGATCGGCCGACTCGACGCCGATCTCGACGCGGCGGTCCTGGAGGGCGCCGATCCAGCTCCGCATCCCGCCCTCGACGACCGCCGCCGCGACGCCGGCGGCACGGAGCGCGTCGGCGACCGGTTCGGCGGTCAGGCCGCGGTTGCAGATCACGGCGACGGGACCGTCGAGGGTCGCGGCGAGGGCGGCCGGGTCGGCGCGGACCTCGTCGAGAGGCACGTGGACGTGGGTGACCGAGGGGGCCTCGATGACCCAGTCGGCGTCGGCGCGGACATCGAGCACGGTCAACGGCTCCCCGGCGGCGAGGCGCTCGGCGAGCTCCCCGGTGGAGATCCGTTCGTTCAGCGGGCTCGTGACGCTCATCTCAGCGATTCCTCCATTGCGTCGGGACGGTGGCGCGATCGGCATACCCTACTCCACAACTGTGCAGTTGTCAAACTCAAACGGACACCCCCGCCATCGTCGCCCCGACGACGCCGACCGAGACGGCGACGACGAGGACTGCGAATCCGCGGCCCAGCGATCGGATCGAGACGCGGTCGGCGAGGTGGGGGCCGATCAGCGCGCCGAGCACGGTCGCCGACCCCATCGCGAGCGCGACCGGCACGTCGAGCGGGTTGCCCGCGGCGAGATGGGCGATCAGCCCGCAGGCCGAGACGATCGCGACGATCACCATCGAGGTCGACATCGCCTCGCGCATCCCGAAGCTGAGCCCGATCGCGAGCGCCGGCACGACCACGAAGCCGCCGCCGACCCCGACGAGCCCGGCGAGGCCACCGACGAGGAGGCCGACGGGGACGAGAACGGCGGCGCGGGCGTCGGGACAGCCCGCCGCCTCGCCGGCGGGAGAGCCCGCCCGCTGCCAGGTCGCCCGTGCCGCGAGCAGCATCACGACGCTGAACAGAATCAGCAGGACATCGCCGCCGAGCGCCCGGTTGAGGGCGGTGCCGACCACGCTTCCCGCCGCCGCCGCGGCGGCGAACCACGCCGCCGAGCTCCAACAGACGGTCCCGCGACGGACCTGGCCGACGGCGCCGGTCGCGGCACCGGCCGCGACGACGGCGAGGCTCACGGTCGTCGCCTCATGGACGCCGAGCCCGACCGCATAGACGAGGACGGGCATCGCCAGCACGGCGCCGCCGCCGCCGACGAGCCCGAGGCTGAGGCCGATCAGCAGGCCGAAGACGAGCGCCGCAGCCACCGCAGGTTCCTTTCACCGCTATACAAGAGTCGGGTTGTTATATCGGGACGCCGGACGCCTGTCAACCGCACGGCCGCCCGTCGGCGCCCGTGGATCGGACGCCAAGGCGGCCGGACCAGGCGCGGCGCCCGGTCGGGGGCTCATGGTCGATCATCTAGGCTCGTCACAACCGTCCGCCCAGCAGGAGGAGAGCCTTGCCCGTTTCCGAGACGCCGCCCGCCCCGGAGATCCCCGACGTCGACCTCGCCTCGTTCACCCTCGCCGGAGCGGCCGGGCGCGGTGACCGCCCGGCGCTGATCGACGGCCCGAGCGGCAGGGTGGTCGGCTTCACCGAGCTCGCCGGCCGGGTCGAGGCGCTCGCCGGAGCGCTGGCGGCGCGCGGGATCGGCCACGGCGACGTCGTCGCCCTCTACATGCCGAACCTGCCCGAGTACGCGGTGATCTTCCACGCCGTCCTCCGCGCGAACGCGACCAACACGACCGCCAACCCGCTCTACACCGAGCGGGAGCTCGAGCACCAGCTCGTCGACTCGGGAGCGAAGCTGCTGTTCACGGTCGCGCCGTTCCTCGAGACGGCGCGCGCGGCCGGCGCGGCGGCAGGGATCGACGAGGTGGTCGTCGTCGGCCCCTCCGAGGGCGACGAGGTGACCCTCGCCGACCTGCTCGGCGAGGGCGCGGCGCCGCCGCGGATCGCGGTCGACCCCGCCACCGACATCGCCGTCCTTCCCTACTCGAGCGGGACGACCGGGCTCCCCAAGGGCGTGATGCTGACCCATCGGAACCTCGTCGCGAACGTGCTCCAGACCGATCCGCTCTTCGCGATCCGGCCCGACGACGTGCTGATCGGCGTCCTGCCCTTCTTCCACATCTACGGGCAGACCGTGATCATGAACCTCGGCCTCCGCAACGGAGTGCCGATCGTGACGATGCCCCGCTTCGACCTCGAGGAGTTCCTCGGGCTGATCGAGGAGCACCGGGTGACGATCGCCAACGTCGTGCCGCCGATCGCGCTCGCGCTCGCCAAGCATCCGGCCGTCGACGACGCCGACCTCTCGAGCCTGCGGATCCTGATGTCGGGTGCCGCTCCGCTCGGCGCCGAGCTCGCCGAGACGGTCTCGAAGCGGCTCGGCGTACCGACGATCCAGGGCTACGGGCTGACCGAGACGAGCCCGGTCACCCATGCCACCCCGCTCGAGCGGATCAAGTTCGGCAAGATCGGCCTGCCGGTGCCGGGGACCGAGACCCGGATCGTCGATCCCGAGACACGCGCGGACGGCACCCGCGGCGAGCTCTGGATCCGCGGTCCGCAGGTGATGGCCGGCTACCTGAACAACGAGGATGCGACCCGCCACACGATCGACGGCGACGGCTGGCTGCACACCGGCGACGTCGCCGAGGTCGACGAGGACGGCTACTTCGCGATCGTCGACCGGCTCAAGGAGCTGATCAAGTACAAGGGCTTTCAGGTCCCCCCCGCCGAGCTCGAGGCGATCCTGATCAACCATCCGGCGATCGCCGACTGCGCCGTGATCGGCGTTCCCGACGAGGAGGCGGGCGAGCTGCCGAAGGCCTTCGTCGTCTGCTCCGGCGAGGTCAGCGACGACGAGATCGTCGACTACGTAGCCGAGCGCGTCTCGCCGCAGAAGCGGATCCGCCTCGTCGAACGGATCGAGGCGATCCCGAAGTCGGCCTCGGGGAAGATCCTCAGGCGCAGCCTCAAGTAGGAGCCGGACCGCGCGGCCCGCGCGGCCCGGACGCCGCATCGAACCGGCTCGCCGCCTTCGCCGTTGCATGGGCAGCGACCCGGTGCCATCATCTCTGCGGTCCGCTCAGCAACGTCGACGCGGGAGCGAGAATGACCCCGGTGAGGATCGGTGCCGCACTGAGCGCCGTCGTGGCGATCGTCCTCGCCGCCGCGCCCGCCGCCGAAGCATCGGGCCCGATCGACGGCAAGTGCGAGATCCGGCGGCTGGCGAAGAAGATCGTCCGGCAGGGGGGCCGCGGCTCGATCGTCTCGTTCCGGTGCCTGGGGCGGCTGCCCAGCGACTTCGCACCCTTTCAGCGCCCCGAGGAGGCGGACCTCCCGGGTCGCTACGACTACGACGTCTACTACGTCCGCTACCTGAGCAAGGACGGCAACAGGATCGCCGCCCAGCTCGCGGTCCCGGTCGGCAAGCCGCCGAAGGGAGGGTGGCCGTGGGCACCCGCCCTGCCCCAGCTCGGCGGGCTCGGCAAGGACTTCTGGATGTGGCCGCAAGCCGATCCGCCCGACGACTACACCGATCCCGACTGGACCTACACCCGCCACATCGCGACCGTCAACTCGTACGCCAAGAACGGGATCGCGATGCTGCGGATCTGGTACCCCGGCACCGGTCCGTCGGAGCCGTTCGCCACCTGGGATCCGTTCGGCTTCGAGGAGAACCTGCCGGCCGTGATCGACTCGTTTCGGGCGATGCGGAGGATCGGCGGCGCGCTCGGCCTGAGCAGGAAGCGCTACTTCCTCCATGCCAACTGCGTCTCCTCGCCGACCCTCGTGCAGTTCGCCAAGCGCCTCTCCAGGGGCCGGCTGCGGCGCGTCAGGCCGCGGGCGCTGGTCGCCGACACCTTCCAGCCGTCGATCGCGAACACCGGGTTCGTCCGCTGGAACGCGCTCAAGGGGCTGCCCGGCTCGGTCAACATCGCCGGCGCCCTCGCCCTCTACGCGGGGCCGCTCTGGGGCTTGGTCGAGGCGCAGGGCTACCCGATGAGGAAGTTCTTCTCGCCGGAAGCGATCGACCTCTTCAGGTCGGAGCTCGACACCCCGGTCGGCAAGCTGCCTTTGATCCGCGGCTCGACGCTCGAGCCGATCCCCGACAGCCAGCTCGCCGGGCCGCTCTACGACGCCGTCAGGGACGCCGTCGGCCATGATCCGACGACGCTCGAGATCCGCGACTGGGCCGTCTCGCCCGAGGTCGAGCACTGGATGGACCTGCCGACCCAGCAGGACATGATCGAGGACCCCTGGTACCGGAAGTACCTCGCAGCCTACGACCCGTTCTTCCCCGAGAACGTTCGCCCGTTCTCCCCGGGGATCCCGGTGATCGCGGTCGCGCTCGGCGGCATCCCCGCCTACGAGCTCGGCAGCTCGCAGATGTGGGAGCCGAACGTCCAGCGCCTGCACGGCTGGGGCTGGGACTTCCGCACCTATCGCGACCACACCGCCACCGCGTCGACGTACGGCAACGGCAGTCCCTGGGCCCTGCAGGAGCTGCTCGGGGTCCTCTACCGCAATCGCGTTCCGGGTCGGTTCCAGTACCGCGGCGGGACCCATCCCGCCCCTGCCGCCGACCTCGAGGCCGCGCGATCAGGCGGCGACTGGAGGCTCGTGTCGAGGCCCGCCGGCGACGATCCGCAGCTGAAGTCGCAGGCGTGGGACCTCGACGGCGACGGCGGCTACGACGACGCAACCGGTCCGCTCGCATCGGTCCCGACGAGCGCGAGCGCGACGGTGAGCCTCGCGGCCGTCGAGTGGGACGGCACGACCTCGACCTCGACCCGGAAGCTCGCCCTCGACGGGTCGCGGACGCCGGCTCTGCGGGTCGTCCCGATCTCGAGGTCGATCGAGCCGCGGGAGAAGCTCGAGCTCGAGGCGCGCAGCGGCGCAAGGCGGGCCCGCGGCGCCCGTTGGGACCTCGACGGCGACGGCGCCTTCGACGACGCGAGGGGGGCCGCGATCACCACCCGGTTCCGCCGTGCCGGCGTCCACGAGGCGGCAGTCGCCGCGGGCGGCTCCGCGGCGAGTCGCGAGCTGGTGATCTCAGCCGCGCGGTAACCGGCTCAGCCGCCGAGCGCCGCGATCAGCTCGGCAGCCCGCTCGGTGCCGCGGACCCGGCCGAGGTGGGCGGCGACCGCGGCGAGGCGCTCGCCGAGGGCTACGTCGGCGAGGAGCTCGTCGATCGCCCCGGTCAGCTCGGGGCCATCGTGCCCGTAGGTGTCGAGGCGCCGGCCGAAGCCGGTCTCGTCGATCCGCTGGGCGTTGTCGTACTGGTCCCAGAAGAGCGGCAGGACGACCATCGGCTTGCCGAAGTGCAGGCCCTCGGTGATCGTGTTGTTGCCGCCGTGGGTGACGATCAGGTCGACCTCGGGCAGCAGCGACGCCTGCGGCAGGAACTCGGCGCCGGTCATGTTCGGCGCCAGCTCGAGCTGCTCGTGCTGGGGGCCCATCGAGACGATCACCCGGTAGGGGGCGTCGGCGAGCTCGGCGATCAGCTTCCGCATCAGCCCGACGTCGCCGGAGCCGAGCGAGCCGAGGCTGAGGTAGATCAGCGGCCGGTCGGCGAGCTCGCCGCCGGCGAGCTCGGGCGCGAGCCGCCAGGGCTCGTCGGTGGAGCGGACGCAGGACTCGAGGTTGTGCCAGATCCCCGCCAGCGGCTCCGCCCGCGCGTAATCGACGGCGTCCGGGTACAGCCACAGGTTCAGGTCGGGCGAGTCGTGGATCAGCTCGAGGGGCGGAAGCGGCGGGGCGCCGCGCTCGCGGCAGAACTCGTCGAACGGGTCGCGCAGCGGCCCGATCACCCGCCGGTACTCCTCGCGGAACCGATCCCAGCCGCTCCGATCGGCCACCGGGTAGCCGGAGAAGGCCGGTGGCACGTCGGCGTCCTTGATCTCGGCCGGGTTGCAGGAGACGATCCGCACCCAGGGCACGCCGCTCGCCGGCAGCGCCGGAAACGCGACGACGTTGTCCTCGACGAGCACGTCGGGGCGGACCTCGTCGATGATCTCGACGAGCTGCTCGTCGACGTAGCGGGCGCCGTCGAGGAGAGCCTCGAAGGTCGGCGCGATGAACCCCTCGAGCTGCTCGATCGTCGGCTTGCGGAAGACCGGCGCCGTCTCGCGGATGTAGTCCTTCCAGAACTGGCCCGGGTCCTCTTCCTGCTCGGGCGGCGGGCCGAGTCGCATCAGCCGCTCCTCGAAGCCCTTGGCGACGAACGTCCCCGCGAAGGACTCCTCGGCGATGAAGACGACCCGCCAGCCTCGGCGGCGCATCACGGCGGCGATGCCGATGCAGTTGTTGGTCGGCCCGAAGGCGCCTTCGGGGAAGAAGATCACCGTCCCGGCGCTCCCCGATTCGGCTGCTGCGACCATGGCGGCAGCCTAGCCGCAGTCCGTACGATTCGCGGCGATGCGGATCCCCGATCTCCTCGCCGCGACCGCCGAGCCCTGCTTCTCGTTCGAGTTCTTCCCGCCGAAGACCGACGAGGGCGCCGCCGAGCTGTTCGCGAGCGTCGAGGACCTGAACCGGCTCGAGCCGACGTTCGTCTCGGTCACCTACGGCGCGGCCGGCTCGACCCGCGAGGGGACGGTCGAGGTGACGACCCGGATCAAGCGGGACTACGGGATCGAGACGATGGCCCACCTCAGCGTCGTCGGCGAGACGATCGCCGGCCTCGACGCGATCCTCGACCGGCTCGGCGAGGCCGGGATCGAGAACGTCCTTGCCCTGCGTGGCGATCCGCCCCGCGGCGAGCCGGACTTCACGCCGCCGCCCGGCGGCCTGCGCAGCTCCGCCGAGCTCGCCGCCTTCATCCGCGGCCGCGAGGCATCGCGGTCCTTCGGGATCGGCGCATCCTGCTTTCCCGAGGTCCATCCCGAGGCCGCCTCCCCCGAGGCGGACATCGCCTTCCTGCGCGCGAAGGTCGAAGCCGGCGCCGAGTTTCTGATCAGCCAGCTCTTCTTCGACAACGCCGTCTACTTCGACTGGGTCGAGCGGGTCCGCGACGCCGGCATCGGGGTCCCGATCATCCCCGGCGTCCTGCCGATCATCTCGCGGGCGGGGCTGCACCGGTTCTGCGCGGTCTGCCAGGCGCGGATCCCCGACCGCCTCGACGAGCAGCTCGCGGCGCTCGATGGCGACCCCGACGCCGAGCGCGCCTTCGGGATCGCCTACGCCTCACGTCAGTGCGAGCAGCTCCTCGCCGCCGGCGCGCCCGGCATCCACTTCTTCGTCCTCAACCGGGCGACGTCGGTGAAGGCGATCCTCGGCGCGATCAAGGCCGGTCGCCCCTGGGAGCGGACCGGCGGCGAGATCCTCGCCGCCGCCCGCGGCACGAGCTGACCCGGCGGCGCGCTCCGGCCTCCGGAGCGGCGCGGGCGGTCCGCTAGATTGCGCCGCCATGGCAGGCCACGAGGACGAGCGGGGGCGTCCGCGCCGGGAGCGGCTCGAGGCCGAGCGCCGGGCGGAGTCTGCGGCGCGGCGCCGGCTGACGATCGGCTACGTGGTCGCGGGCGTCCTCGCGATCGTGGTCGTCGCCGGGCTCGTCATCGCCCTGGCCGGAGGCGACGATCCGGGCGCCGGCGCCGGCGACGCGACGCAGGCCGAGGGCGACAACGTCGACATGAGGTTCGGCGGCGAGGTCCCGACCGGGATCCGCGTCGACACCCGCGAGGGGACGCCGCCGCCCGCGGTCTCGAACGGCGATCTGACCGCGGCGGCGAAGAGCGCCGGATGCGAGCTCCGACTCGACCTCGAAGACGAGGGCAGCACCCACCTCGACCCCGACGAGGACGAGCTCCCCGACTACGGGACCAACCCGCCGACCTCGGGCGCCCATTACCCGACGCCGCTCGCCGACGGCGCCTTCCTCGACGCGCCGAGCCCGGGCAACTACGTGCACTCGCTCGAGCACGGCCGCGTGATCATCCAGTACAGCCCCGATCTCGCCGAGCCGGACCAGCTCGCGCTCAAGGGCGTGTTCGACTCCGCCCGCCCCGGCGTCGACCTGTTCCCCAACCCCGACCTGCCCGGCGACGTCGCCGTGACCGCCTGGACCCAGCTGATGGCCTGCCGGGACTACGAGGGCGAGGCCACGCTCGACGCGATCCAGGACTTCCGCGACGCCTACCTCGGACGCGGCCCCGAGGCGATCCCCTACTGACCCTCCCGCACCGCCGGGCCGTCCCGTCGCCGTTCGCCGCCCGGTCGTCTGACCCTCGATCAGCGCGGGTGGGATGACCCACGTCCGTGGATCAGCGGGCGTGCCGATCCCGGAGGTCTGCAACGCTCTACCCTCGCCCGCCCGGATGACCCGACGCCGTCGAACCCTCACCCTCCTCCCGCTCGCCGTGCTCGCGGCCGCCCTCGTCTGGGCGGTCGCGCCGGCGCTCTCGACCGAGCCGTACCGGCCGGCCGCCGTCGACTTCAGCCAACCGGTGCCGCCGTCGAAGCGGCTCCGGAAGGCGACTCCCGCGGCGGTCGAGCGGGCCGCCCGCGTCGGCGGCTACGGCGCCGACGGGCCGGTGCTCTACCGGAGCGAGCCGGTCGCCGCGCCGCATCGCTTCGACCTGGTCGGGATCGCGGGCGAGATGCACGCCTTCGAGTTCCGGGCGCGGGAGAGCGGCGGCGGGTGGTCGCGTTGGGTCGAGACCGACAACGGCGACCCGGTCTGGACCGGCGGCAGCGACGAGGTCCAGGTCCGCAGCCGCAACGAGCCGATCCGCGGAACCCTCCACTACGTCAACGTCGAGGGGGATGCGACCCTCGCGGGCGGCCTCGTCAGCGACCTTCGCGGCGCCGTCAACTCGGCCGTCATCATGCTCGCCGGCGCCGGGGTTCCCGAGGCGGCGGCGGCCCGTGAGCCCGACTTCATCACCCGACGGGAGTGGGGCGCCAACAGCAAGCCCGGCGGCTGCAGGCCCCGCGAGAAGCCGGAGACGGGGCGGATCAAGGCCGGCGTGATCCACCACACCGTCAGCACGAACACGTACTCCGAGGCGGAGGCGCCGGGCATCGTCCTCGGAATCTGCCGCTACCACCGCAACGGCAACGGCTGGAACGACATCGGCTACAACGCCCTCGTCGACCGCTTCGGCAACGTCTACCAGGGCCGGGCCGGCGGCATGCGGCGGGCGATCGTCGGCGCCCACGCGGAGGGCGTCAACACCCAGACCACCGGCGTCGCCGCGATCGGCGACTTCACCCGCCACAAGCCGCCCCGGAAGCTCCGCCGCGGCCTCATCCGCTACCTCTCCTGGAAGCTCGACCTCGCCGGCGTCCCCGCCGAGGGCAGCACCTGGCTCACCTCCACGGGCGGCCCGAGCCAACGAACGCCGAACGGACAGCGGGTCAAGGTGAAGACGATCTTCTACCACGGCGTCACCAACTACACGGCCTGCGCCGGCGCGGCCCTGAACCGGCTCGTCCCGAAGATCCGCCGCGCGGTCGCCCGGAAGATCGGCTAGCGGCCCCTCGCGACCGGATCCCCGGCAGCCGCGGCGACCCCGGTGCCCGACGTGCTTCGCGCGCTGCGTCCTCCGACCGTCGCCCCGGCAGCGGGCCGCTTCAGCGATGCGCGAACCGCAGCCGACCGGTGAACGCTGGGTCGGCGACCCCGCGCCGGTAGGCGCGCAGGGATGGCCGCGAGGAGTCGATGCGGAGGTCGATCGTCGCGCCGGCGTCGCGATAGCGCTCGTTCCACCACGAGACCGCGCGGATCTCCGAGAACCGGGTCCGCACGTCGCGCAGCATCCGCCGGAACCAGCGGGCCTTGCGGCGCGGCCGGCGCCGATCCTCGCGGACCCCGGTCTCGAGCAGGGCGATCGGCTTCGGCCCGAGCGCCCGGATGGCGGCGCGAGCCCGGGCCCAGCGATGCCGAAAGCTGCGCCACGGATAGCTCGGGTGCAGCGACCCGTAGGCGGAGACGCCGATCCAATCCACGTAGCCGTCGCCGGGGTAGTAGGCGGAGGGTTCGTTCCATCGCGCCGCCGGCGAGCTCTGGACATCGACGTGGAAGAACCAGGTCAGGTTCGCAGCGCCCTCGGCGCGGCAGACGTCGACGACGTGCCGGTAGGCGTCGCGGAAGCGCTCGGGACCGTCGGCCAGGCGCGAATCGCCGTAGCCGGAGCGACGGCGGCCGCCGTTCCAGCGGCCGTTCCAGGGAAACCAGTCCCCGTTCACCTCGGTGCCGAACTCGACCAGCAGGGGCCCGTCGACGGCGGCGGCGCGCCGACACCAGTCGATCAGGCCGATCGAGCCCGGCTCGCGGCCGTCCCAGTCGCCGTCGATGATGCTCTGCATCGTGTAGCGGCGGTCGGGGCCCCCGGGCCGAAAGCCGGACCGCGGCATCATCCGGATGAACGGAACCAGCCCGGCGGCGCGGGCGGCGCGGATCTGCCGGGCCGGAAAGCCGATCCCGCCGATCCAGTTGTCGGAGAAGTAGGCCCAGCCGAGCCGCTCGCCCGCCAGGCGCTCGAACCGGCGGATGCGCGCCACGGTCACCCGATCCTCGGCCCCTCCGAACCCGGCGTTGGCAGCGTGGTAGATGCGGCCCGCCGGCGGCGGCGCCAGGACCGTGGCCCCAGGCGTCGGCCCGGCCGCCGCCGCGGCAGCGACCAGGGCGCCCGCGACGGCCACGGCAACGAGCGTTCGGCGGAGCATCGGACCGCTCACGATCGGACGGCGGCTGCGGCCATCGTCACCGCGGCGCCGCGCCCTGTGCCGGCCGCCGGTAGAGCGGGAAGAAGCCGTCGTCATCGATACCGGCGCTGAGCTCGGCGTAGGCGCGCGGGTCGCAGACCAGCTCGTGGGTGCGAAACGGCAGCTCGGCGTTGGCGAAGCCGCGCTTGAACTCCTCGAGGCCGTCGCCGGGCCGGACGCCGCCGCCGAGGTTCAGCGGCAGGCCCATCGACTCGGCGAGCTCGGTCGTCGCGACGATCAGGTTCTTCGACGGCGCGCGGCGGCGGTGCGCGGCGGCGGTGCCCGACAGGTAGTAGTGCAGGAACCCGTCGCTGCGAACGACGAGCGCCGCGGCGGCGCAGTCGCCATCGGGCCCGCTGACGTCGAGCAGCCAGCTCAGCGGCGAGGCGAGCAACGCCCGGAAGTAGTCGGCGTCGAAGAAGTAGCGTTCGGCCGCGTCGACGACGCGCATCGTCTCCGTGTAGACGGCGAGGAAGCGCTCGAGGCCCACGGCGTCCGCCGCGGGCCCGGGGAGGCACGCGATCTCGTATCCCGCGGCCTCGTTCTTGCGGATCTGCTGGCGGTCGCTCATCCGCGACTTGCGCGGCCGGGCGGGGTCGGAGACGAGGACGACCGAGCGGTCGGTCGCGCCGGTGAACGCCGCCGGCTCGCCGAGGCGGTCGCGGACGAAGGCGCTGACGAGGCCGCTCGCGGCGAGATCGACCGCATCGCGCGCGACCGGGCCGCCTCGCACCTTCGCCCCGGGATACGAGTACGGCGAGATCGCATCGCGGCGATCGCTGCCCGGGATCCCGCGAACGACGAGCGGCACCGCCGCCTCGTTGCCGCCGCCGCTCGCGACGAGGGTGTGCGTCACCCCCTCGGCGGCGAGGAACTCGCGGCTGCGGAAGAACTCGTCCTCGACGGCGGCGGCACCGCGGTCGGCGATCAGCTCGGCCGCGATCGCGCTACTCCCCGTCCGCCCAGCGCTCGCGCCAGCCGTCCTCGGTGATCCCCCAGATCTCGCAGTCGATCAGGGTTCCGTCGGGGCGGCGGATGTGCTCGGGCATCGTTCCCTCGTGCTTCCAGCCCTGCCAGGCCACGGCCTTCCTGGCCGCGGCGTTGAAGGCGGGGATGCGCCCGTACACCCGATGCGCCCCGAGCTCCTCGAAGGCCTTCGCGACCGTGAGCCGCTCCGCCTCGCGGCCGACGCCGCGGGCGCCCGGGTCGTCGCCGATCAGCGCGCCGAGCTCGGGAGCGGTCTGGCGGAAGAGCCCGTAGAGCGCCGTGAAGCCGACCGGCTCGTCGCGGCCCGCGACCTCGATCGCCCACTTGCGGTCCTCGCCTTCGGCCCGGGCAGCCGCGTTCGTCCAGCCCCGTGCGTTCTCCTCGCTGAACGACGGCCGCACCTCCATCAGCGACGAGATCGCCTCGCGGTTGTTGAACCAGCGGTGGACCGCGCGCCAGTCGTCGGGCCGGAACGGCCTGATCCTGACCTCGACCTCGGACCCGCGCTCGCTGCTCATCGCGGGGAATCTAGATGGTCGATCGCGCCGGACCGAGCCCGCCCGCCGGATCGGCCGCCTACGTGCCCGGATCGAGGCCGCGCCCGCTCACGACCTGGGCGACGGTGCGGCCGAGGATCCGCAGATCGAGCCACGCCGAGCGGTGCTCGACGTACCAGTTGTCGAGCTCGATCCGCTCCCCCCAGCTGATCCCGGCGCGCCCGTTGACCTGCGCCCAGCCGGTGATCCCGGGCCGGACCGCGTGGCGGCGATGCTGGTGGGGATGCAGGTAGGGGAGGTGGGCGGGAATCGTCGGCCGTGGTCCGACCAGCGCCATCTCACCGCGCAGCACGTTGAGCAGGTTCGGGATCTCGTCCAGCGACGTCCGCCGCAGGATCCGCCCGACCCGGGTCACGCGCGGGTCGTCGCCGCCGACCGGGGTCCCGGCGCCGACGGGGTCGCTGCCGGTCGCCATCGTCCGCAGCTTCAGCAGCTCGAACTGGCGCTCGCCGCGGCCGAGGCGGCGCTGCCGGTAGAGGGCGGGACCGCGGCCCTCCAGCCGGATCGCGACGATCGCCGCGGCGAGGACCGGCGCCAGCACGAGCAGCGCGACGCCGGCCACCGCGGCATCGACGACGCGCGGCAGGCCCGGGGCGGCGGGCGCGAACGGGGCGGCCGCCTCGCGGGCGCGACGGGCGGCGTCGCCGGGCGGCGGGGCGAACGCCGCGATCGCGTCGCGATCGTCGGCGCTCACCGCGTGCCCTCGGACTTCTCCCAGGCGCCGGGAGGCCCGTTTCGGCGCCGGTCCCAGAACCCGAGCGCGATCGCGGCGGTGACGTGGACGTAGTAGCGGGCGATCCGCCCCGCCCGGGCGAGCGGGCCGGGGGCCGCTCCGCCCACGGCCGCGGCCGCGAGCACGGCCGCCTGCGCGGTGAGCGCCAGCCGGTAGATCCGCCCGCGCCGCAGCAGCAGCAGGTTGGACGCGAGCGCCGCGACGTGCAGGAGCGGGCTCGCGTAGCGAAGCAGCCGGTGGGAGACGATCTCGTACCCGTACAGCGGCCCGTAGCCGCGCAGGTCCCACATCCGGTCGGCGATGACGATGTCGGGGAGGCCGACCATCATCCGCCGCTTCCGCGCGAACTCCCCGGCGGCGGTCGGGACCAGCTTCTCGTCCGCCGCCGCGGCGGGGACGTCGACGGAGCGCCAGCCCTCCTTGCGAAGCGCGAACGGCAACGACAGGTCGTGGCTTCGCGACGGGCCCAGGAACCGGTAGGCGGAGCGGCGGACCGCGTAGATGCCGCCGTTTCCGGCCGTGATCCCGCCGAGGGCCGACTCGAGCCCGCGAACGGCCATCTCGTAGCGCCAGTAGAGGCCCTCCTCGTTGTCCGCCTCGGCTTCGGCGAAGCGGACCCGGCCGCAGGCGTAGCCGACCGCGGGATCGTCGAAGGCCGCGGCGAGCGCGGCGAGCGCTCCCGGCCGCCAGGTCGAGTTGGCGTCGCTGAAGGCGAGGATCTCGCCGCTGGCGCGCTCGACGGCTGCGTTCTGGGTCGCCATCTTGCCGGCGCGCGGCAGGTCGAGGACCATGTCGGCGCCGGCGGCCCGGGCGAGCTCGACGGTCCGGTCGGACGACCCGTCCGAGGCGACGATCAGCTCGAGGCGATCGCGCGGGTAGGCCTGGGCGAGCGCATCGGACACCTTCGCCGCGATCACCTCCTCCTCGTCGAACGCGGCGACGATCAGCGAGATGCGTGGCGGTTCGGAGGACGGCGCGGCGGTCGCCTCGCCGGCTTCGGGGCCGGCGGCATCGTTCCGCCGCTCCCGCAGCCGCGCCAGCGCCGCGAGGCTGAGCGGGTAGGTGACGTGGGTGTGCACGAGGCCCGCGACCGAGCCCCAGAAGATCTTCCGGGCGAGTCCCATCACGAGGCCCGATTATCGGCCGCCGGCGTCGGCGCGGGCGGCGCGGAGCCGTTCGTAGAGCGTGATCGTGCGCGCGGCGATCGCGTCCCAGCCGTCGGAGCCGGCGGCGACGGCGCGGGTCGCGGCGGCGAGGCGCTCGCGTTCGCCGGGGTCGACGACCAGCTCGGTCAACGCCCGCGCGAGCGCCGGCGCGTCGCCCGGCGGCACGAGCCTGACGGCGCCGTGGCGGCGGCCGAACTCGGCGAAGCCGCCGACGTCGCCGAGCACCATCGGCTTGCCGAAGGCGAGGCCCGCGTAGAGGACTCCGGACTGCTCGATCTCGCGGTAGGGGAGCGCGAGCACGTCGGCGCGGCGGAGCAGGGCCGGGATCTCGGGGTCGGAGACGAACCGGGGCAGGAAGCGGACGCGGCCGGGCGCCCGCGCGGCCAGCGCCTCGAGCGGCTCGAGCGGCATCCGCGGCATTCCGGCGATCCAAAGCTCCGCTCCCTCGACCTCGGCGAACGCCTCGAGGAGCGTGTCGATGCCCTTGTAGGGGCGAAGGAGGCCGAAGAACAGGATCACGGGGCCCTCGGCGCCGGCGAGCTCGGGCGGCAGCGGCCGCTCGACGGGCAGCGCGGTCAGGTAGTCGAGCGGCCCGTGCGGGATCACCTCGACCCTCGTGGGAGCGATGCCGACCTCCTCGCGCAGCCTCCGCCCCGCCTGCTCGGTGTGGACGACGACCGCGTCGAAGCGGTCGAGGTAGCGGCGCTCGGCGGCGAGCTTGCGGCGCTCGCCCGGGCGCGGGAGCGGGTAATGCAGGGTGAGCACCCGGGGATGGCCGCGGTCGGGGCCGATCAGGAAGCGGTCGATCGCCGGCAGCGTCGTCCACTGCCAGTGCTCGACATCGGCGCTGCCGAGGCGGCGGCGGGCGCGGAGCATCCCCGGCGCGTGCTCGAACGCCTTCAGCGCGAGCCGGCGGCGGCGGCCGGTCCCGGGACGGGCGCTGCGCCGGTAGAAGCACTCCTCGACGCGGTAGCCCTCCGGGGCCGGCACGGGCCCGTAGAGGAAGCGGCTCGTCAGCAGCTCGACGTCGGCGCCGGCGCGGGCGAGCGCGGCCGCGAGCGAGCGGTCGTACGGCGGCGTGAACGCCGATGGATCGACGAGGGAGACCCGGAGCGCCGTCATGGGCGACGATTCTCCCGATGGAGCTCTCCTACTGCGTCGTCAACACGAACGGCCGCGACGACCTCGCCAAGTGCCTGCGCGCGATCGCCGCCACCCATCCGCAGGGGGTCGGGTACGAGATCCTCGTCCTCGACAACCACTCCGACGACGGCTCGGTCGACATGGTCGATCGGCTCGCCCAGCGCGAACCTGCGATCGGCGAGCGCCTGCGCCTGATCGTGGCCGCACGACGACAGGGCAAGGCGCGCAACGACTCGCTGCTGATGGAGGCCGCGCAGGGGGAGCTCTGCCTGCTCCTCAACGAGGACTCCGAGCTGCTGCCGGGAGCCACCGCGGCGCTGCTCGACGCGCTGCGCGCCGACCCCTCCGCCGCCGCCGCCGGCGCCCAGCTGCTCAGCCCCGACGGCGTTCCGCAACCGTGCGCGTGGCGGCTGCCCGGCGTCGGCACCGCGCTCGCCCAGGCGCTGCTGTTGCACCGCCTGCTGGTCACCGAGAGCGTCGGCACGAGGACGCGGCGGGTCGGCTGGGCGCAGTCGGCAGCGCTGCTCGTCCGCCGCGCCGCCGCCGAGCGGATCGGCTGGATGGACCCCGACTTCTTCGTCTACTCCGATGAGACCGACTTCTGCAAGCGGCTCGGCGATGCCGGCTGGCACACGCTCTACGTCCCCGCCGCCCGCGCGATCCACCACGAGCAGCTCGCCAGCGATCGCTCGACGGGCGACCGCCGCGTCGTCGAGTTCCACCGCAACCGCGACCTCTACATGCGCAAGCACCACGGTCCGCTCGCCGCCGCGGCGGTCCGGGCGCTGACGGCCTTCTCGTACCTGCCGCGGACGTTGGCCGCGCTCGCCCTCCCCGGCCACGATCCCGGCTGGTACTGGCTGCACGCCCGCAAGGCGCTGCACCCGAGCGGCGAGGGGCTGCGGGAGCTCGCCGAGCGGGCGTAGGCAGGGCCGGCGCGGCCCGCGGCAGGCTCAGAAGCTGCCACGGTCGCGGTCGCGCGCCTCCTGCTCGTAGAGCTCCCCGGCCCGGGCCTGCTCGTCGCTCTCGGTCCCGCGCTCGCGCCTCATCCGGGCGAGCTGCCCGCGCCAGTCGCCGGCGCGGAGAGCGGCGCGGACCTGCTCGCGCTCGGCCCGGTTGATGGCGCCGCCGAACCAGAGCAGCAGCGGGTAGAGCGCGAACAGCGCGAGCCGGGAGAGAAACCCGGTGGCGCCCTCGGTCGGAAGCAGCACCTCGCCGCCGGCGATCAGGACGGCGGCGGCGCCGACGACGACGGCGAGCCGTCCCCACTGCCACGGGATCGGGAAGATCCGCCGGCTGACGCCGTAGATGAGGACGATCACGATCAGGTAGGAGAGGATCAGGGCGACGCCGGCGCCGACGATCCCCCAGGCGGGCACGAGGATCAGGTTGAGGGCGACGTTCGCGACCGTCGCGGCGATCGTGACCGGGAAGTTGTACTGCGTCTTCCCGGTCCGGCCGAGGATCACGACGAGCGCCAGATAGACGCCGTAAAGGGCGGCGCCGAGCGCCAGCGGCCCGATCGCCTCGTAGGCGTCGAAGAACTCCGGGGCCGCCAGCAGGCGGACGATCCAGCGTGCCTCGAGCCACATCCCGACGACGATGAGGCCGCAGAGCGCCGTGAACGCGGTGACGACGACCGCGTAGGCGCGCCGGGCCTCCTCGTCGTCGGCGATCGAGTAGGCGAGCGGCGGCCAGGCGAGCTGAAAGCCGCGGACGACGACCTGGATCGCCTGGCTGAACTTGAACGCAAGCCCGTAGAGGCCGAGCTGGGCGAGACCGAGCGAGCGGGAGATGATGATCCGATCGATGAAGGCGAGCGAGTAGATCGAGATCTCCGCCGGCATCGTCGGCAGGCCGAACCGGTACATCCGCCGCAGCAGCTCGCGGTCGGGCAGCAGCGCCAGCCGATGCCGCTCGGCCACGATCAGCCAAAGCAGGAACGGCAGGCCCGCCAGGTAGGCGCCGAGCAGCAGCCCCTCGGCGCCGGCGTCGAGGCCGACGACGAGCAGGACCGTCAGCGGGATCGCGACGAGGACGTTGCCGATCGTGAACGCGAAGTAGGCCTTCGCGCGCTCGTCGAGCCGGAACAGCGTGACCATGTACTCGTAGAGCGTCAGCACCCAGAGGCCGCCGATCGCGATCCGGACGAGACCGGGATCGAGCGGGTCGCCGCTGATCGCGTCGCCGATCTGCGGGGCGAACGGCAGCGCGAGGAGCGCCGCGACGGTCGTCGTCCATAGCAGCGCCCCGAACCCGGTCGCGATCACCTCGTCGCCGCGCTCGCCGGGCAGGTAGTAGAACCGCAGCAGCGCCTCGATCAGCCCGAGCCGGATGACGATGCTGGCGGCGACGACCGTCGAGAACAGCAACTCCGCCTGCCCGTAGTCGGCGGTCGTCAGATACCGGGTGTAGAGCGGCAGCAGGAGGACCGCGAGCACCTTCGAGGCGACGCTGGCGGCGGTGTAGGCGAAGCCGGTCGTTGCGAGGCGGCGGAGGTAGTCGAGCACCGGCGCCTCCGCTCAGCCGTCCGCGATCGCTCGCGGGGCGCGGACGAGCGCGGCGCCGGCGATCGCCAGCACCGCCCAGGTGATCGGGTCGATCAGGAACGCCGCGTAGCCGAGGCTGTGAACGACCATCAGCGCGTAGATCGCGAGCAGGGCCGCCGCCAACGCCGGGCCGCGCGCCCGGCGGCGGAGCTCGAGACCGCTCGCGGACAGCAGCGCCCCGAACGTGACGACGAGCAGGGCCGCGTAGGCGAGCAGGCCGATCGCACCCTGCTCGGCGACGACCGTGACCGGCTCGGTGTGGCTCTCCGCCGCGAAGCCCTCCCCCTCGTAGTAGCGAGCCGTGAACTCGTCGGCGAAGCCGCCGGAGCCAACGCCGACCAGCAGGTGATCGCCGGCGATCTCGAGGCCGCCCTCGACCAGGCCGGCCCGCCCGCTGGTCGTCTCGCTGCTGAGCCCACCGCCGGCGATCAGCAGGACGGCGAGGGCGAGGGCGAGGGCCGTCGCCGCCCCGGCAGCGACGCCGCGCAGGACGCCCCAGCGAGCGGCGACGAGGACCAGCAGCGCCGCGAGCAGGGCCACCGAGCTGGTCTGCGAGAAGCTGATCAGCAGCAGCACGAGGAACGCCGCGAACAGCGCCGCGGCCGCCCGGACCTCCCGGGCTCGCCGCCCGTAGGCGACGACCGCGGCGAGCACGGTCATCGTCACCGCCAGGTAGCGGCCGAGGATGTTCGGGTCCCAGAACAGCGAGTTGACCCGGAAGTAGGGGTGGGCTTCGTTTCCGGCGATCACCTTGTCGTTCCAGAGCAGCTCGCCGGAGGCGTACTCGGCGATGCCGACGGCGAGGAAGACGACTCCCTCGACGGCGAGCACCCAGACGACCGCCCGAAGCAGCCCGCGGTCCCAGCGCTGCTCGGCGAGCAACAGGTAGAGCGCCGCGAACGGCGCGAGGAAGAAGGCGACGTTCTGCAGGGCGGCGGTGAGGTCGTCCGCGTAGGCGGCCTGGATCGCGTAGAGGGCGACGACCACCGCGAGCACCGATCCGATCGCGTCGATCCAGGGCCCGCGCTCAGGGTGCGGCGCCCGCTCCGGCGCCGGGTCGCGCCAGGCGCCCCAGACCGCCGCCGCCAGGCCGCCGGCGATCACCGCGTAGAGCGGCAGGAGCAGGTTCGCGTCGCCACCGCCGAGATCGACCGGGACCCGGAACGGCATCGTCGCCACGAGCGCCGGAGCGAGCCATCCCGGCCGGCGCCGGAACAGCCAGGCGAGGATCGCGGCGCCGGCGGCGGCGGCGAGCAGCGCGGCGACCAGCAGCGGCGGATGGTCGCGGAGGTCGGCGATCCGCGAGCTGTCCCAGTTGTCGGCGACGACCAGCGCCGGCGCCAGCAGCACCGCGGCGGCGAGGCTCGTGACGCGGACGCGCCGGGAGAGCGCCGCGATCAGGCCGGCGGCGGCGGCGAGCGCGCAGGCGAGCGTCCCGGCCCACAGCAGCGGCTCGTCCATCAGGGCTGCACGCCCCCGAAGTCGAGCACGTAGCCTCGGTCGGGAACCTCGATGCGCCCCGGCGGCTTGACGTCGCGGCCCTGCGCGCCGAGCACCACCTCGAGCGCGTAGAGGCCGGGTGGAGCGCGCTCGCCGGCGTCGGTGCGGCCGTCCCAGGTGTACGTGTGCGGGCCCGCTGCGAGATCGGCGCCGCTCGCGAGCGTCGCGACGAGCCCGCCGTCGCTGCCCTCGTCGCCGTCGATGATCAGCACGTCGACGTCGGAGTCGGGCTTCGCGAGGGTGAACGTGGCCGCGGCGCCGTCCGCCGTCAGCTCCGGGGAGAGCACGACGGTGTTGACGAGATCGTCGGAGGAGCGCGCGATCCGTTCGATCGCGAACGCCGCGACCGTGAGGACGAACAGGCAGGCGAACAGGGCGGCGCCGGCGCTCGCCCCGCGGCCGGCGGCCCCGTTCATCGGCTCAGCCCCGGCCCGGACGACAAGGGCTCAGCCCTTGCCGTCCTGAGACCTGGCGACGGCATCGCCGACGAACGCGACGACGTCGGCCTGGTTGTTGGCGGCGGCCGTCGCCTCGCTGTCGAACGGCTTGATCGACTTGATGCCGAGGACCCGCGCGACCAGCTTCGCCTCGCGCTCGGCGCCGGTCGCGTAGCGGACGACGCTCTTGTTGCTGGCGCCGTTGGCGACGCTCGTCCCGATCACGTCGAAGTCGCGGTTGCCGAGCTGGTCTGCGACCTCACCGGCCAGGCCCGCGGACGACGATGCGTTGAGGACGATGACGCTGACCGAGCCCGGGTCGATCCGGCCCGGCGGCGTCTCGCCGCTCTCGGCGCGGAGGAAGCGCGCGACCCCGTAGAAGACCGCGCCGGCGACCAGGATCGCGGCGATCGAGATCACGAGCGGATGGCGCGGGCCGCGCTCGATCACGCGCCGCCACCAGGGCGCCCGCCGGTACTCGATCGCACGCTGCTCGGCGGTGCCGATCCGCGCCAGCGCCGGGCGCTCGGAGGTCACCCGGTCGGCGGCGCTCGAGCCCGTGTACGCCCCCGGGGCGGCGAGGGCGCGGAACTCGCGGGTTCCGGCGTCGGGCTCACGGCTCATCCAGTCGGTCAGCCGCCCGATCTCGCGGCGCTGGCTGAGCAGGATCGGCACCAGCAGCGCCATCCCGGCCAGCGCCAGCAACCCCGCGATGCCGCCGAGCGGGACGAGCAGATCGCGGCCGAGCAGCGACTCGGTCGCGGCGGTCACGGTCGGTCCAGCGTCCATCGGGAGCCCGGCGAGCGGGTCATCCGGCGATGCCCTGATCGTCCTGTCCGACCACGACCGCCACGTCGGCGCCGGCGGCGACGTCGCGGACCTCGGAGCTGATCGGGACGACGTCGAGGTCGCCGAGCTGCTCGCCGAGATCGCCGGCGAGCTTCTTCGCGTCGGACTTGAAGCCGTCCTCGTACATCACCGAGCTCGTCGGGAAGCTCCCCGCGTCGCCGACCTCGCCGACCTTCCAGCCCGCGTCCTCGACGAAGACGCTCGCCGCCTTCGCGGTCCCGGGGACGCCGACGCCGCCCTCGGGCGCGGTGCCGTTGAGGACCGCGACCTCGACCGGCTTCTCCTTCCCGGCCGCGGCCGGCTTCGTCTGCGGGGCGCCCTCGTCGCCGCCGAGCAGGCCGAAGGCGCCGGTCACGATCGCGGCCGCCACGAGCAGCGCGAGGACGCCGAGGCCGAGCACCGCGGGGCTGACCGGCGAGCGCTTGTTGAGCTCCTCGTAGCGGTAGGCGACCTCGCCACGGAGCCGCGCCAGCCGCCCGGGCTCGCCCGGGCCCGCCTCGGGCGCGGCGGCGGTGGCGCCCGCCGTCGCCCCGATCGCCGGCAACGTCGCCTCGGCGGAGGCAGCCGCGGCGCGGTCCTGCTCGAGGGCGGCGCGCTCGGGCGAGCGGCCGGCCCACTCGCGCAACCGCCGCAGGTGCCGCGCCTGCTGGAAGGTCATGAAGACGAGCACGGCGAAGCCGCCGAAGGCGACGAAGCCGAGGATCGCGCCGATCTCCTTCAGCAGGTCCATGCTCAGCGCGGGATCTTAGAGCCGCCACCGGGGGCCAAACCGTCGCTGATCACGCCGACGACGCGGTGTGCCAGGTCGGTCTCGTCCCCGCTGCCGATCAGATCCCGAAGCTCGCGCAGGGCCGCCTCGACCCGGGCCGGGTCGAGCGGCACCTCCTGCACCGCCCTGACGATTCGCGCCTCGGCGGTGGGCTCGGCGCGCTCGTCCTCGGCGAGGAGCTGCTCGTGGAGCTGCTCGCCGGGCCGCGGCGCCGTGTACTCGATCGCGATGTCCGTTTCCGGCTCGTAGCCGGCGAGGCGGATCATGTTCCGGGCCAGGTCGACGATCCGGACCGGCTCGCCCATCTCGAGCACGAAGACGTCGCCGTCGCCGCCGAGGTCGGCGGCGCGGATCACGAGCTGGACGGCCTCGGGGATCGTCATGAAGTAGCGCGTCATCTCGGGATGGGTGACGGTGACCGGGCCGCCCCGCTCGATCTGGCTGCGGAAGATCGGGACGACGCTTCCCGACGAGCCGAGGACGTTGCCGAACCGGACCGAGACGAACCGGGTGCCGCGGTGGCGGGCAGCGGCGCTGCGGACGATCGACTCGGCCATCGCCTTCGAGGCGCCCATCACCGTTCGCGGGTTGACCGCCTTGTCGGTCGAGATCAGGACGAACCGTTCGGCGCCGGCGACCGCCGCGGTCTCAGCGACGACCCGGGTCGCGATCGCGTTGTTGCGAACCGCTTCGAACGGGTTCGCCTCGACGAGCGGGACGTGCTTGTAGGCGGCGGCGTGGAAGACGACGTCGGGGCGAAACCGCTGCATCACCTCGAGCATCCGCTCGCCGTCCTTGCAGTCGGCCAGCACCGCCTCGACGCGGCTGAAGTGCCATTCCGACGTCAGCTCGCGATCGACCTGGAAGAGGTTGTCCTCGGCCTGGTCGACGAGGACGAGCAGGCGCGGTCCGACCCGCGCGATCTGCCGGCAGAGCTCGGAGCCGATCGAGCCGCCGGCCCCGGTGACGAGGACGATCCTGTCGCGCAGGTAGCCGCCCACCCGATCGAGCTCGATGACCACCGGCTCGCGCCCGAGCACGTCCTCGACCCGGACCTCGCGGAGCTGGCGGGTGAGCTGGACGCCACCGCGAAGCAGCTCGAAGACGGTCGGCAGCGTCCGCACCCGGATCCCACGGTCGCGGCAGGCCGAGACGACCTTGCCGCGGACCGCGCCCGGCGCCGAGGGGATCGCGATCACGACCTCGGAGGGCTGCTCGCGCTCGAGGATCTCGCCGAGCTCGTCGGTGCCGCCGAGGACCTTGAGGCCGGAGAGGCGCATCCCCCGCTTGCGCGGGTCGTCGTCGACGAAGCCGACCGGGTTGCCGAGCTCGGGGTTGAGCTTGAGCTCGCGGACGACCATCTGGCCGCCGGAGCCGGCTCCGACCACGAGCACGTCGTCGCGCTTGCGGCGGTCGTGGCGGCGCATCCGGCGCTCGACGAAGTAGAACCGGGCGACGCTGCGGGCGGCGACGAGGAGCCCGAGCAGGAAGACGAAGTCGTAGATCATCACCGACCGCGGCATCGGGTTCGGGAAGGGCTTGACGATCACGAAGAACGCGATCAGCAGGGCCGAGGCGACCGCGCAGCCGCGCAGGACGCCCCAGATGTCGCCGAGGTTGAAGTAGCGCCACCACTTCTGGTGCAGGCCGAGCAGGCTGAAGACGATCGCCTGTCCGATCGCGACGAAGGCGATCGAGCCGGTCAGCATCTCGACGTAGCGATCCGGGATCCCGCCCGGCTCGTCGATGAAGCGGATCTCGAAGGCGAGATAGAAGGCGAGAGCCGCGAGCGCCGCGTCCGCGACGAACTGGAAGATCCGGTGCCGGAGCACCGGCGCGCGCAGGCGGTTCATCCGCCAAAGGGTAGAGTCCCGACCACGCGCATGGCTCGCCGGATGCCCGCTGCGCAAGCCTCCACCGCACCGACCGACGCCCTTGCCGCTCCCGCTTCCGACCGCCTCGGTAACCGACCCGATCGTCGACTTCGCGGTCGACGTCGTCGATGCGATCGGCGTCGTCGGCGTCTTCATCCTGATGACGTTCGAGAGCGCCTGCGTGCCGATCCCGAGCGAGGCGACGATGCTGTTCGCCGGCTTCAGCGTCAGCGACGGCAACATGACCCTGCTGGGGGCCGTCGCCGCCGGGGTGCTCGGCAACGTCGTCGGCTCCTGGCTGGCCTGGGCAGCCGGCTACTTCGGACGCGAGGAGCTGCTCGAGAAGAACCGGCTGATCCACATCAACCACAAGCACCTCGAGACCGCCGACCGCTGGTTCCGCGAGCACGGCGAGGCGACCGTCTTCTGGTGCCGGATGCTGCCGATCGTCCGCACCTTCATCTCGCTGCCCGCCGGCGTCGCCGAGATGCCGTTCTGGCGCTTCACGATCTTCACCCTCCTCGGCTGCATCCCCTGGGTGCTGGGCTTGACCCTGATCGGCCGCTCGGCCGGCGACAACTGGGACGACTGGAAGGACAAGCTCCACTACGTCGACTACCTCGTCGCGGCGATCATCGTCGTCGCTGCCGCATGGCTGTTGATCAGGTACCTGCGCCGCCGCCGGTCCGGCGTCGCGGTCGGCGAGGAGCCCTGACCCGTGACCGCGGGCGGCGGGCCCGGCGGAGGGGAGGGGCGCGC
Organism: Solirubrobacterales bacterium; assembly: GCA_041393495.1. Classification (GTDB taxonomy): domain Bacteria; phylum Actinomycetota; class Thermoleophilia; order Solirubrobacterales; family 70-9; genus RHKX01. The sequence goes on along the minus strand of JAWKKA010000011.1, from coordinate 6,802 downwards.
CGCCGGCCTGAGCACCGGCAGGGCGGCGTTCCTGGGCGCCGTCCAGGGGCCGACCGAGCTGCTTCCCGTCTCGAGCTCCGCACACCTGCGGGCCGTTCCCTGGCTGCTCGGCTGGAACCTCGACGAGATCAGCGCCGAGGACCGCAAGGCGTTCGAGGTCGCCGTCCACGGCGGCGCCGCCCTCGCCCTGCTGATCGGACAGCGACGCCTGATCGCCGACGAGATACGGCGCATCGATGGCCGCCGCGTCGCCGTGATCGCGCTCTCCTTCCTGCCCGCGGTCGCCGTCGGGCTCGCGCTCGAGGAGCCGATCGATCGCCGGCTCGGCGGTCCACGCGCGACGGCGGCCGGGCTGATCGCCGGCTCGATCGCGATGGTCGTCGCCGACCGCTGCCCGCAGGACCGCACCGCCGGCGAGGCGACGCCGGCCGACGGGCTCGCGATCGGCATCGCCCAGGCCACGGCCCTGGCCCCGGGCGTCTCCCGCAACGGATCGACCCTCGCCGTCGCCCGCGCCCGCCGCTTCGGCCGCGCCGAGGCGAACCTGCTGTCCCGCACCGTGGCGCTGCCGGTGATCGCCGCCGCCGCCGTCCGCAAGGCGGGCCGGCTGCGCCGCCGCGACGCCGAGCCCGCGCTCGCCCGCGCGGCGGCGATCGGCGTCGGCGTCGCCTTCGCCTCGACGCTCGCCTCGCAGGGCCTGATCCGGCTGGTCGAGCGGGACCGGGCGCTCTGGCCCTACGCCGCCTACCGGTCCGGCCTCGCGGCCGTGATCCTGCTCAGGGCCCGGCGCGGGCGCGGCGGGCCGGCCTCGGGGCGGTGAGCCCGCTCAGGGCCCCCGGTGCGGCCGCCGCGGGACCCCCGCTCGGAGATCTCCGGTTGAATCAGCCGCGGAGATGAGCCAGGACGCCTACACGCGCGCGGGGGTGAGCCAGAGCGACGCCGACGCCGCCGTCGCCGCGCTCGTCTCCCATCTCGCGCGGATCGACACCGGCAAGCCGTCGCGCGTCGTCCCGTTGCCCGGGCACTACGCGAGCGTCCTCCGCCTCGACCCGACGAGGGGCATCGCGTTCGGGACCGACGGGGTCGGCACGAAGATGGTCGTCGCCGAGCAGCTCGGTCGCTTCGACACGATCGGGATCGACTGCATCGCGATGAACGTCAACGACCTCGTCTGCGTCGGCGCCGAGCCGATCGCGCTCGTCGACTTCATCCTCTGCCGAACCGCCGACCCCGGGCAGTGCGACGCGATCGGGGTCGGGCTGCGGCGCGGCGCCGAGCTCGCCGGGATCGAGATCCCCGGCGGCGAGATCGCCCAGGTCGGCGACGTCGTCAACGGACTCGAGCTGGCCGGCAGCGCGATCGGGGTCGTCGAGCTCGACGCGATCGTGACCGGCGACGCGATCGCCCCCGGCGACGCGGTGATCGGCCTGCCCTCTTCCGGCCTGCACTCGAACGGCTACACGCTCGCCCGCCGGGCCCTCGCCGACGTCGCGCTCGACGACGAGCGGCTCGGCCGACCGCTCGGCGACGTCCTGCTCGAGCCAACCGAGATCTACGTCAAGCCGGTCCTCGAGCTGCTCGGCTCCGGCGTCGAGGTGCGCGGGCTCGCCCACATCACCGGCGACGGGCTCAACAACCTGCTCCGGCTCGGACGCGACGTCGGCTACGCGATCGAGGAGCCGCTCCCGCCACAGCCGATCTTCGCGCTGATCGCCGAGCGCGGCGGGATCGGCGACGCCGAGATGCACGAGGTCTTCAACATGGGCTGCGGATTCTGCGTGACCGTCCCCGAACGCGATCTCGACGAGGCGCTCGCGGTCGTTCGCTCCCACTATCCGGAGGCGCGCCGGGTCGGCTCCGTCACCGACCGGGCCGGCGTCGTCAGCCGCGGCTGACGGACCGCCCGGGGCGCCACTGCGCTCGACAGGCCGCCCGTCCGCCGCCGGGCCCGACGAGCCGCCTCCGGCGGTCGCCGGGGGTCCCCTCGAGCCCTGCCTATACCCGTTTCCAGAGGTTCCCAGTCATCGCCGTCACCGGTTCGAGGACCCCGTCCCGCGCCAACCCCCACAGCGATGCCTCCGCGTCGATCCGCGACAGCCCGCAGAGCTCCTCGATCTCGCGCGTCGCGAGCAGGCCGAGGCGATCGACGGCCGCGAGCGGGTCGGGCGCGCCGGGCCCCGGGTCGCCGGCGCCGGCGGCGGCGGCGGCCTCGGAGTAGAGCTCGTACGGTTGCCAGCCATAGACGCCGCGCTTGGTGCCGTCGGCGGCGACGAACGTCAGCGACGGGAACGTGACCCGCTCGATCGGCCCGGTGCAGCCGGTCGCGTTCTCGGCGATCGCCTGCTCGGGGATCCGCCGGGCCTCCTCGAGCTGGTCGGCGAACCGCTCGAGGATCGCCGCCGAGCGCAGGTCGATCTCGAAGCGCCCCGGGTCGAGGGCGGCCTCGGTGACCTCGCCGGCGAGGGCGATCAGCTCGGAGACGCGGTCGAGGCGCCGGCGGCCGAACATCAGCCCCTCCCGGAGTCGCCGCAGATAGGCCTCGGCCGCGGACCTGCCCTGCTCGCCGGCGGCGACGACCGCCTGGCAGGCCGGATAGCTCGACCCGATGCCGCCATCGGCCCACAGCCGCGGATCGAACGGCATCCCGCTCTCGACCGCGACGTTCGGCCAGACGCGGGCGTAGCGCGCCCGTTGGCCGGGGCCGACCTCGCGGACCATCCCGCCCATCACCCAGCGCCAATCGAGGCGGTCGCCGTACTCCCAGGCGAGCCGGCGCAGCTTCGGCTCGCTCCCCCATGACCACGCGCACGCCGGGTCGGTGACGGCCCTCACCTCAACGGGCATGGCCGGTCCAACCGATCGCCTGAAATCCGTGCTCGCACGCAAGCTCCATGTCGCCACCGGCCCCTTACCGCTCGCGCGGGGGCATTCGTCCAAAATACATGCGCTGATGCCCTCGCCCGACCCCCTCCCCTCCTGATCGGATGAGCACGACGATGATCGGGACGATGCTCTCCGGCCGCTACCGGCTGGAGTCGAAGCTGGGCAGCGGCGGGATGTCGACGGTCTATCTGGCCGTCGACGAGACGCTCGGCCGCCACGTCGCGATCAAGGTCCTCCACGGCGAGATCTCCGAGCAGGCCGACCAGCTCGAGCGCTTCCGCCGCGAGGCGCGCGCGGTCGCCCAGCTCTCGCATCCGAACCTCGTCGGGGTGATCGATGCCGGCGAGGAGGGCGGCCGACCGTTCATCGTCTTCGAGTACGTCCCCGGCCAGACGCTCAAGCAGCGGATCGCGGCCGAGGGCAGGCTGCCGCTCGACGAGGCGACGGCCTACGCGATCGAGATCGGCCGTGGGCTTCAGGCGGCCCACCAGGCGCGGCTGATCCACCGCGACGTCAAGCCGCAGAACGTCCTCATCGACCCCGAGGGACGGGCGAAGATCACCGACTTCGGCATCGCGCTGTCGCTCGAGTCCCACGGCCTGACGGCGACCGGACGCGTCCTCGGCACGACCGACTACGTCTCGCCCGAGCAGGCGATGGGGCGGGAGATCGACGCCCGCACCGACGTCTACTCGCTCGGGATCCTCCTCTACGAGATGATGACCGGCGAGGTCCCGTTCAAGGCGGAGACCCAGGTCGGGGTCGCGATGAAGCACGTCAACGAGACGGTGCCGAACGTCCAGCGCCGCCGACCCGACGCCTCGGCGGTGCTCGCCGCCGCGGTCGAGAAGGCGACCGCGAAGGATCCGCAGGACCGCTACGACGACATGGGCGGCTTCCTCGCCGACCTCGAGCACGCCCTCGAGGTGGAGGTGGCCCGCGCCGGTGGCGCGACCGGCGAGGCGACATCGGTCCTCGACTCGGTCCCCGAACGGCGCCGGCGGATCTTCACCCGGCGGCAGATCTCCTGGGCTGGCGTCCTGCTCCTCGCCGCCGCGGCGGCCGCCGCGATCGCGATCGCGGCGCTGAGCGGCAACGAGGGCCCGTCGAAGAAGGCGCCGCCGGGGAGCGGCGGTGGGGCGCCGATCGCGATCGAGTCGGCGACCGACTTCGACCCCGAGGGCGACGGCGGCGAGCACTCCGAGGAGACCGGCCTGGCGATCGACGGCACCCCGACCACCGGCTGGAGCACCGAGGACTACACGACCGGCCTCGAGGGCCTCAAGAGCGGCGTCGGCCTCTACGTCGATGCCGGCGAACCGGTGACGCCGAGCCAGATGGGACTGCGGACCGGCGGCGGAGCCTGGACGTTCGAGATCTATGGCTCGAACCTCGCCTCCCCGCCGACCGAGATCGCGGGCTGGGGCGACCCGCTGACGAGCGAGCTGACCGCCGAGAAGAGGATGGTCATCGACCTCGACACGAGCGAGCCGAACCGCTACTTCCTGATCTGGATCACGAGCGTCGAGGCGGGCACGCCGGCCGAGATCTTCGACGTCCGCCTGTTGAGCTGATCCGACCGGACGACGACCCCTCCGCCGCGTCGGGTCGCTCCCGTCGGGCCTGACCGCTCCCGCCGGGCCTGACCGCTCCCGCCGGGCCTGACCGCTCCCGCGGGCCTGACCGCTCCCGCCGGGCCTGACCGCTCTCGCCGGGCCTGACCGCTCTCGCCGGGCCCGACCCCTCCGCTGACTCCGGGTCAACGACGAGAACCTCACAATGTTTGTGAGCTATTCGTCGCTCGCGGGGAAGGCGTGACGGCCGCGGCGTCCGTCGCGCTCAGAACCGGTACTCGCGCTCGCTGGCATGACGCTCGAGCGCCAGCGTGACGAGCCGGTCGCAGAGCTCCGGATAGGGAACGCCGGTGGCCTCGAAGAGCTTCGCGAAGACGCTCGTCTCGGTGAAGCCGGGGATCGTGTTGAGCTCGTTGACGAGGACCTCGCCGTCGTCGGCCACGAAGAAGTCGCAGCGGGCGAGGCCGGTGCAGCCGCAGGAGCGGTAGACCTCGGCGGCGAGGGCGCGGACGCGCCCGATCGCTTCGTCGCCGATCGGCGCCGGCACGACGAGGTCCATGCCGCCGGGCTCGTACTTGGCGGCGTAGTCGTACCAGTCGGCATTGATCACGAGCCGGCCCGGCAGCGAGGTCTCCGGCTCGTCGTTGCCGATCACCGAGCACTCGACCTCGAGGCCGTCGCAGTGGGCCTCGACGATCACCCGTGGGTCGTGCTCGAGCGCCGTCGCTACGGCAGCGTCGAGGCCGTCCGGCTCGTCCACCCTGAGGATGCCGACGCTGGAGCCGAGCCGCGACGGCTTCACCCAGACCGGGAAGCCCAGCGCCTCGGCCCGCTCGCGCCAGCCCTCCCCCCCGGCCTGACAGAAGCCGACCTGGGCGATCCCGCGCTCGCTGAGCAGCCGTTTGAAGATCAGCTTGTCGATCGTCACCGCCGCGGCCAGCACCCCGGGGCCGACGTAGGGGACGTCGAGGCACTCGAGCAGGCCCTGGATCGTCCCGTCCTCGCCGAACGGGCCGTGCAGGACCGGGAAGGCGGCGTCGCAGCCGAGCAACCCGGCCGCGGGGCGCAGGTCGACCTCGACGCCCTCGCAGCTCCAGCGTCCGTCACGGGCGATGACGACATCGACGGTCTCGTGGCCCGCGGCGCGGAGGCCGGCGGCCACGGCGGCGCCGGAGAGCAGCGAGATCTCGTGCTCGCTGGAGCGGCCGCCGCGGAGCACCGCGACCCTCACGGCGATGCACCGCCGGTCGTGTCGGTCGTGTCGGTCGGCGTGGTGTCGGTCGGCGCCTGGAAGTCGCCGACGGTGAGCGTGACCCGGTCGCCGGGACTCAGGTTCGTGCCGCCGCTCGGCGCCTGCGCGAGGACGATCCCGTCCTCGGCGGAGTCGCTGGTCTCGCGTTCGACGATCGAGACCGAGAGCCCCTGGGCAGCGAGCTTGCGCTGCGCGTAGGAGAGCTTCTGGCCGACGTAGTCACCGAGCGTGATCGTGCCGACGCCGCTCGAGTAGATGATCGTCACCTCGGAGCCGACCTCGGCCTCCTCGCCGCCCACCGGGTCCTGCTCGAGCACGGTGTCGGCGGGCTCGTCGGAGTCGCGCGGGTTGGCGTTGACGACGAATCCCGCCTTGCGGAGCTGCGTCGTCGCGGTGACGCGATCGAGGCCGAGCACGTTCGGCACGGTCGCCGTCTTCACCCCGGTCGAGGCGAGGATCGTCACGGTCTCGCCCGACTCGAGCCTGGTCCCTGCCGACGGGTCGGTACCGATCACCTTCCCCTTCGGCACCGACTTCGACGAGCGCCTCTCGACCATCACCTCGAAGCTCTTGCGCTGTAGGACCCGCCGCGCCTCGGGCACCGTCATCCCGGCGACCTCCGGCACCGGCACGGCGCCGGGGCCGAGGCTGACCGTGATCGTCACCGTCGTGCCCTTCTCCGCCTCGCTGCCGCCGGACGGGTCCTGCTCGATCACCTCGCCCTCGGGGATCTTGCTCTCGATCCGCTCGGTCCCGACCTCCAGGCCGGCGCCCTGCAGCTCGATCGTCGCCTCCGCCTCCGGCTGGCCGGTGACGTCGGGCACGGTGACCATGTCCGGACGGGTGAGGACCCAGGCCAGCGCCCCGCCCGCGAGCACCAGCACGAGCACGGCGGCGATGATCCACCAGCGCCGCGAGCGGTCCTCGCGGCCGGCGATCGCGGCGAGCTCGACCGGCGCCCCCGGCTCGGCCTCGGCCGCGTCGAGGGCCGCCGCCATCTCGGCGGCCGAGGAGAACCGCTGCGCCGGGTCCTTGGCGAGAGCCTTGAGCACGATCGCGTCGAGCGCCGGGCTCACCTTCGGGTTGATCGAGC
>JAWKKA010000010.1:0-126996 GCA_041393495.1 Solirubrobacterales bacterium | reverse complement strand
GGCCTGTTCGGCTCCGAGACGACCGGGTTCTCGCTGAACCCGGACGTGGCGATCGCCGTCGACGTCACCCACGCGACCGACGCGCCCGGGATCTCCAAGCAGGAGAACGGCGATCACGCGCTCGGCTCCGGCCCGGTCGTCGCCCGCGGCTCGACGCTGAGCCCGAAGGTCTCCGACCTGCTCCGCGATGCCGCCGAGGCGGAGGGGATCGACTTCACCTTCGAGGCCTCGGGTCGCTACACCGGCACCGACGCCGACTCGCTGCAGGTTGCCCGGGGCGGCATCGCCGCCGGCCTCGTCTCGATCCCCCTGCGCTACATGCACTCGTCGGTCGAGATGGTCTCGCTCGACGACGTCGAGGGCGCGGTCCGCTTGATCGAGGCGTTCATCCGCCGCCTCGACCCGGCCGAGTCGTTCCTGCGGTAGGGCGGCGCCCCGGCTCGGACCCGGCCCCCGCGCCGGCGGGCGCGAGCGGGCCCGGCCGGACGGCCCACCGCCCACGCTGGGGTGAGCTGCCCCGAGATACGGGCGCCAGGCACCCCAGCGCCCGCGGTCGGCTGGGCCACCATCTCCGCTGGGGTGCACTGCACCGAGATACCGGCCTCAGGCACCCCAGCGCCCGCGGTCGGCTGGGCCACCATCTCCGCTGGGGTGCACTGCACCGAGATACCGGCCTCAGGCACCCCAGCGCCGGCGGTCGGCCGCACCACCATCTCCGCTGGGGTGCACTGCACCGAGATACCGGCCTCAGGCACCCCAGCGGGCGGTTGGGCGCTCGGAGGTCGGGCACCGGCGGCTGCTGGCCGGTCGCTGCCGATCGCCGCCGGATCGGCCGGCGCCGCCGGATCGGCCGGCGCGGGGGCGGGGTCGGCTCAGTGCGCCTCGTCCGCCGCGTGGGCGGGCGGGCGCGACTCCTCGGCGAGCGACGTGATCTCGAGCGGGCCGCGGGCGGCCGCCTCGAGGACGTCGGTGGCCTCGTCGGAGGAGCGGGCGTAGAGCTCGACGAGCAGGTGGATGACGATCCGCTCCTCCTCGTGCTTGTGGAAGCGGACGTGGGTGAAGAACTCGCGGATCCCGGCATCGCCGAAGGCCCCGTAGGTGAGGCTGTCGGTGGCCTCGGGACCCGAGCAGACCTCGACGAGGTCCTGATCGACCGTGACCGTGCAGGAGGCGACCCAGGGGGTGCCGGCGACGAGCCGCTCCCAGCGGTCCTCGACGGGGACGACCCTGCCCTCCTCGACGGCGAGGTGCGGCTGGTCGTGCATGCAGTCGAGGCACTGGACGACCGACTCCTGGACCTCGTCGATCCGCTCGGCGGGCTCGCCGGTCTCGGGATCGATCCGGAGGATCGCGTCGTAGTGGACCTGCGCCTCGAGGCGCTGCGACCAGCAGCGGTAGCAGCGCAGCCAGGCGCTGCGGTCGTTGTTCATCTCGTCGGCCATGCCCGCCCTTCCAATTGTGGCGCTTCCGGCAAGCCGGCGCGCCCGCCCGGCGGCCCTGCCACCCCAGTTGCGGATCAGGCCGGCTGGGAAGCCGTCTCTCGCTCGCCGACGAGGCCGGCGATGTCGGCCATGATCCGGTTCAGGTCGAAGTCCTTCGGCGTGTAGACGCGGGCGATGCCGGTTGCGGTCAGCGCCGCCGCGTCGGCCGGGGGGATGATCCCGCCGACGACTACGGGCGCGTCGACGCCGGCCTCGCGAAGCAGCTCGACGACCCGCGGCACGAGCTCACGGTGGGAGCCGGAGAGGATCGAGAGCCCGACCACGTCGACGTCCTCCTGGACGGCGGAGGCGGCGATCTCCTCGGGCGTGAGGCGGATCCCCTGGTAGATGACCTCCATGCCGACGTCGCGGGCGCGGACGGCGATCTGCTCGGCGCCGTTGGAGTGGCCGTCGAGGCCGGGCTTGGCGACGAGGATCCGGATCCGGTGCCCGATCGCCCCGGCGACGGCGGCAACCCGCTCGCGGACCTCGGCGAGCAGCTCGGCCTCGCCGCCGGCCGCGGCGCCGTCGAGGCCGGTCGGCCCCCGGTAGGCGCCGAAGACCCCACGCAGCGTCTCCGCCCACTCGCCGGTCGTGACGCCCGCCTTCGCGGCTTCGATCGTCGCCGGCATCAGGTTCGCGGACGGGTCGGCCGCGGCCGCGGCGAGCGTCTCGAGAGCCCGTTCGACGGCGCCGGCGTCGCGGTCCGCCTTCCACTCCTCGAGCGCCCCGATCCGCTCGCGCTCCACCTCGGGGTCGGGGGTGAGGATGCCGCCATCCTCGCCGACGGTCAGCGGCGAGTCCTCGGTCTCGGTGAAGCAGTTCTGGCCGATCACCTCGAGCTCGCCGGACTCGATCCGGGCGAGCCGGTCGCGGTGCGACTCGACGAGGCGGGCCTTCATGTAGGCGACGGCGTCGCCGCTGATCGCGCCGCCGTGCTCGGCCACGACAGCGATCTCGCTGCGCGCCCCCTCGATCAGCTCGGCGACGAGCCCTTCCATCACCTTCGAGCCCGCGAAGATGTCCGGGTAGTCGAGGATGTCGGTCTCGTTGGCGAGGATCTGCTGGATCCGCAGGCTCCACTGCTGGTCCCAGGGCCGCGGCAGGCCGAGCGCCTCGTTCCAGGCGGGAAGCTGGATCGCCCGCGCCCGGGCGTCGCGGCCGAGCGTGACCGCGAGCGCCTCGAGGACGATCCGCGGCACGTTGTTCTCGGGCTGCGCCTCGGTCAGCCCGAGCGAGTTGACCTGGACGCCGTAGCGCATCCGCAGGTAACGCGGGTCGGTGACGCCGTAGCGCTCGCGCCCGAGCTCCTCCCAGAGGGCGCCCATCGCGCGCAGCTTCGCGTGCTCCTCGATGAAGCGGACGCCGGCGTTGACGAAGAAGCTGATCCGGCCGAAGACGCGGGGCAGGTCCGCGTCGGCGACCTGGCCGCGGTCGCGGACCGAGTCGAGCACCGCGATCGCGTTGCTGATCGCATAGGCGATCTCCTGGACCGGGGTCGCTCCCGCCTCCTGGAGGTGGTAGGAGCAGATGTTGATCGGGTTCCAGCTCGGGATCTCATTGACCGTGAACGCGATCATGTCGGCGATCAGCCGCATCGACGGCTCCGGCGGGAACGCGTAGGTCCCGCGTGAGAGGTACTCCTTGATGATGTCGTTCTGGGTCGTGCCCTTGAGCTCGGCGCGCGGCACGCCCTGCTCGTCGGCGACCGCCACGTAGAGGCCGAGCAGCCAGGCGGCGGTCGCGTTGATCGTCATCGAGGTGTTCATCTCGGCGAGCGGGATCCCCTCGAGCAGGGTCTCCATGTCGCCGCGGTGGGCGATCGAGACGCCGACCTTGCCGACCTCGCCGCGGGCGAGGTCGGCATCGGGGTCGTAGCCGGTCTGGGTCGGCAGGTCGAAGGCGATCGAGAGTCCCGTCTGGCCCTTCGCGAGGTTACGGCGGTAGAGCTCGTTCGAGCGCCGGGCGTCGGAGTGCCCGGCATAGGTCCGCATCACCCAGGGCCGATCGCGCTCGGGCAGCCGGTGCTCGCTCATGCCCCGATTCTAGTTCGGACCCGCCGCCCCCCGCCGGCGCGCCCGGACGATCCCGCCGCCCGCCCGCCCGTACGATGCCGCCGGTGAGCGAGCCGCGCCTGATCGACACCTGGCACCAGGGGATCGACCGCGTGATCGGCGTCTGGGAGCGCGACGGGGTGCTGATCGACCCCGGCCCGGCACGAACGATCGACCGGGTCCTCGCCGAGCTTCCCGGCGGCCGGCCGCGGGCGCTCCTGCTCACCCACATCCACCTCGACCACGCCGGCGCCACCGGCGCCCTCGTCGAGCGCTTCGCCGACCTGCCCGTCTACGTCCACGCTGCCGGTGCGCCGCACCTCGCCGACCCCTCGCGACTGCTGGGTAGCGCCGCCCGGCTCTACGGCCAGCGACTCGGCGAGCTCTGGGGCCCGGTGCTGGCGGTCCCCGAGCGCAACATCGTCCCCCTCTCCGGCGGCGAGGTCGTCGAGGGGCTCGACGTGCTGGCGACGCCGGGACACGCCTCCCACCACGTCGCCTACCTCGACGGCGACGGTGGCGACGCCTTCGTCGGCGACGTCGCCGGGGTCCGGATCCCGCCCGGCGAGACGGTCTGGCTGCCGACGCCGCCGCCCGACATCGACCTCGAGCTCTGGCGCGAGTCGATCGCGCTCCTCGCCGAGCGCGAGCCGGAGCGGCTGCTGCTCACCCACTACGGCTCCGTCGACGATCCGCGGCGTCACCTCGCCGCGACGCTCGCCGAGCTCGAGCGCCTCGCGGAGAGCTCGCGCGCCGGCGACGAGCGGCAGTTCCTCGCCGCGCTCGGCGAGCGGATCGACGCGGAGCCACCCGAGCTCGCCGAGCGGACCCGCGCGGCGATGCCGCCCGAGCAGTCCTGGCTCGGCCTCGAGCGCTACTGGCGTCGCCATGGGGGCTGAGCCGCGACCGCGACTCCTGCGCCCGGGCCGTGTTCGCAACCTGCGAGGCACCGGACTCCGGTGCCCGGCACCGAATCCGGTCCCCCGGCTACATTCATCACGATGACGAAGCGAATCGCACTGACAGCCACGGTCATCGCCGCGCTTGCGGCCGCCGTCCCGGCGCTCGCCACGGTGACCGTCTACAGCAACAACTTCAAGTCGAAGGCCTCCTACAAGGCGATCACCAAGCAGTCCGGCAAGAAGAAGCGCTGCAAGCGCGAGTGGCGCAAGAAGTCGTCGCTCGGCGTGACCGTCAAGGGCGGTAGGCAGAACTGCGCGCTGAAGACCCCGGTCAGCGGCGACTCGCCGCAACCGGACCTGATCGTCCGGGCGGAGACGAAGATCACCGGCGCGACCGAGAAGGCGGCCCGCAACGGCGCCTTCATCGGCGTCTCGGTCCGCTCGGGACGTAAGCACGGCTACGTCTTCCGCGTGATCCCCAAGCGCCACCGCTGGGAGCTCGTCGAGGACAAGGTCGTGCTCGACAAGGGCCAGGACGGCGCCGTCGAGGGCATCAAGAGGAAGAACGTGCTCGAGATCCGCGCCAAGGGCGACACGATCGTCGGCAAGGTCAACGGCAAGTCGATGATCTCCTACAGGGACCCCGCCCCCGACGACATCGCGAGCACCGGCACCGGCCTCGTCTACGGGAACGTGAAGAAGGTCAAGAAGAAGAAGGCGGTCGGCTTCTTCGACAAGCTCAGGGTCGGGGTACCGAACCCCTGAGCGCCGCTGACCCCGTCTCGGCCGCGCTAGATTTGCCGGGGCGGGGCGGAGCAGCGACGATGAGCACCGAGACGATCGAGCGACCGCGGACGGCCGGGCCCGGCTCCGGCGAGGGCGGCTGGCGGGTGATCGTCCGCAACGACGACCACAACACCTTCGAGCACGTCGCCGCGACGCTCGCCCGGGTGATCCCCGGCCTCAGCTACGACAACGGGATGGCCTTCGCGAACACGATCCACAACACCGGCCAGGCGATCGTCTGGAGCGGAATGCGGGAGCCCGCCGAGCTCTACTGGGAGCAGCTCAAGGCGGCGGGGCTGACGATGGCGCCGCTCGAGCAGCACTGAGGGATCGGCTCGAGCAGCACTGAGGAATCGTCCCGGGCGGACCGGCCGACGGGCGCCCGGATCCGGGCGCCCGCACCGTCCTCAGAGCTGCAGCAGCCGGCCGCCGGCGCCGGGCGGCGAGCCGCCGAGGGAGCCGCGGGAGCGCCGCCGGAGGCGCCGGCGCCGGCCCTTGCGGGCCTGCCGGGGACCCTGCTCGGTCCCCTCGCGCTGCCGCTCTTCGAAGGCGTTCAGATGCAGTTGTGCGATCACGGTCGAGCTCGTCATGGCCTACCTCCTTCGGAATCTGGTCCGGTCGCGGTCTGGGACCCAGGGTGCCGATTCAGCCGTATAAGCGCAATAGATTCCGCTATGGGAGCTGATAAGCTGTCCTCATATGTTGGATCTGAAGCGGCTCCGCGTCCTCCGCGCCGTCGCCGAGCACGGCTCGTTCTCGGCGGCTGCCGACGATCTCTACGTCTCCCAGTCCGCCGTCAGCCAGCAGATCGCCAACCTCGAAGCCGAGGTCGGCGAGCCGCTCGTGCTGCGACTGCGCGGCGGCCCGGTCCTGACCGATGCCGGCCGGGTCCTCGTCGGCCATGCCGAGTCGGCGATGGCCCGGCTCGAGCAGGCCGAGCGCGATCTCGCGTCGCTGTCGGGCCTCGAGGCCGGCGAGCTGCGGATGGTCAGCTTCGCCAGCGCCAGCGCGACGGTCGTCACCCGCGCGATCGCGCGCTTTCGGGCCGCTCATCCCGGGATCAGGCTGAGCCTGACCGAGGCCGAGCCCGAGGAGGCGCTGCCCGCCCTGCGGCGCGGCCGCTTCGATGTCGGCGTCGTCTACGACTTCGAGATCGCGCCGTTCGGCTCCGACCCCGACCTGGCGATGACGCCGGTAATCGACGAGCGCATGCACCTGGCGTTGCCGCCCGACCACCGACTCGCCGGCCGCGAGGCCGCCGAGCTCGCCGAGCTCGCCGGCGAGTCGTGGCTCTGCGGGAGCAGCGAGACCTCGTGCCGGCAGCTCACCCTGCGGTCCTGCGAGCGGGCCGGGTTCGTCCCCGACGTCGCCTACGAGAGCAACGACTACACGGTCATGCAGGCGCTCGTCTCCGCCGGGATGGGTGTGACGCTGATCCCCGACCTGGCGTTGATGCTGCCGAGCCCGGAGATCGCCCTCGTCGAGGTCGTTCCCGACCCGCCGATCCGCCGCGTCTGGGCGGTCACGCTCGACGCCGGCTCGCGGAGCGTCGCCGCGCAGGCGATGGTCGAGACGCTCGCCGAGGCCGGCGCCGAGCTCGCCGGCGAGGCGGAGCCGGTGGCCGCCTGACCGAGCCGGCCGCGCGGGCGATGCCGGTCGAACCGGTCAGTCTCGCTCGGCGGCGATCAGCACGTGCCAGACCGGGTAGACCGGCTTGTTGTACCAGTCGATCGTCGCCTCGCGGGCCCTGGCGACCTCGTCGGAGGCCCAGAACCGCTCGAAGTCGCTACGGCTCTCCCAGACGGTCGTCTGCAGGAAATGCAGATGGTCCTCCTCGGAGCGGGTCAGCGTGAACGACCGGGCGCCGAACGAGGGGGCGCGCTCGAGCGCCGGCATCCAGACCGCGTACCAGCGGTCGGCCCGGAGCGGGTTGATGTGCCAGTTGACGACGTTGACCTCGGCCATCGGCCGCGCATCTTATTGACCCCGGGCGGCTGCGGCGGTGAACGCAGGCGAAACCCGCGCCATCGGGGAGACGGTCGCGTCGGCTGTCGCGTCCACTGGTCGCAGGGTCGCCCGGCTTCGCACCGGCACGCCGGCGCCCGGCCCACGCGCCGACTCGGATCGGGCCCGCCGGCGCCCGGCCCACGCGCCGACTCGGCCCGGGCCCGCCGGCGCCCCCGGCCAACGTGCCGACCGTGGCCCGGGCCCGCCGGCGCCCCCGGCCGACGTGCCGAACGTGCCGAACGTGCCCGGGCTCGCCGGCGCCCGCCCTACGCGCCGACCTCGGCCCAGATCGCGCCGTCGCCCGGGGCCGTCTTGCCGACGTGGTCGTCGGTGGCGCCGACGCGGATCGTGATCTTGCCCGAGTGCCGGTTCTCGTGCATCATCTGATGCGCCTCCGGCACGCCCTCGAACCCCATCGACTTCGACAGCACCGGCCGCACCTTGCCCTCGGCCATGAGCTGGTTGGCGCGCATGCACTCGTAGGCGTTCGCGAAGTGCGAGCCGAGGATCTCCTTCTGCTTCATCCACAGGTAGCGGACGTCGAAATCGAGCGTGTAGCCGGAGGTGGCGCCGCAGATCACGACCTTGCCGAACGGCTTGACGGTGAACACCGAGGTCGGGAACGTCGCCCGGCCGACGTGCTCGAAGACGATGTCAGGCGCGTCGCCGAGGATCTCCTTGACGCGCTTGGCGAACGCGCGCGACTCCTTGAAGCGGGCCTTCTCCTCGTCCGCGGTCTCGTTGCCGGTCCGCATCATCCCGTTGAACTCGTTGCGGTCGATGTAGTCGACGGCGCCGAGCTGCTTGACGAGCTCGCCCTTCTCCGACGACGAGACGACGCCGACGGCGTTCGCGCCCGCGGCCTTGCAGAGCTGCGTCGCGAAGACCCCGAGCCCGCCCGCCGCGCCCCAGATCAGGACGTTGTGGCCGGCCTGGATCCGGGCGCGGTCCATCAGCATCCGGTAGGCGGTGAAGTAGGTCAGCCCGTAGGCCGAGCAGTCGACCCAGGAGAGGTTCTCCGGCTTCGGCAGGAGCTGCTGGGCCTGGACCTTGGTGAACTGGGCGAAGCTGCCCCAGGTCGTCTCGTAGCCCCAGATCACCTGCGAAGGCGCCGCCATCGGGTCGAGCCCGTGCACCTCGACGTCCTCGTAGGAGGCCTGGTTGCAGTGGATGACGACCTCGTCGCCGGGCTTCCAGTTGGTGACGCCGGCGCCGACCTTCCAGACGACCCCGCTCGCGTCGGAGCCGCCGATGTGGTGGCCGTATTGGGGGTGATCGCCGTAGCCGAACACCGGCACCGGCTTGCCGAGCGCCGCCCAGACGTTGTTGAAGTTGACGCCGGCGGCCATCACGCGGACGATCACCTCGAAGGCGCCGGGCTCGGGGACTTCGACCTCCTCGACCTGGAAGGCGTCCTTGGGCTCGCCCTGGCGCTCCTCACGGATCACCCAGGCCGCCATCTGCGCGGGCAGGCTCCCCGGCTCGACGTCCAGCTTGGCGACTTCGGCAATGTCTACGGCCACGGTTCTCCTCGGTTCGACGGTTCTGAGGCGGCCGGGATGGTACGCGACGGGATGCCGGGCGCTCTGCCGGGGTCCGTGGCGACGCCGATCCGTCGCGATCCACCCCAGCGATGCTCCACCCCGGGCGGCTGATCTACCGGGCCGGTTCGCGAGCCGGCTTCCCCGCTACCGGGGAAGCCCTGCCGGCCGCCGCCCCGTCGGCCGCCGCCCCGGCCGCTTCGCCGCCTGCCGCGCCGGCCGCTTCGCCGCCCGCTGCGCCGGCCGCTTCCGCGCCGCCGTCGCTGATTGGCTGTGGGCGCCGGGAGGCGATCAGAAACAGCGCCAGGACGGCGCCCGCCGCGGCGACCGCGGCGGAGATGCCGATCGACGTCGTCAGGCCCGAGATGAACGCGTCACGGGTCGCCCCGGCCGCCTGCTCGGCCACGTGTGGCGGCATCGCGTCGAGGGTCTGCTTGAGGCCGCCGCTGCCGAGCTGCTCCGACATCGACTTGATCTGCGAGGCCGGGAGCCCGGCGCCGCGGAGGCCCTGCTCGAGCACCGCCCTGCTGTGGCCCTGGAAGATCGCCCCGAGGACCGCGACGCCAAAGGTGCCGCCGACCATCCGCGACATCGAGAGCAGCCCCGAGGCGAGGCCTGACTTCGTCACATCGACGGCGTTCATCGCCGCCGTCGACATCGGCGACATCGTCAGCCCGATCCCCAGGCCCATCAGGATGAACGGGACCAGCAGCGAGCTGAAGCCGGACGTGTCGGTGATCTGTGCCTGCATGAACAGCGAGACGGCGACGATCGCGAGCCCGGCGACGATCGGCGGGCGGGCACCGATCCGATCCGTCATCCGCCCCGCGATCGGGGCGACGACCATGATCACCAGCGTCGTCGGCAGGAAGCGGACGCCGGCCTCCAGCGGCGAGTAGCCGAGGATGTTCTGGATGTACAGCGCCATGAAGAAGAACATCCCGAGCATCGCGAACGAGATGATGAAAGCGACGGTCGTGGCGCCGAGGAAGTCGCGGTTGCGGAGGAACTCGAACTGGACGATCGGCGCCCGGACCCTGCCCTCCATCCACCCGAAGACGGCGAGGAGCGCGACCGAGGCGGCGAGCAGGGCGATGATCCGCTCCGAGCCCCAGCCCCAGGTGTTGCCCTCGATCAGCGCGAGGACGCCAGCGGTGAGCCCGGCGGTGAGCACGGCGGTGCCGCCCCAGTCGATCTCGCGGCCGACGGTCTCGTCGCGGGACTCGCGGACCGCGAAGAGCGCGGTGACGACGGCCCCGGCGGCGACGGGGATGTTCAGGTAGAAGATCGCCCGCCAGGAGACGTGCTCGGTGAGAAAGCCGCCGAGCAGCGGGCCGATCGCGAGCGCGAGCGCCGAGACGCCGGCCCAGGTGCCGATCGCGCGGCCGCGCTCGGCGGGCGGGAAGGCGTTGGTGATGATCGAGAGCGTCGCCGGCATCATCAGCGCCGCGCCGACGCCCTGGGCGACGCGGCTGGCGACGAGCGCGGCGGTCGACGGCGCCAGGCCGGCGGTCGCCGACGAGGCCGCGAAGATGACGACGCCGGCCAGGAACATCCGCCGCCGGCCGAGGATGTCGCCGAGCCGGCCACCCGTGGCGAGGAGGACGGCGAACGAGAGGCTGTAGCCGTTGATGACCCACTCGAGCGAGGAGATCGAGGCGCCGAGGTCCTTCTGGATCGACGGCAGCGCCACGTTCATGACCGTGTTGTCGAGCATGATCATGAACAGCGCGAAGCACATCGCCGCGAGCGTCCACCACTTGGCGTTCTCCTCTGTGATCAGGTGGCCGAATCGTTGCGTCAAGCCGCGTCTCCTTCGTCTCGGGGGTCGTCGCCCAACGCGCCCTCGGCGACGAGCGGGGCGAGCGCGACCCCGATCCGGTCGCGCTGCTCGGCATCGAGCGTGTCGAGGTAGCGGTCGATCTGGGCGCGGCGCAGCGCGACGAGGTCGTCCGCCAGCTCGCGGCCCCGATCGGTGATCGAGAAGAGTCGGACGCGACGATCCTCCTCGCTCTCCCGCCGGCTCACGAGCCCCTTGCGGACGAGCCCTTCGAGCGCGCGGCTCACCGCGGCCGGCGAGGCACCGATCCGCTCCGCGACCTGGCCGCCGGCAAGCGGCGCCGGGTCGGCGCAGGCCAGCTTCATGGTCGCCCGGACCTGCGTGACGGTGAGGTCGTTCTCCTCGATCACACCGAAACGATCGTCCTCGGGGGTGAGGAGGACGGCGCGCAGCAGCGCGTAGACGAGGTCCGCCACGGCCGGGGTGATCGCGGCGGCAGGGGCTTCCGAAGATCTTTGCATCGACGCAATGATTGCACCCTCGCAGGATTCCGATGTGTGATGTCGAGCACGTCAGAAAGGCATCCGGGGGCGCGACTACCTTGGAAAGCCCGATGGAAGCCTCCCCGCGACACCCCTTCGAGAGCTCCGGTCAGCTGCCGCTCGACGACGGGCCGGCGTCGGTTCGCGCGATCGACGACCGGATCGTGATCGAGGGGCTGACCGTCGCCGACGAGCGCGCCGCCAGGGTCGTTCGCGAGCGTGCCGAGGCCGGCTCGGCCGCGGTCGAGACGGTCACCAAGGCGATCGAGATCGGCGCCCGCGTGATCGACTCCGAGGGCACCGCCACCAACGTCGACTACGTCCAGCGCGTCTTCGAGGAGCGGGTCGGCCGCCTCCACGAGGACCTCAGCGAGACGCTCGAGTCGGGCAGCGCCACGATCGCCGGCCACATCGCCGAGAAGTTCGACGTCGACCGCGCCGACTCGGTGCAGGGCGAGATCAAGGAGATGCTCGTCACCGCGATCCGCCACCACCAGACCGAGCTGCAGCGCTTGCTGACCGCCGAGGACGCGAGCAATCCGCTCGTCGCCGCGCAGATGCGTTCCGCGAAGGCGATGGTCGATGCCGAGGACCGGCACCGCAAGCGGATCGAGGAGTTGCGCGAGAGCCACCGCAGCGAGTCGCGGGGAATGCAGCAGCACATCGCCGACCTGAACGAGCGGATCTCGCGCCTGCTCGAGCGCGCCGAGGGCGAGCGGCGGGTCGCTGCGGCCGAGGAGGCCGGTACCCGCAAGGGATTCAGCTTCGAGGAGCGCGTCGCCGAGGCCGTCGCGGCGATCGCCTCGGCACGCGGCGACTGCGCGACCCACACCGGCGCCGAGGAGGCCGAGGGCGGTGGCAGGAAGGGCGACGTGCTCGTCGAGCTCGGGGCCGCGGAGGGTCCGGCGACGGGCCGGATCGCCTTCGAGGTCAAGGACAAGAAGCTGACCAAGAACGTCGCCTGGCAGGAGCTCGACGAGGCGATGGCCGCCCGCGCCGCGTCGTTCGGGGTCCTCGTCGTCGCCGGCGAGGAGCGGATCCCGGCGGGTCGCGAGCCGCTTCGCGAGTACGAGGGCAACAAGCTGATCGTTGCCGTCGACCGCGACGACCCGGACTCGCTGGCGCTCGGCGTCGCCTACCGGCTGGCCGCGGCGCGAGTTTCGATGACGCGCGATCGCGAGCTGACGGTGGACGCCGGCGAGGTGCGGGCGGCGACCGAGGAGGCGGTCTCCTGCCTCAAGCAGGCACAGGCGATCCGCTCGACGCTGACGGGCATCAAGACCTCGTCCGACAAGGCGCGCAACGGCCTCGACGCGATGGTCGGGGCGATCGAGGCGAAGCTCGACCGGATCGACGCGCTGGTCGCCGAAGCCGACGGCGATCCCGGCGGCGGCTGAGCCCGTCCCGCGACGCCGGCCGCTGGCGGCTCAGCCCGTCCCGACCTATGGCAGCAGCAGGTCGTTACGGGCGCTCGGACGCTCGGCACCGACCGTCATCGTCGCCGGGCTGATCGTCGGCACGTCGGGCTCGACCGTGTACTCGCCGGTCTCGAGCTCGAACTGGAGGGCGCCGACGCCGCCGGCCGGGATCTCGGTGGTCCGGGCCCTGTTCGGGCCCCTGAAGTCGAGCTGGACGTCGTCGCCCGACTGGTTCGTGATCGTGAATGTCGCAAGACCCGCGCCGACCCGGCTCGGGATGACGGTCACCTTCTGGTTGTCGATCTTGCCGCTGAGCTCGACCGCCGTCGGCGGCCGGGGGTCGTTCGGGAACTCCTCGGCTCCGCAGCCCGCGACCGAGACGGCGGCGACGAGCAGCCCCGCTACGGCACATCTACCTCTCATCCACGGACGAATCTACCCGACCGGGCGGCGAGCGTCGCCGCCCGCCTCAGCCGCCGACCGTCTCGATGACGGCCGCAACGCCGTCACCGACGACGACGCGCGAGCCCGGCTCGGCCTCGCGGCGGACGATCGCGAGGGCGAGTGGTCCCTCGGCGGGGGAGATCACCGCCGTCCCGACCTTCCCGACCGCGCGATCGCCGGCGACGATCGGGTCGCCGGCAGCCACCGGCGCTTCGGGACGCAGCCGGCGGAGGTGGCGGTTCGGCTTCCCCTTGTAGTGCAGGCGTGCGACGGTCTCCTGGCCGATGTAGCAACCCTTCGTGAAGCTGATGGCACGGTCGTTGATGCCGGCCTCCGCGGGCATCGTCGCGGCGTCGATCTCGTGTCCGACCCGGGGCCGGCCGGCCTCCACCCGCGCGATTTCGGCCGCCGCCTCGACGACCGGCTGGGCGCCGGCGCCGGTCAGGTGGGACCGAACCGCCGCGGCGCCGTCGGCGGGTACGAGCAGGTCGATGCCGTCTGCGGTGGCGATCGCGGTGCAGCGGACGCCGGCGACGAACGCCTCGCGGTGAGCGTGCTCGCTCGCCGGCGGCAGGTCACCGGCGAGCTTCGCCGCCAGCGGGCCGACGAGCGACAGCAGGGCCCGCCCGGTCCCGTCCGGCTCGACCGACGCGTCGCGTCCGACGTTGTAGGTGCCGAGGTGGCGAATGAGGACGTCGCCCGTGTCCGGCTCGGTGTCGATCAGGAACTCATCCGCGGCGATGCGGAGGATCCGCATGTCGGCGCGGACCTTGCCCTTGCGGTCGAGCAACGCCGCGTAGCAGCCGGCGCCCGGCGTGAGCGACTCGACGTCGTTGGTCACCTGGCCCTGCAGGAACTCCGCCGCCTCGCTGCCCTTGACCGTGATCCGGGGCCGATCGGAGCGGTCGAGCAGGCCCGCCTCCTCGCGGATCGCCCGGTACTGGGCATCGAGCTCGAGGATCGCCTCCATCGCGACGGATTGTAGGTGGGGGCCGGGGCCACCCCGCGCGCGTCGCCGACCGGGTCGCAGCCGAGCCGTCTTCGGCCGTGAGCAGCTCACCCGCGCGCGCCGCTGACTGGGGACGGGCAACCGAGCCGTCTTCGGCCGCGAGCGCAACATCTCGGAACCATCGGTTCCGTTTCGTTGCGTTCACCGGCCGGGCCTGGCGGAGGGGCAGCCGTCCCCCTCGGCGGCGGCCGGAACGGGGCGACGGGACCACAGTGGTTTTGATGTGTCAAACTCCTGCTTATGCACGCACCAACTTCCCGGGGCCCGCGTGGCTGAGCCGCTCGCCGGCAGCCAGGACCGCGACCGCCGCACGGCGGCGACCGAGGCGGTCCCCACCGGCAGCCACGACCGCGACCGCCGCACGGCGGCGACCGAGGCGGTCCCCACCGGCAGCCACGACCGCGACCGCCGCGCGGCGGCGACACAGCCACCTGCCGCCCCGGGCAGCCACGGCCGCGACCGCCGCGCGTCGGCGACGGAGGCGGTCGAGGACTACGCGAAGGCGATCCACGCGCTGGCCGCGCGCGACCCCGGCCCGGTCGGCACGAGCGCGCTCGCCGAGCGGCTCGGCGTCTCGCCCGGGACCGTCACGGCGATGTGCAAGCGGATGGCCGAGCTCGGCCTCGTCGCCTACGAGCCCTACCGCGGCGTCGAGCTGACGGCCGCCGGCGAGCGGATGGCGCTCGAGGTGATCCGCCACCACCGGCTGCTCGAGTCGTTCCTCGCCGAGGCGCTCGGGATGCCCTGGGACCAGGTCCACGACGAGGCCGAGGTGCTCGAGCACTACATCAGCGAGGAGCTCGAGGAGCGCATCGCCGTCGCGCTCGGCGACCCCGACCGCGATCCCCACGGCGACCCGATCCCCGATCGCGACCTGACGATCAGCGATCCCGTGCCGGGCGTGCCGCTGCTCGAGATCGAGCCGGGGACGACGGGCCGGTTCGCGCGCGTCTCCGACGGCCGCCCGGAGATGCTGCGCTTCCTCGACACGGAGGGGATCAGGCCGGGGGCCGAGCTGCTCGTGCTCCGGCGCGAGCCGTTCGGCGGCGCCGTCGTCGTCCGGATCGGCGACGGCGAGTGCCCGATCGGGCCGGACCTGGCGGGGCGGATGCTGGTCGTGCCCGGAGCTGCGCGATGAGCGCCGGCGCGGCCGCGTCCGCGGCCGAGCGGGGGGCTGCCCTGTGAGCGTCGGCGTGCAAGCTCCCGCCCCCGAGCGCGAAGCCGGGCACGAAGCCCGCTCCGACGTCGATGTCGCCCTCCCCGGCGAGGCGCTGGTCGCTGACGCGGCGCAGCGCTCGCTAGAGGGCAAGCGCCGCGGGCTCGCCCGCCTCTGGCCCTTCCTGGGGCCCGCCTTCATCGCCTCGATCGCCTACATCGATCCCGGCAACTTCGCGACCAACATCGCCTCCGGCGCCCAGTTCGGCTACCAGCTCCTCTGGGTCGTGCTGGCGGCGAACCTGATCGCGATGGTCGTCCAGGCGCAGTCGGCGAAGCTCGGGATCGCGACCGGCCGCAACCTGCCGGAGCTCTGCCGCGAGCAGTTCTCGCGCCGGACCTCGTTCGGGCTCTGGGTGCAGGGGGAGCTGGTCGCGATGGCAACCGACGTCGCCGAGGTCGTCGGCGCCGCCCTCGGCCTGCACCTCTTGTTCGGGATCCCGCTGCTCTGGGCCGGGGTGATCGCCGGCGCCGGGTCGTTCGCGATCCTCGCCCTCCAGACCCGCGGCGTCCGCAAGCTCGAGGCGGTCATCGCCGGGTTCGTAGCGGTCGTCGTCGCCGCCTTCGTCTTCGAGGTCTTCCACTCCAATCCGGACCCGCGCGGGATCGCCGAGGGCCTGTTCATCCCCGGCTTCAGCGGCACCGAGAGCGTCCTGCTCGCGACCGGGATCCTCGGCGCCACCGTGATGCCGCACGTCGTCTACCTGCACTCGGCGCTGACCCAGTCGCGGGTCGTCGGGCGAAACGACGACGAGCGCCGCCGGATCCTCAACTTCGAGAAGGTCGACGTGATCATCGCGATGACGCTCGCCGGGCTGATCAACATGTCGATGGTGATCGTCGCCGCGGGCCTGTTCAACGCCGGCGGGCTGACCGGGATCGACTCGATCGAGGGCGCCTACGAGGGCCTTCAGCAGACCGTCTCCGACAATGCGGCGACGATCTTCGGGATCGCGCTGCTCGCCTCCGGGCTCGCCTCGACCTCGGTCGGCACGATGGCCGGCCAGGTCGTCATGCAGGGCTTCATCCGTCGTCGGATCCCGCTCAACCTGCGACGCCTGATCACCCTCGCGCCGGCGCTGATCGTCCTCGCCGTCGGGATCGACCCGACCCGGGCGTTGGTGATCAGCCAGGTCGTCCTCTCGTTCGGGATCCCGTTCGCGCTGGTGCCGTTGCTGATCATCGCCCGCCGCCGCGAGGTGATGGGCAAGCTCGTCAACCCCGGTTGGCTGACCGCGGTGGCCTCGGTGCTGGCGGCGATGATCATCGCCCTGAACCTGTTCCTGCTCCAGCAGCTCTTCTTCGGATAGCACGCCGGTAGGCTCTGCGTCGATGGGCCTCTCGGAGTCGTTTCAGGAGATCGTCGATGCGCTGCCGCGCGACTGGACCGACATGCGGCTCGACCTCCGGCTCAGCGACGAGAGCCGCTACGTCGACGCGTCGATCCCGATGACCCAGATCAACGCGCAGCCGCACTCGCAGGCCGACTGGCACTGGCGGATCAACGTCGCGAACGGGTTCGGTCACGCCGCCGCCCCCGAGACCGTCGCCTGGGTCCTCGAGATGCTCGACCGGCAGGGCATCGGGGGCGAGCTGATCGTCCACGACGTCAACGAGGGCCGCGCCGAGGTCCGGCAGATGTGGGGCCGACCGGAGAGCGTCCGGGCCGAGTACCGGCGTCGGCGCTCGCTCTAGGTCCCGGCCCCGTGGCCCGCGTCCTCGCGCTCGTCGCCGACCTGCTGCTTGCGAGCCGGGTCGAGGCGCCGCTGGCGGCGGCCGGCCACGAGGTGACCGTCCGCGGCGAGCTCGGCGTCGACGCGGCCGGCTTCGACGCGATCGTCGCCGACCTCGAGCTGTGCGACCCGGCCGCGGTTGCGGCGGCCGGCCCGCCCTGCCTCGGCTTCTACTCGCACCTCGACATCGAGACCCGGCGGCGCGCCGAGGACGCCGGCTTCGACCTGGTCGTCCCGCGCTCGCGGATGGCTCGGGAGCTGCCCGATCTCCTCGGCCGCCTGCTCGAGCCGGGCGGCTGAGCGGATGCGTCCCCGGACCGAAGCGGCGGCTTCGGGGGGTCCGGGTACTAGACTGGCGCCGCCCATTCGCGCCCCGAGGCGCGAGATCGCCTTATCAGGAGGTATTGAGAGTGCAGGATCGAGGATTGGCCGCCTACGTCGCGGAGCTGATCGGGACGTTCTTCCTCGTCTTCGTGATTTGCGCCGTGGTCACGCTCTACGTCGCCGCCGGGGGCTCCGCCCAGTTCGGCTCCGACTTCGCGGTGGTCGGCTTCGCGCAGGGCCTCGTGCTGTTCGCATTGATCATGGCGTTCGGCGCCGTCAGCGGCGGTCACTTCAACCCGGCGGTTACGACCGCGGCCGCGTTCCTGCGCCGGATCGACCCGATCGACGCCGTCGTCTACGTCCTCGCGCAGCTCTCCGGCGCCGTCCTCGGGGCGCTCGCCGTCAAGGGGCTGCTGCTCGACGAGGGCCGCGCCGTCGACTGGGGCGCCGCCCAGATCAGCCCGCTGCTCAACGGCAACGTCGCGGGCGCGATCTGCGAGGGCATCGGCGCCCTGCTGATCGTCCTCGGCGTAGTCGCGGTCGCGATGAACAAGCGCGCCCGCAACGAGTGGGGGCCGCTGACGGTCGGCCTGACGTTCGCGTTCTGCGTCTTCATCTTCGGCCCGCTGACCGGCGGCTCGTTCAACCCGGCGCGCTGGTTCGGCCCGGCGCTGGTCAGCAACGAGTGGGGCGGCGTCTGGCCCTACATCGTCGGCCCGCTCGTCGGCGGCCTGATCGCGGCGTTGATCTTCAAGTACGTGATCTCGGCCGGCTCCGAGGAGCCGAAGGCGGAGAAGGCGGAGGCCGCCGCGGTGGGCTCCGGCTCGAAGAAGTAGCAAACCGGCCGGGCAGGGGCTGATCGGGGCGCTTCGCGGCGGGGCGTCCCGGTTGGTTACCGTGAAGCCGATGCGGCGCGTCACCTTCTCGCGCAACCTGACGCTGTCCTTGGCGCGGACCTGCCGCTGCTACTGCAAGTACTGCGCGTTCGCCACCCACCAGGCGCACGTGCACCCGCCGGAGGTCGTGCTCGAGCGCCTCGACGCTGCCGCCAGGCGCAACGTCAAGGAGCTCCTCGTCCTCACCGGCGAGCGTCCCGAGGTCAACCCGATCGTCGCCGAGCGGCTGCGCTGCTGGGGTCACGAGGACTTCACCTCCTACGTCGTCTGGGCCTGCGCGGAGGCGCTCGCGCGGGGGCTCTTGCCGCACACGAACATCGGCGTCGGCGACGGCGACGACTACCTGCGCCTGCGGGCGGTGACCGCCTCGCAGGGCCTGATGCTCGAGTCGGTCAGCGAGCGGCTGATGGAGACCGTCCACGCCGGCTCGCCGACGAAGCACCCGCGGGTCCGGCGCGAGGCGATCGAGGCCGCCGGCGAGCTGCGGATCCCGTTCACGAGCGGGATCCTCGTCGGGATCGGCGAGACCGAGGAGGAGCGCATCGCCTCGCTCGAGGCGCTCGCCGCCATCCAGCGCCGCCACGGCCACATCCAGGAGGTGATCCTCCAGAACTTCGTCCCGCATCCGCGCTACTACGGGGCCGAGGTGGCGGAGATCGCTACGGAGGCGAGCGAGCGACAGTGGACGGGAGCAGACAGCGGGCAGCGGACAGCGGACAGCAACGCCCGCCGGGGTTCGCCGGGCGCGCCGATGCCGGACTGGGCGGCGCCGGTCTCGCTCGATGAGATGAGCCGGCTCGTCGCCGAGTGCCGGCGGTTGATGCCCGGCGTCGGGATCCAGGTGCCGCCGAACCTCTCCGACTGGTGGCTCGACCTCGTCGAGGCCGGTGCGACGGACCTCGGCGGGCTGTCGGCCAACGGCGACCACATCTCGCCCGAGCATCCGTTCCCGAGCCCGCTTCAGGTCCGCAGGCGCCTGCGGCCGCGCGGTTACGCGCTCACCGAGCGCCTCTGCGTCTACCCGCAGTACATGGACGAGGACTGGGTCGACCCGCGGGTGCTCGCGGTGCTCGCCACCCGCTACCCGACCTTCATGCCGCGCCGTTCGGCGTTCGGATCCGCCGGCCCCAGCGGCGACGGAAACGGTGCCGGGAGCGGCAACGGCGTGTCCGCGCTCGGCCCGGTCGATCCCGTACACCGCGCCGTCGCGCGTGGCCGGGCCGGCGAGGAGCTGGGCCGCGATGAGCTCGTCGCGCTGTTCGCGGAGACGAGGCCGGAGGCGGTCGCCGAGATCCGCGCCGCCGCCGACGAGCTCCGCGCCGAGCTCGCCGGCGACGTCGCCACGTTCGTGGTCAATCGCAACATCAACTTCACCAACATCTGCACGGTCGGCTGCGCGTTCTGCGGGTTCGGGCAGACGAGCCGGAGCCCCGACGCCTACGAGATCGACCCCGACGAGTTCGCCGACCGGGTCCGCGAGGCGGTCGCCTTCGGGGCGACCGAGATCTGCATGCAGGGCGGCATCCATCCCGACTACACGCTCGAACGCTATGGCGAGTGGCTGCGCCGGGCCAAGGAGGTCGCGCCCGACATCCACCTGCACGCCTACTCGCCGATGGAGGTCCACTTCATGTGCGAGCGCTCCGGCCGCGATCCCGACTGGGTGTTCGCCTACCTCCGCGACTGCGGGCTCGGCTCGACCCCCGGGACTGCCGCCGAGGTGCTCGAGGACGGCGTCCGCAACCGGATCTCGCCGAACAAGCTGCCGGCCGGCCGCTGGGTCGAGATCATCGAGGCCTCCCACCGCGCCGGGCTGCGCTCGACCTCGACGGTGATGTTCGGCCACATCGAGAAGCCCCACGAGCTCGCCGAGCACATGCGCGTCGTCCGCGCTGTCCAGGAGCGGACCGGCGGGATCACCGAGTTCGTGCCGCTCAGCTTCATCCCCTACCACACGATGCTCGGCCGCACGCACGGGATCGAGGAGATCTCCGACGCCGAGAACCTCAAGCACACCGCCGTCTTCCGGCTCGCGCTCGGCAAGACGATCCCGAACCTGCAGGCGAGCTGGGTGAAGATGGGCCTCGGCGCCGCCACCGAAGCGCTGCGCTGGGGCGTCAACGACCTCGGCGGAACGCTGATGGAGGAGAGCATCTCGCGGATGGCCGGCTCCCAGCACGGCTCCCGCCTCGAGCCCGCCGACCTGATCGCCGCCGCCCGCGCCGGCGGCCGCACCCCGGCCCAGCGGACGACGCTCTACGAGCTGGTCGAGACGTACTGAACCTCCGCGCAGCTGGCTTCATGCGCCGCGAGCGACGAAGAACTCACAAATATCGTGAGGAATTCGTCGCTCGGCGGGGAGTCGCTCGGCGGCTCGTCGCTCGGCGGGGAGTCGCTCGGCGGGGAGTCGCTCGGCGGGGAGTCGCTCGGCGGCTCGCTCGTCGGGGGAGGCCGGCGGGGTCAACGGAACAGGTCCTCGGCACGGGCGCGCTGCAGCGCCCGTGCCCCGGGGCCGTCGGCGTCGGTGACGCGATCGGTGAGGCCGCGGACGATCGCGGCGGGGACGCCGGAGCTCTTGTCGCGGACGAGGTCGGCGGCGGCGGCGAGCTGGTCGGCGAGGGCGATCTCGGTCGCGGCGAGCTCGCGGCCGTGGCGATCGGCGCGGCCGCGCCAGTCGTCGAGCGGGTCGATCCCGGCGCAGCCGATCGCGACCTCGGTCTGCCCGACCCGCCAGGGGCGGCCGAAGCTGTCGCCGACGATCACCGCGAGGCGGCGGCCCGAGGCGGCGCCGATCTCGTGCCGCAGCCGCCGCGCCGAGGCGTCGGGATCGGCCGGGAGGAGCAGCACCTCGTCGTCGCCGGCGACGTTGGAGGAGTCGATGCCGGCGTTGGCGCAGACGAGGCCGCTCGTCGTCTCGACGATCAGGACGCGCTCGGAGCGGACGATCCGGGCGCTCTCGCCGAGGACCAGCTCGACCAGCCGCGGGTCCTTGTCGAGCCCGCGGGCGAGCTCGCGGGCTCGCTCCGAGGGCTCGACCGCGCTGAGGCTGCGGCGGCGGCCCTCGGCCTTCGAGACGACCTTCTGGGCGACCACGACGACGTCGTCGTCGCGGAGCTCGGCGGCGGCGGCGATCAGCTCCCCGAGCGGGTCGCCGGCGCCGATCTCGGGCAGGCCGGCGACGGGGAGGACCGCGAGCGGGCCGCTCACGCGAGCTCGTCGCCGAGCTCGGTGAGGACCGCGGCGGTCGCCGGGGCCCGCTTCGGGTCCGCCGCGAGCGCCGCGAGGAGCTCGTCGAGGTCGGCGGCCGTGTCGAGGTCGAGCGCGACCGACGGGATGTTCGCGATCCGGCAGCGGGCGCCGGCCTCCTTCGCGAGCCGCTGGTGGCGCGCCCGGCTGCCGGGCCCGAACGAGGGCCCGATCACGTCCGGCGGCGAGAGGATCAGCCCGTTGGTGCCGTCGCCGTGGTGGTCGGGGATGATCGCGACGCCCGGCGCCTGCGCGTCGAGCTCGCGGTCGAGCTCGAAGCCCTCGAGCAGCGGTGCGTCCCCGGGCAGCAGCGCCACGCACTCGGCGCCGCGCTCGATCGCGTCGGCGATCCCCAGCTCCGCGGCCTCGATGTGGCCGTAGTCGTCGGGATCGTCGAGGTGGTCGGCGCCGTAGTGGATCGCCAGCTCGACGGCGTCGGGCTCGCCGCTGACGACGACGATCCGGTCGAGGAGCCGCGACTCCGCGAGCCCGAGCAGGACGTCGGCGAGCATCGCCTTGGCGAGCTCCGGCCGCCGCGTCGCCACGGCGCTGGCCGAGAGCCGGCTCTTGGCGCGGTCGAAGCGCTTGACGGGGACGATCGCGGTCGCTCGCATGCCCCTCAGCCTCGCAGAGTGCGGGCGAAATCGAGCGTGGCGGCGGCGATCCGCCGGCGCGCCTCGGCGTCCGCCATCAGCGTGTCGAAGCGGGTCACGCTCAGCCCCGGCCTCGCGGGCCCTTCCTCCGGGTCGGCCGCGTCGACGACGAGTCCGTCGATCAGCCCGGCGTAGGCGGTCGCGACGCCGGCGGCCGTCGGCTCGAGCCCGGTCGAGCGCATGAGCCTCTCGGTCGGCCCCTTGACGACGGCTCCGGCCACGAACGGGCTGACGGCGACGACCGGGGCGGCGGCGCCCGCGATCGCCTCGCGCATTCCGGGCACCGCGAGGATCGGGCCGATCGAGATCACCGGGTTCGACGGGCCGATCACGATCGCCTCGGCCGCCGCCAGGGCCGCGAGCGCCTCCGGGCTCGGCTCCGCGGCGCCGATCCCGGCCAGATCGACCTCCTCGACCTCCGGCTCGGCGCGCTCGCGGACGAAGTACTCCTGAAAGCTCCTCCAGCCGGCGGCCGTCCGGATCCGCGTCCGGACCGGCGCGTCGCACATCGGCAGCACCGTGGCGCGGACGCCGAGGGCGCGGGCGAGCGATGCGGTGATCGCGGTCGGCCGCTCGCCCGCGTCGAGGCGGCGGCGGCGCTCCAGGCAGCCGGCGAGGTCGCGGTCGGAGAGCCCGAACCAGTCGGGCGCGCCGAGCGCCTTCAGGCGCTCGAAGACCGTGAAGCTGTCGCCGCGGATCCCCCAGCCGCGCTCGCTGTCGATCTCGCCGCTGAGCCAGAACGTGCAGAGGTCGGGATCGGGGGAGACGTGGACGCCGAGCGCCTCGACGTCGTCGCCCGAATTGGCGATCACCGTCAGCTCGGCGCCGACGACGTCCTGCAGGCCGGCGGCGAGCATCGCGCCGCCGCTGCCCCCGGCGAGAGCGACGACCCTCACGCCCAGGGGTCCGTATCGGGCAGGCCGACGAGGCGGAGCCCGGCGTGCGCCTTGTAGCGGACGTTCACCGAGATCAGCAGTGGGGTGAGCTGCTCGGCGATCCGGGCCATCTCGAGCGCTCCCGCGTTGACCGCGCGGAGGCCGTCGATCCGCTCGATCAGCCTCGCCACCGGCGCCTTGTGGCGCTTCTTGTCACCGCAGACGAGCACGTCCTCGCCGAGCGGGGCGGCGGGATCGGCGAGGGTCGGGGCGCCGATCGTGTGCAACGCCGAGACCACCGTGACGCCCTCGGGGACCATCTCCTGGGCCTGCTCGGCGGCCGAGCCCTGCCAGACGCCGAGCGACCGCGTCGCCCTGCCGCCGACCGCGGCGGCGAGCGGGACCGTGCAGTCGACGAGGATCTGGTCGGGCTGGAGCGCCTCGCGGAGGTTGTTGAGCGTCTCCGACTGGGCCCGGAACGGGACCGTCAGGAAGACGATCGGGCCCCGCGCCGCCGCCTCGCCGTTGCCGAAGCCGGACACCGACGCATCGGGAACGGCGGCGCGGACGCGCCCGGCCGCCTCCTCGGCCCGGGTGGGCTCGCGCGAGCCGATGACGACGTCGAGGCCGGCGTCCGCCCAACGGACCGCGAGCCCGTAGCCGAGCGCGCCGGTTCCGCCGATGATCGGGATCGGCGCGACGGCCGCTTCGTCGGCCGCGGGTTCCGCCTCGCTGTCCATCGGAGCGAGTCTATGCTGCGCCCGATGAACGCAGCGGCCGAGCATCCGGACCTCCCCGAGCCGCGGCGCGGCGAGCCGGGAGCGCCGCCGCTCGCGGTCGGCGCCGAGCGCAGCGACGAGTTCGAGGTAGCGGGGGCGCTGCTCACCGATGTCGGCGGGACGATCGGCGCCGCCGTCCTCTCGACCCCGGGGATGATCGCGATGATGGAGCGGACCGCGGCGGTGCTCGCCTACGAGGCGCTGCCGGAGGGAGCGGCGACGGTCGGATTCGAAGTCTGCGTCAAGCACGTCGGCGCCGCCGCTGCCGGTGCGAGGTGCACCGCGCGCGCAAAGCTCACCGAGATCGTCGACGACCGCAAGCTCTTCTTCGACGTCGAGGTCAGCGAGGGCGATCGGACGATCGGCGTCGGCACCCATCAGCGCCGCGTCGTCGCCGCGCCGGCGGCGGGCTGAGGTGGCCGGCTACCCCGAACGCGTGCGCATCCGCGAGGTCGGGCCGCGCGACGGCTTCCAGAACGAGCCCGAGGTGATCGCGACCGCCGACAAGGTCCGGCTGATCGAGATGCTCGTCGCCGCCGGGCTGAAGCGGATCGAGGTGACGTCGTTCGTCCGCCCCGACGTGATCCCCCAGCTCGCCGACGGCGTCGCGGTGCTGGAGGCGCTCGAGCGGCCCGACGACGTCTCCTTCTCGGTCCTGATCCCGAACGAGCGCGGCCTCGACAACGCGCTCCGCCACCGCGACCGCTTCGACGAGATCAGCGTCTTCCTGTCCGCCTCGGAGACCCACAACCGCCGCAACGTCAACCGCTCGATCGCCGAGTCGCTCGACGGCCTCGACCGGGTCGTGGCGACCGCGACCGCCGAGGGCCTGCGCTGCGAGGGGGTGATCGCGACCAGCTTCGGCTGCCCCTACGAGGGCGAGGTGCCGCCCGAGCAGGTCTTCGCGATCGCCGAACGGCTCGTCGCAGCCGGCTGCGCGGAGATCGGCTTCGGTGACACGACCGGGATGGCGAACCCGCTGCAGGTCGACGGCTTCTTCGCCGGGATGAGCTCGCAGCTTCGGCCCGGCGGCGAGGGCCCCGAGCTGACCGCCCACTTCCACAACACGCGCGGCCAGGGGATCGCCAACGCGGTCGCGGCGCTCGGCCGGGACATCGACTCGTTCGAGTCGAGCTTCGGCGAGCTCGGGGGCTGCCCGGTGCCGCCCGGTTCGACCGGGAACATCGCCAGCGAGGACCTGGTCTCGCTCCTGCACGAGATGCGGATCGCGACCGGGATCGACCTCGAGGCGCTGCTCGCCGCGTCGCGCGAGGCCCAGGCCGTGCTCGGCCGTCCGCTCGGCTCGCACGTGCTTACCGCCGGCCCCGTCGAGTGGGGCGGGGGCCGCGCTTGATCCGCGTCGCCTTCCTGCGCGGGATGAACCTCGGCAACAGGCGGATCACCAACGCCGAGCTCGGCGAGCAGTTCGAGCGGCTCGGCTTCGCGTCGGTCGCGACATTCCAGGCGGCCGGCAACGTCGTCTTCGAGGCGGGCGACGCGTCCGAGGAGGAGCTCGTCGGCCGGATCGGGTCGGGCCTCGCCGCGGGGCTCGGCTACCCGGTGCCGACCGTCCTCCGCGAGGCGGCGGAGCTGCGGGCGATCGCCGCGGCGGAGCCGTTCGAGGCCGCCGTCACCGCCGTCGCGGGAAAGCTCCAGGTCCTCCTGCTCGCGGCCGCTCCCCCGGCGTCCGTGCGCAACGCCGTGCTCGAGCACGCAGGCGACGAGGACCGCCTCGCCTTCGGTCCGCGCGAGCTCTACTGGCTGCCGAGCGGGCGGACCACCGACTCCGACCTCGACCTGAAGGCGATCGAATCCGCCCTCGGCCTGCAGACGATGCGTACGCGGGGCACGATCGAGCGCCTCGTCGCCAAGCATCTCCCCGCCTGAGCCCGCGACCCGGGTCATCTCCAGACCGCGCCAGCAAGCCGGTTCCGGGGATCAGTGCCTGCCGCGTTGGGGTGGATTGCGACGAGATATCGGCGCCAGGCGCCCCGGCGGCCGCGCTGAGCCGCGGTGGGCAGCGGCCGGGTGAGCTGGTCGGACCTGCGTGGTCGGTCCACGCGGGCCGTCGATAGGCTGCCGGGATGCGATGCGACGCCTTCATCGACGCCGTCCACTCGCTCTCGAAGGAGAAGCTCGAGGCGGCGTTCGACCCCGATGTCCGCTTCTTCAGCCCGGTCACGTTCCGCTCCTACGACGGCCGCGACCTCGTCGTGACGATCATCACCGAGGGCCCGATGAAGCTGTTCGAGGACTTCGAGTACGTGCACGCGATCGAGGGCCCCGACGAGCCGGTGGCGGCGCTGATCTTCCGGGCCCGCGTCGGCGACCGCTGGATGGACGGCCTCGACCTGCTCAGCTTCGGCGAGGACGGGCTGATCACCGAGTTGAAGGTCATGCTGCGGCCGAAGAGCGCCGTCGACGCGATGGCCGCGGCGATGGGCCGGCGCTTCGAGGAGCTCGGGCTGGCGCCGCCGCAGGCTGGATGACCGACCAGCCATCGGGGCCCCCGGACCGCTCCGGCGGTAGGGTCCGCGACCCCGCGGGAGCGCCTGTTCGCTGCTCAACCCCGCGAGTCCCGAAAACGAGCATCGCGAGGTGAACATGGCAGTCAGCAAGGTTGGAGTCGTCGGCGGCGGGATCATGGGTCACGGAATCACCCAGATCTGCGCCCAGGCAGGCTGGGACGTCGTCATGCGCGAGGTCGACGACGACAAGGTCGCCGGCTGCATCGGCAAGATCGACAAGCAGCTCTCGCGGGCGGTCGAGAGGGGCCGCATGGAGGGAGACGAGGCCGACGCCGTGCGCGGTCGGATCGACGGCACGACCGACTACGGCAAGCTCGCCGACTGCGACCTCGTGATCGAGGCGATCACCGAGGACCTCGGGATGAAGCTCGAGATGTGGGCAGCCGTCGACCCGATCGTCAAGGACGAGGCCTACTTCGCCACCAACACCTCCTCGCTCGCAGTGATCGACCAGGCCGCCACCACCTCGCGTCCCGACCGGTTCCTCGGCCTGCACTTCTTCAACCCGGCCCAGGTGATGCCGCTGCTCGAGGTGGTCCAGACGGTGACGACCTCCGAGGGGGCGCTCGAGGTCGGCTACGCGGTCGGCGAGCGCCTCGGCAAGACGATGGTCCACGCCAAGGACAAGACCGGCTTCATCGTCAACCGGCTGCTCGTCCCCTACATGCTCGACGCGATCCGCGCCTACGAGGAGGGCGTCGGCTCGATCGAGGAGGTCGACGTCGCGATGAAGGCGGGCGCCAACCACCCGATGGGGCCGCTGACCCTGGCCGACTTCGTCGGCCTCGACACGCTCGCCTCGATCGGCGCTGTGATGTTCGACGAGTACCGCGAGCGCCGCTTCGCGGCCCCGCCGACGCTGCGGAAGATGGTCTCCGCCGGCTGGTATGGACGCAAGTCGGGCAAGGGCTTCTACGACTACTCGGGCGAGAAGCCGGTGCCGACCGAGCTCGGCCTGTAGGCGGACCCCGCCGCTGCTCTCCGAGGGCGGCGGGGATCTATCCTGACCACATGGCTTCCGATCGAATCGAAGAGCTGAAGACCGTGCAGTTTCCGACCGAGCGCCGCGGCGGCTACGACCGCCGCGCGGTCGACGCCTACCTCGCCGAGCTCGCCGACTGGCTCGAGACCGGCGGCACCGACGAGGCGCGCCGCGCCGTGATCCAGCGCGCGATGGGCGAGGTCGGCGAGCGCACCGGCTCGATCCTCGCGAGCGCCCAGGCGAGCGCCGACAGGCTCACCGCCGACGCCGAGGCCGCGGCCGGGCGGATCCGCTCCGAGGCCGAGCAGGAGGCGGCGAAGCTGCGCGCCGACGTCGAGCGGGAGGTCGCCCGGGCCCGCGCCGATGCCGACGCCTACTCGACCGAGACCCGGGGCGCCGCCGACGAGCACGCGCGGCTCACCGCCGAGACCGCCGCCGCCGAGGCGAAGGCGATGACCGAGGAGGCCGAGCAGCGGCTCCGCGACGCCGAGGCGGAAGCGACGAAGCGGACGCGCGGGATCGAGGAGGAGATCGCCGCCCTGGTCCGCAAGCGCCGCGACGTCGTCGCGAACCTCGAGCAGCTCGATGCCGAGATGCGGCTCGCGATCGAGGGCCCGGGCGAGCGCGACCTCGGTCTGCCCGAGCGGGTGGCCGCGGCAGTCGAGTCGCCGGAGGCGCGCGCCACCGAAACCGAAACGGCGGCGGCCGAGGCGGAGGTCGAGGCCGGCCTCGATGATCAGCCCGCCGCGGACGCCGGCGAGGCGCCGACGACGGTCGCGGGAACCGCCGGGCCGACGGCCGCCGAGGAGGGCGGGGGCCGCCCCGAGCCCGACACCGAGGAGCGCGAGCGTCGCCGTCGGGCCGTCGATGCGGTCGATCCGCCGACCGAGGACACGAAGCTGGCCGACCTGCTTTGAACACGGCGCCGGACGCCGGCCTGTGGTTGGCTACCGGGCGATGAGCGAGAAGACCGAGCACGGCGAGCTGGGACGGGCCCGCGAGGCGGCGCTCGCCGGCGGGCCGGAGCGTCACCGGGCCAAGACGGCCGAGCAGGGCAAGCTGCCGGTCCGCGAGCGGGTCGCGCTGCTGCTCGACGGCGGCAGCTTCTCGGAGGAGGCCCAGCTCGCCAACTGGGACGCCGAGGGCCTCGGCGCCGACGGAGTCGTGACCGGGCTCGGGACGATCGCCGGCCGGCACGTCGCCCTGATGGCGAACGATCCGACCGTCAAGGCGGGCTCGTGGGGCGCGAAGACGGTCGAGAAGATCATCCGGATCCAGGAGCGGGCGCTGAGCCTCGAGCTGCCGATGGTCTATCTCGTCGACTCCGCCGGTGCGCGGATCACCGACCAGGTGCAGATGTTCCCGGGCCGCCGCGGCGCCGGGCGGATCTTCCACAACGAGGTGCGGATGTCGGGGCGCGTCCCGCAGGTCTGCGTCCTGTTCGGCCCCTCCGCCGCCGGCGGCGCCTACATCCCTGCCTTCTGCGACGTCGTGGTCATGCGCGACGGCAACGCCTCGATGTACCTCGGCTCGCCACGGATGGCGGAGATGGTGATCGGCGAGCAGGTGACGCTCGACGAGATGGGCGGGGCGCGGATGCACACAGCGGTCTCCGGCTGCGGCCACTTCCTCGCCGCGACCGACGAGGAGGCGATCGCGATCGCCAAGGACTACCTCGCGTTCATGCCGACGAGCTTCCGCGAGGGTCCGCCGGCGGCGCCGCCGGGACAGCCCGACCCCGACGCCCGCCCCTCGCAGGTCGTTCCCGACGACGAGAAGACGCCGTTCGACGTCCGCCGCCTGATCGAGGGCGTCTGCGACGCCGGCACCTTCCTCGAGGTCCAGGCACGTTGGGCGAAGGAGCTCGTCACCGGCTACGCCCGCCTCGACGGCCGCGCGATCGGCATCGTCGCCAACCAGCCGAAGCAGAAGGGCGGCGTGCTGTTCGTCGACTCGGCCGACAAGGCGGCACGGTTCATCAACACCTGCAACGCCTTCAACGTGCCGCTGCTGTTCCTCGCCGACGTGCCGGGCTTCATGATCGGCAAGGCGGTCGAGCGGCAGGGGATCATCCGCCACGGCGCGAAGATGGTCAGCGCGGTCAGCTCGGCGACCGTCCCGAAGATCTCGGTCATCGTCCGCAAGGCCTACGGCGCCGGCCTCTACGCGATGGCCGGCCCGGCCTTCGAGCCCGACGCCTGCATCGCCCTGCCGGGGGCGCAGATCGCGGTGATGGGCCCGGAGGCGGCGATCAACGCCGTTTACTACAACCAGATCCAGGCGATCGCCGACGAGGCCGAGCGCGAGCAGTTCGTCGCCGCCAAGCGGGCCGAGTACGCCACCGACATCGACGTCCTCCGCCTCGCCTCCGAGCTCGTCGTCGACGCGGTGATCGAGCCCGACGAGCTGCGCGCCGAGCTGATCCGCCGCTACGCCGAGGCGGCCGGCAAGGACCGCCGCTTCAGCGAGCGCCACAACCCGATCACGCCGGCCTGACGCCGCGCCGACGGCGCGATGAGGGCCCCGCTCCCCCGGGCGGAGGCGACGGCGCGCGGACCCCCCTGGACGGCCGCCATATTTTGCTGTAACGTCATACCAATGAATGCTGGGACCGGCTACCGGCTCGGGAAGCGGGCGGTCACGCGCGATCGGACCCGGCAGCGGATCGTCGCGGCCGCGGAGGACCTCTACCTCGGGCGCTGGTACGACGACGTCAGCCTGCGCGAGGTCGCCGCGAGCGCCGACGTCGCGCTGCAGACGGTCGTCAACCACTTCGGCTCGAAGGGCGGGCTGCTGGCGGCGGTGGCCGAGCAGGTCGGCGCCCGGATCGATCGCCGCCGCGACGAGGTCGCCGCCGGCGACGTTCGCGGCGGCGTGGCGGCGCTCGTCGACGAGTACGAGCGGATCGGCGACGGGATCGTCCGGATGATCGCGCTCGAGGGGCGGGTCGAGGAGCTGGCGCCGTTGCTCGGGTTCGGGCGGGCGGTGCACAGGAGCTGGGTCGAGCGCGTCTTCGCCGCCTGGCTTCCCGCGGCGCCGGCGCCGGAGCGCGAGCGCCGGACCGTGATGCTGATCGCCGCTACCGACGTGCTCACCTGGAAGATCCTCCGCCGCGAGCAGGGGCTGGGCCGCGACGAGGCGGAGGCGGCGATGCGCGAGTCGGTCCAGGCGCTGCTCGACCGCTTCGCCGTCGCGGGTGGTCCGTCGGGCCCCGACGGCGGCGGCCCGGGATGACCGCGGTGGGAAGGTGAGCCGGATCCTGTTCACGCTCTGGGACGGCGGCGGCAACGCGCCGCCGGTCCTCAGCGTCGCCGGCGCGCTCGTCGATCGCGGCCACGAGGTCCGCGTGCTCGCCGACCGGAGCCTGCGCGGGGCCGTGATCGGCGCCGGCGCCCGCCACGTCCCGTGGACGACCGCTCCGCAGCGTGCCTCCGCCGATCCGAGCACGGAGTTCGTCCGCGACTTCGAGCCGCGGACGCCGCTCGGCGCCAGCGCCAGGCTGCGCGACCGGCTGATCGTCGGTGCCGCGCCGGCCTTCGCCCGCGACACGCTGGCGGAGATCCGCCGCGAGCCCGTCGACGCCGTCGTCTCCGAGAACCTGCTGCTCGGCTCGCAGATCGCCGCGGTCGAAGCCGGGGTCGCGAGCATCTCGATCGTCCCGAACATCTATCCCGGCGAGGTTCCCGGGGTGCCCCCGTTCGGCCTCGGCCTGCGCCCCCGCGACGACCGGATCGGCCGCGCCCGCGACCGGGTCGCAGCGGCGATCGGGCGGCGGCTCTGGAACAAGCGCCTCGCCGAGATGAACCAGCTCCTCGCCGCGCGCGGGCAGCAGCCGGCGTCGTCGCTGTTCGAGATGCTCGAACGTCCCGAGCGGGTGCTGGTGCTGACCTCGGCGGCCTTCGAGCTCGGCGGTGGCGCCGCGGCCCCGGACAGCGTCCGCTACTGCGGCCCCCGCCTCGACGACCCCGACTGGGCGGGCGGGTGGAGCGAGCCGGCCGGCAGCGGCCCGCTCGTCCTCGTCTCGCTGAGCACGACGACGCAGGGCCAGGACGCGATGATCCGCCGCGTCGTCCGCGCGCTCGGCGGGATCGACGCCCGCGGCCTCGTCACCACCGGGCCGAGCTACGCCGCCGACGGCGTCGAGGTCCCCGACAACGTCACGATCGTCGCCTCGGCGCCGCACTCGGCGGTCCTGCCGCACGCCGATGCGGTCGTCACCCATGCCGGCCACGGCACGGTCATCAAGGCGCTGGCGCACGGCGTTCCGCTGCTCTGCCTGCCGGTCGGCCGCGATCAGCCCGACACCGCCGCCCGGGTCGTCGAGGGCGGTGCGGGCCTGCGGCTTCGCCCCGGGGCGTCGGCGCGGTCGATCGCCCGTGCGCTCCGGTCGCTGCTCGACGACCGCCGCTTTCGGGTCGGTGCGGAGCGGCTGGCGGCAGCGATCGCCGCCGATCGCGAGCACGACCTCGCCGTCGCCGAGATCGAGGCCGTAGTCGGCGGCGCGGCGGTGCGACCACCCGCCGGAACCCGCTGAGGGCCGGGTCCCGACGCGCCGGTGACGCCGGTCAGCCCGCGCAGCCGCGCAGCGGGATCCGCGAGAACGGCCCGAAGGGGCGAAGCCGCGGGACGTCCTTGTCCTTGACGTAGCGGGCGAAGAAGCGAGCGAGGGCCCGGCGCTGGGCGGTGATCGACCGCTGCGGATCGATCGTGCCGACGACCGCCTGGTAGAGGCCGGCGAACGGCCAGCCCGGGTCGGCGGCGGCGATCGCCGGCGCGAGGGCCTGAAAGTCGCTGTAGCTGAAGTGCAGCGCGCCCTCGAGGTCGAGCGCGAAGCGCGGGCCGCCGAGCGCGGCCATGTAGTCGCAGAGCGGCTGCTCGGCGAAGCCGGCGCCGACGCCGCCGGCGGCAGCGAGCAGGAGCAGCGGCGTCCGGTCGCCGGTGCGCGCGGTCCAGCCGCCGAACAGCGAGCCGTCGAGGTCGGCCGCCGCATCGAAGCGGCTGCCGACCTGGGCGGCGTGGGCGGCGGTCGAGCCGCCGAGCGAGTGGCCGAGGACGCCGACCCGCCGGCCGTCGACGTGTCCGGCGAGGAAGCCGCCGCTGCGGCGACCGAGCTCGAGCGTCCGCGAGAGCACGAAGCGGACGTCGTCGGTCCGGAGCTCGTTCAGCTCCGCGATCTGCGCGGGGGTGATCTCGGCCGGGGTGAGCGGGCGCCCGTACTCGCCGTCGACGACCTCGCCGCCCGGGTACTCGATCGCGAAGGCGTCGGGTGGATGGTCGGGCGCGACGACGATGTAGCCGCGGCTCGCCAGGTCGTTGACGAGCGAGGCGTAGACGAAGCGGTCGGCCGTGAAGGCATGAGAGAAGACGAGCGCCGGATGGACTCCGTTCGCGATGCGGCCGCCGCGGCAGACGCCGGTCGCGATCCCGGTCGGGCGGTCGAGCGCGACGGCGGATGCGAGGATCGCCATCACCCCGCGCGAGATGTAGGGCGAGGGCCGGCAGCGTCCGCGCTCGGCCCGCGGATAGGTGACCTGCACCATCAGCCGCCGGGGACCGGGCGAGCCGGGGGTGTCCTGCCGCGAGGCATCGACCATCAGCAAAGCCCTGGTCCCGACCTCGAAGCGGCCGCTCGGCTTCGGCACCGAGATCCGCAACGGAGGATCGCCGGCCTGGCTCGCGGCCGGCGCCGCCAGCAGCGCGAGCGCCGCGCCGGCGCAGATCCATGCCCTCGCTCCCCGTCGAAGCACCGGGCGGAACCCTAGCCTCGCGGTGACCGGCCGGCGCCGCTCAGCGGTACTCCGGGTTCGGGTGGTCGAAGCGGGCGCCGGCGTCCCACTCGCGCCGCTGGTTGCCGTGGGCGGGGATGCCGCCGCCACGCTTCAGCATCGCCGCGAGGTGCATCAGGTTCCAGGTCATGAACGTGGTGTTGCGGCGGGTGAACTCGTTCTCGGGCCCGCCGCTGCCGGGGTCGGCGTAGCTCGGGCCGGGGCCGGCCTCGCCGATCCAGCCGGCGTCGGCCTGGGGCGGGATCACGTAGCCGAGGTGCTGCAGCGAGTAGAGCACGTTCATCGCGACGTGCTTGATCCCGTCCTCGTTGCCGGTGACCAGGACGCCGCCGACCCGTCCGTAATAGACCCACTGCCCCTGCTCGTTGAGGATCCCCGAGTAGCCGTAGAGGCGTTCGACGACGCGGGTGCAGATGCTCGACTTCTCGCCGAGCCAGATCGGCGTCCCGAGGACGAGGATGTCGGCGTCGAAGACCCGTTGCTGGATCTCGGGCCAGTCGTCGCGGTCGAAGCCGTGCTCGGTCATGTCCTCCTCGACGCCGGGCGGCACGACCCGATCGGCGACGCGGATCACCTCGACGGAGACGCCGTTGGCCTCCATGATCGCGACCGAGTTGGCCATCAGCGCCTCCGTGTTCGAGGGCCGCGGCGACGGCTTCAGCGTGCAGTTGAGGAACAGCGCTCTGAGATCTGAGAACTCGCGCTCGGGCATGTCTGCGTCCTCCCCTTTCTTGGTTCGCCGCCCGACCCTAGTGCGTGGCGGAGGGCATCGCTCCGAGCGGGTAGATTCCAGCCCGGCGGCCGGCCGGCCGGCACGACCCGGAGGAGAGATGGCGAACGAGCAGCGGACACCGTCGGAGGCGGTCGCGGCGGGGGCCCTCGAGGCGCCGCTCGACGAGCTCGGGGTCGCCGACGACCGCTGGTGGACCGGCGGGGCGCCCTACGAGCTCTTCAAGCGGCTGCGCTCGGAGTGCCCGGTCCACTGGAGCGAGGCGATCGACCAGTACCCCGAGGAGGAGGGCTTCTGGTCGGTGACGATGGCCGACGACGTCCACACGGTCAGCCGCGACTGGAGGACCTACTCCTCGGCGAGCGGGGTCACGGCGCTGACCCATTCGGTGCTGCCGCTCGAGCTCCAGCAGGCGATGTTCATCGGCATGGACCCGCCCAAGCACGATCGGCTCAAGGCGCTCTTTCAGCGCGGCTTCACGCCGAAGCGGATCGCCGCTCACGAGGACGCGATCCGGGCGATCGCGGTCGACGTCCTCGAGGGGCTCGGCGATCGCGAGACCTGCGACCTCGTCGGCGACGTCGCCCAGCCGGTCGTCTCGCGCGTGATCCACGGCTTCATGGGGATCCCGCCCGCCGACGACGCCGACTGGGCGCGGCTGATGAACTCGGTCCTCGCCGTCAACGACCCCGACCTCAACCCGGGCGGTCAGCAGGCGATCATGGAGCAGGACGTCCCCGAGATCTTCGCGCGCTGCGGCGAGCTGATCGCGGCGCGGCGCGAGAACCCGACCGACGATCTCACCAGCGTCCTCGTCCACGCCGAGATCGACGGCGAGCGGCTCGCCGAGCACGAGATCGTGATGGGGTTCTTCCTGCTCGTCGCCGCCGGCAACGACAGCACCAAGGCGACCTACTGCTCCGGCATGCGGGCGATCCTCGAGGACCCCGGGCAGAAGCGGTTGCTGCTCGATGACCCGGCGCTGATCGCCGACGCGGTCGAGGAGTCGCTGCGGATGTTCCCGGCGTTCGCGCACTTCCGGCGGACCGCGACGGCCGACACCGAGCTCGGCGGGCAGGCGATCCGCAAGGGCGACAAGGTGGTCATGTGGTACGTCTCCTCGAACCGCGACGAGACCCGCTACGAGGACGCCGACAGCTTCGACGTCGCCCGCAGGCCCGAGCATCAGGCGTTCGGCGCCGGCGGGCGCCACTACTGCCTCGGGACCGCGCTCGCGCGGCTCGAGCTGCGGGTCCTGATCGAGGAGACGCTGAAGCGCTACCCGGAGATCGAGCTCGACGGCCGGCCGCTGCCGGCCGAGACGCAGTTCGTCAACCAGCTCAAGTCGCTGCCGGTCCGGCTGCGCTCGTAGCCGGCGCGGCGCGCCTGAGGTCGCGGTCGAGGAGGCGGATCGCCTCGGCGGCGAATCGCGCCGCCCGGGCGACGGCTTCGGGATCGACCGTGGCGGGGACGTCGGCCGGGGTGTGGTGTGCGGCCGGCAGCGGGCGGCCGGGCTCGCGGCAGGTGATCGCGATCGCCGGGAAGCCGTAGGCGCGGGCGACGAGCGCCGCCGTGACGCGGCCGTCGCGGACCGGCTCGGCGTCGAGCCCATCGCCGGCACCGCCCGGATCGTGGGCGATCGCGACCGCGGCGCAGAGCTCGGCGAGCTGCGGGTCGAGGGGGAGGCTGACGGCGAGGCCGCCGGAGAGCGCGAAGCGGGGCTGGCCGCGGCCGACCGACTCGAAGGAGACGAATCGGGTCGATCGTCGGTCGAGCTCGCCGCGATGGGCGCGAAGCCAGTTGCGGAAGCCCTGCATCGTCGTCTCGCCGCCGCCGCAGAGCAGCAGCTCGACGCGGACGTTCCCGGGCGGATCGGCGTCGAGCAGGCGCGCCGTCTCGAGGACGGCGGCGACGCCGGAGGCGTTCGCGTTGGCGCCGGGCGAGGCGGGGGAGAGGGCGATCTCGCCGAGTGCGAAGCAGCTCACGATCAGCACCAGCGTCGGCACGAGCTGCACGTAGTCGAGCCAGGCGGCGTCGAGGCCCGCCATCCGCGCGCCGATCGGGACCAGCAGCACGGCGATCGACCAGAACCAGACCCGGGGCGGCGAGGAGACGACCGGCAGCCGCCGCGCGACGGCGTCGTACAGCCGCCGCGGCAGGCCGACGTAGACGGCCCCGGTCCGCGGCGCGTCGACGTTCGCGCAGAGGAGCACCCGGGGAAGTCCGGCATCGGCGCCGGCCGGCGTCGCGTGGAGGTTCTGCGATGCCCGCCGGAAGAGCAGCCGCCGGAGCAGATACCAGCGCGCGGAGAGGTCCAGATACGCCGAGGTCGCGGCCGCCAGCACCAGCGCGAAGCCGACGACCGGCTCGCTCGGCGCGACGACGCTGCCGACGATCGCGATCAGGCAGTGGAGCAGGTGCACGACCGGCCACTGCGGCTGCACCCAGGTCGGCTCGACCTCGGCCCGCCACCCGTCCGTCTCCAGCTCCTTCGCGAGCGCGTTCGTCAGCCGCCGCTCGGCATCGGTGCCGGGCAGCCGGGACCCGTGCCCGCAGATCGCCGCGATCCGGTCGCTGATCGTCCCCGCGCTCACCGGTGG
Organism: Solirubrobacterales bacterium; assembly: GCA_041393495.1. Lineage (GTDB taxonomy): Bacteria > Actinomycetota > Thermoleophilia > Solirubrobacterales > 70-9 > RHKX01. The sequence continues at coordinate 90,685 of JAWKKA010000010.1, read as the reverse complement.
AGCATTGCGGAGATCGCGGTTCACGGCACCGGTCGCCTCCCCGCCGGATGGCACTCGCGTACCCCCCGCGGGGCGCGGGCGTCATCTCGCTCCCCGGACCACCGCAGCGGCTGCACGCCCTTGCGCCCGCCCGCGCGGCTCCTAGACTCGTTGCTGCGAGCCCCCGTAGCTCAGCTGGATAGAGCGCCGGCCTTCTAAGCCGGATGTCGCAGGTTCGAATCCTGCCGGGGGTATGGGTGCCGGGGGTATGGGCCCGCTCGACGCTCCCCTCAATCGCACCGGCCGGCCGGGCGTTCGCGGCGACGTCGCCGTGCTCGGCTACGGTCCTCGCGTGCTGCGCCGCTTCGAAGCGTGCGGGAGACGTCGTTGATCGAGCCCGCCGGGATCCCGCTGCGGGCGGCGATCCGCCACGCGACCGTCGACGTGCCGACCGCCGGCCCCGGGCAGAGCGTCGCCGCGGTACGCGACGGGCTCGCCGGCCGCCGCTTCGAGTCGGCCCGGGAGCTCGTCGTCCTCGACGAGGAGGGCGCCGCGGTCGGCCTCGTGGCGTTGGAGGACCTGCTCGCCGCGCCGGAAGGCCGGTCGCTCGCCGAGATCATGCGCCGTGAGCTCCCGGCCGTGACCTTCGAGACCGACGAGGAGCTCGCCGCCCACGCGATGGTCGACTCGAAGGCCCGCTGTCTCGTGGTCACCGGCGCCGACGGTCGCTTCGGCGGGCTGATCCTCCCCGAGCAGATGCTGCCGGTGCTCCTCGCCGAGCACGATCGCGACCTCGCCCGGCTCGGCGGCAGCATGCCGGGATCGCGACAGGCCCGCGGCGCCGCCGAGGAGCCGGTCTCGCGGCGGCTCTGGCACCGGCTGCCCTGGCTGCTGCTCGGGCTCGTGGGGGCGATGATCTCGGCGGTGCTGATGGGGGCCTTCGACGAGCGCCTCGAGGCGAACGTGCTCATCGCCCTGTTCGTGCCCGCGATCGTCTACATGGCCGACGCGGTCGGCACCCAGACCGAGACGCTCCTGATCCGGGCCCTGGCGGTCGGCGTCAGCGTCCGCGCCGTCGTCGTCCGCGAGCTCCTCACGGGCTTCATCATCGGCGTCGCGATCGGGGCGGCGTTCTTCGCCTTCGCGGCGGTCGGCTGGGGCGATGCCGAGGTCGCCCTCGCCGTCGGCATCGCCCTGCTCGCGAGCTGCACGATCGCGACCGGCGTCGCGATGCTCCTCCCGAGCCTGTTCGTCCGCCTCTCGATCGATCCCGCCTTCGGCTCCGGCCCGCTCGCGACGGTGATCCAGGACCTGCTCTCGATCCTCGCCTACTTCGCGGTCGTGGTCGCGATCGTCGGCTGAGCTAGATTGAAGCCCACGCGCGGTGGGCGTAGCTCAGCTGGTAGAGCTCCTGGTTGTGGTCCAGGCGGTCGCGGGTTCGAGTCCCGTCGCTCACCTCGAGTAGCCAAGCGGAATGCGGCGGGTCCGGCCCGCGCACGGACGTTTCGAGGCTCCGGCTCGATCTCAGCGACTGGCGCGGGAGCCCTGACGCTCCGCGGCCAGGGCGTCGAGGATCCGGCGGGCGGTCTGGGCGCCTCGGACCGGCCCGGCGAACGCGGCAAACGCGCCATCACCCGTCATCTTCACGAGCCGGCCGTTGAAGCGCTGGGGCGTCCAGAGCCGGTATCTCGGCCGGGGCCACCCCAGCGGACCCGCTTCGGGGGTCAGTAGCCGCCCGGGGCCACCCCAACGGACCCGCTTCGGGGGGTCAGTAGCCGCCCAGGGCCACCCGGCGCCGCAGCTCGGCGAGCGAGCGCCGGGCGGCGGCGGTGTCGGGCGAGCTGCGCGAGCCCCGCAGGGTCGCGGGAACGGCTGGCTTCTCGGCCGTGTAGAGCCAGGCATCGAAGAGCCCGTCGAGGCGCTTGCCGGAGACCTTCTCGGCGATCCCGATGAACTGCGCGGTCGTGCCGTTGCGGCCCGCGCGGCTCTGCGCCCAGCGGCCGATGATCGTCCAGAAGTCATCGTCGCCGACCGCCTCGCGCAGCGCCTCGAGGGTCAGCATCCCGCGCAGGTAGACGGCGTCGTCGAGCAACCGCTCCGGCCCGGGGTCGCCGATCTTGACCGACCAGAGCGGATCGTCGGCGGGAATGCCGGCGAGCGCGCCCTCGTAGATCTGTCGCGGCGTCGGGCCGCCGTGCTCGCCGGTCCAGAGGTACTCGAAGAAGGTCGCGAAGCCCTCGTTGAGCCAGATGTCGCGCCAGCGGCGCAGGGCGACGTCGTCTCCGAACCACTGGTGGGCGAGCTCGTGGGCGACGACGTAGTCGGCTTCGGCGGGCTGGCCGCTCCGATCGATCCAGAAGATCGCCGCGTAGGTGGGACGGGTCTGGGTCTCGAGCGCGAAGGCGATCGGCCGCTCCGGATCGACGATCGCGCCGACCGTGTCGAACGGATAGGGGCGCCCGATCCGGTCGGCGAGGAAGTCGAGGATCTCGCCCTGCTTGGCGAGGCTGGAGTCGATCGCGCTGCGCACCGCGGCGCCGATGGCGGGATCGACCGCGTCGTAGACCGGGATCCCGTCGTCGGTCCTCCAGCGGTGCACGTCCCAGGCGCCGATCCCGACGGTCGCCAGGTAGGGCGCCATCGGCGCCTTCGCCCGCCAGCTCCACTCGGTCCAGCCGGGGAGGCTCGGCTCGGTGCCCCGCGGACGGCCGTTCGCGACCACCTCGTAGCCGTCGGGCGCCGCGACCGTGAACGTGTAGGCGGCCTTGTCGCTGGGGTGGTCGTTGACCGGGAACCAGGTCGCGGCCGACTCCGGCTGTCCGACCGCGACCGCACCGTCGCCGGTCGGGGTGAAGCCGATCGGCACCCCGTAGGTCCGATCGCGGAAGTCGACGGGAACGCCTCCGTAGCGGACCGTCAGCGCGAATCCCTTTCCCTTCCGGAGCGGCTTGCGCGGGGTCACCGTCAGCTCCTGGCCCGCGCGGCTCCAGCGGGCGGTCTCGTTGCGGACCTTGATCCGCCTGATGTCGAACCCGAGCAGGTCGAGGTTGAGGCTGCAGAGGCTCTCGGTCGCCTGCGCATGGAGCTTCGCGCGGCCGCGGAGGTGATCGGTGGCGGGGTCGTAGGCGATGTCGAGCGTGTAGTGGTCGACGTCGTAGCCGCCGTTGCCGTAGCCCGGGAAGTAGCGATCGCCGATCCCCGGCTCGCCGGGCCGGCAGCGATCGCCCGTGGCCGCCGATACTGCCGGTGCGAGTAGCGCGATCGTCGCGACCACCGCTGCCACCGCAACGACGCCGATCGCCGTCCGGCCTGCGAATCCCTCCATCTCCCCAACACCTTCCTCCGGCTGCCCGCCGGACACAGGTTGCAGGAACCGCAACGGCTGCGACCGGCGTTGTCCACCCCTGGGAGCGCGAGCGTCGAGGCGCGATGTCGGGATGGCCGCAAGGGCTCTTCGCTGCGCCGTGCGTCCGCCGGGGCGCGCCGATCACCCGGCTCACCGCCAACGCGACCGAAGCCGGCAGCCGGTGGTAGCGTTGCCGGCGGATCCGACAACGCCGAGGAGAGGGGTCGTGATGGCCGAAGCGCTCAAGGGAGCCTGTCTGTGCGGAGGTGTCGAGTACGAGCTTCGAAACCCGGAGGCGCTCGGCTACTGTCACTGCACCCGCTGTCAGCGGTGGACCGGCTCGAGCCTCGCCGGCGTGGTCGTCGCCGAGGACGACTTCGAGATCACCAAGGGCGAGGAGCTGGTGACGCGCTACGAGAGCGAGTTCGCGCCCCGCAACTTCTGCAGCCGCTGCGGCTCGAGCATCTATGACGACCTCGGCGGCAAGTACTTCGTCGCCGCGGGCCTGATGCCCGATCTCGAGCTCACTCCGAGCTTCCATCTCCAGGTCGCCTACAAGGCGAACTGGCACGAGATCGGCGACGGCGCTCCGCAGTACGCCGAGAACGCCCCGGCCTGACGTCCGCGGCGGCCCCGGCGGACGGGGGAGCGCCGCCGGCCGCCAAGCATCCGCGGCGGCTCCGCCGCTCGCCCCCCCGGCTGCAACGGGCTCCGCGGCGTGACCGGCCGCACGCTGCCCGGCCCGGGCAGGTAGCGTCGCCGGATGGAGCCGGCGGCCGATCCCGATCACGCGATCCCCGCCGAGGCGGTCGCGCGGCGGCTCGACAGCGATCTGACCGCGGGGCTCGGCGAGGACCGGGCGGCGGCGCTGCTCGACCGCTACGGGCCGAACGAGATCGAGAGCGGGACCGAGCCGCGTCCGCTGGCGATTCTCGTCGAGCAGCTCACCTCGCCGATGATCCTGATGCTGATCGGGGCGGCGATCGTCTCGGCCGCGCTCGGGGACACGACGGAGGCGGTCGTGATCGCGGTCGTGGTCGCGCTGAACGCCTGGATCGGGTTCCGGCAGGAGTACCGCGCGGAGCGGGCGATCGCATCGCTGCAGGCGATCGCGACCCCGACTGCGGCGGTCGTCCGCTCCGGCCGCCGCCGCGACGTGCCGGTCGGCGATCTCGTGCCGGGCGACCTCGTCGAGCTCGAGGCCGGCTCGATCGTCCCGGCGGACGGACGGATCGTCGAGGCGCACGCGCTCCGCGTCGAGGAGTCGGCGCTGACCGGGGAGTCGGTCCCGACCGACAAGCAGCCGCAGCCGGTCGCCGCGGCGACCGAGCTCGCCTCGCGGAGCTCGATGGCGTATGCGGGCACGAGCGTTGCGGCCGGGCGCGGGCGGCTCCTCGTCACGGCGACCGGCATGAGCGCCGAGCTCGGCCGCGTCGCCGAGCTGCTCCGCGGCGCCGGGGCGGAGAAGACGCCGCTGCAGCTTCGGCTCGACCTGCTCGTCCGCCGGCTCGGGATCGCCGCCGGCGTGATCGTCCTCGTCGTCTTCGCGATCGAGGCGGCGCGGGGGGAGTCGCTCGATGCGTTGCTGCTCAGCGCCGTCAGCCTCGCGGTGGCGGCGATCCCCGAAAGCCTGCCGGCGGTCGTCACGATCACGCTGACGCTCGGCGCCCAGCGGATGTTGAAGCGGCGGGCGCTGATCCGGCGCCTGTTCGCGGTCGAGACGCTCGGGTCGGTGACGACGATCTGCTCCGACAAGACCGGGACCCTGACCCAGAACCGGATGACGGTGGTCGTCCTCGACATGGCCGGCGACCGGCGCGATCTCAGCAGCGAGCCCGAGGGGGCGATCGGCCTCGGGGCGCTTCGCGACGTCCCGGCCCTGCGGCTGCTGCTGGCCGGCGGCGTCCTCTGCAACGACGCCTCCGTGGCCGACGACGGCTCGCTGACGGGCGATCCGACCGAGGCGGCCCTGCTCGTCGTCGGGAGCTCCTACGGGCTCGACAAGGAGGAGCTCGAGCGGCTCGCGCCGCGGATCGGCGAGGTCCCGTTCGATCCCGAGCGGAAGCGGATGACGACCGTCCACCGCTTGCCGTCGAGCCCCGCGGAGCTTCCCGCCGAGCTGCGCGAGGCGTTCGAGGTCGAGCGGGTCGAGGAGGCGGGAGCGCGCATCTCGTTCACGAAGGGGGCGCTCGACGCGCTGGTCCCCCGCTGCGACTCCGTCCTCGTCGGCCGGGAGGTCCGCCCGCTCGACGACGCGCTGCGCCGCCGGGCCCTCGGCGCCGGCGAGGAGCTCGCCGCGGAGGGGATCCGGGTGCTCGCCGTCGCGATGCGCGGCTTCTCACCGCGCGGGGACGTCCCGACCGACGACGGGGACGTCCCGACCGACGACGAGGTCGAGAGCGGCCTGACGCTGCTCGGCCTGCAGGGCATGATCGACCCGGCCCGCCCCGAGGTCCGCGACGCGATCGCCACCTGCCGATCGGCCGGGATCAGGCCGGTGATGATCACCGGGGACCATCCGCTGACGGCGCTGGCGATCGGGCGCGACCTCGGCCTCGCCGACGGGTCGACCGTCGCGGTCACGGGCGCCGAGCTCGACGAGCTCGACGAGGCGCGCCTCGTCGAGCTGGTCGGCGCCGCCCCGGTCTACGCGCGGGTCAAGCCCGAGGACAAGCTGCGGATCGTCGAGGCGCTCCAGGGCCGGGGCGAGGTCGTCGCGATGACCGGCGACGGCGTCAACGACGCGCCGGCGCTCGCCCAGGCGGACATCGGCGTCGCGATGGGGATCACCGGCACCGACGTCACCAAGGACGCCGGCGACATGATCCTTCGCGACGACAACTTCGCGACGATCGTCGGCGCCGTCGGCGAGGGCCGGGTCGTCTTCGACAACATCCGCAAGTTCATCCGCAACATCCTCAGCGGCAACGTCGCCGAGGTGGCCGTGATGGTCGTCGCGCCGCTCGCCGGAATGCCGATCCCGCTGCTGCCGCTGCAGATCCTCTGGTTGAACCTCGTCACCGACGGCCTGCCGGCGATGGCGCTGGCGGTCGAGCCCGCCGAGCCGGGGATCATGAAGCGGCCGCCGACGCCGCTCGGCGAGAGCCTGCTCGGGTCCGACCGCGGCCGCCGGATCCTGACCCGGGGAGCGATGCTGCTCGGGCTCGTCCTGATCCCCACCTACGTCCTCTGGTCGGCCGGCGACGACGCCTGGCAGACCGTCCTGTTCACGTCGATCGCGTTCGCCGAGCTCGCAGCCGGGTTCGCGATGCGCTCCGAGCGGATCCCGCTCTGGCGACTCGGCCCGCTCACCAACCCGCTGCTGGTGGCCGCGGTCGCCGGAACGGTCGCGCTGCAGGTCGCCCTCGTCTCGGTGCCGGCGCTGCGCGACGTCTTCAGCCTCGCGCCGCTCGCCGGGTGGCACTGGCTGGTGGCCGTCGGTGTGGCGCTCGCCTACTACGCGCTCGTCGAGCTCGAGAAGGCGTGGTCTCGCAGCCGGGCCCGGGCCGCGGGCTGACCGACGCCGCCGGGCTCGCCCGAACGCCTGCTCAGCCGATCAGATCGACGATCAGCCCGACCGTCAGCGGCGAGATGAAGTAGGCGACGAGGACGTAGGGCCACAGGTAGCCGCGCTCGACGTGCCAGCCCGCCAGGATCTCGCGCACGGGGCGGCGGAGGATGAAGCTGCCGATCCACTCGAAGGCGAGGACCAGGCCGAGCCAGTAGGCGCCGGCGAGCAGGTACTCGCCGACCGTGCTGGCGCCGGATGCGGTGACGAGCAGGTAGGCGAACGGGAAGATGTAGGCGATCCGCGTCAGCATCCCGATCCGGTGGGCCCGAAGCTCGCCGACCCGGGGCTCGTAGACCCGCTTGATGAGGACGAAGTAGTTGAAGCCGGAGACGAGGATCTCGGCGAGCCAGACCCGGAACGTGATCATCAGCAGGTAGCTGTTCACGGCCGCGCTCCGGATCGCACGGGGAGATTGTCGCCGCCGGAGCGGAGGAACGAGGCAGGGAGGTCGCGGGTAGGGCGCCGGCGTACCTGCCGCTCTGGCTCGTCCGCTACGGAGGCTCGGCAGCGGCGACTTCAGGCTCGCGATCGAACGGCGTTCAGAGCGCCACGGTCTGCTCGCGCGGCGCGTCGACGAGGTGCACGAACGGCACCCGCAGACGCGAGCGGAGCTGGCGGGCGGCGGTCGCCCCGTCGCCGGGGCCGTCGACGAGCACGACCTGGGTGGCGGGATAGCTCTGCAGCTGATCGTCGACCGCCTGGACGACATCCTCGTCGCCGACGCGCGCGGTCGCGTCGATCCCGGCCTTCGCCAGCGAGGCGACGGTCAGGACCAGCGTGTCCTGCGCGCGTCGCTGGCCGCGGTCGAGGTCGGAGGTCCAGCGCTCGGCGAAGCGCGGCCGGTTCGGGGCCAGCACGAGGACCTCGGCCTCGCTGCCGCCGTCGCCTCCCGCCGCCGCGACGACCCGGTCGATCGCAGGGCTGCTCTCGAGCGGCTCGCTCGCCACCAGCAGCAGATGCGCCCGGCCGTCGCGCGCCGGCGGCGGCACGATCGGCAGGTGTGGCGGGTGGCGGATCGCCATCACGATGAGGAGGCCGGCGCAGAGCGACGCGTCCGCCATCCCCAGCGGGGGGCCGCCGACGTAGAACGCGGCGACGATCGAGACGACCGTGCCGGCGACGATCGCGATCGCGCGAACGCCCAGCAGGTGCTCCTCCCGGCCGTCTGCGATCTCGATCCGACGCTCCCTCATCTCCATCTAAGTTACCCCCATGGTCGAGTTGGTAAAGGGGGACGTCACGCGCCAGACGGTCGACGTGATCGTCAACGCGGCGAACCCGGACCTCGCGCACGGCGGCGGCGTCGCCGCGGCGATCGCGGCCGCCGGCGGCCCGGAGCTGCGCCGCGAGTCGGCCGAGCACCCGCGCGTGCCGGTCGGTGGGGCCGCGGTGACGACGGCGGGAGCGCTCCCCGCCCGCTGGGTCGTGCACGCCGTCGGCCCCGTCTGGTCGGGCGGCGACGGCGGCGAGCCGGAGCTGCTCGCGCGCGCGTACCGGTCGGCTCTGGCGCTGGCTACCGACCTCGGCGCCCGCTCGATCGCGTTCCCCTCGATCTCCACCGGGATCTTCGGCTATCCGGTCGAGAGCGCCGCCCGGACCGCGATCGGAGCGCTGCTCGCGGGCGCCCGGGAGCCATGCGCCCCGGAGCTGATCCGGGTCTGCCTGTTCAGCGACTCCGACCTCGCGGCCTGGGAGGACGCGCTCGCGGCGGCAACCGGGGAGGGCGGGCGCGCGGGCTGAGTCAGTCGGCGCCGGGCAGCGCGCCGGCCAACCAGGCGCGGACGGGCGGGATCAGCGCCGGCTCGATCTGGTGGCCGGCATCGGACTCGTGGTAGTCGACGGCGAGGCCGGCGCCGGCCAGGAGGTCGCGGGCGGCGCGGGCGAAGTCGACGGCGATGACGTTGTCGTTGCGACCATGGGCGATGAGGACGGGCAGCGCGGTCCGGTCGGCGAGCGAGGGCTCCCAGCCCGCCACGGTCGGGATGAACCCGCTGAACGCGAGGATCCCCGCCGGGACCGGGCGATCGGCGGCGAGGCCGAGCGCGTAGCTCATCACGGCGCCCATCGAAAAGCCGCCGAGGACCGTGTGCTCGGGCCCGAGCCCGATCCGCTCCCAGGTCCGGTCATGGAAGGCGGCGAGGGCCCGGCGGGACGCGTCGAACGTCTCCGGGTCGGGGTGGCCGACCCGCGGCACCGTGTACCAGTGGCGGCCGGGCCAGCCGGGCAGGCGCAGCGGCCCGCCGGGCGCGATCACGTGCAGGCGGTGCTCGGGGTCGAGGATCTCGGCGAGCCCGATCAGGTCGTGCCCGTCGGTGCCGCGGCCGTGATGGAGCAGCAGCAGGCCCTCGGGGTCACCGGCCGGGGGCCGCTCGTCGAAATCGAGGCTCACCGCCTTGACGATAGAGGGCCGATCCGGGCCCGCGTCGGTCCTCGCCCGGCTGCCGGCCGTCGCGCTCAGACCGCGGCCGCGGCGGGCGCGTTCAGCGCCGCGAAGCCGCCGGCGGCGTGCAGGAAGTCGCGCTCGACGCGACGGACGATCAGGCTCGCCCAGCGCGACGACAGAAGCGCCGGCAGCGAGCCCGCGACGACCGCGAACCGCCCGCCCGGCCCCGGCCAGGGTCGGCGGCCGGTTCGCTCCGCGCAGCCGCGGTAGTGGAGGTCGGTGAAGAGCAGCATCAACACGGCGGCGGTCCGCACCGCGGCGGTGCCGCCGAGGTCGAGCCGGTCGAACAGGCGCCGGTAGGCGCCGGCGCGGCCGAGGGCCATCCGCATGTAGTCCTCGCGCACGTCGCGAACGACCGTCGCGACGGCCGGGTCGCGCGGCGATTGCCCCAGGTAGGGCCTCAGCGCCGGGTGGTAGGCGATTCGGCGGGTCAGGTCGGCCTCGATGTCGCGGGTCACGTTGGCGAGCTGGATCATCTCGCTGACCTGGAACGCGTCCTCGCGGGCGGGCGCCGGGCAGGGGCCACCGCTGACCAGCTCGATCACGAAGATCGCCGGCCAGCCGATCACGTTGCGGCAGTAGCGCGCGAGCTGCTCCTCGTCGGCGAGGACGCCGCCCTGGCGCGCGAACGCGTCCGTCGACCAGATCATCCCCGTCGCCATCGACCGCACGAGCTCGCCGATCCGCTCGCGGACGGCCGGGTCGAGCGTCCGGTAGACGGTGTCGACGTGGGCGCAGCGCTCGAGAAGCAGCAGGTGGACGCGGTCGCGGTCATCGCCGGCGAGGCGGTGGTCGATCGGCGTCGGCGACGGGAGGTCCTCGCGGTCGAATCGCGCCGCGAATCGCCGCAGCCCCTCCGCCCGCTCCTCCGGGGCAGGGAGGAGGTCCTCGTAGGTGTCGAGCATCCTGCAGTAGAGGTAGGCGACCGCAGCCGCGCGGGCCTGCTCGCGCGGGAGGACGACGATGCTCGCGGCGAAGCTGCGCGCCGCGTGCGGCAGGATCAGCCAGACGAACGGCTCCGGTCGGGCCTCCGCCGCGAGCGCGGCGAGGTCGGGACGGCGCCGGTTCGCGACGGCGCCCCGCAGGAGCAGCAGCGGCCTGCCGGCGAGCGCCGTCCGCATCGTCACCGCCGCCGTTCGCGCCGCAGGTAGCGCTTGCCCTGCTCGCCGACCAGGTCGACGAGGTTGCCGAGCGCCACATTGGCGTCGAGGAGGTGAAGGCCCCAGGCCGGAGTCGGCGAGGGATTGAGCGCCCGGGCCCCGGCCACCGGCGAGATCATCAGGACATCGGCACCGTTGACGTGCTCGCAGCGCCCCCGGTAGTGGTCGCGGGGAACGAGCCAGGGCGTCTCCGCGGTCGGGACCTGCCCTCCGTACATGATCGATATCCCGAGGCCGAGCGTGCCCGGGAACGGTTCGCTGCGCGCGATCGTCTCGAGGTGGAGTCCGGGGTCGCCGGAGAGCGCGGCCGGATTCGTGCAGGCGACCCGGTAGTCGTTCGGGTCGGCGCCCTTCGGCAGCGTGACGAGGGCGCCGTCGCTGCGGCCGAAGACGGCGTCATCGGGAGGGGTCTGGTTGAAGGTCGAGAAGGCGACGACGCAGCCGATCCGTCGGCCCCCGCGACAGAGAGGGGTCCGCCGGAACGTGCCGCCGACGTCCTTGCCCCTGGGGACGACGACGTTGCCGCCGAGCAGGATCGCCGAGATCAGCTTGCGGCGCTGCGCCCGGTGGCGCTCGATCTCGTCCCGCAGCAGCGAGCTCAGCATCCAGGTTCCCTGCGAGTGGCCGATCAGGACGACCCCGCGGCCGTCGTTGTACCGGCGCAGGTAGGTGCGCCAGGCCGCGAGGACGTCGCCGTAGGCGATGTCCACGGCGTCCGGGTCGAGCGCGGAGCCGCCGATCGCCTGCAGCGTCAGCTGGCGGTAGACCGGTGCGTAGACGCGGCAGTCGGCGGAGAAGCGCGCCGCCTGGTAGTTGGCGATCGCGACCTGCTGCGGGTCGATCTGCTTGTCGGCGTTCTCGGTCTGCTGTTCGCTGACGGTCGGGTAGACGTAGAAGCAGTCGAACCCGGGCTTGCGCGCGTTTCGCGGTCGCTCGACGGTCACGCTGCCGTCGACGGTGAAGCGCGTCGTCCTCAGGCTTCCCCGGCACGGGTCGGGGCGCTCGCCGGGCTTGCAGAGCCACTTCGTCTGCGCCGCCGCGTCCGCCGGGACGAACGCCGCGGCGATCAGCAACGCGGCGGCGAGCGCAAGCGATGTCGCGATGCGGACGCGAACGGTGACGATCTGTGCAGGTGGGCGCGTCACGCCCAGCTCTCCTCTCTCGATTCGCCCCTGCCGGAGGCGAAGCCTAACGCGCCGCCGCCGCCGGCCCCCGGGTTCAGGGCTCGATCGGCTCGACCACGACGGACTCGAGGATCCGCTCGACGTCCGTGCGCGCCGGCGGCGCGGTTCCGACCGTGCCGACCGCAGCGGCCGCGGCCGCCGACCCGAGCCGGCACGCTTCCTCGAGCGAGCGGCCGTTCGCGAGGGCCAGCAGGGCCGCGCCGGCGAAGGCGTCGCCGCCGCCGACCGGGCTGAGTACCTCGACGTCGGGCGGCCGAACCGTGAAGCTGCCCGCGGCGGAGGCGACGAACGCGCCGCTGGCCCCCTCGGTCACGACGACGACCTCGGCCCGTCCGGACTCGACGAGAGTGACGGCGTCCTGGCGACGGCGGGGATCGTCGGGCGGGCGATCGTGTCCGACGAGCGCGTCGAGCTCCCGCCAGTTCGGCTTGATCATGAACAGGTCGGGGCCGAGCGCGCCGGCGAGGGCCGCGCCGTGGCTGTCGACCATCAGCCGGGCGCCGGCCCCGGCGGCGATCGCCGCGAACCGGCCGTAGAGGCCATCGGGGGCGCCGGGCGGAAGGCTGCCGCTGGCGAGGACGAGGTCGCCGTCCCCGACAGCGGCGGCGAGCGCGGCGAGGATCGCGTCGACCTCGTGCGCCGACAGCGCCGGGCCGGGGAGGATGAACTTGAAGATCCGCTCGCTCGCCCGCTCGATGACCGCGAACGACTCGCGGGTCCGCCAGGCGATCGGGATCGGGCGATGGTCGATCCCCTCGGCGTCGAGCAACGCGCAGAGGCGCTCGCCGGTCTCGACGCCGCTCGTGTGCAGGGCCAGCGCGGTGCCGCCGAGCGCCCTGATCGTCCGGGCGGCGTTGAGGCCGCCGCCGCCGGGCTCGGTCCGCTCCGCCTCGCAGCGCAGCTTCACCTCCGGGAGGAGCCTGGCGACGGACGTGCTGACGTCGAGGGTCGGGTTGACGGTGATCGTGATGATCGCGATGACGCGACGCTATTCGCTGATCTCACGAAACGGCAGCCTGCGTCGTTGACACGATTGACGCAGATGGCAGAGCGATCCACAGCGACTCCCTTCCAGACGCTGATCGACGCCCACGCCGGTGCGGTGCACGCGTTCCTGCGCGGGATCCTGCCGGCGAGCGACGTCGACGACGTCCTCCAGGAGACGATGCTGGCCGCGCTGCGCGCCTATCCGGGCTTCGACGGGTCGCATCCGCGGGCGTGGCTGTTGACGATCGCGCGCCGCAAGGCGATCGACGAGCACCGAGCCCGCGCGCGGCGACCCGACCCGCTCGCAGCGCCCGAGCAGGTGGCGGCGGCCGGCGACGCCGACGGGAGCGACCCCGAGCTCTGGGGGCGGGTCGCGGCGCTGCCGCCGAAACAGCGCGCCGCGGTCGTGCTCCGCTTCGCCCTCGACCTCCGTTACCGCGAGGTCGGCGAGGCGTTGGGCTGCTCGGAGGCGGCCGCCCGCCGCAGCGTCCACGAGGCGGTCCGCGCCCTGCGGGCTGCCGCCGCCACCGAGACGACCGAGGAGGTACGACGATGAGCACCGAGGCCGATCTGAAGCGGGCCGCCGTCGCGGCGACCGGCGCCGACCTGGACATCGCCGCGCTCAGCGCCGCGGTTGGCCGGCGCGCGGCCGCCGCGGACATCCTCGATCTCGCCTACGCCGAGGTCGATTCGCCGCTCGGGACGCTGCTCGCGGTCCGCACGCCCGTCGGCCTCGTCCATCTCGGCTACCCGAACCGGTCCCGGGAGGCGCAGCTCGAGCGCCTCGCCGCCCGGGTCTCGCCGCGGATCATCGAGGCGCCGGCGGAGCTCGACGAGGTGCGTCGGGAGCTCGACGAGTACTTCGCCGGGCGTCGTCGCCACTTCGAGGTCGCGCTCGACTGGCAGCTCACCGGGGGGTTCGTGCGGGCCGTCCTCGAGCGCACCGCGGCGATCCCGTTCGGGCAGACGCGCACCTATGGCGAGATCGCCGCGGCCGCCGGCAGCCCGCGCGCCTTCCGCGCCGCCGGCAGCGCCCTCGGCGCCAACCCGATCCCGATCGTCGTCCCCTGCCACCGCGTCCTCCGCAGCGGCGGCGCGCTCGGTGGCTACGGTGGCGGCCTCGACGTCAAGCGCGAGCTGCTCGAGCTCGAGGGCGTCCTGTAGGGAGGGGCCGCCTCTTTGCCCGAGAACGTAAGAAAAGGGGCGTAGGACGCCCACAATCGTGCGTTCTTCCTGAGAGTCAACGCCGCGGGCCCCGCTGCCTCGGGCTGCGAGCCGCGCGGTTGTCTAGCAAGGGCTCGTCTGTGGCCCCGGCTCGACGACCTCGAAGGCGGCGCCGGGGATCGACTTGAGCTGGTCGAGGTCCTCGTCGTCCCAGCGGCGGTCGGTCGAGCCGGAGATGAACCAGTTCGACCCGTTGTCGGCGACGATCAGCCCGTAGCGCTTCAGCGCGACCGCGATCACGCGGGCGGCGCCGGTCAGCGCCGAGATGTCGTAGCCGCCGTCGAGCCGCAGTCGCAGCCCCATCGGTGGCCGGTCGGGATGGCAGGAGTCGGACGCGTAGTGCGTGGCGGGGGAGACGTAGCCGCGGCGCGTCCGCTCGAACGTGACCCGGATCGCGTGGTCGATCTCCCCCGACTGCACCTCCTCGTAGGTGACGAGGCCCGGGTAGATCGGCAGCCCGGCGGCGTCGGCCGATGTCCAGCCGTCGGGCCGCTGGCCGGCGAGCGGCGCCCCGAGGTCGAAGGTCGCGCCGGAGTCGGCCGACCAGGCGTTGCCGGCGCCGCCGAGCTCGCGACCTCGGTAGAGCTCGAAGAGGCGACAGTCGCCGCCCGGCGATCGCGGCCGACGCACGACCAGGACGTGGCGGTCGCCGTCGCTCCGCCGGCCACCTTCGATCGGCGCTCCCGGGGGGACCGGGTAGGGGCCCGGATCGCTCTCGTCACCGTAGGCGCCGAAGCGGATCGGCACCCCGGGCTGGGCCGCCGGGACGACGACGTAGGGGATCCCGTACCGCGGGTCCGAGCCGAAGTCGGGATGGATGAAATCGCCGCCGTCGGCATCGATCCGCTCGATGATCCGGTCGGAGCCGGCGGCGACGGCGGCGGCGCTGACGTCGCGGTTGAACCCGTCCGCGGCCGGGAACGTCGCACACCACGGGTCGGGGTGCGGGCCGCCGGGCGGCGCCAGCAGCGTCGCGGTACGCACCGTGTTGCTCCACGGACGGCACCGGCCGCGGCGGCAGGGCGCGACCTGCGCCTCGTGGACGGTGCCGCGGCGAAGGCCGGCGATGCGAGCGTGGCGTCCCCCTACGCGGCCGGTCGTCCACGGCCCGCCGGATCGACGGTGGCGAAGCGCCCAGCGCCGACCCGCGCCGCCCTCCCAGCGCAGGCCGATCGACCTGGCGCCGACGGCGACGACGCGGAGCTCGACGGTTTCCCGCCGCGCCGCAGCGCCCGGCGGTCCAGCGGCCGGGGCGGCAGCGGCCGGCGCCGCAGCGCCCAGGGCCCCGGCTGCCGGCGCCGCAGTCCCCGGGGCGACAGCTGCCGGCGCCGCAGCGCCCAGGGCGAGCAGGGCGAGCGCGGTGGCGAGGCCTGCCGGCGCGGATCTCCGACCCGATCGCATCGCATCAATGATCGGCTCCGTCGCGGCGCCCTTGAGGGTCGCGGCCCCACGGCGAACGCAACCGAACGGAACCTCTGGTTCCGGAATGTTGCGCTTACCGAAGGCGGTGGATCGCCGGCCCCGCCGCCCGCATCCCGCGTCCCCTCCGGCTGCAGCGATCGAGCCGCGTTCGCCCAGCGCCGATCGAGCCGCCTGAGCGCCGGCTGCAGCGATCGCGCCCCCGGCCGGCTGCGGCGATCGAGCCGCACCCCGCGGGCTTCGCCGCCCGAGGAGCGCGGAATCGATCATCTACCCTGATCGGGGCAATGATTCCCGCCGCCGACGTTGGATCGGCGGTCGCCGAGTGGCTGCCGCCGCTGTCGCTGATCGTGATCGCGACGGCCTACGCGATCCGGATGATCCGGCTCGGCGACGCCGGCCGCCCGGTCCCGCGCTGGCGCCAGGCGTTCTTCCTCGCCGGCCTGCTCGCGCTCGCCGTCGCCTATGTCTCGCCGGTCGACGAGCTCTCGGACGAGATGCTGACCTGGCACATGGTCCAGCACCTGCTGATCATGGACGTGGCGGCGTTGTTCTTCGTGCTCGGCCTGACCGGTCCGCTGCTGCAGCCGCTTCTGGCGATGCGCGGGCTGCGTTGGCTCCGCCACCTCGCCAACCCGATCTTCGCTCTCACCGTCTGGACCGTGCTCCTCTACGTCTGGCACATCCCGGCGCTTTACGAGGCGGCGACCTTCGACAGCGACCTCGTCCACGCCCTCCAGCACCTCTGCTTCTTCTTCGCCGGGGTCGCGTTCTGGATGTCGCTGCTCGGCCCGCTTCCGAAGCCGTCCTGGTTCACCGGCGCGGCGAGCGCCGGGTTCGTCTTCGCCGTGCGACTGATCGGCGCCGTGCTCGCCAACGTGCTGATGTGGTCGAGCTCGGTGATCTACGCCCGCTACGCGCCCGGCGAGGCGGCGCACGGGATCTCCGCGCTCAGCGATCAGGGCCTGGCCGGCGTCGTGATGATGGCCGAGAGCACCGTGATCACGCTCTCGATCCTGACCTGGCTGGTGCTGCGCTGGGCCAAGCACGACACCGAGCGCCAGGAGCTCCTCGACCTCGCCGCCGCCCGCGGCATCGACCTCGACCCGGCCCGCGCCCAGCGCGCGGTCACGGCCGGGCAGGGCCAGCGGCTGCGCGAGCGGATCGAGTCCGGAACCGTTCATTCCGAGGCGAGCGGCCGCGCTTGAGCAGGATCCGGTTCCTCTACGTGCTGGTCTTCGTGGTCGGCACCGGCTCGCTGGGAGCCGAGATCGCGGTGGCGCGGCTGATGGCGCCGTTCTTCGGGGCATCGACGATCGTCTGGGCGAACACGATCGGGGTCGTCCTCGTCGCGCTCTCGCTCGGCTATTGGCTCGGCGGCCGCCTCGCCGACCGCAACCCGACGCTGCGTGGGCTCTGCCGGATGGTCCTGCTCGCGGCGGTGCTGCTCGCCGCGGTGCCGTTCGTCGCCCGGCCGTTCTTCGACGTCTCCGTGGAGGCGCTCGACTCGATCTCGGCGGGCGCGTTCGTGGGCTCGCTGTTCGCGGTGCTCGCCCTCGTCGCCGTGCCGGTGCTCCTGCTCGGCGCCGCTTCCCCCTACGCGCTCCGCCTCGCCGTGCCCGACGTCGAGCACGCCGGCCGGACCGCGGGCCGCCTCTACGCGGTCTCGACCGCGGGCTCGCTGACCGGGACGATGCTCTCGGCGCTGCTCCTGATCCCGGTCCTCGGGACGCAGCGCACCTTCCTCGTCTTCGCGCTGGCGATCGCGATCGCGGCCGTCGCCGGCCTCGGGATCCGGTTCGCGCCCGCTGCGGCCGCGATCGCGGCGGCGCTGGCGATCCCGGTCGGGCTCGTCAAGGACTCCCGCGACGGCGAGGTCATCTACGAGACCGAGACCGAGACCCAGTACGCGCAGGTGGTCGAGGACGCGGACGGGGCAC
This sequence comes from Solirubrobacterales bacterium, assembly GCA_041393495.1. Lineage (GTDB taxonomy): Bacteria > Actinomycetota > Thermoleophilia > Solirubrobacterales > 70-9 > RHKX01. The sequence continues at coordinate 73,432 of JAWKKA010000010.1, read as the reverse complement.
GGATGCTCGAGCTCAACGAGGGCCAGGCGATCCACTCCCTCTACAAGCCGGGCGCGTACCTGACCGGGCGCTACTGGGACGGCCTGATCGTGCTGCCGTTCGCCGCCCTCGACCGCGCGCCCGAGCGGGTCGCGATCCTCGGCAACGCGGCCGGCACCGCCGCCCGGATGTACGGCCACTACTTCCCCGATGCCCGCGTCGACGGCGTCGAGATCGACGGCGAGCTGACCGAGATCGGCCGCCGCTACTTCGACCTGCGCGGGCCGGACCTGCACACCCACACCGACGATGCGCGGCCGTGGCTGCGGCGATCGGCCGGCGACTACGACGTGATCGTCGTCGATGCCTACCGGCAGCCCTACATCCCGTTCTACCTGACGACCCGGGAGTTCTTCGAGCTCGTCCGCGACCGGCTTGCGCCGGGCGGGGCCGTGGTCGTCAACGTCGGCCACCCGGAGGGCAACGACGACCTCGAGAGGGCGGTCTCGACGACGATGGCGACGGTCTTCGGAAGCGTGATCCGCGACCCGCTCGAGGACTCGAACACGCTCGTCCTCGGCAGCGAGGCCCCGGCGGGCCCCGAGCGGCTGCTCGGATCGATCGCGATCCTCCCCGACGACCTCAAGAACCTCGCGGCCGTCGAGTCGCAACGGCTTGCGCCGTCGCTCGTCGGGGGTCCCGTCTACACCGACGACAAGGCCCCGGTCGAGTGGCTGATCGACCGCTCGCTGCTCGGCTACGCCGACGACCGGTAGCGCGCGGGCCCGAAGAGCCCGCGCGCGGCCGAGCGGGCGGATCGCGGGCACGCCGGGGCGGGTCGGGCGCGCTGCGGGCGGGTTGGCGTGAAGCGGGCGCGCTGGGGTGGATCGCGCCGGGATACCGGCCGGAGGCGCCCCGGCGCGACGCGGCAGGCGCTGCGGCGGATCGCGGGCACGCTGGGGCGGGTCGGGCGCGCTGGGGTGGATCGCGCCGGGATATCGGCCCGGGCCGACCCAGCGACGCAGCCGGTCACGCCGGATGAGGCGCCCCGGACCGAGCAGGCGCCGCCTCTCCCCGAAGCCGGCGCCGACCGGCAGGAGGGTCGGGCGCGATCCCGAAACCGCTATCCGGGGACTCCCGTGATCGTCGACTGCGCCCAGTACCGCCAGGGCGTCCGCCAGGACGCCGAGACGCTCGACATCGAGACCGCGGCCCAGCGCGCCAGGCATGGCGACGGCTTCGTCTGGCTCGGCCTGCAGGATCCCGACGTCGCGGAGCTGCAGCGGGTCGGCGCCGCGTTCGGGCTCCACGAGCTCGCCCTCGAGGACGCCTCCAACAAGCACCAGCGGCCGAAGCTCGAGGACTACGACGGCTCCTACTTCGTCGTCCTCAAGACCGCCCACTACGACGACGATCGCGAGGAGATCGACTTCGGCGAGATCAACCTGTTCATCGGCGCCGGCTACCTGATCGCGATCCGGCACGGCAGGGGCGACCTCGCCCCGGCGCGGGACCGGCTCGAATCACGTCCCGAGCTCGTCGACATCGGGCCGGCCGCGGCCGCGTGGGCGATCCTCGACAAGGTGGTGGACGACTACGAGCCGGTCGCCGCCGGCATCGACAACGACATCGCCGAGGTCGAGAACGAGGTCTTCGCCTCCCGCGATGTCGACGCGACGCAGCGGATCTACTTCCTGCGCCGCGAGGTGATCGAGTTCCACCGCGCCGTCCAGCCGCTCGTCGGCCCGCTCGAGTCGCTCGAGACCGGCGTCGCGATCGAGCTCGACGATCAGATCCGCCGCTACTTCCGCGACGTCGCCGACCACGCCCGCCGGATCGACGAGCAGCTCCACGACCAGCGCGACCTGCTGACCGGCGCCCTCGACGCGAACCTGTCGCTGATCACGCTGCGCCAGAACGAGGTCGTCCGGGCGATCTCCGCCTGGGCGGCGATAATCGCCCTGCCGACGTTCATCGCCAGCGTCTACGGGATGAACTTCCGGTACATGCCCGAGCTCGACCTGAAGCTCGGCTACCCGCTCGCGCTGCTGGCGATGGTGCTGGTCGTCCTCGCGATGTACCGCTTCTTCAAGCGGATCCGCTGGCTCTGAGGATCAGCGGCCGGGCGGCCGCGCGTGCTCGCGACGGGCGATCCGCCAGAGGACGACGGCGAGATCGATGACGAACGCCGCCGTGCGCCCGACCGGTCCGCTGACCGACCTCGCGAGGACCCGGTCGCGGGCGCTCAAGCCGCTCGCGCGGGGAGCAGGTCGCGTTCGGGATCGACCCCCCAGCGCGCGCCGGCGGCGACGAGCTCGGGGCTGAGCGGCCAGGCGTCGGCGAGCGGCTCGCCCTCGTGGGCGGGGCTCGCGCCCTTCAGCGCCATGCAGCCGGTGTTGTCGCCGATCCGGCGGATCTCCTCGACGTCGGCCGGTTCGAGCGCCTGCTCGGGCAGCGCCGCGAGCTCGGTGCGCTTGTCCTCGATCGGGCGGGCGCCGGCGCCCGCCTCCTGGATCAGGGTCGGGACCACGCAGCGGACCGCGGGGTGGGCGAGGTTCCATTGGCAGGCGAGCTGCAGCGGGGTCAGCCCGTGACTCTCGCCGATCGGCCGCATCGACTCGATCTTCGCGTTGCCGGCCTCGATCCAGCCGCCGGGCCGGAAGCGGCGGTGGTCGTGGGGGGGGAGATCGTCGATCTCGGTGACGTCGCCCCAGAACAGGCCGCCGAAGTCGACGACCCTGGTGATCACGCCGATCTCACGATCGGCGGCGGCGTCGAGGACCAGCTCACCGGGCCACGGCTCGAGCGGGTTGAGGATCACCATCGCCCAATCAATCCGCTCGCCGAAGCGTTCGAAGCAGTCGAGCAGGTCGAGCGTGAAGCCGTTCGCCGGGCCAGGGGCGACGCCGATCGAGGACGCGAGACCGTCCTCCCGCAGCGCCGCCATCCCGTCCCAGACCGCCTCCGACGAGTAGCCGGTGTGGTCGGGGTTGTGGAGCAGCAGCACGTCGAAGCTGTCCTGGCCGAGCCGCTCGAGGCTCCTCTCGGTCGCCATCCGCAGGTAGTCGCCGTACTCGTCGGGGCCACGCAGGCGTGGGTCGGTGAAGCGCGGAAAGCCCTTCGGCCCGACCCGCTCGCCCTCGTAGAAGTCGTGCCCGACGGCCCCGACCAGGCTGTAGGCGCCGCGGTCGACCCCGACCAGCGCCCGGCCGAGCATCCGATCGGCCTCGCCCTGCCCGTAGGTGTCGGCGCTGAGCACCGTCGTGATCCCGTCGCCGGGGCGGAGCACCGCCCCGAGCCGGTCCTCGGCGATCCTCACTCCGAAGTTCATGAAGTGGCCGCCGCTCCAGGTCCCGACCGCGAGGCGGCCGGGAGCGGGCCCGCCGTTGTCCGTGGCGCTCATCGCCGGAACGGTAGAGGCTCGGCGATCGTGGCGCGGACGCGGGGTTCGCGAGCCAGCCTCTAAGGTTCCCGCCCGATGCCGGCCCAGCCCGAAGTCAGGACCGAGATCACCGACCTTCCCGGGTCGAAGGTCAAGATCGCCGCGACCGTCCCCCCGGAGGAGGTCGACAGGCGCCTGCAGTCGGCGGCGCGGAGCTTCGCGAGCGAGATGAAGGTCCCGGGGTTCCGCAAGGGCAAGGTGCCGCCGCAGCTGGTCCTCCAGCGGATCGGCCGCGAGGCGGTGCTCGAGGAGGCGTTGCGCGAGGGGCTCCCGGAGTGGTACGAGCGGGCGATGATCGCCTCCGGCGTGAGCCCGGTCGGCGACCCGAAGCTCGACATGCCGGAGCCGCCCGCGGCCGGCGATCCGCTCGAGTTCACGATCGAGGTCGGCATCAGGCCGAAGGCGAAGCTCGGCGACTACAAGGGCCTCGAGGTCGGCCGCCCCGAGCCCGAGGTGCCCAGCGAGGCGATCGACGCCGAGATCGAGCGGATGCGCGAGAGCCTCGCCGGACTCGAGACCGTCGATCGCGCCGCCGGGGACGGCGACTTCATCCTGATCGACTACACGGGCTCGATCGATGGCGATGAGTTCGAGGGCGGCAGCGCCATCGACTTCCTGCTCGAGCTCGGGACCGAGACCCTGATCGAGGGCTTCAACGAGCAGCTCACCGGCGTCGAGGCGGGGGAGGCGCGGACGGTCGAGGTGACCTTCCCCGGCGATTACCACGCCGAGCACCTGGCCGGCAAGGACGCGAGCTTCGAGGTCACGGTCAAGGAGGTGCGCGAGAAGCGGCTGCCCGACCCCGACGACGACTTCGCCGCCGACAACTCCGATTTCGACACGCTCGCGGAGCTGCGCGCCGACATCGAGTCGCGGCTGCTGCATCAGGCCGAGCACCAGGTCGAGCATCAGTTCCACGACGCCGCGCTCGACGCGGCGGTCGCCAACGCCGAGATCGACCTCCCCGACGAGATCGTTGCGGCGCGCGCGACCGAGATCTGGGAGCGCGTCGAGCGCTCGCTTCAGCAGCGCGGGATGGACCCCGAGACCTACCTGAAGATCCAGGGCACCGATCGCGACGAGGCGATCGCCGATGCCCGCGGGGACGCCGAGGCGGGCCTCAAGCGTGAGGCCGTCCTCGCCGCGGTCGCCGAGGCGGAGGGGATCGAGGTCACGGATGAGGCGCTGCTCGAGGCCCTGGCGCCGCCGGCCGGCGAGAAGGGCAAGCCCGAGAAGCTCCTGAAGCGGATCCGCGCCGAGGGCCGCGACGCCCTGCTCGTCGAGGAGATCCGGATGCGCAAGGCCGCCGAGCTGATCGTCGAGCAGGCCGAGCCGATCCCGCTCGAGCGCGCGGCGGCCCGCGAGAAGCTCTGGACGCCCGAGGACGAGGAGCGGGCCGGCGCCGCCGCCGGGGAGCTCTGGACCCCCGGCGACGAGGACTGAGGGAAGCGCCGTCCCGGCGCGGCCCCGACGCCCGGTCGACCCCGACGCCCGACCGACGCCACGCCGCCGCCCGACCGACGCCGGGGCCGACGCGACGCCGCCGCCCGACCGACGCCCGACGCGACGCCCGACCGACGTCCGACGCCCGACGCGACGTCCGACGCCCGACGCGACGTCCGACGCCCGACGCGAGCCGACGTCCGTCCGGCGCCGACGCCTGACGGTCGATCGGCCCCCTGCGGCTGGCTCGCGGCTACTTCGCGGTCTTGAACTTCTGCTTCGGGACCTTGCAGGTCTGGTTCTTGCCGGGCTCGAAGCGGTTCGTCTTGATCGTCCCGACGACCGCGGCGCCGTGCCTCTTGACGACGCCTACGAGCGAGATCCGCAGGCCGATCGAGTCGTCGAGGAGGACCGTGTTGAAGCTGTCGTCGGCATGGACCGGAATCGGGTTCAGGGCCGAGTACTGGAACCGCCGCGGGTTCCGCTTCGCCCCGCAGCGGGTCAGGACGTCGCTCGCCACGAAGCCCGAGATCTTCTCCGGCTGGCCGTTTCTGACCTTGACGCGCAGCTTCACGGACGTGGCGCTGTCGCCGACGATCTGACCGGTCTGGCGGATCCACTTCGAGCCGGCCTGGGCCGTTCCCGCGAGGGCCAGCGAGGCGGCGACGGCGAGAGCGATCGCAATGGTCGTCCTTCTCTTCATCGTTCTCCCTTCGGAGGTCGTTGCCCGACCCCTAACTCGCGAAGGCGCCAACGGTTGCGCTCCAGTCCCCGGCCGCCCTCCGCTGCGGCCGCGCCCCAACCTAGCAGCGGATCACGGCTGACGACGCCGCTTGGCCCGGGCGGGGGCTTCTATAGACTGCCGCGCCGATGAGCCCGATGGTCCCGATGGTGGTCGAGCAGACCTCGCGCGGCGAGCGCGCGTTCGACATCTACTCGCGCCTGCTCAACGAGCGGATCATCTTCCTCGGCACGCCGGTCACCGACGACATCGCCAACCTGATCGTCGCCCAGCTCATCCACCTCGAGTCCGAGGATCCCGACAAGGACATCTCGATGTACATCAACTCGCCGGGCGGCTCGGTCTACGCGGGCCTGGCGATCTACGACACGATGCAGTACATCAAGCCCGACGTGCAGACGATCTGCGTCGGGATCGCGATGAGCATGGGGGCGACGCTGCTCGGCGGCGGGGCCGCCGGCAAGCGGATGGCGACGCCGAACTCGAAGATCCTCATCCACCAGGTCTCGGGCGGCTTTCAGGGACAGGCGACCGACATCGAGATCCACGCGAAGGAGATCATCGACATTCGCCGGCGCCTCGACGAGATCATCGCCAAGCACACCGGCCAGGACATCGAGCGCGTCAAGCGCGACACCGAGCGCGACTACTTCATGAGCGCCGAGGAGGCGGTCGAGTACAACATCGTCGACCGGGTGATCGAGAACCGCTGAGCGACGCGCCCGTGAGGGCCACGCGCCGGTGACGACACGGCTCGGCGTCGGCGCCCGCCTCGCGGCCGGCGATCGCCGTGGCGACCGCTTCGCCGCCCGCCTCGCCGCGGCTCAGGCCGCCTTCCAGCGCAGCTTGCCGCTGCGACAGCTCGTGTAGCTACCGACCTTGCCGGTGACCTTCAGGGTGCCGGTCGCCGCCGAGAGGTTCCGCTTGTACTTGCCGGTGACCCTGATCGTCGTGCCCTTGCGCCTGAACGTCCCCCCGAACTCGAATGCCTTGACCTTCATCGTCGGGAGCGGTCTCGAGGTGCCGTAGGTCGTCGGGCCTTGCCTGCAGCTCACCGGGACCCCGCTGAACTGGAACTTCTTCACCTTGATCGGGACCCCGTTGCGATAGACCCCGATGAAGCTGAGCGGGAACGCCGGCTTCGGTGCGGCCGCCGCGGGGCCGGCGACCCCGGCGGCGATGGTCGCGCCGGCGGCCAGGGTCGCGAGGGCACGGCCCGGCGTCGAACGAAAACGGATCATCGGAGCTCCCTCCGCCGGCCTCCGGCCGGCCGTCGCTTGGGGCCGACACGATATTCGCCGGCCGACCCACCCGCAAGCGACGTCCACGGTCGGTGGCGGCGTGCAAGTCACGGGGCGCTTGCAGGGAGAGGCGGCGCGGGCGCGTAACTGCCCCTTGTTCGCGCCGTGGGGGGTTCCGTAACCTTCGGCGCGGGTTTCGTATCCACTCCGAAGGCGAAGGAAAGAAGCCCTGGCACGTCCAACCGACTCCAACGAGCAACTTCTCTGCAGCTTCTGCGGCAAGTCGCAGCGCCAGGTCAAGAAGCTGATCGCCGGGCCGGGCGTCTACATCTGCGACGAGTGCATCGACCTCTGCAACGAGATCATCGACGAGGAGCTGACCTCGCCGCCCAGCTTCGAGATCGAGGCGCTGCCGAAGCCACGCGAGATCAACACGATCCTGAACGAGTACGTCGTCGGCCAGGACGCCGCCAAGCGGGCTCTGTCGGTCGCCGTCTACAACCACTACAAGCGCGTGCAGATGGCCGGCACCGAGGGCGCCGAGCAGCCGGAGCTGCAGAAGTCGAACATCCTCCTGCTCGGCCCGACCGGCTGCGGCAAGACGCTGCTCGCACAGACGCTGGCGCGGATCCTCAACGTCCCGTTTGCGATCGCGGACGCGACCGCCCTGACCGAGGCCGGCTACGTCGGCGAGGACGTCGAGAACATCCTCCTGAAGCTGATCCAGGCCGCCGACTACGACGTCAAGAAGGCGGAGACGGGGATCATCTACATCGACGAGATCGACAAGATCACCCGCAAGGCCGACAACCCGTCCATCACCCGCGACGTCTCCGGCGAGGGTGTCCAGCAGGCGCTGCTGAAGATCCTCGAGGGCACGACCGCCTCGGTCCCGCCGCAGGGCGGCCGCAAGCATCCCCACCAGGAGTTCCTGACCGTCGACACGACGAACATCCTGTTCATCTGCGGCGGCTCCTTCGCGGAGGCTCGACAAGGTGATCGAGCGGCGGATCGGCAGCAACGGGATCGGCTTCGGCTCTTCGATCGTAAGCAAGGAGGAGCGCGAGATCGGCGAGCTGTTCGAGCAGGTCCTCCCCGAGGACCTGATGGAGTTCGGACTGATCCCCGAGTTCATCGGCCGGCTGCCCGTCCTCGCCGCGATCAACCAGCTCCGCCGCGAGGACCTGATCACGATCCTCACCGAGCCCAAGAACGCGCTCACCAAGCAGTTCCAGCGCCTCTTCGCCTTCGACGAGATCGACCTGGTCTTCGCCCCCGACTCGCTCGACGCGATCGCCGACCGGGCGATCGAGCGCGAGACCGGCGCCCGCGGCCTGCGCTCGATCATCGAGGAGACTCTGCTCGACGTCCAGTTCGAGCTTCCTTCCCGCCGCGACGTCCGCAAATGCGTCGTCACCCGCGAGACGATCGAGAAGGGCCTCGCGCCGACGCTCGTCACCGAGGCGGTCCCCGAGCCCGCCGAGTCGCCCGAGGATCCGCTCCGCGACGTCGGCGAGGAGAGCGCGTAGGCACGGGGCCGGGGGCCGGGCATGAGCCGCGGGCCGGGGGCAGGCCGCGGGCCGGGCCGAGAGAGCGCGTACGCACCGGCCGGGTCGAGGCCGCGGCCGGTCGTCGGCCAGGCGGAGAGAGCGCCCCAACGCGGGCCGGGCAATCTACGCGTGGGCCGGCAATCCATGCGCGGGCCGGCAATCCATGCGCGGGCCGGACACCCCGTGCGCGATTCGGCGCGAAATTGTCACAGGGCGGTGCGGGAGAGGGGTTGATCGGTATCGGCGGAGGCGCGACGGTCGTGCCGTGGTCGAAGAACGCAAGAAAGGGGTCGCAGAACGACCCAAATCGTGCATTCTCCGCGCGGACTTCGATCGGGTCATCGCCGAAATCGCGAGTCGCCAGGCGGGGCGGGTCAGCCGGGGGCAGCTCCTCGCTGCCGGGATCACGGTGGCCGCGATCAAGGCCCGTCTCCGCGCCGGGAGGCTGATCCGCCTGCACAGGGGCGTCTACGCGATCGATCACCGCTCCGACGCCCGCGCCCGGCACTGGGCCGCCCTGCTCGCCATCGGTGGCGACGGCGCAGTCAGCCACCTCTCGGCCGCGGCTGAGCACCGGATGGCGCGCCACGCCCCGCTCGTCGTCGATGTCACGACACACCGGCGCCTACCCCGCCGCGACGGGATTCGCGTCCATGCCCGCGCTCTCGATCCCGCGTCTCTGACCACTCGCGACCGCCTTCCGCTCACGACCCCGGCCCAGACCCTCTTCGATCTCGCCACGACCCTCGGCTCCACGTCGCTCGCCAGGGCGGCCGATGAGGGATTCGTGCTCGGGATCGTGACCGAGCGGGAGCTCCGCGCCTGCCTCGGCCGCAACGCCCACCGCAAGGGAGCGGGCGTCTTTCGCCGCCTTCTCGTCCGCCTCGGCGCCGGCGACCGGGTCCGCTCGCCGCTCGAGGTTCGCGTCCATGCCTTCCTCCGGGCTCGCGGGTTCCCTGTCTGGGAATCGAACGTCGCGCTGCGGGTTGGCGACGAATGGATCGAGCCCGACGTCCTTTGGCGCGCTCAACGGGTGGCGTTGGAGGCGGACGGCCGCGACCCGCACCTGGCGCCGCTCACCTTCGACTCCGATCGCCGCCGCGACCGTCGGCTTCGCGTGCACGGGTGGGAGCCGGTGCGCGTCACCTCGGCCGACCTCGACCTGCGGCCCGATGAGCTCGACGCCGACCTTCGCATCCTCCTGGGGATGTGACCCCGCACGGTCCTGCCGGACGCGCTCGTCGGGCGGTGGGGTAGGTCACCTGAAGGCGTGGCTCACCCGGAGGCTCGACTCACCCGGAGGCGCGGCCCACCCGGAGGCGTGGCCCACCCGGAGGCTCGACTCACCCGGAGGCTCGACTCACCCGGAGGCGTGGCTCGCCCGGAGGTTCGACTCACCTCGCCGCGCGGCTCCCATGGCGGCGCGCAACTCACCCTCGCCGCGCGGCTCGCTTGGCGGCCCGCAGCTCGTCTGGCGGGCGCGTCCCCTGGCAGCCTGGCTCACCGGGCGGCGCGGCCCGCTACGTGGCGCGGCTCGGGTCGGTCCGACCTAGCGGCTCGCCTTCCAGTGGTCGAGGCCGGTCGTGCAGCCGCTCGCCGATGGCGGGAAGTCGCCCCGGTCCCGCAGCGTCCCCTTCGCCGTCTTCCAGTCCTTCGAGAACTTCCCGGTGACGCTGATCTTCTGGTTGTTCGGGCCGTCCCAGACACCCTCGAACTTTCGCTGCTTGTCGACCTTCATCCCGTTCACCGGGACATCCGGGTTGCTGACCGTGAAGTCGCCTTCGTCACAGGTGATCGGGACGGCGTCGAAAACGAACCGGCTGACCGACTTCACCTTCCCCTTCTTCACCTTCGCGTTGAACGTGACCGTGCAGTTGCCGGCCTCGCACGCCGGGTCCCGGTCGGCGCCGCTGTAGTGCTTGGTCGCGCCGAGGGCGAGGGCTGCCAACAGCAGCGCAGCGACGCCGACGGCGGCGAGCGGAACGATCCTCCTCATGCTCCGTGCCTCCCTTGGTCGCGGGGGCGCCAAGCCGATGACCTCCACCGACGCCCCCGGTGAGTGCCTGCGATGGAATCTATCCGCGGCCAGGGCGACCGTCAAGCACGCTGGCGGTTGCCGCGGATTGTGGTGACGACGCGGCCGCCGGGTGTCGATCCGGTGGCGGGAGCGCCGGCCGCCGGGTGTCGATCCGGCGGGGGAGCGCCGCCGCCGCGGTCGTCGATCCCGTGGAAGCCGGTGCCGCGCCAATAACATCGCCGGCATGGACGCCGCCCGCCGCGCCAAGCTCGAGTCGACGACCCGCTACGACCCCGCCGAGGTCGAGGGGCGCGTCTACGCGGAGTGGGCCGAGCGGGGGTACTTCACGCCGGAGCCGGAGGGGACGGCGGCGGAGAACTACTCGATCGCGATCCCGCCGCCGAACGTGACCGGCTCGCTGCACATGGGCCACGGCCTCAACAACACGATCCAGGACACGCTGGTTCGCCGCCAGCGCATGGCCGGGCGCCGTGTCAAGTGGATCATCGGCACCGACCACGCCGGGATCGCGACCCAGTCGGTCGTCGAGAAGGAGCTCCGCAGGGAGGGCCTCGACCGCCACGAGCTCGGTCGCGAGGGCTTCGTCGAGCGGGTCTGGGAGTGGCGCGAGCAGTACGGCGGGCGGATCATCGAGCAGCTCAAGCGGCTCGGCGCCTCCGGCGACTTCGCGCACGAGCGCTTCACCCTCGACGACGGTTACGTGGCCGCCGTCCACCGCGTCTTCGTCGCCCTCTACGAGAAGGGCCTGATCTACCGCGACAACTACATGGTCAACTGGGACCCGGGCTCGCACTCGGCGATCAGCGACCTCGAGGTCGAGAACCGCGAGGTCACCGACACGCTGTTTCGGATCGACTACCCCATCGAGGGATCCGACCGGGTGCTGACGGTCGCGACGGTCCGCCCGGAGACGATGCTCGCCGACACCGCCGTCGCCGTCAATCCCGGCGACGAGCGCTACCGCGACCTCGTCGGCCGCCACTGCATCCTGCCGCTCGTCGGCCGCCGCCTGCCGATCATCGCCGACGAGCACGTCGACGTCGAGTTCGGGACCGGCGCGCTGAAGATCACGCCCGGCCACGATCCGGCCGACTTCGAGATCGGACGCGAGCACGGGCTCGAGGAGATCTCGGTGATCGGCGAGGACGGTCGCCTCACCGACGCGGCGGGCCCCGCCTACGCGGGGCTGAGCGCCGCCGCGGCGCAGGAACGGGTCGTCGCCGACCTCCGGGCCGCCGGCTCGCTCGGCGGCTCCGAGCCCTACGTCCACTCGGTCCCGTTCTCGCACCGCTCCGGGCAGCGGATCGAGCCGCTGATCAGCCTCCAGTGGTTCTGCCGGATGGACGAGCTCGCGGCGCCCGCGATCGAGGTCGTCCGCGACGGCCGCATCCGGTTCACCCCCGAGCGCTGGGGTCGCGTCTACCTCGACTGGATGGAGAGCATCAGGCCGTGGTGCGTCTCCCGCCAGCTCTGGTGGGGCCATCAGCTCCCGGTCTGGTACTGCGACCATTGCGAGCGCACGATCGTCGCCGAGCGCGAGCCCGCGGGCGGCGAATGCGACGGCTGCGGCGGCGTCCTGCGACGCGACGAGGACGTCCTCGACACCTGGTTCAGCTCGGCGCTGTGGCCGTACGCGACCCTCGGCTGGCCCGACGAGGCCCCGGAGCTGCGCGCCTTCTACCCGACCGACGTCCTCGTCACCGCCCGCGACATCATCTACCTCTGGGTCGCGCGGATGATCATGACCTCGCTCGAGTTCCTCGACGAGATCCCGTTCAGCGACGTCTACATCACCTCGGTCGTCCAGGCCCCCGACGGGCGGCGGATGTCGAAGAGCCTCGGGACCGGGATCGACCCGCTCGAGCTGATCGACGCGCACGGCGCCGACGCGCTCCGATTCGGCCTGCTCGCGATGTCCTCGAGCCAGGACGTCCGCTTCTCCGCGGCCAAGGTCCAGCAGGGCCGCGACCTCGCCAACAAGCTCTGGAACGCCTCGCGGCTGATCCTGCTCAACGCCGGCGAGGCCGCGCCGGAGCCGCGGTCCGACGCGGTCGAGGACCGCTGGATCCTCTCCCGGCTCGAGCGCACGATCGCGAGCGTCGGCGAATGCCTCGACCGCTTCGACTTCGCCCATGCGGCGCTCGAGCTCTACCGGTTCGTCTACTCGGAGCTCTGCGACTGGTACCTGGAGATCGTCAAGCCGCGGCTCTACGACGGCCCCGCCCGCGGCGACGACAGCGCCGCTCGGAACCTCCTGCACGTCCTCGGGCGGACGCTCGCGGTCGCCCACCCGTTGATGCCGTTCGTCAGCGAGGAGATCTGGAGCTACCTGCCCGATCGCGATACGCAGCTGATCGTCGCGCCGTGGCCCGAGGCCGACCCTTCCCGGTTCGACGTCGAGGCCGAGGCCGAGGTCGCGGCCGCGATCGACCTGACCCGCTCGTTGCGGCGCTGGCGCGAGCTCGCCGGCGTCGCACCGGCCGCGCCGCTCCGTGCCCGGGGCGGCGCCGGAGTCCATCCGCTCGTCGCCCGCCTCGCCCGCCTCGACCTCGCCGGCGAGGATGCCGGCGAGGCGGTCGCCGCGGTCGGCGCGATCGAGATCTTGCCCTCCGAGCACCTCGACCCCCAGGCGGTGACCGCGCGGATCGAGGAGCAGCGCGAGCGCCTCCGCGGCGAGGTCGAGCGGGCCGAGGGCAAGCTCGACAACGAGAGGTTCGTCGCGAACGCGCCTGCCGATGTCGTCGCCGGGGAGCGTGCCAAGCTCGCGCGCTACCGCGCCGAGCTCGAGGAGCTCGGCTGAAGGACCCCGAGCAGTTCCTGACCGGGCTCGAGCCGGTCGGCTGGCGCTTCGGCCTCGAGCGGATGCGCGCGCTGTGCGCCGCGCTCGGCCGGCCCCAGGACCGCTACCGGACGCTGCACGTCGTCGGCACCAACGGGAAGTCGTCGGTGGCGACGATGACGGCGGCGCTGCTGCACGGCGCCGGGCTGAGGTCAGGGGCCTGCATATCGCCGCACGTCTGGCGCTGGGCGGAGCGGACGCGGATCGACGGCGTCGAGATCGCGCCCGAGGCCTTCGCAGCTGCGACCGCGACCGTCGCCGAAGCGATCGCGAAGGTTGAGCCCGAGCTCGCCGACGGCGAGCGGATCACCCAGTTCGAGGCGGCGGTCGCGGTGTCGTTCGTCGCCCTCGCCGACGCCGGCGTCGACGTCGCCGTGGTCGAGGCCGGCCTCGGCGGCCGCCTCGATGCGACCAACGTGATCGACTCGAGCGCGACGGCGCTGACGTCGGTCGGGCGCGACCACGTCGAGTACCTGGGCCCGGCCGAGCGCGACATCGCCACCGAGAAGCTGGCGGTGCTGCGACCGCGGACGACGCTCGTGACCGGTCGGCTCGAGCCGGAGATCGCCGCGCTGGCCCGGACGGTCGCCGCCGAGCGCGACTGCGAGCTGATCGTCGCGCCGCCGCTCGGGGCCGCGGCGCTGCCGGGCGGGATGGTGCCCTACCTCGAGCGCAACGCCGCCGTCGCGGCGGCGCTCGCGGCGACGATCACGGGCCCGGCGACCGACGTCGCCGTCGCCGACGCGCTCGCGCACGCGGCGCTTCCCGGTCGCGCCGAGATGCTCGCGGGCGACCCGCCGGCGATCGCCGACGCGGCCCACAACGAGGCCGGCGCCCGGGCGCTCGCCGAGGCGCTGCCGGCGCTCGCCGGCGGCCGGCCGGTGTTCGGCTGCCTCGCGGTCCTCGCCGACAAGGACGCGGCGGCGATCGCCGCCGCCCTCGCCCCCGGGCTGCAGGCCTGCCTCTGCACGGCCGCCGAGCCCGGTCCGGCGATGGGCCGCCCCGGCGCGCGGGCGCTCGATCCGGCGGAGCTGGCCCGGCTCGTCGCCGCGGCCGGGATCGTCGCCGAGGCCGAGGCCGACCCGGCGGTCGCCGTCGAGCGGACCGCCGCGCTCGCCCGCGACCGCGGCGGCGTGGCGCTGTTCGCCGGCTCCCATTACCTTCTCCGGTACGTATGGACCGCGAGGCACGCTCAGAGCTTCTCTCGATGATGGGCCTGGTGGCCGCCGTGGTCGCCGTCGTGATCCTCATCTTCTTCGGCCTCGGCTACCTGTTCGGGCGCCTGTTTCTCTGAAATCGCCACGGCGGCGGGGGCCAGCCGCCCCGGTGACGGCTGGCGATCCGGTTACACTGCCGCGGCCTAGATGCCCGTAGCGCTGTTCGGAATCGAAGACGGCTCGCTGAATCTCGCCGTCAACCTGCTGCTCCTCGTCCTGATCGTGGTCTGGCTCTCGCTCGTCTACTGGACGTTCGCGGACGCCCGCCGCCGCGTCGCCGACCCGGTCCTGATCGGGACCGCGACGGCGGCCTCGCTGATCCCGTTCATCGGCACGATCGTCTACACGATCCTGCGCCCGCCGGAGTTCCTCGCCGACGCCCGCGAGCGCGAGATCGAGACCCAGGCATCGGAGCTGCGGATGCGCCACCTGACGGCGCAGTCGTGCCCGCGCTGCGAGCATCCGATCGAGCGGAGCTGGCTGCGCTGCCCGGAGTGCCAGCACCGGCTCAAGGACCCATGCGTCTCCTGCAACCGGCCGGTCGACCCGCGTTGGGCGATCTGTCCCTACTGCGAGACCCCGCTTCAGCGCGAACGGGCCGAGGCGGAGCCGCGGCGGCGCTCGCGCTCGCGCAGCAAGGCCGCCGCGGCCGCGGACCCGTCCCGGCAGCCGGCCGGCGCCAAGGGCGCAGGCAGCCCGCCCTCGGCCCGACGCTCCGCGCCGGCGCCGCCGCCGGCGGACGCCCAGGCACGCACGCAGCGCAGCGAGCGTCCTCCGCGGGCCGAACGGCCTGCGAGCGTCAAGGCGAAGGCCGACGCCGGCGAGGCCGGCGCAGCGGCCGACGACGGCGAGGCCGGCTCGCGCCGGCGCTCGGCGACGTCCTCCTGATCCGCGAACCAGCCGTCCCCAAGACCCCGAGAGGCCCCCGAGATGCCCGAGCAGACCCGCACCCTGATCCTCGTCAAGCCGGACGCCTTCGAGCGTGGCCTCACCGGCGAGGTGCTCGCCCGGTTCGAGCGCAAGGGCCTCGAGATCGTCGCCCTGAAGCTGATCCGCGCCGACGCGGCGATCGCGAACGAGCACTACGCCGAGCACACCGACAAGCCGTTCTTCGGCGAGCTCGTCTCGTTCATCACCGGCGGCCCGCTCGTCGCCGCCGTCCTCGCGGGCGTCGACGCGGTCGCGGCGGCGCGGCAGCTGATCGGCGCCACCAACCCGATCGAGGCCGCGACGGGCTCGATCCGCGGCGACTTCGGAATCGAGGTCACCTTCAACCTCGTCCACGGCTCCGACTCCGACGAGTCGGCAGCGCGCGAGATCGCGATCTGGTTTCCGGAGCTCGGCTGAGCCCGCGGCTGCGGTCGGGGGCCGCCGCCCCGTCGTGAAGCTCGTCCTCGCCTCCTCCTCGCCGCGGCGCCGCGAGCTGCTCGGGCTGCTCGGCGTCGAGTTCGAGGCGGTGCCGTCGGGCGTCGCCGAGCTGACGGCCGGCGACCCGCCGGTGATCGTGGTCGAGAACGCGCTCCGCAAGGCGCGGGCGGTCGCTGAGCGCGCCGCCCCCGGCGTCCCCGTGCTCGGCGTCGACACCGACGTCATCTACGACGGCCGCCTGCTCGGAAAGCCCGCCGACGACGGCGACGCGACCGCCCGACTGCGGGCGCTGTCGGGGCGGACGCACGAGGTCCTGAGCGGGATCGCGCTCGTCGGCGCCGGCGTCGAGCGCAGCGAGCTCGTTCGCACCGCCGTCACGTTCCGCGAGCTCAGCGACCGCGAGATCGAAGCTTACGTCGCCTCCGGCGAGTGGCGTGACCGGGCCGGAGGGTACGCGGTCCAGGGCCTCGGCTCATCGCTGGTCGAGCGGATCGAGGGCGACCTCTCGAACGTGATCGGCCTGCCGATCCCGGCGCTGAGCAGGATGATCGCAGACTTGCAGGATCGTTAAGGAAGCGCATGCATCGTGTTGCGTTCTGCTCACATATTCGCCGTCCGAGACGCCGTTCGCTAGACTCGCGTCGCTCCCGAAGCCGCAGCCGGCGAGCAGGCTCGGGGGCACGAAGCCTTCGGGCCGGCGGGCCGCCGCGGACGCGATCGGGGGAGTTGGTCCGCGCGACCACGCATCGCCAGCAACGCTTCCAGGACCTTCCCGTGAACCACTCAATCCCGAGACTCTTCGAGGTCACCCCGCGATGGGCATCCTCAGCTACCTGACCGGCTTCGGCGGTCGCGACATGGCCGTCGACCTCGGCACCGCGAACACGCTCGTCTACGTGCGTGGGCGCGGGATCGTCCTCTCGGAGCCGAGCGTCGTCGCCGTCGATACCCGGACCGGCGAGGTCCACGCCGTCGGCATGGACGCGAAGCGGATGCTCGGCCGCACGCCCGGCACGATCCAGGCGATCCGGCCGCTCAAGGACGGCGTCATCGCCGACTTCGACGTGACCGAGGAGATGCTCCGCCACTTCATCCAGAAGGTCCACCAGAACCGCTTCGCGCACCCGCGCGTCGTCGTCTGCGTGCCATCCGGGGTCACCGGGGTCGAAAAGCGCGCCGTCGAGGAGGCCTGCCTCGCCGCCGGGGCCCGTCAGGCGTATCTGATCGAGGAGCCGATGGCGGCGGCGATCGGCGCCGGCCTTCCGGTCGGCGAGCCGACCGGCTCGATGGTCGTCGACGTCGGCGGCGGGACCAGCGAGGTGGCGGTGATCTCGCTCGGCGGGATCGTCGTCTCGCAGTCGATCCGCGTCGGCGGCGACGAGATGGACGACGCGATCGTCAACTGGTGCAAGACGCACCACAAGCTGATGATCGGCCAGCAGACGGCCGAGGAGGTCAAGCTCGAGGCCGGCTCGGCTACCGACCTGCACGAGGAGGTCCGGACCGAGATCCGCGGCCGCGACATCGTCTCGGGGCTGCCGAAGACCGTGATGCTGAGCTCCGAGGAGGTCCGTGAGGCGCTGCGCGACCCCGTCGACGCGATCGTCAACGCCGTCAAGGAGACCCTCGATCGGACCCCGCCGGAGCTCGCCGGCGACATCATGGACCGCGGCATCACCCTGGCCGGCGGCGGCTCGCTGCTGCAGGGCTTCGACCAGCGGCTCCGCGAGGAGTGCCAGATGCCGGCGCAGCTCGCCGACTCACCGCTGACCTGCGTCGCGGTGGGCTCCGGCCGCTCGCTCGAGGAGTTCGAGACGATCCACCGGGTCAACGTCAACACGCGCGGCCGCCGACGCCGCTGAGGGCCGGGCCGATGTACCGCAAGCAGGTACGCAGGCGCCGCGCGATCCTCGTCGTCCTCGTCGTCGCCTGCCTGATGCTGATCAGCATCTCGATCAGCGAGGCCGAGAGCGGACCGCTGCACTCCGTCCAGCGCGGCGTCTCGACGATCCTCTCGCCGATCGGCGAGGGGGCGAGCCGGGCCCTGAAGCCCGCCCGCGACCTGGTCGACTGGTTCGACGAGACCTGGGAGGCCCGGGGCGAGAACGAAGACCTCCGCCGGCAGGTGGCCGCGCTCCGCGCCGAGCTCGTCAAGACGCGGGACGCCGCCGAGCAGGCGGGCTACGCCGACAAGCTCGCCGGCCTGATCAAGGGCGGCGAGCTGACCGGCTACACCCCGGTCGACGCGAGCGTGATCGGGCGCTCCTTCAGCCTCTGGTACGGGACGATCAAGATCGACGCCGGCAGTTCCGACGGCGTCTCCCGCAACGATGCGGTGATCACCGAAGACGGCTTGATCGGACGGATCTCGCAGGTCACGGGCGGCACCTCCGAGGTGGCGCTGATCACCGGCGGCTCCAACGCCGTCACCGCCCGCGTCGTCGGCGGCGGGCCCGAGGGCCTGATCAGCGGCGTCGTCGGGGCTCCCGGCAAGCTCGATTTCAGCCTGATCCAGGGCGACAAGGAGGTCAAGGACGGCGACCGGCTCGTCACCGCCGGCTTCACCTCCGAGGATGGCCTCTCCTCGCGCTACCCGGCCGACATCCCGATCGGCGAGGTCGTCGAGACGATCCCGGCCGAGCAGGAGCAGCGCGAGCAGGTCAACGTCGAGCCGTTCGCCGACCTCGCCGACCTCAGCCAGGTCACGGTGCTGACCGGGGGTGGCGGATGATCGTCACGCCGCCGATCCTGATCCGGCTGGCGCTGGTCGTCTTCGTCTCGGTCCTGCTCCAGTTCGGCTTCTTCTCGCAGGTCCCGATCCTCGGCTCGGTGGCGAACCTGCTGCCGGTCGTCGTCGTCGCGATCGGGTTGCTGGGCGGCGCCGTCGCCGGCGCGGTGAGCGGGTTCGCGACCGGGCTGCTGATCGACGCGATGATCGGCGGGACGCCCGGAGTCGCGTCGCTGTCGCTGATGGCCGCCGGCTACCTCGCCGGCCGCTGGCGCGAGGGCTACGACATCGTCAGCTCGCTCGTCCCGCCGCTGCTCGCCGGCGCCCTCAGCGCGCTCGCCGCCCTGATCTACGGCGGCCTGACCCTGACCCTCGGGATCGACGCTCCGGTCAGCGTCCTGGCGCTCCGCGAGGCGCTCGTCCAGGGCCTGCTCGGGATCCTGCTGATGGTCCCGGTCTTCCCGCTGGTCCGCCGGATCGTCCGTCCGGCGCTGGTCGACGACGCGGGCCGGGCGCGCTCGCGGACCGTCGCCGGCCCCCGGCATTCCGGCCGTCGCGGCAGGTTCGGGATGATGAGGGGCCAGGGCAGCCTCTGATGTTCCGCCACGACGAAAACGCCGCCCCGACGCATGCGCAGTTCGCGATGCGCGTCGCGATCCTCGGCGGCATCGCGATCGTCGCCTTCGCGGCGATCCTCTTCCGGCTCTGGTTCCTCGAGGTCCTCTCCGGCGACGCCTACCTGAAGGAGGCGAACGCCAACCGCGTCCGCGAGATCAAGATCCAGGCGCCGCGCGGGGAGATCCTCGACCGCAACGGCAACGTCCTCGTCGACAACAAGACGGTGCTGTCGCTGCAGGTCCAGCCGAGCGATCTGCCGCGGCGGGCGGCCCCGCGCAGCCGTGAGCTGCGCAGGCTCGCCGACGTCGCCGGGATGAGCTACGCGAAGGTCAAGCGCGAGATGAGAAGCCAGCTTGCCGCTGCGATGGGCCTCGATCCGGTCCGCTACAGCCGCCGGGTCCGCCGCGGCCTGATCGAGCCGCCCGGGGTGCCGGTGACGCTCCAGCAGGACGTCGACAAGGACGTCGTCTACTACCTGCGCGAGCGCCAGGACCGGTTCCCCGGCGTCACCGCCTCGCAGCTCTACGTCCGCGACTACCCGGACGGGACGCTCGGCGCCCAGCTGTTCGGCTACGTCGCCGAGATCGGCCCCGACCAGCTCGAGGAGCCCGCCTACGACGGCCTCGAGCCCGGCGACCGGATCGGCGCGACCGGCCTCGAGGCGCAATACGACCCGATCCTGCGCGGCCAGAACGGCGCCGTCCGCGTCCAGGTCGACGCCGCCGGTCAGCCGAGCGGCCGCGAGCTGTCGCGGATCGAGCCCGAGGCCGGCGACAACCTGAAGCTGACGATCGACGAGAAGGTCCAGTCCGTCGGCGAGCAGGCGCTGGCGAGCTACGGCCTGCCGGGCGCGTTCGTGGCGATGGACGTCAACGACGGGTCGGTCCTCGGGATGGGCTCCTACCCGACGTTCGACCCGAGCGTGTTCACGCCGCCGGTCGACACCGCCACCGTCAAGTCGCTGACCAACGCCGACGAGGACCCGCTGCTCGACCGCGCGATTCAGGCCGGCTACCCGACCGGCTCGACGTTCAAGCTCGTGACCGGCTCGGCGGCGCTGCAGTCGGGGCTCGTCACCCCCGAGCACACCTTCAACGACACCGGCTCGTTCGAGTACGGCGACTACACGTGGCGCAACGCCGGCGATGCCGCGAACGGGGTCGTCAACATGGTCTCGGCGCTGCGGGTCTCCTCCGACGTCTTCTTCTACGACATCGGCCTGATGGCGAACAACGTCTACGACGAGACCGGACAGGAGATCATCCAGGACTGGGCCAAGCAGCTCGGCTTCGGTGGCCTGACCGGGATCGACCTGCCGGCCGAGAGCGCCGGCCTGGTGCCGACGCCGGAGTGGCGCGACAAGCTCTTCGCGGAGGCGGGCGATCCCGACTCGTGCGGCGGCAAGAAGGTCCTCTACGGCGTCGACGGCTGCTATGAGACCGACCGCCCCTGGGGCCCGGGCGACAACATGAACCTCGCGGTCGGCCAGGGCGACCTGCAGGCGACGCCGCTACAGCTCGCGACCGCCTACGCGGCGATCGGCAACGGCGGCGAGGTCGTCCGCCCCCATCTCGGGATGGAGGCCGAGGACGCGACCGGCGCCCAGACGCAGGCGTTCGAGCCGGCGCCGCGCCGGCAGGTCGAGCTCTCCGAGCAGACCCGCTCGACGATCATGGAAGGGCTGCGGGAGGCCGCCATGGAGCCGGGCGGGACCTCGTATCCGACGTTCGGCGGCTATCCGGTCGAGATCGCCGGCAAGACCGGAACGGCCGAGAAGACGGCCCAGGAGGACCAGTCGTGGTACGCGGCGCTGGCGCCCGCCGACGATCCCAAGTACGTCGTCGTCGTCACGGTCGAGCGCGGCGGCTTCGGTGCCGAGTCGGCGGCGCCCGCAGCCTGCCAGGTCCTCAACGTCCTGCTCGGCGTCAAGAGCGAGTGCGTGGCCGGCACGAGCCAGACCCGTTGACCCCGGCGCTGCTTAGATGAGCTGACAGATGCCCACGATCGCCAGGCCCCAGACCTTCGACGAGCGCAGCGCCGGGATCGGCGCGCGCGCCGGCCTGCTCAAGATCGACCCGGTGACCGCGTTCGCCGCGGTCGGGCTGATCGTCTGCAGCATCGTCGCGCTCGGCTTCACGACCAGGGACGAGATCGTCGGCGATCCCTACCACTACGCGATCCGCCAGAGCATCTACGCGGTGATCGGGATCGCGCTGATGTTCGCCCTCGCCCGGATCGACTACTCGCGGTTCCGCGAGCTCCGCGTCGGCCTTTACAGCGCGATGATGGTCTCGATCGTCCTCGTCCTCGGCGTCGGCGTCGCCACGCACGGAGCGCGGCGCTGGATCGAGCTTCCGTTCTTTCAGTTTCAGCCGTCGGAGCTGGGCAAGCTTCTGCTCGTCCTGGCGATCGCCGGCTTTGCCATCGACCGGGCCCGGCGCCAGACGGAGTGGCAGCGCACCGCGCGGCTGCTCCTGCTCGGCTTCGTGCCCGCGTTGATCGTGTTCGTGCAGCCCGATCTGGGCACCGCACTGGTCTACGGCGTGGTCACGCTCGCGATCCTGTTCGTCTCCGGCACGCCCTGGCAGCACTTCGCTGCGCTCGGGGCGATCGCGCTGGCGGCGGTCACGGTCGTGCTCCTGGTCGCGCCCGCGGTCGGTCACCCGGTGCTCCACGGGTATCAGTTGGACAGGCTGACGTCGTTCCTCAATCCGAGCGACGACCCGGCGGACTCCAGCTACCAGACCAATCAGGCGTTGATCGCCATCGGCTCGGGCGGCAAGCTCGGCCGCGGCGATGACGCGACACAGGCGCAGCACGGCTTCCTCCCGGAAGATCACACCGACTTCATCTTCTCCGCGATCGCGGAGCGGTGGGGGTTCGTCGGCGCTGCGCTGCTTCTATCCCTCTATGCGCTGCTCATCTGGAGGGCGCTGCGGATAACGACTCTCTCGAAGAACTTGTACGGGAGCCTCGTCGGGGCGGGAATCGCCGCGATGCTGCTCTTCCAGGCCTTCGTCAACGTCGGGATGAACGTCGGGCTGCTGCCCGTCACGGGCGTCCCGTTGCCGTTGGTGAGCTACGGCGGCACGTCCGTCCTGGTCACCTTCATGGCCGTCGGCCTGCTTCAGAGCATCTACGTCCAGTCGCAGCTCTCCTCACCGGGCAGGCTCAGAACGGCTCCGTGAGGTGAGCAAAATTGAAGAAGAAGATCCTCGTATCGGTTGACGCCGGTGAGACCCGCGTCGCCGTGCTCGAAGCCAAGGGCTCCGCGCGCGGCGCCCGTGGCAAGAAGGCCGACGGCAAGAAGGGCGACGACTGGCGCGTCGGCGAGCTCTACGTCGAGCGCCGCGGCTCGCGGTCGATCGTCGGCAACATCTACAAGGGCGTCGTCGACAACGTCCTGCCGGGGATGGAGGCGGCGTTCGTGGACATCGGCCTCGAGCGCAACGGCTTCCTCCACGTCGACGAGATCGTCACGCCCGACGGCAAGGCGGTGCCGAAGCGCGGCCGTGGCCAGGGGCGGCGGATCGACGAGCTGATCAAGCGCGGCCAGGAGATCGTCGTCCAGGTCGTCAAGGACCCGCTGAAGACGAAGGGCGCGCGCCTGTCGATGCAGCTCTCGATCGCCGGCCGCTACCTCGTCTACATGCCGCAGGGGGGCGGGATCGGCGTCAGCCGCCGGCTCCCCGACGGCGAGCGCAGCCAGATGCGCAAGAACCTCGAGAAGCTCCACGACGCGAGCAAGGGCAAGGGCGGCTACATCGTCCGGACCGCCGCGGCGGGCGCCAAGAAGGAGGACTTCGAGCGCGAGATCGCCTACCTGCACAAGCTCCACGAGGTGCTCGAGCGGCGCTCGACCGATGCCGACGCTCCGTCGTTGATCTTCCAGGAGGCCGATCTGCCGATCCGCGTCCTCCGCGACGTCCTCGGCAGCGAGTTCGACGGCGCCGAGATCGACGACCGCAAGCAGTTCGAGCGGGTCACCTCGTTCTTTCAGCGAACCGCGCCGGAGCTCGTCGACTCGGTCGAGATGCACTCCCACGCCGAGCACCTGTTTGCGCGCTACGGCGCCGAGGAAGCGTTCCGCTCGACCCTGTCGCGGCGGGTCGACCTGCCTTCGGGGGGGTATCTGATCATCGACTACGCCGAGGCGCTGACGGTCATCGACATCAATACCGGCAGCTTCACCGGCAAGGGCAAGGGGCGGCTCGAGGACACGATCACCAAGGTCAACGTCGAGGCCGCCGACGAGGTCGTCCGCCAGCTCCGGCTTCGTGACATCGGCGGGATCATCGTCATCGACTTCATCGACATGGCCCGGGCGAAGAATCGCGACCAGGTCCTGAAGACCCTGCGCAAGGCGCTCGACGAGGACCGGACCAAGACCTACGTGGTCGAGGTCTCGCCGCTCGGGCTCGTCGAGATGACCCGCCAGAACGTCACCGACGGGGTTCGCGAGATCCTGACGACGCGCTGCCCGACCTGCGACGGCGAGGGCGTGGTCCGCTCGGCCGAGACGGTTGCGATCGAGGCGCTCCGCAAGCTCCGCGACGTCGCCGAGGAGAGCCCCGAGCGTGAGGCGCACCTGGTGCGCGTCAACCCGAAGGTCGCGCGCGAGCTGATGCGCCACGACAGCGGCCTGCTCGAGCTCGAGGAGGAGACCGGCAAGGTCTTCCTGTTCGAGGGGGGCGACGCGCTGCCGATCGACACCTTCGAGGTCGCCGAGTCGGGCCGCCGCGAGGAGATCGAGCGGCGGGCGCTGCCGTTCCAGGTCGGCGACGAGGTCCTGCTGGCGATCGACGAGCCGCACATGTACAACCCCGGCGACGCGGTCG
Source organism: Solirubrobacterales bacterium (assembly GCA_041393495.1). Classification (GTDB taxonomy): domain Bacteria; phylum Actinomycetota; class Thermoleophilia; order Solirubrobacterales; family 70-9; genus RHKX01. The sequence continues at coordinate 49,389 of JAWKKA010000010.1, read as the reverse complement.
CGCGGGTCGACGCGCTCGTGATCACGGTCACCGGCGCGGCGCCGCTGGTCGGCGAGCGCAAGCTCGTCCGGATCGAGGAGATCGGCCGCTCCGCGGGGCTGGCGACGCTGGTCGAGGGCATTCCCGAAGCGGCGGACGGGCAGGATTCCGCCGAGGGGCTAGAATCCGGCACCCGGCGCCGCGGCCGCAGAGGCGGACGGCGCCGTTCCCGCGCCGGGAGCGGATCGGGCTCCGGGCAGGGCTCCTGACGACCTCGAACCGAGACGAGCACAGCGATATGTCGACATACGCGATAGTCGAAAGCGGCGGCAAGCAGTACCGCGTCGAGCAGGGCCAGTCCCTGCTCGTCGACCGGATCGCCGCCGACGAGGGCGCCAAGGTCCCGCTCCGCGCGGTGATGTTCCGCAGCGACGACGACACGGTGATCGCTCCGGCCGAGCTCGCCAAGGTCAAGGTTGAGGCGAAGGTCGCCGGCCACGAGCGCGGCGCCAAGATCAGGGTCTTCAAGTACAAGGCGAAGAAGGGCTATCGCAAGCGCCGTGGCCACCGCTCGGAGCTGACCCGGCTCGAGGTGACCGAGGTGAAGCTGCTGGCGCGGAAGCCGGCGGGCAAGCGGACAGCGGACAGCGGACAGCGGACAGCTTCGAAGCCGGAGGGTGCCAAGGAGGCGCCTGCCAAGAAGCCCGCGGCGGCGAAGAGGCCCGCGGCCAAGAAGCCGGCGGCGAAGCAACCGGCTGCCGCCACGAAGCCGGCGGCGAAGAAGCCGGCGGCGAAGAAGCCGGCTGCCGCCAAGAAGCCGGCTGCCGCCAAGAAGCCGGCTGCCGCCAAGAAGCCGGCCGCCAAGAAGCCCGCCGCAGAGAAGAAGGAGAGCGACTGATGGCACACAAGAAGGGGCTCGGTTCGAGCCGTAACGGCCGCGATTCCAACCCCAAGTTCCTCGGCGTCAAGGTGTTCGCGGGCCAGCAGGTCCAGGGTGGCGAGATCATCGTCCGCCAGCGTGGGACCCGGTTCCATCCCGGCGACGGGGTCGGGCTCGGCCGCGACCACACCATCTTCGCGACCCGCGCCGGCACCGTCGCGTTCACGCCCGGCCGCAAGGGCCGGGTCGTCTCGGTCAACGAGTAGGCGCGCAGCAAGCAGCCCGCTCGCCGCGCTCGCTGTAGCAAGCAGCTCCCGGGGCCGGGCTGTTTGCCGCAGGCTGCTCGCTGCTCGCTGCCTGCTTTGCTTCCGCCCATGTTCCACGACCGCGCGCGCATCTTCGTCGAGGGTGGCCGCGGGGGCGACGGGGCCGTCAGCTTCCGCCGCGAGGCCCACGTTCCCCGTGGCGGTCCCGACGGCGGCGACGGCGGTCACGGCGGCGACGTGGTCCTCGTCTGCGACCCGTCGCGTCGCGACCTCGCCTCGATGCGGGTCGCGGCCCATTTCCGGGCCGGACGCGGCGGCCACGGGCGGGGCGCGAACCGACACGGCGCCCGCGGCAGGGACCTGATCGTCCCGGTGCCGCCGGGAACGACCGTCGAGGGCCTCGAGGGCGAGCACTTCGACCTCGTCGAGCCCGGGCAGCGGGCGACGGTCGCAGCGGGCGGCCTCGGCGGGCACGGCAACAAGCGGTTCGCTTCGGCGACCCAGCGGGCGCCCAGGTTCGCCGAGAAGGGCCTGGCCGGACGGTCGGGCTGGGTCGAGCTGCGGTTGCGGCTGCTCGCCGACGCCGGCCTCGTCGGGCTGCCGAACGCCGGCAAGTCGTCGCTTCTGGCGCGGATCACGCGCGCGGCGCCGAAGGTCGCCGATTACCCGTTCACGACGCTGGCGCCGGTGCTCGGCACGATCGACGACGGCGACCGCCAGCTCGTGATCGCCGACATCCCGGGACTGATCGCGGGCGCCGCCGACGGGGCCGGGCTGGGCCACGAGTTCCTCGCCCACGTCGAGCGCTGCCGGGTGCTCGTCCACCTGCTCGAGCTCGGCCCCGGCTCCGATCCGGAGGCGGCCTACGCGGTCGTGCGCGACGAGCTGGCCGCTCACGGCGCCGGCCTCGAGCGGCTGCCGGAGATCGTCGTCCTCTCGAAGTGCGACCTGCTGCCCGCCGATGAGGTCGAGCGCGAGCTCGACGCCTGGCGGTCGGCGCATCCCTCGACCGCGGCGCTGGCGATCTCGTCCGCGACCGGCGCCGGCATCGACGACCTGGTGGCGGCGCTCTTTCGGGCCGTCGCGTCCGTGGCGTCGGCCGTCCAGAGGCCGCCCGGCGGCACCGGGCCCGAGTTTCAGGCCGAGCACCGGGTCTATCGCCCCCAGGGCGCCGGCGGCTTCGACGTCGTCCGCGTCGGCGAGGGCGCCTATCGGGTTCGCGGGCGCGGCGTCGAGATGCTGGTCGAGCGCCACGATCTCGCCAACCCGGAAGCGCTTGCCTACCTCGAACGACGCCTGCACGAGATCGGCGTCGTCAAGGCGCTGCATGACGCCGGGTTCGAGGCCGGCGACGAGGTCCTCGTCGGAGACGAGGCGTTCGAATTGGATACTTAGGCAATGACCCTCGTCGTCAAGCTCGGATCGTCGATCGTCGCCGGCGCCGACGGCGGCCTGCGCAAGGACGTCCTCGACGGCGTCTGCGCCCAGGTCGCCGAGCTGCACGGCGGCGGCGAGGAGGTGGTGATGGTGACCTCGGGCGCGATCGCCCGCGGCCGTCGCCTGCTCGGTCTGGATGGGCGCCCGACCGCCGTCGACGAGCTCCAGGCGGCGTCTGCGGTCGGCCAGGGTTCGCTGTTCCGCTCCTACGAGGAACGGCTCGCGGCGGCCGACGTCCGTGCCGCGCAGGTCCTGCTCACCGCCTTTGACATGTCCGAGCGGATCCACTACCTGAACGCGCGGCAGACGCTGCAGCGGCTGCTCGCCTGGCACGTCGTCCCGGTCATCAACGAGAACGACACGACCGCGACCGACGAGATCACGTTCGGCGACAACGACTTCCTCTCCGCGCAGGTGGCGATCATGATCGAGGCGCGGCAGCTGATCCTGCTCACCGACCAGCCCGGCCTGTTCAGCGCCGACCCGCGCGTCGATTCCGATGCCAGCCTCGTCGAGGAGGTCGCCGACACCGCCGAGCTCGACCGTTACGAGATCGGCTCGCGCGGCTCCCGGTTCGGCTCCGGGGGGATGCGCAGCAAGGTCGTCGCGGCCCAGATGGCGAGTGGATCGGGGATCGCGGTGACGATCTGCGACGGGACCGCCGCGGGCACCCTGCTCGCCGCCGCCCGCGGTGAGCGAGTCGGGACCGCGTTCACGGGCCGCGACGATCGCGCCCCGAGCTTCAAGCTCTGGCTGCGCTGGGCGACGCCCGCCCGGGGCCGGATCGTCGTCGACGGCGGCGCCGGTCGCGTTCTCCGCGAGCGCGGCTCGTCGCTGTTGCCCGTCGGCATCACCGGCATCGAGGGGAGCTTCGCCGCCGGCGACCCGGTCGAGGTCGTCGACGATCGCGGCATCGTCGGCAAGGGCATCGCCGAGCACTCCTCCGAGGTCCTCGTTCGCCTCCTCGGCAAGCGCAGCAGCGAGGTCGCGGCGATCATTCCCGGCGGTACCGAGGAGGCGATCCACCGCGATCGCTTCGTGCTCACATAGAGGGCCGGCGGCGCGGCTCGACCTCAGCTCACCGCCTCGACGGCCTCTTGCGGGGCGCGCCGCCGGAGGACGAGGGCCATCGCGACGGCGACCGCGATCGACCCGGCGCCGGCGATCAGGAACACCTGGCCCGGCTCGAGCAGGCTCGCGAGCGCGCCGCCGCCCACGAACGCCAGGCCGAAGCCCCAGGAGGTCGCAGTCTCCTTGACCGCGAACACCCGCCCCTGGAAGTCGCGCGGGACGTCCCGCTGGAGGACCAGTCGACCGCTGACCCCCTCGAGGCCCTCGCCGCAGCCCGCGAGCGTGAAGGTGAGGAGCGCCACCGCGAGCACGCCGGCCACGCCGGTGCCCAGGCAGGCGAGGCCGAACAGGAGGATCCCGCCGAGCAGCAGCCGCATCTCGTCGCCGGCGCGGACCCGGGAGACCAGCGATGCCCCGATCACGATCCCGACCCCGTAGACGGCGACCAGCGCCGAGTAGCCGGCGTCGCCGACCCCGAGCGTCTCCTTGGCGAGGAGGACCTCGGCGACGTTGATCATCGCGGCGAAGGCGAGCGCGAGGCTCGAGGCCCAGATCACCACGCTCACGCGCGGCAAGCCGCGTAGCGCCCGGAAGCTCTCGCCCGTCGCCGCGAGCAGGGACGGGCGCCGGGACCCCGCGGCGTGCTCGGACGGGTGCCGGTCGAGGTCGACGCCGACGAGCAGCAGCGCCGAGATCGCGAACGTCATGCCGTTGATGAGGACGACCCCGGCCGGGTTGAGGGCGAGCAGGGCCACGCCGGCCAGCGCCGGCCCGAGGGTGACGCCGAGATCCTCGATCGCCGTGTAGAGCGAGGTCACGGGCGCGAGCGCACCGTCCTCGTCGGTGACGGCATCGGCGATCCCGGCGAGGATCGCCGGCCGAAACAGCGACTCCCCGGCGCCGGCGATGAAGGCGAAGATCGCCATCGCCAGGAGGTTGTCGACGGCGCCGATGCCGACGAAGGCGGCAGCCCGGATCAGGTCGGCGGCGATCGCGCAGATCCGCCGCGGCCAGCGATCGACGGCGGCCCCGATCAGCGGCCCGACCAACATCGAGGGCAGAAAGCCGGCGAGGAGGATCATGCTCAACGCCCAGGGGGAGTCGGAGCGCTCATAGACGAGCAGCAGCAGGACCACGTAGCCGGCCCCGGTTCCCAGCGCCGATTGCGTATGCGCGACGAACAACCGGTCGAGCCGGGCTTGGTGGACTGCTCTGATCATCGTGTGCATCTGGTCCGTCCGCCCCGCCTCTAAAGGAATCAGACATGGGGCCGATTAGAAAGGCGCAGAGCCGGCGGATGCCGGCCCTGCGCTGGTCATTGCGTAGTTGCCACCTCAGCGCGACTGACGCATCAACGGCCTCGTTACCGAGGTCGCCACGAGCGTCGCCCGTCGACGGCTACTACCCGTCGGCGGGTTGGCGTTCGCGGTCTGTTGAGGCTGTTCATCACGCTGCGGGAGGCGGTACTACCACCTCGCACGCGGCATTGGCTGCCTCCTCTCGTCTGCCCGGTCGCCGGGACGAAGTCATGCCGTCGAAACGGCGGTCCCGAGCCGGGCTGTTGCTGGTCGCCGGCAACGCTAGCTAAGCCGGCGGTCCCCGGAACGGTGAATGGCCACTGGATGGGCGGTGGCTGTCACGACCCGGCCCGCGGCCCGGCATGGCCCCGGCCCGGCATATTCGTCATTGCGTACCCTGTCCGGCGTGGCAGCGACCACCGAAACCGTCGCCGACGTCTGCCGGCGCGCCCGGGCCGCCTCGCTGGCCCTGCCCGGCGTGCCGACCGCCGCCAAGGACGCTGCGCTGACCGCGCTGGCGCGGCTTCTGCGAGAGCGGACCGGCGAGGTCCTCGCCGCCAACCGGGTCGATGTCGCCGGCGGCCACGAAGCCGGGCTCGACGACGCCCTGATCGACCGGCTGCGGCTCGACGAGGAGCGCGTCGAGGCGATGGCGGTCGGCGTCGAGGCGGTGATCGCGCTCGCGGACCCGGTCGGCGAGCTGCTCGAGCGCCGGACGCTTGCGAGCGGGATCGAGATGGAGCACCGGCGGGTGCCGATCGGCGTCGTTGCGATCGTCTACGAGGCGCGGCCGAACGTCACCGTCGATGCCGCGGCGCTGTGCCTGAAGAGCGGCAACGCGGCCGTCCTCCGCGGCTCGAGCTCGGCGGCGGCATCGAACGCGGTCCTCGTCGAGCTCGTCCGGGAGGCGGCGGCCGAGGCGGGGCTGCCCGAGGGCGCGGTGGAGGCGGTCGCCGGCGGCGGTCGTGCCGAGCTCGGCGAGCTCGCCCGCCAGCGCGATCTCGTCGACCTGATCATCCCGCGCGGGGGGGAGGGGCTGAAGGCGGCCCTCGAGGAGGTCGCGGCGGTGCCGATCCTCTACGCGGCCTCGGGCAACTGCCATGTCTATGTCGACGCTGCGGCAGATCTCGGGATGGCCCGGGACATCGCCTACAACGCCAAGGTGCAGCGCCCGGGCGTCTGCAACGCGGCGGAGACGCTGCTCGTCCACGCCGCGGTGGCCGACGAGCTGCTGCCGGCCCTGCTCGGCGACCTCGACGCTGCCGGCGTCGAGCTCGTCGGCGACGAGCGGGCGCGGGCGAACGCCGGCGCCGTGGCGGTTGCGCCGGCGACCGATGACGACTGGGACCGCGAGTACCACGGGCTGAAGATGGCGGTCGGGGTGGTCGACTCGGTCGGCGACGCGATCGCGCACGTGAACCGTCACGGCAGCGGTCACTCGGAGGCGATCGTGACCGCCTCGGAAGAGGCCGGGCGGGCGTTCACGTCCGGCGTCGACGCCGCCTGCGTCTACGTCAACGCTTCGACCCGCTTCACCGACGGGTTCGAGTTCGGGATGGGGGCCGAGATCGGCAACTCGACCCAGAAGCTGCACGCCCGCGGTCCGATCGGGCTCCGCGAGCTGACCTCGACCAAGTACGTCCTGCGGGGCACGGGTCAGACGCGCGGGTGAGCCCGGCCGTCGGCGTCCTCGGCGGCGCGTTCAACCCGCCCCACATCGGCCACCTCCTGCTCGCGCAGGAAGCGCAGGCGGTGCTCGGGCTCGACGAGGTGGTCCTCGTGCCGACCGGCGTCGCGCCGCACAAGCGGATCGAGCCCGAGCCGGGGGCGGCGCTGCGGCTCGAGCTGGCGGCGGCCGCGGTGTCCGGGGTCGCGGGGTTCCGCGTCACCGACGTCGAGGTCGCCAGGGAGGGCCCGTCATTCGCCTTCCGTACGCTTGAATTGCTTGCCGATGAGCTCCCCGGGAGCGAGCTGACCTTCGTGATGGGCGCCGACGTCGCCGCCGGCCTCGAGGGCTGGAAGCGTCCCGAGCGGGTGATCGAGCTGGCGCGGGTGGCGGTGGCGGGCCGGCCCGGGTTCGACCTCGCGGCCGTCGACGACGTCCTCGCCCGGCTCGGCGCCGAGGGCCCCGCCGCGCGGATCGAGATGCCGTCGATCGGCATCTCCTCGACGCTCGTGCGCGAGCGGGTCGCGGCCCGTCGGCCGATCCGCTGGATGGTCCCGGAGGCGGTCGAGCGGCTGATCGCCGACCGCCGGCTCTACGGAGCTGCCGGGTGATGGAGCCGGAGGCGCTCGCGAGGCGGATCGCCGCGCTCGCCGAGGACAAGGGCGGCACCGGGATCGTCGCGATCGACGTCGCCGAGCTGCTCGGCTACACCGACTACCTGGTCATCTGCACGGCCCGCAACGAGCGCCAGGCGAAGGCGATCGCCGAGGAGGTGCAGCTCCGGCTCAAGCACGACGACGACCTGCTCGCGGCCCGGGTCGAGGGGCTGGCGGAGGCGCGCTGGATCCTCGTCGACTACATCGACTGCATCCTCCACGTCTTCGTCGCCGAGACGCGCGAGCTGTACCGGCTCGAGCAGCTCTGGGGCGAGGCGCCGCGGCTCGATCTCGGGGCGGTCGGCGGTGACGTCCGCCGCCGCGCCTAGTCTCGGAGCATCGCTGCAGAGACGTTCAGCAGGTCCCTGTTCGGATATCGCCCATCCGAGGTCGGCGAGGCGATCGACGCGCTCGAGTCCGAGCTCGGGCGCCGGGCCGAGGCGCTGCGCGGCCGCGAGGCCGAGATCGAGTCGCTGACCGCCGAGGCCGAATCGCTGCGTCGCCGTCTCGCCGCGAGCGAGGCCGAGTCCGGGGAGCTGCGGATCGAGCTCGAGGACGCGAAGGCGCGTGCCGCCGAGGAGCTGCGGACGCTGGCGATCTTCGCCCGCCAGCTCGAGGAGCTGCGGATCGGCGCCCGCGGCGCGGCGACCCGGATCAGGCTCTGCGCGCTTCGCGAGGCAGCCGAGGTCAACGCGCGGGTCATCGACGCCACCGACCCGCGGGCCGGGGCCGTTCGCGACCGGCTGCTCGACGCGCTCGAGCAGGCGATCGACCGGATCGGCAGGCAGTGGGAGGAGCAGAGCGACGCGGTCACGCCCGCGCCGCCGCTGACCCGATCGACGGCGGCGGTGGTATTCGCGTCCGGGCAGCCGGCGGGTGTTCCGCGCCGCCGGGTCAGCGTTGATGTCGGCCCGTTCGCGGACTTCTCCCAGCTCGTCCGCTTCGAGGACGCGGCCAATGCGATCGGAGCCACCGGCGACATCTCGATCAAGCGCTTCTCCGAGGGCCGGGCCCGGATCGACGTGGCGCTCAGCGAGCCGATCGACCTGCTCCGCGAGCTCGAGGAGAGCTGCGATCTCGAGTTCGAGGTCCGCTCGCGCAGCGACGACGAGATCGTCCTCGACGTCGCCGACCGGCCGGCGGGCGGCGCGCCCGGGGTTGGCCTGGACAGCTGATCCCTGACCCCGGTCGCCCGCGGCGACGGGCGGCCGGATCGGGGACGCGAAGGAGCCCGCACGGAGAACGCGAGGTTGGGGGCGTCCTACGCCCCCTTTCTTGCATTCTCCGGCGCCGTCGCCCGGCACAACCGACGGCCCCGGGATGCTGCGGCCGCCGGCCGCCCGTCGTGCGTGGGGGAGGCCAACGTCAGGCCTCTTTCTAAAGCCGGCCCTCGATCGCGTAGCGGAGGATCGCGACGACCTGCTCGGGCTCGCGGGCGACGGCGAGCGCCGCCCGGTCGACCTCCTTGAGGGCGTGGTCGTGCGCGGGCGGGTGGAGGGTGATCAGCGGCGTGCCGAGCGCGGCCGCCTGGCCGGCGTCGAAGGCCGCGTTCCACTGCTTGTACTTCTCGCCGAAGCGGACGACGACGACGTCGGCCTCGCGCAGCAGCGTGCCGGTCCGGATCGCGTTGACGCCGGCGCCCTTGTGGTCGTGCCAGAGCTTGTCGTCCTCGGGGCCGAGGATCGTGACGCCGCAGTCGTCGCTGGCGGCGTGGTCGGTGACCGGGTGGGTGAGGACGACGGGGAGGTCGGCCGCGGCGACCCCGGCGGCGATCCGCTCGCGCCAGTCGGAGTGGATCTCGCCGGCGAGGTAGACGATCCAGGTGCGCTGCTCGCCGGCGCCCATCGGTCAGTCGGCGCGGTCAGCGGGCGGAGCCGAAGATCCGCAGCAGGAACAGGAACAGGTTGATGAAGTCGAGGTAGAGGGAGAGGGCGCCGAGGATCGACGCCTTGCGGAGCGTCTCGGCGTCGGCGCCGCTGGAGCCGATCTGCTTGATCTTCTGCATGTCGTAGGCGGTCAACGCGCAGAACAGCACGACGCCGCCGAACGTCACGAACCAGTAGAGGACGGAGTTGGCCCAGAACATGTTGATGACGAGGCCGATGATGATCCCGATCAGCCCCATGAAGAGGATCGAGCGCATCCCCGAGAGGTCGCGCTTGGTCACGTAGCCGTAGGCGGCCATGCCGCCGAACATGCCGGCCGAGACGCCGAAGGCGCTGGCGATCGAGGCGGTCGTGTAGGCCTCGAGGATGATCGAGAAGATGAACCCGTTCAGGCCCGCGTAGAGGAGGAACAGGAAGGTCGCCGCCGGGTAGCTGATCCGGTTGATGCCGGCCGAGATCGTGACGACGAGGCCGAGCTGGGCGATGAACATCACCAGCCAGGCGATCGGGTGGTCCTCGAACCACGAGATCATGTCGCTGCTCGCCGCGACGTAGGCGGCGATCCCGGCCGTCAGGGCGAGGCCGAGGAACATCCACCCGAACACCGACGTCAGAAACGACTGCCGCGCGAGCTGCGCGTCGGCCCCGCGGACCGCGGTTCCGCCCTGCTCGTCGATTCCGTACCGATCCTCGATCTCCATTTGGGCTCCTCTGTCGTTCAGGCGCCCGTGACCGGGGCCGATCTCCACGCTGAGGATACCCGGCGCCCGCCCCGTTCCCTGCCTCCCGACCGCCGGTTCCGTCCGGACGCTGTGCGAACATACGTTCGTGCATCGGGCTCCTTCCAACCTGCGGGGATCGATTGCCGAGATGGCGATCGCCAAGGAGGCCGCGCTCTGCGGAGTCGGCGTCCTCTTCCCGCTAACCGAGCATGGCCGCTACGACATGGTCTTCGAGATCGGCAAGAAGCTGCTTCGGGTCCAGTGCAAGGCGGCGAGCAGTGCCGGCGAGGTGGTCAAGATCAACCTGTCGAGCTGTCGCTACTCGCCTGGACGCAACGGTTATTTGCATAGGCATTACTCGGCCGACGAGATCGATGCCGTGGCTGCCTACTGCGCCGAGCTCGACCGCTGCTACCTGATCCCGATCGAGAAGGCTGCAGACCGAAGGTCGATTCACTTGAGGCTTGCGCCGGCTAGGAACAATCAGCAGGCGGCGATAAACTCCGCGGCCGATTACGAGTTCGCTGGGGCTGTAGCTCAGTTGGAAGAGCACCTCGATGGCATCGAGGGGGTCGTCGGTTCGAGTCCGTCCAGCTCCACTGAGAATCGGCACGCGACCGTGAGTACCGTCGGCGCCGAGCAGTTCGGCTACGCCTACGCCCGCTATCTCGAGCGGGCGGCCGCCGGCGAGTCGTTCCTGGTCACCCGCCGCGGGCGCCCGATGGCGCGCGTCTCTCCGCCCGATCCCACTTGCGCCGCCGCCGCGGGGACTGTTTGATTGCCGGCATGTCCAGCAGCAGCCATCGTCTCGTCCCCGTCCTCGCCCTGGTGGCCCTCCTCGCCGCCCTCGCCGTCGCTCCCGCCGCGAGCGCCAAGCAGAAGGGCTTCCGCTATGGCGTCACCGCAGCCGATGTGACCCCGCATTCGGCGATCCTCTGGGCGCGGACGACGAAGCCCGGCAAGACCTGGATCCAGGCCGTCCATCACGGGAAGTGGGGTGGCTGCGGGCACGGCAGGGGGACGAAGGGGACGGTCGTATCGAAGCGGTCCAACGACCTGACCGTCCAGAAGCGGATCCGCGGGCTCGCGCCCGGCCAGGGCTACCTGTACCGCGTCTGCATGAAGGGCGGCGCCCACAGCGAGACCGGCCACTTCCGGACGGCGCCGAAGCCGAGCTCCAGCGAGCCGATCCGCTTCGCGCTCTCCGGCGATCAAGACGCCCGGCCGCTCCCCGGCGGCAAGCAGCCGTACTGGAACGACTTCCAGGTCTGGGACCGGATCCGCCAGCAGGGCAACGACTTCAACGTCGCGATGGGAGACACGATCTACTCCGACACCGAGGTCCCCGGCTACACGCTCGAGGACGTCGCCCTGACCGTCAAGCAGAAGTGGGGCGCCTACAAGACGAACCTCGGGATGAAGCCGTGGTGGAAGGCGCGCGGCAGCGCCGCCTATTACACCCACTGGGACGACCACGAGTTCGTCAACGACTTCTCGCGCGAGGAGAACCGGTTCCCCTACAGCAACGACGGCGTCTTCCAGGGCGTCAACAAGATCAACGGCGAGAAGCTCTACCGCAACGGCGTGCGCGCCTTCCGCGACTTCAACCCGGTTACCTACAACAAGAAGGACGGCCTCTATCGGCATCAGCGCTGGGGCCGCAACCTCGAGGTCTTCTTCCTCGACGAGCGCTCGTTCCGCTCCGCCAGCGCCGACTACAACGGCGATTGCGACAACCCGGCCGGCAGCGGCAACCCGGACCTCGCGCCGACCGCCCCGCAGAGCGTCCGCGACGTCTTCGCCGCGATCGCGCCGCCGCTCGCCGACCCCGTCCCGCAGAGGTGCCTCGATGCGATCAACGACCCGGACCGGACGATGCTCGGCGCCAGGCAGCTCCGTCGGTTCAAGGACGACATCGGCAGCTCGAAGGCGACCTTCAAGGTGATCTTCAACGAGGTGCCGATCCAGCAGTTCTACGCGCTGCCCTACGACCGCTGGGAGGGCTACGAGTCGGAGCGCAAGGAGCTGCTGCGGTTCCTCGCCAAGAACGTCGACAACGCCGTCTTCCTGACCACCGACGTCCACGCCAACATGGTCAACGACGCCCGCTTCAACACGCTCGGCGGCGCCGGCGTCAAGGACTCGGGCATCCTCGACGTCACGACCGGGCCGATCGCGACCGAGAACTTCGCGGGCGAGATCGACAGCGCCGTCAACAACGATTCGGCCGGTGCGCTGGTGACGCAGCTGTTCTTCCAGCCGCAGCCGCCGAACGGCGTCGGCATGCAGTGCGCGGCGACCGACCAGTTCAGCTACGCCGAGGTCGAGGTCCGCAAGTCGAAGCTCACCGTCGACCTCCTCGACGAGCACGACGACCCGGTCAAGAACACCGGCGATGCCTCGCAGCCGGCGCCGCCCTGCGCGCAGGTCGTGATCCCGGCCGAGTAGCGGCCCGGTGAACGAGCAGGCGAGCGCGGAGTCGGTCCGCCGCCGTCGCCTGCGCAACCAGCGGTTGGCGCCCGGCGCCCAGGCGGCCGCGCCCGCCGAGGTCGCGCGCGCGGTGCTCGGCATCCAGGCCCAGGACCTCCGCGCCGCCGGCCTCTCGATTCGCGCCCGCGCCCCTGGCGTGGCCCCCGCCGGGCTCGCCGCCGCCGATCTCGTCCGCACCTGGACCGTCCGCGGCACCGCTCACCTCCTCGCCGCCGACGATCTGCCCTGGATCGACGCCCTGACGGGGCCCCGCAACCGGCGCCGCTTCGACGCGCTGATGCGCAAGCGCTCCAACCTCGAGACGGCGCTGGCGATCCGTCCCGCCGCCCTCGAGATCCTCGCCGCCGGCCCGTTGTCCCGGGCAGCGCTGATCGAGCGCCTCGACGCCGCCGGCCTGCCGTCGCTCGGCCCCCGCTCGGTCAACGTGCTGATGCCCTGGCTCGCGGCGACCGGGGAGGTGCGCGGGCTCGTCGACGGCCGCTTCGTCCGCGCTGACCCGCCGGCGCCGCTCGAGGAGGACGAGGCGCTCGCGATCCTCGGCAACCGCTACCTCGCCGGCTACGGCCCCGCCGCTGCCGCCGACCTCGCCCGCTGGTCGGGCCTGCCGATCACGGCCTGCCGGCGCGCGCTCGCGGCGGCGGACGCGGTCCCCGCCGCCGGCCTGCTCGCCGCCGCCGACGAGCCGGCGCCGCCCCCGGCGCCGGCGCCCGTGCAGATGCTCGGCGCCTTCGACACGGCCCTGCTCGGCTGGCGGGATCGCGTCCTCCTCGTCGCGCCCGAGGTCGAGAAGCGCGTGGCACCCGGCGGCGGCATCATCCGGGCGGTCGTGCTCGTCGCCGGCCGCGCCGCGGCCACCTGGAAGGTCGAGGGCTCGGGCCGGCGCCGCGCCGTCCGCTTCGACTGGTTCGGCGAGCGGCCGCCCGCGGCAGCCCTCGAGGCCGAGGTCGGGGCGGTCGGCGCCTGGCTCGGCCTCGACCTCGAGCCGTCCTAGACTTGCCGATCCGATGAGCGCCGCGACTGCGCACCGCACCCGATGAGCGCCACGACCCCGAACCCCGAGCGCGAGGCGGGCCGACCGGCCCGCTACGAGCCGCGCGCGATCGAGCGCAAGTGGCAGGCCGTCTGGGCCGCCGAGAAGACCTGGGAGGCGCCGAATCCGGGCGTCTCCGGATTCGGCGCCGGGCGGCCGAAGGCCTACGTGCTGGTGATGCTGCCCTACCCCTCGGGCGAGCCCCACGTCGGCCATCTCAAGGTCTACTCGGTCGGCGATGCGATCGCCCATTACCGGCGCCGCAACGGCTACGGCGTCCTGCAGCCGATGGGCTACGACTCCTTCGGCCTGCCGGCCGAGAACCACGCGATCCGGACCGGCGAGCATCCCCGCGTCGCGACCGAGCGCTCGATCGCCAGCTTCCGGCAGCAGTTCCTCGACTGGGGCATCTCGATCGACTGGAGACGCGAGCTGGCGACCCACACGCCCGCCTACTACCGCTGGACGCAGTGGATTTTCCTGCGCCTGTTCGCGGCCGGCCTCGCCTACCGGACCGAAGCGGCCGTCCACTGGTGCCCGACCGACCAGACCGTGCTCGCGAACGAGCAGGTGATCGACGGCCGCTGCGAGCGCTGCGGGACCGAGGTCGTGCCGAAGAAGCTCGAGCAGTGGTACTTCCGGATCACCGACTACGCCGATCGCCTGCTCGCCGACTTCGACCGCCTCGAGTCGTGGCCCGAGCACGTCGTGACGATGCAGCGCAACTGGATCGGCCGCTCCGAGGGCGCCGAAGCCGTCTTCCGCTGCCCCGACCCCGAGATCGACTTCCCGGTCTTCACGACCCGCCCCGACACGCTCTTCGGGGCGACCTTCTTCGTGCTCGCGCCCGAGCACCCCGACCTCGACCGGCTGATCGAGGGGACGTCGAACGCCGACGAGGTCCGCGACTACGTCGCCCGGGCGCTGCGGCAGTCGAGCGGCGAGCGCGGCGACGCCGAGCGCGAGAAGACCGGCGTCCGGCTCGAGCGGACCGTCGTCAACCCGGTCAACGGCGAGAGCATCCCGATGTTCGTCGCCGACTACGTGCTGATGGAGTACGGCACGGGCGCGATCATGGCCGTGCCCGCGCACGACCAGCGCGACTTCGAGTTCGCGCGCCGCTTCGATCTCCCGGTGCGCCCCGTCGTCGCGCCCGCGGACGGCTCCGGGCCGCCGGCCGATGAGGCCTTCGTGACCCAGTCGGAGGACGTCCGGATCGTCAACTCCGGCGACCTCGACGGGCTCACGCCCGCCGCGGCGAAGCAGCGGATCATCGCCGAGCTCGAGTCGCAGGGACGCGGCAGGCTCGCCGTCAACTACCGGCTCCGCGACTGGCTGCTGTCGCGACAGCGCTACTGGGGCTGTCCGATCCCGATCGTCCACTGCCCGCAGTGCGGCGTCGTCGCGGTCCCCGAGGACCAGCTCCCGGTCGAGCTGCCCGACGTCGAGGACTACCGCCCGAGGGGCCGGAGCCCGCTCGCGACCGCGACCGACTGGGTCGAGACCGAATGCCCGCGCTGCGGCGGCCCGGCCCGGCGCGAGACCGACACGATGGACACGTTCGTCGACTCGTCCTGGTACTTCCTGCGCTATCTCGACCCGGGCAACGAGACGCTCCCGTTCGACCGGGCGATCGCCGACCGCTGGATGCCGGTCGACCAGTACATCGGCGGCGTCGAGCACGCGATCCTCCACCTGATGTACGCGCGCTTCTTCACGAAGGCGCTCGCCGACGAGGGGCTGATCGGCGTCCAGGAGCCCTTCGCCAACCTGTTCACGCAGGGGATGATCACCCGCGACGGCGCGAAGATGAGCAAGTCGAAGGGCAACGTCGTCGATCCGGCCGAGTACGTCTCCCGCTACGGCGCCGACACCGCCCGCACCTACGTCTGCTTCATGGGCCCGCCCGACCGCGGCGGCGACTGGGTCGACGAGGGCGTCGACGGCGTCCATCGCTTCCTGTCCCGCCTCTGGCGGCTCGGCGACGAGCAGCGCGACGTCAGCAGCGAGCTGTCGGCCTTCGACCGTGACTGGCAGCGCCGTACCGGAGGGCCGGCCCGCGAGCTGCTCGGCAAGGCGCACTGGGCGATCGACAAGGCGACCCGCGACTTCGAGCGCGACTTTCAGTTCAACACGGTCATCGCCGCCGTGATGGAGCTCGTCAACGACTGCTACCGGCTCCGGGAGCGGCTCGCCGGCGAGGCGGATGGCGAGCGCGCCCTGCGCTTCGCGACCGCGACCGCCGCCTCCCTGATCTTTCCGTTCGCCCCCCACCTCGGCGCCGAGGTCTGGGAGACGGTCGTCGGCGGCCGCCTCTGGGAGGTGCCGTGGCCCACCGCCGACGAGGAGCTGCTCGCCCACGACGTGATCACGCTCGTCGTCCAGGTCAACGGCAAGCTCCGCGACCGCGTCGAGGTGCCCGCCGGTGCCGGCGAGGCCGAGGCGCTCGCCGCGGCCCGTGCCAGCGAGCGGGTCCAATCGTTCCTCGACGGCCGCGAGCCGGTCAAGGAGATCGTCGTCCCCGGCCGGCTCGTCAACCTCGTCGTTCGCTGAGCGTGCGGCCTGCCCGCGACGAAATTCGGTCGCGGAACCACGCACCTTCTGGTAGAAAGCCGCATTAGATGCTCGTCAGGCGCCTCCCCGACGCCGCGGTTCGCGACTTCCATCGGCTCAGCTCCCACATCCTCATGGATGCCGGCGAGCTCGGTTCGCGTCACATGACCGTCACCTGGATCGAGGTCCCGCCCGGGGCCGAGCAGGAGCTCCATTCCCACGAGGAGGCCGAGCAGGCCTACGTCGTCGTCCGCGGCGTCGCATCGCTGTCGGCGGCGGGGGACACCGAGATGCTCGAGCCGGGCGACCTCGCCCTGATCCCGCCGGCCAGCGACCACGTGATCGCCAACCACGGCGCCGATCCGCTCGCCCTCGTCTCGGTTCAGTCGCCGGCCGTCTCGGTCGAGGAGACGATCGGCCGCCAGTCGGCGGCGACGGTCGGCTACGACGAGGATTTCGAGGGCTTCTGAGCCCCGGCGGCGGGCGGCTGCCGTCGGCGCGCGAAACGGCACGGTTTCGTCGGCCGGCCTGACACGGCGTCTCCCATCCGTGCGCCGCCGCGGCGGAGGATCGGGTCGTGGGAGCAAGCCGCGTCCAGACCGCCGTCTTCGCCGCGATCGGGATCGTCGTCCTCCTGCTCGGCATCCGCGCCGTCCGCGAAGCGGCGCCGAGCCTGACCAGGGCCCGGCGCCGCTCGCCACCACCCCCGTCGGCGGCGCCGGCGCGCCGGCCAACGGCGACGTCGTCGTCCACGTCGCCGGAGCCGTCAGCGAGCCCGGCGTCTACCGGTTGCCGGCGGGCTCGCGCGTGGCCGACGCGGTCGAGCGGGCCGGCGGCCCAACCGGGCGCGCCGACGCCGACACGATCAACCTCGCGGCCCGGCTCGCCGACGGCCAGCAGGTGATGGTCCCCGACCGCACCGCCGCGACGGCGAGCGCCGTCGGGGTTGCGGAGGAGGGCCCGATCAGCCTCGGCTCCGCCGACCAGGCGGACCTCGAGACGATCGACGGGATCGGGCCGGTCACGGCCGGCGACATCATCGCCTACCGTGACGAGCACGGCGGGGTCGCCTCGATCGAGGAGCTCGACGCGATCCCCGGGATCGGCCCGGCGACGATCGAGTCGCTGAGCGAGCGCCTGCAGCCGTGAGGAGCGACCGGTGTCCCGGGCGGAGCGGCTCGCCGGATGGTGGCGTCACGCCGCCGTCGCCGGGCTCGCCGCCGGCCTGCTGCTCGCCAACCTGACCGCGGCTCCGTCGGGGTGGGCGCCGTGCGCGCTCGCTGCGGGCGTGGCCCTCGCGGGCGCCGGCTCGCGCGTTGGGCCGGGCCCAACGTCGGCCATGGTCGCGACCGGGCTGGCCGCGATCGCGGCCGTCGCTGCGCTCGCCGGCCTCGGCGCCGGATCGCTGCGTCTCGCGGCGATCGACCGCGGCGCCCTCGTCGGGGACCCGGGCGAGCGGGTCGAGGTGAGCGGCTGGGTGACGGCGACGCCCCGCCGCAGCTTCGGCGAGGTCCGCGTCCAGCTCGACGCCCCCGCCGGCCGCGTCGTCGCCGTGGCGGCCGAGCCGGTTCCCGATCTCCCCGTCGGCGCCGGGGTCGTGGCCCGCGGCACGCTCGCCGAGCCGGACGGGTTCGTCGCCGCCGAGCTCGAGCGGGCGGGCGCGGCGCTCGAGCTTCGCGCCACGACGATCCGGATGACCCCAGACGCCCGGTCCGGTGTTGCCGGGGCGCTCGATCGGATCCGTGGACGGGCCGAGACCGCGCTCGGCGACGGGCTCGACAGCGGCCAGGCCGCGCTCGCCCGCGGCTTCGTGCTCGGCCAGGACGACCGGATCGAACCGCTCGTCCGCGAGCAGTTCCGCCGTGCCGGACTCAGCCACCTGCTCGCCGTCTCCGGGCAGAACGTCGCCCTCCTCGCGATCCTCGCCGGCGTCGCGCTCGCGGTCTTCGGCTTCGGACTCCGCGCCCGCCTGCTCGCGACGTTGCTTCTGATCGCCCTCTACGTGCCGGTCGCCGGGGCCGGGCCCTCGATCCAGCGGGCCGGGGTGATGGGCGCGGCGACGATCGCGGCGACCCTCGCGGGGCGGCCCGCCGGTCGCGCCTGGCCGCCGCTGCTCGCCGCGGCGGCGACCCTGCTGATCAACCCGCGGTTCGGCGGCGACGTCGGCTGGCAGCTCAGCTTCGCGGCGGTGGTCGGGATCATGCTCTGGGCGGGCCCGGTGCGGGAGCTGATCGGCGAGCGGCTGCCGGCGGCGCTTCCGAACGCCGCCGGCCGCGCGCTCGCCGACGGCGCGGCGATGACCCTGGCCGCGACGGTCGCGACCGCTCCGTTGATCGCCCACGATTTCGAGCGTCTCTCGCTCGCCTCGATCCCGGCCAACCTGCTCGCGCTGCCGGCGGTCGCGCCGGTGATGTGGGTCGGCATGCTGATCGCGCTGCTCGCGCAGGTGCCCGGCCTGCCGACCGCCCCGCTCGGCACGGTCGAGGGCGTGCTGGTCGACTGGATCGCCCTCGTGGCGCGCGTCCTCGGCTCGCCCTCCTGGTCGGAGGCCCGGGTTGCGCTGCCCGACACGGGCGTGCTCGTCGTCGCCTACGCCTGCGCGTCGCTGGCCGCTGCGGTCACGATCGCCGCGCTGCTGCGCCGCCGGCGCCTGCGGCTTCCACGCCCCGCCGCCGCCGCGACGGCGCTGCTGCTCGGAGCCGGGCTGGCCCTGGCGATGGCCGGCGGCGGTGCCCGGGAGCCGCCCGTCGCGGCGCTGCGGATCACCGGGCTCGACGTCGGCCAGGGCGACGCGATCCTGCTCGAGACGCCGCGAGGCGACCCGGTCCTCGTCGATGGCGGGCCGCCGGGGAGCGCCGCCGCCGATGCCCTCGATCGGCTCGGCGTCGACCGCCTCGCCGCGGCCTTCGTGACCCACGACCAGCTCGATCACGCCGGCGGCCTCTACGAGGTGCTCGCCACCCGACCGGTCGCCGAGCTCGTCCGCGCCCGTTCGGCCCCACGGCTCGAGTCCGCGGCGCGGGCCGCCGGGGCCCGCGTCGTGCCTGTCGCCGAGGGCAGCGCGCTGCGGTTCGGCCGGCTCCGGGTCGACGTCCTCTGGCCGCCCCGCGGGCCCGCGGCCGGCGCGAACGTCGACCCGAACGCCGACTCGCTGGTCCTGGCCGCATCCTTCCGCGGCTGGGACGTCCTGCTGACCGGCGACGCCGAGGCCGAGGCGACCCGTCTCGCCACCGGCCCCTTCGACGTCCTCAAGGTCGCCCATCACGGCAGCGAGGACGCCGGGCTGGAAGCGATGCTGGCGGCAGCGGCGCCGCGGGTCGCGCTGATCGAGGTCGGCGCCGGCAACGGCTACGGACACCCGACCGCAGCGACGCTGGCGTCGCTGGCCGCGCACGGTGTCTGCACGCTGCGGACCGACCTCGACGGCGATCTGACCGTCGAGGTCGGGGCGGGCGGGCTCAACGTCGCGACCGCGGCCGGGACCGGTCTCGCGGCCCGGCCCGGCTGCGCCGTGGACGGCTGATCGAACCGATGGCGGACGTAGACTCAGCCCGGTGGCAGCCGAGATGCGACCCGTCTATCTGTTCGCCGGCGACGACGCCGCGAAGCTCTCGGCGACGCTTGCACGGCTTCGCGCCCGGGCCGAGCGCGAGAGCGGTCCCGGCGCCCTCGAGGACTTCAGCGGCGAGCCCGGGGCCGCTCCCGACGCTGCCGCGCTCGTCGGCGCGATCCCGGCGATGTCGTTGACCGCCGAGCGCCGCTACCTGCTCGCCGACGGGGTCGAGCGCTGGAAGAAGGCCGACGTCGAGACCGCCGTGGCCGGCCTCCGCTCGATCCCCCCCGACGTCACGGTGGTCCTCGTGGCTCGCGGCAAGGCCCCCAAGGGGCTGGCGGAGGCCGTCGCCGACGCCGGCGGGGAGGACCGCTCGTTCGCGGCGCCGGCCAAGCGCGATCTTCCAGCGTGGCTCGTCGCCGGGGCGCGGGAGCGCCGCTTCAC
Source organism: Solirubrobacterales bacterium (assembly GCA_041393495.1). Lineage (GTDB taxonomy): Bacteria > Actinomycetota > Thermoleophilia > Solirubrobacterales > 70-9 > RHKX01. Next base: position 29,458 of record JAWKKA010000010.1, on the reverse strand, counting down.
GCTCGCGCCGCAGGCCGCGCGGGCGTTGATCGCCCGCCTCGGCACGAGCACCGAGCGCCTCACCGTCGAGCTCGACCGGCTCGCGACCTGGACGGGCGACGGGGGGGAGGTCGGCCGCGACGACGTCGAGGAGCTGACCGTCGACACCTCCGAACGCCGCGGCTGGGCGCTCGCCGATGCGATCGTCACCCGCGACCGTGGGCGCGCCGTCGCCACCGCCGAGGAGCTGATCGCGCAGGGCGAGGCGGTGACGCCGCTCGTCTACGGCATGGCCACGCGGCTGCGCAACGCCTTCGCGGCCGCCGCCGCGATCGAGGCCGGGACCCCGACGGCGAATGTCGAGCGCGCGCTGCCGATGCAGCAATGGCAGGCGAGGAACCTCGTCCGCTCGGTCCAGGGCGTCGACGCCGCCGAGCTCTCGGCGGCGATCGGGACGGTCGCCGACCTCGAGTGGTGGACCCGGGGTGGGTCCGACTACGGCGACGAGGTCGCCCTGACCCTGGCGGTCAGGCGGGCCGCCGGCGAGACGGCGACGCGATGAGCGCGCCCGCCGAGCGCCTAGGCGCCGGCGACGATCCGCGCCGCGCGGGACTTCTTGCGGGCGCCGGTGTTGGCGTGCAGGGCGCCCTTTTGGACGGCCTTGTCGATCCGCGAGACCAGCTCCCGGTGCTCGCTCTCGGCGGCGTCCGCATCGCCGGAGGCGACCGCATTGGTGAGGCGCCGAAAATGCGTCTTGACCGCGCCGGTGAGGCGGCGGTTCTCGTCGTGCTCGCGCGCGGAGCGGAGGATCCGCTTCTTCTGTGAGGCGATGTTGGCCATCGGCGGCCGCACACTGTAGCGACTGATGGGCGATGCCACGGACACCGGTGAGCTGCCGCCGCTGCCGCCGCGGGCGCGCCGCTTCCACCCCGCCTACGCGGTCGACCCGATCGACGAGGAGTTCGCCGGCTCGGCGCTCGGTCCCGAGCCGACCGAGCAGGATCGCCGGATCGGGCGCTCGACGGTCTTCTTCAGCGTCGCCACCGGCGCCTCACGGGTCGTCGGGCTGGTCCGCGAGATCATCGCCGCCGGCTACTTCGGCGTCGGCCCGGCGATGTCGGCGTTCACGATCGCGTTTCAGATCCCGAACCTGGTCCGCAGCCTGTTCGCCGACGCGGCCCTGCAGGGCGCCTTCGTGCCGGTCTTCACCGAACAGCTCGAAGCCGGCAACAGGCGCGAGGCGTTCCGGCTCGCCTCGACCCTGATCTTCCTGATCACCGCCGTCCTCGGCGTGATCACGGCGCTGTTCATCCTCGTCGCGCCGGCCCTGATCCCGCTGCTGGTCCCGAGCCTCGACGAGACCACCCAGGACCTGACGGTGGCGCTCTCGCAGCTGCTCTTCCCGATCCTCGTCATGCTCGGCCTCTCCGGGGTCGTCGTCGGCGTCCTCAACAGCTACAACCGGTTCGCCGTCTTCGCGATCGCGCCGTTGTTCTGGAACCTCGCGATCATCGGCGTGCTCGTCGCCCTGGCGCCGCTGTTCTCCGGCGACGACCGGATCTACGCCTACGCGATCGGCGTCCTCGCCGGCACCGCCCTGCAGCTGGCGATGGTCTCCTGGGATCTCCGCAACACGCCGTTTCGGATGGTCCGTGTCTTCGAGTGGCGCAGCGGCCTCGTCAAGAAGGTCCTGCTGCTGATGCTGCCGGTCACGATCAGCCTCGGGTTGATCAACGTCAACCTGATGATCAACAGCCTCGTCGGCGCGCTCGTGCCGGGCACCCTGGCGGGAACCGGGGAGGCCCTCGCCGATTACGCGCCGGCCGCGATCGACAAGGCGTTCCGGATCTACATGCTCCCCCAGGGGATGTTCTCGGTCGCGGTCACGACCGTCATCTTCCCGACGCTCTCCCGCTATGCGGCGCGGCACGACTACGACGACCTGCGGCGGACGATGGCGAACGGGATGCGGATGATCCTGCTCGTGCTCGTCCCGGCGGCGGCGGCGATCCTCGTCCTCTCCGAGCCGATGATCCGGCTCGTCTACGAGCGCGGCGAGTTCTCCCCGGAGGAGACGCCGCTGGTCGCCACGGCGCTCTTCTGGTTCGCGTTCTCGCTGCCGTTCAACGGGCTCTTCCTGATCCTGACCCGGACCTTCTTCAGCCTCCAGCGGCCGTGGACGCCGACCTGGATCGCCGCGCTCAACCTCGCGATCACCGCCGCCGCCGCCTTCGCCTTCTACAAGCCGTTCGGCGTCGCCGGGATCGTCGCCGGCACCGCGATCGCGACCGCGGTCAGCGTCGGTGCGCAGACGCTCGTCCTCCGCCGTCCGCTCGGCGGCATCGAGCTCCCGAAGCTGCTCGACGCTGCGGCCCGGATCGCCGTCGCCTCGGCGCTGTTGGCCGGGGTCTCGTGGCTGATCTGGGACCAGCTCGACGCCGTCCTCGGACGCAGCACGCCGGCCCAGATCGTCTCGCTCGGCGTCGCGCTCGCCGCCGGCGGGCTCGTCTATCTCGGCGCGATCCTGGCGCTCCGCCTGCCCGAGGCGCGGCAGCTCCTCGCGGTCGCGCGGCGGTAGATCTCTACGCTTGCCGGCGCGATGGACGCCGCCCAGTTGGACAGGATCCGCAACTTCTCGATCATCGCCCACATCGACCACGGGAAGTCGACGCTGGCCGATCGCATCCTCGAGCTCACCGGCGCCGTCGACCCGCGCGAGATGCGATCGCAGCTCCTCGACTCGATGGACCTCGAGCGCGAGCGCGGGATCACGATCAAGGCCCAGGCGGTCCGGGTCGAGTACGGCGCCGCCGACGGCCGCTCCTACCACCTGCACCTGATCGACACGCCCGGCCACGTCGACTTCTCCTACGAGGTCTCGCGCAGCCTCGCCGCCTGCGAGGGGGCGCTGCTCGTCGTCGACGCCGCCCAGGGCGTCGAGGCGCAGACGGTCGCCAACACCTACGCGGCGATCGAGGCCGGCCTCGAGCTGATCCCGGTCCTCAACAAGGTCGATCTGCCCGGCGCCGAGCCCGAGCGCGTCGCCGGCGAGGTCGCGGACCTGCTCGGGACCGACCCCGGCGAGGCGATCCACATCTCCGCGAAGACGGGGATCGGGGTCGATCGCGTCCTCGAGGCGATCGTCGCCCGCATCCCGCCACCGAGCGGCGATCCCGAGGCGCCGGCGCGGGCGCTGATCTTCGACTCCGAGTTCGATCAGTACCGCGGGGTGGTCGCCTACGTGCGGATGATCGACGGTCGCTTCCGCAAGGGCGAGCCGCTGCTGGCGATGCAGACCGGCACCCGGGCCGACCTCGACGAGATCGGCTTCTTCCGACCGGCGATGACCCCCGTCGCGTCGATGGACGCCGGCGAGGTCGGCTACGTGATCACCGGTCTCAAGGACGTCGCCAAGCTCCGCGTCGGCGACACGCTGACCGATCGCAACCGTCCCGCCGCCGAGCCGCTCGCCGGCTACCGCGAGGTCCAGCCGGTGGTCTTCTGCGGCCTGTTCCCGATCGACACCGACCGCTACGAGGATCTCCGCGACGCGCTCGACAAGCTCGCCCTCAACGACGCCGCGCTCTCCTGGGAGCCGGAGACCTCGGAGGCGCTCGGGTTCGGCTTCCGCTGCGGCTTCCTCGGGTTGCTGCACATGGACATCGTCCGCGAGCGGCTCGAGCGCGAGTACGACCTCGACCTGCTCGCGACGACCCCGAACGTCAGGTATACGGTGACGCTCACCGGCGGCGAGGAGGTCACCGTCCACAGCCCCACCGATCTGCCCGATCCCGGCTCGATCGCCGAGGTCGCCGAGCCCTACATCCGCGCCTCGCTGATCTGTCCGAAGCAGTACGTCGGCGCGGTCATGGAGCTCTGCCAGGCTCGCCGCGGGACCCACGTCGACATCCACTACCTCAGCCCCGAGCGGGTCCAGCTCCGCTACGACCTGCCGCTCGGCGAGATCGTGCTCGACTTCTACGACGCGCTGAAGTCCTCGACGAAGGGCTACGCGTCGTTCGACTACGAGCCGCTCAGCAACCGCACCGGGGACCTCGTCAAGCTCGACGTGCTGCTCGCCGGCGAGCCGGTCGACGCGCTGTCGGTGATCTGCCACCGCGACAAGGCCTACGAGCAGGGCAAGGCGCTGGTCGCGCGGCTGCGCAAGACGATTCCCCGCCAGCAGTTCGACGTGCCCGTCCAGGCGGCGGTCGGCTCGCGGGTGCTCGCCCGCGAGACCGTCAAGGCGGTCCGCAAGGACGTCACCGCCAAGCTCTACGGCGGCGACGTGACCCGCAAGCGCAAGCTGCTCGAGAAGCAGAAGAAGGGCAAGAAGCGGATGAAGCAGGTCGGCTCGGTCGAGGTTCCGCAGGAGGCGTTCCTGGCGGTCCTGACCCTCGACGACGACGACTGACGCCGTCGCGCCCGGCCCGCAAGCTCCTTCCCATGCAAGCGAACTTGCCGTCGCGGCCCCGCCGGCGGCCTAGCCTGAGGGCGTGTCGAAGCTGATTCCGCTGTTCCTGGTCGCGCTCGCGATCGCGATTGCCGCCGCGCTGGTCATGCGCCCGGGCACGCTCGTCAGCGTCAGCGACGAGGCGCTTGCGACCTCGATCGCCCGCGGCGCCGACACCGAGGCCGGCGGCTGCCACCATCGCGGCGCGCGCTGGACCTGCACCGACGGCGACTCGCGGATCTATCGCGCCACGGTCGGCGACTACGGGTGCTGGGAGGCCGTCCGGGTCGACGCCGGCGGCAGGATCGTCTCGCTCGATCCGGTCTCCGGCTGCGTCGATCTCGCCGACCTGCTCGGGCTCGGCCACTGAGGCCCGCCGATCGGTGCTGCCGGCCAGGCGTCGCTGCTACCGGGCCGCTTCGCGGCGAAGTCGGGCGCGGGCGGGCCTATGATCAAGCCGATGCGACGCGGACCCATGCTGGCGGCGGGTCGCCCGCCGGGGTAGAGCCTTGGAATCTGGCGCGATGGCCGAAGAGAGAGCCGAGGCGCCGGCGATCGCTGCCGCGCCGCCGATCGCGGCCGCGCCGTCCGTCCCCGGCAGCGCTCGCCGCAACGCGCTGATCGGCCTCGCCGCCTACGTCGTCGCAACGGTGCTGCTGTTCTCGTTCACCGGCGTCCTGCTCGCCCGCGAGACGATCTTCCTCTGGCTGCTCGTCGGGGTGCTGGCGGTGTCGCTGGCCGACGTCCGCGGCTTCGTCCGCGGGGTGATCTTCGACTGGCTGCCCTTCTACCTGATCCTCGTCGCCTACGACTTCCTCCGCGGGTTCGTGGGCGCGAACCCGATCTTCGCCCCCCATTTCGTCCCCCAGATCGACGCCGATCGGTTCCTGTTCGGCGGCACCGTGCCGACCGTGTGGCTGCAGGAGCGGCTCTTCGAGGTCGGACAGCTCCCCTGGTACGACGTCCTCTCCTGGGTGGTGTACCTGACCCACTACTTCCTGATCTTCATCGTCGCCGCCTGGCTGTGGCGGGTCTCCCGCGTCCGCTTCCTCGAGTTCCGGGCGATGGTCCTGACGTTGAGCATCGCCGCCTTCCTCACCTATGCGTTCGTCCCCGCGGCGCCGCCGTGGATGGCCAGCGATCACCTGATGATCGGACCCGTGAACCGCATCCCCGGCTCGGTCTGGACCGAGCTCGGCGTCTACCCGGCGGCGTCGATCTGGGACAAGGGCAGCTCCCTCTACAACCCGGTCGCCGCCCTTCCCTCGCTGCACGCGGCCTTCCCGATGCTGCTCTGCTGCTACTTCTGGCGGGCCGGCACGATCGCCAAGGTGCTCGGCGTCGCCTACGTGCTGGCGATGGCCTGGACGCTCGTCTACGGCGGCGAGCACTACGTCTTCGACGTGCTGCTCGGCTGGGTCTATGCGCTCGCCGTCTACTTCGGCGTCCGCCGGGCGCGGGCCTGGTGGGCGGCTCGCCGCCGAGCCGCTGCCGCGCCGGTCGCCGCCGAGCCGGCCGCCGCCGCGCGCTCGGGCTAGATCTCGTGCGCCCGGGGGGTCGGCGCCGGTCGGTCAGGCTCCTTAGGGTGGCCTAACCCGCTTGCTAGCCTCGGCGGGATGGCGCTGGGTCGCGAGGTCAGGGCGAAGAAGAAGTGCTGCAGCTCGGCGCCGCGCTGCAAGCGCTGCCCGGCGGCGATGAAGAAGCTCGAGAAGCACGGCCTCGCGACGAAGCTCGGCAAGCGCAGCTACGTCATCCATCTCGAGGCGACCAAGCGGGACCTGAAGGCCGCCCGCGCCCGCTGACGCGGGTGACCCGGCCGAATAGGATCGCCGGGTCCGACGTTTTCGAGGTGGAGGAGGTCCGGCGATGAGGATGAAGGCAGCGGTGCTCGAGGAGTTCGGCGAGCCGCTCGTGATCGAGGAGCTCGAGCTGCAGGACCCCCGTCCCGGCGAGGTCCTCGTCCGCCTGGTCGCCTGCGGCGTCTGCCACACCGACCTCTACACGGCCTCCGGCGTCGATCCCTCCGGCTACGCGCCGGCCGTGCTCGGTCACGAGGGCGCCGGCGTCGTCGAGCGGGTCGGCGAGGGGGTGAGCTCGGTCGCCGAGGGCGATCACGTCGTCACCCTGTTCTCGCCCCAGTGCGGCGAGTGCGTCCATTGCCGCGACCCGCGCACGAACCTCTGCATGGCGATCCGCGCCGAGCAGAACCTCGGCCACCTCCCCGACGGCACCGTCCGGCTCAGCCGGCCCGACTCCGCCGAGGAGATCCGCCATTTCATGGGCACCTCGACGTTCGCCGAGTACACGGTGATGTCGGAGATCTCGCTCGCCAAGATCGATCCCGAGGCGCCGTTCGACGGCGCCTGCCTGTTCGCCTGCGGGCTGTCGACCGGGATCGGCGCCGCGATGAACACCGCCAAGGTCGAGCCGGGGACCACCTGCGTCGTCTTCGGGGCCGGCATGGTCGGGCTCGGGGCCGTCGCCGGCTGCCGGTTGCAGGGCGCCGAGCGGATCATCTGCGTCGACCTCTCCGACGACCGCCTCGAGCTCGCCAAGGGGCAGGGGGCGACCGACGTCATCCGTGCCGACGAGACCAGCGTCGCCGAGATCGTCGCGATGACCGACGGCGGCTTCGGCGCCGACTACACGTTCGAGGCGACCGGGAACGTCAAGGTGATGCAGCAGGCGGTCGAGGCGGCACGGATGGCCTGGGGGCTGTGCACGGTCGCCGGCGTCGCCGGCAAGGGCGAGACGCTCGACATCGTCCCGCGCCTTCTGATCACGGGTCGGCGCGTCGCCGGCTCGTCGTTCGGCGGCGTCAAGGGCCGCGAGGGCGTGCCCAAGCTCATCGACCTGTGGATGCAGGGCGAGATCGACGTCGACCCGTTCATCTCGCACCGGATCACCCTCGAAGAGGTCAACCGCGGCTTCGAGCTGATGGAGGCCAAGGACGGCATCCGCAGCGTGATCGAGTTCCAATGACCCCGGCGGAATGCTCCGACCGGCGGCGGAATGCGCCGCTGCCGGCCGTCCGCCTCGCGCCGGGTCGCCTCCAGACCCGCGCCGGGGTGGGTGGGGCCGGAATGCCGGCGCTGAACGCCCCAGCGCCCGGCCGCTCGCCGATCGGGGCTGAGGGCCTCCGCCCCGCCGGGCGCCGCCCCGCGATGTGCTTCGGCGGCGGCCTCCGCCGGGGCGCTGGGCCGCCGCTGAGCCGGCGGGCGCGGCTGCGATAGCTTTGCCGCCGTGATCCTGCAGCGCGTCGAGCAATCGGAGTGGCTCTCGAACGCCTACCTGGCGGTCGACGAGATCGGTGGCACCGGTGTCCTGATCGACTCCAACCTCGCGACCGACCCGCTCTGCGAGCGGGCGGAGCGGGAGGGGACGACGATCACCCACATCCTCCTCACCCATCACCACCACGACCACGTCGTCGGGGTCGAGAAGCTCGCCGAGCGCTTCGGTGGCGTCCCGGTGCTCGCCCACCCGCTCGCCAAGGAGCTCGTCGGCGACGCGGTCACCGCCACGATCGACCACGGCGACGTGCTCGAGACCGGCGGCCTGCGAATCGAGGCGATCCACACGCCGGGTCACTGCGGCGACCACCTGGCGCTGCGGATCAACGACGACGACTGCCTGACCGCCGATGCGATCTTCAAGGGGACCGTCGGCGGCACCGGCGCCCCGGGGGCGACCGGGCTGGGCGACCTCAGGGCGTCGATCATGGACCGGCTGATGGAGCTGCCCGGCGACGTTCGGCTCCATCCCGGCCACCGCGAGCCGACGACGGTGATCGCCGAGTGGGAGAGCAACCCGTTCATCCGCCTCTGGCGCGGGCTCGACGAGCCGAGCGAGGAGCGGTGCACGGTCGGTCCCGGCGACGAGGACCGGCGCGACGCGACGCTGCTGCTTTGGGCGCCCGACTACGACGGGGGCAACAAGGCGCTCGTCCGTTTCGACGACGACGGGACCGAGACGATCACCGGCGGATCGCAGGTCCGCCGCAACTGACCGGGATGATCACAGCATGCCCGTGAGCACGGCCGCCGTCGGCAAGGAATACCCGCCGACCACCTACGAGGTCGGCCGCGAGAAGATCCGCGAGTACGCCAATGCGGTCGGCCAGACGGAGCCGGTCCACCACGACCGGGAGGCGGCGCGGGCCGCCGGCTTCCGTGACGTCGTCGCGCCGCCGATGTTCGCGGTCGTCTACAGCGCTCCGGCGATGGGGCCGGCGATACTCGATCCCGAGGTCGGCATCAACCTGGCCGCGATGGTGCACGGCGGCCAGGAGTTCGTCTGGGGCGTACCGGTCACCGCCGGCGACGAGATCACGACGCGGGCGAAGGTCGGGGAGATCTACGAGAGGGACGGCCGCGGCTTCTACGTCTTCGAGTCCGTTTCAACCAACCAGGACGGCGACGAGGTCGTCCGTGCGACGTGGACGAACATCGTCCGGGGCGTCTGAGGGGATCGAGATGGCCGATCTGAACGAAGGGGATGCGATCCCGGAGCTGCGGGTCACGCCCGACAAGTACCTGCCGCACCGCTATGCCGGCGCCTCCGGCGATTTCAACCCGATCCACATCGACAGCGAGTTCGCACAGGCGGTCGGGCTGCCTCGCAACATCCTCCACGGGCTCTACACGATGGCGCAGGTCGCCCGCGCCCAGACCGAGGCGGCGGGCGGCGACCCGCGCTCGTTGCGGCGGCTCAGCGTCCAGTTCCGGGGAATGGGGATGCCGGAGGAGGAGATCGTTGTGACCGGGACGGTCACCGGGCGCGACGGCGACCGCGTCGTCGTCGCCACGGAGGCGTTCCAGGGCGACAACGGCATCGTCCGCAACGCCGAGGCGGAGTTGCAGCTCTCCTGATCCCCGGCGGAAGTGGTTCCGCCGCACCTAGAATCAGGAGTGTGCTCACCGAACGCCAGCAGCTGATCCTCGACATCGCCGTCGATGCCTACCTGAAGACCGGCACCCCGGTCGGCTCGAACGCGATCGCCGAGCGTGCCGGCTTCGAGTGGAGCGCCTCGACGGTCCGCTCGGAGCTGGCCGCGCTCGAGCGTGAGGGCCTGCTCTCGCAGCCGCACACATCGGCCGGGCGGATCCCGACCGACGCCGGCTACCGCCGCTACGCGGACAACCTGATCGAGTCCGGCCCGCGATCGGAGGTCGCGGTCGCGGTCGCCGGCAGCGGCCTCGCCCAGGCCCGCCGTGAGGTCGAGGAAGCCCTCCGCGAGACGACCGCGGCGCTCGCTCAGGCCAACGACCTGCTCGCCCTCGCCACCGCGCCCCCCGCGAGCAGCGCCGCCGTCCACCGCGTCGAGGTCCTGCTCCTGCAGCCACGGGTCGTCGCTGTCGTCGCGATCGCCGACAACGGCGAGGTCGCCAAGCGCGTCTTCAGATTCGCCCGCCCCGTCGATCACGGCCTCGTGGAGTGGGCGTCCTCGTTCCTGAACGAACGGTTGGCCGGGCTCGGGATCGGCTCGAGCATCATCGCGGCGCGGCTTGCCGACCCCGAGCTCGGCGATAGCGAGCGCGAGTTCCTCGGCGAGATCGGCACCGCGGTCGCTGAGCTCGCCGAAGCGACGCCACAGCAGCTCTACATGGATGGCACCGGGCGCCTGCTCTCGGAGAGCCATGCCGGTGACATCCCGCACCCCGACGGCGTCGTCAGCGCCCTCGAGGGCCGCGTCAGCGTCCTCTCGGTGCTCCGGGCGGCGCTGCGCGAGCGCTCGGTCTTCCTCTGCATCGGCGACGAGAACCCGGAGCCGGCGCTGCGGTCGATGAGCGTCGTCGGCGCCGGCTACGGCCTCGGCTACCGCAACCTCGGCGCGGTCGGGGTCGTCGGACCGCTGCGCATGGACTACGCGAAGGCGATCGACTCCGTCCGCGACGCCGCCGGCGAGCTGTCGCGGCTGTTCGCGACCGTCTATGAGAGATAGCGCAGCCCATTGACCCGCGATCCGTACGAGATTCTCGGCGTCGACCGCGGCGCCGACGAGACCGAGATCAAGAAGGCGTTCCGCCGGCTCGCCCGCGAGCTTCATCCCGACGTCAACACCGAGGACCCAGCCGCCGAGGAGAAGTTCAAGGAGGCCGCCGAGGCCTACGAGATCCTCTCCGACGCCGAGCGCCGTCGCACCTATGACGCCTTCGGCTATGAGGGGTTGCGATCGGGCGGCTTCCACTCGCGGGCCGAGGGCGCCGGCGGCTTTCAGGACATCTTCGAGGCGATCTTCGGCCGCTCGGATCCGATGTTCGGCGACCTGTTCGGCTTCGGCGGTGGCGCCGGGGGCCCGGCGGCCGGCGGCGACGTCGGGGTCCGCACCGAGATCGGGCTCGCCGACGTGATCGAGGGCGTCCGCCGCGAGGTCCACTTCGACGCGATCGTTCGCTGTGCGCACTGCCGGGGCAACGGCGCCGAGCCGGGGACCCCGATCGAGACCTGCCCCGCCTGCGGCGGCGCCGGGCAGCTCCGCCAGGTCGCGAGCACGCCGTTCGGGCAGATGGTCCGCGCCGCTCCCTGCGCTACGTGTGGCGGTGACGGCAAGGTCCCCGAGACCCCGTGCGAGGCCTGCGGCGGGGCGGGCAACGTCAGCGAGCGCAAGACCTACGAGGTCGAGGTCCCGCCCGGCATCGAGAACGGGCAGCGGATCCGGATCACGGGCGCCGGCGACGCCGGGACCGGGGGCGGGCCGCCCGGAGACCTCTACGTGCAGGTGCAGATCGCCGACGACGAGCGCTTCCACCGCGAGGGGACCGACCTGGTCACGGTGCTGGAGGTGACCGCCACGACCGCGATGCTCGGCGCGACGGTGCCGGTCGCGACCGTCACCGGCGAGCGCGAGGTCGAGCTCGAGCCCGGCGTGCAGCATGGCGACACGATCAGGATTCGCGGCGAGGGCCTGCCGGCGCTCCGCGGCGGACGGCGGCGCGGCGACCTCCACGTCGCGATCAAGGTGGTGACGCCGGTGGCGCTCGACGACGAGCAGCGCGAGCTCGCCGAGCGCCTCGAGGCGAGCCTCGGTCCCGAGAACGCCCCGGGCACCGCCCGCCAGGGGATCTTCGAGCGCGTCCGTCGCGCCTTCCGCTGAGCCGGATGGCGGCGATGATCCGGCTCGCCGTGCGCTGCCGGCCCGGGCAGGCGGAGCGGGTGCTGGCGGAGCTCGTCGAGCTGGTCCCGGGCGGGGTCGAGGAGGAGCGCGGGCCCGGTTGGGTCGAGTACGCGATCTATGGCGCGCCGGGGGAGCTGCCCGAGCTCCCCGACCTCGAGGCGACGGCGGGCGGCGGGCTCGTCGAGATCGAGACCAGCGAGATCCCCGACGACTGGGCGGATCGCTGGCGCGACTTCCACGAGCCGGTCCGGATCGCCGGCGGGCGCATGGTCGTGCGGCCGTCCTGGGAGGAGGGCGAGCGCGGCAGCGACGTCGACGTCGTCGTCGACCCCGGGCGCGCCTTCGGCACCGGTGGGCATGCCACCACCCGCTGCTGCCTGGAGCTGCTGCTCGCCCTCGCCGACCACGACCTCGCGATCGGCCCGCTGGCCGACTGGGGGACGGGGTCGGGAGTGCTCGCGATCGCCGCCGCGAAGCTCGGCTGGGCGCCGGTGCTCGCCTGCGACCACGAGCCGGCCGCCGTCGAGGCGGCCGCCGCGAATGCGGCCGCGAACGGGGCCGCCGTCGCGGTCGAGCGGCTCAACCTCCGCGAGGCGGCGCCACCGGCGGCTGCGACCGTCGTCGCCAACCTGACGGCGCCGCTGCTCGTTCCGCTCGCCGGGCGGATTGCCGCGGGGGAGATCGCGCTCCCCGAGCGGATGATCGTCAGCGGCCTGCTCGGCAGCGAGCGCGACCGCGTCGCCGGCGCCTACCGGGAGGCCGGCCTGCGGGTCGAGGACGAGCTCGCCGCCGGCGAATGGGCGGCGCTGCTGCTCGGCCGCCGCTGAGGCGGGCTCCCGCGCCGATCCCACCGATAGATTGGGCCCGTGCTCACCGCGACGGTCACCTTCTACAGCGTCGTCCTCTTCGTTCACATCATCGCCGTCGTGGTCGGCTTCGGCCCGACCTTCGCGTACGGCGCGTACATGGCCACCGCCCAGCGCGAGGGCGGTGGCGCGAGCGCGGCGATCGCCCGGACGATGGTCCTCTGGGACCGGACCGCCCTGACGGCGTCGATGATCCTGGTCCTCCTGACCGGCTTCTACCTCGCCTCCGACGGCCCCTACGGGATGGGCAGCTTCTTCGTCAGCTGGGGCTTCGTCGCGATCATCGTCCTGTTCGGGCTCGGCCACGCCTTCTTCATCCCGAGGAACAAGCGGGCGGCCGAGCTCGCGGAGCGGGACATGGCGGGACCCGACGGCAAGCTCTCGGCCGAGTTCGAGGCGCTCAGCGGGCAGATCGCGAAAGGCGGGATGCTTGCCGGCGCGATCGTCCTGCTGACGATCTACGTGATGACGGCCAAGCCGTTCCTGTAGGCCGGCCGCCAGTGAGGTGGCGTTGCCGCAGCCCTGCCCGAGCCCTCGATCGGGACGGGGGAGCGCATGCGCACGCGGCCGGGGTCGATGCCCGGAGCGCTCCCGCTTCGCCACCCTGACCACGCTCGGCGTGCTTCGATAGTCCCCGGTCCCGACCCTCCGAGGTCCCCGCCCACTGCGCATGACCCCCGATCGCTCGCTACCCATCGCCATGTTCGACTCCGGCGTCGGCGGGTTGACCGTGCTCCACGAGTGCCTCGTCTCGCTGCCCGCCGAGGACTTCGTCTATCTCGGCGACAGCGCTCACTTCCCGTACGGGACGAAGTCGGCCGAGGAGCTGCGCGAGCGGGTCGTGGCGAACACCGAGCTGCTGCTCGAGCGCGGCGCCAAGCTCCTGATCGTCGCCTGCAACTCGGCGACGTCGGCGGGGGCGGAGGCGGCGCGGGAGATCGCCGCGGCGCACGGGATCGAGGTTGTGACGGTGATCGGCCCCGAGGCGGAGATCGCGGCGGCGATCAGCGGCACCGGGCGGGTCGGCGTGCTGGCGACCCCGGCGACCGTCGCCGGCGGCGCCTACCGGCGGGCGCTCGAGGCGCAGGGCCGCGAGCTCGAGGTCACCGAGGTCTCGGCGCCGGACCTCGCGCCGATCATCCAGAACGGGTTTCCGTTCGACCAGTCGGTCGTCGACAGCGCCCGCTTCTACTGCGAGCCGCTGCGCGCGGCGGAGGTCGACACGCTGATCCTCGGCTGCACCCACTACCCGCTCGTCGCGCCGATGCTGCAGCGGATCCTCGGCCGCGACGTCCGTCTCGTCACCGCCGGCCATGCGATCGCCGCCACCGCCCAGCGGCTCCTCGAGGCGCGGGCGCTCGAGACGCCGGGGAGCGGCGAGGGTGACTACCGCTTCCTCTGCACCGGCGACGCCTACATGTTCCGCAAGCTCGGCACGCGGTTCCTGCAGATGCCCCTCGGCGACGTCGAGCGGGTCTGATTCCGTGCTCGCACTACTCTTGGTCGGATGAGCGACGAGATCCTCGAACGGGTTCAGGAGGACACGCGGGTGGCGATGAAGGCCGGCGAGCGCGAGCGCGTCGGGACGCTGCGCATGCTCGCGAGCTCGCTGCAGCAGGACCGCAAGGAGGGCAAGGGCGACGCGGTCGCGGTCCTGCAGCGCGAGCGCAAGAAGCGGATCGAGGCGGCCGAGGCCTTCGAGTCCGCCGGCCGCGCCGAGCGCGCCGAGGCCGAGCGCGCCGAGGCGGCGCTGATCGAGGCCTATCTGCCCGAGCAGGTCTCCGACGAGGAGCTCGAGCGGATCGTCGCCGCCGCGATCGAGTCGACCGGCGCGAGCGACGTCAAGGGGATGGGGAAGGTGATCGGCGTCGTGATCGGGCAGGTGCACGGCCGCGCCGACGGCAAGCGGGTGTCGACGATGGTCCGGGAGCGGCTTGGCGCGTAGGCGGTTGACGATCGACAACGACGTCGCCGCCGAGCTGGCGGGCTCCGGCGACGCGGTGCTGCGGGAGCTCGAGGACCGGCTCGACTGCGACGTCTGGCTGCGCGGCAACGTGATCACGCTCGACGGCAGCGAGGAGGCGGTCGCCGAGGGACAGGGGCTCGTCGAGGAGCTGCTCGGCCTGATCGAGCGCGGCCACGGCCTCGAGCCGGAGACGATCGCGGCGGTCGACGGGGCCCGCGAGTCCGGCGTCGAGCCGGCGGCGATGCTCGGTGACTCCGTCTGGCGGCATCGCGGCACCGCGATCGCTCCGCGGACCCCGAACCAGAAGCGCTATGTCGACTCGATCCGCGACCACACCGTGACGTTCGGGATCGGCCCGGCCGGCACCGGCAAGACCTTCCTCGCCGTCGCGATGGCCGTCGCCGCGCTCGAGTCGCGCGACGTCAGCCGGGTCATCCTCACGCGTCCCGCCGTCGAGGCCGGCGAGCGGCTCGGCTTTCTGCCCGGGGACATCCAGGCGAAGGTCGACCCGTACCTGCGGCCACTCTTCGACGCGCTCTACGACATGCTCGACCCCGACCGCGTCAACGACTACTTCGAGCGCGGGATCATCGAGGTCGCGCCGCTGGCGTTCATGCGGGGCCGGGCGCAACCGGTCGGCTCGCAGGTGCTGACCCCCGCCGGCTTCCGTCCCATCGGCGACCTCGAGGTCGGGGATCCGGTGATCGGCTCCGGCGGGAAGCCCACGCCCGTCATCGGCGTCCACCCGCAGGGCAAGCGACCCGTCTACCGGCTGATCGCCCAGGATGGCGCGACGACCCGTTGCTGCGGGGAGCACCTCTGGCACGTCTACACGGCCGCTGATCGTCGGCGCGGCAAGCCCGGCCGGGTCATTCCGGTCCGGGACATGATCGGCAACCTGCGCGCCGCTCACCAGCATCGCTACGAGCTGCCCTTGCTGACCGGGCCGGTCGAGATGCCGGCCCGGGAAGTCCCGATGGATCCGTACGCCCTCGGACTGCTCCTCGGGGACGGATGCACTACCACGTCGACGACGCCGAGCTTCGCCACATCGGACCCGGAGCTGGTCGCGTCGTTGCAGGCGGCCCTGCCGGGAATCGAGGCGCGCCACACGGGCGGGCACGACTACGTGCTCCGAAGCGCCGCCGGCGGCCGCGGCGGGGTGATCGTCGCCAACCCGGTCACGGCCGTGCTCCGCGAGCTCGACCTCGCGGGAACGCGGTCGGCCACGAAGTTCATCCCCGAGCTCTATCTCCTGAACGAGGCGGATGTCAGGCACGCCTTGCTCCAGGGCCTGCTCGACGCCGATGGTGGACCCGTGACCCAGTCCGGCCGCAGCTGTCGGATCCAGTACACGACCTGCTCGAAGCGCCTCGCCGAGGATGTCGTCACGCTGGTCCGCTCCCTCGGTGGTGTCGCCCATGTGCGCACCCGCCCGGCTGCCGGCCGGCGGCCGGGGCGGGTCAGGGGGCGTCCCGTCCAGCACCGCTCCGACGCCCGCGTGATCGATCTTCGGCTGCCGGACGGCCTCGAGCCGTTTCGGCTGCGACGGAAGGTCGACCGCTACCGGGAGCATGGAGGTGGGCGGCCGATGCGCTTCGTCGACGCGATCGAGCCCGACGGCGAGGAAGAGACCGTCTGCATTCAGGTGGCCGCAGCGGATGGGCTGTACGTGACCGACGACCATCTCGTCACCCACAACACGCTCAACGACGCCTTCGTCATCCTCGACGAGGCCCAGAACACGAGCCCCGAGCAGATGAAGATGTTCCTGACCCGGCTCGGGTTCGGCTCGAAGATGGTGGTCACCGGCGACATCACCCAGATCGATCTGCCCGCCAACCAGCGCTCCGGGCTGGTGGTCGTCGGCGAGATCCTCTCGGCGGTCGAGGACATCACCTTCGTCCGCTTCGGCGGCTCCGACGTCGTTCGCCACGCGCTCGTGCAGCGGATCGTCGCCGCCTACGGCGAGTACGGCGACCGCAAGCGCGGTCGCGGTCCCGAGGGCGACGATTGAACGCCGACCTCGACGACATCCCGCCGGAGCTGGCCGCCGCCGTCGCGGCCACCCTCGACGCGGCGGGGGTGAGCGACGGCCACCTCTCGCTCGAGCTCGTCGACGAGGAACGGATCCGCGAGCTCAACCGCGAGCACCGCGGCCGCGATGAGCCGACCGACGTGCTCTCGTTCCCGATCGACGGGCCCGGCCCGAGCGCCGGCCCGCGCGAGCTCGGCGACGTCGTGATCTGCCTGCCGCAGGCCGCCGACCTGACCGAAGCGGTCGTCCACGGCGTCCTCCACCTCTGCGGCTACGACCACGAGGCCGACGGCGGCGAGATGCTCGCGCTCCAGGACCGGATCGTCCGGATGCTGCGCGCGGAGGCCGGCGGTGGCTGATGACGTGGCCGGGATCCGACCCGCTCGCGCCGATGAGGCCGAGGCGGTCCTCGGCTGCTACGAGTGGCTGTTCGCGGCGCCCGGATCGCGCCCGGCGAGCTGGAACCCGGCCTGGGCCCGGATCGCGCTGATCGACGCGATCGACTCCGATTCGGTGGCCGTGCTGGTCGCTGACGGCGGCGACGGGATCGTCGGTTTCTGCACCGCCTACCTCGACATCCTCTCGGTTCGCTTCGGCCTCCGCTGCTGGGTCGAGGATCTCGCGGTCGATCCGGAGCGACGCTCGCTCGGGATCGGCGCGGCGCTCCTCGCCGCGGCGCGCGAATGGGCGGCCGAGCGTGGCGCCTCGCACCTCGAGCTCGACAGCGCCCCCGCGCGCGCCGACGCGCACCGCTTCTACGAGCGCGAGGGCGCCCGCAGCCGCTCGCTGTGCTTCGGCTGGCACGGGATCGACCGCGAGCGGTGACGCGCTCCGGCTTCATCGGCCTCGCCGGGCGTCCGAACGTCGGCAAGTCGACGCTCGCCAACGCGCTCGTCGGCTCGAAGGTGGCGATCGTCTCGGACCGGCCGCAGACGACGCGGCGCGCGGTTCGCGGCGTTGCGACGGCGGATGACGGCTCCTGGCAGCTCGTGTTGACCGATCTGCCCGGCGTTCAGAAGCCCCGCGACGTCCTCACCGAGCGGATGCAGCGGCGGGTCGAACGCGAGCTTGCCGACTCCGACGCGATCCTGTTCGTCCTCAATGGCGAGCAGGGGATCGGACCCGGCGACCGGTTCATCGCCGCGATGCTCGCGGCCGGCAGGCCCGAGGCGCCGGTGATCTGCGCCGTCAACAAGATCGACCGCCTCAGACGGCACGAGCTGGTCGCCGCGCTCGCGGCGGCCGGCGGCCTCGAGGTCGTCGACGAGGTCTTCCCGATCAGCGCCCGGCGCGGGAGCGGGGTGGAGGAGCTGCGCGACCGCCTCACCGAGCTGATGCCGCCCGGGCCGCTCCTCTATCCGCCCGGCGAGCGCAGCGACCTGCCGAGCGCGGTCCACCTCGCCGAGCTGATCCGCGAGCAGGTCCTGCGGCGGACGCGGGAGGAGATCCCGCACGCCGTCGAGGTCCAGGTCGAGTCGGTCGAGGCGCGCGACGACGGCATCGTCGACGTCAAGGCCGACGTCTGGGCGGAGTCGCAGTCGCAGAAGGCGATCCTGATCGGCAAGGGCGGGCGGATGGTCCGTGAGATCGGGACCGCCGCCCGCCGTGAGCTCGAGCGCGAGCTCGACGCCAGGGTCTTCCTCGACCTGAAGGTGCGGGTCCGCGAGCACTGGCGGCGCGACGAAGCGCTGCTCGATCGGCTCGGGATCGACTGAGATCCGAGCCGATCCCGACCCCCTGGGCCGTCCCGATCCGACCCCGGCGCCGGTGGCGTCGAGCCGCCTCGCGAAGACGGTTGCGCCGTTGGCGGGCGGATCGTCGAGCGCCGCGGGATCGCGATCCCCGCGATTTGCGGGAATCTCCTCTTGACCTCGTCCGGGGCGCGCCATAGGGTGCCGCCGTCCAACCAGGAGCCATCCGAAGGGGAGGCAATGGCCGAAATCGACCAGTTCCGCAGCGAAGACGAGGCGACACTCGCGAAGCTCGGGTACAGGCAGTCCCTCGATCGCGCGTGGAGCGGGTTCTCCAACTTCGCGATCTCGTTCACGATCATCTCGGTTCTCGCCGGGTGCTTCACCACCTACGCGTTCGCGTGGAACGGCGGCGGGCCGATCGCGATCTCGTGGGGCTGGCCGATCATCTGCGGCCTGATCCTGTTCGTCGCCTTCTCGATGTCGGAGCTCGTCTCCAAGTACCCGACCGCCGGCGGCATCTACTACTGGGCCTCCGATCTCGGCGGCAAGACCTGGGGCTGGTTCACCGGCTGGTTCAACCTGATCGGGCTGGTCGGGGTCACGGCGTCGGTCGTCTACGCCTCTGCGCAGTTCGCCTACTACCTGCTCAGCCTCTACGGGCTCGACCTCGGGTTCGTCAACTTCGGCGACGACGCCCACGTCCTCAGCGAGACCTTCTGGCTGTTCGCGCTGTTCCTCGCCATCCACTCGCTGATCAACATCTACTCCTCGCCGCTGGTCGCGATGTTCAACAACATCTCCGTCTGGTGGCACGTCCTCGGCGTCGCGATCATCATCGGGATCCTGATCATCGTCCCCGACCAGCACCAGAGCGTCGACTTCGTCTTCACCGACACGATCAACAACACCGGCCTGTTCGACGGCTCGACCACCGGGATCGGCTTCTGGTTCTACGTGCTGCCGCTCGGCTTCCTGCTGACGATGTACACGCAGACCGGCTACGACGCCTCCGCGCACATCTCCGAGGAGACGAGGGGGGCGGCGCTCGGCGCCGCCAAGGGCGTCTGGCGCTCGGTCTTCTGGGCCGGCGCGATCGGCTGGATCGTGCTGCTGGCGATCACGTTCGCCGCCACCAAGGTCGGAGTCGTCACCAACGTCGGCCTCGGCTCGTCGCTGTCGATCTTCGACACCTCGCTCGATCCCTGGGCGGCGAAGATGGTGATCCTGATCGCGACGATCGGTCAGCTCTTCTGCGGGATGGCCTGCCTGACCAGCTCCTCGCGCATGTGCTACGCGTTCTCGCGGGACCGCGCCGTCCCCGGCCACCGGCTCTGGACGAGGCTGAACCACCACCGGGTTCCCCACTTCTCGGTGATCTTCATGGCGATGCTCGCGCTGATCGTCACGCTGCCGGCCCTGATCGGCGACGAGAACAACTACACCTACGCGTTCTACGCGGTCGTCTCGATCGCGGTGATCGGGCTCTACCTCGCCTACGTGATCCCGACGTTCCTGCGCTGGCGCATGGGCGACGCCTTCGAGCCGGGGCCGTGGACGCTCGGCAGGAAGTACAGGTGGGTGAACCCGGTCGCGTTCATCTGGGTGATCATCTGCGTGATCGTCTTCAGCCTCCCGCAGGGCGCCGCGGGCGCGCCGTGGATGGACGAGTTCGACTGGAAGTACGTCAACTACGCGCCGATCGCCGTCGGCGTCGTGATCATCGCGGTCGGCCTCTGGTGGCTGATCAGCGCCCGGCACACGTTCGAGGGCCCGATCCGCCAGGTCGCCACCGACGAGACCGGCCGGGTGATCGAAGGCTCGGAGACCAACCCGCCAGCGGGCTCCTAGGCTCAGCGGCAGGGTGACGCTCGACGAGCTCAAGCAGGCGGTCGCGAACGGCACGGTCGATACCGTGCTGCTCGCGATCGCCGACATGGAGGGACGGCTGCAGGGCAAGCGCCTGACCGCGACCCACTTCCTCGATCAGGTCGCCGAGGGCGGGGCGGAGGGCTGCAACTACCTGCTCGCCGTCGATGTCGACATGACGACCGTCGATGGCTACGAGATGGCCTCCTGGGAGACCGGCTACGGCGACTTCGAGATGAAGCCCGACCTCGGGACGCTGCGACCGATCCCCTGGCACGAGGCGACCGTGCTCCTGATGGGCGACCTCGAGTGGGCCGACGGCGGGCCGGTCGTCGCCTCGCCGCGGCAGATCCTCAAGCGCCAGCTCGAGCGCCTCGCCGAGCGCGGGCTGATCGCCAACGCCGGCACCG
The DNA here is from genome assembly GCA_041393495.1 of Solirubrobacterales bacterium. Taxonomy (GTDB): domain Bacteria; phylum Actinomycetota; class Thermoleophilia; order Solirubrobacterales; family 70-9; genus RHKX01. The sequence goes on along the minus strand of JAWKKA010000010.1, from coordinate 9,069 downwards.
AGCTCGAGTTCATCGTGTTCAACACCGGCTACGAGGACGCGTGGCGGCAGGGCTACCGCGACCTCGAGCCCGCCAACCTCTACAACGTCGACTACTCGCTGCTCGGCACCGCGCGGATCGAGCCGCTGATCCGGCGGATCCGCAACAGCATGGCCGGCGCCGGGCTCGTCGTCGAAAGCTCGAAGGGCGAGTGCAACCTCGGCCAGCACGAGATCAACTTTCGCTACGCGGACGCACTGCGAACCGCCGACGAGCACGCGATCTTCAAGAACGGCGCCAAGGAGATCGCCTCCCAGGAGGGGGCGTCGATCACGTTCTTGGCGAAGTTCAACGAGCTCGAAGGCTCGAGCTGCCACATCCATTGCTCGCTTGCCGACGCCGGGACGGGCAGGAACGCGTTCGCCGCCGACCAGCAGATGTTCGATCGGTTCATCGCCGGTCAGCTCGCCTGCCTGCGCGAGATGACGCTGATGTTCGCGCCCTACATCAACTCCTACAAGCGCATGGTCGAGGGCTCGTTCGCGCCGACGACGGTCGCCTGGGGGCACGACAACCGGACCTGCGCGATGCGCGTCGTCGGCCACGGCGAGGGGCTCCGGGTCGAGAACCGCCTCCCCGGCGCCGACATCAACCCGTACCTGGCGCTGGCCACGACGATCGCGGCCGGCCTGCACGGGATCGACGCCGAGCTGCCGCTCGAGCCGCCGCTGGTCGGCAACGCCTACAAGTCGGATGCGCCCCGGGTCCCGAGCAACATCTACGAGGCGCGCGACCTGTTCGGCGCGAGCGACATCGCCCGGCAGGCGTTCGGCGACGACGTCGTCGACCACTACATGAACCGGGCCCGGATCGAGATCGACGCGGCCGAGGCGACCGTGACCGACTTCGACCTCTTCCGCGGCTTCGAGCGCCTGTGACGGCTTTGCCGGACCGGGAGGACGCCATGCCGCGTCCTCGTCGGCTCACGGCCCCGCGGTCGCGTCACCTCCTGCGCCCTCGCCCGGCGCTCTCCCGGCCTCGGCAAGGATGAGACGGCCACTGGTCGGGATCTGCGCCGCGGTCGAGCAGGCGCGATGGGCATCCTGGGACCTCGTCGTGACGCTGGCGCCGCAGACCTACCCGGCGGCCGTCCAGGCGGCCGGTGGCCTGGCGGTGATCCTGCCGCCCGACCCGGTCGTGACCGCCGATCCCGACCTCGTCCTCGATCGGATCGACGCCCTGCTCCTCGCCGGGGGCTCCGACATCGATCCCGCCACCTACGGCGCCGACCCCGGGCCGGAGACGACCGGCTACCGGGCCGAGCGCGACGAGTTCGAGCTGGCCCTGCTGCGCCGGGCCCTCGACCGCGACCTGCCGGCGCTCGGGATCTGCCGCGGGATGCAGATGCTGAACGTCGCCTGCGGGGGGACGATCGACCAGCACGTGCCCGACCGTCTCGGCGGCGACGTCCTCCATCGCGAGGTGCCGGGCACCTACAGCGAGCACGGGGTCGAGATCATCGCCGGCACGCTCGCCGCCCGCGCCGTCGGCGGCGAGCAGGCGCGCGTCAAGTCCCACCACCACCAGGCGGTCGAGCGGCTCGGGGAGGGGCTCGCGATCAGCGGCTACTCGGCGACCGACCGGATCGTCGAGGCGATCGAGCTACCCGGCAAGCGGTACGCGCTCGGCGTCCTCTGGCACCCTGAAGAGGACATGTACTCGAACGTGATCGGATCGCTCGTCGAGGCGGCGAGGCAGGAGGTGAACGGATGATCGAGGTGATCGAGCCGGCCAGCGCCGAGGTGATGGCCGAGGTCCCGCGGGCCGGCGTCGAGGAGGTCGACGAGGCCGTCGCCCGCGCCAAGCGGGCGTTCGCGGCCTGGCGTGCGGTCGAGCCGGGCGATCGCGGGCGGCTGCTCCACGCCCTCGCCGACGGCATCGCGGCGCGTGCCGAGGACCTCGCCGTGCTCGAGGCGCGCAATGCCGGTAAGCCGATCGGCGATGCCCGCGGCGAGATCGCGATGGTGGTCGAGTGCTTCCGCTACTACGCTGCTGCGCCCGAGCGCCTGCTCGGCCGGACGATCCCGGTCGCCGGCGGCGTCGACATGACCTTCCGCGAGCCGCTCGGCGTCGTCGGGCTGATCGTGCCCTGGAACTTCCCGCTCGTGATCACCTCGTGGAAGACGGCCCCCGCGCTCGCGGCCGGCAACACCGTCGTCATCAAGCCCGCCGAGCTGACCCCGCTGACCGCGATCGAGCTCGAACGGATCGCCCTCGAGGCGGGTATCCCCGAGGGCGTCCTCAACGTCGTCGCCGGCCCCGGCTCGGTCTGCGGGCAGCGGCTCGTCGAGCACCCCGACGTCGCCAAGATCGCCTTCACCGGGTCGACCGAGGTCGGCCGCGGCATCGCCGCCGGCGCGGCGGAGACGATCAAGCGCGTCACCCTCGAGCTCGGCGGCAAGTCCGCCAACGTCGTCTTCGCCGACGCCGACATCGAGGCCGCCGCGGCCGCGGCGCCGTTCGCGGTCTTCGGCAACGCCGGCCAGGACTGCTGTGCGCGCTCGCGGATCCTCGTCGAGCGCACGGCCCTCGACGGGTTCATGGCGGCCCTCGAGCGGACGGTCGAGTCGATCGTCGTCGGCGACCCGCTCGACGAGGCGACCCAGATGGGCCCGCTGATCTCGGCCTCGCATCGCGAGACCGTCGCCTCCTTCCTCGACGACGAGGCGCCGGTCGCGTTCCGCGGCGACGCTCCCGACGGCCCCGGCTTCTGGTTCCCGCCGACGGTCCTCGAACCGACCACCAACGACGTCCGCGCCGCCCGCGAGGAGATCTTCGGCCCGATCGCAGCGGTGATCCCCTTCGCCGGCGAGGTCGAGGCGGTCGCGATCGCCAACGACACGATCTACGGGCTCTCCGGCTCGGTCTGGAGCGGTGACGGCGGCCGCGCCCTCCGCGTCGCCCGGGCGCTCGAGACCGGCGTCATCTCGATCAACTCGAACTCCTCGGTCCGCGTCTCGACCCCGTTCGGCGGCTTCAAGCAGTCCGGCGTCGGCCGCGAGCTCGGCCCCGACGCGCTCGAGCACTACACCGACGTCAAGAACGTCTTCTACGCGACCGGCTGAGCGCTCTTCTCCGAGCGGGCGGCAAGCCCGAGCACGGCGAGGTCGTAGTCGATCCGCTCCCCCCAGCGGCGCGGCGCGATCGTCTCGGCGTCGGTGGATGCACCCGAGGCGAGGGTGCATCCGGCGACCGCTCCGGCCGGGCTCGTCGGGACCGGCTCGTCGTCAACACCAGAACTTGATGTCGCGGTTCCGCGGAGCCGCCGGTTCCCGCACCGCCGTGATCCCTGATCGCGCGTCGCGGGGCGCCCTTGTCTCTGGCTGGCCGGCCAGCTAGGGTGAGGCCGACCATCGATTCGGCCGGCTCGCCGGACGCACGGGGTAAAGGAGTCGCGACATGAACGATCACCAGGACGCAGCCTCCGCTTCCGACCGCATGGCCCGGCGGCAACGCCTCGCGTTGAGGGCCTTCCGGCCGGCGGCGCCGGTGATCGCGCGGGCCTACAGATCGATCGAACCGGGCCGGGCGCGCCGGCTGAAGCGCAAGTCGCCGACCGGCTATGACGTCGCGTCGTACTCGTTCCACGGCAGCGAGCTCGAGACCCTGATCGGGCGTAACTACGAGAAGTCGCTGCGGAACCTCTGGAAGGCGGAGATCGAGGCTCCCTACCTGGGCATCCGGGATGCGTCGAAGCTCGAGAAGGCCGGCTCGTCGGCCGAGGGCGAGGTCGCCGAGGTCGACCGGCTGATGGAGATCGCCACCTCCGAGGAGGTCCGCCGCGACTTCGAGGCCGCCTTCACGCCCGCGGAGCGCGAGGCGATCGGCTGGCTCATGTCGCTGATCGGCCACGGCGAGGCCTATGCCCTCTACACGAGCTCGACCCTTGTCTCGGTCGTCGAAGGGACCGGAGCGAAGCTGGGGATGGCGATGCAGGCGATGGAGGAGGCCAAGCATTTCATCGTCCTCCGCGCCCTGCTGAAGACGCTCGGAATCGACAAGCCGATCTACGACTCCGCCTACATCCTGTTCGAGAAGGTCGCTTCCGCGTCCCCGTACCGGCGGCTGTTCGCGATGAACGTGGTGATCGAGAGCTTCGCGACCACGATCTTCGCCCAGTTCGCCGACTACCCGGCGCTGCAGCACGTGGTCGGCGTCTTCCACCAGGACGAGGCCCGGCACGTCGGCTTCCCGCGCAACTACGCGCAGGCGGGCCTGATCCCCGAGAAGGTGACGACCAGCCGCCGGGAGCGAGCCGCGCGGACCGCCCTGCTGCTGCCGGTGCTCCCGCTGATCTTCGACTACAAGCCCCATTTCGAGGCGCTCGGCCTCGACTGCTTCGGCTTCTTCGGCCGGACGATCTACAAGGTCGCCAACCACGCCGACCGTGTCGGCCTCCCGGGAATGGTGCCGGCCGATGAGCTGATCTCGACGATGAACCTCTTCTTCAACGCCTGGACGCAGGCGTTCGAGCCCGAGCGCTTCGACGGCTACCGCGACTACACGGCGCTCAAGGAGGGCGATGTTCGCCGGGACCTGCTCGCGCGCGAGGCCGAGGTCTTCGGCGACATCTTCAAGCCGGTCGGGACGCCGACCGGCTGACGAGGACCGCCATGGAGCCGGGCCGCTAGGCGCCAATGCGGGTGCTCCTCGTCCACCCGGCGGCCGGTGAGCTGACGATCGGGCTCAACCGCTTGGCGAAGGTGGAGCCGCTCGCCCTGGAGATCCTCGCGGCCGCGGCTTCGGATCATGAGGTCGAGATCCTCGACATGGACCTCGACGGGGACCTCGCGGGGGCGCTGCGGCGCTTCCGTCCCGATCTCGTCGGGGCGAGCTCGCAGATCGTCCAGACCTACGGCGCGCATGCGGCGCTGAGGCTTGCGAAAGAGCACGATCCCTCCACGCTCACGCTGGTCGGCGGGCACCACGCCTCGCTGTGTCCGTCGGACTTCCAGGCCCGCTACATCGACGCCGTCGTCCTCGGGGAGGGAGTGGCGCCGCTACGCGAGATCCTCGATCGGATCGAGCCCCGGTCCGACACCGGCAAGGAGGCGGACGTCGCCCCCCTCGAGGGGATCGCCGGCCTCGCGCTGCCGCGCGACGGCGGCCTGCACCGCACCGCCCCCCGCCCGATCCCGAAGACGCTCGAGCATCAACCGCAACCGGATCGGACGCTGACTCGCCATCAGCGGCACCGCTACTTCTACCTCACCGAGTCGCCGGTCGCTCTGGTGCAGACCTCGATGGGCTGCCCGTTCTCGTGCAACTTCTGCTCCTGCCAGGCCTTCACGCAGCGGCGGTTCGTGCCGCGGCGGCCGGAGGCGATCGCCGACGAGCTCGAGAGCCTGGAAGAGGACTTCGTGATCTTCGCCGACGATCACTCCTTCACCGACCCGTCGCGGATGAAGCTGCTCGGCGACCTGATCTCCGAGCGCGGGATCCGGAAACGCTACTTCGTCTACAGCCGGGTCGACACGGTGGTCCAGAACCCGGAGCTGTTCGAGCGCTGGGGCCGGATCGGCCTCGAGATGGTGATGACCGGCCTCGAGGCGACCGACGACGCCACCCTGGAGGGCCTGAACAAGCGAACCGAGGCCGAGACCAACGAGCAGGCGCTGGAGATCCTGCGCCGGGCCGGGATCGGCGTCAGCGCCGGGTTCGTCGTCCTCCCGGACAGCACCGAGGCCGACTTCCGGCGAATCGACGCGTACGTGGACGCCCACCCGAACATCCTGCTCGCGGAGTTCACTCCACTGACCCCGCTCCCCGGCACCGGCCTGTACCAGGAGTACGAGCCGCAGCTTCTCACCGACAACCGGGAGACCTACGATCTCGCCCACTTCGTGGTCCCGACGAGGCTGCCGCAGCCCGAGCTCTACCGCCTGCTTCGCAAGTACTACGGTCGCGAGATCCGCAGGGCGATCCGCCGGATGAAGCTGTGGCGCTCGCGGTCGGCGCTGCGCCGCCACGTGCCGCGGCTCGCGGTGCGGGCGGCGGGCGACTGGGTCCGGCTGGGACGCGCCCACGAGGCGATCGCCGCTCCCGCTCCGATCGAGCTGCGGGGCGTCTGAGGGCGGCGATGGAGGTTCGCTACTTCGGATGGTCCGGGGTCGCCGTCGCCGGGGACGGAGGCCTCGTCGCCGTCGACCCGTTCGGGCCCGCGGCCCGCTGGGAGGATCTCGACGGCGAAGCCACGATCCTCTGCGTCAGCCACGGACACCCGGAGCACTGTGGGTCGGTGCGGCAGCTGCTCGCGGAGGCGGATCCGACCCGGCTCGCCGCCACCCACGTCGTGTCGTCGGCGCCGGTCGTCGACCACGTCACCGGTGACGCGCCGATCGGAGCGAATCAGCGACACCCGCTCGCGGCCGGTCAGCAGGTCACGCTCGACGGCGTTCAAATCACCGCGTTCGGCTGGAAGCACCTGCCGCTGCTGCCTCCCGACGGACCGCGGGCGAAGGCCGAGCACGTGCGCAGCCTGCTCCGCCACCCCCTGGACGCGCTGCGGATCGGCGTCGCCGGCCTCCGGCTTCCGATGCGCGCCCCGTATCTCGGCTTCCACATCGTCTTCCGCGACGGCCGCACCGTGCTCAACTACTCGGAGGGCCTGCACCGCCGGACCGATCCGGATGAGGTCGCGTCGGTCGCGCGGACCCTGCAGGCGGAGACGCTCGTCTTCGCGGTCGAGCCGGAGGACGTCGACGCGATCCCGCGCTGGATCGGGATGCTGGGCCCGGCCGAAGTGGTCCTCTACGAGGCCCACCGGCCCTGGCGGGAGCTGTTCCGGCTCCCGTACCTCGACCTGGAGGAGTACGGAACAGCCCTCCGGTCGCGGTTTCCCGGCGTGACGATCCGGGCGCTCACCGAGCCCGGCCAGCGCTTGACCCTCGGACGCGACGGCTGACGCCGGACCGTCGCGCGGCCGCCGCGATCAACCCGGGCCCTCCTCGGTCACGTCCTCTCCGCGACCGGCTGAGCGCTCTTCTCCCAGCGGGCGGCGAGCCCAAGCACGGCGAGGTCGTAGTCGATCCGATCGCCCCAGCAGCGCGGTGCGATCGTCTCGGCATCGACGGTGACGTCGGCGGCGTCCGTGCAGCCGGCGATCGATCCGGCTGCGATCGGCGGGGCCGGCTCGAGCACCTGGCCTGCCGGCGTCCGGAAGACCGGTTCGCCCGCCTCGAGCGCGACCGTGAAGCCCCCCTCGTGCACAAGCCGATGATGGCGCCGGCAGAGCAGCACCAGGTTGTCGAGCGCCGTCGCCCCGCCGTGCGCCCAGTGCTCGATGTGATGGGCGTCGACGAACCGCTCGTTCCCGCACCCCGGAAAGCGGCAGCCCCGATCCCGGGTCCGTAGCGCCCGCCCCAGGGCAGGTGGGATCGAGCGCGTCTTGCGACCGACCGAGAGCGGCTCGCCGTCGCGCTCGAGAAGCGTGACGATCGCCGCGTCGCAGCCCAGCCGGCGGGCCGTCGCGGCCGGCAGCGTGACGCCGTCGGCGAGCGTGGCCGTCGCCGTTGCGTCGCGCGCAGTGAGGTGGTCGAGGTCGATGTGGACGACGACCTGGTGGCGATCGCCGCCGCCCGCGGCCACGATCCCGTGCGCGACGGCCGACTCCGCCAGGGCGACCAGCGCGTCGGCCCGGTCGGGAGGGGTGGCCGATCCGCCGACCGCAGGCGTCCGGCCGTTGGAGCCGCCGGCGGACGGATCATCGTCCGTCGCCCCGGCAGCGCCGTGCAGCTCGTCGCGGGCCCGCTCGAGGCCGCGCAGGAACAGCGCCGCCTCCTCGGGCGGCAGGCTGCCGCGGATCGTCAGGCTGCCGTCGTCCTCCCATCGCGTCACCAGGTGCCGCCGGGCCGCGATGTCCGCGGCCTCGTCCGGGCCGATCGCGCGCCGATACCCGCGCAGGACCCGCTCGAGCTGCGCCGCGGTCGCGTTGGCGGCAATCTCGAGCAGCTCCTCCTCCATCTCCGGCTCGGCGACCCGGGTCAGCGCCCGCACCTTCGAGTAGCTGAGCGATCCGGATCGGAACGCGGCCCGGATCAGCGGCAGCTCGCGCAGCGCCCGCGCCACCCGGAGCTGCTCGCGTGCCGCCCGTGGGGTCAGCGAGCAGCGCCAGGCGAGCCACGACGCGCAGGAGGCGAAGCCGAACTCCTCATGCCCGCCGCGACGGTCGAATTCGGCGGCGAGGCTCAGCCAGCGGCACGTCGCCGCAGCAATGTGTGCCGCCAGCTCGCAGATCTCCCGCTCGACCTCATCCAGCGGCATCGCGGCAAACGCCTCGGTCTCCTCGCCGGGCGCCCTCGCCGGGGGAGGAGGGGGGCGGCTGGCCTCGGGTGCCTCAGCGACGAACATATGTTCGATGGTAGGGCGCCCGTCGGACGGAACTTCGCAGGGAGCTGGATCCGTGGGACCGGCCCAAACACACGAAATCGATGTCGCGGTTCCGCGGAACCGCCCGGCTCCCGCGCCGGTGCGGTCCGGAGCTGCCCGCCGACGTCCGGAGCCGGCGGTCGGTAGGGCTCTCGACGTCAGGAGCCGGTGGTCCGGTACGACTTCGTCCCCATGGCCGCAGGATCGGGCGACCTGATCGCGAAGCGCGAGTCCGAGGCGGGCGGCTGCATGACATGCGGCGCCAACCTGAGCCAATGGGAGACCGGCCTTCCGATCGAGCTGGCGGCGGCAGCCGTGTTCCTCGACCCGGCTCTGCTCGAGCCGCTGCTCGTCCGGCGCTGTCGCGACTGCGGTGAACCGTACGACTGGGACGTCCTGATCCTCGCGGAGGAGCCCGAGGAGATCGGCGTCGTCATCGCCAGGCAGGCCGAGCTGCTCGACGCCCTGGGCGAGATGCTGCGGAGGCCCGGGATGCAGCCTGGCGAGGCGGCCGATCGCCTGGGCCGGCGCTTCGGCGTCAAGGGCATCTACGTCGAGGACGGATCCGAGGTCGCCGGGCGGCTCCGGCGCCTGTGTGAGGAGTCGGGAGATACGCTGGACGGCGCGGGGTGAACGCGGCACAGCACAACCGGATCGTCAGCT
>JAWKKA010000009.1:0-134343 GCA_041393495.1 Solirubrobacterales bacterium | reverse complement strand
GCCCGCGAACGGGAACCACGCGACCGGCGCCGGGACGCCGACGTTGACGCCGATCATGCCCGCCTCGACCTCGTTGCGGTAGCGGCGCATGGCGGCGCCGGACTGCGTGAAGATCACCGACGCGTTGCCGTAGCGCGATGAGTTGACGAACTCGAGCGCCTCGCCGAGGTCGGCGACCTCGAGCAGCGCGAGCAGCGGCCCGAACAGCTCCTCGCGGGCGAGCTCCGACTCGCGATCGGCGACGGTCAGGATCGTCGGCCCCATCAGCGCGCCGGCGGCGTTGGTCCGGTCGCGACCGTCGACGACGACCTCGGAGCCCTGCTCGATCGCACGCCCGGCCGCGGCGGCGAGCCGGTCGCGGGCATCGGCGGCGACCATCGGCGGGCAGATGACGCCCGCCTCGGCGCCGTTGCCGGTCGGCAGGTTGGCGGCCGCGTCGGCGAGCGCCGAGCGGACCTCGCGGCGGCGCTCCTCGTCGCCGACGACGACGGCGACCGAGCCGGCGAGGCAGCGCTGACCGGCGTTCCCGAACGCCGACTGCATCATCGCCGGGACCGCCCGGTCGAGGTCGGCGTCGTCCATCACGACCATCGAGTTCTTCGCCCCGCCGAGGGCCTGGACGCGCTTGCCCGAACGGGTGCCGCGGTCCATCACGTGCAGCGCCGTCGATGCCTGCCCGACGAAGCTGATCGCGTCGATCCCGGGGTGGTCGAGGAGGCCGTTGACTGCGTCATGGGCTCCGTGGACGATGTTGACCACGCCGGCCGGGATCTCGTCGATCCCGTCGACCAGCTCGACGATCCGCTGCGGCGTCCGCGGATCGCGTTCGGACGGCTTGAGGATGAACGTGTTGCCGCAGGCGATCGCGTAGGGGAGGAACCAGAGCGGGATCATCGCCGGGAAGTTGAACGGCGTGATCGCGGCGACGACGCCGACCGGCTGCCGCCACATCTCGACGTCGACGCCGGTGGCGACGCCCTCGAGGTTCTCGCCCTTCATCAGCGTCGGCACGCCGCAGGCGACCTCGGTCGACTCGATCCCCCGGCCGACCTCGCCGCGGGCGTCGTCGAGCGCCTTGCCCATGTCCTCGGTGACGAGCCGGGTCAGCTCGTCGCGGTGGGCATCGAGCGCCTCGCGCAGCGCGAACACGGCTCGCGCCCGCTTCGTCACCGACACCGCCGCCCACCCCGGCTGCGCGGCCCGCGCGGCCTGCGCCGCCGCGTCGACGTCCGCCTCCGTGGAGAGCGGGACCCGCGCCAGCACGTTCCCGGTCGCGGGGTCGATGTCGTCGAGGTGGTCGGTCGCCGCGGACGCGACCCACTCTCCGCCGATGTAGTTCTTCAGGGTCTCGGGCTCCGCGGCCGTCTGGTTCTCGCTGCTCGAACGGGCCAGCGTCTCGGGCTCCATCGCCACTTCTCCTTCGAGTTCGCTATCGGAAGTCTCCGTCGATGCTACTCCGACAACGGGAGTCGGAGTTGTACGATCTCGCTCCCGCCGATCCGCCGCAATGGAGCAAGGAGCGCTCAGGGCCGCGGATGCAGCCGCGCCGGCGCCGCGCGGCCAGCGGCGATCCGCAGCAGGGCGGCGGCCGACGCTACGGCGCTGTCGGGCATCCCCGCCGAGGGCGAGGCGCCGGGATGGCGTCGCGAGATCCGGACGCGAAGGACGCCGGGACGGATCCGGAAGCGCAGCGGCGGGTCGAGGACGGCGGACTCCCCGTCGATCCCGGCCGGCACCGGCTCGTCCGCGTCGACCTCGAACTCGGGCGCGCTCCATTCGCGCCACGGTCGCTGCGGGCCGCGCCCGCCGCCGCGCCCGCGCGGGCCGCCGGCGACGGTCAGGCCGAGCAGGCCGTCGTCGATCCGCGGCCTGGTCCCCGAGCCGACGGCCCGTCCGAGCCGGTAGCGGTTGTTGGAGACGAGGATCGCGAACCCGGAGGTGTGGCGGTGACCGCCGGGCCCCCTCCAGCGCAGGTCGATCCCGGCGTCGCCGGGGCCGAGCAGGGCCGGGACGCTCTCGAGCAGCGTCCGCAGCTTCGCGTCGCGGTAGCCCGGCTGCTGGACGGCGCTCGCATAGAGGCCGAGCGAGACGTTGTTGACGAAGACGCGGCCGTTGACCTCGGCGAGGTCGACGCGCCGCTCGCCGCCGTCGGTGAAGGCGTCGAGCGCGCCGGCGACGTCATCGCGATCGACGCCGAGATCGAGCGCGAAGTGGTTGCGGGTCCCGGCGGGGATGCAGGCGTAGGGGAGGTCGTGCTCGGCGGCGACCGCGGCGACGATCGCTTGCGAGCCGTCCCCGCCCGCCATCGCCAGGGCGTCGGCGCCGTCGGCGACGGCGTCGCGGGCGATCCGCTCGAGGTCGGCGCCGGGCTCGAACGCCAGCGGCTCGATGCCGCGCCGCCGCGCCTCGTCGACGAGCGCGAACCGCTCCGCCTTGCCGCCTCCCGAACGTGGGTTGAGGATCAGGACCGGTCGTCGGGGGGGCGCCGCCCGAGGCAGATCGACGTGGATCCCGAATGCGAACCGCGCGGCGGCGAGGCCGGCGAAGATCACGGCGACGAGCACCAGCTCCTCGATGAGGCGATTGCCGACCATCAGCAGGGTCGCGCCGCCGAGCGCGAGGATCGCCACCGCGGTCGCGGCGATCCGGACCGGCAGCGGCCCGACGAGGATGTACCAGGCGGCGACGACGGCGATCGCCACGCCGAGGAGCGCCAGCGCGCCGCGCGGGAACTGGTGGACCGCGAGCACGACCGCGAGCACGACCGCCGCGAGTCCGAGCAGCAGGGCGGCCGCGGCCGCTATCCGGCGGGCGTTCATAGAATCTGCGGCCGATGTCCGGACCGCGCAACGACGCCGCACCGCCGCCGCGCGGGCCGGCCGCCTGGGTCGAGGACGCGGAGCGGGTCGACCTCGCCCTCTATGCCGCGATCGCCCGGACGCCGACGCCGACTCTCGATCGGGCCATGCTGCGGCTCTCGCGGGCCGCCGACTACTCGAAGATCTCGCTCGGCTCGGCGGGGCTGCTGGCGGCCGCGGGCGGTCGCTCCGGTCGCCGCGCCGCCGGCATGGGCCTGGCCTCCGTGGGCGCGGCCGCGGCGCTCTTCAATCTCGTCGTCAAGCCGCTGAGCCGTCGCTCGCGTCCGGACCGGATCGCCGAGAAGGTGCCGATCGCCCGGCATGTGCGGATGCCGGCCTCGACCTCGTTTCCCTCCGGCCACACGGCGACCGCGTTCGCCTTCGCGACCGGCGTCGGGCGGGTGTTGCCCCATGCCGCCGTCCCCCTCCATGCCGTCGCCGCGATGATCGGCTACTCGCGGGTCCACACCGGCGTCCACTATCCGGGTGACGTCGTCGCCGGCGCCGTGTCCGGCACGGTGGTTGCCGAGCTGGTCACCCACGCGATCGATCGTAGGGCCGCAAGCCGCGGCTGACCTCCGTTCTCGCTACCGATCGCCGGCTTCGCCTCCGGCGCCATAGGGGTACCACCAGTCCTTGCGCTCGATCTCCGTCTCCATGTGGACGTGCTTGGTCTCCTGAAAGGCCTCGAGGCCCTCGCGGCCGAGCTCGCGGCCGATCCCCGACTGCTTGAAGCCACCGAAGGGGCCGGCGTCGTTGTCGGTCAACGGGTCGTTGATCCAGACGGTCCCGGCGCGCAGCTCGCGCATGCAGCGCACCGCGCTCTTCAGGTCGCGCGTGTAGACGTTGGCGCCGAGGCCGAACCGTGTCCCGTTGGCGAGCTCGATCGCCTCGTCGAGGCTCTTGACCGCGACGATCGGGGCGACCGGCCCGAACGTCTCCTCGCGGAGCAGGTCGGTCGCGGCGGGCGCGCCCGTGACCACGGCCGGCGCGAAGAAGTGGCCGCGCGATTGGCCGCCGTCGTCGCCGCCGGTCACGAGCTCGGCTCCGGCCGCGACCGCAGCGGCGACCTGGTCTGCGACCTTCTGCCGCTGCGGCGCCGAGACCATCGGACCGACGTCGGTCACCTCGTCGAAGGGATCGCCGAGCACGAGGCTCTCGGTGTGATCGACGAACGCCGCGACGTAGTCGTCGTAGAGGTCCTCCATCACGTAGAAGCGCTCAGCCGAGGTGCAGACCTGCCCGGCGTTGAGGAACGCGGCCCAGGCGCCGCCGCGGGCGGCGGTCTCGATCTCGTCGGCGACGTCGGAGCAGACGATGAACGGGTCCTTGCCGCCCATCTCGAGGTTGACGCGGGCGAGCCGGTCGGCGCAGGCGAGGGCGACCTTGCGTCCGGTCGCGACCGACCCGGTGAACGCGACGCAGTCGACCCGCTCGTCGGCGGCGAGCGCCGCCCCGGTTGCGCCGGCGCCGGCGACGACGTTGACGACGCCGGCGGGCAGGTGCGCGAAGCACGGCGCCAGCCCGAGGGTCGAAAGCGGCGTCAGCTCCGACGGCTTCGCCACCACCGTGCAGCCCGCCGCCAAGGCGGGCGCGACCTTCCAGGTGAGCAGCAGCAGCGGGTAGTTCCAGGGAACGATGCAGCCGACGACGCCGAGCGGGTCCTTGACGACCATCGCCAGCTGCGTCGCCTCGATCGGCGGGATCACCCGGCCGGCCGAGTCGCGGCCGATCTCCGCGTAGTAGTCGAACGCCGCCGCGCACCACTCGATCTCGTCGCGGTTCTCGACCAGCGGCTTGCCGCCCTCGGCCGTCATCGTCCGGGCCAGCTCCTCGCCGCCGTCGCGGAGCCGCCGGGCGATCTCGTGCAGCGCCTCGGCCCGCTCGAGGGCCGGCGTCCCCGACCAGGTTGCGAACGCCCCGCGGGCGGCGGCGACCGCGGCGCCGAGCTGCTCCGTCGATGCGGTGCCGACGGAGGCGAGGGTCTCGGTCGTGTAGGGGTTCTCGACCGTGAGTGGCTCGCCGTCGCCGGCGACCGCCTCACCGGCGATCAGCAGGTGATGCTCGCTCACGCCGTCGAGCCGGCGCCGATCGGCTCCTTGCCGGACGCGATCGCGCTGAGACCGCTCTCGTCGGTGTCGTCGGGCCTGATCTCGGCCATCTTCTCGGCCCGCTTCTGCTGCCAGGTCACGAACACCATCGCCAGGACCGTGACCGCGAACAGCAGCGTCGCGACCGAGTAGACCTCGACCGGGATGCCGCGCTGGGCGGCGCCGAAGATGTAGAGCGGGAACGTCACCGTGGTCCCGGAGGTGAAGTTGGAGATGACGAAGTCGTCGATCGAGAGCGAGAACGCGAGCAGTCCGGCGCCGATCAGCCCCGGCGTCAGCAGCGGCAGCGTCACCGTCCGGAACGTCGTCAGCGGCGTCGCGCCGAGGTCGCGCGCCGCCTCCTCGAGCCGGCGGTCGAAGCCGATCAGCCGCGAGCGGACGACGATCACGACGAACGAGATCGAGAACATCACGTGCGCGAGGAAGAGGCTGAAGAAGCCGAGCGAGATCCCGTAGATCAGGAACATCGACAACAGCGACGCGCCGATCACGACCTCCGGCGTCGCCATCGGGATCACGATCAGGAAGTTGGCGACGCGGCGGCCGTGGAAGTGGTGGCGGACGAGCGCCAGCGCGATCATCGTCCCGAGGATCGTCGCGACGACGGTCGCGAGCGCCGCCAGCCTGAGGCTGGTCAGGAACGCGTCGGTTAGCTCCTCGACCCCGAAGATGTTGGTCCAGGCGTCGGTGCTGAACCCCTCCCAGGTGTAGTTGAACTTGCCGGAGGGGTTGTTGAACGAGAAGACCGCGATCAGGGCGATCGGGACCAGCAGGTAGGCGATCGCGAGCGCGGCCCAGATGCTGACGGCGTGGTAGCGCAGCCACTTCCAAAGGGCGCTCACTGTGCTTCCTCCTCCTCGCCCATCAGCGCTTCCGAGCCGGCGAAGCGGATGTAGACCACGACGGCGGCCATGATCACCGCCATCAGGATGAACGAGAGCGCCGCCGCGGTCGGGTAGTCGCGCACGTTCAGGTAGAGCCCCTGGATCACGTTGCCGATCATGTGCTGGTTGGTCGAGCCGAGGAAGATCGCGTTGATGTAGTCGCCGGCCGCGGGGATGAAGGTGAGCAGGGTGCCGGCGACGATCCCCGGCGCCGACAGCGGCAGCGTCACCTTCAGGAACGCCGCCCGCGACGATGAGTAGAGGTCCTTGGCGGCCTCGATCAGGCGCGGGTCGAGACGCTCGAGGCTGGCGTAGATCGGCAGCACCATGAACGGCAGGAAGTTGTAGGTGATGCCGGCGATGACCGCCGTCGGCGTCGCCAGCAGGCGTCCGTCGTCGCCGAGGATCCCGACCGTCCGGAGGACGCCGGTGACGACGCCGTCATCGGAGAGGATCGTCGTCCAGGCGATCGTCCGGATCAGGTAGGTGACGAAGAACGGGGCGACGACCGCGAACAGCAGCGCGTTCTTCCAGCTGCCGCCGCGGAAGGCGATCGCGTAGGCGAGCGGGTAGGCGATCACGAGCGCGATCAGAGTTGCGACGCCGGCGTAGATGAACGAGCGGATGAACTGCTCGTCGTAGGTCGAGAGGCCGTCCGAGAAGTTCGACCACTCCCAGGTGAACTTGAACCCGGTCTCGAGCGTGCCCGACTCGAGCGAGAGCCGGGCCATGAAGTAGAGCGGGATGACGAAGAACAGGACCAGCCAGAGCAGGCCCGGCCCCATCAACCCGTAGGGGATCAGGCGGCGGCTGAGCGGTTTCGACTCGCCGTTCATCGATCCACTCAGCCGCCGCCGTCCCTAGCAGTCGATCAGCCGGTGACGACCGCCTGCCACGCCTGTTCGACCTCGGAGACGTCCTCGGGGCTGCCCGGAGGATCGGTCTGGGTCGCGCAGTTCTTCGTGTACTGCTCGGTCGGGAAGATCAGCGGGCTCTTCGCTGCTTCCGGGTTGATCTTCTCGAGGTAGGGCTTCACGCCCTCGACCGGCGAGAAGTAGTAGTTGTAGTCGGTGATCTGGGCCTGGTTCTTCGGCTGGTAGACGTAGTTCATCCACGCGTACGCGGCCGTCGGGTTCGGCGCTCCGACCGGGATCACCATGTTGTCGGACCACAGCGAGCAGCCCTCGGCCGGCATCACGAACTGGATGTCCGGGTTGTCGGCCTGAAGCTGGATCGCGTCGCCGGACCAGCCGATCACGGCGATCGCGTCGCCGTTGGCCATGTCGGAGGTGTAGTTGTTGCCGGTGAAGCGGCGGATCTGCCCCGACTCGGAGGCCTCCTTGAGCTTCTCGATCGTGTCGAGCCAGTCCTGCTTGGTCGCGTCCTCGGGGCGGATCCCGTCGGCCATCATCACGATCGGGACCGTGTCGCGCATCTCGCTGACCATCTCGACCTGGCCCTTGTACTTGGGGTCGAAGAGGTCGTTGGCCGACTTGATGTCGGGAGCCTCGGCGGTGTTGACGACGAGGCCGGTCATGCCGCTCTGCCACGGCAGCGAGAAGTCGCGGTTCGGATCGAACGAGGGGCTCTGCAGGGCCGGGACGAGGTTGTCCATCGCCGGCTTGACGGCCTCCTGGTCGAAGTCCTGCAGGTAGCCGAGGTCGTACATCTTGTTCGCCATCCAGTCGGTGACGATCATGATGTCGCGACCGCCCGACTCGCCCTGGTCGAGCAGCGGCTGCATCTTGCCGAAGAACTCGGCGTTGTCGTTGACGTCCTCGGTGTACTTGACCGAGATCCCGGTCGCCTTCTCGAAGTCGGGCACGGTCTTGTTGTCGATGTAGAACGGCCAGTTCGAGATCGCCAGCGTCCCGCTCGGCTCGCCCTCGGCCATCGCCGTCGAGACCTGACCGGTGTCGTCGCCGCCCTCGATGCCACCGCCACCGCCGCCGCATGCGGCCAGCAGCAGCGCCGCGATCAGCATCACGCCTGCCGCCAGCGGTCGCAGCCATCTCCTCGTCCCGTTCCTCATCGTCGTTCCGCCTCCTCAGCTGGTGCCGTCATTGTCTGGTTTCCTGCCTGCTGAACTCGGTTCACGTCAAGCCGCTTCGGCCCGCTCGCGAGCGAGCGCTTCGTGGTCGGCCGTCGCCCGCTCGCTGTCGGACTCGCGGACCAGGTGGATGTGCTCGGGCGTCCACGACAGCGTCACCTCGGCGCCGCCACCGGGTAGCGACTGGCGCTCGGACTCGTCGGTGTTCGGGCAGAGCACGGTCATCCGCGCTCCGCCCTTGAGCTCGACGACGAGCTGCGTCGCGGTGCCGAGGTAGACGGAGCTGGCGACGATGCCGTCGACGCCCTGGGCGTTCGCGGTCGCCTGCGGGGCGGGCGCGCCCTTCGCGGCGACGTCGAGCTTCTCGGGCCGGACGACCGCGTGGCAGCGCTCACCGGTGGCGAGGCCGTTCGCATCGGCGCTGACGGTGACTCCGGCCTCGAGCTCGACCTCGGCCTTCTCGCCCGCGAGCGTCCGGACGACGCCCGGCATCAGGTTCGAGACGCCGATGAACCCGGCGACGAACGTGGTCGCGGGGCGCTCGTAGACCTCGACCGGCTCATCGACCTGCTCGACGATGCCGCGGTTCATGACCGCGATCCGGTCCGACATCGTCAGCGCCTCCTCCTGGTCGTGGGTGACGTAGACGAAGGTGATCCCGATTTCCTGCTGGATCCGCTTCAGCTCGAGCTGAAGCCCCTTGCGGAGCTTCAGGTCGAGGGCGCCGAGCGGCTCGTCGAGGAGCAGGACCTTGGGGAGGTTGACGACCGCACGCGCCAGCGCGACGCGCTGCTGCTGGCCGCCGGAGAGCTGGTTCGGCTTGCGGTTCGCCTCGTTGGCGAGGCCGACCCGCTGCAACTCGGAGCGGACGCGTTCGGCGATCTCGGACTTGTCGACCCGCTTCCGCTTCAGCCCGTAGGCGACGTTCTCGCTGACCGTCAGATGCGGGAACAGCGCATAGCTCTGAAAGACGGTGTTGGTCGGCCGCTTGTGCGCCGGCAGGCCGGCTACGTCGTTGCCGCCGACGAGGATCTGGCCCTCGTTCGGCTCCTCGAAGCCGGCGATCATCCGCAGCGTCGTCGTCTTGCCGCAGCCGCTCGGCCCGAGCAGCGTGAAGAACTCGCCCTCCTTGATGTCGAGGTCGATCGCGTCGACCGCAGTGAAGTCCCCGAACCGCTTCGTGATCCCTCTCAGGCTCACGCCGGAACGGGCGTCGCCGCTGGATGTGGCTGCTGCTTCCGTAACTCCTCCTCAACGTCCGGGACCGGACCACCCGGAAACCTAACGCAACGGGGCCGATCGCGTACGACGCAGGCGAGAGTACGGCGCTGGCTCCAAGCAACGGCGCAATGCCCGGCCCCGGTGCAGGGGCGCGCTCCTTGCCCCGGCGCAGGCACTCGGATTGTACTCTTCGTACAACGGCATGGCCGGTGCTTGAACCAAATCTCGGTTGTGCTCGCCGATCCGACGTTCTACCGTTGTGCAAAGCGTCGATTCAATCCCCGAGGAGAGCGAGGCGATCGTGGCAGTCACCACCCCCCAGGACGTACATCCCCGTAGCGATGCCGCAGGTTCGAACCTGCAAGAGACCGCACGCAAGCACCTCTGGATGCACTTCTCGCGGATGGGCGGCTACGACGACGCGCACGAGATCCCGATCATCTCCCGCGGCGAGGGGCCCTACGTCTGGGACGACCACGGCAAGCGCTACCTCGATGGCCTCAGCGCCCTGTTCTGCTGCAACGCCGGCCACGGCCGGGTCGCCTACGCGGAGGCCGCCGCCGCCCAGATGAAGGAGCTCGACTTCTACACGAACTGGAGCTACGCGCATCCGCGCTCGATCGAGCTCGCCGAGCGCGTCGCCGAGCTGACCCCCGGCGACCTCAACCACGTCTTCTTCACGAACTCCGGCTCGGAGGCGGTCGAGGCCGCGATCAAGGTCGCGCGCGCCTGGCACCGCGCCCACGGACGCGGCCAGCGCCACAAGATCGTCTCCCGCGAGGTCGCCTACCACGGAACGACGATGGGGGCGCTTACGGCGACCGGGATCACGCCGCTCAAGGTCCCGTTCGAGCCGTCGATGCCGGGCGGCTCGCACGCCCCGAACACCAACCACCTGCGCTGGCCCGCCGAGCGCGACAACCTCTGGGCCGCCGAGCGGCTCCGCGACCGGATCGAGTTCGAGGGTCCGGAGACGGTCGCCGCGGTGATCCTCGAGCCGCTCCAGAACGCCGGCGGCTGCATCCCGCCGCAGGAGGGCTACTTCCAGCGCGTCCGCGAGATCTGCGACGAGTTCGGCGTGCTGCTGGTCTCCGACGAGGTGATCTGCGGATTCGGGCGGCTCGGCCACTGGTTCGGGGCGCAGCGCTACGAGTTCCAGCCCGACATCATCACCTCCGCGAAGGCGCTGACCGGCGCCTACCTGCCGATGGGCGCGATGATCGCCTCCGAGGAGGTCTACGAGCCCTTCTCGACGGGCACCGCCTCGTTCGCGCACGGCTCGACCTTCGGCGGCCACCCGGTCGCCGCGGCGGTCGGGCTGGCGAACCTCGATGCGTTCGTCGAGGAGGACCTGAACGGGCACGTGCTCGCCAACGAGGCCGAGTTCCGGCAGACGCTCGAGGACCTGCGCGACATCCCGATCGTCGGCGACGTTCGCGGCGCCGGCTACTTCCACGCGCTCGAGCTGGTCAAGGACCGTGACACGCTCGCGGGCTTCGACGACGACGAGTCGGAATGGCTGCTCCGTGGCTTCCTCTCCGGCGAGCTCTACCGGCGCGGGCTGATCTGTCGGGCCGACGACCGCGGCGACCCCGTGATCCAGCTCGCGCCGCCGCTGACCTGCGGCAGCGAGGAGTTCAAGGAGATCGGCGACATCCTCCGCGAGGTCCTCGAGGAAGCCTGGGACAAGGTCAAGGCCGGGTAGCTCCCCGGCCCGGGCCGATCCCCCGGAGCAATGCTGACCGTCAGCAGCCTCCTCGACGAGTTCGAGCTCGAGCTTGCCGTCGGGGACGCGTCCCACAGCCCGATCCGCTGGGTCCACATCTCCGAGCTCGAGGACCCGACCCCGTTTCTGTCGGGGGGCGAGCTGCTGCTCACGACCGGCATCAACCTGAAGACGGCGGCGCGGCAGCGCAAGCTCGTCCGCCTGCTCGCGGGCAAGGACGCGGCCGGCCTCGGCCTCGCCGTCGGGCTCGACCACGCGGTGCTGCCGCCGGCGCTGGTCGAGGAGGCGGAGGCGCGCGGGCTGCCGCTGTTCGAGCTGCCGTTCGAGCTGCCCTTCATCGCGATCACCGAGTGGGCTTCGCGGCGGCTGGTCAACGAGGGCTACCAGGCGCTCGAGCGCAGCGTCGACGTGCACGCGTTGCTCGAAGGCCTGGTCCTCGCCGAGCGCGGGCTGCCCGAGGTGATGGCGGCGATCGCCGAGTCGGTCTCCGGCGCCGCGATGCTGCTCGACGATCGCGCGACCGAGCTGGCCCGCCACCCCCGGGGGCGCGGCTTCTCCCGCCAGGCCGCCGCCGATGTCCGTGCCGAGGTCAGCGAGCGGGCCGGGGCCGGGCGGCGGGCGATGTTCGTCGCTGAGCGCGGCAGCCTCGCCGGGCGCGCGGTCGCCGTCCCGATCCCGCTCGGCGGCCGCGGCGCGCTCGGGCACTGGCTCGTCCTCGCGCGGCGCAGCGGTGCGATCGGCGACTTCGAGCGGCTGCTCGCCCGCCAGGCGGCGATGGTGATCGCCCTCGAGATGATGCGCGAGCGCGCCGTCCGCGAGACCGAGCGGCGGCTCGCCGGCGACGTCCTCGCCGAGGCGCTCGGCGGACAGCTCGGAGACGAGGACCTGCGCGGCCGGCTGCAACCGTTCGGGATCGACGGCCGCGTCGCCGTGCTCCTCTACGAGCTCGACGACTCGCCCGACGACCCGGTGCTGCTCGCCGAGGCGCTCGGTGTCCCGGCGGTCGTCGCCGTGAGCGCCGCCGCCGGGCGGCCGCTGCTCTGCGCGATCATCGATCCCGGCGAGCACGATCCGGTCGAGCTCGCCCGCGAGGGCCGCGATGCCCTCGCCTCGCCGGGGCGGCAGGTGCGCGCCGCCGCGAGCCGGCCGACCCAGGTGGCGTCGCTGCGCCGCGCGTTCCACGAAGCGCGCTGCGCGTTCGAGGCGACGGCGATGGCCAACGGCCACGCTCCCGACGTTGCCTCCCACCGCGACCTGGGCGCCTTCACGCTGCTGCTCTCGCTCCAGGACGACGACGCGCTGCGGACCTACGCCGACAACCTGCTCGGCCCGATCTCGGACGGGGAGGGTGAGTACGGACCGGAGCTGCTCCGCTCGCTGGAGGCGTTCATCGAGCGCAACGGGCACTGGGAGCGCGCTGCCCGCGATCTCTACTGCCATCGCCATACGCTGCGCTACCGGATTCGCAGGATCGAGGAGCTGACCGGCCGCGATCTGGGGCAAGCCCAGGACCGGATCGAGCTCTGGCTCGCCCTGCGGGCGCGGGAACTGGTTCGATAGGGCCGGAACGAGCAGCCAACGAGGAAAGAGGAGAGGCGACGATGAAGGTTGGAGTCCCGACCGAGATCAAGGAGGAGGAGTACCGGGTTGCGCTGACCGCCGTCGGCGCCCGCGAGCTCGCCGAGCACGGGCACGAGGTCCTCGTCCAGAGCGGCGCGGGCGAGGGCAGCGCGATCGCCGACGCCGACTACGCAGCGCAGGGCGCGCGGATCATCGACACCGCCGAGGAGGTGTTCGCGGAGTCGGAGCTGATCCTCGGCGTCAAGGAGCCGCAGCCGGTCGAGGTCGGGATGCTGCGCTCCGACCACACCCTGTTCACCTACCTTCATCTCGCTCCGGCCCCGGAGCTGACGGACGGCCTTTGCGGGACCGGCGCGACCTGCATCGCCTACGAGACGGTCGAGGACGGGGAAGGGCGGCTACCGCTGCTCGCGCCGATGAGCGAGATCGCGGGGCGGATCGCGACCCAGGCCGGCGCGTTCTTCCTCGAGAAGCCGATGGGAGGCCGCGGCATCCTGCTCGGCGGCGTGCCCGGCGTCGCCGCGGCGAACGTGATGGTGATCGGCGCCGGCGCGGTCGGGATCAACGCCGCGCAGATGGCGGTCGGGATGGCCGCCGACGTATTCCTGTTCGACGTCAACATCGATGCCATCCGGCGCGCCGACCTGCAGTTCGCCGGCTCGCTCTCGACGGTGTTCAGCTCGACGCTCTCGATCGAGGAGATGCTGCCGCGGGTCGACCTCGTGATCGGCGCCGTCCTCGTCCAGGGCGCCCGCGCCCCGCACGTCATCAAGCGCGAGCAGCTCGCGTTGATGAAGCGACACGCGGTCCTCGTCGACGTCGCGATCGACCAGGGCGGCTGCTTCGAGACCTCGAAGCCGACGACCCACACCGACCCCGTCTACGAGGTCGACGGTGTCACCCACTACTGCGTCGCGAACATGCCCGGCGCCGTCCCGATCACCTCGACGCAGGCGCTCACCAACGCGACCCTCCCGTACGTGCTGTCGCTCGCCGACAACGGCGTCGCGGGCGCGCTCGAGCGCGACCGCGGCCTCGTGCCCGGCGTCAACGTCGCCGCCGGCAAGGTCACCCACCCCGGCGTCGCGGAGGGCGTCGGCGCCGAGCACGTCGCCGTCGCCGACGCGCTCGGGATCGGCTGAGCGCCGGGGCCGCCGCGCCCCTCATCGCCCGGGAAACGACGAAGGCCCGCCGGGGAAGCGGGCCTTCGCGTGGGGGAGGGGAGGTGGCTCAGAAGCCCCGGTAATGGCGGACCGCGAAGCCGGCTCGCGACCGCATGTCGCGATGCCAGCGCGGGCCGGGGCCGCCGGAGGTGTCCCAGCGGAGGCCGGCGACGACCGCGTAGGTGTGGCCGGCGTTGGCGTAGACGGTGATCCACTTGCCCTTGTTCCTGCGGCCCCAGCTCGCCAGAGAGCCGGAGGTCAGCGGGGCATTCAGCATCCGCCCGCCGTGGAGCATGTAGCTGACGGCGCCGGAGCAGTCGTAGCCGTTGTCCTTGAAGCTGCCGTGGCCGCCGCCCCACTCGTAGCTCGTCTTGCGGATCCGGTTCGCGGCCTTGATCGCCTTGACGACGCGAGGCGGTGCGTTGGCAGGCGGGATCGCCTTGCCGTGGACGAGCCTCGCCTTGCCGGGCTTGCCGGATTTCGGGCTCGTGCTGAGGCCGCCCCCGGCGAGGGCGGCGGTGGCGGTCGACAGGAGGACGGCGGCGGTCGCGAGCAGGGTCGCGGCCAGGGCCGGCATCACGTGCCTGGCCTTCCGGTTCGTTCTGTTCGGTTGCATCGGTCCTTCTCGGCTCGTCTGCGCCTGCGGGGTTAGCTGTCGGGCTGGCGCTGCGGGGAGCCTGCGCCTCCGCCGTCCGGCGGATTAGCCCCATTCCCAAGGGAAATCTGTGGTTCCCCCGCTCTCCGCTCTTCGGAGACTCGGCGTTGGGGACAGCGGCACTGTAGCGGGTTGATGAGCGTCGTGCAAGCAAACGTTCACATTCTCTGCCGCTGGTGCGTTCACATTCCCCTGCCGCTGGTGCGTTCAGATTCCCCTGCCGCTGGTGTCATCGCCGCCCCGCCGAGCGACGAATAGTTCCCAATATGTGTGAGACATTCGTCGTTCGCCGAGCAAGGTGGGCCGGCGGGGCAGCGCCGGGCCGGCGGGGCGGAGCTCGCGCGCCCGTGGCGCCGCCGGCCGCCACCTCTCGCATGCTGCCGCTGCACCACGTCCGCCGCCCCTATAGGTTGGACGCATGGAGATCGCCGGCAAGCGGATCCTCCTCACGGGGGCGACGGGCGGCCTCGGCCGGGCGATCGCCGCCGCCCTCGCCGAGCGCGGCGGCGCCCTCGTCCTCAGCTCGCGGAAGGCCGACGAGCTCGCGGCCCTGGCCGGGTCGCTGCCGGATGGCGATCACTCGACCGTCGTCGCGGACCTGGCTGAGATCGGAGCCGCGGAGGAGCTCGCGATCGCGGCCACCGCAGGCGGCCCGATCGACATCCTCGTCGCCAACGCCGGCCTGCCCGGCTCGGGGCGGCTCGGCGACTTCAGCGCCGCCGAGGTCTCGCGCGCCGTCCGCGTCAACCTCGAGGCGCCGATGCTGCTCGCCCACGCGCTGCTGCCGGCGATGGTCGAGCGCGGCGGCGGCCACCTGCTGTTCGTCTCGTCGCTCTCCGGCAAGGCGGCGTCGCCGCGGGCATCGATCTACAACGCCACGAAGTTCGGGCTCCGTGGCTTCGCCCTGGCGCTGCGCGAGGACCTCGCCGGCGATGGCACCGGCGTCGGCGTCTCGGTCGTCCTCCCGGGCTTCATCCGCGGCGCCGGGATGTTCGCCATCTCGGGGGCGAGGGTCCCGCCGGGAATGGGCACCTCGAGCCCGGCCGAGGTCGGCGCCGGGGTCGTCAAGGCGATCGAGCAGAACCGGGCCGAGGTCTCCGTGGCGCCGCTTCAGCAGCGCTCCCTCGCCACCCTCGCGCATATCTTCCCCGGCATCGCCGCCCGCGTCCAGCGCGGCGGCGGCGCCAAGGTCGCCGACGCCCTGGCCCGCGGCCAGTCGCACATGCGCTAGGCGCGGCCCGGCGGCGGCGGCAAGGCCGCCGCCGCCCGCGACGGGTCGCAGATGGGCTGAGACGCCGGTCGCCCCGACTCCCCGCGAGCCCCCGGCGCCGGCCGGCCCGCCCCCGGCGCGCCCCGCCGGCCGGTCCCGGCCCCGCGAACCGGATACCTTCCCGGTGGAGCTCCGTTTCCGATCCGTGGAGGCTCGATGAGCGACAAGTCCGATGATCGCGATCACGACCTGATCGCCGAAGAGGAGGCCGCGGCGGCGGCCGAGGCCGCCGAGATCGGCGGCCACACCGACAGCCAGCGGCTGCCGGAGGCCGAGCGCCCGCTCGCCGAAGGCGGCGGTGGGGTGGCCGAGGGCTTCGAGCTGGCCGAGGAGCAGCTCATCCAGTCGGCCTCTCACGGCGACAAGCACGGCCATCCGCTCGGCGACCGGTTCCCCGACGAGGACGCGCGGTCGGAGGGCCTTACGATCTACGGAGAGGCGGACCACGAGAGGGTTTCCGAGAAGCAGGACAGCGACAGCGAATAACCCGGCAGGAGGAAGTGAGATGACGGACAGCTACGGCGCCCGATCCACGATCGAGGTATCGGGACGCGAGTACGAGATCCATCGGCTCGATGCGCTGCAGGCGCGCTACGACGTCGCCCGGCTCCCCTACTCGCTCAAGGTCCTGCTCGAGAACGTGCTCCGGCTCGAGGACGGTGTCGCCGTCACCGCCGCCGACGTCGAGACGATCGCGACCTGGAACGCGGCGGCCGAGCCCTCCCGGGAGATCCCGTTCCAGCCCGCCCGCGTGCTGATGCAGGACTTCACCGGGGTGCCGGCGGTGGTCGACCTCGCCGCGATGCGGGACGCGATCGACGAGCTCGGCGAACGGGGAGCGGAGCCGTCGGGCAGCGCCGGAGGCGCCGCCGCGAAGATCAACCCGCTCGTCCCGGTCGATCTGATCATCGACCACTCGGTGCAGGTCGACGCGTTCGGCAATCCGCGGGCGTTCGCGGTCAATGCCGAGCGTGAGTTCGAGCGCAACGGTGAGCGTTACGAGTTCCTGCGCTGGGGCCAGAGGGCCTTCGACAACTTCCGCGTCGTGCCGCCGGCGACCGGGATCTGTCACCAGGTCAACCTCGAGTACCTCGGTCGGGTCGTCTGGTCGGACACGAGGGACGGCGTCAGCCGCGCCTATCCCGACACGCTCGTCGGCACCGACTCACACACGACGATGATCAACGGGCTCAGCGTCCTCGGCTGGGGCGTCGGCGGCATCGAGGCCGAGGCGGCGATGCTCGGGCAGCCGATCTCGATGCTGCTCCCGCAGGTGATCGGCTTCCGCCTCGACGGCGAGCTGAGCGAGGCGACGACCGCCACCGACCTCGTGCTCCGCGTCACCGAGATGCTCCGCGAGCGCGGTGTCGTTGGCAAGTTCGTCGAGTTCTACGGCCCCGGACTGCCGTCGCTGGGGCTGGCGGACCGGGCGACACTCGGGAACATGTCGCCGGAGTTCGGCTCGACCTGCGCGATCTTCCCGCCCGACGCCGAGACCCTGCGCTACCTCGAATTCACGGGTCGCGAGGCCGAGGTGATCGAGCTGGTCGACGCCTACACCCGCGAGCAGGGGCTGTTCCACGAGCCCGGCGCCGAGGAGCCGACGTACAGCGACACGCTCGAGCTCGACCTCGGCGACGTGGTCCCCTCGATCGCGGGGCCGAAGCGGCCGCAGGACCGGATCGCCCTCAGCGACGCCAAGGAGGCGTTCTTCGCGACGCTCGCCGGCTTCGACGCCGAGGCCGCAGGGAAGCTCGGCGTTCATCCCGACAGCGGCTCGTTTCCGGCCTCCGATCCGCCCGGCGACGGCGCCGGCACCGCGACCGGCGCGCCCTATGACGCCCCCTGGGCCGCGACCGCGACCGCAACCGAACGGCGCAGCGCCGACGCGATCGAGGTCACCGACGGAGAGGGCCGGACCTTCGCCCTCGACCATGGCCGGGTCGTGATCGCCGCGATCACGAGCTGCACGAACACGTCGAACCCGTCGGTGATGATCGGCGCCGGTCTGCTCGCCAGGAAGGCGGTCGAGGCGGGCCTCGACGTCAAGCCGTGGGTGAAGACGTCGCTTGCCCCCGGGTCGACCGTGGTCACCGACTACCTCGCCCGCTCCGGGCTCGACCGCTACCTCAACGAGCTCAAGTTCGACCTCGTCGGCTACGGCTGCACGACCTGCATCGGCAACTCCGGACCGCTCGCCGACGAGATCTCGGCGGCCGTCAACGACAACGACCTGGTCGTCTGCGCGGTGCTGTCGGGCAACCGCAACTTCGAGGGTCGGATCCAGCAGGACGTGAAGGCGAACTACCTGGCCTCGCCGCCGCTCGTCGTCGCCTACGCGCTCGTCGGGCGGATGGACTTCGATTTCGAGACCGAGCCGCTCGGCGTCGGCAGCGACGGCGAGGCGGTCTATCTGCGCGACATCTGGCCGAGCGCGGCGGAGATTCGCGACACCGTGGCCGAGGCGGTCCGCGCCGACATGTTCGCGAAGAGCTACGCGAACGTCTTCGAGGGCGACGAGCGCTGGAAGGCGATCAAGGTGCCGGAGGAGGACCGCTACACCTGGCCCGAATCGACCTACGTACGGCGGCCGCCGTTCTTCGCCGGGATGGACGCCGAGCCGGCGGCTCGGATGGAGCCGATCGCCGGCGCCCGCGTCCTCGCCAAGCTCGGCGACTCGATAACGACCGATCACATCTCGCCGGCCGGCGCGATCAAGAAGGACAGCCCGGCCGGCCGCTGGCTGATCGAGCACGGGGTCGAGGTCCGTGACTTCAACTCCTACGGCTCGCGTCGCGGCAACCACGAGGTGATGATGCGGGGAACCTTCGCCAACGTCCGCCTCCGCAACGAGCTCGTCGACCGCGAGGGCGGCTGGACGCGGCATCTGCCGGACGGCGAGGAGATGCCGATCTTCGATGCGGCGATGAAGTACGCGGAGGACGGGGTGCCGCTCGTCGTCATCGCCGGCAAGGAGTACGGCTCCGGCTCGTCGCGCGATTGGGCCGCGAAGGGAACGCTGCTGCTCGGCGTCCACGCGGTCATCGCCGAGAGCTTCGAGCGGATCCACCGTTCGAACCTGATCGGGATGGGCGTGCTGCCCCTGCAGTTCGGCGACGGCGAGAGCGCCGCATCGCTCGGCCTCACCGGGGAGGAGGAGATCACGGTCGGCGAGCTCGACCCGGCCAGCGCTACCGAGACGACCGTCACGGCCACCCGCGCGGGCGCCGATCCGGTCGGGTTCAGCGTCCGGGTCCGCCTCGACACCGCCAATGAGCGACAGTACTTTCATCATGGCGGGATCCTGCACAAGGTCCTCCGCGATCTCCGCTGACGCATGGTCAGCGGGATTGCAGACCCGGCATCGATAAGGCAGAATGCAAGTGCAGGCTTCATAAGGCTCGCCCCCGGTCAGTCCCGCCTCCGGGGGCGATCGCGTCGGCATCCCTCCCTGGCTACCGACGCGCGGGCTGGGGCATGGGCCGCGCGGACCCCCTGCCTCCCGCGGCACCGCCCCAGCCCACTTTCACGGCCTGCGAGACGCCAGGCCGGCGTCCTCGGCGCCTTGCGGCCCACTCGGCCGCGGCGGCTCCTGCGTCCTTGGCCTGGCGCCTCGCAGGCTCGTGAAAGGCGTCAGGCGCCGGCGTCCTCGTCGCCTTGCGGCCCACTCGGCCGCGGCGGCTCCTGCGTCCTTGGCCTGGCGCCTCGCAGGCTCGTGAAAGGCCTCAGGCGCCGGCGTCCTCGTCGCCTTGCGGCCCGCTCGGCCGCGGCGGCTCCTGCGTCCTTGGCCTGGCTGGGCGCCGCGAGCTGCTACGCCTGCGCCGCGACCGCCGCCAAGCCCTTCGGGACGTTCCGCTTCAGGCCCTGGGCGACGATCAGGTCGATCCCCGGGAGCTTCGAGGCGAACGAGATCTCGTAGTGGAGGTGGGTGCCGTCGCCCTCGGGCGTGAAGCGCATCTCGCCGTGGTGGTCTTTCAGCGGCGATCCCTTGGTGATCTCGTAGGCGATCAGCTCGTTCGGGACGAACTCGGTGACCGTCTCCTCGAACGGCGGCGCCGGTCCGACCTTGAGCTCGCGGGCCGACCCGACGCCGTTGCGGTGGCCGTCGGATCCGTCCTTGAGGCGGGTGATCCTGGCGCCCAGCATCGCGGCCAGGTTCTCGTGCTCGGAGAGGTAGGCGAAGACGCGATCGGGCGGCAGGTCGTAGTCGTGGTCGAAGATCAGGCGCTGCATGACGGCAATCCAATCAGGTCCGGACCGGCACCGCGGCGGGCCGGGCCAACCCGCCGCCCCGCGCAGTCCGGCTTCGCGGCCGCCGGTCAGGCCCCCGTCCCGGGGGCGGCTACGGTCGTGCTGCCGTCGCGCCGCTCGATCCACTCGATCCCGACCACGCTGCCGACCGGGCCGACCGGGGTCAGCGTCGCGGCGAACAGCCAGAACGGCGCCTCGCGGCGCATGATCGCCACCCAGAGGAGCAGACAGAGGGCGATGTAGCCGATCCCGTGCGCCAGCCCGAACACGAAGGTCGGTTGGTCGAGGCCGGGGACGATCCAGACGAACAGGAGCCCCGCGAAGATCGCCAGCTCGACGAACGAGGCGCGCTTGACCCAGACCCAGAGAGGGCCCGGGGAGCGCGGGCGGAACTCGCGCTCGCCGTCGGTGGTCGCGTCGCTCATCGCCGCGGAGGCTAGATGACCCGCCTCTCATCCCTCCGGTCCCGGCGGCGTCGACGACACGCCTCCCACGAAACGTCACAGGGCGGGGCGGGGGTGCGGCGCCGACGGCAGCCAGCGCGAGCGCAGCGAGTCGCGCCGTCGGAGTCGCACCCTCGCCCCCCGAGCGGCGCCCCCCGCTACGTCGTCAGCGCCGTCAGGACGATCCGCTCCTGCTCGGTCCGGTGCGCCGCCGGGTATCCCTCGGAGGGGCTGGCGCGCTCGGGCCGGCCGACGTAGCGGACCGGGACGTCGGACTCGATCGCGTCCGGCAGGCGCCAGCGCATCGACGGCCAGCAGCCCATGTTCGCGGGCTCCTCCTGGACCCAGACGACCTCCTCGAGGCCCGGGTAGCCGGCGACGAGCTCGCCGATGTAGCTCTTCGGGAACGGGTAGATCAGCTCGGCGCGGGCGATCGCGACGCTCGTGGCGTCGGCCCGCCGGTCGTGACCCTGCAGGTCGTAGTAGATGCGGCCGGAGCAGAGGATCAGCCGCTTGATCTCCTCGGGTCGCTGCGAGGCCTCGGGATCGTCGATCACGTACCTGAACGTGCCCTCGGTCAGGTCGCTGAGCTGCGACGCCGCCTCGTTGAGCCGGAGCAGCCCCTTCGGCGTGAAGACGACCATCGGACGCGCCTTCTTGATCCGTGCCTGGCGGCGCAGCAGGTGGAAGTACTGGCCGGCGGTCGACGGGTTGGCGAGCCGCATGTTGCCCTCGGCGCCGAGCTGCAGGAACCGCTCGATCCGGGCGCTCGAGTGCTCCGGCCCGGCGCCCTCGTAGCCGTGTGGGAGCAGCAGCGTCAGGCGCGTGGTCTGCCCCCACTTCGACTCGCCGGCGGCGATGAACTGGTCGATGATCACCTGCGCGGAGTTGTCGAAGTCGCCGAACTGCGCCTCCCAGACGATCAGGCTCTCCGGCGAGGCGGCCGCGTAGCCGTACTCGAACCCGAGCGCCGCGGTCTCCGAGAGCGGGCTGTTGTGGATCTCGAACGGGGCGAGGGCGCCGGACAGGTTCTGGATCGGCGCGTAGGTCAGCCCGGTCTTCTCGTCGTGGAGGACGAGGTGGCGGTTCGAGAAGGTCCCGCGGCTCGTGTCCTGACCGGTCAGCCGGATGTGGGTCCCCTCGGTGAGCAGGGAAGCGAACGCGAGCGCCTCGGCGTGCGCGTACTCGATCGGCCCGTCGGCGAGCGCTTCCAGTCGCCGCTCGAGCGGCTTGCGGAGCTTGCGGTGGACGGTGAAGCTCTCGGGGAAGCTGACGAGCTCCTCGTTGAGCGCCCGCAGCCGCTTCTCGGAGACCTTGGTCTCGACCGCGGGGCTCTTCGAGCGGTCGAGCTCGCCGGTCCCGCCGGTGATCGTCGGGTCCTCGAACTCGCCCGCCTCGATCTTCGCCCGCAGCGTCTTGAGGATGCCGCTGAGCTCGCCGCGACGCTCCTCGCCGTCGGCCGCGACCTCCTCGGGGGTGATGACCCCGTCGTCGAGCAGCCGCTGGGCGTAGAGCTCGCTGATCGGCCGGTGCTTCTTGATGATCGCGGCCAGCTCGGGCTGGGTGTAGGCGGGCTCGTCGGTCTCGTTGTGGCCGTAGCGGCGGTAGCCGATCAGGTCGATGACGACGTCGCGGGCGAACTTCGCGCGGTAGGCCATCGCCAGTCGGACTGCGGCGACGCAGGCCTCGACATCGTCGGCGTTGACGTGGACGATCGGGACGTTGAAACCCTTCGCCATGTCGGAGGCGTACGGCGTCGAGCGGCCGTCCTTCGGGTCGGTCGTGAAGCCCACCTGGTTGTCCTGAATGATGTGGATCGTGCCGCCGGTGGCATACCCCCCGAGCGATTGCATGTTCAGCGTCTCGGCGACGACGCCCTGTCCCGGGAAGGCGGCGTCACCGTGCAGCAGCAGCGGCACCGCGACCTTCGTGTCGTGATGCATGTGCGGCCCCGCCGCCTCGGTCTGCGCCGCGCGGGCGCCGCCGGTGACGACCGGATCGACGAACTCGAGGTGCGAGGGGTTCGGGTAGAGCCGCATCCGGACGTCACCCTCGCTCGACTCGAACAGGCCCTCGGCGCCGTGGTGGTACTTGACGTCGCCGGTGCCGCCGTGGCGGAGGGCGTCGGTGCGCTTGACCGCGTCGAGCGCCTTGGCGCCCTCGAACTCGGCCATGATCGACTCGATCGAGCGGCCGAGGTTGTGGGCGAGCACCGAGAGCCGGCCGCGGTGCGCCATCCCGATCACGAGCTGTTCGGCACCGTCGCGGCGAGCGATCGTCGCCAACTCGTCGATCATCGGGACCGTCGCGTCGAGGCCCTCGATCGAGAACATCTTCTGGCCCAGGTAGGCCTTCTGAAGGAAGCGCTCGAACTCGAAGACCTGGATCAGCCGCCGCAGCAGGCCGCGCCGCTCATCGTCGCCGAGCGGGGTCCGGTGGGCGCCGGTCTCGATCATCTCGCGCAGCCAGACGCGCTGCTGGTGCGAGGAGAGGTGCTCGATCTGATAGCCGATCGTGCCGCAGTAGGCGGCGCGCATCCGCGGCAGCGCCTCGAGCAGCGTCTCACCGGGGACGCCGATCCGCAGGATCGACGCCGGGATCCGCTCCATCAGGTCGGGGGTCAGCTCGAGGTTCTCGGGCTCGAGGGCCGGATCGCCCTTGGCGGTGCCGCTGAGCGGGTTGAGGTTCGCGGCGAGGTGCCCGTGGGTCCGGTATGCCTTGAGCAGCGAGGTCGCCGCCTGGACCGCCTGCAACAGCTCCTCGTCGGGCTCCGCCCGGACGGCGCTGGGCGGGGCGGCCGTGGTCGCGCCCGCAGCGAGCGGCGGCGCCGACGCGGATGCCGGGTGTGCCTTCGTCACGACCGCGGGTTCGATCCCGAGCGAGCCGGCGACGCCCTCGTAGAACTCGTCCTCGCCGCTCAGCAGCTCCTCGATCCGGCGCAGGAAGGAGCCGGACTCGGCGCCCTGGATGATCCGGTGGTCGTAGGTGGACGACATCGTCATCACCTTCGAGACGCCGACAGCCTTCAGCCGCTCGGGCGGCGAGTGCCTCCACTCGGGCGGATAGGCGATCGAGCCGGTCGCGACGATCGTCCCCTGGCCGGTCATCAGCCGCGGCACCGAGGCGACAGTCCCGAGCCCGCCCGGGTTGGTGAGCGTGATGTTCGTTCCGACGAAGTCGTCGGCCGTCAGCGCGTTCTCGCGCGTCTTCGTGATCAGCTCCTCGTATCTGGCGTGGAAGGCCTTGAAGTCGACGCTGTCGGCGGCGCGGATGCAGGGGACCATCAGGCTCCGCGAGCCGTCCTTCTTCTCGACGTCGACGGCGATGCCGAGGTTGATCGCGCCGTGGTCGATCACGTTCGGCTTGCCGTCGCGGACCTCGTAGCTGCGGGCCATCGCCCGCCACTGCGTGGCGGCCTGGACGATCGCCCAGGCGATCAGGTGGGTGAAGGAGACCTTCATCCCGCGCTCCGACAGCGCTCCGTTGAGCGCCTTGCGCTTGGCGTCGAGCGTGTCGACCGCGAGCGTGCGGAAGGAGGTCGCAGTCGGGATCGACAGGCTCTCGCCCATCGCCTTCGCGAGCATCGCGGCGGGTCCGCGCAGCGCCGTGGCCTCGCTCACGCCGGCGGCTGCGGCCGTGGCGCCGTCGCCGCTCTCGGCGGCGGCGAGGACGTCGGCCTTCATCACCCGCCCCCCCGCGCCGGTGCCCGTCACGGCGCTCAGGTCGATTCCCTCGGCGGCGGCGATTCGCCGCGCTACCGGCGAGGCCTTCGCCCCGTCCCCGGTCGCCACGTCGGCGCCTGCCTCTCGCTGCTCGCTGCTCGCTGCTCGCTCCCCGGTCCCCGCCCGGTCCGCTCCCGCCTCGATCCGTGCCAGCAGCTGCCCCACGGCGACGACCCCGTCGGGCTCGACCAGCGTCTCGAGGACCGTGCCGGTCACCGGCGAGGGGACCTCGGCGTCGATCTTGTCGGTCGAGACCTCGACGATCGTCTCGCCCTCGGCGACGGCGTCGCCGGGCTGCTTCAGCCACTCGAGCACGGTTCCCTCGGTCACGGACTCGCCCATCTCCGGCATCACCAGATCGACGGCCCCCCCGGCTGCTCCTCCGCCCCCGTACTCGGCCTGCAGCTGGGCCGGGCCGCCACCCTCGCCGATGTCGGCATCGCCCTCGCCGACCGTGATCTCCATGCTCGGCGCGGCGCCGTTGCCCCCGGAGCCGCCGGGCTCGAGCTCGGCGAGCGACTCGCCGATCTTGACGATGTCGTCGGGGGCCTTGAGGATCTTCGTCAGCGTGCCCGTCGCCGGCGCCGGGACCTCGGCGTCGATCTTGTCGGTCGAGATCTCGACGAGCGCTTCGCCCTCGGTGACGTGATCGCCCTCCTGCTTGAGCCAGTCGAGCACCGTACCTTCGGTCACCGACTCGCCCATCGCGGGCATCTCGACTTGGACGGTCTCGGTCGCAGCCACCGCTGCTAGAACGCTGTGAATGCTTCGGTCACCTGACGCTCCCTGAGTGTATGCACCTCGGCCACCGGGCGAGGGCGGGTGATCGCGCGACGGGACGCAGCGCCCGCTGGGTAGTCCTGCCCTGCCCACGCCATACGTGGGTGAGATGACCCGGGTCGGGGTGGTGAGCTGACCGGGGGTCGGGGCGGCCGACGACCAGGGTCGGCCGGCGCGAGGCCCCGGGGCCGGATGGCGGGTGACGCGTGGGTCGGGGCGCGCGCCCCGCTGCGGACGGCGGACAGCCTGTAGGGTCCGAATCGGTTTCGCGACTGCGGAGGGACTGAGCATGGGGTATTTCGTCACGGGCGCAACCGGGTTCATCGGCCGCAACCTCGTCGAGCTGCTGCTCGAGCGCGAGGGGACGATCTACGTGCTCGTCCGCGAGGGCTCGCAGGGCCGGCTGGCCGAGCTTCGCAACCGCTGGGGCGTCGACGAGAGCCGGGTCGTCGGAATCGTCGGCGACCTCTCCCAGCGCCGGCTCGGGGTCTCCGACGAGGACGTCAAGCGGCTCCGGGGCGACGTCGATCACCTCTTCCACCTCGCCGCCATCTACGACATGAAGGCCGACGCCGAGTCGCAGCGGGTCGCCAACGTCGAGGGGACCCGGCACATGGTCGAGCTCGCCGAGGCGGTCGAGGCCGGCCGCGTCCACATGGTCAGCTCGATCGCCGCCGCGGGCCTGTACCGCGGGACCTGGCGCGAGGACATGTTCGACGAGGCGCAGGACATCGACACCCATCCCTACTTCCGGACCAAGCACGAGTCCGAGCGGGTCGTGCGCGAGGAGTGCTCGCGGCCGTGGCGGGTCTATCGGCCGGGGATCGTCGTCGGCCATTCCGAGACCGGCGAGATGGACAAGATCGACGGTCCCTACTACTTCTTCAAGCTGATCAGGAGGGTCCGCCAGGTCGTGCCCGCGTGGATGCCGATGCCGGGCGTCGAGGGGCGCGAGATCAACATCGTCCCGGTCGACTTCGTCGTCAAGGCGATGGACCACATCGCCCACCTCGACGGCCTCGACGGGCGCGCCTTCAGCCTCACCGATCCCGATCCGCTGAGCGCCGGTCAGGTGATCGACGTCTTCGCCCGCGCCGCCCACGCGCCGCAATCGACCGTCCGGCTGCCGGCCGCCGCCACCGAGGCGCTCGGACCGCTGCTCGGCGTCGCGGTCGGGAACATCCCGCTCGCGGACGCGCTGACGGACCGGGTGCTCGACGACTTCGGGATCCCGCGCTCGGTCCTGGTGTACCTCAACTACCCGACCCACTTCGACTCGCGGCGGACGCAGGCGGCGCTCGCCGGCACCGGGATCAAGGTGCCCCCGCTCGAGGCGTACGCGGGCAAGCTCTGGGACTACTGGGCCCGCCATCTCGACCCCGATCTCTTCCGTGACAACACGCTCGTCGGCGCGGCCCGCGGCCGGGCCGGGATCCTCGGCGGGATCTCGCAGATCCTCGAGCATCAGATCCCCGACGAGCTCGTCCGGTTCGGCCGGCGCCTGCAGGGCAACGCCTCGCTCGAGAAGGAGGTCAGCGGCAAGGTCGTGCTGGTGACCGGGGCCTCGTCAGGGATCGGCAAGTCGGCGGCGATGAAGATCGCCGACGCCGGCGGCATCGTCCTGCTCGTCGCCCGCACCCCCGAGAAGCTCGAGGAGACCCGGGATCAGATCATCGACGGCGGTGGCGTCGCCCACATCCATCGCTGCGACCTCTCCGATATCGACGACATCGACCGGATGGCCGCCGAGGTGCTCGCACAGCATGGCGCGGTCGACGTGCTGGTCAACAACGCCGGTCGTTCGATCAGGCGCTCGATCGCCCTCTCCTACGACCGCTTCCACGACTTCGAGCGGACGATGCAGCTCAACTACTTCGGGCCGGTCCGGCTGATCCTGCGGCTGCTGCCGGCGATGCGGCAGCGTCGCTCCGGGCAGATCATCAACGTCAGCTCGATCGGGGTGCAGACGAACATGCCGCGGTTCTCCGCGTACGTCGCCTCGAAGTCGGCGCTGGACGCGTTCTCGCGCTGCATCGCGTCGGAGATCATCGACGACAAGGTCAGCATCACGACGATCCACATGCCGCTCGTGCGGACGCCGATGATCGCGCCGACGAAGATGTACGACCGTTTTCCGACGATCACGCCCGACGAGGCCGCCGAGATGATCTGCGACGCGATCATCTTCCGGCCGAAGCGGATCGCGACCCCGGTCGGCACGCTCGGGCAGATCCTCTACGCGATCAACCCGAAGTCGATCGACTACATCCTCAACAGCGCCTACCACATGTTCCCCGACTCGGCCGCCGCGAAGGGCTCGGGGCAGAAGCACGACGGGACGGCCCGGCGTGGCACCTCGACCGACGAGCAGGCGTCCAACCAGCAGCTCGCGTTCGCGTACCTGATGCGCGGCGTCCACTGGTAGGCGCCGGCCGGGACCGGAACGGCCGGCGACGCCGGCTGCGGGACCCGACGGCCCGACTATGCCGCCAGATCGTCGTGCCGGCGTCGGCGGCGCGCCTCCGAGATTCCGGACCAGCCGGCGTTGAACGCGAGCGCCTCGGCGAACCGGATTGCCTCGGGGGAGGCCTCGATCCGGCGTCCGTCGACCGCGCTGATCCGGGTCGGCAGGACCGCATCGCCGTGCTCGAGCTCCTCGTGCAGGTCGATCAGCTTCTGCCAGCGTTCGTTGCTGCTCTCTCCGTGCATGCCCTCCACTCCCGTCGACGGGGTTCGGTGCGGAGCAAGGTAGTCCTCGTGTCAGACGTAACAACTCCCCGGGCCGGTTCGCTCGTCGGCGATTCCGCAAACTGGGTCTTCTTCCCGCCCTCGCGGGGCGGTCGACTAGGGTCGTGACATGAGCAGCGGTGCGGCGGAGGGCGGCCGGCGACGGAGCCACTGGGGGTGGGGCTGGGCCGATCGCGAGCCCGACCGTGCCGCGCTCGAGGCGATCGCGCCGGTCGTCCGCGAGCGACTCGGGTTCGGCGCCGAGCGGGTCGAGGTGCCGGTTCCACTCGATGCGGTCGACGTGGCACCGTCACGGCTGCATCCGCCCGAGAGCCTCGCCGGGATCCTCAGCGGGGACCCCGGTGAACGCGTCCGTCATGCGATGGGACGCGCCTACCGCGATGTCGTCCGCGGCTTCCGCGGCCGCTTCGAGCGGGTCCCGGACCTCGTCGCCTACCCCGGGGACGAGGACGACCTCCGCCGCGTGCTCGAGCTCTGCTCCGACCGCCGCCTCGCCGCGATCCCCTTCGGGGGCGGCACCAGCGTCGTCGGCGGGATCGAGCCGCGGGTCGGCCACGGCTACCGGGGGACGGTCTCGATCGATCTGTCCCGGCTCAGCGGCATCGTCGCGATCGACGAGGTCTCCGGCTCGGCGTTGATCCGCGCCGGCACGACCGGTCCGGCGCTCGAGGACGGCTTGCGCCCGCACGGCCTCACCCTGCGCCACTTTCCGCAGTCGTTCGAGTTCTCGACGCTGGGCGGCTGGATCGCGACCCGCGCCGGCGGCCACTTCGCGACCCTGCAGACCCACGTCGACGACCTCGTCGACTCGATCCGGGCGCTGACCCCGACCGGCCCCTGGGAGAGCCGGCGGCTGCCGGGGTCGGGAGCGGGGCCGAGCCCGGACCGGATGCTGCTCGGCTCCGAGGGGATCCTCGGGGTCATCACCGAGGCCTGGGTGCAGGTGCGACCGCGACCGGCGTTCAAGGCCTCGCGCCCGGTGCTGTTCGGGAGCTTCGCTGCCGGAGTCGAGGCCGCCCGCGTGATCGCGCAGTCCGGCCTGCATCCCTCCAACTGCCGTCTGCTCGACCCGCTCGAGGCGGCGACCACCGGCGCCGGGGACGGCGCGGCGGCGGTGCTGATCCTCGGCTTCGAGTCCGCGTTCGGTCCGGTCGACGAGCCGCTCCGCCTCGCGGTCGAGTGCGCGGCCGACCTCGGTGGCACGCCCGAGGCCGAGCGTGCCGGCGCCGCCGCAGGCGCCGACTCCGCCGCCACGAGCTGGCGCTCGGCGTTCCTCGAGGCGCCCTACCTGCGCGACTCCCTCGTCGCCCTCGGCGTGATCAGCGAGACGTTCGAGACCGCGATCACCTGGGACCGCTTCGCCGCGTTCCACGATCGTGTCACCGAGGCGGCGCGCCGCGCCGTCGCCGAGGTCTGCGACGCGCCGGCCGACGGCGAGGGGGCGCCGCGCGTGATGTGCCGGTTCACGCACCTCTATCCGACCGGGCCGGCGCCTTACTACACGGTGTTGGCGAAGGCGCGCCGGGGCGCCGAGGTGCGGCAGTGGGACGAGATCAAGTCGGCGGTCTCGGAGGCGATCGTCTCCGCGGGCGGGACGATCACCCACCATCACGCGGTGGGTCGCGACCACCGCCGCTGGTACGACCTGCAGCGACCGGACCGCTTCGCCGCGGCGCTCGCCGGCGCGAAGGCGGCCGTGGACCCGGCCCGGGTCATGAACCCAGGAGTCCTGATCGATCCCGCTCCGCCGTCGGTGTAGGTTTCGCGATCCGGCGAGCGCTGAAGAGGAGCGAGTAGTGGACCTGACCCTGAACGAGCCCGAGCGGGCCTTCCGCGACGAGGTCCGCTCCTGGCTCGAGGCGAACCATCCCGGCCCGGAGCCGCACGGCGACGAGGCCGCGTTCGCGTTCCGGCGCGAATGGCAGCGTCAGCTGCACGAGGGCGGCTGGGCCGGGATCTCGTGGCCGCAGGAGTTCGGCGGCCGCGGCGCCACCCTGATCGAGCAGGCGATCTTCTCGAGCGAGATGGCGCGCGCCGACGCGCCGTCGCCGGCCAACGTCCTCGGCCTGGTGATGGGCGGCCCGGTGATCATGGCCCACGGCACCGACGAGCAGAAGGAGCGCTGGCTCGAGCCGATCCTCAGCGCCGCCGAGATCTGGTGCCAGGGCTTCTCCGAGCCCGAGTCGGGGTCCGACCTGGCCTCGCTGAAGACGAAGGCGGTCAAGGTCGACGGCGGCTGGAAGGTGACCGGCCAGAAGGTCTGGACGACCTTCGCCCACGAGTCGAAGTGGTGCATGCTCGTCGCCCGGACGAACTCCGAGGTCGCCAAGCACAAGGGCCTCAGCTACTTCATCTGCGACATGGAGCAGGACGCGATCGAGATCCGCCCGCTCGTCCAGATCACCGGCGAGGCCGAGTTCAACGAGGTCTTCTTCGAGCAGGCCTTCGTTCCCGATGAGAACCTCGTCGGCGGCGAGGGGAACGGCTGGATGGTCGCGATCACGACGCTGATGAACGAGCGCGCCGGGCTCGGTGGTGGGGCCGCGGTGACGGTGTCGCGCGACCTCGGAGCGCTCATCGACCTCGTCGCCGAGCGCGGCCTCGAGGGCGACCCGGTGATCCGCGCGAGGCTCGCCGACCTGCTGATCGGCTGCGAGGCGCTGCGGCTCGGCGGGATGCGGGCGATGACGGCGCAGATGAAGACCGGCGTCCCCGGCCCCGAGGGGTCGATCGGCAAGTGGCAGTGGGCGGCGCTGAACCAGTCGCTGACCGAGCTCGCCTGCGACGTCCTCGGCGCCGAGGGACTCGAGCGCGGCGCCCCCTGGACCTACCGGATGCTGCGCAGCCGCGCCAACTCGATCGAGGGCGGCACGACCGAGGTGATGAAGAACATCATCGCCGAGCGCGTGCTCGGCCTGCCCCGGCTCAGGTGAGGAGAGAGCGATGCGTTTCGACTTCGACGACGAGCAGGCCGAGATCAAGGAGACGGCGAGGCAGTTCCTCGCCTCCCGGTTCAAGCCGGAGGTCGTCCGCGGGCTCGCCGAGGCCAACCGCTACGAGGACGCCCTCTGGGCCGAGGTCTGCGAGCTCGGCTGGCCCGGCATCGCGGTCGACGAGGAGCACGGCGGCCAGGGGCTCGGGATGATCGAGTTGATCGTCCTCTGCGAGGAGCTCGGATTCGCCTGCGCGCCGCTGCCGTTCCTCGCGAACGCGGCCGCCGGCCTCGTGATCGAGGCGGCCGGCTCGGAACAGCAGAAGCAGCGCTGGTTGCCGGGGATCGCCTCCGGCGAGGCCCGCGGGGCGATCGGCGACGAGTCGATCCTGATCGACGCCGAGGGCGCCGCCGTGGTGGTGCTCTACGCCGCCGACGGGCCCCGGCTCATCGCGGCCGCCGACGCGTCGGTCGAGCCGCTCGAGCTGATCGACCAGACGCGGCGCTACGCGAAGCTCGTCTCCGGTTCGGGGGCTGGCGAGGCGCTCGCCGGCGACGCCGATGCCGCCGCGGACCGGATCGCGGTGGCGGTCGCCGCGGAGCTCGTCGGGCTCGGGCAGCGGGCGCAGGACATGGCCGTCGCCTACGCGAAGGAGCGCGAGCAGTTCGGCCGCCCGATCGGCGCCTACCAGGGCGTCTCCCATGCCTGCGCGAAGATGCTCTACGACGTCGAGGAGGCGCGCTCGCTGACGTACGCGGCCGCCTGGACGGCCGACGCGGAGCCCGAGTCGCTGCCGCTCGCCGCAGCGATGGCGAAGGCACGGGCCTCGGAGTCCGCCTGGGACGTCTGCAAGGCGTCGATCCAGGTCCACGGCGGGATCGGCTTCACCTGGGAGCACGACCTTCACTTCCTGCTCAAGCGGGCGCGCGCCGACTCCCGCCTGTTCGGCACGCCCGGGGAGCACAAGGAGCGCGTCGCCACCCTGTCGGGGCTCGGCTGAACCGTCAGTCGGCGATCACGTCGAGGTCGGAGGCGAGCTGCGTCCGGCCGTCGATCACGTATTGGACGTCGACGACCTCGTGCTTCTGGTAGGAGCCGACGAGGCCGAGGCCGAGCACGATCTTGCGGACGGCACCGAGCTGGCGGAGGTCCTCCTTCATGATCGGCTCGCGGAAGCTGACGACGCCGTCGGCGATCTCGTAGTCGACCCCCTCGACCTGCTCGGTGCCGTTGATGAAGACGGTGATCGGCCGCTCGGCCCCGCGCGGCAACCGGACGCGGCGGCCGACGGCCTTGCCGCCCCGCTCCGAGTGCCCGTGCCCGCGGCCGCTGCCGGCCTGCCCCTGCCCGCCACCGCTGCCGGCGTTTCCGTGGCCGCCGCCCCCGTCCCCATGGCCGCTGCCGGCTTTCATCGCGCGACCTCGGCGAGGGCGCGCTCGACCGCATCGAAGGCGCCCTCGCCGGCGTCGCGCTCGATCTCCTTGCGGAAGACGCCACCCCGGAACGGCACCAGCCCGCCGT
This sequence comes from Solirubrobacterales bacterium, assembly GCA_041393495.1. Taxonomy (GTDB): domain Bacteria; phylum Actinomycetota; class Thermoleophilia; order Solirubrobacterales; family 70-9; genus RHKX01. The sequence goes on along the minus strand of JAWKKA010000009.1, from coordinate 102,426 downwards.
CGCCCATCACGTCGATCCCGGCATCGCGGCTGCGGAAGACGCCGCCGGTCGAGATCTCGAGCCGGGCGTGGACGCGGTCGCCGGGCTCGTAGGTGCGGAACATCGAGACGGCCGGCAGATCGCCCTCGGCGCGAATCCGCTCGGTGTGCGCGCGCAGCGCGGAAACCGCCCCGGCGAGGCTCTCGTGCTTCTCGCGGGAGACCTTCGGCCCGTTTCTGACCGTGAGCCTGAACACGACGAACGAGGCTACCGCCGCCGCCCCGTCGGCGACGGCGGACAGCACCGGCTTCGCGGCACCCGTCGGCGATGCCGGCCGCCCCGCGACGACGGCGACTACGCCCGGCTTCGTAGGCTTGCCGGCGATGCCCGCCCGCGAAGACGTACCGCTGGCCGAGTTGACGACGCTGCGCCTCGGTGGCCCGGCGCGGCGGCTCGTCGAGGCCACGAGCTCCGCGGAGCTGATCGCTGCGGTGAGCGCCGCCGACCGGGCGGGGGAGCCGGTCCTGGTGATCGCCGGCGGCTCGAACCTGGTGGTCGGCGACTCCGGCTTCGACGGCGTCGCGGTTCACGTGGCGACGCGGGGGCTCGACGTCGTCCGCGTCGGCGACCGCGTTCGCCTCACGGTCGCCGCCGGCGAGCCCTGGGATGGGCTGGTCGCCCGCTCCGTCGCCGACGGCCTGGCCGGGATCGAATGCCTCTCGGGGATCCCGGGCTCGACGGGCGCCGGCCCGATCCAGAACATCGGCGCCTACGGCCAGGAGATCGCGTCCACGCTCGTCTCGGTGAGCGCATACGACCGCGAGGCGGGCAGGGCGGTCACCCTCGATCGCGAGCGTTGCGCTTTCGCCTACCGCTCGAGCGCCTTCAAGCGATCAGCCCGGTTCGTGATCCTCGCGGTCGCGCTGGAGCTCGACGCGACCCCCGCCGGCCTGCCGATCACCTACGGCCAGCTCGCCGCCGAGCTCGGCGTCGAGCCCGGGGCCCGGCCGCCGCTCGCCGCGGTCCGCGAGGCGGTCCTGGCATTGCGGCGCGCGAAGGGCATGCTCGTCGATCCCGCCGACCCCGACTCGGTCAGCGCCGGGTCCTTCTTCACGAACCCGATCCTCGCTGACGCCGACTTCCGCGAGCTCGAGCGGCGAGCCGCAGCCCGCCTCGGGCCCGGAGCGCGGCCGCCGGCCTGGCCGGAGCCCGGCGGCGGCGTCAAGACGTCGGCGGCCTGGCTGATCGAACGGGCCGGGTTCCGCCGCGGCTACGGGACCGGGGCCGTCGGCGTCTCCGCCAAGCACACCCTCGCCATCGTCAATCGCGGCGGCGCGACGACCGCCGAGCTGATCGAGCTGGCGCGCGAGCTCCGCGATGGCGTGCGCGCCGCCTTCGGCGTCACCCTCGCCGTCGAGCCGACGCTGGTCGGCGTCAGGCTCTGAGGCCGGCCCGCGCGTTCTCAGGCGCCCGAACGGGCGCCGGACGGGAATCGCTGGGGTGGGCTGCGCCGCCGGGTACCCGCTCTGAGCCGGAACGATCCAGCGAGGTGGATCGCTGGGGTGGGCTGCGCCGGATATCCGTCGCGGTGCGCCCCAGCGAGCGGGTCGGGAGGCCGGGCGGCCCGATTTTCCCCACGCATAGTGTTATAAATGGAGCCGCCATGGAGCCGTCATGAATACGAGGGCTGGCCATGGAGCCGTCGTGATACCAAGGAGGCCCGAGATGCCCGATTCCACCGAACCCGCCGTCGTCGACCTCGACGTGCGTGCCGAGCCGCCGGCACGGCGCCACGAGCTGATCTTCGACACCTGGGAGCAGTTGGCGCCCGGCGCCGCGTTCGTTCTCGTCAACGATCACGACCCGAAGCCGCTCTACTACCAGTTCGAGGCCGAGCACCAGGGCGCCTTCAGCTGGGACTACCTGGAGCAGGGGCCGGAAGTCTGGCGCGTCCGGATCGGTCGCGCCGGCGAACCGGCGGCGTGAGGGGCGGGGCTGCGGGGACGGTGCCGAACCCGTGAGCGCCGCCCGTCCGCCGAACCCGATCGACGTCCTCGCCGACGCGCCGAGCCCGGAGACGATCCGCGAGCTCCTGCATGCGGTGATCGATCCCGAGATCGGGATCGACATCGTCGAGCTCGGCCTGTTGCGCGGGGTCGAGGTGGATGGGAACGTGGCCCACGTGCGGTTCACCGTGACGACGCCGGCCTGCCCGCTTTCGAGCTACATCGAGGACGAGATCCGCGCCTGCCTGTGGCAGTTGCCGGGGCTTGCCGAGGTCACGGTCGAGCTCACCTACGAGCCGCCCTGGGACCCGGAGCAGATGAGTGCGCTCGCCCGCGAGGAGCTCGGGTGGGCGAGCTGAGCGAAGCCGGGCCGTCGCCGTCCGCCGCCGCCGGCTTCAGCGCCGTCGCCGGCTCCGCCGCCGAGGCGCCGCCCGTCGGCGTGGCCGCTCCCCGGCGGGCCCCCTCGCGGCTCGTGCGCCGCCTGCCGCTCCTCGCCCTCGCGCTCGTGGCGTTGCTGGCAGGGCTCTGGGCGGGGCTCCTGCGGCTCGGGCTCGACGTGCCGGAGCTGCGTCCGGCGCTGGCGGGCCTGCACGGCCCGCTGCTCGTGCTCGGGTTCCTCGGCACCCAGATCGGCCTCGAGCGGGCCGTCGCGCTGCGCCGCCGGTGGCCCTACCTGGCCCCGGCCGCCGCCGGCGCGGGGGCGCTGTGGCTGCTTCTCGGGCTGCCGCTCGCCGCCGGCCAGGCCCTGCTCGCGGTCGCCGGGCTGGCGCTCACCGCGGTATCCGTCGCCGTCTATCGCCTGGCGCCCGCGATGCACAACGCGATCATGGGGCTTGGGGCAGCCGCCTGGGCGGCCGGCGCGATCGCCTGGCTGGCCGGCGCCGAGATCAGCCGGGTCGTGCCGCTGCTCGCCGCCTTCCTGGTCCTGACGATCGTCGGCGAGCGCCTCGAGCTCTCGCGTCTGCGGCGCCCGCCAGCGAGCGCCCGGCTGCTGCTTCTGATCCCCGTGCTCGCCTTCGCCGCCGGCGCGCTCCTCGTCCTCGCCGACCCCGTCGCCGGGGTCCGCCTCGCCGGTGCCGGGCTGCTCGGGCAGGCGCTCTGGCTGGCCCGCTACGACGTCGCGCGCCGCACGATCCGGGTTCCCGGGGCGACGCGCTACATGGCCGTGGCGCTGCTCTGCGGCTACGTCTGGCTCGCGGTCGGCGGCGTCGTCTGGCTCGTCCAGGGCGACCTGCTCGGCGCCGGCTTCGCCTACGACGCGATGGTCCACGCGATCTTCATCGGCTTCGTCTTCTCGATGGTCTTCGCCCACGCGCCGGTCATCGTCCCGGCGGTGCTCGGCGTCGCGCTTCCCTACCGTCCGAGCTTCTACGCGCCGCTGGCCCTGCTCCACATCGGGCTCGTGGCGCGGCTGCTCGGCGGCGAGCTCGGCAGCATCGAGGCGTGGCGCTGGGGCGGGGTCACGAGCGAGGTGGCGATCGTCGCCTTCCTCGCCCTCGCCGCCGCCTCCGCGATCGGCGCCAGGCGATCGCTGCCGAGCCCCCGGGCAGGCGCGGGCGCGGGATCGATCGCCGGCTAAGCGCCGCGCCGCGCCCGCACCGGCCGCCGCGCCGGCGGGCCGGTGATCTTCTCCGGCCCCTCGCGGTCGCCGACCTCGACGTAGCTGCGGTCGCGGTAGCCGGTGTAGATCTGCCGCGGCCGGGCGATCTTCTGCTCGGGGTCGCCGTGCATCTCCATCCACTGGGCGATCCAGCCGGAGGTTCGCGGGATCGCGAAGATCACCGTGAACATCTCGCTCGGGATCGCGAGCGCCTCGTAGATCAGCCCCGAGTAGTAGTCGACGTTCGGGTAGAGCTTCCGCGATGTGAAGTACTCGTCGTCGAGCGCCCGCTTCTCGAGCTCGGTGGCGATGTCGAGCAGCGGGTTGTCGCCGGTCAGCGCCAGCACCTCGTCGACGTGCTTTTTGATGATCCGCGCCCGCGGGTCGTAGTTCTTGTAGACGCGGTGGCCGAAGCCCATCAGCTTCTCCTCACGCCCAGTTCTTGACGCCCCGCGAGGAAGTCGGGGACGTTCTCGACCTTCTCGATCCGGCGCAGCATCCGCAGCACCGCCTCGTTGGCACCGCCGTGCGGCGGCCGGCGAGCGCCGCCACGCCGGCTGCCGCCGAGTACAGGTCGACCTGCGAGGAGCCGACCGCGCGGACCGCGGCCGTCGAGCAGTTCTGCTCGTGGTCGGCGTGGAGGATGAAGAGGACGTCGAGCGCCTTCGCGAGCCGCTCATCCGGCGCGTACTCGATCTCGGTCATCCGCCGCATCATCGCCAGGAAGTTGGAGGCGTAGTCGAGGTCGTTGTCGGGATAGACGTAGGGCAGGCCGAGGCTGTGGCGGTAGGAGAAGGCGGCGAGGGTCGGCATCTTCGCGATCCAGCCGGATCGCCGCCATGTAGCGCTCCTCCTCGTCGCCGATCTGCTTGCCGTCGGGATAGAAGGTCGACATCGCGCCGACCCCGGCGAGCAGGATCCCCATCGGGTGGGCGTCGTGGCGGAAGCCCCGGTAGAAGGCCTTCATGTCCTCATGGACGAAGGTGTGGTGGGTGACGTCGTGGACCCAGCGCTCGAGCTGCGGCCCGGTCGGCAGCTCGCCGAAGACCAGTAGGTAGGCCACCTCGAGGTATGAGGACTTCGCGCAGAGGTCCTCGATCGGGTAGCCGCGGTGCTGGAGGATCCCCGCCTCGCCGTCGATGTAGGTGATCGCCGACCGGCATGAGGCCGTGTTCGTGTAGCCGGGGTCGTATGCCATCAGCCCGAAGTCGCCCTCTTCGACCTTGATCTGGCGCAGATCCATGCCGCGGATCGTCTCGTCGGTGATGTCGACCTCGTAGGCCTTCCCCGTGCGGTTGTCGGTGATGGTGAGAGTGTCTGCCACTTGTCTCCCTCCTCGGTGATCTCCAATCAGTCGGGACTAGTATCCCAGCAAGCGATTCCCGCAACCCGGCAACCGGTTTTCGCCCCGCTCGGCGAGGATCGCGCCGATCCCGGCGCCGGCGCCCCGCCCCGGCGCCGGCTGCCACAGGGGCTGTCCCGCCGTCAGGCCGGACGCGGGCGCCCGAAAGCGCCGCGGCGCACGGGAGCGCTGCGGCGCTCAGAAGTGGGTCAGGTCCTTGAAGGCGGCGACGCGGGCGTCGATCTCGTCGCGGTCGAGGCGGCGGACCCGGTCGGTGCCGAAGTCCTCGACGTTGAAGGACGCCATCGCGGAGCCGCGGACCATCGCCCGCCGGAGCTCGCCGCTGCCGGGCCGGTGGGCGCCGAGCCCGTCGAGGAAGCCGAGAAAGCCGCCGGCGAAGGAGTCGCCGGCGCCGGTCGGGTCGCGAACCTCGGCGATCGGGAGGGCGGGCATGGCGAAGGTGTCGTTGCCGGTGAACAGGGCGGCGCCGTACTCGCCGCGCTTGACGACGACGATCGACGGCCCGTGGTCCATGATCGAGCGCGCGGCGACGACGAGGTTGGGCTGCCCGGTGAGCATCCGCAGCTCGGCGTCGTTGAGGAGGACGCAATCGATCATCCCGATCACCTCGAGCAGGGGCTCGCGCGCCGTCTGAATCCAGAGGTTCATCGAGTCGAGCGCCACGAAGCGGGCGCCGTCGGCCTCCTCCCGGACCTGCCGCTGCAGCTGCGGTTGGATGTTGCCCAGGAACAGCATCTCGGCGGCCCGGTTGTCCTCGTTGAGCTTCGGGACGAAGTCGGCGAAGACGTTGAGCTGGGTCTCGTCGGTGTGGGCGATGTTCATGTCGTGGTCGTAGTGGCCACGCCAGAAGAAGGTCCGCCCGCCCGCGACGCGCTCGACGTCGGCCGTCGAGATCCCGTGCGACTCGAGGACGCCGATCTCGTCGGGACCGAAGTCGTCGCCGACCGGGCCGACGACGCGAACGTCGGTGAAGAAGCTCGCCGCGAGCGCGAAATGGCTCGCCGAGCCGCCGAGCATCCGCTCGCGCTCACCGAACGGGGTCCGCACGGCGTCGAAGGCGATCGATCCGACGACAGTCAGGGCCACGGCCGCGGGCACTCTACCGCGGGGTAGGTCGCCCCCGGCCCAATACGCTTCCTGGGGTGGGGTGGAGGTTGGCGAAGATCGGCGCGACCGCGGTGCTCGCGGCGGTGCTCGCCGCGGCGCCTGCGACGGCGGCGAAGCCGCGCTTCGCTCCGGCGCCGAACGCCCGGATCGTCGTCAAGCGGCTGTTCGACGTCGGCGTTGCCGACCCCGACCGGAACGGCCGCCAGGACATCTTCACCACCAATCACAAGTTCCGCTCGGTGTTTCTCCGCAACCGGGGCGGCCGCTCGTTCCGGGACGTCAGCGGCCGGATCGGCCTCGGCCCCGACCAGCGCTACCCGGGCCTCGACCTGCTGCGCCCGCCCGCCGACGTCTCCGCGCCCGGCGTCTACATCTGGCCCAGCGACGAGCCCGGCGACGCCGGGCGCCTGCACCTCGAGGCGACCGGGATCACCGCGTCGGGACGGGTCCGCCTGATGACCCGGCGGCTGGCGATCCGCTCCCGGGTGGCCGCGACGGCGACGCTCGGCCGCGACGTCAACAACCGGCCGTTCATCGACTTCACGATCGCGCCCGGCGGCGAGGTCACCTTCGCGTCGAACGGCCTCGCCGACCTGCCGATCCAGTTCGAGTTCGCCGAGTCGGGGACGGGCGCGGTCGGCGCCGATGAGATCAAGGTCGGCGCCGAGGCCGTCTCGCCGCCGGCGCCGCTGTTTCAGATCAAGCTCCGCGACCGCCACGCCCTCGCCTTCGCCGACGTCGCCGGCGACCGCGACCAGGACGCCTTCGTCGCGACCGGGGGGCTCGGCGGCGGGATCGCCTCGCCGCGCTACCTCGGCTACGTCACCGACCAGCTGCTCGTCGCCGGCGCCGGACCGTCGGGAGGCTACGCGGACGCGATCGGCACGAGCGGCATCGTCAAGGCCGAGTGCCGCGGCCGCTCCGCCGCCTACGCCGACGCCGAGGGCCAGGGGAACCTCGACCTGCTGACGACCTGCGAGGGCGAGGGACCGCGGCTGTTCGCGCAGACGATCCGCGGCGGCTTCATCCAGGTTCCCGGCCCGCCGGTGGTCGGCACCGCCTACCGCTGGGCCGACCTCGGCGGCGCGCGTCCCTCCCTGCTCGTCTCGACCGGTCGGGGGATCGAGGACTGGAAGTCGTTCGGCGGCGCCTGGCGCCGGGTCGCCACCGTGCCGGTCGCCGCGAACGCCGAGCAGATCGCCCTCGGCGACTTCGACAACTCCGGCACCCTCGACGTCCTCGCGACCGGGCGCGGCGGCGTCTTCCTGCTCGCCAACCGCGGCGGCCGTCTCGATCCGGTCCGCTCGCGCCTCGGCCTGCCCGCCGAGGCGGCCGCGGCCTCGTTCGTCGACTACGACAACGACGGCCACCTCGACGTCAGCCTCGCGCCGCAGGGCCTCTTCCGCTGGGACCGCCGCCGCGACCGCTTCGTGCGGACCGGCGAGCTGAACATGCATCGCACCGGCTACGCGATCGTCGAGTGGATGGACTACGACAACGACGGCCGTCGCGACCCGCTGATCGCGACCTCGAAGCGCGAGTTCTCGCCGGTCAGCCACGTGATCCGCAAGCGCAACGTGACCCGGGCCGGGCACTGGCTCGAGGTCGATCTGACCGGCGCCTCCCGCAACCGCGAGGCGATCGGCGCCAGCGTCCGCCTCCGCCTCCGCGGCGGTCGGACGCTGACCCAGTGGGTCGGCCAGAACGACGACGCCCGCCACTCCCAGGGCCACTACCGCCTCTACTTCGGCCTCGGCGGCGCGAGGGTGGTCAGGCGGCTCGTCGTCCGCTGGCCCGGCGGCGGCGAGACGCGCAGGCGGAAGCTCGGCGCCGACCGGTTGCTGGAGATCTCGCGACGGCGCTGAGCGGTCGCCGCGCCCGTCCCGACGACGAGTCGTCAGACTCCAGCGCCGATGCGAGCCGTGCAGATCAGGCAGTTCGGCGGGCCCGAGGTGCTCGAGGTCGTCGAGGTGGCGGACCCGGAGCCGGGCCCGGACGAGGTCGTCGTCGAGATCGCGCGAACCGGGATGAACTTCGCCGACACCCATCAGCGCGAGAACGAGTACCTGGCGAAGGCCGAGCTGCCGCTGATCCCCGGCGGCGAGATCGTCGGGCGGACGCCGGATGGCCGCCGCGTCGCGGCGGTGATCCCGAGCGGTGGCTACGCGGAGAAGGTCGCGGTGGCGCGCGACACGCTCGTGCCGCTGCCCGAGCGGGTCTCCGACGAGCAGGGGGCCGCCGTCCTGCTGCAGGGGCTGACCGCCTGGGCGCTGCTGCGGATCAGCGCCCGGATCGAGCCCGGTGAGAGCGTCGTCGTCCAGGCCGCCGGGGGCGGCACCGGCACGCTCGCCGTCCAGCTCGCCAAGCGCTACGGCGCCGGCCGGGTGATCGCCCTCGCCTCGACGGCGGCCAAGCGCGAGCTCGCGCTCCGGCTCGGCGCCGACGCCGGCGTCGATTCGCGCTCGGGCGACCTCGGGGCGGCGATCCTCGAGGCCAACGGGGGCAGGCAGGTCGACGTCGTCCTCGAGATGTCCGGCGGCGACGCCTTCGACGCCTGCCTGTCGGTGCTCGCCCCCTTCGGGCGCCTGGTCACGTTCGGGATCGCCTCCCGGGAGCCGAACCGGGTCGCCTCCCAGAAGCTGATGCGGACCAGCCGGGCGGTGGTCGGATTCTGGATCGTCCACCTGCTCCGGCGCCCCGACCTGCTCGCGGAGGGGATCGCGGAACTGCTCGACGCCGTCAGTTCCGGCAAACTCGAGGTCGTGATCGGTGGCACCTACGGACTCACGGACGTCGCTGAGGCGCATTCCGCACTGCAGGGTCGCGCGACCCACGGCAAGCTCCTGCTGGACCCGACGCGGTGAGCTCCTTCCGCGACCTCGGCCTCAACGAGGACATCTGCCGGGCGCTCGACGAGCTCGGCTACGAGGAGCCCTCCCCGATCCAGGAGCGGGCGATCCCGGAGCTGCTCGCCGGCCACGACATGATCGGTCAGGCCCAGACCGGCACCGGCAAGACGGCAGCGTTCGGGCTGCCGCTGCTCCAGTACCTCGACCCTTCCGACGAGGAGACCCAGGCGGTCGTCCTGACCCCGACCCGCGAGCTCTGCATCCAGGTCACGCAGGCGCTGCGCTCCTACGCCGAGCACCTCGACGTCAACGTCGTCGCCGTGTTCGGCGGCACCTCGGTCCGTGACCAGGCGGCTCGGGTCCGCGCCAACGCGCACGTCGTCGTCGCCACCGTCGGCCGGATGATGGACCTGACCTCCCGCGGCGCGCTCGTGCTCACCGGGACCCGCTACGTGGTCCTCGACGAGGCGGACGAGATGCTCGACCTCGGCTTCATCGAGGACGTCGAGCGGATCCTGCGGATGTGTCCGAGCGGCCGCCAGACGATGCTGTTCAGCGCGACGATGCCGCCCCCGATCGCCCGGCTCGCGGAGAGCTACATGTACGACCCGGTGACGATCTCGATCACGCCGAAGAAGCTCACGGTCGACGCGATCGAGCAGGCCTTCGTCGAGGTCGAGCCGAAGCGCAAGACCGATCGGCTCGTCGAGGTGCTGCGGGCCGAGGCCCGAGCAGGCGATCGTCTTCTGCCGGACGAAGATCGGCACGGCCCGCCTCGACCGCGCGCTGCGCGATCGCGGCCTGCAGTCGAAGGCGCTGCACGGCGACATGAGCCAGGGCCAGCGCGACGGCGTGATGATCTCGTTCAAGGAGCACCGCTCGCCGCTGCTCGTCGCCACCGACGTCGCCGCCCGCGGCCTCGACATCGACCACGTCACCCACGTCATCAACTACGACCTCCCCAACAACAGCGAGATCTACGTCCACCGGATCGGTCGAACCGGGCGCGTCGGTCGGACCGGGCGGGCGATCACGTTCGTGACGCCGAAGGAGCGCAGCGAGATCGACCGGATCGAACGCGACGTCAGGACCTCGATCGGCGAGTGGGAGCCGCCCGAGGAGCGGCTCGACCACGCGCCGCGGCCGCGGCGTCGCCACGAGCGCCGCCGCGAGCGGGAGCGTGGGGCGGAGGCGCCGGGGGCCGATGCGTCGGCCGGGGCCGCGCCGGCCGCGGCCGTGGCGCCGGCCGGGGGCGAAGCTGCGCCGAACGGCCACGTCAAGCTCTTCATCAATCGCGGGTCTCGCAGCGGGATCGGGGCCGACGACATCCGCTGGGCGCTCGAGGAGGGGGCGGTGATCCCCGACGAGTCGATCCACGACATCCGCGTCCTCGAGCGGTTCACGTTCGTGGACCTCGATGGCGACCAGGCGGAGAAGGCGCTCGACCGGCTCGACGGCACGAAGCTGAAGGGCAAGCAGATCCGGCTCGAGTACGCGAACGGGTAGGCGATCCGTGGGGGTCGCTGCGCCCGTCCGGCGCGCCTCCGTGATCCCGCTCGCGACCGGGCTCGCGGCGCTGCTCAGCGTCGCCTACCTGCTCTGGGAACCGCCGACGCTCGACCTCTCCGCCCAGGTGTTCCGGGCCGATCTCTGGGAGGACCACGGCTGGGTCATCTACAACACCGCCTGGTACAGCGGCCACACCGTCCCCGGCTACAGCCTGCTCTACCCGCCGCTCGGCGCCCTCCTCGGCCCGGCCCTGCTCGGCGCGCTCTGCGCGGTGGCCGCGGCGGCGACGTTCGCGGCGATCGCCGTCCGCGCCTACGGGCATCGCGCCTGGCTCGGCGCCCTCTGGTTCGGAGCGGCGGCGACGGTCTCGCTCTACGGAGGCCGGATCACGTTCGCGCTCGGCCTCGCGTTCGGGTTGCTCGCGGCCCTCGCCGTGCAGCGCCGCCGCCGCTGGGCGGCCGCCCTGGCGGCGATCCTCGCAGCGCTCGCGAGCCCGGTCGCCGGGCTGTTCACGGCGCTCGCCGCGGCGGCGATCCTGTGCGCATCGCGGCTGCAGCCGCTGGCGACGTCGTCGCGCCGCTCCCGCGACCGTGCCGCCGCCTTCGCGCTCGCTGCCGCCGCCGCGACGACGGCCGCCCTCGCGCTCGCCTTCCCGACCCCGGGCCATCAGCCGTTCACCCTCGACTCGTTCATCTGGGTGCCGCTCGCGTGCGCGGTCTGCTTCGCGGTCCTGCCGGTCGGCGAGTCGACGCTGCGGGCCGGGTTCGCCCTCTACGCGCTCGTCGGCATCGCCGCCTTCCTGGTCGCGACGCCGCTCGGCAGCAACGCGATCCGGTTCGGCGCGGTCTTCGCCGGCCCGGTCATGGCGCTCGCCCTGTACGGGCGTCGGCCGGTGGTCCTGCTGCTTCTCGCGGCGCCGCTTCTGTGGTGGCAGTGGGCGGCGACGCTACGCGACGTCGAGGCGGCGGTCGGGGATCCCGCGACCGAGCCGGCCTACTTCGAGCCGCTGGTGGCGGAGCTTCAGGATCGCTCCGGGGGCCGGCCGATCCGGGTCGAGGTCCCGCCGACGCGAAGCCGCTGGGAGGCCGCCTACGTGGCCGAATCGGTGCCGCTGGCCCGGGGCTGGCTGCGGCAGATGGAATCGCCGGACCTCGATCTGTTCATGGATGGACGGCTGACCGCCCCCGCCTACGCGCGCTGGCTCCGCGAGCACGGCGTCGACTACGTCGCGGTGCCCGATGCCGAGCTCGACTTCAGCGCCGAGGACGAGGCGGCGCTGATCCGCGGCGCCAACCTCCCCTACCTGCACGAGGTCTGGTCGAACGAGCACTGGGTGCTCTGGAAGGTCGAGCCCGGCGACCGGCAGGCGGTCCGGCTCGACACGGTCGGCGCGGACGGCTACTCGCTCACGGTTCCGGGAGGCGGCAGCTACCTGATCAGGATGCGCTACTCGCCGTACCTGCGGATCGCCTCCGGCGAGGGATGCCTCGAGCCCCGGGGCGAGGAGTCGACGCTGCTGACCGTGCCGGCCGGGGCGGGGCCGCAGCGGATCGAGGTCGAGGCCTCGCTGACGCTCGACGGACTGCTCCGTCGCGAGCCGGCCTGCGGCGCTCGCGACTGAACCGGCCCCGCCCGGCGCTCCTGCCGCCGGCCGACTGCCGCGGCGCCCACCCCGCCGCACCGCTACCTCCGGCTGTTCCCGCCGCCCAGCTACCTCCGGCTGTTCCCGCCGCCCAGCTACCTCCGGCTCCCGCCGCCCCCCAACGCCCCCGCGTCCCCGCCTTCTCAACGGCCCCCGCCTTCTCGACTTCCCCCCGCCTTCGACTTCCCTCCGCCTTCGACTTCCCCCCCGCCTTCTCGACTTCCCCCGCCGCTGGGGCGGGTCACGCCGGTATTCCGACGCTCGGCGCCCCAGCGCCGCCGCCCCCCGCGTCCCTGCTCTCTCAACGGCCAACTGCGGCCTGCTCACCTCGGTCCTTCCGATGCTGCTTCGCCATCTCACGCCGTTCGGGGCGCGGGAGGCGCTCGAGGAGGAGCGTCCGGAGCTCGCTCGCGACCGCGTCGGGGTCGGCGAGCGCCGGTTCGGAGTAGCGGCGGACGAGGTAGCCGGCGCGGTGCAGGGCGAGGTCGCGCTCGTTGTCCCGCTCGCGGCGACCGCCGACATGGCGCCCGCCGTCGGCTTCGACGACCAGTCGGGCAGCCTCCCAGAGGAAGTCGACCTCGTAGCCGAGCAGCGGCACGTTGACGGCGGGCATCGGCAGCGACTCGGTCCGGCACAGCGACAGGACGATCCGCTCGAGCCGGGAGCGGACCCTGCCCAGTGGGAGCGGCGTGAACCCGGCGAGCTCGCGGAGATGTCCGAGCCCGCGCCGCCCGGTGGCGCCGGCGAGCAGCTCGTCCAGCCTTGGGCGGTCGAGGAGCTCGAGGTACTCCGCCTGCTCGAACTGCGCCCGCAGGGCGGCGGGGCGGACCGACGATGCCTGGTCGAAGATCGTCCTCGTTGCCGACGTGACCGGAATCAGCCGTCGCGTCTCGAGATCGCGGCGGTCGAGACGGCGGGGGCGGTGGACGATGATCCCCGCCGGCCGGATCCTTCGCCTGTCGATCAGCGAGACGTGGACGCCGGGTCGATCGCGGCGGGGGAGGATTCCGAGCAGTTGTGCGCCCGCGCCATGACTCAGCACCGCGCCCGGCCCGCAGGCGAGAACGGCGGCGAGCCAGCGACCCTCCTCGCTCAACAGCAACGGTGGAACGACTGAGAAGACGCCGGGATGGAGGCGATGGATCCGTCCCGAGGCGACCCAGTCTCGGGAGGTCGAGAGCGGGATGCCGGCTTCGAGCAACTCGGCGCGAGTGACCACGCCGTGTCGGCGGGAGGCGATCGCGTTGACTCGGAGGGCTGCTGGGGTGCGGGACGTCGACATCTCGCCTACCAGCACCCCAGCGGGGTCGATCGTGCCCCGTCGGTGCCGCAGGATCCGCACCACCCAGCGCGCTGGGGCGCCCAGCGCCGGGTATCCGCCGCCGACCACCCCAGCGGAGGGGGAGAGTCGCCGACCGCCCCGGCGGGCGGGGGAGCGGCGGATCGCCCGCGGATGAGGGAGCCGCGCTCACCCCAGCGGGACTGCGAACAGGTTCTCGAGCTCGGCGACCGTGGTTGCCGGTTCGCGGTGGAGGATCGCGGCCATCCCGACCGCCGCGGCGCCGGCGACGTTCTCCTGCAGGTCGTCGACGAACACGCAAGCCTGCGGCTCGACGCCGATCCGCTCGGCGCCGAGCTCGTAGATCTCCGCCTGCGGCTTGTGGAGGCCGACGTCGCCGGAGATCACGGTCGCGTCGAAGATCTCGAGCGGCGCCCGGTCGTAGACCCCCATCCCCCATGAGTTGGTGATCAGCCCGGTTCGGATCCCGGTGGCACGGGCGGCGCAAACCGCCTCGATCATCGTCGGCTCCGGCGCGAGGCCACCGAACAGCCGCTCGATCAGCCCCTCCGGCTCGACCCCCAGCATCTCGCCGAAATCGCGCTCGAACACAGCATCGGCCATCGCGCCGCGCTCGAGCGCGCGGAGCAGCGCCAAGGCCTCGCCGTCGCTTCGAAACAGCTCGAGCACCGCACCTCGCTCGAGGCCCTCGACCGCGCAGAAGCGATCGAAGCTGTCCCAGATGTTCGTCGTCAGGACGCCGCCGAAGTCGACCAGCAGCCCCCGCCGGGCTGGTTCCGCCATGCGGCACTCATAGCACTCGCCTCGCCAATAGGCTGCTGCCCGTGGCCAAGCCGAGCGAGGTACCGGAGGGAAGCGAGGCGCCGGAGGGGATCGACGCGGCGAAGGTCGGACCCTGGCTGGAGGCGAACGTCGCCGGAGCGGTCGGGCCGTTCAGCTACGAGCGGATCGCCGGTGGCCGCTCGAACCTGACGTACGCGGTCGCCGACCACAACGGCCGCAAGTGGGCGCTGCGTCGGCCGCCCCTCGGCAAGGCGCTCGGCTCGGCCCACGACATGGGCCGCGAGTACCGGGTCGTTTCGGCGCTGGCGCCGACGCCGGTGCCGGTCGCCCCGATCGCCGGGTACTGCCCCGACGAGTCGGTCAACGGGGCCCCGTTCTACGTGATGGACTACGTCGAGGGCCCGATCCTGCGGCTCCGCGAGGACGCCGGGGCGTTCTCGGAGTCCGATCGCCGGGCGATCGGCGAGCGGGTGATCGACACGCTCGTCGAGATCCATGCCCAGGTCCCCGACGAGATCGGGCTCGGCGACCTCGGCAGGAAGGAGGACTACGTCGCCCGCCAGCTCCGCCGCTGGGGAAAGCAGTGGGAGGGGTCGAAGACGCGCGAGATCCCTCTCGTCGAGCAGGTCCACGGGCGGCTTGCCGAGCGGATTCCCGAGCAGGGGCCGGCGACCCTCGTCCACGGCGACTACCGGCTCGACAACATGATCCTCACCCCCGTCGGCGAGGTCGCGGCCGTGGTCGATTGGGAGCTCTGCACGCTCGGCGATCCGCTTGCCGACGTCGGGCTGTTGCTCGTCTACTGGGCCGAGGAGGGCGACGGCATGGTGCCGCTCTTCGAGCCGGCGACGATGGCGCCCGGGTTCCCGTCCCGCGACGAGGTCCGCGCCCGCTACGCGGAGCGCTCCGGCCGCGACCTCGGCGCGATCGACTTCTTCATCGCCCTCGGCTACTGGAAGCTGGCGATCATCCTCGAGGGCGTCTACTCCCGCTACGCCAAGGGCCAGTACGGCAAGCCCGAGGCCGGCTTCGAGGAGTTCGGCAACAACGTCGTCCGTCTCGCCGCGGCCGCCGATGATGCCGTCACCCGGCTGGGGTGAGCGAGCGCCGGCAACCCTCGCCGACGGCCTGACATCCGCAACCGCGCACGTCCGGCGCTGCCGGCGCCGATGGCGCCCGGCGCTTCGCGGCCAGTTCGCGCGCCCGGCGCTTCACGGGCCCAGCTCGCGCGTCGGGCCGGACTGCAACCGACCGATCGGGTCGGGGGCCGCGGGTCAGCTCGCGTCGGCGGCAGCGAAGCGGTTCAGCTCGCGGCGGGCGATGACCATCTTGTGGACCTCGTCGGGGCCGTCGGCGACCTTGAGCATGCGGCTGAAGCGCCACATCGCCGCGAGCGGGGTGTCGTCGGACATCCCGAGCGCACCGTGGACCTGGATCGCCCGGTCGAGGACGTCCATGACGACGTTGGCGGCGACGACCTTGATCATCGAGATCTCGCGTCGCGCCTCGCGCTTGCCGGCGGTGTCCATCAGCCAGGCGGCCTTCATCGTCAAGAGCCGCGCCTGCTCGACCTCCATCCGGCTCCGCGCGATGAAGTCCTGGACGAACTGCTTGTCGGCGAGCTTCGAGCCGAACGCCTCGCGCTCGTTGGCGCGCTGCGCCATCAGGTCGATCGCCCGCTCGCTGGTGCCGATCGCGCGCATGCAGTGGTGGATGCGGCCGGGGCCGAGGCGGTCCTGCGCGATCACGAAGCCGGCGCCGCGCGGGCCGAGCAGGTTCGCCTCGGGCACGCGGCAGTCCGTGTAGCGGACCTCGCAGTGGCCGGGCCCCCTCTCGTGGCCCATCACCGAGACCGAGCGGACCAGCTCGAAGCCGGGCGTCTCGAGCGGGACGACGATCATCGACGCCTTCGCGTAGGGATGCGCATCCGGGTCGGTGACGACCATCACGATCGCGATGTCGGCGCCGACGGCTCCGGAGGTGAACCACTTGTGTCCGTTGACGACCCACTCGCCGGCCGACTCGTCGAGCTCGGCCCGGGCCTGGAGCGTCGTCGGGTCGGAGCCGGCGACCTCGGGCTCGGTCATCGAAAAGCAGGAGCGCCGGTGGCCGTTGAGCAGCGGCTCGAGCCAGCGGTCCTTCTGCTCGTCGGTGCCGTGCTCGGCGAGGATCTCCATGTTGCCGGTGTCGGGCGCCGCGCAATTGAAGGCCATCGGCGCGACGACCGGGCTCCGCCCCATCTCCTCGCAGAGCATCCCGTACTCCCAGTTGGTCAGCCCGGCGCCGTGCTCTGTGTCGGGGAGGAAGAGGTTCCAGAGCCCCTCGGCGCGCGCCCGCTCGCGGATCGCGACGATGATCTCCGGGTAGGGCACCCCGGGCTCGACCTCGTCATCGATGGCACGGATCGCCTCGGCCTCGACCGGATAGACGTGCTCGTCCATGAAGGCCCGGACCCGGCCGAGCAGGTCCTCGAGGCGCTCTCCGGCGGCGAAGTCCATCCGGCGGCGAGCCTATCTGAGGGCGGGATCGTCGCGGTGCTCGGGGTCCTCGGGGTCCGCTGCGGCAGCGGGATCGCCGCGGCGCTCGGGGCCGGCTGCGGGGAGCCCGTCGCGGCGCGCGGGCGCCGCGGTGGCGCGGTCGCCGTCGAGCCCCGGAGCGGAGGCGTAATCGGCGCTTTGATCCACCTCGATCAGGTGGGTCGGCCGTCGCCACGGCACGCTGACCAGCTTCCAGGCACGGACGCCCTCGCCGTGGGGGAGCTTGACCTCGCGCCGCAGGACGTAGGTGAAGACGACGCCGAACATCAGCGTCACGAACGCGGCGGTGACCATGACGACGGCCCCGTCCCCCTTCGTGATCAGCGTGATCCCGGAGGCGATCAGGACGATCGAGAGCAGGCCGCGCAGCAGGTTCTTGCCGCTCTTGAAGGCGAGGCGGCCGCCGATCAGGACGCCCGGGACCGAGCCGACCAGGATGTTGCCGGCGAGCCCGAAGTCGACGTTGCCGGTGACCCAGTGGGCGATGCCGGCCGCCCAGAGCAGCACCGCCGCGTGGAAGATGTCGGTGCCGACGACCCGCTGCGGGGTAAGCCGGAAGACCGCGATCAGGATGATCGCGATCAGCGTGCCCGACCCGGCCGAGGTGAGGCCGATCACGAACCCGGTGGTCACCCCGGTGGCGACCGCGGCGATGATGTGGCGGCGGTAGAGGTGGAGCGCGTGCCGCTCCTTGATCACGTCGGGGATGAAGATCGTCCGCAGCGCCGTCGCGATCCCGACCACGAGCAAAGTCGCGCCGAGGATCCCGAAGACGATCCCGTCGAGCTCGTCCTCCCCGACCGTGTTCTTCAGGTACTCGATCACGGCGACGCCGCCGATCGCCGCCGGGACGCTGCCGGCCGCCATCCAGAACGCGAGGCCCTTGTGGACCGTGCCGGCGCGCAGGTGCTGGAAGCCGCCGACCGACTTCGTCACCGCCGCGTAGAAGATGTCGGTCCCGATCGCGGTCACCGGCTGGACCCCGAAGATCAGGATCAACAGCGGCGTCATCAGCGAGGCGCCGCCCATGCCGGTCATCCCGACGAGCAGGCCGATGCCGAATCCGAATGCGACGATCGCGGGGTCCATGGGGGTTGATGCGGTGCTCGGAGGCGGTCGGTCGGACCTCGCGGTCGGCGGCGGGGCACCTTCTCGACCGAATCAGTCCACAAAGGGCCCGGGGATGGTAGCGGAAAGGGCGGTCAGCCGACGACGTCGTGGCTGCCGGTGTCCCGGACCACCCACGCCTCGGGCTCGTCGAGCAGCGAGGTGACGGCGTCCGGCAGTCGCCCGTCGGCGAGCTCCTCGAGGGTCACGCTCTCGAGCACCTCACGGAGGTTCTGGCGGACCGCGATCCAGACGTCGCGGAGCCGCTCGGCCGTGCCGGCGTAGTGCGTCTCCTCGGGCGGCAGGTCCTGGATGTTGGCGAGCGGGCCCTCGACGGCGCGGATCACGTCCGCGACCGAGACCGTGGCCGGGTCCGCGGCGAGCCAGTAGCCGCCGCGCGCGCCCCGCTTGGTGCGGACCAGGCCGGCGCGCTTGAGGTCGAGGAGGATGTGCTCGAGGAACTGCAGCGGGATCGCCTGCGCCTCGGCCACCGCGGTGCCCTTGACCGGCTTGCCGCCCGGGGAGGCGGCGAGCTCGAGGGCGGCGCGAACCGCGTAGTCGGCTTTGGCTGAGATCCGCATCGGGGTGGCTCCGGCGGCGGGACGGGCGCCCGCGGCGGTCCTGGTCGGTCTTCTTGACCGCGATGGATAAGAATTGCAGACCATGATCGATCTCCAATCCCATTCGACCGTCTCCGACGGCCAGCTCGAGCCCGCCGACGTCGTTCGCTCCGCCGCCGCGGCCGGGGTGACGGTGATGGCGCTCACCGACCACGACGGCGTCGCCGGCGTCGAGGAGGCGAACCGCGTCGCCGCCGAGCTCGGCATCGAGAACGTTCCCGCCGTCGAGATGTCCTGCGTCCACGAGTACTCGGAGGACCTCCACATCTGCGGCTATTGGGTCGATCTCGACAAGATCCGGCCCGCCTGCGACCGCGCCCAGCAGGAGCGGGTCGATCGCGCCAAGCAGATCATCGCCAGGCTCAACGAGCACGGTGTCGAGGTCAGCTTCGAGGACGCCGTCGCCGAGGCCGGCGCCGCCGACGCGATCGGCCGCCCCCACATCGCCAGGGCCGCCGGCGCCGGCCCCGACCTCGGCCCGTTCTTCGAGGAGTACCTCGTCCCCGGCGCGAAGGCGTTCGTCTCGCGGAGCTGGCCGTCCGCCGAGGAGGCGGTCCGGCTGATCCACGCGGCCGGCGGCGTCGCCGTCGTCGCCCATCCCTACTGGGACGTCAGCGACCCCGAGCAGGTCCGCGACCTCGTCGCCAGCCTCGTCCGCGACGTCGGGCTGGACGGCATCGAGAGCTTCTACCCGCCGCACACCGAGGAGCAGACCCGCCACTGCCTCGAGCTCTGCGAGGAGTTCGACCTCGTCGCCACCGCCTCGTCGGACTTCCACGGCCCGACCCACAAGACGTTCTCCAAGTGGGGTGATTACGACACCTACGGACTCGGTGAGCCGCAGGTGCCGCCGCGGCCGTGAACGAGCGAACCGAGGTGTTCCTCGGCGACTTCGCGCTGATCCTCGACGGCCGGGTGGTCGAGATCCTCCACTCGACGGGCCTCAACCAGCGCATCCACGTCAACCACGTCGCCGTCGAGGCGAAGCCGCGGCGGGACGGCAGCATCCGGATCCACGTCGGCATCGAGTCGGCCGGGATCGTCCAGCAGGGTGCGAAGATCGACATCGACGCAGCCCGGGTCGGCGAGGTCACCGCCCTCTTCGAGCAGGCGAAGTCGCGCCGCGATTCGGGCTGGGGGACGTAGCCGGCCCGGCGGCGTCGTCGCGGGCGGCGGCGCCCTCCCGGTCGCGTTCGCGGTCTCGTTCTACCTACACCTAGCCGGCGTCGGGCGGGTAGGTGACCGTCGCGCCCGCGACCCGCGCGAACGGCGTCAGCGCGTGCGGCCGGCTTCGCGCGCCGGGGAGGATGTCGATGACGGGGATCCCGCGGGCGAGCAGGGCGTCGCCGATCAGCGAGCGGTGACAGCGCCACGGCACCGCCTCGGCGCACATGATCGCGGCCCGGCCGCGGCCGGCCAGCTCGGCCAGTTCGTCGAGCGCGCTCGTGAACTCCCCGGTCTGCATGTAGTCGGCGTAGCCGCGGAACGACTCGTTCCGCCAGCCGCCGTTGACGGAGTCGGCGTCGGGCCTGCGGAGCCCGCCGAGTCTCTGCGCGTGGCAGTAGTCGATCCCCGCCGCCGCGAGTTCCTGCCGTAGCGCCTGCTTGCCGAACTGCGGGTTGCGGCGGGAGCCCGGGGCGGTTCGCACGTCGACGAGCGTCTCTATCCCGTGGGCGTCGAGCATCGCGATGAACGTCGCGACCGGATGGGTCGAGTGGCCGATCGTGTAGATGGGCTGCGGGGATCGGTCGGGTGCCTCGGCGTGCTCGGCGTTCGCGGCGGCGCGCTCTCGCTGGCCCGGCTCGCGATCGTCCTCCTGCACGGCGGCATAGGATCGCAGCGATGAGGATCCACCTCTCGGTGCTGTACTGGCCCTGGTATCCGCTCGAGGAGCAGATCGCGCTCGCCACCGCGGCCGACGAGGCCGGGATCGAGTGCGTCTGGGTCTCGGAGGCGTGGGGACAGGACGTCGTCTCGGTCCTCGCCGTGATCGCCGACCGGACCGAGCGGATCGGCGTCGGCTCGGGGCTGATGCAGATCCCCGCCCGCCAGCCGACAGCCGCGGCGATGGCGGCCGCGTCGATCGACACGATCTCCGGCGGCCGGATGCGGCTCGGCCTCGGCGTCTCCGGCCCGCAGGTCTCCGAGGGCTGGTACGGCGTCCCCTTCGAGCGCTCGGTCGGCCGGATCCGCGAGTACGTCGAGATCGTCCGGACGGCCTGGTCGCGCGAGCCGGTCGTCCACGACGGCCGCAGCTTCCGGATCCCGACCGGCGAGGGGATGGGGCTCGGCAAGCCGCTGAAGCTGATGGCGAAGCCGCCCCAGGAGCGGCTGCCGATCTACATCGGCGCGATCGGACCGAAGTCCGTCGAGCTCGCCGGCGAGATCGCCGACGGCTGGATCCCGGCGTTCTTCGATCCCGAGGACGGCGCGGGGCTGCTCGAATCGCTGGCCGCCGGGCTCGCCCGCGGGGGTCGCGAGCGCTCCGCGATCGACGTCGCCCCGACGGTCCCGGTCGCGGTCGAGTCGGACCCTGACGAGGCCCGCAACGCGCTGCGGCCGCTGATCGCCTTCTACCTCGGCGGGATGGGCGCGAAGGAGAAGAACTTCTACGTCGACCTGCTCGCCGCCAACGGCCTCGGCGACGAGGCGCATGAGGTCCAGGACCGCTTCCTCGGCGGCGACCGGATCGGCGCCGCGATGGCGCTCTCTCCCGAGGTGATCGACATGTGCGGCATCGCCTGCACGCCCGACCAGCTCGAGGCGAGGGTCGGCCGCTTCGCCGACAGCGGCGCCGACTCGATGATCGCGATCGTCTTCGGCTCCGACCGCGAGGCGACGATCAGGCGGCTGGCGGCGCTCGGCGCTTAGCGAAGGGCGAGCAGCGGGCAGCACGCTCGCTGCGCTCGCTTGCAGCGAGCAGCATTCGGGCCCGGAGGCTGCTCGCTGCTTGCTGCTAGCTGCCCGCGGCCGCGATCAGCCCCTCGCCCTCGAGGTAGGCGAGCACCTGCTGGGCGCTCTCCTCGGGGGTCTTGTCGTGGGTCTCGACCCGGATCTCGGGGCTGAGGGGCTCCTCGTAGGGGTCGGAGATGCCGGTGAACTCCTTGATCTCGCCGGAGCGGGCCTTCGCGTACAGGCCCTTCGTGTCGCGGGCCTCGCAGTCCTCGAGCGAGGTCGCGACGTAGACCTCGACGAAGGTGGCGCCGGCATCCTCGTGCATCTTCCGCGCCTCGTCGCGGATCTCCCGGTAGGGCGAGATCGCGGCCGTGATCACCGGCACGCCGTTGCGCGAGAGCAGGTCGGCGACGAACGCGATCCGGCGGATGTTGATGTCGCGGTCCTCCTTCGAGAAGCCGAGGCCCTTCGAGAGGTTCTCGCGGACGACGTCGCCGTCGAGCACCTCGAGGGGGATGTCGCGCTCCTCGAACTCGTCGATCAGGACGTCGGTGATCGTCGACTTGCCGGAGCCCGAGAGCCCGGTCATCCAGAGGGTGAATCCCTTGTGGTCGTCTGCCATCGCTAGCGGTTTCTCCTTGTTGCTGCTTGCTGCTTGCTGCCTGCTCGCCGGCGAGCGGGCTCCGGCTCTTGGGCCGAGCGCCTCACATCTCCCGGTATGCCTCGATCAGGATCTCGGCGACCTCGGGGCGGGAGAACTCGTGTGGCGGGGCCTCGCCGTTCTCGAGCATCCCGCGGACCTTCGTGCCGCTGAGGAAGAGCCTGTCGTCGGCGGTGTGCGGGCAGGTCTTGTTCGAGCCGAGGCCCTCGCACGCGTAGCACCAGAACGTGTGCTCGAACTTGAGCGGCTCGATGCCGAGCATGTCGAGGTCGATCTCGTCGAAGATCTGCTGGGCGTCGTAGGTTCCGTAGTAGTCGCCGACGCCGGCGTGGTCGCGGCCGACGATGAAGTGGGTGGCGCCGTAGTTGCGGCGGACGATCGCGTGGAAGATCGCCTCGCGCGGGCCCGCGTAGCGCATCGCCGCCGGGTTGACGCCGAGCACGACCCGGTCGTTGGGGTAGTACTTCTCCATCAGCACCTCGTAGCAGCGCATCCGCACGTCGGCGGGGATGTCGCCCTTCTTGGTCTCGCCGATCAGCGGGTGCAGGAAGAGCCCGTCGGAGACCTCGAGCGCCGCCTTCGTCAGGTACTCGTGAGCGCGGTGGATCGGGTTGCGGGTCTGGAAGGCGACGATCCGCTTCCAGCCGCGGTCGGCGAACTCCTTGCGCGACTGCTCGGGGGTGAAGTAGCGGCGCATGAATGCCTCCTCGTGATCGGGCACGTCGTCGGCCTCGATCTCGCCGGCGATGCAGCGGCTGCCCTCGGCCTTGGTCGCGGCGACGCCGGGGTGCTCGTCGTCGGTCGTCCGGTAGACGTTCTCGCACTCGGCCTCGAGGTCGCGCTCGAAGACCTCGGAGACGCGGATCCGGCCGAGGTGCTTGCCGTTGTCGGCGCTCAGGGTGACGACGTCGCCCTCGCCGGCGTCGAGGTCGGTGGCGAGCGTGACCGGGATCGGCCAGACCTCGGCGCCGTCGGCGAGGGTCATGCTCTCGACGCTGGCTCGCCAGTCCGCGGAGCCCATGAACCCCTTCAGCGGGGCGAAGCCGCCGTTGGCGAGCAGCTCGAAGTCGGCGGTCTGGCGGGCGGAAAGGGTCAGGGACTTGTCGCTCATGCGGGTCGGGCTCCTCGTCGGGAAGGGATCGGGAATCTGCCTCTGGCTTCGATGCGGACGGGAAAGCTACAGATCAAGCGCCGTCCGGGGTCAGCCGTGCAGGCCGCACTCGGTCTTGTGCGCGTCCGCCCAGCGTCCGGAGCGAGGGTCGCCTCCGGCTCCGGGCGGCCGGGTGCAGTGGGTGCAGCCGATCGACGGGTAGCCGGCGTCGTGCAGCGGGTTGTATGGGATCTGACGCTCGTCGATGTATTCCCGGACGTCGGCCGCGGTCCAGTCGGCGAGCGGGTTGAGCTTCCAGAGGCCGAAGCGCCTGTCCCAGCCGAACTTCGCCGCTGCGGCCCGCGTCGGCGAGTCCTCGCGGCGGATCCCCGAGACCCAGCAGTCGATCCCGGTCAGGGCGTTCCGCATCGGCTCGACCTTGCGGATCCCGCAGCAGGCGTCGGGTTGGCGTGCCCAGAGCCGGTCGCCGTAGAGCGCCGCCTGCTCGTCGAGGCCGATCCCGGCGAAGCGCTCGAACTCGATCCCGTAGCGGGCGGCGAGCGCATCCCGCGTCGAGTAGGTCTCGTCGAAC
The DNA here is from genome assembly GCA_041393495.1 of Solirubrobacterales bacterium. Classification (GTDB taxonomy): domain Bacteria; phylum Actinomycetota; class Thermoleophilia; order Solirubrobacterales; family 70-9; genus RHKX01. Next base: position 78,786 of record JAWKKA010000009.1, on the reverse strand, counting down.
AGCAGGCCGGTGTCGAGGTAGAAGAAGCGCGCCGGGGCGCGATCGCCGGCGGACAGGCCGCTGGCGATGTCGATCGTCACCGAGGTCGTCTTCTGAAACGAGCAGGCGAACCGCAGCCGCGGCTGGAACGTCTCCAGCGCCCAGGCGATCGTCTCCGCGGCGCCGAGGCCCTCGAGGTGAGCGGTGACCTCGCGCGGGTCGATCGCATCGCCGGCGGCCGTCGTCAGCCCCGCGGCCTGCGAGCGCGGCTCCGCCCGGTGCGGAACCGGCTCGACCTCGATCGCCGGCAGCGGCGGGCTGCTTGCGGCGGGCGGCAGGCTCATCTCGGTCCCACCCCCGGCCGCTGCCCGGCGGGAGCGGAGGCGAAGCGGAGGATCCCCGGCCCCGACCGCTGCCCGGCGGGAGCGGAGGCGAAGCGGAGGATCCCCGGCCCCGACCGCTGCCCGGCGGGATCGGACGCGAAGCGGAGGATCGCCGAGCCCGACCGCTGCCCGGCGGGACCGGACGCGAAGCGGAGGATCCCGCCGGAGTCACCTAGATCGCGCACTCGCCCTCACCGCGCTCGACCTTGTAGGGGTCGTGGCGGCTCCAGTCGACGAACTGGAGCATGTTCTCGAGGTTGAGCTCGGCCGGGATCGACAGGTTGCGGATCTCGTCCTCGAAGCGGACGGTTCCGACCCGGGCGGCGAAGTCGACGAACTCCTCGCCGTCGCTCCGCTCGGCCTCGTACATGCGTAGCCACCGCTCGACCGCGTCAGGGACGCGCTTGGCCGGGATCCGCACCTTGAGCCGGGTCCCGTAGACGACCTCGCCGCCCGTTGCCCGACCGCCGACGTGGGGGATGTAGGCGGGCATCGTGTGCTCGCCGACTCTGATCGAGGCGCCGTAGAAGCCGATCGTCCCGATGTGGTGCTGGCCGCAGCCGTTCGGGCAGCCGCTCATCTTCAGGTGGATCCGCCGCGTCAGCGGGTCGGTGATCCGCATCGACTCGACCCGCTCCTGCAGTGCCCGGTTCAACCCCATCGAGGCGGTGATGCCGAGCTTGCAGGAGTCGGTGCCGGGGCACGAGATCACGTCGGTGATCGTCCCGACCCCGTGGTCGGCGAGGTCGATCTCGCGGAGCGCCGAGAAGACGTCGTACAGCGCCTCGTCGCGGACCCAGCGGAGGACGAGGTTCTGATCGATGGTCGTCCGCGCGTTGCCGCCGCAGTGCTCGCGCATGATCCGGGCGAGGCCGCGGAACTGCCCGGGGGTGAGATCGCCGCGGGTGACCTTCACGTGGACCGTCGAGAACCCGTCCTGGCGCTGGCGCTCGACGCTGTCGGCGACGAACGCGTCGAAGGCGGCGCCGTCGCCGTTCGGGGAGCCGGCCGGCGCAGCCGGCTGCGGCGCGGCGGCCTCCTCGTCGATCTCCGGGATCAGCCGCCCGATCGCGAAGTCGCGATCGGCGACCCAGTCGCCGGCGAGCTCGCGGTCGACCATCGCGCGGAAGGCGTCGATCCCGATCCTGTCGACGAGGACCTTGATCCGGGCCCGGGCCCGATTGGCGCGCAGCCACTCCTGGCGGTCGAAGATCCGCAACGCCGCCTCGGTCACCTTCAGGTACTCGCCGTCGTCGGCGGTGACGAACCCGTACAGCGTCGGCGCGATCCGCGGCATGATCGAGGTGCCGCCGCCGACGCGGACCTCGAAGCCGCGGGCGCCGTCGCGGACCCGGGGGATGAAGCCGATGTCGTGGATGCCGGTGATCGCGCGGTCGGCGTCGGAGGAGCTGAACGCGGTCTTGACCTTGCGCGGCATCAGCTGCGTGGTCGGGTGGCGGACGAAGTAGCGGACGTAGGCGATCGCGTAGCCGGTCGGGTCGAAGAGCTCGTCGGCGGCGACGCCGGCCCACGGGTCGCCGGTGACGTTGCGGATCGTGTTGCCGCAGCCCTCCCGGCTCGACAGGCCGGCCGCGGAGATCTCGCGGATCAGCGCCGCGGCGTCGGGCAGCGGGACGTGGTGGATCTGGACGTTCTGGCGGGTCGTGATGTGGCCCTTGCCGAGCGGCGCGTACTTCTCGATCACGCTCGCGAACGCGTCCATCTGCTCCGCGTTGACGCCGCCGATCGGCAGCTTCACGCGGATCATCTGGACGTCCGGCTGGCGCTGGCCGTAGACGCCCTGCTTGAGCCGAAAGCCGATGAACTCCTCCTCGGCGGTCTCGCCGTCGAGGAACCTCCCAGCCTCGCTGTCGAAATCGTCGAACTCGTCGGCGAGGATCGGGATCACGTGCCCGGGAACGTTCTCGTAGACCTCGGGGTTCTCGCGCGATCCGAGCGGCCCCTTCCCCCGCTGGACCTTGTCCTCCGCCTGGTCGAGATCGGCTTCGGTGGCCTTCGGTCCGGTGGCCTTGGCCCGCGGCTTGGTGACCCGCGGCCTGGCGGCCCTGGGCTCGGTGTCCTGCGGCCTGGCGGCCCTGGGCTCGGTGTCCTGTGGCCTGGCGGCCTTGGCCTCGGTGTCCTGTGGCCTGGCGGCCTTGGCCTCGGTGTCCCGCGGCTTGGCGGCCTTGGCCTCGGTGTCCTTGGCGGCCTTCGCCTTCGGCGGCGCGGCGGTCGGCTCCATGATCCCTTTCGGTTGCACGCGGGCCGGGCCCGCGTCAGGTAGGCTGCTCGAGGCGTGAAACTAGCAAATCCCGATTAGGATTCAAGTGTTTCGGGCCCACGCTGAGCGCCCACCCGCCGAGCGACGAGTAGTTCCCAATGCCGAGCGATGAGTAGTTCCCAATGATGAGCGACGAATAGTCCCCAATACTTGTGAGCTTTTCGTCGCTCGCCCCCGGAATGTCGGGCGAGCTCAGGGAGGCAACGGGTCGGCTCGCCACTGGGATGGGTGATTCCTGGTTCACGCCCAATGTTCCGCGGGACACTGGGAGCCGCCGCTGCCGCGAGGGAGCAGGCGAAGGGCGCCGAAGGGAGGCACTGCGAGCATCGTCGCCCCGAAGGTGCCGAACGAACCGCCAGCTCCTCGCGCTCGCCGCTTGCCGCCTGCGCCACCTGTTCCCCTACCTGCCCAGACGGCTGCTCGCGCTCGCCGCCGGGCTTTGGCGCAACGCCGAGATCGGCCGGCCCGGTCGCGGCTTCGCCGCCTCCGGGCATTGATCTGGATCGATCGTCTAGTCGACGTCGTCGCTGATCTCGGAGCTCTCGACGACGAAGGCGACGCGGACGTGGGCGCGGTACTCGTCGAGGTCCTCGCCGCGCAGACCGGTGCTGACGATGTCGACCGCGCGGATGTTGCGGATCTTCCGCTGGGCGCTCTTCAGCGCCTGGCGGGCGGCGTCGTCGGTCGAGACCTTGGAGCTGCCGACCAGTTCGATGATCTTCACTACCGCCATTCCGATCTCCTCTCGGCTCCGAATGCCTGCTTCGCCGTCACGCCCTCGACCAGCGCCGCCCGCTGCCACGGGTTCCCGGCGGGCGCCGGCTCGAACGCCGGCCTCGTGTCGGCGAGGAACTGCTCGACCGCGGCGATGATCGCCGCCGCCTCCCGCGGCTCGGCCGGGACGGGCATCCCGATCCGCGAACGGGCCTGACGATCTTCGTGCGCTGGCATGACCGCAAGGCTAGCCCGCCACATCGGGCGGCGCGTTCATCTATCGTCGCCGCCGTGAGCTTCCGGAGGGGTGTCGTGGCGTTCATCGCCGGAGTTGCGATCGCGCTCGGCCAGCCGGCCGCGGCGTCGGCGGCGAAGCCGAGCTTCGAGGCCACGGCCGGCGATCAGCTCCTTCCCGGCTTCGCCTGGAACGTCCGGACCTACGCCGCTCGATGTGGCGGCGGGACGCTCGATCTGCGCATCGACGGAGCCCGTGGCTGGCGTGTCCGGACGGCGGCTCGCAAGCGCCCCCGAGGCGGCGACATCCGCGTCCACGTGCCGCTCGACGAGGGGGCGGCGACCACGATCGCCTTCCGCCGTCGCGACGGTACGAGGCAGCGCCGCTTCTGGGTCCGCTGCCTGCCCCGGGACTTCGTCGAGTTCAGCTTCGAGCGGCTCCGCAAAGGGGGAGCGAAGCTGTTCTTCGTGAAGGCGGGCGGCTACGTGGCGATCTTCAGCCGCGACGGCGCGCCGGTCTGGTGGTTGCGCACCGACGGCGGAGCCGACGCGAAGCTGCTGCCCGACGGGACGGTCTCGATGAACGCCGAAGCCGGCCTGGCTGCGGGGCCCTTCGAGATCCGGACCCTGGGCGGGCGGCTGCTGCGCACGGTCGGGGACCCCGGGGACACCGACATCCACGACCTGCAGCTGCTGGCGAACGGCAACTACGTCATCGGTGCCATGAAGTTCCGCCGCGGGATCGATGCGACTCCCTACGGCGGTCATGCCGACGCGGCGGTGGCGGACACCGTGATCCGCGAGCTGACCCCGGATGGTGCGATCGTCCGGAGCTGGGACTCGGGCCAGCACATCGGGCTCGCCGAGGCCGGCCGCTGGTGGACCGAGATCCTCGCCCAACCCGATGCGCTCTGGTACGACGTCTCGCACTGGAACGCGGTCGAGGTCGACGGCCGCTACATGTACCTGTCCTTTCGCAACAACGATGCGATCTACAAGGTCAACCGCCGGACCGGCGCGATCGTCTGGAAGCTCGGCGGCACCGAGACACCGGACAGCCTCGAGGTCCGCGGCGACCCGGCCGGGTACCCGCTCGGCGGCCAGCACGACGTCCGCGTACAGCCCGACGGCACGGTCACGATCTTCAACAACCGCACCGATCTGACCGACGACGTCGCCCGAGCCCAGCGCTTCCGGATCGATGAGCAGGCGGGCACCGCCCGACTGGTCGAGACAGTCACCGACCCAACGATCAGCGCCGTCTTCTGCTGCGGCTCGGCCCGCCGCCTGCCGTCGCGGGAGTGGCTGATCTCATGGGGCAACAATCCCGTGGTCGGAGCCTACGATCGCGCCGGACGCGCGATCTATCGGCTCCACCTCGAGGGCGGTTTCACCTACAGGGCGAATCCGGTGCCGGGCGGCGTGGTCGGGACGAGGAAGCTGCGCCGGGCGATGAACCGCATGTACGGTTAGGCGGGGCGGGCGGGCCGCGAGGGCTCCGGAATCGGTTCCCGGCTCTGCAAGGGTATGCCGGTGGCCGTGACAGCTGAGGCGGAGCGACGATCCGGCTACAGGCGGGGCGCGATGCTGCTTTCCGTCGGCATCGGGCTGAGCGGCATCCTCACCTACGCGTACTTCGCGCTCGCCAGCCACGAGCTGGACCGGGACTCCTACGGCGCCCTGACGGTCCTCTGGTCGGTCCTGTTCATCTCCGTCGTGACGCTCTACCGGCCGGTCGAGCAGTTCGTCTCGCGGAACGTGGCCGCGGCCGGCGCGGCGGGACAGCATCACGGTGGCGCGATTCGCGTCGCCGCCGCGATCCAGGCCGTGCTCGCGGTCGCGTTCGTGGTCCTCGCCCTGGCGCTTCGCGGGCCGATCGAGGACGGCCTGCTGTCCGGCGATGCCGACCTCTACCGGATCCTGGTCCTGGCGGCGCCCGCCTACGCGGTCAGCTTCTTCGCCCGCGGATACCTCGCCGGCACCGGACGGTTCGGGCTCTACGGCGCGATGCTCCTGCTCGAGTCCTGCTCCCGGTTCGCGATGGCGGCCGTCGTCACCGTCGGCCTGCTCAGCGGCGGGTCGGTGATCGCGTTCGGGATCCTGCTCGCCCCCCTGATGAGCCTCGCGGTCGTGCCCCTGGTCGCCTTCGGGCACGCGCGTCGGCGCGCGAGCGACCTGTCCATCGACCTGATCGGAGAGGAGCCGGAGTCGCCGGTCGCGGTCGGCACGAGCCTCGGACGCGGGAGCGCGTTCGTCGGATCGGCGTTCCTGGTGATGCTGAGCGAGCAGGCGCTGTTGAACGCCGGAGTGCTGATCGTGGCCGCCGGCCTCGATGTCGCTGCTGCCGGGCTGCTCTTCAACATCATGCTGATCGCGCGGGCTCCCCAGGTGCTGTTCGGGTCGGTGACGACGAGCCTGCTGCCGAGCCTCAGTCGCCACTGGGTCGACCGCGGCCGCGATGGCGGCATGGCCTTCCGGGGGGAGGTGGCGGGAACGGTCAGGGCGGTAGCGCTGTTCGACCTGGCCCTGATCGCCCTCGTCGCCGCCGTCGGTCCCGATCTGATGACGCTCACGTTCGGGGCGGACCACTCCTACGATCGCAGCGGCCTGATCATCGTGGCGGCAGGGCTCGGCTTCCACCTGGCCGCGCTGACCCTCACGCAGGCCCAGCTCGCTCGCGACCGGGCCTCCGGGGCGGCCGCGTGCTGGGTCGCCTGCGCGCTCGGCTTCGTCGTCTTCGCGGCGCTGCCGTTGCTGACGGCGGTCCGCCAGGCCGAGGTCGGCTATGCGGTCGCCGCGGCCGTCCTCAGCCTCCTGCTCTACTGGCAATACTCGCGCCGCGCTGGGTGGGCCGACGACGGCGGCGCCTAGGATGCGACGGGGACCGAGCACGCCGAACGAGCAGCTGCAAGGCCCTGCCATGCCCCCGCGCCCGTCCGCCCAACGCCCTTCGAACGAGCTCAAGTTCGAGACCGCCAACCCGCTCGTGCGGGCGATGATCGGCGGCTTCTTCTCGCGCCTCGGCGAGGTCGTCGCGCCGCTCGGGCCGGCGAGCACGCTCGACGCCGGCTGCGGCGAAGGCGAGACGCTGGTCCGGCTCGGCCCGCTGCTCGGCGAGCGGATCTGCGCCGTCGACCTCTCCTCCTACAGCGTCGACCGGGTCGGCGAGCGGTTGCCGACGGTCGACGCGCGGGTCGCGAGCGTCACCGACCTGCCGTTCGCGGACTCGAGCTTCGACCTCGTCCTCTGCCTCGAGGTGCTCGAGCACCTCGAGGACCCCGCCGCCGCCGTCAGCGAGCTGGCCCGCGTCGCGGCCGCCGACGTCGTCGTCTCCGTCCCCTTCGAGCCCTGGTTTCGGATCGGCAGCCTGCTCCGCGGCAAGTACGTGCGCACCCTCGGCAACCACCCCGAGCACGTCAACCACTTCAACCGCCGCAGCCTCGCGGCGCTGCTGAAGCCGGCGCTCGAGGTCGGGACGATCAGGACGGCCTTCCCGTGGCTGATCGCGCACGGCCGGCCGCGAACCGCGTGAGAGCGGCCGGCGAGCTGGATCGCGCTCGGTCTAAGGACTGAACGGCGGACAGACCGCGGCGCCGTCGCCGCTCAGCGTCGCTCGCCAGGGATCGGGGTCACGATCGGGGTTGATCGCGATGACTGACCAGCCCCCCGGCTCGAGCGAGCCGAGCGGGACCCCGGGCGGGTCCGAGAAGCGAGCGATCGAAACGTCCACCGGTGCTTCGCCCGCCGGCTTGATCGCGGAGATCCCGGTCGGCAGCGAGAAGCTCTCGCCGGCGTCGACATGCGGGCACGACCGACGAGCGGGCGGCTGCTCGTCATACGGCAGGATCGCGACGCTGCCGGCGGTGACGAGAACCTCGTCGGCGACGGTACGGGCGGCCGGCGACTGTGCCTTGACCTCGGCGATGCTCATCGCGGGCGAGCCGTAGCGGACGACCGACGTGAAGTAATCCAAACCGGCGCCAAGCGCGATCCGGGTCCCGGGCCGGAACGCGGCGAAGTCGGGTTCGTCCGAGGAGGGACCGTTCGCACCGGGCTCGAGGCCCAGCCGCAGCTCGAGCATCGCCAGGTTGATGCGGCTGTCGGTTCCCTGGTCACGCAGGAAGGCGGCGCCGTCGCGGAGGACGACGAGGTTCATCGCCAGGCTGAAGACGAAGACGGCGAGCAACCCGTAGGCCCATCCGGCGCGGATCCGAAAGCCGCTGACGGCATCGACGAGGACCAGCAGCAACGCCGAGGAGCCCGGAAACAGGTAGCGAATCGCATAGACCTGGGTCTCCCCGGGCATGGTGTCGGCGACGGCGCCGGCGAGCCAGAAGGTGGCGAGGACGCCGAGCGAGGCCCAGAACGACTTCGGCAGGCCACCCCTGAGGACGCGCCAGATCAGGGCCACGGTCAGCGCGAGCCCGACCAGCCACCCGATCGGGGTCGGGCTGCCACCGCGGACGGGGTGGGGATCGATGATCCGCACCCAGGGGATGTCGATGCCGCTGATCCCGGTGGCGTTCACGGCCATCGATCGCGCGAAGAACTTGACGACGCTGACGAGGCTCACGAGCTCCGTCCGCCCCTGGTCGAACTGCTGCGCCCAGATCCACCAGGCGGCGTAGAGCAGCAGCGGGATCAGGAAGATCCACGCCCGGCGGAGTCGGTCGCGCCGCAGCAGCACCGTGATCGCGACCCCGACCAGGTAGGCGAGTCCGACGGTGTAGGTGAAGACCGACAGCGCCAGCAGCGCGCAGGCGAGCAGGTCGCCGCGGCGGGTGCCGCGCTCGACCGCGATCAGGGCGCCGAGCCCGAGCGCGATGCTGAACGTGACCGTGAACCCGATCGGGCCGACGACGTGCTGCCAGCCCGAGCCGTAGAACATCAGCAGCACCGCCGGCAGCAACGCCCAGCCCGGCCCGATCCGCGGCTTCGCCCAGACGAAGAAGAGCGTCGCCGCCAGCAGCACGCTCGCGACTCCGAGGATCCGCATGACCAGGTAGTCCGGTCCGAGCACCTCGGTGCTGAGCAGGTAGACGAGCCGGGTCGTGCCGATCAGGTGCGAGTTGTGGGGCATGAGGATCGCCTCGGGGCCATGGAGGCTGGAGAGGTTCCCGAACCAGGTCAGCTCGTCGTTCCAGTAGCTCATGCCGCGGTTCAGCCAGAGCAGCAGCACGCCGGCGGCGAGGGCCGCGGCGGCGAGCAGCCGGCGGGCGAGCCGCTCGCCGTGCTCGCCGGCGAACGCCTCGCCGACCCTGGCTTCGACAGCGGCAACTCTCAACGTCGATCCCGCGGCAGGCGCTCGTTGCGCATCGCGACGACCATCTGCGCGAGCAGCCCGAACGTGAACAGCTGGATGCCGACGACGATCAACAGGACGCTGAGCAGGAGCAGCGGCCGCTCGCCGATCGCATTGCCGGCCAGCTTCTCGATCACCAGGTAGACGCCGATCACGAGGCCGACCACGAAGAAGCAGATCCCGATCCCCCCGAACAGGTGCAGGGGGCGGTTGCCGTAGCGGCCCATGAAGACGACCGCCAGCAGATCGAGCATCCCGCGCGCGTAGCGCTCGAGCCCGAACTTCGTCCGGCCGTGGACACGGGGCCGGTGGTTGACCGGCACCTCGGTGACCTTCCAGCCCTGTTGGACGCCGAGGACGGGGATGAAGCGGTGCATCTCGCCGTAGACCTCCAGCGTGCGGACCCGGTCGCCGCGGTAGGCCTTGAGCCCGTTGTTGAAGTCATGGAGCCCGACGCCGGAGATCATCGCGGTGATGCGGTTGAACACCCGCGAGGCGAGCCGGCGCCGGGCCGGGTCCCGGCGGACCTGCTTCCATCCCGAGACGAGGTCGTAGCCCTCGTCCAGCCTCGCGAGCAGGACGGGGATCTCGGCCGGGTCGTCCTGGCCGTCGCCGTCGAGGGTGACGACGACCTCACCCCGGCTGCGTTCGAAGCCCGCCGCCAGCGCCGCCGACTTGCCGGCGTTGCGGCCGAGGTCGATGACGATCATGTCGTCGCGCTCGGCGGCGCGCTCGAGCAGGTACTCGCCGGAGCCGTCCGTCGACCCGTCGTCGATGAAGATCAGCTCGCTGCGCCGGCCGAGCGGCGCCAGGGCAGCGTCGATCTCCTCGATCAGCTCCGGCAGCGCGCCGCGCTCGTCATAGACCGGCACGACGATCGAGATGTCCGGCGCGGTCGAAGCGTCCGCTGTCATCGGGCGGTCAGGCAAGCGATGGCGAACCGTATCGACGGAGCTCGGGGCGCGAGCCGGCCGCGCTCTACAGCGGGATGTTGCCGTGCTTGCGCTGCGGCTGGGCGACGCGCTTGTTCTGCAGCGTGTGCAGTGCGCGGATCAGCTTCGGGCGAGTATCACGCGGCTCGATCACGTCGTCGATGTAGCCGCGCTCGGCCGCCGAGTAGGGGTTCGCGAACCGTGCCTTGTAGTCGTCCATCAGCTTCCCGCGCCGCTCCTCGGGCGTCGGCGACTGCGCGAGGTCCTTGCGGTAGATGATGTTGACCGCGCCCTCGGGCCCCATCACCGCGACCTCGGCGGTCGGCCAGGCGAAGTTGAAGTCGGCGAGCATGTGCTTGGAGCTCATGACGTCGTAGGCGCCGCCGTAGGCCTTGCGGGTGACGACGGTCAGCTTCGGCACGGTCGCCTCGGTGAAGGCGTAGAGCAGCTTCGCGCCGTGGCGGATGATCCCGTTCCACTCCTGGGCGGTGCCGGGGAGGAAGCCGGGGACGTCGGTGAAGGTGACGAGCGGGACGTTGAAGGCGTCGCAGGTGCGGACGAAGCGCGCCGCCTTCTCGGAGGACTCGATGTCGAGGACGCCGGCTAGGTGCATCGGCTGGTTGCCGACGATCCCGACCGGGAAGCCGTCGAGGCGCGAGAAGCCGCAGACGATGTTGCGGGCGAAGTGCTCGTGAACCTCGAAGAACTCGCCGTCGTCGACGATCAACGAGATCACGTCGCGCATGTCGTAGGGCTTCTGCGGATCGGCGGGGACGATCCCGTCGAGGGCGGGGTCGCGGCGGTCGGGGTCGTCGAACGGATCGACCCTGGGCGGCATCTCGAGGTTGTTGGCGGGCAGGAAGCCGACCAGGTAGCGGACGTCGTCGAGGCAGCTCTCCTCGTCCTCGGCGGCGAAGTGGGCGACCCCGGACTTGGTGTTGTGCGTCATCGCGCCGCCGAGCTCCTCGAAGCCGACCTCCTCGCCGGTCACCGTCCGGATCACGTCGGGGCCGGTGATGAACATGTGCGAGGTCTCCTTGACCATGAAGATGAAGTCGGTCATCGCCGGGGAGTAGACGGCGCCGCCCGCGCACGGGCCCATGATCACGCTGATCTGCGGGATCACGCCCGAGCACTGGACGTTGCGGACGAAGACGTCGCCGTAGCCGCCGAGCGAGACGACCCCTTCCTGGATCCGGGCGCCGCCGGAGTCGTTGAGGCCGATCACCGGCGCCCCGACCTTCGCGGCCATGTCCATCACCTTGACCATCTTCTCGGCCATCACCTCGCCGAGCGAGCCGCCGAAGACCGTGAAGTCCTGGCTGAACACGAACACGGTGCGTCCGTCGATCTCCCCGTAGCCGGTGACGACGGCGTCGCCCCAGGGCCGGTTCTTCTGCATCTCGAAGTCGTAGGTCCGGTGCCGCACGAACGTGTCGAGCTCCTCGAAGGTGCCGGGGTCGAGCAGCTTCTCGATCCGCTCGCGGGCGGTCAGCTTGCCCTTCGCGTGCTGCTTTTCGACCGCGGCCTCCGAGGCCGAGTGGACTGCCGCCTCGCGGAGCTCGCGGAGGTGGTTGAGCTTCTCCTCGAAGGTCTGGGGGTTCGAAGCGCGCACGGGAAGCGGCAGTCTAGTCCGCGGGGGAGGAGCTGATCCGGCCCGCTCGTGGCGACCCTGGCTAGGGCCCGGCGACGTCGCGTGGGACCCTGCGGGCCCAGCGGGATGCCCAGGCGCGGACGGGCCGCTCGACGATCCACGCCGAGAGGTAGCCCCAGAGGATCGAGAGCGGGACGACGGCGAGCAGCCAGACGATCGCCGCGCCCGCGTCCCCGGTCGGCATCGCGACCAGCCTCGCCAGGGAGGTGATGATCACGAGGTGGATCAGGTAGACGCCGTAGCTGACGTCACCGAGCCAGCGCATCGGCCCGTTGGTGAACGGCCACTGCCAACGCTCGGTACAGAAGATCGTCGCCGCCATGAAGAGCCCGATCAGCGCCGTGTACAGCGGGCCCAGCAGCGGCGAATAGTGGACCGAGACCGGTTGCGCCACCGCGACCACGACCGCGACGATCGCGAGCCCGGCCACGGAGGCGATCTGGGCGGCGCGGGCGCGGTTGGCGTCGAACACGGCGGCGAGCGAGCGCCTGCGCGCGAACGCGAGCGCGATCGTCATCCCGACTCCGAACGAGAACGCCCAGAAGGGGAACTGGATCTCGGCGGCCAGGTACAGCTCGCCGGCGCGGCTCGGTGAGATCTCCGTCGACAGAAAGGATGCGACGGAGTCGAGGTTCGTGAAGAGGATCCTCCAGCCAACCGCGATGGCGGCGCTGATCGCGAGGCCGACGAGCGGGCGCCTGAACCAGCGGGTCGCGAAGATCACCAGCAGGACGTAGAAGGTGACGTCCAGCGACAGCGTCCAGATCGCCCGGTTCATCTCGAAGCCGAGGAAGTACTGGAAGTTGAAGAGCTCCGCCGGTACTTCGAGCGTCGTGAATGTGAGGACGATGTCGCCGATGCCGGGGAACGGGATCGGGGGGTCGTAGGGCATCACCGCGATCAGCAGCAGGCTCAGGGCGAGGACCAGGAAGTAGGCGGGAAACAGGCGCGCGGCCCGACGGACGGCGAAGGCGCTGACGGCGCCGAACCTGCCGTCGCGGGCCGCGACCGGCAGGAACATCACGAAGCCGCTGACGATGAAGAGGGCGTTGAGGCAGCTCTGACCCGGATCGATCGCCCAGATGAAGCGGCCGAGGGCGCTCTCCCCGGGCCCGACTCCGATCGCGTTCTGGAGCGTGTGAAAGATGACGATCGCGACGATCGCGATCCCGCGGAAGCCGTCGAATGCCGGAACGATGGGAATGCCCGACGCCGCCCGTCGCGTCTTGCCCGGGTCGATCGGTTCGTGGTGCGCGACTGGAGTCGCGGATCCGGTCACGCTGGTCTGCTCCCTCCGTCGTGCCGAGCAACTCTAATCGCCCGGCTCGGCGCGAGCGACGGGAACGTCCGGCGTCGGGCCGGCCCGATCGCTTTAGACTCACGCGGCCTTGGAGCGAATGAAGACAGCCGAACCGCTACGCGGAGAGGATTCCGGGCAGTGGGGCCACTCCATGGCCAACTTCGCCGAGATCATGTTCGGGGTCCTCGATGCGGCCGGGGTCCGCAGCCTGGCCGAGATCGGCGCCTACGCGGGTGTCCTGACCGGCGCCCTCCTCGACTGGGCGGAGCCGGTCGGGGCCCGGGTGATCGCCGTCGATCCGACTCCCCAGGAGGAGCTGCTGGCCCTGGCCCGCGAGCGCGAGAAGCTGGAGCTGAAGCAGTCGACGAGCGTCGAGGCGATTCCCGCGATGGAGGTCCCCGACGCGTTCGTCATCGACGGAGACCACAACTACTTCACCGTCAGCGAGGAGCTGAGGCTGATCGCGGAGCGGGTCTCGCAGACGTCGGGGTCGATGCCCCTGCTCCTGTTCCACGATGTCTGCTGGCCGCATGCTCGCCGCGACACCTACTACGCGCCGGACCGGATCCCCGACGAGTACCGATCGACGATGGTCGAGGGAGTGGGCATCTTCCCGGACGAGCCGGGCATCACCTGGGGCGGGCTCCCCTACAAGTACGCGCAGGAGCACGAGGGGGGCGAGCGAAACGGCGTCCTCACCGCCGTTGAGGACTTCGTCTCCGAGCATCCCGACCTCGAGCTGGCGATCGTCCCGATCTTCTTCGGGTTCGGGGTCTGCTGGTCGAAGGACGCACCCTACGCCGACTCGGTCCGAGCCGTGATCGAGCCTTGGGACCGCAATCCGATGCTGGCCCGGCTGGAGTGGAATCGGGTCCGCCACCTCGCCGAGGGTTACCTGGCGCGGACGCACGCCGCGGTCTACAAGGCGCGTTGCGAACGCCAGGAGAAGCTGTTACGGGACGCCGAGGCGTCGAACGGGCTGCGCCTTCTCGAGCGGCTGACGCGATTCCGCAGAAAGGGCGTTCCCGGGCTTCAGGAGCAGATCGCGACCGAGCTCGAGGCTAGTCGGAACGAACCGATCTGACCTTCGTCCTGCGCAGGCCGAGCATCGACGCGAGCCGGTTCTTGACGGCGCGGTAGCGGTTGACGAGGCGCCAGCTCTTGCTGTCGATCAGGTCCAGGTAATGGCGTTCCATCGCCCTGTAGCGAAGCTGGTGGGTCATGGCCATGGCTCGGGCGGCGGCGCTCTCCGCCTCTGAGCGAAGCGCCCGCATCATCGGATCGCCCTCCGGCGGATCGAGGTGGGGAAGCCGGCCCTCCCATTTCTGGGCGAGGCGGATGTAGGCCTCCATCCAGGCATCGGGGTCGCTGACGAGCTCGAGCGAGTGGTGGTGGATCGTCTTGAAGTCGGCCGTGAGGATCTTCTTGCCCGCCTCCCGGGCCTGACAGCAGATGTCGAAGTCGTACCCGTGCAGCTTGCCGAGCGTCTCGTCGAACTTCAGGTTGCGTACCGCCCAGGGCGAGAGGGCGAGGACGAAGCCGTCGAGCGAGTCGACCTCTCCGGGGTGGCTGATCGACATCGTCTTGGCGGGGTCCCAGGACATCGAGTCGAACTGCCCGCCGCCGATCTCCGTGTACCGATGGGTGAACGATGCCCACGTCACCGCGCCGTCCCACCAAGCGATGCTGCGCACCCCGATCGCCCCCGCGCAGCCGACGATCGCTACATCCGGGTCCTCGAAGGCGGCGCGGATCGTCGTGCAGAAGTCGGGGTCGTCGATCTCCGCATCCTGGTGGAGCAGGACGAGCACCTCGAGATCGTCGTGGTCGGCGGCCACGGTGAGCAGCAGGTTGTAGTTCGCATACAGCGAGCCGATGGCCTGGTGGGCGACCACCACCGAGTCCGGCTCCCTCGCTCGCTCGATCCCGGGCCGCGCGCAACGGTCGTAGAGCGCCGAGTCGGTGACTGCGGTGCCGAACATGATCATGGTTGCATCTCGGGCATTCGTTGGCTGTTGGCCTGGCGACCGGCGAACGGACAGATCCGGAGCCATCCCCTGCAAACGGGCAACTTCAGGGCACCGCATCGTAGGCGATGAGCGCATAGACTGCGCCGCCCCGATGGTGCGGGCGGATGACAGCGGGGCGACTGCGGGGGGCGGTGATCTGTTCGTTCGATGCGAGGGCTGGCTGCCACCGCGGCTGGCTGCCGGCCGGGCCGACGCGATCTTCTGCGTCGGCGCCTGCTTCCACCCGAGCAGCTCGATCCGCAGGCTCGCGATCCGGACGCCGAGCGGTCGGACCGAGATCGAGACCAGGGCGCTGCCACGGATCGGCCTGTTTCGGGAGCTGCACGCACACCGCCCCTCGCGCGATCCCGAGGATCGCTCCTATCGCAGCGGCTTCTGGGCCGTCGTACCGGTCGGGCCGATGGACCCGGGGCCGATGGAGATCACGGTCGTGGCCACGCTCGCGAACGGCTCGACCGTTGCGGCGCCGTTCGCCGAGATCGCGGTCGAGCCGATGGCGGCGGTGGCCGTCGAAGCGCCGGAGCGGGCGGCGAGGATCGGGATCTGCATGGCCACCTACGAGCCGGACCCCGACCTCTTCCGGGTTCAGGTCGAGTCGATCCGCGCCCAGACGACCGACGACTGGGTCTGCTACGTGAGCGACGATCACTCGAGCGAGTCGAGCTGGGCCGGGATCCGGCAGATCGTCGGGAACGATCGTCGTTTCGTGCTCTCGCGCGCGGAGCGGCGACTCGGCTTCTTCCGGAATTTCGAGCGCGCCCTGACGATGGCTTCCGGAGGCTGCGAGCTGATCGCCCTCAGCGACCAGGACGATCGGTGGTATCCGGAGAAGCTCGAGACCCTGGCTGCCGCGATCGACGACCATCAACTCGTCTACAGCGATCAGCGGCTGACGCGCAAGGACGGCGCCGTCATCCGCGACAGCCTCTGGGTCGGCAGGAGCCGGAACGAGAACAGCCTCTACTCGGCGACGATCGCCAACACGATCGTCGGCGCCTCGGCGCTGATGCGGCGCGACCTCCTCGAGCGCATCCTGCCCTTCCCCCACACCACCGGGTGGCAGTTCCACGACCACTGGATCGCGGCCGTGGCGCTGGCGGCGGGCTCGATCCGCTACCTCGACCGCCCCCTCTACGACTACGTCCAGCACGAGGGGGCCGTGGTCGGGCGGGTTTCCGTCGAGGAGGCCGACGGGACCCGGCATCCGGGGATCGAATCGCCGCTGTGGAACCCCTGGCAGCTCTTCGCTCCGCTGCGCCATCCGAGGCGGCTGCTCGCCCGCTGCCGGTCGATCTACTTCGGCAGCTTCATCCATGTGGCGCTCCAGGCCGAGGTCCTGCTCGGGCGCTGCGCCGATCGGATGAGCGCGCGCGACGCGCGGGCGCTGCGCCGCCTGATCGCCGCCGACCGGTCGATCGCCGGCGCCCTCGAGCTCGCGGTCCGGCCGGCGCGTGAGCTCTGGGGACGCAACGAGACCCTCGGGACCGAGTGGCATCTGCTGAAGGGGATCGCCTGGCTCCACTACGTCAAGCTCCGCGAGGTCGGGCGGCGCTCGCCGACCGGGGCCCGACAGGACGCGACCGTTCCCGAGTTCGACATCCTCGCGTTCGGTCAATGGCGGCTGAAGCGGTGGATCCGCGGCCGGTCGCGACCCGCGGCCCGGAGCTGATCCAGCGTCTAGAATCGCCTCGCGGAGGCGGACAGCGCGTCCGCCATCTCGATGCGGCGCCAGCAGACAACAGACGAAGCCGGATCTGTGTCGTTGCCGGATGCGAGCGAGCGCCGATTCACGGAAGACTCGCCGGTGGCTGTCGAGATCCGTGACATCCACAAGACCTTCCGGATCCCCAGGCACCGGATCACGTCGTTCAAGGAGCGGGCCGCGCACCCGTTCGGCCGAATCGAGTATCGGGACCTGAAGACGCTCCGCGGCATCTCGCTCGATGTCCACAAGGGCGAGTTCTTCGGCATCGTCGGGCGCAACGGCTCCGGCAAGAGCACCCTGCTCAAGATCATGGCGAGCATCTACGCCGCCGATGCGGGAACGATTCGGATCGCCGGGCGCCTCGCGCCGTTCATCGAGCTCGGGGTCGGCTTCGATCCCGAGCTCGCCGCACGCGACAACATCATCCTCAACGGGGTGATGATGGGGCTCGGCAGGCATGAGGCGGAGCGCCGGTTCGACGCGATCATGGACTTCGCCGAGCTGCGCGACTTCGAGGACCTGAAGCTGAAGAACTACTCATCGGGGATGACCGTGCGACTCGCGTTCGCGGTCATGGTGCAGGCGGACGCCGATGTGCTCCTGATCGACGAGGTGCTCGCGGTCGGAGACGCGAGCTTTCAGCAGAAGTGCACCGACACCTTCTACGCGATGCGCAACGCCGGCAAGACGATCGTGCTCGTGACGCACGACATGGGCGCCGTACAGCGTTACTGCGATCGGGCGATGCTGATCCACGACGGGGTCAGCACGTTCATGGGCGACCCCGAGGAGGTTGGACGCCGCTATCTGCAGCTCAACTTCTCGAAGGACAGCGGGGCGATAGCGGCCCCCGACGTCCACGCCAGGATCGTCGATGCCTGGCTCGAGGACCGCGGCGGCGAGCGGCAGAAGAACATCGGGGGCCGCGAGCCGATCCGCGTGAAGACGGTCATCGAGGCACGGGAGCGGCTCGAGAACGTTGTCGTCGGCTATCACCTCTACGACGTCCGCGGCATCCACGTCCTCGGCTTCAACTACTCGCCGCGCGAGACCGGGGATGGCGCCCCGGAGGTGTTGGAGGAGGGCCAGCGGCTACGGGTCAACGTCGAGCTCGAGAACCAGCTCGCCGCCGGGCACTACTTCCTGAAGTGCTGGGTCTCGAGGGACCGGCAGCCCGGCGACCTGACCGTCCAGGTCTTCGACCTCCTCGACTTCATCGTCTACGACGTCGAGCCGATCGCCGGCCTCTTCGAGGTCAAGCCCGTGATGAGCTCGGAGGCGCTGCCGTGAAAACGACCACCGCAGCCGGCCTCGAGGACGCCGATCCGCCTCGCCCCGTGACCCGGGCCGAGCGACCGCCGGCGGTCGCTGACGAGCTGCGCGAGGTCAAGGGCCCCTCCGCGTTCGGGGGCGGCCGGCGTCGCTTCTTCGAGCTGCTGTTGCTGATGGCGATGACCGACTTCCGGAAGACGTTCTTCGGAACGGTCCTCGGCTACGCGTGGTCGTTGCTGCGGCCGCTGCTGACCTTCGCGGTGCTGCTGGTCGTCTTCACGAGGATCGTTCGGATCGGCTCGCAGATCCCGAACTATCCGATGTTCCTGCTCTTCAACATCGTCTTCTTCGGGTTCTTCCAGGAGGGCACGACGACCGCCACGACCGCCGTGGTGGCGCGTGAGTCGATCGTTCGCAAGACGCAGTTCCCGCGGCTCGTTATTCCCCTGGCGGCGGTCCTGACCGGGTTGTTGAACCTCGGCACGAACCTGGTGGCCGTGCTCGCGTTCTTCTTCTTCTTCGGCGTCGGCCCCTACTGGACATGGCTGCTGTTCCCGGTCCTGCTCGGTCTGATGCTGATCCTCACCGCGGCCGTGGCGACCCTGCTCTCGGCCCTCTACGTTCGTCGCCGTGACGTGGCCATCATCTGGGGGGTGCTCTCGCTGGCCCTCTTCTATGGCAGCGCCGTCCTGTTTCCGATCGATCTCGTGCCCCCGGGGCTGCTGCGCGACGTGATGCTCATCAACCCGCTGGTGTTGATCATGATCCAGGCGCACCAGTGGATCATCGACCCCGGCGCGCAGAGCGCCGTCGCCGTCGCCGGTGGCTGGGTGAACCTGATCCCCGCCGCGCTCGTGTTCGTCGGCGTCTGCCTCTGGTCGATCCGTTTCTTCAACCGGGAGGCGCCGCGGGTGGCGGAGGAGCTCTAGCCGGGTGGGTCGCCTCGCCACGGCGGAGCTGCCGGGTCGGCACGACCCCGAGCCGTTCCCCGCTGAGAGGATCACCGGGTGAGCGAGCGCGCCGCGGGAGAGCTCTGGGTCGAGGTGGAGCCGCTGCCGGGTGAGCTCCCGGCCGGGCGGGGAGACGCCGTGTTCGTCTTCGGCGCCTGCTTTCACCCTCGCGACGAGGTGACCGGGCTCTCGCTCCTGATCGACGGCGCTGCCCAGCCGGTGACCGATTTCGGCCTCCCCCGGCTCGACGTCTTCCGCCGTCTGCATCCCAACCTCGGCGGGGGCGAGCCGCCGGTGCCCGACCGCGACCGCGACTCGCTCGAGGATCCCGAGGTGCGCTGCTACCGCAGCGGCTTCTGGGCGACCGCCGCAATCCCCGCGCGCGACGCCGGGGAGGAGACCGTCCTCGCCGTCCGGGCCCGGCTTCGGAGCGGGGGGGCGGAGGTGGTCGAGATCGGCCGGATCGGTGCCGGGCCGCCGCCGCTCGCGCCCCTCGACGGTGCCGCCTCCGCCGATCCCCACGATGCCCGGATCGCGATCGTGATGGCGACGCACAACCCGGACATGGACCTGTTCCGGGGCCAGGTGCGCTCGCTGCGCGAGCAGACGGACGAAAGCTGGGTCTGCGTCGTCAACGACGATCGGTCACGCCCCGATCGCTTCCGCGAGCTCGAGGCCGAGCTCGCCGGCGACGAGCGCTTCATCGTCGAGCGCGGCGAGCGCCGGCTCGGCTTCTACCGCAGCTTCGAGCGGGCGCTCGCGATGATCCCCGCCGACGCGGCCCTCGTCGCCCTCTGCGATCAGGACGACCGTTGGCATCCGGAGAAGCTGGCGACGCTCCGAGCCGGGATCGGGAACGCCGAGCTGATCTACAGCGACGCCCGGCTCGTCGCTGCCGACGGGGCCGAGCTCGCCCCCACGTACTGGACGAGCAGGCGCAACAACCACACCAACCTGCTGTCGCTGTTGATCGCGAACACGATCACCGGCGCCGCCTCGCTGATGCGCCGCGAGGTCGTCGAGCGGGCGCTGCCGTTTCCCGCGGTGCCGTCGGAGCAGTACCACGACCACTGGCTGGGCCTCGTGGCGATGAGCATGGGCGAGGTCGCCTACGTCGACCGCCCGCTCTACGACTACGTCCAGCACGGCGGCGCGGCGCTCGGCCACGCCAGGGCGAACGCCCCGGTCGGCGGCCCGGGGGGGATCCGCAGCCGGATCGGGATCTCCTACTGGCGCGGCCGGTTCGCCCACGCCCACGCCGCCTACTTCCGCAGCTACGTCCGCCTCGAGCTGCTCGCCCGCGCGCTCCTCGAGCGGGTCCCGGAGGCGAGCCGGCGCAAGCGCGCCGTTCTGCGGCGGTTCGCGTGGGCCGATCGCTCGCGGGCGGGGATCCTCTGGCTGCGGCTTCGCGGCCTTCGGGCGCTGCTCAGCAACGAGACGCTCGGCGCCGAGCGGATGCTGGCCGAAAGCCTGCTCTGGCGCCATCTGATGCGCTACCACAGCCGCGAGTGGGAGCGGCCGATCGGGTCGCCTTTCGACGCCAGCCTGCCGGCGCCGGAGGGGCCGGCCGCGGGCGAGGCCTACCCCGATCCCGAGACCGCGCACATCGAGCGCCTGCTGGCGCCGCTCGGGTTCAGGGTCTCCGATGCCGAGCCCGAGCGGATCAACCTGCTGATCCCGACGATCGACCTCCGGCACCTGTTCGGGGGCTACATCGCCAAGTTCAACCTCGCGCGCAAGCTCGCCGAGTCCGGCCGCCGGGTCCGGATCGTGACCGTCGACCCGACGCCGGAGCTCCCCGGCGACTGGCGCGAGCAGGTCGAGGGCTACAGCGGCCTCGGCGGCGCGATGGCGAAGATCGAGGTGGCATTCGCACGCGAGCGCGGCGAGGTCGCGATCAGCCCGCGGGACCGGTTCGTCGCGACGACCTGGTGGACCGCCTACCACGCGCGCGACGCCGTCGCGCAGGTCGAATCCGACCGGTTCCTCTACCTGATCCAGGAGTACGAGCCGTTCACGTTCGTGATGGGCTCGTGGGCGGCGATCGCCGCGGAGACGTACTCGTTCCCGCACGCTGCGCTCTTTTCGACCGAGTTCCTGCGCTCGTACTTCGCCGCCAGCCGGATCGGCGTCTACGCCGGCGACGCCGCCGACGGCGATCGCAGGTCGGCCTCGTTTCAGAACGCGATCACCCCGGTCCGGGCTCCCACGGTCGAGGATCTAGCCGACCGCGAGGGCCGGCGGCTGCTCTTCTACGCCCGCTCCGAGCCGCACGCGAAGCGGAACATGTTCGAGCTCGGGATGATCGCGATCGCCCGGGCGATCGAGGCCGGGATCTTCGGCGACGACTGGGAGTTCTTCGGGATCGGCTCGGTTTCCGGGCGCAGCCGCGTCGCGCTCGCGAACGGCAACGAGCTCGACGTCCTGCCCCGGCAGAGCCAGTCCGCGTACGGCGAGGTCCTCGCCGGCTACGACGTCGGCCTGTCGCTGATGCTCACCCCGCACCCGAGCCTCGTGCCGATCGAGATGGCATCGGCCGGCCTGCTGACCGTCACCAACACTTTCGCCACGAAGACGGCGGAGCGGCTCGCCGCGATCTCGTCGAACCTGATCGCCGCCGAGCCCAGCATCGAGGGGGTCACCGCCGGGCTCGCCACGGCGGTCGATCGCGCCGGCGACCACGCGGCGCGGGTGCGCGGGGCATCGGTCGACTGGAGCAGCGACTGGGAGCGCTCCCTCGGCGCTGATGTGATGAGCTCGGTGCTGCGCCTGCTCGACCCCGGATGAGACGTTCGCTCCGTCGCGCCCGTTCGCGGGCTGGCCTCCGGGCCCGGCGCTCAGTTCCTGCGCAACGTGACCGCGACCTGATCGATGTCGTCGATGGCGACCGTGACGTCGACCAGCTCGAACCGGTCGGCCGGCTGGCCGCGCAGGTAGGCGAGGCCGATCCCCCGATCGTCGGAGTCGAGCCCGGCCGGAGGGCCGATCGTGATCGTCAGCAGGCCGCCCCGGTTCAGCGATTCGTAGAGGACCTCGAGGCCGGCGGCGGCAGCCTCCTCGTCGAGGTGAGGGAAGACGGAGTGCGAGTAGATGAGGTCGAATCCACGCTCGGGAAGCTCGCCGGCGAGCTCCGGGCCGTGCAGCACGGCGGGAAGATGGCTGCGGCGGCAGACCTCCAGCAGCTCCTCGGTCGGCTCGCAGGCGTGCAGGCAGCCGGGGGTGACGTCCCGGCAGAAGAACCGCGTCAAGCGGCCCCATCCGCACCCGTAGTCGAGGATCCGCGTCGTCGTCGACCTGCCGGTTCCGTGGCTCGACTGCATCGACCACAGATGCCGGTAGAAGCCCAGGCTCCGGCTGAGCAGCGTCAAGCCGTGCGCCCCGTTCCACCGCCGCTGCAGCCGCGGCTCCGGGACATGGGGAACGGTCTCGAGGATGCTCAGATACCGCGTGTAGCGCCGGCTCAGCAGAAGCGCCCAAGTCCAGTCGTCGAGGCTCCGAAAGAGCCTGTAGTTGTCGAGGCTCCCACCTTCGGATGCGAGTTGGCGGTCGATCGCATCGAGTCGCGCCCCGGCGAGCTCGGTGAGCCAGCCCTCGACGTCGATCTCGTCGTGCTCGTCGCGCCGCGACCACTCGTCGGCGCCGGTGGCCTCCGATCGCCGGCGCCGGGCGCCCGGACGTCGTCGGGGCGTTCGGGTCAGTCGTGACAGCCGCGCGGGGAACGAGCGCAGGGGGCGGGCGGCCTCACGGGAGTCCGCGAAGTCGTAGAGATCGCCATAGACCCGCCGCTCCACCTCCGCCCATCCGGGATTCAGCCTGTACATCCTCTGGATCTGCCCGGCGGTGAACGTGGACCCGATGTCATGGTCGTAGGCCTTCGCGCGGTAGGGGACCGAGGCGATCCCCTGCCGCGCCGCCTCGGTCAACTGACCGAACTGCTCGAGCAGGGCGGCGACGTCATCGGCCAGGTGCTCCTGGCGAAGCCACCGCTGGACCGGGAACCTCGGCCCGTCGGATATCCGCCTGAGCGCGTAGTCGGCGTCGATGCCCTCCACCATCTCGTCGGCGGACAGCATGTAATGGCGCCGGTCCTCGGGCCAGGGCCCATGGGTCCTGATGTGGTGCGCCATGCTGAGGATCCAGGCAGGCAGGCGGCGGATGTTCATGACCCGCAAGCGTGCGGCGATGGCCGTCGCGTGAAGCGCGAATGGGTCGTGCTTGGCGTTGTCGTCCGGCGAGTGCGCCCACTCGACCAGGCCGGGCACGGCCTCGAGCATCTGCTGAGTGGCATCCCCGCCCGTCTTGCCCAGGTGAGCCCACGCGAAGTGCTCGGTGATCACCATCGCGCCCGCTCCGCGTCGGGGGTGGCCGCGAGCGGTCCTCCGGTGCTGCGGCGATCGGTGATCGGCGGCCTCGCTCTGGGCGCGAGCACCGGCGGCGAGAGGTCAGGCGGTCGGGAGCGAGACGTCACCGTAGGCCTCCAGCTCGGCCGCCTTCCAGTCGGGGTTGCGTTCGTACATCCGGCTGATCTGCTCGGCGGTGAAGACCCGCGAGACGTCGTGCTCGTAGGAATTGCCGACCCACGGAACCGACTCGATCGCCGAGCGTGCCTCGCCCGCCCCCACCCCGACGTCGAGCAGGAGCCGCTCGACGTCGGCGGCGAGGCACTCGGCCCGGAGCCAGCGCTGAACCGGGTGCTCGGAGCCGGTCGTCCACCGGAGGACCTCGTCGGCCTCGCCGTCGTCCGCCATCTCCTCGGCGGACGCCATCGGCAGCGGCTCGTAGTCGGGATAGACGCCGGAGATCGCCTTGTGGTGCGCCATGCTGAGGACCCAGGAAGGGAGCCGGCGCGTGTTCATCACCCGCAGCTTGCCCTCGATCGCCTCGGCATGGACCCAGAAGCCGTCGTGCTTCTCGTTCGAGTCGAGCGGCGCCTGGTAGCGGACCAGGCCCGGTACGGCCGCGAACATCTTCGCGGTGGCATCGCCCGCGGTCTTCGGCAGATGCGCCCACGCGAACCGGTCGGTGATCACCATCGCCCGGAGCCTCTCAGAAGAACGCCCCGCCCCGGTACTCGCCGAACACCTCGCGCATCGTCCCGCAGACCTCGCCGATCGAGGCGCCGGCGCGGAGCGCCTCCTTCATCGGCGGCAGCAGGTTGGCGTCGCCCGCGGCGGCAGCGGTCAGCTCGGCGAGCCGGGCATCGACGGCAGCCTGCTCGCGGCTCTCCTTGTGACGCTTGAGCCGGGCGACCTGCCGCTCCTCGGCCTCGGGGTCGACCTTAAGGATGTCGACGTCGTCGATCGTGTCGGTGACGAATCTGTTGACGCCGACGATCACGTCCTGGCCGCTCTCGTAGCGGGCGTGATAGCTGGCGGCGGACTCCTCGATCTCGCGCTGCATGAAGTCGAGCGAGGCGACCGAGCCGCCCATCGCCTCGACCTGGGCCATCAGCTCCTTCGCCCGGGCCTCGATCTCGTCGGTCAGCGACTCGACGAAGTAGGAGCCTGCGAACGGATCGACGGTCTCGGTCGCCCCCGACTCGTAGGCGATCACCTGCTGGGTGCGGAGCGCGATCCGGGCCGATCGCTCGGTCGGCAGCGCCAGCGCCTCGTCGAAGCCGTTGGTGTGCAGCGACTGCGTCCCCCCGGCGACAGCGGCGAAGCCCTGCAGGGCGACGCGAATGATGTTGACCTCGGGCTGTTGGGCCTGCAGCGTCACCCCCCCGGTCTGGGTGTGGAAGCGGATCATCTGCGAGCGCTCGCTGCGCGAGCCGAAGCGGTCGCGGACGATCTCCGCCCACATCCGCCGCACGGCGCGGAACTTCGCGACCTCCTGGAAAGACGTTGTTGTGGCAGTTGAAGAAGAACGCCAGCCGCGGCGCGAACGCGTCGATCTCGAGGCCGCGGTCGAGCGCCGCCTCGACGTAGGCGATCGCGTTGGCGAGCGTGAACGCGACCTCCTGGACGGCCGAGCAGCCCTTTTCGCGGATGTGGTAGCCGCTGATCGAGATCGTGTTCCACTTCGGCACGTTCGCGGCGCAGTACTCGAAGATGTCGGTCGTCAGCCGCATCGTCGGCTCCGGCAGGTAGATGTAGTTGCCGCGCGCCATGTACTCCTTGAGGACGTCGTTCTGGACGGTTCCGCGGAGCTCGGCGGAGGCGACGCCCTGCTCCTCGCCGACGAGCTCGTAGAGCAGCAGCAGCACCGCCGCCGGGGCGTTGATCGTCATCGAGGTCGAGACCCGGTCGAGCGGGATCGCCTCGAAGCAGATCCGCATGTCCTCGATCGTGTCGATCGGGACGCCGGTGCGGCCGACCTCGCCGTCGCAGAGCGGGTCGTCGGAGTCGCGGCCGAGCTGGGTGGGCAGGTCGAAAGCCATCGACAGGCCCGTCGAGCCGTGCTCGATCAGGTAGCGGTAGCGCTCGTTGGTGTCCTCGGGGCTGGCGAAGCCCGCGTACTGGCGCATCGTCCAGAGCCGATCGCGGTACATCCCCGCGTGGATGCCGCGCGTGAACGGGTAGGCGCCGGGCTCGCCGAGCCGCTCCTCGAGCCCGGGCGCGACGTCGTCGGCCTGATAGAGCCGCGCGACGGCGATCCCCGAGTCGGTGAAGCGGCGCTCGTCGTCGGGGCCGACGACCGGCGCGATGAAGCGGTGCTCGGACGGCTCGGCGGAGTCGCTCACGGGCAGGGAAGGATAGTTGGGCAGCGCCGACGGGGGATGCGGGACCGGGGCGACCACCATCGCCCGCCGGCCGGTTCCACTGCCATCTACTGACCACTGTGGTCACCTATTCGCAGCAGATCGGTGGCTCGATCCATCCGATCCCCGAGGACGAGGACGACGTCGCGCGCGGAGCGGGCGGCGCTCTGTCCCCGCGTCGGCCTCCGGACGCTCGCTCGGTCGATCCGTCAGCTCGCCACGGCGGCGGTCAGGACCGCGGCCATCGCCTCGGCGGCGGCCGGGTAGCCGTAGCGGGCGGCGGCGTCCGGGTCCGGGGCGGCGAGGGCCCCGTCGAGCAGGCCGGCGAGGGCGGATGCGATCGCGTCGGGGTCGTCGGCCGCGACGATCGGGTCGATCCCGGCGTCGGCGGCGATCCGGCCGGCCTCGGTCCCGGCGGCGAGGGCGAGGATCGGGACGCCGGCGGCCAGGTACTCGAAGAGCTTGAAGTTGACGAGCTGCGAGCGGGCCGGCTGGGCGAGCAGGAGCAGCGCGTCGGCCTCGCGCTGGAGCGCCAGGGTGACGTCGCGGGGCAGCGAGCCGAGCAGGCTGACCCGGACCGGGGCGAGATCGCGCCGCTCGAACAGCCCCCGCTCGGCCGGTTGCAGCGGCCCGGCGATCGCGACCTCGAGTCGGCCCGCCGCCGCCGGGGAGCTCCGGGCGAGTCGGGCGAGGGCCTCGACGAAGGGCGCCGGGTCGCGGCCGTAGCTGCCGAACCGGCCCGTGTAGAGCAGCGAGGTCCGTTCGGCGGCGAGCAGGCCCGCCGCCGCGGCCCGCGCGTCGGGCCCGGGCTGCTCGTCGGGGTCCCAGGCATTGGCGATGACGGCGGGCGCGGCGATCCCCCGTGCCCGCAGGTCGGCCGCGGCCGGCTCGGAGACGCAGATGACGCGGTCGGCGGCGCCGAGTCGGCGTCGCTCGAGCCACCCGTCGAGGCGGCGCTGCAGCCGGGTCGGGAACTCGGGGCGGAGCGGCTCGAAGGTCCAGGCGTCGCGGACGTCGGCGACCCAGGGCACGCCGCGGCGCTGCAGCGCCGCGCCGATCGCGTGCGCGGACTCGGGCGGCGAGGTCGTGAGCACGCAGTCGAACGGCCGCTCGCGATGGGCGGTCCGCGCCGCCCGCAGCGCGAACGGCGCCCAGGCGAGGGCGAGCGGCTCGGGGACGATCAGCTTGCTGAGCGGGTGCGGCCGGCCCGAGTAGGAGTCGGAGTCGAACAGCGACTCGACGCGCTCGTGCCCGGCCATCCGCGCCCGGACGACCTGCAGGTCGAAGGCGCGAATCACGCGGACGCTCCCGCCTGCGGAGCCTGCCCGCTGCCTGCTCCCGGCTGTCGGCTCCACTCCGCGCGCGTTCCCGAACGCCCGCGTCGTCAGCACGGTCACCTCCCAGCCGAGCCGCGCGAGCCACTTCGCCATCGCCGCCGGCCGTTGCGCGCCGGTGTCCCTTGTCGGCGGGTAGAAGTAGGAGGCCAGCAGCAGCGACCGGCGCCGGACGGCGCCGGTCACGCGGCCGCCCCGAGCTTGTCGCGCCGCGCCGCGATCGCCTCCGCGTAGGCGTCGTCCATCCGGTCGAGGAGCGCCGGCCAGGCCCAGAGCCGCTCCGCCTTCGCCCGCCCGGCGCTGCCGAGCCGGTCCCGTCCCTCGGCGCCCATGTCGTTGAGCCGGTCGAGCGCCTCGGCGGCAGCGGCCGAGTCGCCGGCTCCGATCAGGATCCCGGTCTCGTCGTCGACGACCGCGCGGACGCCCGGGTAGTCGGTGGCGATCGCCGGCAGCCCGCACGCCATCGCCTCGATCAGGACGATCCCGAACGACTCCGGCGGCTCGGTCGTCAGCACGAACAGGTCCGAGGCACGGAGCACGGCGGGAAGCTCGCCGTGGGGGACGCGGTCGAGGAAGTGGACGCGCCCGCCGACGCCGGCTGCGGTCGCCTGGGCGCGGAAGCCGTCGAGCAGCTCGCCGCCGCCGGCGACGACGATGTGGATGTCGCGGTTTCGGGTCCGGGCGAGCGCCTCGATCGCGACGTCGAGGCGCTTGAAGTGGTGGGCGCGGTCGAGGGTCGCGACGAAGGCGGCGAGCACCGCGTCGGCGGGGATCCCGAGCCGCTCGCGCAGACCGCTCTCGTCCGCACCCGGGGAGAACCGCTCGGTGTCGACGCCGTTCGGCATCTCGATCACGCGCTCGGGCGTGTTCTCGAGCGCGCGGGCGAGGTAGGAGACCGACCGCGCGTGGTCGGGGCTGAGGACGAGGATCCGGTCGGCGGCGCGGATCAGCGCCGGAGCCACGGTGCGCTCGTAGGTCTCGAACATGAGCCCGCGCGGGCCCTTGCCGAGCAGCCGGTTCTTGTAATGGACGATCAGCGCCGCGCTACGGCGGCGCCTTCGCAGGCGTCCGAGCAGGGTCAGCTCGGAGCCGAAGATGAACGGGTAGTGGAGGTGGATGACGTCGAACGAGTCGAGCCGCGCGAGCTTCGGGATCAGGGGCGCGTTGCCGATCGCCATCACCGGGTCGATCCGGTGCACGATCGCCTCGCCCGGGTCGGGCGGCTCCCCCTCCGCGGTCGCCGTGAAGACCTCGACGTGGTGGCCGCGCGCGGCCTGGCCCTTTGCAAACCGGTAGCAGGTGTTCCCGGCGCCGCCCGGATAGGGCGGGAAGGTCGCGGTCAGGTGGGCGATGCGGAGCGGCTCCATTCCCTCTAGCGTCGCAGAGCGGGTCGACTCCGCGACCTCAGCAGGGCCGAAACAGCGCGTCGGGAACGCGGCGCTTGATCAGCGTCGAGAGACCGCGGCGCGCTGCCCGCCCGCAGACCCGATCGGCGACCTGCCCCGGAGCGGCGCCGCCGCGGCGCCGCCAGTCGTCGGTGTACTCGGCCTGGAAGACCGCCTTGCCGGCCTCGATGAACGGCATCTCGCGGCCGCACTCGCGGTAGTAGAAGCACTCCTCGTTCAACGACCAGTCGAAGGCGCTCACGGTCGCCCGGTCGATCACCTCGACTCCGTTCTTCATCCCGACCGAGAGCCCCTCCGCGTGGGCATGGCGCGCGATCGACAGATACCAGGAGCGTTCCGCCTCGCGCGAGATCGGGAACCCCGGCCGGTTGCCGATCGGGTTGTTCTGGTCGGGCTCGACGCCGTCGCAGCCGATCCGCCTCGCCAGGGCGAAGCGCGCCCAGATGATCGGCGCGAACCGCGATCGCGACCGCGGCCGGATGTCGAGCCAGCGCTCGCCCGACCAGCCCGTCGGGTTGCCGATCACCGACCGGGGGAAGAGCGCGGCGTCGGGCTCGTACGACTCCCAGGCTCCGGAGTCGAGATAACAGACGGCGACGATCCCGGCGGCGTGGAGGCGCTCGACGATTCCGGCGTTCGACCCCGGCGCCCACGTCACGCGCCCGAACCCGGGCACCCTGGTCCCGATTCGCCGCGGCACCGCGTCGGTGAGGTCGATGTCGTACATGTCGACGTCCTCGAGGCCGCCGATGCGGCCGACGATCTGCCACTGCCACGTCGTGGCGGGGGCGGGCTCCCAGACCGGGCCGGTCGAAGCCGGCGCGGACCCGGCGCCGGGCAGGGCTGCGGTCGCCGGGAGCGGGGCGGCCGCGATCGAGGTTGCCGCGACGAGGGCGGTCGCGACCACGGCTGCCGCGACGAGGGCGGCCGCGGCGTGGGCCCGGGTCAGGGCCGCCGCGGTGAGGACGGCCGCGGCGTGGGCCCGGGTCAGGGCCGCCGCGACGATGGCCCGGGTCAGCCGTGCCGCGGCGAGGGCCGGGGTCAGTCGTTCTCCCCGATCAATCGGTCGCGGCCCGAGAGCTCGACCGTCCGCTTCAGGCCCTCGCGGAGCGGGACCTTGGGCTCCCAGCCGAGCAGCTCGCGAGCGAGCGTGATATCGGGCTGGCGCACCTGCGGATCGTCGACCGGCAGCGCTTCGAAGACGATCTCCGAATCGGAGCCGGTGACGTCGACGACGGTCTCGGCCAGCTCGAGCAGAGTGTGCTCGTCGGGGTTGCCGATGTTGATCGGCTGGTGCAGGTCCGACTCCATCAGGGCAAGCAGTCCACGGATCAGGTCATCGACGTAGCAGAAGCTCCGGGTCTGCTTGCCGTCGCCGAACACCGTCAGCGGCTTGCCCTGCAGCGCCTGGCGCAGGAACGTCGGCACCGCCCGGCCGTCATGGGCGCGCATCCGCGGCCCCTGCGTGTTGAAGATCCTCACGATCGCCGTATCGACGCCCTGCTGGCGGTGGTAGGCCATCGTCAGCGCCTCGGCGTAGCGCTTCGCCTCGTCGTAGACGCCGCGCGGGCCGATCGGGTTCACGTGGCCCCAGTAGCTCTCCGGCTGGGGGTGGATCTGGGGGTCGCCATAGACCTCGGACGTCGAGGCGAGCAGGAACCGGGCCCGCTTGAACTTGGCGACGCCGAGCATGTGGTGGGTCCCGTAAGAGCCGACCTTGAGCGTGTGCAGCGGCAGGCGCGCGTAGTCGATCGGCGAGGCCGGGGAGGCGAGGTGATAGATGAAGTCGACCGGCTCCTCGATCGTGACCGGGGCCGTGATGTCGACGTTGCGGAACTCGAATGCCTCGTCGCGGATGTGGCTGATGTTGAGCAGCGAGCCGGTGTCGAGGTTGTCGAGGCAGATCACACGGTGGCCGCGCGCGAGCAGTCGCTCGCAGAGGTGGGAGCCGAGGAAACCGGCGCCACCGGTGACGATCGAGGTGCTCATCGCGCGGGCGACGATAGCGGTGCGCGGGCCGGGCCCGCCGGTCGCTCGGTGGCCGCTGTGAGGATTCTTGCCGCCTGTCGTGGCGCTCGGCAAGAGCGGGGCGCGCGATCCTGTCGCGACGTTCGCGCGGGAGACTCGATCCGACCAGCCCGCTGGGGCGTCCCGCGCCGACCTCTCGTCGCCAGCCGCCCCAGCACGGGCTCCCCGGCCCGGGCGACCGGTCGGAACGGCCTCGATCCGCTGCCGCGCCGGGGCTTGGACGATCCGGTCCCCAGCCGGTACCCGGATGATCGCTGCCGCGCCGGGGCCTGGACCAATCGGCGCCGCGCCGGGATCTCGATCCGCTCCCCCCGGGATCTTGGCTGCTGGTCGCGAGTGGGCGGGTTCGGGGTTGCCCCCATCCGACCTGGCCGTCGCAAGACGGCTGGCGGCGGCGTTCGTTCGGGAGTAGTCTCGGGGCCGATAGGGCAGGGCCACCGACGGGAAGGGGATTCCATGCATGCGAGAGCGGTCCGGTTCACGGGTGTGAACGACCAGACCATCGCCAACGTTCGCGCCCAGGTCGAGGAGAGCGACGGTCCTCCTCCCGGCGTCAAGGCGACCGCGATGAAGATGCTCTACGACGCCGACCAGGGGACCGCCCTGTTCGTCGCCTTCTTCGCCAACGAGGAGGACATGCGCGAGGCCGATCGGGTATTCGACGAGATGGACCCCGGCGACACCCCCGGCGCCCGTGCCTCGGTCGATCGCTGCGAGGTCGTGATCGAGCGGGAGGCCTGAAAACCGGTCATCCTCTCCGCGTGCCCGATGCGGATTCAGCCGGGAACGCGGAATCGGTCTGTCGGGACCTCGGGCTCCCGGCCGACCGACGGGACCTCGTCACAGCCCTGCTCGAGCTTGGCGTCTCAATCGAGGCGATGGCGCATGCCCGCGACCGCGGCCGGCTCGAGGACGCGATCTTCGACATGGTGCTCGGCGCCGACCGCGAGCGGCGGACGGTCTCCGCCCGCGCGATCGAGGAGCGCGGCGGCTGGCCGGCCGATGCGACGGCGCGGATGGTCCATGCTTTCGGCTTTCCCAGCCCCGAGCTCGACGAGCCGTGGTTCACGCCCGAAGAGGCCGAGGCGCTCGTCGCCGCAGCCGAGCGCGGCGGTTGGTGGCCGATGGACGTCCAGCTCGAGATCTCGCGCGTCTGGGGGCAGGCGCTGGCGCGGATCGCTGCGGCGGAGGTCTACAACTTCCGGTTCGAGACGGCCGCGAGCGTCCACCGCTCCGACGTTCCCGCGGCTGAGGCCCTCGCGATCGTTCAGCGTGCGCTCGCCGAGCTGCTTCCCCTGGCCGATCCGTTACTGCTCGGCATCCACCGCCGCTGGGTCGACTACGAGCTGACCCAGTTCGCGGTTCGCGAGGCCGAGGACCTCGCGCCGGGAGCGATCCCGGGAGCGACCGAGGTCTGCCTGCTCTTCTGCGACCTCAAGGACTTCACCGCGTATGCGGAGCTCCACGGCGATGAAGCTGCGATGGACGCGGCCAGCCGCTTCGCGCGCACCACGTTCGACCAGCGCGGCGCCGAGGGCCGGGTCGTCAAGGGCCTCGGCGACGGCGCGATGCTCGTCTATCCCGATGCCGCCGGGGCGGTCGCAGCGTGGCAGCGGATCAAGGAGGCGATGAAGGGCGACGGATTGCCGGCGCTTCACGGCGCCGTCCACGAGGGTGAGATCCTCCGCTACGAGGGTGACTACTTCGGCGCTGCCGTCAACCTCACCGCCCGCCTGCTCGCCCTCGCGGGCGCCGGCGAGCTGCTCGCGACCGGCACCGCCGTCGCCGGCGCCGGCGACGAGCCACTGTGGGAGTCGCTCGGCAGCCGCCACCTCCGCGGCTTCAGATCGGAGTGCGAGATCTACCGGCTCGTCGGCTGAGCGGGCGGGCCAGCGAGTACATCAGCATCGGCCCGCCGTCCCAGAGCGCCGGTCGCTCGAGCCTGAGCCCGAGCTTCACGGCGACGCGGCGCGAGGGAAGGTTGCGCTCGCCGATCATCGAGACGATCCGCGGCAGCCCGAGCGCCGCGAACGCATGGTCGCGCCAGGCCGCAGCCGCCTCGGTTGCGATCCCGCGGCCCCGCTGGGCACGGGTGACGTTCCAGCCGAGCTCGACCTCGGCGACGCCCTCCACGCTCGTCGGGACGAGGCCGCAGTCGCCGACCAGCTCGCCGGTCTCGCGGAGCAGCACGGCGCAGCGACCGAAGCCGACGTCTTCGTAACGCGCCAGGTTCCGCTCGATCCAGGCCTCGGCGCCGGCGCGATCGAGGGGAGGTCCCCAGTGCTCGAGCGCCTCGGCGTCCCCGAGCAGGTCGCTGATCGCGTCGAGGTCGCCGCGGTCGAGCGGTCGCAGCGTCAGGCGCCGGGTCTCGATATGAGGCGGCCGGGCGGCCATGGCCATGAATCTAGCCCGGAGCGGCGTTGGAGTTGCACCGGCGCTCGCGGCGGAGGTTCGGCCGGGGGGAGCTGGCCGGCGAGCGGGGGAGGCACGGGCGAGCGGCGGAGGCCCGGCGAGGCATGGGGCGGGTGGCCGGCGAGCGGAGGGGGTGGGATTCGAACCCACGAACGGGGATCGCCCGTTACCGGTTTTCAAGACCGGCGCATTCGACCGCTCTGCCACCCCTCCGGGATCGGTGCGGCGCCGGCATTGTCTCCGACCGGCGCTCGATGTGGGAGACTCGCGGTGACTTGGGGATCCCGCAGTGGGTGCAGGCGGTAACGGGAAGGCGCGGGCGCCTCGTCGTCCTCGCGCTCTTCGTGCCGCTGGTCGTCGCCGGCTGGCTCGGCCGCTCCCATCTCGACGATGTCACCTCGGCGGGCCAGAGCAGCTTCGTCCCCGCCTCGGCCGAGTCGACGAAGGTCATCGGCCTCCTGAAGGGGTCCGGGGGGATCGGCGACAGCGTCCCGGTCCTGATCGTCTTCGAGCGCAGCGACGGGCTCCGGCCCGCCGACAAGAAGGCGATCGCGCGAATCGGCAACGGTCTTGGCAAGCTCGACATCGCCGGCTCCAGTCAGGTCCTCGATCCCTTCTCGCGCTCGTTTCGGAGCCTGACCGGCACCGGCGCGGCGATCGTGCGCGGCGTCGGGCCGGTCTCCCGGGACGGCGATGCGGCCCTGGTCGCGCTGTCGATCAACGCCGAGGAGCGCGATGCGATCAAGAAGGGCGTGCGGCGGATCCGCGACTACCTCGCCGCCAACTCGATTCCGGGTGTCACCGCCCACGTCACCGGGCCCGCCGGCGTCGCCGCCGACCTCGAGCGGGTCGCCGATCAGGCCGGCAACACGCTCCTGTTCGCGACGGTCGGGCTCGTCCTCCTGCTCCTGCTGATCGTCTATCGCGCGCCCTTGCTCGCGATCCTGCCGCTCGTCGTCGTCGGCGTCGCCTACGTGATCAGCTGCGGGATCGCGTATCTCCTCATCAAGGCCGACCTGATCGAGGTCAACACCGAGGGGACGCTGCTCCTGCTCGTTCTGATCTTCGGCGCCGGCACCGACTACTCGCTGCTGCTCGTCCACCGCTACCGCGAGGAGCTCGATCGCGGGACCGCGCCCGACCGGGCCCTCCCGGCCGCCCTCGCGCAGACGGCGCCGGCGATCGCCGCCTCGGCGGGAACGGTGATCGCCGCGATGCTCGTCCTCCTCGTCGCCGACCTCGAATCGACGAAATGGCTCGGCCCTGTGCTTGGCATCGGGATCGCGGTGATGCTGATCTCGGCGCTGACCCTCCTGCCGGCGCTGCTGTCGCTGCTCGGCGCCCGGGCGTTCTGGCCGACCCGCGAGTTCACCGCGCGCGAGCCCGCCCGGACCTGGACGCGCGCCGCCACCTTGGTCAGCCGTCGCTCGGGGACGCTGATCGTGACGATCTTCGCCGCGCTCGCCGTCCTCGCGTGCGGAAACCTGATCTCGCACGGGACGATCGGCTTCGGGCAGGGCGAGACGAAGCCGACCGACTCCAGCGCCGGCACGGCGGCGATCGACGCGCATTTCCCGCCCGGGATCGCCTCGCCGCTGACGGCGATCATCGACGCGGACGCCGCCGCCGATGCCGCGCGCCGGATCGAGCATCTGCCGCAGGTCCGGCTCGCCGTCCCGGGCCCGCCCGTCGAGGGCTCGAACCGGGCGGTCCTGTTCATCGTCTTACGCGGCGATCCCTATTCCGGCGCCGTGACCGGCGAAGTCGAGGGGCTGCGCACCGAGCTCCGCCAGATCGACCCCGGGGCGCTGCTCGGCGGCATCCCCGCCGAGAACGTCGACATCGAGGCGACCAACGCCGCCGACACGAGGCTGATCGTGCCGCTCGCCCTGCTGGTCGTCGCGGCGATCCTCGCGCTCGTCCTGCGCGCGATCCTCGCCCCGCTCTACCTGATCGTCACCGTGGTCTTCTCGTTCGCGGCGACGATCGGGTTGATCACGTTCCTGTTCACCGAGGTCTTCGGGTCGAGCGGGATGGCCTTCAACCTCGTGCTGCTCGCCTTCATCTTCCTGGTGGCCCTCGGGGTCGACTACAACATCTTCCTGATGGCCAGGGCCCGGGAGGAGGCCGCGCGGGTCGGCACCCGGGACGGGATCCTGAGCGCCCTCGTGACGACCGGCGGCGTCGTCACCGGCGCCGGGCTGGTCCTCGCCGGGACGTTCGCGACGCTGACGCTCCTGCCCCTCGAGGAGCTCGTGCAGATCGGGCTGGCGGTCTCGCTCGGCGTCCTGATCGACACGTTCGTCGTCCGCGCGCTGCTCGTTCCCTCGATCACCTACCGGCTCGGCGACCGGGCCTGGTGGCCGGCGCAGTCGCTGGGGCCGGGCCGCCCGCAGCACCCGGACGCCCTCCGGGAGCCGTCGCTGCGCCGGTAACGTTGGCCGCGTGGCGGACGAGGTTCGCAGGCGCTGGCGGAACTGGTCGGGCGAGCAGATCGGCCGACCGCTGCGAATCCAGCGCCCGCGGACGCGCGAGGGCCTGATCGGCGACGTGATCGCCGCGGCCGAGCAGGGCCGGCGCGTGAAGGTGGCGGGCTCGGGCCATTCGTTCAGCGGCGCCGCACTGACCGACGGCGTCCTCCTCGACATGCGGGTGCTCGACCGCGTCCTCGACGTCGACCGGGCCGGCGGTCGCGTCAAGGTCGAAGGCGGGATCACGCTCCGCGTGCTCAACCGCCGGCTCGACCGGCTCGGGCTCGCGCTCGAGAGCCTCGGTGATATCGACAGCCAGACGCTCGCCGGCTCGATCTCGACCGCGACGCACGGGACCGGGACCCGGTTCCGCAACCTCTCCTCCCAGGTCGAGGCGGTCGAGATCGTCAGCGCCGACGGCACGCTGCGCCGGATCGGGGGCGATGACGCCGACGCGCTCGCCGCCGCCCGGGTCGGGCTCGGGGCGCTCGGGGCGATCTACTCGGTGACGCTGCGGGTCGTGACGAACTTCCGGATCGACCGCACCGACCGGGCGCGGCCGCTCGCCGAGGCGCTCGAGCGGCTCGACGAGCTCGCCGACGGCTTCGACCACTTCGAGCTCTACGTCTTCCCGCACACCGAGACGGCGCTCTGCCGCGAGTCGACGCGAACCGAGGCGCCGGCCGAGCCGTCGAGCCAGGCAGCCGCCTACGCGCAGGAGGTGATCGTCGAGAACTGGGCCGCCGCCGCGCTCGCCCGCGCCGCCCGGCACGTCCCCTCCGCGATCCCGACGCTCTCGCGCCTCGCCGCCGCCGGCGCCGGCGCCGGCAGGCGCCACAAGCTCGACGCGGGCTTTCGCGTCTATGCGTCCGAGCGCCGCGTTCGCTTCACCGAGATGGAGTACGCGATCCCGCGCGAGCACGCGCGGGCGGCCGTCGAGCGCGTGCTCGAGGCCGCCTCCCGGCGCGAGCTTCAGGTCGCATTCCCGGTCGAGGTCCGGTTCGTCGCCGGCGACGACGCGATGCTGAGCCCCGCATACGGCCGCGACAGCGCCTACGTCGCCGTCCATCACGATCCACGCGGCGACTGGCAGCCGTACTTCGACGCGGTCGCCGCGACCATGGCCGACTTCGGCGGCCGACCGCACTGGGGCAAGCGTCACCGCCTCTCGGCGGCCGAGCTGGCGCCGCTCTACCCGCGCTTCGCGGACTTCCGGGCGATCCGGGCCGAGCTCGACCCCGACGGCGCCTTCGTCAACCCCTACCTCGAGCAGGTGCTCGGGCCGGTTGCAGCGCCGAGCCGGCGCCGCAGACGCCGCTGATTCAGAGGAACGTCCAGCCCTCGCCGCGGTAGGTCGGCGCCTCGGCGACGATCGCATCCCCGGCGATGAGGTAGAGCGAGTCGAAGCGCTCGCAGAGCTCGCCGGCCTTGGCGTGGCGCATGTAGACGCGGTCGCCGACCCGGAGCCGGACGGCGACCTCGCCGAGCAGCGGCGTCTGGACCTCGCCGGCGCCCTCGAAGCGATCGAGGTGCAGGCCGGCCGGCAGCCACGGTCGCGGCAGGCGATCCTCGCCGGCGGCCCCGGACGCGACGTAGCCGCCGCCGAGCGCGGTGACGCAGCCGGGGGCGGGCCGACGGACGATCGGCAGCGCGAAGCCGGCGGCGGGTCGGAGCGAGAAGCGGCTGTAGTCGTCGAACAGGGCCGGGGCGTAGAAGCCGGATCCGGCGGCGAGCTCGGTGACGGCCTCCTCGCGGCTCGTCAGCTCGAGGCTGCCGGTGCCGCCGCCGTTGACGAACCGCAGCGGCGCCACGGCGCCGACCGCGGCGGCGATCTCGGCGCGGCGCCCGGCGATCTCGGCCATCGAGGCACGCTGCATCCTCCGGACCCCGAGGTTGCGGAGGGCCCGGCCGGGCGCGGCGTCGCCGACGCCGGCGACCTGGCCCTCGTAGGCCATCAGCCCGGCCAGCTCGAGCCCGGGCCGGGAGGCGATCTCCTCGGCGAACGCGCGCGCCTGCGCCGCGGTCCGCAGCGGCGAGCGCTTCGTGCCGGCGTGGATCGCCCCACGCAGGGCACGGTAGGAGAGGTCGATGTCGATCGCGACCGGAACCGGGGTCGGCCCGGCGCCGACCGATCCCTCGATCAGGTCGAGCTGCGCCGCCTCATCGACCATCAGCACCGGCGCGGCCGCGGGGTCGGCGTGGGCGAGCTCGGCCAGGCGCGAGATCGCGTGCCGGTCGACCGTCGGGTAGGCGACGACGAGGTCCCGCCACCCCGCCTCGGCGAGCATCAGCGCCTCCGGCAGCGTGAAGCAGAGCAGGCCCCGGAAGCGCTCGTCGCGGGCCTCGATCCGCTCGAGCACCCCGCGGCAGCGGACCGACTTCGAGGCGACCCGGATCGGCTTGTCGGCCGCCCGGGCCAGCATCGAGTCGGCGTTCGCCGCAAGCGAGTCGAGATCGACGAACGCGAACGGGGCCTCGATCCCCTCGAAGATCGCCTCGTAGCGCTCGTGGAGCGCCTGATCGCCGCCCGGGCTCATCGCCGCGCGAGCCTAGCCGATGCCGGCCCGCGCGCCGGCAGGGCGTAGCGTCCGCAGCCCGGCGGCAACCTCCCGACGAGCGGGCGGCTGCCACAATGTGCGCGATCGGCCATCCCGGGTGGCGAGCCCGAAGGGCGCGTCCGCCGCGATCGGCCGATTCGACATCCGGAGAGGTGGCCGAGCGGCTGAAGGCACTCGCCTGCTAAGCGAGTAGGGGGCGCAAGCTCTCTCGAGGGTTCGAATCCCTCCCTCTCCGTTTGACCGGGTCGCCCACCGGAGAGTCTGGGGCTGGACCGTCGAAACGAGCACAGGAGGGCTGAGATGGACGTCGGAATCGGACTGCCGAACTCGGTGCCGGACACGAGCGGCGCCGAGATCATCGAGTTCGCGCGCCGCGCCGAGGCGCAGGGGTTCAGCTCGCTCGGGACGATCGACCGGATCAACTACGGCAACTGGGAGCCGCTGATCGCGCTCGCCGCCGCCGCCGCCGTGACCGAGCGGATCGGGCTGATGACCAGCGTGATGCTCGGCCCGCTTCGCCGCAACGCCGTGCAGACCGCCAAGCAGGCGCTCAGCGTCAATGAGCTCTCGGGCGGCAGGCTCACCCTCGGGATCGGGCTCGGTGGGCGCGGCGACGACTACGAGGTCTCCGGCGTCGAGCACCGGAACACCGGCGCGAAGCTCGAGGAGATGCTCGACAAGCTGGCGAGCACCTTCGCCGACGAGCGGATCGGGCCGCGCCGCGCGGGTGTGCCCCGGGTCCTGATCGGAGGCCACGCCGACGCCTCGTTCGCGCGCGCCGCCCGCTACGGCGCCTCCGGCCTCGCCAGCGGCTGGATCGCCGGCGGCGCCGGGCCCGACCAGTACGCCGCGATGGTGCCGAAGGTCCGTCAGGCCTGGTCGGACGCCGGCAACGACGGCGAGCCCCGCCTCGCCGGCCTCGCCTACTTCGCGCTGGGCGCCGGCGCCGAGCGGGATGCCCACGCCTACCTGACCGACTACTACGCGTTCCTCGGCCCGGAGGTCGCGCAGATGATCGCTGCCAGCGCGGTCACCGACCCCGAGCAGGTCCGTGGCTGCCTCGCCGCCTTCACGGACGCCGGCTGCGGCGAGCTGATCATGTTCCCGTGCTCGAGCGACCCCGCTCAGGCCGACCTGCTCGGCGCGGCGGTCGGCTAGCCGCCGACCGCGGCCAGCTCGGCCGCGATGAACCCGGCGAGATCGTCGAGGTCGCCCATCCGGTCGCGGTCGCCGACGAGGCCGAAGTAGAGGCCGCCGTCGTAGCTGATCACGCCGATCGCGAGCGCCCGGCGCTGCGGCGAGAGGGGGACGTAGGGGTGGATCGCCTCGAGGCGGCGGCCGAGCAGGTAGACCGGCATCGGCGGGCCGGGGACGTTCGAGATCACCAGGTTCCAGGGCAGCCGCTGCGGGACGACGCGGCCGACCGGGAGGCTGCTGCCGGCCGCGCCGATCGAGCCGAGGACCCGGCTCATCGTCGGCGGCACCCAGCCCGATGCCTCGATCACCAGCGATGCCGCCCGCGCCGCCTCCGAGCCCTTCAGTCGTGCTGTCGTGGCGTGGATCCGCCGCAGTCGCTCGCCGGGGTCGGCCTCGTCGAGCGGCAGCGGGACGATCAGCGTCGTGATCCGGTTCCCGAGCGCAAGCTCCTCGCCCGGCTTGCGGATGCTCATCGGGACGAGCGCCGAGAGCTCGCGTGGGACCGCCGCTCGCCGCGCCGCGAAGAGCCGCCGCAACGCGCCGGTCGAGACCGACAGAACGACGTCGTTGACGGTTGCGTCGCCCGCGGCGGCCGCCGCCTTGAGCGCCGCCAGCGTCGTTGCCGCGAAGGCGACGCGCCGGTCGCGGCCGATCTCCTCGTTGATGATCGTCGGGCGCACCGGCTCGCTCGTCCGGGCGAGGTCGAGGAAGCCCTGGGCGGTCTTCAGCGCCGATTGCGGGGCCGACAGGTCGAGCGCCCGCCGCGCCGCCTCGCGAGGGATCCCGAACAGGCGCTTGCGCGCGTCGAGGACGCGGTCGGCGATCACCATCTCGGTCGGCCGCTCCGCCCGCGGCCGCCACTCGACGCCGCTGAGCCCGAGGTCGGTCCCGGCCGGGTCGGGGTCGAGGATGATCGCGCCGACGTCGATCGCCGAGACGCCGTCGACGAGCGCGTGATGGGTCTTCGAGATCGCCGCGAACCCACGGGTGCCGCCGGCGCCGCAGCGCTCGACCAGATAGAGCTGCCAGAGCGGCCGGCTCTGGTCGAGCGGCTCCGACATCACCTGGCCGACGAGGTCACGCAGCTCACGATCGCCGCCCGGCGCCGGGATCGCGACGTGGCGGACGTGGCGGGCGACGTCGAAGTCGGGATCGTCCTCCCACTCGGCGCGCAGGATCCCGCCGGGCAGCCAGCGGACGCGGCGACGGAAGCGCGGGATCAGCTCGAGCCGCACGCTCACGTGGTCGAGCAGCTCGTCGAACGGTGGCGGCTCGCCGCTGAACAGCGCCGTGCCGCCGACGTGGACGTGGATCGGACCGCGCTCGTCGAGCAGCGACGACATGTCCGCCGCGGAGAGCTGGTCGGGGCCCTCGCTCACAGCCATCTCTCGACACTAACCGGCGGGGTCACGGAGACACCTGCCCCCGGGGGGCCGCCGCGGCCACACTGGGCAAGCCACGCCCGCTCGACACGGGGCTCAGTCGTGGTCCCCGAGCAGCTCCTCGGCCTCGCTCCAGCGGCCCGGCGGCACCTGCAGGTAGACGTCACCGCGGCCGAACGCGTCGGGCTCGTGGTCGGCGGTGAGGACGGCCTCGACCCCGGCATCGGCGAGCTGTCGGCGCCAGGCGCGGGCCGTGTCGAGGTCCGCGAACTCGCGGACCACCTCCCAGTCGTCGTAGCGCGGGTCGCCGACCGCGAGCTCGCCGGAGCCGTCCGGGCGCGGCGCGGTCAGGGGGCGCAGGCGCCGCGAGAGGAAGCCCACGGTCGCCTACGGGGTCCGGCCGGCGCCCTCGGCGCGGAGCACTGCCGCGTTGTTGTTGTCGATCCAGCGGTCGACCGCGTAGCCGCCGAACGGGACGACGGCGCCGAGCAGGATCATCCCCGTCTGCCGGCCGGTCCAGCCGGCGCGCTCACGGAGTGCCAGCGCCATCACCACGTAGGCGACGAAGAGCAGGCCGTGAATCGGGCCGAGGACCTCGACCCCGAGCGGCTGATCGCCGGCCCGCTTGACGTAGCTGGCGAGGAGCAGAAGCAGGAACGTGGTCGCCTCGATCAGGGCGACGAGCTTGAAGTTGCGGAGCGTCATCGGGGCGGAACGCTAGCGGGCGCGGCGGGTCGCCGGTCAGCTCGCCGTCGCCGATCGCCGCGCGTTGACGACGCCCGCGACCGCGATCGCGACGCCGGCGAGGAAGATCACCGTGCCCATCGCGAAGACCTGCGGCGGGATTCCGACCTTGACCGATCCGTAGACCCAGAGCGGGAACGTCAGCGTCTGGCCGTTGACGAAGCTGGTGATGATGAAGTCGTCGATCGACAGCGCCGCCGCAAGCAGCGCTGCCGAGAGGATCGCCGGGAAGATCACCGGGACCGTGACCAGCCAGAACGCGTTCAGCGGGCTCGAGCCGAGGTCGCGGGCGGCCTCGCTCAGGGACGGGTCGAGGTCCTGTAGCCGCGACTGCAGGACGATGACGACGAAGGCGACGTTGAAGGCGACGTGGGCGATCAGGATCGTCCCGAAGCCGCGGCTGACTCCGAGGTAGACGAACAGGCCGAGCAGCGAGGCGCCGACGACCACCGACGGCGCGGCGATGTCGGCGAGGATCACGAGGTCGCCGACCGCGCGGCCGCGGAACCGGTGGCGCGCCAGCGCGATCGCCGCAGGGGTGCCGATCGCGACGGCGATGACCGTGCTCAGCGCCGCGATCTCGAGCGAGGTGACGAGCGCCGACGTCAGGTCGGGGATCGCGAACAGCTCCCGGTACCACTCGGTCGTGAAGCCCTGCCACGAGAAGCTGAGGCGCCCGTGCGGCGCGTCGTTGAGGCTGTAGACGATCATCACGATGATCGGCACCAGCGTCACCGCGAGGACGAGGAATACGTAGGACGGGAGGATCGCCCGCTTCCAGAGCGGGACCCTCATCCGATGTGCTCCTGCAGCGTCCGCGTCCCGAAGACGCGCGCGTAGACGGCCATCGCGAGCATCAGCGTCACCATCAGGATCAGCGCCAGCGCCGAGGCGATCGGGTAGTTGGCGTTGTTGACGTACTGGGTCTGGATGATGTTGCCGATCATCGTCGTCGACGGGCCGCCGAGGATCGACGCGCTCAGGTAGTCGCCGATGTTGGTGATCGCGACGAGGACGATGCCGGCGTAGATGCCCGGCGCCGAGAGCGGCAGGATCACCGAGCGGAAGCGGTCGGCGGCGGTCGCGTAGAGGTCGGCGGCCGCCTCGACGTGCGATTGGTCGATCCGCTGCAGGGCGACGTACAGCGGCAGCAGCATGAACGGCAGCGCGTCGTAGGTGAGCCCGGCGACGACCGCGAACGGGGTCGAGAGCACGTGCGTCTGATCGGGGATCAGCCCGATGCTCTTCAGCGCGCCGAGGACGATCCCGTCGTCGGCGAGGATGAACTGCCAGGCGAGGATCCGGATCACGAAGCTGACGAAGAACGGCAGCAGCAGCAGGAACAGCAGCACCGACTTGAAGCGGCCGCCGTGGAACGCGATCCAGTAGGCGACCGGGTACATCGCGACGAGGGCGACCGCCGTCGAGATCCCGCCGTAGAGGAACGAGCGCCCGAACTGCGTCGCGTAGGTCGAGATCGCATCGCCGAAGATCGAGAAGTTCCAGGTCAGGGTGAAGCCGTCGATCGAGTTGCCGGTCATCAGCGAGACGCCGAGGATCGTCAGCAGCGGCAGCACGAAGAAGGCGCCGAGCCAGACGGCCGCCGGCAGCGACAGCAGGTAGGGGACGACGGCGGTGCGCAGCTTCGTGCTCACGACTGGATGATCGGGTCGAAGATCGAGGTCCACTTGAGCTGGGCCTCGACCCCGGTCGGGTCGTAGTAGGCGACGAACTTCCGCTCCATGTCGGGGGTCGGAAAGACGAGCGGGCTGTTCGCGACGGTCGGGTCGTCGAGCTTGTCGGCGATGATCGGCTTCGCGTCCGGCACCGGCGAGATGTAGTTGACCCAATCGGTGATCAGCGCCTGCACCTCGGGCCGGTAGAAGTAGTCGATCCACATCATCGCGTCGACCGGGTGGGCGGCGTGATAGGGGATCATGCAGTTGTCCTGCCAGAACATCACGCCTTCCTTGGGGACGACGAACTTGAGGTTCTTGTTGCCCGAGAGCTGCGCCTGAAAGACGTCC
Source organism: Solirubrobacterales bacterium (assembly GCA_041393495.1). Lineage (GTDB taxonomy): Bacteria > Actinomycetota > Thermoleophilia > Solirubrobacterales > 70-9 > RHKX01. Next base: position 35,791 of record JAWKKA010000009.1, on the reverse strand, counting down.
CCCGACCAGGCCATGCTGATCCAGGTGTCGCCCTGCTGGAGCGCCTTGATGTAGCTCTGGTCGTAGTACTGGCGGACGATGCCGGCATCCCGCTGCTTGCGGAGCAGGTCGGCGGCGCGCTCCCAGTCGGCCGGCGTCGAGGTCTTCGGCTCGATCCCGAGCGCGAGCATCCCGATGCTGCCGAGCTCGGTGTCGTCGGCCATCATCCCGACCTTGCCGGCGAAGGCCGGATCCCAGAGGTCCTTGAAGCTGTCGATCTCACGATCGATGCTGGTGGTGTCGTAGGCGATTCCGGTGATCCCCGACTGCCAGGTGACGGTGAACTTGTTGCCGGGGTCGTAGTTGGGGCTGCGGATCGACTGCGCCGCGTAGCGCTCGAAGTTCGGCATCCGCGAGTGGTCGAGGGGGATCAGCCAGTGGTTCTTGATCATCTGCGTCAGCTGCCAGCCGTTGCTGATCACGACCATGTCGTAGCCGATCGACTGCCCGGCCTGCAGGACCGGGCTGATCTGGGCGAAGAACGAGGCGTTGTCCTGGATCACCGGCAGGTAGTTGACGGTGATCCCGTACTTCTCGCTGAAGTCGTTCAGCGTCGGCGAGCCGTCCTTGGTCCGATCGATGTAGAGCGGCCAGTTGGCGAAGTCGAAGGTGCCCTGCTTGCTCTGCTCGCTCCACCACGACTCCCAGTCGAAGCCGTCCTTCCAGCCGGTGTCGCGGGTGCCGGCGATCCCGCAGGCGGAGAGCGCGCCGGCGAGCGAGCCCGCCGCGAGCAGGCCGGCGGCGCCGCGGACGAAGCGGCGCCGCGAGTAGCGCGGCTCGGTCAGGCCACGGAGCAGGTCGGGACGGGCCGGACGGCCCGCCGGCGATGCCGGTACCTGCTCACCGTTGCCTGTCAATCCCGCTCTCCTCCGGATCCGGAACCGATCCTAGTACGCGGCCGACGCCGGTCGTCCGCCCGTATCATCGCCACCCGGATCAAACGTTGAAGAGCCCGCGTGCGACGAGGAACGCTCCCGCCGCCAGCAGCAGCACGACGACCGCCGTGCGGCCGTGATCGGCGGTCAGGCGGCGGAGGGCATCGAGCGCCTGCCCGCCGGTTCGCGGGGCGAGCCTCGTCGCCGCCAACGGCGCCCAGACCGGGATCGAGCAGATCGTGACGAGCACGAGGATCAGGACGATCCGCTCGATCGTGTCGACGTCGGCCGCCGCGATCTCCTTGGCGGCGGCGACGACGAGGGCGAGGGTCGTGAAGTTCGTCGCCATCGAGAAGACGCCGAACGGGAAGGCGGCCTCGGGCCGGCCGGCGAGCGAGCGTCGCCGCTTGCCGCTGCCGGTCGATTGCCTGTCGCGCCGGAGCGGATGCTTGCCGAGGTAGTGCAGAGCGCACCCGAGCGCGAGCAGGCCGATCCCGAGGGCGATGTCGAGGGAGGCGCTGAGCGTCGGCTCGGTCGGCAGCGCGATCACGTGTCCGAAGAAGACGAGCAACACGACGATCGCGAGCAGGGCCAAGACGGCGCCGAGCGCGAAGTGGTTGGCCGCACGCCGGCCGCCGGTCCCGAGCAGCACCGTCTGCTCGGTCAGCATCATCGGGCTGACCGCCCCGCCGAGACTGAGCGGGAGCAGGAGCGCCAGCGCCGCGAGCACGGCGCGATTGTAGGAAGGGCACCGGTCCCGACGTCCCGACCGGACTCAGCCGTTGAGTCGCACCGGCAACGTCTTGAGCTGGTTCAGGAACTGGCTGACCGCCGGCTGCGGATCGCCGGCGCGGGTCATGTTCGGGTAGCGCTTCAGGACCTCCTCGAAGAGGATCTTGAGCTCGAGCCGCGCCAGCGCCATCCCGAGGCAGGAGTGGCGGCCGCCGCCCCCGAACGCCTGGTGCTCGGGGTCGCGGTGGATGTCGAAGCGGTCCGGGTCCTCGTAGAGCTCCTCGTCCCGGTTCGAGGAGACGTACCACATCAGCACCTTGTCGCCCTCGGCGATCGGCTGGCCGTGGATCTCGGTGTCGGTCGTCGCCGTCCGCCGGAAGTTCGCGAAGGCCGGGAACATCCGCAGGCACTCCTCGATCGCGACCGGGATCAGCGCCGGGTCCTCGACCAGCTCGCGCATCTGGTCGGGATGGTCGAGGAGCGCGTTCATCCCGCTCGCGAACGTCGCCCTGGTCGAGTCGTTGCCGGCGGCGGCGAGCAGGAAGATGCCCATGATGATCTCGTGGTCGGCGAGGGTCTCGCCGTCGATCTCGGCCTCGACGAGGACGCTCGTCAGGTCGTCGGTCGGGTTGGCGCGGCGGGCTTCGATCAACTCCTCGGCGCGCCGGAAGATCTCCGGGAAGTCCTCGGCGAGGACCTTCTCGAGCCCGCCCGGGGCGAGATCCTCGTCGCCGACGCCGAGCGTCGCGTTCATCAGCGTCGCCCACGCCTTGTCGTCCTTCTCCTCGATCCCCATGAAGCTGCCGATCACCCGCGAGACGACCGGCTGGGCGATGTCGTCGACGAGGTCGCAGCTCTCGCGGCCCTCGAGCCGGTCGAGGACGCGGATCGCGATCGCGCGGATCTCGTCCTCGTGCATCGCGATCCGCTTCGGCGTGAACCCGCGCTGAAACAGCGCCTTGAGCCGATCGTGCTTCGGCGGGTCCATCGCGATGAACATCGAGGTCATCAGCTCGAGCGGGATCGCGTGGGTCAGTCCCATGCAGCCGCCGCGCTCCGAGGAGAACGTTCTCCAGTCGCGGCTGACGGTGTGGACGTCCGCGGCCGTCACCACCGACCAGAACCCGGCCTCGTCGGGGTACTCGTTGATCTCCGACCAGTGGACCGGACACTCGGACCGCAGGCGCCGGAACAGCTCGTGCGGTGGGCCGTGCTCCCAGTGCTCGAGGTCGGTGACGTCGATCTCGTCGAGGGACTGCTCGGTCTCGGTCGGCATTCGGGATCCTCCTCGCTCGCTCGCTGGGCCGGAGGGTAACTGGCTGGCTGGCCAGTCGCTGTGCCGCCAGCCGCATCGCAGCCGCCGTAGGCTGGGACCGTCTCGCGACGGAGCTCTGAGGAGGCAACGATCGGATCGATGCGAGAACCGAGCCGGGCCCGGTGACGGCGGCACTGCAGCGGCTGCCCGCGTTGATCGTGGCGCTGGCGGTCGCCGGCGTGCTCGCACCCGCCCCGGCGTCCGCCGTCCGGCGCCCTGACACGGTGCCGGCCCTGCAGCGCTGGGCGCCGGGGCCGGGCGAGTTCCGACTTCGCGCGGCAAGCAGGATCGTGGTCGGGACCGGCGGCGAGCGGCCGCTCCGCCCCGTTGCCGCCGTCTTCGCCCGCGACCTCGGGCGACTGACCGGCCGCGCCCCGCGGGTCGTCTCGCGGCGAGGATCCCGGGTCCGGCGCGGCGATGTCGTCCTCCGGCTCGGTGCTCGCGGTCGCCGGCTCGGCGCGGAGGGATACGTGATCGACGTCGGCTCGAGGCTGATGATCGCGGCGCGACGGACCGACGGCGCCTTCCACGGGACCCGGACGGCGCTGCAGCTCCTGCGCGGGTCGGGCGCGATCCCCGGCGGCCGGGCCCGCGACTGGCCGCGCTACCGCGAGCGCGGGCTGATGCTCGACCTCGGGCGCCACCCGTTCCGGGCCGGCTGGATCATCCGCGAGATCAGGCGGATCGCCGACCTGAAGCTGAACACCTTGCACCTGCACTTGACCGACGATCAGCGCTGGGGCCTCGAGTCGCGCTCGCACCCCGAGCTCGCCTCCTTTGGCGCGCTGTCGATCGCGGCGATGAAGCGGATCCTCGCCGTCGCCCGGCGCTACCGGGTCGAGGTCATCCCCGAGGTCGACCTGCCCGGCCACAGCGGCGCGCTGCTCGCGGCTCACCCGGAGCTCGGGCTGGAGCCGACCGGGACGCCGCCGCCGCTGCTCGCCGGCGGCAAGCTCGACATCACCGACCCCGCGGCGCGGCGGCTCGTCGCCGACGTCCTGCGCGAGTACGCACGCCTCTTCGGAGGCCGCTACCTGCACGTCGGAGCTGACGAGTACATGGCTCCGGCCGCCGCGCCGTACTACCCGCAACTCGGCGCCTACGCGACGCGGCGCTACGGCCCCGGCGCGACCTATCAGGACGCGATCGTCGGCTTCATCAACCGGCTTGATCGGCTCGCCCGCCGCCACGGCAAGGTCCTGCGAGCCTGGAACGACCAGCTCGCGCCGGGCGCGGTCGTCGCCGTCAATCGTGATGTCGTCGTCGACTGGTGGACCGACCTCTCGCCGCTCTCCGACCCGAGCCCGCCGGCGCCCGCCGAGCTCATCGCTGCCGGCCACACGATCGCCAACCAGGGCTGGTTCCCGACCTACCCGAGCTACCTCGGCGACGGGCCGACCGACCTCGCCGACGCCTACGAGGGCTGGCGGGCGAACCGCTTCTGCGGCATGGTCATCGTCGCGCGCAGCCGCCCCTGTGCCGCGATCTCATCCCGCGAGCAGGCCAACCTCGGCTCCTCGGTCAACGCCTGGGAGCAGGGCCCGCGCGACCTCGACACCGGCAGCTTCCACCGCAACTCGCTGGCCCTGATCGCCCAGAAGACCTGGGCGAGCCCGCCGCTCACCCCCGACTTCGCCGAGTTCGAGCGGATCGTCGCCCGCCTCGGCGCCCGCTGACCGCGCCGCACCGGTCGTTCCCCGCTGAGCCCGACTCTCGGGCTACTGGCTGGCTTTGTGGGCCATAGCGACCACAAATCCCCGCCACTGCCGATCCGATTGGCCGCCCCCGCGGCTCTCGGCCCTCCCTCTACAATCGCCGGCGCGGGAACGGAGTCCCGCGACTCGCGCCCGTAGCTCAGCCGGATAGAGCGTCGGTCTACGAAACCGAAGGTCACTGGTTCGAATCCAGTCGGGCGCGCTTCAGGAGGAGGCCGAAACGGCGCATGGGCATTGCGATAGCCGCACTTCGTGCGACGAGCCCTCGGAGATCCGTCCGACCGCCCGAATCGGCGAACCCATGGACATGCGGAAGAAACCCACCCCGTAACCAACACGCGGACGCGTGCGTACGTCCTCCCAACCGGCCCGGGCGTCCTGTGGTCCTGGTGCCGCCCCTGAGGCAGCTCAGATTATTCCCAGTCGCCGGCCCTCGGCTGTGGCCTCACCGCGGTTGCGAACCTCCAGCTTCCTGAGGATCGCCGAGACGTGATGGCCGACGGTCTTCTCGGAGAGGAAGAGGCGTTGGGCGATGTCCGCGTTGCGGAGGCCGTCGGCGACGAGCGCGAGCACCTCGATCTCTCGCGCGGTCAGCCCCGCAGGGTTCCGTTGCGTGCTCGGTCGTGGACCGCGAGGCAAACCGCGAGCGCCGCGCTCACGCAGGCGGCGCGCGACGAGGGCGGCCACAGGTTCGGCGCCGAGTCGCTGCAGCTCGTCGAGGGCGTCGCGCATTGCGGCTTCACCGGAAGCGCCCGCCTGCGCGAACGCCGCCGCGTAGGGGCAGCCGAGTTCCTTCCAGAGCGCCGCGCTCCGCTCGTGCTCACCTGCGAGCTCGGATGCGAACGGTTCGCCGACGTCCGCGTCGATCGCCTCCACGACTCCCGCGCGCTGGCGCCACACCGCGAGCTCGCCGATGAGCATCGGGTCTCCCGCATCGATTGCCGCCCCGAGGGCATCGTCCGTCTCCATTGCGACGGCGTCGGCTCTTCCTTCGAGGATGGCCGCCTCCGCTCGTGCAGCGCTGACGGGCGCGATGAACTGCGGTTCGCCGACTGCTCGCGCGATATCCGTTGCCTCCTCGAGAAGCGCCCGATAGCCGGGATCGCCACGCCGGAGGCGGACGAGGGCAAGCACCTCGAGAGCCTCGCACCGCGGTGCGACGATCGAACCGCGGGGACCGTCGAGGATCGATGCGGCGGCGTCCGCCGCTTCCCCCCAGCGCCCCTGCGCGAGATCCGATGTGGACTTGGCGGCGATCAGCGACTTCATCCAGGCCTCGAGCCCCCGGTCACTGCAGTACTCGATCCCCAGGTCGAAGTAGTTGTCGGCGGCCCTCCACTCGTGGCGCCGGGCGAGCGCGGCCGTCAGGTTGATGTACGCGCGGCCGACGTCGGTCTCGAGGCCCGCCCGGTCGGCCAGGGCGAGGCTGCGCTCCAGCTTTTCGATGCCGGCGGGATCGCCGCTTGTGATCTCGACAACGCCGACGTTGTTGAGCGCGAAGACCAGGGCCTCGGTGTCATCGACCCTCTCGGCGAGCTCGATGGCGCGAATTCCCCACACCAGGGTCGGCTCGGTCTCGTCGGCAAGCATCGTGACCTGAGAGACCGCCGCGTATGCTCGTGCGAGCTCGGGGCCGGGAGGAAGCTGTTCGAGGGCTGCGACCGCGTCATTCGCGGCGGTCCGTGCCTCGTCGGTCCGGGCGATGCAGACCAATAGCCGGGAGCGCAGCCGCTGCGTTTCTCCAACCTTCATTGCGTCACCGCGTTGACGATGGACCAGGAGAGCTTCGTCGAGAGCATCGACCGCCTCCTCGCGCATGTCCGTCAGGTAGCCTTCGTCGGCGAACCGGCGCAGCAGCTCGGCGCGAGTCTCCGCCGGCACGTCGGTGGCGAACCGCAGCGCCCGACCGTATTGGTCCTGCGCCTCGCGGTGGGCGCCCACCGAAGCGGCCTCCTCTGCGGCGGCGGGAGCGAGCCGCAACACCGCGTCGCCGTCGCCCGCCGCGTCAGCGTGATGGGTAAGCCGGGCGAGGTCCGGCTTGCCGTTCCCTGGCTGCTGCAGGGCGGCCAGCGCGCGCCGATGCAAGCCGAGCCTCACGTCGGGTCTCAGTGAGTCCTCAAGGGCAAGTCGCGCAAGCTCGTGACGGAAGCTGACGCAGTCAGCTTCTGACACGAGCATCCCTGAGCCCAGGCACTCATCGAGAGCCGCCGGTGAGACCGCGGTGAGCTGCTCGAGCAGCCAGAGCTCCGTTGGCTGAGGAACGACTGCGGCCGCATCGAGCAGATCCCGCGCGGAGGGCCCGAGCCGGGAGGCGCGCGCCAGGACGGCGTCACGGACGGTGCTCGGGACCTCCTCGGTACCCGCGGCGAGCGCCTCGGTGACGAAGAACGGGTTGCCGGCAGTGCGCTTGAAGAGGACTTCGGGGTCGACCGGCGAGCCATCGGCGAGATCCGCGACCGTCGTGGACGAGAACCCGGTCAGCTCGATACGGGCGATGGAGCCGTTCGTCGGGAGCTCGCCGAGGAGAAGGCGAAGTGGATGGGAACGGGGCAGCTCTTCGTCGCGGTGACTGGCGATGATGAGTGCCGGCACGGGATCGATCCGGCGGGCAACCAGCCGAAGGACGTCGAGGGTGGCCTCGTCGGCCCATTGGACATCCTCGATGACAAGGACCGTCGGCGCTGGGAACTCGAGCTCGTGAAGCAGCGAGCCCGCCACGTCATGTGGCTTCGCGCTGCCTCGCACGTCGCGCTCGAGCTCGCCGCCGGTGACCCGGGAGACATCCAGCAACGGACCCATCGGCCGGGGGGTGAACAGCGGCTCGCACGAGGCCCACAGGACCCGGACCGATGGCCCGAGTTCCGAGCAGAAGTGAGCAAGCAAGGCCGTCTTTCCGATTCCCGCCTCCCCACGCAGCAGCGCCAGGCGTCCTCTGGAGCTCTTCGTGACGGTGGCGAGTGCCTCCTCGAGAGCCGCGATCTCCCCGCCACGCTCGACGAGGCGTGGAAGCTCCGTGACGATCGTCGCCGATTGGAGCATCGAGGAGGGATTCTGCCGCTGACGCCCCCGCGCCGCAAGCCATTCTGCTCTCATCGCGGTTGAGCTGGACTTCGCAGTCTGCCGCGAGCAAGCGTGGGGGCGCCTTCCGGCATCATCCGGCCATCGCCGATCCGCGTTCGCCGCGGTGGCGACGGAGGGATGCAACGGCGACAACTCCGCCACCGAGGACGAGCAGGGCGCTTAGCGCGCCGATGGCCGCGTCGCCCCAGTCGAAGCTGCCCGCCTCTGACCCTTCCTCGGCGGTGTTCGATTCGACGTTGGCCCACGTCGGTGAGCCGGTCAGGGCGATCGACGGCTTCTCGACGCCAGGCGGGTCGATCGGCTGAGCGCTCGCTGCGGTGGCGATCACGAGTGTGGACGTGAACGCGAGTGCGGCGATGGCGATGGGAATCGTGGCTCGGGACATGGCTCCTCGATTCTGCTGCTGGTTGCGGTGGACACGCCGATACTCGGGCTCTCGGTGGCTGTCCGCATCGGGAGAGATCCCTAACTTGGCTCGGCCGGATTGATCGCGCTCCCGGAAGGCGGAGCTGACGGTCACGAAACCGACGGTCGGCCTACGAAACCGAAGGTCACTGGTTCGAATCCAGTCGGGCGCGCTTCAGCCGGAGACGGCAATCCCGCATCGGTATTGGGCTTGGTGGCTCTCCGCCGCAGCCCTTCGCCGACGCCCCCGAAGCAGTCGAGGCCGGCGAACCGCATGGACATGCGGAAGGAAAACCATCGCGCAACCACCACGCAGACGCTGGTAGGGCCGGCAGGGACGACGGCGGGAGGCTGGCCGCGCTAAGCCAACGACCGGGTACCGGCAGCCGCTATCTCGAAGATGACGTTCGAGATCGCGTCGCTTCACCGAGCGACCGTGAGCGTCAGCGACTCGCTGTCGCCCCCCGAGTCTTCGCCCGCCAGCTCTTCATCCGGCGTAAGCAGGACCTCGAGCGCATCGAGGACGTTGCTGCGGGCCTCCTCACGAGAGGAGCCTTCGCTGATCGCCCCCGGGATCTCGACCACCTGGGCCGTCAGCCAACCGTCGCCCGCGTCCTCGTAGCGAATCGTCAGATGAAGCTCGTCGCTCATGCCGACAACGGTAGTTGGTCTCACCGGTCGCGTCCAGCGCTGCGAGGCGGCTGCCGGGCGTCCGCGATCTTGCCCAGCTGACGGTCAAAGGACACCGGCGGTCGGCCTACGAAACCGAAGGTCACTGGTTCGAATCCAGTCGGGCGCGCTGATCGAGGAGCCCAGGATGCCGCTTGGGCATTGGGCTTGGCGGGCTTCCGCCTCGTGATTGCCGCGACCTTCATCGGAACGGTCCCACCCGAATCGGTGCGGCCGCCAGCGGACGCGACGGGCGGGTGCTTGCGACGGGATCGCAACTTTCCCCTGCGCCGGGGTTCAGGCCGGTGACGAGCCCCAGGATCGGAGAACTGCCTGATGTTTGCTGTACGGATCGAGGTCGTCGTCCTCGGGGCGATCGCGCTGGCCGCGATCCTGCCCGGCTCCGCCGCCGCCTCGCCGGCGGACGGTCGCCTCGAGCTCGAAGCGCTCTCGACCCGTCCGGAGATGGTCACGGGGGGAGACGTCCTGGTCGGCCTCCGCGTCCGCGGCGCCGATCCCGAGTCGGTCCGCGTGCGCCGCAACGGCCGCGCCGTCACCTCGGCCTTCACGGCGGACCCCGGGCATCCGCGCAGGCTCACCGGCCTGGTCAGCGGGCTGCGAAGCGGCCCGAACCTGATCACCGCGTTCGGTCCCGGGATTCGACGGCCGGAACGGCTCAGCATCCGCAACTTCCCATTGACGGGCCCGGTGTTCTCCGGCCCCCAGCAGGAACCGTTCCACTGCCGGACCGAGGAGGCCGGCCTCGGGCCCGCGGTCGACGCGGACTGCTCGGCTCCGAGCCGGGTCGCTTGGCTCTACCGCACCGATCGGGACAGGTTCAAGGCACTGTCGGACCCGACCGGCCCGCTGCCCCCCGACGGAGTAACCACGACCACCCGCGACGGCCGGACGGTCGACTACGTCGTCCGCGTCGAAAGCGGCGTCATCGACCGCTCGATCTATGAGTTCGCGGTCCTCGCGCCCGGCGGGGAGCCGCTCGAGGGCTGGAACGACCGGCTCGTCTACTCGTTCGGCGGCGGCTGCAGCGCCGGCTACCAGCAGGGTGAGCTCGGATCCCGCGGCGCGGTGTCGGACCCAGAGCTCTCAGAGGGCTACGCGGTGCTCGCCGGAACCCTCAACATCTTCAATACCGCCTGCAACGACGTCCTCTCGGCCGAAGCGGCACTGATGCTCAAAGAGCACGTGATCGAGGAGCTCGGATCGAAGCCGGTCTGGACGATGGGCGAAGGTGGCTCGGGCGGCTCGGTCCAGCAGCAGCTGATCGCCCAGAACTACCCGGGCATCCTCGATGGGATCCTGCCCTCGGCAAGCTTTCCGGACGGCTCGGGAATGGCTTCCAACGCGGCATGCGACCTGTTCCTCACCTACTTCGGCACCGCGGACGGAGCGACGCTCGACGATGAGCAGCGAAAAGCGATCACCGGGCTTGCCGATCCGAACGGCTGCCTCGCGCTCGGCGGTGGTGCCAGCCCCCTCAACGCGAGCGAGGGCTGTGACAAGACGGGCGTGCCGGCCGGGGAGATCTTCGACCCGGTCACGAACCCCGACGGGATCCGCTGCACCGTCTGGGACAGCATGGTGAACATCTTCGGGACCGACGACTCGGGCCGGGCCCGCCGCACGCTCGACAACGTCGGGGTCCAGTACGGACTCGGGGCCCTCAACGACGGCGCCATCGACGTCAAGCAGTTCCTCGACCTGAACGCGGGGGTCGGCGGCTTCGACAACGACGGCAACTGGAGGCCCGAGCGGGCGGTCGCCAACCGGCGGGCGCTCGAGATCGCCTACGAGAGCGGCCGCCTCAACCGCGGGCTCGGCGGGTACCGGAGGATTCCCGTGCTCGACATCCGCGCATACGTCGACGACCAGATCAACGTCCATCAGTACGTCAACACCTACCGGATGCGGGCGCGACTCGACTCCGAGTTCGGCGGCCATCCCAACCAGGTGATGTGGCGGGCCGAGAAGGGAGCGAGCACCGAGGCGATGCGTGAGGCGGCGCTCGAGACCCTCGCCCGCTGGATGGACGCGATCGCCGCCGATCGATCCGACCGCTCGGCCGCCGAGAAGGTCGTCGCGAACAAGCCCGCCGACGCGGTCGACGCCTGCTGGATCGACGGGGTCAGACACGACGGAGTCGCGCGGATCGGCGCCCAGAACATCTGCGAGCAGACTCTCCCGCCGCACTCCCTGCCGACTGCCGTCGCCGGCGAACCGCTCGACTCGACGGTCGCCAAGTGCGCGTTGAAGCCGGTCGACCGCGACGACTACGACGCGGCCATGACGAACGAGCAGTGGCAGCGGCTGCAGGCGGTGTTCCCGAACGGAGTCTGCGACTGGACCCAGCCGGGAGTCGGGGAACGCCCGTACGGCGGCACCTGGCAGCGGTTCGGCCCAGCCTCTTCCGACGCGAAGCGGAAGCGGCGGATCTCGATCTCGCGCCGCCGGGACCACCGACGGGGACGGATCGTGGTCAGGGCATCGCTCGGGCCGTGCCCGCAGGTGGCCTGGCAGCGGCTCGTGATCGAGGGCCGGGCCCGGGGAGGACATTGGCGGCGGGTCGACGCCGGGTTCGCGAGCGGCCGCCGATGTGACTTCCGCGCGTCGTTTCGCGGGCGCCTGAGCGGCGGCCGCCCGATCACCCGGGTCAGAGCCGACGCCGAGCCGGTCGCCTACTTCCGGGCCGCCCGATCAAGGGCTGTGCGGCTTAAGCTCGGCCGACGGCGGTCGATCCCCCAGCGGAAGGGCGTCCGCCGAGCTGACAGCGAGCTGGCGATCTCTCGTGGGGTGTCCACGGCTGATCTGTGTTTTCGCCCGCAGCGCCGGTTCGCCGGGTCGACGGTTCCGAAGGAATGTTCAGGAACGGCTGCGGAAACAGGTTGGCCATCCAGATCTCTAGGTCAGCAGTCAGCACTCGTGAGGCAGCGGGCGCCACGGCTCCCGTCCGGATCGTCGATGGGGGCCAGCGAACGTCGGCTCGGTTCTGCGTGCGCCGAGCTCCGTACGCTGCTTCAAGGTCTTCAGAGGATCAACGAGTCAGGGATCGGACGCCACTGAGGGCGACATCCCGGACAGGAATGTCGTCATGTTGGGCGTCGGGAACCATCGCGCGGTAGCCGACTGGGACCGGCAAACCGCTTAGGCCAGCGGCAGCCGACATCTCGGCGACCGGCCTTCCGCGGCAGCTTCCGCAACCGCGGCCTCACCGACCTGGACGTGGTGACCTTCCCGGGTCCCTGAATGCCCTCGGGGACGATGAGGGAGGGTGGCTATCGCAATGGAGGCTAGCTACGGGCGGATCACGGAGCGCAGTTCGGGGGAGTCCCGACGCCGAAGCAGTTCGGCTCGAGCGCCTCGGCGAGGCTGAGCCCGAAGCCGAGGCGACGGCCGAACACCGTCATCGCGAGAGCCTGGAACATCGGCGGTGGCGTGACCGCGTTCGCCTGCTTCATGCTCACCACCTGGAACCCGACGTGGCGGGAAGGCGAGTACATCGCAGTCGACTCGTAGCCGGGCATGCTGCCCTGCCCCCCGATGAACCCACCCGAGAGGTAGATGCCGAGACCGTACCTCCAGCGTCCGGGTCCGTCGTAGTTGCCGGGGAACTCGAAGGGGAGGGCGTTCCGCGTCACCTGCTTCCGCACGGACGGCTTCAGCAGCTCCCCGGTCGCCTGAGCGCGGGTGAACACGCGCATATCGGCGAGCGTGGAGACCATGCCGCCGTGTGCCCACAAGCACGACGCCGGAAGGTCGGTGGCGTCGTCCCCGAGGACCGGCAGCCGGGTCGGGTACGTGTTGCCGTAGCCGCGGGCGAAGGGTGGGCTGAGCCCGTTGTCGGTTGTCGAGGTGGGAAGGAACGTTCGACGCAAACCGAGCGGTTCCGCGATCCGCTCCTGAATCGCCGTGCTGAGGTCCTGCCCGGTGGCGAGCTCCACCACCCGGCCGAGTAGGTTGTAGCCGTAGTTGCTGTAGTGCCACTCCGCTCCAGGCGGCGCGATCGGCGGCGCCTCCGCCTCGGCGGTGAGGAGGAACTCGGGGGTACAGCCGGTTTCAAGCTTCTCCAGGACCACCGGGAGGGAGAAGCCGTCGGCAAGCCCGCTCGTGTGGTTGAGCAGCTGGCGGATCGTGATCCGGTCGCCGTTCGGTACGCCCGCGATCCAATCGGAGATGTGATCACCGAGGGAGACCTTCCCCTCGCCGACCAGCTGGAGTATGAGGTTGGCCGTGAACCCCTTCGTCTGGCTGGCGAGCTTGAACTGCATCCGCCTCTCGAGCCGCTCCCCCGTGGCCAGATCGGCGACGCCCTTGGCCCTGACATACCGCCCCTCGCGTCCCCAGATGTCGATCAGCACTCCGGGCGTGCGGTTCGTCTGCTTGAACCGGCGGATCACCCGCCGCACCTTGGCCCGCGTTCGCTTCGGAAGATGTCGCCCCTTCACCTGCGTCCGCTCCGGAAGCGCACCGCCGGCGGGGCGTACGGAGGGGGGCGGATCGGCGAACGAGGCATTCGCTCCGATAGCGAGCATGCCGCCCATGGAGACCGTGACCAGCGCCAAGACACCGGCTCGTCCAGCCGAACTCCGTCCCCTCCCCAGCAACGTCAACACCACTCCGATCGACGAATGCTTGCCGACCTTACCAGCCCGCTTCCCGACTTCCTTGGAGCGCGCCCGACTGGATTCAAACCAGTGACCTTCGGTTTCGTAGCCGACCGTCGGTGTCCATTCCATCGATCGTCTAACGGACACGGCGCACGACCCTTCTGATCTCGCGGGTGACCAGCCGCGGCTGGTCGAGCTGGATGTAGTGCCCGCTTCGCTTCGCGACGACGTGACGGGCGTTCGGCAGCAGCCCCGCTAGCATGTCCTGGGACTGCTGGAAGGCGTGGTCGAGCTCTCCGATCGGCCAGTCCGGGGGGAAGCCGAACGGGTTCGGCAGATCGCGCGAGTGCGACAGCACCACGAACGGCATCCGTCGCAGCGGGGTGTCGGCCTGGGCCTGCTCGACCTGGGCGGCCGAGGCCTCGAGCGCGAGCCGCTCGTAGTCGGGGTAGTCCTCCAGCCCTGGCGGGGGTGCCGGATCGAGCACCGCCGCCCGGTACTGCTCGGGGCTCAGGTACTTCTTGTAGGCGGCGATGAAGTCCTCGTTCTGGGCATCGATCGAGACCAGCCCGGCGACGCGCCGCGGGTAGATCGTCGCGAACAGCCGCGCGACCAGCCCGCCGTAGGAGTGCCCGACGAGGACGTAGGGCCCGGGAACGTGGGCGGCGCGGAGCAGCGCCCGCAGGTCGCGGGCGATGTCGAGCGCGGTCCGCGGCATCGCGACCGGGTCGCTGCGGCTGAACCGGTCGGGCAGCAGGTAGGTGCCGGGCCGGTCGTAGACGCAGACCCGGGTGAACCGCGCGACCGCCGGCAGCACCGCGCGGCCCGGCCCGAACGGCTGCATGCTCCAGACCCGGCCGAGATCGCCCGTGCCCGCCTCGAGCACCACGGTCGGCGAGCCCTGGCCGCGGCAGGCGATGAAGAGCTTGCGGCCGTCGTGGATCGCGACCCGCTTGCGCAGGGCTCCGTCCGCCTTCGCGGTCGAGGGATGGGCGCTGCCGGGCGACGCAGGGGAGGGAGCGGCCGCGACGAGGATCACCGCCACGACGCTCGCCAGCGCCGCCGCGAACCTCGCTCCTGCGCCTGGCCGAAGTCCCGGTCTCATCGACCGGGGAAGTCGACGACGTCGGACTGCATCGGCAGCTCGAGACGGCGGTGGGTCCGCCCCTGCGGAGGATCGATGATCGCCGGGGTCGAGCTGACCTGGCTGAGGAAATCCTCGAAGTTCGCGATCCGGCCCTGGAGGTCGAACCCATCGAACACGTAGGGGACCCCGTTCGACAGCGCGCCGGCGCCGCGCAGGCTGGGGTTGATCTGGAAGTGGAGGTGGGGAGCGGTGGAGCCGCCGCTGTTTCCGACCCGTCCGAGCAGTTGCCCGCGTCGCACCCGATCTCCGGCCTCGACGGCCACCGATCTCATGTGCGCGTAGATGGCGAAGAGGCCGCCCCGCATCCTGATCTTCACCTGGTTGCCGAGGGCGTTGCCGAGATCGAGCTCGCCGAGCGGGTTCGGCGGCGTGTTCTGCGGCAGGTCGTCGCGGGTCGAGACGACCTTGCCGGGGGCGGCGGCGATGATCCGGTCCCCGAAGACCGCGAAGTCGCGGTTCTTCGAGGGATCGCCGTTCCACCAGCGGCCGCTCTGGTCGAGCCGGACCCAATCGATCGCGAAGCGCTGTGAGAGGTACCGGCGACCGTCGAAGGTGAAGAGGGCGCGAACGTGGGCGCCGAGGCCGCAGCAGCCGTTGGCGTCGACGTAGCCGGGCCCGCTCAGCGGTGGCGTGATCACGACCGGCTTGCTGCGAATCACCCGGGTGCGTGCGCCGACCGTCGCCGCGCTCGGTCCGGACGGCGTTCCTCCCGTCAGCGGCGTCGTGACGAGGCGGTGCACGAGCCGCGATGGGACCGCGGCGCGGCGGTTGAAGGTCACGTCCATCCACAGGGTGCCCCCGGCGCTGGGCTCGAGCGAGTCGATCGGATCGAACGGATGCGAGGCATCGCTCATGATCGGCCCGATCGCCCCGGGTCCGGCATATCTGGCCCGGACCTTCCCGCCGCCGCGCACCGCCACCCGATCGAGGCGAACCGCGGAGGTCGACGTGTTCAGCAGGGAGATCTCGTAGACGAGGTGAAATCGCCCGTCGCTGGCACGCACGGCCTGCGGCGCGTCCTGCACGGTCGCGGCAAGGGGGGTGAGCTGTGCCATTCGCGGCCCGGCAGCGCCGGCTGCGGAGGCGGTCGTGCAGACCGATCCGGCCACGCAGGCGACCATGACGGCCAGTGCGAAATTCCTCATCAGACCCCTTCCCTACTAAGTGACAAACCCTATTTGATTCCCACGCCGATCGAGCCACCGAAGGGCTCGTCATCCTGGGCGCATCTCGTCCCCATGCGTGGCAAGGTTCCCTTGATGAAGTAACGGCTCTCGATGCGGTTGACGCAGGAGCTCGGATTGAGCAACGCGGTGTGGCCGTAGCCGTCCATGGTGAGCAGGCGGGCCCGGGCCAACCGTTTCGTCATGACCATTGCGCCCCGCAGGGCTGGCCGGATCGAAGGTGTTGCCGACGACCAGCACCGGGCTGGGGGTGGCCGGTTCCACGGTCCCCGGAAGCGGTGGGCGCTGCGCGCCGGCCAGGTGGAGCAGGGCTCGTGGTCCCACGCCCAGTACGGACCGGAGACGCCGGAGCGCTGCTTCGCGAACCTGTCGGCCGCGGGGAAGGAAGCGGCCGGCGGAGAGGGGACCTCGCGCCACAGGCGAGTCCTAGGCCGGCGGGGCCGGCGTCAGGCCGTGGCGCAGCATCACCGCGTGGACGGCTTCCGGGTCGGGCGGCCCGCCGGCGGCGGCCGCGAAGACCCCGGCCATGTCCTGGAAGTAGGCCCGGCCGAACACGCCCGGGGTCGCGATGGCCAGGAAGGACACGTCCTCCTCGCCGGCGACGAAGCTGTGCACCTGGCCGCGGCGGATGCAGACCGCCTCGCCGGGGCCGATGGCGACGGCTTCACCGTCGATCGTGAAGGTAACCGTCCCCTCGACCCCGTAGATCGTCTCCTCGAAGCCGTCGTGGCTGTGGGCGAAGGGAACGCCGGCGCCGGCCAGGACGTCGCAGCGCGAGACGGTGACCGAGTCGTCGGAGTCCTCCGCTTCAACCGAGAAATGAATGGTGATCGGCCCGAGGTGGACCGGTTCGTACCTGCCTGCCATGAAGTCCTCGCTTCCAGACCGTTGGTAAAGTCGCTTGACCGTAGCACCTCGAATCAGATCGGTCAAGTCCCTTTACGACAATGCCATCACAGAGACTCTCTGAAGCCCTGGGCCCGCCCCTCATCGGCGCGCTGCTGCGCATGCCGTTGGAGGTCGTCCAGGCGCGGATGCTCGCGGCCCTGCACGATCGTGGCTTCGACGACCTGGTGGCGGCCCATCTCGTCGTCCTGCGCTACCCCGGGCCGCAGGGGCGGCGCCCGGGCGAGATCGCGGCGGGCTCGGGCCACACCAAGCAGGCCGCGAACTACCTCCTCGGCCAGCTCGAGCGGCTCGGCTATCTCGAGAGGGGGGACGATCCCGACGATCGTCGCTCGAGGCGTGTGTACCTCACGCCCCGCGGCGTCGAGGCGGCGATGGTCATGCGCGAGGCGGTCGCCGAGTTGGAACGGGAATGGGCCGCACAGCTCGGCGCCGAGGACTTCGAGCAGCTCCGTTCGCTGCTCAGCCGCCTGGCCGGCATCCTCCCGCCGAAGCAGTGACGAGCGCAGCGGCGGACGCGGGCGTATCGACGCGGTCGTGGGCAGGAAGCCATCGCGCAACCAGCCCGCGGGCGGGTGGTCGGGTCCACATCGGGGGTCGCGGCGGGATCGGTCGTTGAGGTCTCGGAGGCGACGCTCGAGGTCGTGCCGGGTGCCTGCCTGTTCATGCCGCCTGGCCGCGACAGGCCGTCCTCGCTGCCGGCGAGCGTGATCGCGAAGGGAGCCCCGCCTCCGGGGAGCGGGCTGATCCCGCCGGCTCCCCGGATCACAGTAGAGCTCGGGCAGGTCCCATTGGTGCGGGTCGTGTGTGCCCGCTGAGTAGGCTTGTCTCGCTCATGCGCTTCCGCCTGTCGATGGCCACGTTCGGCGGTTTGGCCCTCGCCGCGGGGCTGGTCGGCTCGGCGACGGCCGCTTCGCAGGAGCCGCTCGAGCGGTATCGCCCCTCCTATCACTTCACGCCGCAGCGGAACTGGATGAACGACCCGAACGGTCTGGTCCACTACCGCGGCACCTACCACCTCTTCTTCCAGCACAACCCCTACGGCACGCTGTGGGGGAACATGAGCTGGGGGCATGCAACGTCGAAGGACCTCGTCAACTGGAGCGAGAAGCCGGTCGCGATTCCGCAGACGCTGAATCAGTCCGGAAAGCCGGTCGAGGACATCTTCTCCGGCTCCGTGGTCATCGATCGCGACAACACGAGCGGGTTCGGGACCCGGAGGAGTCCGCCGCTGGTGGCGATCTATACCTCGAGCTACACCCCCTCTCACCCGGAATTCCCGGGATTGCAGGCGCAGTCGCTCGCCTACAGCACCGATCGAGGTCGCACCTGGGAGAAGTACGAGGGCAATCCGGTGCTTGACCGCAACTCGGCGAGCTTCCGCGACCCGAAGGTGTTCGCCTATGACGGTCCCGCGGGGAGCTATTGGGTGATGGCCGCAGTCGAGGCCACGGAGCGCAAGGTCGTGCTCTACAAGAGCAGGAACCTCACGGACTGGAAGTACTTGAGCGAGTTCGGGCCGGCGAACGCGGTCGGTGGCCTTTGGGAATGCCCCGATCTGTTTCCTGTCAGGGTCGAGGGAACCGACAGGTGGAAGTGGGTGATGATCGTCAACGTCAATCCCGGCGGCGTTGCCGGCGGCAGCGGCGGGCAGTACTTCGTCGGCCAGTTCGATGGCAGGACGTTCACGCCCGACACGGCCGTGACCGGGAGCGAACGGATCGCCGAGGAGGGCGCGACGACGTCGTTTCGCCACGGCTGGCTCGACCGGGGGCGGGACTACTACGCCACCGTCACCTTCTCGGGGCTGCCGCGCGGGAAGGCCATCACGATCGGCTGGATGAGCAACTGGGACTATGCCTTGTCCGTTCCCACCTCGACGTGGCGCGGCTCGATGTCGCTGCCGCGGGAGTTGAGGCTGATCAAGGCTCGCAGGGGCCCGAGGCTCGTCCAGAGGCCGGTGGACCAGCTCGCTTCGCTCGAGAGGCCGGCGACGCTGAAGGTTCGTCGGCCGCTTCCGATCGCCGGCAGGCGGTCGCTGGCGGTTCGTGGCGGCGCGGTCCGGGTCGATGCCACGCTGGCAGCGGGCAGGGCCGACCGGTTCGGGCTGAGCGTGCTCGGCAACCGTGACGCTGAGACGGCGATCGGCTACGACACCGCCACCGGCAAGCTGTTCGTGGACCGCACCCGGTCGGGCGACGTCGACTTCAACCCGAAGTTCGCCTCGGTCGAGGCCGCCCCCGTGAGATTGGTCGACGGCGAGCTCAAGTTGACGGTCTTCCTCGATCGCGCCTCGGTCGAGGTGTTCGCCCGAGGCGGCCGGAAGACGATCACCGATCAGGTCTTCCCGCCCGAGGGCGCCGACCGGCTCGGGGCCTGGGCCGAGGGGGGCAGCGCCGTGCTGGAGAAGCTCACCGTCACCCCGATGAGACCGATGAGCTCGCGCCGCTGACCGTCGTGGCCGGCGGGCTCCGGGGCCTCCTCGCTCCGACGGCGCCGCGTCTCTCGAAGGTCCGCATACGGTGCCCGAGCAGCACCTCATCATCAGCTGCAGCCCGGCGCCAGACGGGCTGAACCCCCCCGCCCGCAGGGTGTGGCCGAGTTCACCCCGCGGGCCCCTGTTCGCGGCCGGCAATCGGGCTGATCATGGTCGGGCAAGGTCAAACCACTCCGAAAGGGAGCAACCGATGTTCAACCGCAGCAAGATCCGCACCGTCCTCACCGTCCTCGCCGTCGCGCTCAGCGCGCTCGCCGTCGTCGCCTCCGCCGAGGCCGCCGGCAAGGCCGCGACGAAGGTCACGATCAAGGGCCAGGGCGGCGACTACTACGGCTACGTCAAAAGCGACGACGCCCCCAACTGCGCCGTCGATCGCAAGGTCAAGGTCTTCAAGCAGCTCGGCTCCGCCCAGGACCCCAAGCACGACCTGAAGATCGGCACCGACACCGCGCAGCCGAACGGCGCCAAGTACATGTGGTCGATCGGCAACTCCGGCTACAAGCACGGCAGCTTCTACGCCAAGGTCGCCAAGACCGACTACTGCAAGGGCGACACCTCGAAGACGATCGATCGCTAGCCGATCGATCACGACGGGGCGAGCGGCCCGGCGGCTTCGGCCGCCGGGCCGCTCGCATGTCCGGTCGGGCGGTGCCCGCGGCTTCGCCGGGCCGCTCGCGGGACCGGGTTCGGAAGGCGCGGGCCGACGCCCGCCGACCGTTCAGTCGGAGTCGTCCGCCTCCTCGGAGTCGCTCTCGACCGCGACCTTGCCGTAATCGCCGTCGAGGCGGACGTCGACGGTCTGCCCGTCGGGCCTTCTCACCTCGACCTCCCAGACGGCGCCGTCCTCGTCGTCGCGTTCGACCGCGTTGGCGGTGCCGCCTCCGGTCACCGCGAGGGCCGCGGCCTTCGCCTTGGCCGCGTCGGGGCCGCTCACCTGCTCGGCGGCGTCGTCGTCGCTGCCGGCCCTCGCCAGCGCGACGCCGGTGCCGGCGCCGAGCGCGGCGATCGCGGCAGCGACCGCCACGTACTTGCGCTTGAGCTCCATCGTTCATCTCCTTCGTTCGGGTGCGGATTGCCGTCGGTTCTACGGAGGGGCGGTGAAACGACGATGAAAGAGAGCCGGTGGTACGGCGAGGAGCCGCTCAGCGGTCGGCGGCCGGCAGAGCGATCCAGGCGTCGGCGCCGCCGCCGGGCCGGTTCGCGACCCCCGAGCGACCGCCGTGGGCGCGGGCGATCGCGTCGACGATCGCCAGCCCGAGGCCGTAGCCGGCCCCGGACCGACCCGGATCGGCGCGGCTGAAGCGTTCGAACGCGCGCGGCAGGAACCCGTCCGGAAAGCCGGGCCCGGAGTCCTCGACGTGGATCTCGACGAGGTCGCCGGCCGGCTCGGCCCGGAGTCGGATCGGGCCGCCTCCGTGCCGGACCGCGTTCTCGACGAGGTTCGTGAGCGCCTGCCCGGCCCGGGCGCGGTCGGCGCTGACGGCGAGGCCGCCGTTCGGCTCGATCCGAAGCGGGCGGCCCTCCTCGCGCAGCCGTGGGCCGGACCGCTCGACGACATCCGCCAGCAGCTCCGCCACGGTGAGCCGCCGGCGGTCGAGCGGGAGTTGGCCCTCGTCCGCCCGGGCGACGACGAGCAGCGCCTCGGCGAGCTCGATCAGCCGGTCGACCTCGGCCCGAGCCGAGGCGATCGCCGCGCGCAGGTCGCCGGGGTCGTCGGAGTAGCGCTCGGCGACCTCGAGCTCGGTCTTGAGCAGCGCCAGCGGCGTCCGCAGCTCGTGGCTGGCGTCGTCGACGAACGCCCGCTCGCGCCTGACCCCGGCCTCGACGCGGTCGAGCATCCCGTTCAGCGTCTCGCCGAGCCGGTGGATCTCGTCCTCGACTCCCCCGACCGGCAGCCGCTCGCCGAGGTCGGACCCCGAGAGCGCGGCGGCGCGGCGGCGCATGTCCTCGACCGGCCGGAGCGCCGCGCCGATGCTGAGGTAGCCGGCGAGGGAGGCGAGCAGCAGCGCGACCGGTCCGCCGACGAGGAGCAGGGTCGCGAGGTTGGCGAGCGCCTCGTCGCGGTCGTCGAGCGAGGCGCCGACGACGATGATGTCGCTGCCCGGCCCGCCGGTCGCGGCGGTGGCGAGGACCCGGACCTCGCCCTCGACGCCCGGCGGCGGCGGCGCGTCGAACAGGATCGGCCCGGCGGCGGCGGCGGCGAGCTGGTCCGCGCTCAGCACCGGCTCGGTCCCGACGTGCGGGCTGGCGTCGATGACGCGCCCGGAGGCCGTGATGAGCTGCGCGAAGCTCTCGTCGAGCTCGGCGAGCCCGCCGGCGCCGGTCGCGCGCCCGAGTCGCGGCCCGCCGCCGGCGAGCACCGCGGCGCGCGCCTCGGTGGCCCGCGACCTGAGCCCCTGCTCGATCGTCTCGTTGAGGTGCGATTCGTAACGGAGGTAGATGAACAGGCCGAGGCCGGCGAGCAGGATCGCCATCACGCCGGCGAACGCGAGCGTCACCCGTGCCCTGATCGGCAGCCGGCTCACGACTTCCCGCTGCGGAGCCGGTAGCCGGCGCCGCGGACGGTCTCGATCGAGCTGGTGCCGAACGGCTTGTCGATCTTCCGGCGCAGCAGCCGCACGAACGAATCGACCACGTTCGAGCGGTTCTCGTAGTCGTAGTCCCAGGCGTGCTCGAGAAGCTGAAACCGCGACAGCACGTCGCCCGGATGGCGCATGAACACCTCGAGCAGCGCGAACTCCTTCGCCGACAGGTCGATCTCCGCCTCGCCCCGCCAGACGCGGCGCGAGGCGGGCTCGAGCGCGAGATCGCCGACCTCGAGCCGGACCGGGCGCTCGCCGGCGCCGCGCCGCCCGAGCGCCCGCAGCCGGGCGAGCAGCTCGGCATATGAGAACGGCTTGGTCAGGTAGTCGTCGGCGCCTTCGTCGAGGCCGGCGACGCGGTCGGCGACGCCGTCGCGCGCGGTCAGCATCAGGATCGGCGCCCAGACCCCGTCGGCGCGGAGGCGACGGCAGACCTCGATCCCGTCGATCCCGGGCAGCATCACGTCGAGCACGATCGCGTCGTAATCGGTCGAGCCCGCCATCCAGAGCGCGTCCTCGCCGCTGGCGGTGACGTCCACCGCCATGCCCTCGGCGCGCAGGCCGCGCCGCAGCAGCGCGGACATCTTCGCCTCGTCCTCGACGATCAGGACTCGCATCGTCGCCTCACCCTCAGGCTTGCAGATGAACGTGGCATGAAAGCCCGCTCGGTTGTCGCCGCCACGACCCTTTCATCCTCGCTTCATCGGCCGATCACGGCGGTTTCATCGCCGCCGCGTAGGACGGTCGGGAACGAGCCGCCGCCGGCGGCCGCAGAGCACGGAGGTGCACGATGATTCCGACAGCACGAGCGGGCTTCCGCTCCCGCCTCGCGGCCGTGGCGGTCGCAGCCATCGCGGTGACGGCGGCCGCCATCGGCGGCTGTGGCGGCGATGCCACCGCGACCGACGCCGCCGGGTCGCTGCCCCGGGGCGGCGAGCCGGTCACGCTCGACCCGGCGGAGTTCACGACCGCGATCGACAACCCGTGGCTGCCGATGAGCCCGGGCAGCCGCTGGGTCTACCGCGAGACCGACACGACCGGGTCCGAGCAGCGGGTCGTCGTCACGGTCACCGACCGGACGCGGACGATCGCCAACGGGGTCGAGGCGCGGGTCGTCCGCGATATCGTCAGCGAGGGCGGCGAGCCGATCGAGATCACCGACGACTGGTTCGCGCAGGACTCGGACGGCAACGTCTGGTACCTGGGCGAGCGCACGGCCGAGTACCGCAACGGACAGATCACGACCCGCGCCGGGTCGTTCGAGGCCGGCGTCGACGGCGCCGAGGCGGGGATCGCGATGCCCGCCGACCCCGAGCCGGGGATGTCCTACCGGCAGGAGTACTACGCCGGCGAGGCCGAGGACCACGGCGCGATCGTCACCCGCGGCGCCGAGCAGGTCGAGGTGCCGTTCGGCTTCTTCGACCGCGACGTCGTCATGACCCGGGACCTGGTCCCGACCGAGCCGCGGGTCGAGGAGCTGAAGCTCTACGCCCCGGGCGTCGGCATGGTGCTCAGCGTCCACACCGACGGCGACGGGGGCCGGGCCGAGCTCGTCTCCTACCGGGAGGGGAGGTGACGGCGTCGGCGTGGCGCCGCTGACCGCCGGAACCGCGGTGGCGGGCGTTCGCTGCTCCATGAGTGGCGAATCTCCGCCAGCGCTGCTGTGTGGCGATCGCAGCGGCGCCGCGGACCCGGACGTCCGCCGGCGCCGCCGGCGAGCCGGGGCGGCAGCTGAGCCCGCAGCCGTCCGCGCTCAGGCGAGACGCTCGGCGATCCCCGCCGCGACCTGCTGCGCGCAGGCCATGATCGTCAGCATCGGGTTCGCCTTGACGGAGGTCGGGAACAGGCTCGCGTCGGCGACGAACAGGCCCGGGAGGTCGTGACACTCGCCGCTCGGGGCGACGACCGAGCGGCGCGGGTCGGCGCCGATCCGCGCCGTCCCCATCGGGTGGAAAGCCTCGAGGCGCAGCTCGGCGGGCGAGTGGCGGCCACGCTCGACGACGTTCCCCTGCTCGCCGGGACGAAGCGTCGGCACCCGGGCGAGCGGCGGGTAGACCTCGCGGGCCCCGGCGGCGAAGTGGATCTCGGCGGCGCGGGCGATGCCGAAGCGGAGCGTCGCCGCGTCGTCGTCGCCGAGCTCGTAGCTCATCCGCAGCGTCGCGCCGCGGGCGCGGACGCGCCCCTCGGAGCGCTCGGAGAGGTGCACCCCGATCACGCCGAGCCGGTCGAACTCCTCGATCCGCGCCGTCAGCCCGGGGCCGGCGCCCGGCAGCGAGGGAGCGGCGAAGGCGAGCGGGGTGAAGGTCGCCTCGAGGAAGAGCCCGCGGTCGATCCACTCGTCGACGAGCCAGCTCTGCATCACGCCGTCCCAGCCCCGCACCTCCTCGTCGTAGCGGGCGCCGACCCAGCAGGCCGGGTGGATGCGCAGGCCGCGGCCGACCATTCCGGAGCCGTTCGCGATCCCCTGGCGGAGCAGCAGCTCGGGCGTCCCGAAAGCGCCGGCGGCGAGCACGACCGCGCGGGCACGCAGCTCCCACGGGCGCCGCCGCCCGTCGATGCTGCCCTCGACCCCGACCGCGCGGCCCCGCTCGACGAGGACCCGGCCGGCGCGGACGCCGGCCCGGACCCGCGCCCCGGCGGCGACGGCGCCGGGCAGCTCGGAGACGTGCATCGCCTGCTTGGCGTCGAGCGGGCAGCCCGTCGCGCAGCTCGCGCAGCGCCGTAGCGGCGGCGCGTTGCGGGTGATCGGGCGGTTCGAGGCGCCGAGCGCCTCGGCGCCGAGCCGGCAGAGCTCCGCGTTGCGGCCGGCCGTCGCCGGATCGACCGCGGTGACGCCGAGCGCCGCCTCGATTGCCTCGAAGCGGCCGTCGAGCTCGGTCGCCCAGCTCACGCCGTGCTGATCGCGCCAGCGCAGCAGGACGTCGTCGGGCGCCCGCAGGCAGGTGCCGGAGTTGATCACCGTCGTCCCGCCGACGCAGCGCCCGACCGGGACCGGGACCGACGGCCGGCCCTCGCAGACCGTCAGGCCGCCGTCGCGGTAGAGCGCCAGCAGCGCCGCGAGCGGATCGGACGGGTAGTCGGCGCCGTCGTGGTAGTCGCCCTGCTCGACGACGACGACGTCGAGCCCGGCCTCGGCGAGGACGCGGGCCGCGGCGGCGCCGCCCGCCCCCGAGCCGACGATCGCGACGTCGCAGCTCTCGCCTCCGGCTGGCGGGACGAGCGCCGCCGGGTCGAGTGCCGGCGTGTCCCCGCAGCCGGGCGCCGCCGGGCCGGCGAGCTCGCAGCCGGGCTCCCAGCCGGTCGCCGCCCGGACCCGGGCGTCGCCGGCATAGCCGAGGCAGGCGAGTCCCTTGAGGAGCAGCGTCAGGTCCCGGGCCAGCCCCCAGCGTCCGCGCGCCATCCGGTCGATGTGGGCGCTGCGCCGCTCGAGCCCGAGCCGCGAGAACCGGCGCGGGAACGACGAGAGCTCGAATGCCCGCAGACCGAGCCGCAGGGCCGCCCGGGTCCGGCCGGGCAGCGCGGCGAGCAGCGACTCGACCGGGACCGCGACCGGCACGCCGCCGTCCGTCTCGGCACCGGGCAGACGGGCGCCGGCGGGCAGCAGCGCCGCGGCGAAGGCGCGCAACGTCGCCCGCTCCGGCGCCGCGAGGCCCGGGGCGCTCCTTCAGCCGGGGGCGTGGCCCTCGACCCTGCCGGCGAGCGCCCAGCAGGCGAGCGCGAGGACGACGAGCCCGCCGTCGACGATGAAGTTGAGCAGGTAGGCGAAGACGTCCTCGTCGAAGAGGAAGTACGCGCCGGCGGCGAGCGACGAGGCCGCCTTGCCGGCCGCCAGCACGAGCAGCAGCGGCCGGTAGCGGACCACGTCGAGCGAGATGACCAGCGCCAGGCCGGTGATCACAGTCATGTAGGCGAACGCGAGCGCCACCCAGAGGCGCTGATCGCTGGCGGGCCCGGCGGCGAAGTCGCCGAGCCGCCCGCCGAGGTCGTCGAGGGTGTCGATCACCCCGTCCGGGGTCGCGATGAAGAGGATCCCGACCACGGCGAAGGTGGCGGCGAGGAGCCGCATCGTGATCTTGACGATCCGCTCGGCGGTGTCTGCGCTCAGGGTCGGGCTCCGGTCTCGACGACGATCCTAACCACCCGGCCGCGGTCGCGGGCGAGGTGCTGCAGCGCCGCGTCGGCCTCCGCCAGCGGGTAGCGGGCCGAGATCGACCCGCTCAGGTCGAGGCGGCCGGCGGCGATCAGCGCGTAGAGGTCGGCGCTGTCGGCGCGGTCGGCGCCGAAGGAGCCGAGCACGGCCTGCTCACGGCCGACGAAGGCCACCAGCGGCGGCAGCGACGCCCGCTCCGGGCCGACGCCGACGACGACGGCGCGCCCGCCCTTGCCGAGGCAGCGCACCGCCCCCTCGACCGTGTCGGGCCGGCCGACCAGCTCGAGCGCCAGGTCGAGGCCGCCCCCGGCGGTCGCCCGCACCGCCCGGGCGAGGTCCCCCTCGCCCGGGTCGATGGCGGCGTCGGCGCCGAGCGCGAGCGCGCGCTCGCGGGCTCGCGAATCGACGTCGACGGCGACGATCGGCGCCGCGCCCATCAGCCGCGCGAGCGCGATCGCGTGGGTGCCGAGCCCGCCGCAGCCGAAGATCCCGACGCTCTCGCCCGCCCGCAGGCGGCCGCGGGAGCGGAGGGCGTGAAAGGGGGTGGCGACGCCGTCGGTGACGATCGCGCCGACGTCGAAGGGGACGCCGTCGGGCAGCGGCAACAGCGACCGCGCCGGGACGGCCACGTACTCGGCCAGCCCGCCGTCGCGGGCCATCCCGTAGACCTTCGCCGACTCGCAGAGCGCTTCGCGGCCGGCGTGGCAGAAGCGGCAGCGCCCGCACGAGGCGGCGGGAAACAGGGCCACCCGCCGGCCCTCCTCGCCCGCGTCGCCGCCGGGGCCGACCGCGACGACGACGCCGGCCGCCTCGTGGCCGAGCGTGATCGGGGTCCGCTCGACCGGGAGGTCGCCGTCGACGGCCAGGTGCAGGTCGGTGCCGCAGAGCCCGCAGGCGTGCACCCGCACGAGCGCCTCGCCCGGACCGGGCTCGGGCACCGCCACCTCCTCGATGCGCAGCGGCGCACCCGGCGAGACGAGCCGGGCGGCGAGCATCGCGCTCATCGCCGGCCGTCCTCGAGGCCGTTGACGATCAGTCGGAAGGCCGCGTCGAGATCGGCCCCGGTCGGATGGGCGGTGGCGCCGAGGTTGGCGCGCGAGTCGCGCAGCACCATCAGCCCGACGAAGCTGCCCCAGAGCAGGTCCGCCGCGACGCGGCCGCCGTCGCCGCCGACGACCGTGGCGAGGTAGTCGGCGAGCATCCGGAAGTCGTCGCCGGAGCGCCGCGCGATCTCGCTGCGAATCTCGTCGTCGACCGCCGCGGTCGACTGCGGGTGGGCCAGGTAGCCGAACACCTGGTAGTACTCGGGATGCGCCTCGCGCAGCTCGGCGAAGAAGTCCCAGATCCGCCGCAACGTCCGCTCCGCCGGCTCGCCGGCGGCGATGATCTCCTCGAGCCCGCGGGCCATGAAGTCGATCCCCTCGAACAGCAGCGAGGTGAGGATCTCGTCCTTGCTGCGGAAGTACCAGAACAGGGTCGCCTCCGACAGCTCGCAGCGCTCGGCGATCTTCTTCGTCGTCGTGCTGTTGAAGCCCTGCTCGCGGACGAGCTCGCGGGCGGCGTCGAGCACCGCCTTGCGGCGGGCCTCGCGCTCGCGCTCGCGGCGCTCCTGGACTCCCATCTTCAGATTCCCATTCCGCGGGCGATCGTCTCGCGCTGGACCTCGCTGGTCCCCTCGCCGAGCTCGAGCACCTTACAGTCGCGATAGAAGCGCTGGGCGGCGCTCTCGAGCATGTAGCCGTGGGCACCGTGCAGGTGCAGGGCCCGCTCGCAGGCCCAGGTGCAGGTCTCGGTCGCGAGCAGCTTCGCCATCGAGGCCTGCTCGGAGTGCGGCTTGCCGGTCGCGGCGAGTCGCGCCGCGGCGAGCGTCAGCTGCCAAGCGGCCTCGAGCCGGGTCTCGAGGTCGGCGAGGGTGAAGCGCACGAACTGCTTGCCGGTCAGCGGCCCGCCGAACTGGACCCGCTCGCGGGCGTGATCGAGCGCCGCCCGCAGGGCGGCGCCGCCGAGCCCGCAGGCGAACGACGCCGCGGCGATCCGGCCGAGCGTCAGCACCGCCATCGCCTCCAGGAATCCGCGATCCTCGATGCCCAGCAGCGACTCGGCGGGAACGCGGCAGCCGTCGAGGACGATCTCCGCCATCTCCGACGCGCCCATGCCGAGCTTGCGCATCGGCGCGCCGACCCGCAGCCCCGGCGCGCCGCGCTCGACGACGAACAGCGAGAGCCCCTTGAGGCCGCGCTCCGGCGCGGTCGCGGCGACGATCACGGCGAAGTCGGCGATCGGCGCGTTGGTGATGTAGAGCTTGGCGCCGTCGAGCACCCAGCCGTCGCCGTCGCGGCGGGCGCGGGTCGCGACGCTGGCGGCGTCGGCGCCGGCCCCGGCCTCGGCGTAGGCCCAGCAGCCGACCCGCTCGCCGCGCAGGGCCGCCGGCAGCAGCTCGCGGCGCTGCGCGTCCGTGCCGAGCCGGTCGATCGCGGCGCAGGCCAGCGCGGTGTGCACGTAGACGCCGAGCGCGACCCCGGCTGAGCCGCGCGCCAGCTCGGCGCAGAGGATCGCGTACTCGACCGGCCCGCCACCGCTGCCGCCGCAGTCGGTGGGAAACGCCGTGCCGAGCCAGTCGAGCTCGCCGAGGTGCGCGAGCAGCGCGCGCGGGTAGCGGCCCTGCTCGTCCCAGCGCGCCGCGTTCGGCGTCACCTCGCGCGCGACGAAGGCACGAACCGAGTCCTGCCAGGCCGCCTCCTCGTCGCTGAGCAGCGCCCGAAAGCCGTCCATCAGGCCCCCCCGAACCGCGGCCGGCGTCGCTCCTTGAACGCGGCGACGCCCTCGCGGTGGTCGGCGCTCTGCAGGCACTGGACCTGGGCGAAGACCTCGTAGTCGAACTCGGTCGCGATCGCGCTGTCGAGCGAGCGGCGGATCGCGCGCTTGGTGAAGGCGAGGGCGCGCGGGGGCCCGTCGGCGAGCGACCCGGCGAGCTCGGCGACGGTCGCGTCGAGCGCGCCCGCGGGCACGCAGCGGTTGACGAGGCCGATCCGCTCGGCCTCGCCGGCGTCGAGCAGGCGTCCGGTCATCATCAGCTCGGTGGCCCGACCGAGGCCGACGAGCCGCGGCAGGAAGTAGCCGGCCGACATGTCGCAGCCGGCCAGCCCGATCCGCACGAACGGCGCGCCCAGCCGCGCTCCGGCGGCCGCGATCCGCATGTCGCAGGCCATCGCCAGCCCGAGGCCGCCGCCGACCGCGTCACCGTGCAGGCGGGCGATCACCGGCGCGTCGATCGCGGCGATCAGGCGGACGGGGTCGAGGTAGCGCTCGACGATCCGCTCCCACTCGGCCGCGTCGCGCGGGACCATCTCGCCCTGGTCGGCGCCGGCGCAGAACGCGCGGCCCGCCCCGGCGAGGACGACGGCGCGATCGTCGCCCGCCGCGATCTCGCGCAGCGCCGCGACCAGCGCCTCGAGCATCTCCGCGTCGATCGCGTTGAGCACGTCGGGGCGGTTCAGCGTCACGGTCGCGATCCCCGCCTCGCGCTCGACCAGGACCGGTGCGCCCACCTCCACCTCGCCTCGCTCAGCCGGCACCGCTCAGCCCTCCAGCCCGAGCGCGCGCAGCGCGTTGTCGCGAACGAGCTTGCGGCGGGTCTCCTCCGGGAGGCCGAGCTCGCCGGTCTCGCGCAGGGTGCGCTCGAACGGCAGCAGCGGGTAGTCGGTCGCCCAGATCACCTTGTCGCGACCCCAGGAGCGGACGAACTCGACGAACGAGGCGGGCCAGTGCTTCGGGGTCCGCGCCGAGGTCTCGACGTAGAGGTTCGGATGCTTCCAGGCCAGCGTCATCATCTCCTCGTGCCAGGGCTGGCCGAGGTGGCAGCCGAGGATCACGAGCTCGGGGAAGGCGAGCGCGACCTCGTCGAGGTAGATCGGCCGGCCGCACTCGGACGGCAGCAGCGGGCCGGTGTGGCCGACCTGGATCGCGACCGCGACGCCGAGCTCGCTGCACTTCAGATAGACCGGCCAGTAGTGCTTGTCGTTGGGCGGCATGCCGACCGTCCCGTCGCCGTACATGTAGGGCTCGAGGCGGATCACCCGCATCCCGAGCTCGCCGACGAGACGCTCGACCTCGGCGGCGACCTCGGTCGGCCGGCGCAGCGGGTTGACGGTGCCCGAGCCGATGAAGCGGTCGGGGTGGGCGGCGACGGCCTCGGCGACCTCCTCGTTGCTGACCACCGCCAGGTCCTTGTGGTAGAAGGCCGACAGCACGCAGCGCTCGACGCCGGCCGCGTCCATCTCGGCGAGCATCCGCTCGAGCGGGATGCCCTCGAAGATCGAGCTGGGGGAGCGGTACTTGCGGAAGATGTGCAGGTACTCCTCGGGCCATCGCTTCGCCGCCTCGGGCCCGATCCAGCTACCCCAGGCATCGATCGCGATCGCCTCGCCGTTCTCGTTCATCGGGTTCCTCCTTCCAGTCCCAGCACGGCCCGGGCCCGGTCAGGGGCGGCGGGCTCGAAGCCGAGCTCGCGGATGATCCGCACCGCCTTGGCGACCACTTGGCCGTTCGAGGCGGCGAGCTCGCCGCGCGCTATGTACACGTTGTCCTCGAGGCCGACGCGGACCTGGCCGCCCATCGCGACCGCCGCGCCGAGCATCCGGAAGTGGTGGCGGGCCCCGATCGCGCTCGCCAGCCAGACCGCGCCCGCCGGCAGCTCCTCGACGAGCAAGGCGAGGTTGCGGACCGTCGGCTCGGTGCACTCGCCGGGGATCCCCATCACCAGGTTGACGAGCAGCGGCTCGGCGAGCAGACCGCGGGCGTGCAGCCCCCGCACGGTGTTGAGCATGCCGGCGTTGTAGACCTCGAGCTCGGGGCGGACGCCGCAGTCCGCGAACAGCCGGACGGCGCGCTCGAGCTCGGCGTGGGAGCCGAACAGCGGCACGAAGCGGTCGCCCGTCCAGGCGCCCCGGCGCTCGTCGAAGCGCCCCAGCAGGACGCCGCCGCCGGCGCTCAGCGAGGCGATCTCGGGGCGCAGCTCGGTGACGACCGCGAGTCGCTCGGCGAGCGGGATGCCGGCCACGGCGCCGCCGGTCGAGAGGTTGAGGACGGCGTCGCAGCCGGCGTCGCGGAGGCCGGCGACGATCTCCGCGAAGATCGCCGGCTCGGCGCTCGGGCCGCCGCCGGCGTCGCGTGCGTGCAGGTGCAGGATCGCGGCCCCGGCGCGCCATGCCTCGAGCCCCTGGGCAACGATCTCGGCCGGCGCGACGGGGAGGTTCGGATTCGCCTCCTTGCCCTGCTGCGCCCCGGTCAGCGCGCAGGTGACGATCACCGTCTCAGCGGCGGCCATCGCCGCCCCCTTCCTCGCGGCGGGCCAGGAACGAGCCCATCCCCTCGCGCTGGTCGCGCGAGCCGAAGCTGAGGACGACGGTGTTGATCGAGAAGTCGATCGCCGCCTCGAGGTCGGTCGTCATCCACTTGTGGACGATCTCCTTCTGGGTCGCCAGCCCGGTCGCGCTCTTCGCCGCGAGCCGCTCGCACCAGGCGGCGCTCTCCCCGGCGAGCTCCTCGGGCGCGACCACCGCGTGCACGAGGCCGCGGCGCTCGGCCTTGGCGGCGTCCCAGAACTCGCCGGTGTAGGCGAGCTCGCGGGCGCCCTGGATGCCGATCGCGAGCGGCAGGATCGCCGCCTCGACGATCGCCGGGATGCCGCGGTCGATGTTCGGCAGCCCGAAGCGCGAGCGGTCGCTGGCGAGCATGAAGTCGCAGGAGACGGCGAGCTCGAGCCCGGCGCCGAGGCAGAGCCCGTCGATCGCGGCGACGATCGGCTTCTCGGTCGTCCGCAGCGCCAGGAAGGTGCGATGCAGCTCGCGGCCGACCTCGCGCGCCGCGAAGCCCTCGAGGTCCTTGACGTAGGCGACGTCGATCCCGGCGCTGAACGCCCGCTCGCCGGCGGCGTCGATCGCGATCACCCGCACCGCGGGATCGGCCGCCGCCGCGGCGAGCGCGGCGCGGATCTCGGCGAGCATGCGGCCGTCGATCGCGTTCAGCACCTCCGGCCGCGCGAGGGTGATCCGGGCCAGGGGCGGCTCGACGGCGACCGCGATCGTCTCCGGCCCGCTCACCCTCAGCGCCCCTCGAACCGCGGCTCGCGGTGCTCGGCGAAGGCGCGCAGGCCCTCCTGGACGTCCTCGGTCTGGCGCAGCGGCTCGGCGTGGAGCTGCTCGAGCGCGAGCGCGTCGTCGAGGGCGAGATGGGAGCCCGCCCGCGCCGCCGCCCGCGCCGTCTGCACGGCGAGCGGCGCGTTGGCGGCGATCCGCTCCGCCAGCCCGAGCGCCGCGGCGGCGAGCTGCCCGTCGGGCACGACCCGGCTCACCAGCCCGGCGCGCAGGGCCGTCGCCGCGTCGATCGACGCGCCGGTGAGCAGCATCTCCATCGCCAGCGCCTGCGGCACCGCCCGGGGCAGCCGCTGGGTGCCGCCGGCGCCGGGGATGATCCCCCGCCGCACCTCCGGCAGCCCGAAGCTCGCGCGCTCGGCGGCGATCCGCAGGTCGCAGGCGAGAGCGAGCTCGAGGCCGCCGGCGAGGCAGGCGCCGTTGACGGCGGCCAGCACCGGCTTGCCCGGGTCGAGGTTGCGGGTCAGCCCTCCCAGGCCCGGCTCGCGCTCGCCGTGGCGGCGGCGCTCGAGCGGCGTCATCGACTGATACCAGGCGCCGACCTGCTTGAGGTCGGCGCCGGCGCAGAACGCCTCCGTCCCGGTGCCGGTCAGGACCGCGACCCGCAGCCCCGGGTCGTCGCGGAGCTCGATCCACGCCTCGGCCAGCCGTCGGCTCATCGCGAGCGAGAGCGCGTTGCGCGCCTCGGGCCGGTCGATCGTCACGAGGAGGATCGCGCCGTCGCGCTCGCAGCGGACGCTCATCCTCCCGCCCCCTCCGCCGCGAAGCCCTCGATGTCGCGGATGTCGCCGTGGCGCTCGCTTGCGAAGCGCGCCCGCAGGCGCATGCCGGCCCGCGGCTCCGGGACCGCCTCGAGCAGCCGGTGGACGAGCGCGCCGTCGGCGCCGTCGAGGCGGACGAGCGCGAACGTCCCGCGGCCGGGCAGCTCGGTCCAGGCCACCAGCGTGGCGCCCGGCCCGACCGCGACGGGGTCTCCCGCGGCGGCGCCGCAGCGCCCGCAGAACGGCCCGGGCGGGCAGAGCACGCGACCGCAGCCGCCGCAGCGGGCGCCGAGGATCCGGCGTTCGTCGCGCAGCCCCACGCCGAACCGGCTCGCGGCGGCGCCGGCCGCGTAGCGGAACGGGATCTGGACGCGACCGGCGACGATCAAGGCGCCACCTCGAAGTGGAGGATGTCGTCGAGCGCGCCGCGCAGCTCCTCGCGCCAGACCGCCCGGACCCGCAGCCCGATCCGCAGCCGTCCGGGGTCGGTCTCGGCGAGCAGGTGGTTGAGCGTGGTGTCCGCCCCGTCGAGGCGCACGAGGCCGATCCCGTAGGGGGTCGGGCGCGGCTCGCCGGTCCGCCCGTCGAGGATCGGCAGGTGGTAGATGCTCCAGGCCTCGAGCGTCCCCTCCGCGGCGACCGGCACCCAGTCGTCGAGCGGCAGCCGGCACTCGCCGCAGAGCGGCCGTGGCGGCAGGTAGCGGCGCCCGCAGCCGCCGCAGCGCAGCGCCTCGATGCGCCGCTCGCGCAGCCCGGCGAGGAAGCGCTCCATCGCCGCTCCCGACGCGTAGCGCCAGCCCAGGTCCATCGGGCAGGCCACCTCGAGCAGCTCGCTGGCGACGGCGCCCGCCGTCATGCCGCCTCGCCTTCGGCGCCGAGCACGACCGCGTCCGCCCAGGCGTAGACGCCGTAGCCGGTCGCCAGCGCCCGGCTCGCTCCCTCGACCTGACGCTCGCCGCCGCGGCCGTGGATCTGCAACGCCGCCTCGGCGACGCGGATCACGCCCGAGGCGCCGACCGGGTTGCTGCTCAGCACCCCGCCGGAGGGGTTGACCGGCAGCGCGCCGTCCATCGCGGTTACGCCCTCCTCGGCCAGCCGGCCCGCCTCGCCCGGCCCGCAGAAGCCGAGCGCCTCATACCAGGCGAGCTCGGCGTAGCTGACCGGCTCGTAGATCTCGGCGACGTCGAGGTCGGCGAGCGGCTCGCCGATCCCGGCGCGCCGGTAGGCGGCCCGGGCGGCGTCGCGCAGCGTCCGCATCGTCACCAGCCGCCGGTCGATGTCGCCGATGTAAGGCTGCTCGTGGCGGGTCTCGGCGGCCAGCACCCAGGCCGGTCGCCGGCAGCGCCGCCGGGCCACCGCGGCGGAGGCGACGACGATCGCGCAGGCCCCGTCCGACTGCGGGCACATGTCGAGCAGCCGGACCGGGTCGGCGAGCATCTTCGACGACAGCACCTCGGCGACGGTCAGCTCCCCCATCCGCAGGTGGGCGTGCGGGTTGCGGGCGGCGTTGCGCCGCGCCTTGACGGCGACGAGCGCCGCCTGCTCGGCGCTGACCCCGCGCTCGGCCACGTACTGCGAGATCGACAGCGCGAAGTTCCCGAGCGCGCCCGAGGCGACCGCGCGGTCCCAGAACGGGTCGGTCAGCGCCATCCCCGTCTGCGCGTGCCCCTCCGAGTGCTTCTCGAACCCGACGACGAGGACGAGGTCGAAGAGCCCGGCGGCGACCTGGTGGAACGCGGCGATGCAGCCGCTCGTCCCCGAGGTCCCGCCGGTCGCGACCTTCATGCAGGGCTTGCCGGTGGCGAACGCCCCCGCGCCCGTCCACAGCTCCGGCAGCGCCCGTCCCTCGAACAGCTCCATGTTGGCGACCAGCACCGCATCGAGATCGCCGGGGCGGACGGCGGCGTCGGCGAGCGCCGCCTCGGCGGCCTCGCGCACCAGCTCGGGCTGCGAGACGTCGTCGCGGCGGCTCGAGTGACGGGTCTGGCCGGTGCCGATGATCGCGGTCGCGCTCACCCCGCCGCCTCCAGCACCGCCACCGCGTGGGCCTGGCCGGCCGGCCCCCAGACGCCGTGCGCCAGCGCTCGGCGCGCGGCTCCCGCCCGGATGCCGCGGACGCAGGCGACGAGCCGTGACAGGCCGGCGACCACCGGCGCCGCGCCCGCGAACAGCCCGCCCTTCGGCGAGATCGTCACCCCCTCGCCGATCGGCGCCGCCGCCCGGAACAGCTCCTCCTCGTGGGCGAACAGGCAGGACGGCTCGGCCAGCTCGAGGCCGGGGTCGGCGGGGTCGAGCCCGGCGTCGGCGCAGGCCCGCGCGCAGGCTCGCTCGAGGCCCTGCCAGCGCGTCAGGTCGCGGTCGCCCGGCGCGTGCGGCTCGAGGTCCCAGCCGGCGCCGGCGAGCCGGACGGGATGGCCGCCCCGCTCGTCGTCGGCCGCTCGCAGCACGACCGCGCAGGCGCCGTCGCCGAGCGGCGCCGCCATCCCGTGGCGCAGCGGCGCGGCCAGGATCGGCGAGGCGAGCACCTCCGCGGCGCTGTCCGGCCCCGCGATCGCTGCGTCTCCCGCAGCCGCCCGCCGCCGGGCGACGAGCTCCGCCCAGCGCTCGGCCGCGACGCCGTCCCGCTGCGCCACAGCGCACGCCTGCAGCCCGGCGCAGACCAGGAAGTCGACCCCGAGCGGCTGCAGGAAGACGGGGTCCATGGCCCACTCGGTGAGCTGCCAGTGCGGCGCCATCGACGCCTTGCCGTGGGCGACGACCAGGACCGTCCCGCAGGCCCCGGCGCGCAGCTCGCAGGCGCCGTGGATCGCCGCGCAGAGGCCGTCGCCGGCGATCCGCGTCTCCGGCCGCATCACCGCGCCGACCACCTCGGTGACCGCCACGTTCGATGCCGTGAGCCCGTCGAAGAGATCGACCGACGCGGTGACGACGGCCTCGAGGTCGCTGAAGCCGAGGCCGG
>JAWKKA010000008.1:0-136181 GCA_041393495.1 Solirubrobacterales bacterium | reverse complement strand
TTCGGCCCCGTCTCGCTGCGCCCGCCTCCGCAGCATCAGGCCCGCCCGCGCCCGCCCGCGTCCGCGGCGCCAGGCCCGCCCGCGTCCGCGGCGCCAGGTCCGGCCGCGTCCGCGGCGCAAGGCCCGTCCCCGGTCCCGGCCCGGCTGCCGGCGGCCTCCCGCGTGAGCAGGCGCCCGTTCTGTGACGGAAATCACCCGCATTTCTGGCATTTAGATTGCAAATTCCCGGTTAGCATCCGCTAATGTGGCGGTGGTGATGGCAGCAGACGCGACAGTAGAGATCGACGCCCACGGCGACCGGGAGGGCGCGCCGGTGCTCGAGCTTGCCGACGGCACCCGCCTGGTGGCGGAGGGCGGGGCGGAGCCGGCCCGCCTCGAGGGCGACCGGGACCACGTGTTCACGCTCGCCGACGTGCAGGAGCCCGGCGCCGGGCCATTCGCCGGCTACGTCCGCCGCGGGCTGGCTTCCTGACACCTGACGAGCGTTCCGCCGAACACTCGCCGTCGCAGCTCACCGCGAGCGGGCAGACGAAAGCCGTCAAAGGGGGCGTTGAAGGCGTCAAAGGGGGCGTTGCCCAACAACCGGCTGGCGGCCCGGGTGCGGATCCCTTCGCCTGGGGCCGATGGCTTGGCGGTGCGCTGAAGCCTTCGCGCCGGGGTCGATCCCGGCGGCATTCCGGCGGCGGTCTCCCCAGCGCGCTCGATCCGCTGTCCCGGTCGCCCGATCGGGTGATCAGGGCGTCGACTAGCGCCGCCCGCCGGCCACGAGCTCGTAGACCCCGCCGCCATAGAGGTCGGTGAAGTAGAGGTTCCCCTTGGCATCCTCGCCGAAGCTCGAGATGCCGGTGCCCCAGTTGATCCCGAGCGAGCGGTCGCCGGTCGCGCCGTTCGCGTGCGGGACGAAGCTGCGGATCCGGCCGCGGCAGAAGTCGGCATAGACGTAGCGGCCGCGCAGCCCCGGCACCTTCGGCCCGCGGTAGACGTAACCGCCGGTGATGGCGCAGTTGCCGTCGCTGTGGCTGAAGGTCGCGATCGGGTCCACCTTCGGCCCGACGAGGCCGCCGCCGCCGGGGTAGGCGGCGTTGCCCTCGTAGGCGTTCCAGCCGAAGTTGGCGCCGTTCGCGGCGCCGACCGTCAGGTAGTCGACCTCCTCCCAGCGATCCTGGCCGACGTCGCCGATCGCCAGGTGGCCGCGGTCGAACGAGAAGCGGAACGGGTTGCGAAGCCCGTAGGAGTAGATCTCGTCCCGGCCCGGGCGGCCGACGAACGGGTTCGACTGCGGAACCGTGTAGGGGTCGCCGTCCCGGCGCCGCGGATCGATCCGCAGGATCTTGCCGAGCAGCGAGTCGATGTCCTGCGCGTTCCTCTCGGGATCGCCACCGCCACCGCCGTCGCCGGTGCCGAGGTAGAGGTAGCCGCCGGGGCCGAACTGCAACTGGCCGCCGTTGTGGTTCGGCGCCATCCGGTGCTGGATCCGGATCACGGTCCGGCCGCTCTTCGCGAGCGCCCGCCGCGGGTTCTTGCGCGAGCGCTTGAACTCGGCGACGACGATGTCGCCGTGCTTGCGGTCGGTGTAGTAGGCGTAGAGCCTCCTGCTCTTCGCGTAGTCGGGCGCGAAGGCGATCGAGAGCAGGCCCTGCTCGCCGCCGCTGCGGACCCGGTCGGTGATGTTCAGGAACGTCCGGCGCTTGCCGCGGCGGTTGACCGCGATGACCTTGCCTTCCTGCTCGACGACGAACAGCAGGCCCTGCGCGTGCGGCGGGCCGGTCACGTAGACGGGGTCGTGGAAGCCGCCGACGCGCTTCGCCTTGACCGCCGCGGCTTCCGCCGCCGCCGGGCCGCCCGCCACGGCGGCGAGAGCCGCTGCGGCGAGCGCGGCAGCGAGCAGGGCTGCCCATCCCCGGGTAGTCGGAGGTCCCACCATTCCGGCAAGGGTACCGGCCGCTGCTGCCGACCCCGGCGGTTCGGCGGCGCTCAGCGCGCCCGATCGAGTCGGTGTTCGGCGGTGCTCAGCGCGCCGGATCGAGCCGGTAGACGGGCCCGGTGAGCGAGATCGCGTAGACGGTGCCGTCGACGGACTCGCCGAAGCTGGCGAGCTGCTCCACCCTCGCCTCGGGCCCGATCGCGACGTCGTCGGTCGCCGGCCGGTCCGGCCGGGCCGGGAAGCTGCGCAGCTCGCCGATGCAGAGGTCGCCGTAGATGTAGCGTCCGTAGAGGGTCTCGAGGTCGGGGTCGCGCACGGTCAGGCCGCCGGTTATCGAGCAGTTCCCATCGCTGTGCAGGGCGGTCAGCACCGGCGGGACGGCGTCGTCGGGGTCCTGGTCGTGATTGAAGCGGGCGCTGCCCTCCCACGCCGACCAACCGAAGTTCGCGCCCGAGCCCTCGCCGCGGGCGACCAGGTCGATCTCCTCCTGCGCGTCCTGTCCGACGTCGCCGATCGACAGGTCCTCGGTCTCGCGGTCGAACGCGAACCGCCACGGGTTGCGGAGCCCGTAGGAGTAGATCTCGGGGCGGGCGTCGGGCGTGTCCACGAAGGGGTTGTCGGCGGGGATCGTGTAGGGCTGGTCGCCGTCCGGGCGCGGGTCGATCCGGAGGATCTTGCCGAGCAGCGTCGAGAGGTCGAGGCCGTTGCGGTGCGGGTCGCCCGCGTCGCCGCCGTCGCCGAACCCGATGTACAGCTTGCCGTCCGGCCCGAACAGCACGAGGCCGCCGTTGTGGTTCGGATACGGCTGGTCGACCGCGAGGATCTGCCGCGCGCTCGATTCGTCGACCTTGCCGTCGCGAGCCTCGTACTCGACGATCCGGGAGTCGCCGTCGAGGTTCGTGTAATCGACGTAGAACAGCCCGGAGCGCGCGTAGTCGGGCGCGAAGGCCATCGAGAGCAGCCCCTGCTCGCCCTCGGCCTCGGTCTCGTCGGAGATGTCGAGGAAGGTCTTCGAGCTGCCGTTCGGCGCTACCCGGAGGATCTTTCCGCCCTGCTCGACGACGTAGATGTCATCGCCGGCGTCGGCCGGCTGGGTCACGTAGAGGGGGGCGTCGAAGCGGCCGATCTCCGTCAGCGTCACGCCGCCGTGCCCGTCGCCGACCGTGGGCTCCTGACGGCCGGTGTCGGTGGTCGTGGTCGCGCCCGTCTCGTGCTCCCCGCTTGCCCCACAGCCTGCCAGTAGCAGCGAGCAGGGAGCGAGGAGCAGGGCGGCGAGGGTGCTGACGGCTCCCCGCTCGAGGGCGCGCGGCGAGCGCGCGGCGAGCGAGCGCGGCAGGCGCGCTCCGAGCGAGCGTCGAACGCGGGCGCGCGCTGCGGGCCCGGGCGCGCGCTCCGGGCCCGTCCTACTCGCCATGGGTGACGACTTGCCCCTTGTCGTTGACCGTCGCCTTCGGAGCCTTGTCGCTGATCGTGACAACGAACTCGCCCTTGACCTCTCCGCCGTCAGCGGTGACGGCCTTCGCTTCCCCGTCGAGACCGGCCTCGACGCGGTAATGGAGAGTGTAGGTGCCGGCTTCGACAGCGGTCAGCTTCCAGACGATCGTCTGCTCGTCGCCGGGGTCGAGCGGCCCGAACGCGAACGTGTTCGTCTGCGCCCGCAGCCCGCCCGAGAGGCCCCTCGGGAGCGGGGCGCCGACCTCCCGCGGGTACTTGCTCTCGAGGATCCAGACCGGGCGGCTCGGGTTCGACACGGCCGGGTCGTCGATCTGCGTCTGAAAGGAGCCATCGGCATCGCCGTCGTCCGTCTCGATCGTGAACGCGAGCTCGGGCACCGTCTCCTCGCCGATGTTGCGGACGCCGATGACGAGGTCGGAGGTGAGCGCGAGCCGCTGCTCGGTCGGGAACTTCGCCTTCGTGACGGCGACCGGGAAGTCGCCGGAGGGCTCGTCGGCGTTCTGCTGGCTCGTCGAGTCGTCGCCGCCGCAAGCCGCGATCAGCCCCGCGGCCAAGCCCGAGAGGGCCAGCGCCGCCACGACCCGCCGGCCGGGCCCGGCCGGGCCGGGCGCCGATCGCCCCGTCCCGCCGCGCTTATCGGGTCTCCTCCCCAAAGCGCCGGGAACATACCACGGGGTGCCGCGCCTCCCGCGGCCCTCGGACCCGCATGCCGGCTGCCCGCAGGCCGCGCTGCCAGGGCGCCAGCAGGTGGCGTTGCGCCTCAACATCAACTAAGTTTCAGCGCGGAGGCGAGGTGCAGGGCAGCGCTTCTCCGGAGAGATGGTCAGATCCGCAGCCGATAGGGCGTTCCTACCCGTAAAGAACCTGTTCGAGCAGGTCGGGAACATGATGATGATCTGACCGGCAAGACGATAGTCGCGACGGTCAAGCCCCCTGTATCCGTACAGCGGCGAGTTCGTCAGCCAGTTCCTGTTCGCCCTGCAGCTCTGCTGGTTTCCGCTGCTGATCAGCACGGTCCTTTCCAGGTTCGGCGCCCGGGCCTGCAGGCGGCGAACTTCCTGACCCTGTTCAGGGCCCTCGACCGGCTCGGTGGCTTCTTCATCCTCGCGTCGGTCCGCGAGTTCGCGCCGGTCGTGACGGCTGTCGTCGTCGCCGGGGTCGCCGGCACCGCGATCACCGCCGATCTCGGGGCCGCAAGATCCGCGAGGAGCTCAGCGCCTTGATGGTCCTCGGCGTCGACCCGATCATTCCTCGTCGTTCCCGGTTCCTGAGCCTGATGCTGGTACCGGCCTGCTCAACATCTACGCTGCTGTTCGGGATCAGCGGTGGGCTCTTCGCCGAGCTCACCTACGGTCAGCCGCTCGGCGAGCTTCTTCGCGACGCTCTTCAACAGCGCCTCGGTCACCGATCTCTGGGGGTCGGTCCTGAAGACGACGCTGTTCAGGGCGATCATCGCGATCGTCTGCTCAAGGGATGAACGCGTCCGGGCGCCCAGGGCGTCGGCACCGCCATCAACCAGGCCGTCGTGATCGCGTTCCTCGGCGTCTTCGCGTTCAACTACGTCTTCACACAGACGCTGTTGGCCACCCACCCGAGATCCAGACGATCAAGTGACCCCGGCGACGCTGCACATCTGCGCGTCCTCGCCGGCCCGCGGCCCGCTGACCGCGGCGCCTGCGGCGGCGGTCTCGATCCGCTCGGTCAAGGCGCCGCCTGATGAGAGGCTGGCTCGCACTGCCGCGGGAGTGGCTCACCTCGATGGGGGAGATCTCGCGGTTCTTCCTGCGGACGATCGGGCTGGTCTATTCGGGCCGGGTCTTCCAGTTCTTCGGTGAGGCGCTGCGCCAGGCGGGCATCCTGATCCTCGGCTCGACGATCGTGATCTGAGGCTCGTCTTCCTGCTCGGCCTCCAGTGCGGGATCGAGGGCGCCTACTTCAACCGGTCGCTCGGCTCCCCGTCCTACGCGGGCGTCTTCGCGGCATGGTACGACCCTGCGCGAGGTGACCCCGGCCACGCGTTCGGCTACATGATGAGCGCCAAGGTCGGCACCGGGATCGTCGCCGAGGCTCGGGGCGATGCGGATCTCCGACGAGATCGACGCTCAGGTGATGGGCATCCAGCCGGTGACCTTCCTGGCGGCGACCCGGCTGCTCGCGGCCTGGATGACGATCCCGTTCATGTACCTGGCCGCGGTCGGGATCGGCATTCTTCGCCTCCTACCTCGCCGTCGTCGAGCAGATCGGCGACACCTCCAGCGGCGGCTACCTGCTGATCTTCTGGATGTAGCCAGAACCCGCCCGATCTCTTATTCAGCGTGATCAAGGCGATGATGATGTCGACGGCGATCGTGCTCGTCGGCTACTACTACCGGCTACACGGCGTCGGGCGGCCCGGTCGAAGTCGGGACCGCGACCGCAAGGGCCGTCGATGTAACGCATCGTCCTCGTGCATCATCGGGATGATGGGGACGCTCGTCTTCTGGGGCGCGAACCCGCGGGCCCCGATCGGCGGCTGAGTAGGATCCGTGGGCAGGAGGTGAGCAGTGGCTGAGGAGAACCCGCAGGACCCCGTGCCCGGAGGCCAGTACATGCACGAAGGCCGTCCGGTCCGACCCGCCCGCGCAGGCGCCCCGGTGGACCGATCGGCGGCGACCCCGACTCGGCGGCCCCCGAGCTCGGCAGGCTCAACGTCGACTACACGATCCCCGGCGTCGAGCCCAGCGACACCGACCCCTACCGCTGGCACACCGGCAAGAAGCGCGACCACGGCGGCGAGGACGCGATCGAGGTCATCGACCTCGTCAAGCAGTTCGGCAACACCCGGATCATGAACGGCCTCAACCTCGGCCTTGCGACGACGAGGTCTCGATGAATTCCTCGGCCCCTCCGGGACCGGCAAGAGCGTCCTCGTCAAGCTGATCGTCAGGCTGCTGTACCCGGACGCCGGCGACATCCTCGTCCACGGCGAGTCGGTCCCCTACATGACCGACGACAGGCTCTTCGAGATGCGCAAAGAAGTTCGGGCTGCTGTTCCAGGACGGGGCGCTGTTCAGCTCGATGAACATCTACGACAACACCGCCTTTCCGCTCCGCCAGCACACCGACAAGTCCGAGGACGAGATCGCCGCGATCGTCAACCGCCGCCTCGGCGAGGTCGGCCTCGCCGAGGCCCACTACAAGATGCCGAACGAGCTCTCGGGCGGGATGCGCAAGCGCGCCGGCTTCGCCCGCGCGCTCGTCCTCGACCCGGCGATCGTCTTCTTCGACGAGCCCGACTCGGGCCTCGACCCGGTCCGGACGGCGCTGCTGTGCGAGCTGATCCGCGAGGTCCACGAGGAGAACGGCGGCTGCTACATGGTGATCAGCCACGACCTCGGCACCGCCCGTCGGATCGCCGACTTCATCGCGGTGCTGTGGAAGGGGCGGATCGTCGAGTCGGGGCCGAGCGAGGAGCTGTTCAACTCGGACAACGACTTCGTCCGCCAGTTCCTGAACGCCGAGGTGGACGGCCCCCTGGCGATGGACTGAGCGCGCTCGCTGCGCTCGCTTGCGGCGCTCGACCCTGAGCGCTGCGCGCTGCTCGCTTGCCGCCTGGCGCTTCGCTCCCGCCTAACCTCTACCGAGTGCGCCGCCTCTTCGGCCGCATAGGAGAGTGGTCGGTCACCCATCCGGCCGCGGCGATCGCGGCGGCCTTGTCGGTGGTCGCGATCGTCGCCGTCGTCGGCGCGCTGCGGCTGACGCCCGACGCCGGCACCGACAAGCTCGTCGACAGCGGCTCCGCCGCCTACCGGGGCACGCAGGAGTTCCACGAGCGGTTCGGGGACGACGCGGTCGTGATCCTCGCCGAGGGCGACCTCCGCAAGCTCGTCCTCACCGCGAACATCGACCGGCTGCTGGCGCTCGAGACGTGCCTCGCCGGCCGGCCCGACGCGAGCGGGCAGTACGCGGCGCCGGCCTGCCAGGAGATCGCCGAGCTCGGGGCGACGCGGGTCGTGCTCGGGCCGGCGACGTTCATCGACGAGGCGGCGGCGCGCGCCAACGAGGCGATCCTCCAGCAGGTCCGGTCGCTCCGCGACGCCTCCCCGCAGGAGCAGCAGCGGGCGCTGAGGCGGTTCCTGCAGACGGGGCTGAGCCCGGCGACGGTCCTGCAGGGCCTCTCGATCGACAACGCCCAGTTCGTCGCCTCGATCGTCTTCGACCGGACGAAGCCGGGGGCCGTGCCGAAGTCGAAGTTCGGCTACCTGTTCCCGAGCGACCGCGGCACGCTGATCTCGGTCCGCCTCGAGCCCGGTATCTCCGGGTCGGAGCGTCGCGAGGCGATCGGGCTGATCCGCACGGCGGTCGGCGACGAGCAGTTCGCCCTTCGCGGCGGCAGCTACGAGATCTCCGGGGTGCCGGTCGTCGTCCAGGGGCTCGCCGACGAGCTCGGCGGCCAGATCGCGTTGCTCTTCGCGTTGGCGCTGCTCGTCATGGGGATCGTCCTGACGGCTGCCTTCGGCCCGCCGCTGCGGCTGTTGCCGCTCGTGACGGCGATCGGATCCGCCGGCTTCGCGTTCGGGCTGCTCTCGCTGCTCGGCGGATCGCTGACGATGGCCTCGGTGGCGGTGCTGCCGGTCGTGATCGGGCTCGCGGTCGACTACGCGATCCAGCTTCAGGCGCGCTTCCGCGAGGCGGCGGCCGGCGGCCGGCGGCCGCCGGCCGCCGCAGTCATCGCCGCCGTTCGCGGCGGCCCGGTGCTCGCCACCGCCGCGCTCGCGACCGCGGCCGGGTTCCTGGCGCTGACGCTCTCGCCGATCCCGATGGTGCGCGAGTTCGCGATCGCGCTCATCGCCGGGATCGCCGCTGCGCTCGTGATCTCGCTCACCGCCGGCCTGGCGGCCCTGTCGATGGCGCCCCGCCCGGCTCCGCTCCCCGCCGGGGCCGCGGCGGACGGCGGGCGGCAGGCGGCGGGGCGGGCGGCGTCTCGCGGCCGCCGGGCGGCGGGCGCGCTCCGTCGGCGCGGGGTCCGGCGCCGGGCGGCCGACGGGTGGCGGCGCGCCCTCGCCGCGGCGATCCAGCAGCCCGGCCGCGTGCTCGTCGTCGCGACGGTGCTCGCGGTCACCGGCTGGGTCGCCGGTGTCGGCACCCGGGTCGTCAGCGACATCCGCGAGCTCGTCCCGTCCGATCTGCCGGCGCTGCAGTCCGTCGATCGCCTCCAGGCTGCCACCGGCGTCTCGCAGGAGCTCGACGTGCTCGTCACCGGCGACGTCACGACGCCGACCGCGATCGCCTGGATGAGCCGCTT
Source organism: Solirubrobacterales bacterium (assembly GCA_041393495.1). Lineage (GTDB taxonomy): Bacteria > Actinomycetota > Thermoleophilia > Solirubrobacterales > 70-9 > RHKX01. The sequence continues at coordinate 127,518 of JAWKKA010000008.1, read as the reverse complement.
CAAGCAGCGCGTGCTCGCCGAGCACGGGTTCGGGCCGGCGACGCCGGGCTGCCTCGCCGAATCGGCCGAGCTCTGTCCGGGGCCGGCGCTCTCGGACCTCTTCGACCTGAGCTCGGCCCGGCCGCTCGACCGGCAGCGCATCGACGCCGTGCTCGCGGCCGTGCCCCCGTACTTCTCGCAGGCGATCCTCTCCCGCTCCGAGTCCGGCGACGTCGCCGCGATGTCGTTTCTGATCCCGGTGATGGCCCTCGACGAGCAGGAGCGGCTCGTCGCGCAGATCCGCTCCGAGCTCGACCCGCCGGACGGCATCGAGGCCCAAGTCGTCGGCCTGCCGGTGCTGACGGCGGACGCGAGCGCCGAGCTGTCGGGCTCGCGCTACTGGCTCGCCCTCGCCGGCCTCCTCGCCGTCGGGTTGACGCTGCTCGTCGTCTACCGCTCGCCCGCCCGGGCGCTGGTGCCGCTGCTGCCGATCGCGCTCGCGACCGGCTGGTCGTCGCTCGTCCTCGAGGCGATCGACATCCCGCTGAACCCGATGTCGGCGACACTGGGGGCGCTGGTGATCGCGATCGCGACCGAGTTCAGCGTGATCCTTGCCGCCCGCTACCACGAGGAGCGTGGCCACGGCCGCAGCGTCGGCGAGGCGCTGCGGGCGACCTACGCGCGGACGGGCGCCGCTGTCCTCGCGTCGGGCGTCACATCGATCGCCGGGTTCGGGGTTCTCGCGTTCAGCCGGATCACGATGCTCCGCGACTTCGGGGTCGTCACCGTGGTCGACCTGACGGTCGCCCTCACCGGGGTGATGCTCGTGCTTCCCGCCGCCCTCGTCTGGGCCGAGCACGGCTTCGACCCGCTGCCGTCGCTGCGTCGCGCCGCCGCCTCGCTCCGCTCCGACCGCGGAGCCGACGCTCCCGCCTGAGCATGGCCGGCGACGACCGTGACGATCGCGGCGGCTGGTGGCCCGAGGACGGACCGGGGCCGCCGCCACACCGCGACCGGGGCGCCGAGGAGCGGAAGCCGCCGCGCGGCCTCTCGAGCCCGAACCGCCCCCGCCCGAGCGGTCGCTACTCGATGTTCGTCGGCCTCGCCTTCCTCGCCCTGATCGTCGTCGCGCTGCTCAACCTGCTCAGCAACCCCGACGCAGGCATCCTCGGCGCCGGCGCGACGGAGCGGGGGCTGCCGCTCGCCGAGTTCGCGGTCCCCGACGCGCTCGCCCCCGAAGCGGTCGATGCCGATGCCAACGTCGCCCAGGACGATTGCGAGAGCGGACGGATCCCCTGCCCGGAGGGCGACCGGCGGACGCCCGCCTGCGAGATCGACGCGCCCGGCGCGATCCGGGTCTGCGACCTGTTCGACAGGCCGCTCGCGATCTCGTTCTGGTTCACGCGCGGCGGCGACTGCCTGCCGACCCAGGACGCCTTTGACGAGGTCGCGCGTCGCTACCGGGGCCGGGCGAACTTCCTCAGCGTCAACGTCCGCGACGATCCCGCGACGGTCGCCGACCTGATTGGCGAGCGGGGCTGGGAGGTCCCGGTCGGGCTCGACCGCGACGGTGCGGTATCGAACCTGTACCGCGTCGGCGTCTGCCCGACGATCGTGCTCGCGTATCCGGGAGGGATCCTCTACGACGCGGCCGTCCGCGGCGGCAACTACACGGCCGCGGAGCTGTCGGGACGCGTCGCCGACCTGCTCGGCGCTTCGCGGCGACGGGAGGGGCAGGTGCGCTGAGATGCCGGCCGACCGCGACGATCCGCCGCTCGCCGAGCGCTGCCCGGTCGATCCGGCGCTGCTCGAGGAGCTCCCGGGCCTGTACCTGCGCCGGCTCGACGTCGGCCGCGGCTCCGGCCGCAGCCCGAAGCAGTTGAAGCGCCGCCTCGCGGCCCTCTCCGATCGCTTCGCGGGCCCGCAGGCGGTGACGTTCCGGACGCGGCCGATCCCGCACGCCTACCGCGTCTTCTACCGCCATATCGGCCTCGATCCCGATGAGCAGCCGACCCGGCCGGAGGCGGTGGTACGCGAGCGCATGCTCAAGGGCGGGTTCGTCAGCAGCAACCTCCTCGACGACGCCCTGACGATCGCGATGATCGAGTCCGGCGTGCCGGTCGTGGCGTTCGACCGCGGCGAGCTCGCCGGCGAGCTGCGGATTCGCCCGAGTCACCGTGGCGAGCGTCTCGACGGCCGCCCGGGCGAGCTGCCGGAGGGGACCCTCGTGATCGCCGACGAGGCCGGTCCGGTGGCGCTGCTGTTCGGCGCGATCGCGACCGGCCACGGCGTCAGGCCGGCCACGGGCGCGATGGCGCTCGTCGCGGCCGGCGTCGCCGGGGTTCCCGAGATCGCCGTCGAGGAGGCTCTCTGGCTCGCCCGCGAGATCATCGAGTCGGCCTGATCACGGCTACAATGCGGCGACCTCGATCCGAAGGGAGCCCGCGGGCGATGGAGCTTCTCGAGCACGATCCGGCGTCCCCGGGCGGGACGACGATCACGGGGGCGGTCGCGAGCCCCGAGCGCGTTTCCGCCGCCGACCTGCGGGCGGCCCGGACCTCGCTGCGGGCCCAGATCGCGCGGATGGAGGGCGAGCTGTCGAGGCTCTTCGCCGATTCGTTCACCCGCCGCGGGATCGAATGGACCGTCGGCGCCGGCGGCGGCCCGCGCGTCCTCGGGCTCGCCCAGCTCGAGTCGCTCCGTGACGCCCTCGCCGCGCGGCTGGCGATCGCGCGGGCCGAGATCGCCGCGCAGGTCGAGGCCGAGGAGCGGAACCGGGCGCTGGTCGAGCGGATGATCGCCGACCCGGCCGGGCACCGCTGGGTACGGGTCCGATCGGAGGACGTCGGCGAGCGCGGCTGCAGGCACTGGCACTGCCGGCCCCGCTGGGGCCTGCTCGGGATGATCGCGGGCTGGTGGCGGGTCAAGCTGTCGTCCGGTTGTCCCTTAGCCTGCGGGGCGTGCTGATCGCGCGCCCCGTCACGATCGAAGATGGCCGGCTCGAAGGCGCGTAAGCGCCGCAAGCGGCGGGCGCGGAGCGCCGCCGCGGCGGGCGGCGGCGAGCGGGCAGCCCGCCCCGCGCCCGCGGCGCGGCCGTCGAGCGGGCGCGCCGACGGGCCACCGCCGGCGCCCTGGGGCAGCTTCCCGCTCGTCGAGCTCTGCGTCCTCGCCGGGATCGTGCTGCTCGTGGTCGGGTTCGTGCTCGGCGGCTCGCGGGGGGCGGTGATGATCGCCGCCGGGCTCGCGCTCGGCTCGATCGGCGGGCTCGACGTCAGCATCCGCGAGCACTTCGCCGGCTACCGCTCGCACACCCTGGTGCTCGCCGGCGTGCCGGCGCTGATCGTCCTCGGACTGCTCTTCTACCTGGCGCCGGCGGGCCTGCCGCAGCTCGCCCGCCTGGCGATCGCCGTCGCGGTCTTCGCTGCAGCGGCGCTGCTGCTGATGCGGACGTTCAGCAGCCGCTCCGGTGGCGATCGCCTGCGGATCGCGCCGCGCGGGCGCCGACGCAGGCGTCGATAGCGGCGGCGGTCGACGCACCGGCCCGGGCGCCCTCCCGGGCCGGTGCGGACGAACCGATCAGCGGCGCGACGCCTGCTTGTCCTCGAGGGCGCCGGCCAGCGCCTCGCGCTGGCGCAACGTCAGCCGGCCGAGCTGGCGGTTCTCGCTGACGGCGAGCGGAACCAGGAACTTGCGGGTCCTCGTGCGGCCCCACCGTGACTGGCTGCGCAGCAACTCGGAGACGGTCATCGTCTCGGCCTCCCACGGGCAGGTGCGGACCACCTGCTCCACCCGGAGGTCCCCGGCCCGGACTGCGCGCTTCAGCGCGGCGCGCGCGAGGCGGACCCGGTTGGCGTGCTCGAGGGCACGGATGTGTTGTGGCACAGCGGCGGGCGCAGCCGTCGAGGCAGCTTCCATACTCACTCCTCCTCCTGTTCGAGAGCGGTGGTGTATTCGACTGGGTTTCCACGCCGAACGAGGGGTGACCCACGCCGGATCAAGGCCCCGGAAGCCCTCTCAGGAAGGGCCCCCGACTGCTCCTACCCCGGAAGCGTTCGGTGCGCTCGGCACCCTAGTGACCGGGGCGCCGACGTGTCCTGTCGATCGCCGCTGCCCGCCCGCCGGCATCCGCTAAGAGCATGTTTTTGGCTCCGATTCGGACCCGATCCGGCCTTGTGAGCAAACGGACAAGGCGAAACTACCCGAAGAAGGGTAATGAGTCGGGACACCAACCGCGCGTTTTCGCCCCCGGCCGCAGCGCTGCCCGCGCGATGGCTCAGCGGGCGGATCAGGCGGCGACGAGCTCGGGCGAGCGAGCGATCACGCGCGCGAAGATCGCCAGCGCCCGGTCGAGATGCCCGGTCTCGTGGGTCGCCATCAGGCTCGTCCGCAACAGCGCCCCCGCCGGCGGCACCGCCGGATGGAGGGCGACGTTGGTGTAGAGCCCCTCCTCGTAGAGCGCCTTCCAGAGCATCGCCGCACGGACATCCTCGCCGACGATCACCGGGACGATCGCGGTCACCGCCTCGCTGCCGTCCGGCAGCACCGTGGGCGCGACGACGCGGAGCCCGAGCTCGGTCAGGCCGCGATGCAGGTAGGCGGCGTTGTCGAGGAGCTTCGCGATCAGCTCCGGCCCTTCGTCGCGGATGATCCGCAGCGCCCCCAGCGCGGCCCCGACCGCGGCCGGGACCGCAGCGGCGCTGAACAGGAACGAGCGGGCCGCGATCCGCAGGTAGTCGATCACCTCGGCGGGCCCGGCGATGAACCCCCCGCAGGAGGCGAAGCTCTTCGAGAAGGTGCCCATCCTCAGATCGACCGACCGCTCGACGCCGAGCAGCTCGCTGGCGCCCCTTCCGCGGGCGCCGAGCGCACCGACGCCGTGGGCCTCGTCGACCATCAGCCGGGCGCCGTAGCGCTCGCAGAGCGCGACGACCTCGACGAGCGGGCAGATGTCGCCCTCCATCGAGAAGACGCCGTCGACGACGACGAGGGCGCCGCCGCCATCGCCGGCCGCGCGCTCGAGCATCCGTTCGAGCTTGTCCATCCGGTTGTGGCGGAACGGGCGCAGCTTCGCCCCCGACAGGCGGCAGCCGTCGAGGATCGAGGCGTGGTCGCCGGAGTCGCAGATGACCGTGTCGCCGGGCCCGAGGATCGTGCCGATGCAGCCGACGTTGGCCTGATAGCCGGTCGTGAAGACGAGCGCGGCCTCCGTTCCCATCCAGTCGGCGAGCTCCTGCTCGAGCTCGATGTGGAGCGGGATCGTGCCGTTGAGGAGCCGCGAGCCGGTCAGCGCGGTGCCGTAGGTATCGAGCGCGTCGCGGGCCGCGGCCTTGACGCGCGGGTCGCCGGTCAGCCCGAGGTAGTTGTTCGAGCCGAGCATCAGCGTCTCGCGGCCCTCCATCTCGACGACCGGCCCGGCCTGCGACGTGAGCAGCCGGAAGTAGGGCATCATGTCGGCCTTCTCGGCGAGCTCGAGGATCTCGCGGCGGTCGTGCTCGCGGGCCTTGGCGAAGACGTCGGACTCGATTCGCGGACCTTGCGCCGAAAGCTGTTCGCTCATGCCCGAAGTGTCCCACTGCGGGCGCCGCGGCGCCGGGGCGGTGCGTAGACTGACGGGCGATGAGCACTGGGTCGGTGGTCGAAGCGGAGGCGATCGAGGAGCCGCTCGCCGCGGGCGAAGCGGATCCCGGCGCCGGGCCCGTCCGGGCGCTGCCGGCACGCCGCACGCCGTCCGAGCTGACCGCCTGGCGCGGCGAGATCAGGACGATGGCGGTCGTCGCTGCGGGTGGTATCGCTGCCGGCGCCGCGACCGTGGCGGCGGTCAGCGCCGCCCGGGCCGTGACCGGGAGTCGTGCCCGCCGCGCCGTCCGCCGGGGCCGGCTGCGGGGCGATCGCGAGGTGGTCGCAAGCCGCTCGTTCCTCGTCGACGTTCACCTGCTCGGTCGCTGATGCCGCGGTCAGATCGGCTGACCCGCGGGCCGGGCGGGTCGCTGGTCGTCGAGGTGCATCCCCGGGGCCCGTACCGCTTCCCGCGCGGCCGCCGCTTTCCCGACACGGTCGCCCGCTGTCGCGACGGCGTCTACGAGCGGTTCCTCCACGTCGCCGGGCGACCGGTCCTGACGCGCGCCTGGGAGGCGGGCGGCGGCGCGGTGGCGATCGCCGCGATGCCGGCGCCGGAGTCCTGGCTGCCGCCCGGCGGGCGGGAGCGGGCGGGAACCACCGAGCTCGAGGTCGCGGTCGAGCGGATCCGGCACGCCCTCGGGGTCGACGACGACATGCGCCCGTTCATGCGGCGCTTCCGCTCCGACCCGCTGCTGCGGCCCCTGATCCGGCGGATGCCGGGGTACCGGGTCAAGCGCACCCCGAACGCCTGGGAGGCGTTCGCCTGGGCGGTCACCGCGCAGCTCATCGAGTCCCGCGAGGCGCTGGCGATCCAGCGCCGGATCATCCGTCGCTGGGGCCCGGCGCTGAGCTTCGGCGACCGCGCCCGCCCGCTCGCCGACGTCCCCGGACCAGCCGCGGTCGCCGCCCTGGCGCCGGCCGAGCTCGCCGCCGCGGGGCTCGCGCCGAAGCGCGCGCTGGCGCTGACGAAGGCGGCGCGCGAGATCGCCGCGGGACGCTGCGAGCCCGCCGATCCGGCGGGCGACAAGCGCCTGCGGGCGATCAGCGAGATCGGTCCCTGGACGATGCAGGTGCTCGCGCTCACCGGCCGCGGCGATTTCGACTCGCTGCCGGCGGGCGACCTCGCCTACCTGAAGCTCGTCGGCCACCTCGCGAACCTCGGTCGCCGCGCGACCGTCGCCGAGGTCGAGGAGTACTTCCTGGGGTATCAGCCGTTCCGCGGCCTCGCGGGCCGATTCGCGCTGGTCGGCCTCGGTGATGCGCTGCGCGAGCGCCCGAGGCTCGCCTACCACCCGCCGAACCCGGATTACGAGGCGGCCTGACGCCCCGGGGTGCACCGGGTCCGCATGGGCCGGGGCGGCCTGGCCCCGAGGCGCACGAGCCGGGGCGGCCTGGCCCCGAGGCGCACGAGCCGGGGCGGCCTGGCCCCCGGGGCGCACAGGCCGAATCCGGCGCCCCCCGGGCTCAATCCCCCCGCGCCGGCGGCAGCAGGTCGTTCGTGAGCAGGTTGGCGGCGCGCGGTGCCGAGTCGATCTGGCTGGCGTCGTGGAGGTAGTCGGCGAAGCGTTGCCAGCGCGCCGGGTCCATCCAGCCGAAGGGCTGATCGCCGGGCGGCAGCAGGCGCGGCAGGGTCTTGTCGACCTCGGCCCGGGTCAGCTCCGGGTCGAGCCCGTTGCCGGCGGCGACGACCGCGTCGGTCGCCGCCCGGGGGTCGTCGGCCGCCGCGTACGTGCCCCGCTCGAGGGCGGCGATGAACTCGCGGATCGGCTCGGGGTCGGAGGCGAGCCGGTCGGCGTCGGCGACGAGGACGAGCTCGTCGTAGGTCGGGACGCCGAGTCGGTCGACCGGGACGACGCGCGGGTCGAGCCCGCGCTCGGCCAGGTCGACGCCCTCGACGTTGAGAAAGCCGCCGAACATCGCGTCGGCGCGCCCGGCGATCAGCGGCTGCATCAGGTTGAAGCCGACGTCGACCTGGTCGACGGAATCGGGATCGACCCCGGCCCGCGCGAGGATCGTGTCGAGGTAGGCGGCCTGGTAGGGGATCCCGGCGGTGACGACCGTCTTGCCGGCGAGGTCGGCCGCTGACTCGATGCCCGCCTCGGGCAACGAGATCAGCGAGGTCAGCGGCCCGTTGACGAGCGCCGCCACCGCGACGACGTCGAGTCCCTGGTCACGGGCGAGCACGACCTCGGGCTCGTAGGAGATCGCGAGGTCGGCGCGGCCCGCGGCGACCTGCTTGATCGGCGCCGCGGGATCGGAGGGGACCTGGGGATCGACGTCGAGGCCGGCGTCGGCGAAGTAGCCGCGGTCGAGGGCGGTGTAGATCCCGGCATGGTCGGGGTTGACGTAGAAGTCGAGGACGAGGTCGAAGCGCTCGCCGCCGCCGTCACCACCGCCGCCGCAGCCGGCGGCGAGGGTCGCCAGCAGCGCGCAGACGAGCGCCGCGGCCCGCGCCCTCACCGCCGGAGTCCGCCGTCGCGCCGCGGCCCGCACCCTCACCGCCGGCTCCCGTCGCCGCGCCGCGGCTCCCCCCACCAGGCGATCCGGCGCTCGATCAGGCCCAGCAGCGCGAACAGCGCGATCGCCATCGCCGAGAGCCAGACCATCGCCGCGAACAGCCGCGGCACCTCGAGCTGCGCGTTGTCGACCAGCATCAGATGGCCGAGTCCGTCGTTGGCGCCGGCCCACTCGCCGAAGACGGCGCCGATCACCGCGACCGCGGCGGCGATCTTGGCGCCGCTGAGCGCGTAGGGGAGGGCGGTCGGCGCCTCGAGCACGGTCAGAACCCGGAGCCGGCTGGCGCCCAGCGAGCGCATCAGCTTGCGCTGGTCGGCCGGGACGGTTGCGAGGCCGTCGAGGGCATTGACCGCGATCGGGAAGAAGCAGATCAGCGCGATGATCGCGATCTTCGGGCCGATCCCGAACCCGAACCAGACGACGAGCACGGGCGCGATCACGATCACCGGGATCGTCTGCGATGCGACCACGAGCGGGTAGGAGATCCGCCGGACGAGCGGCGAGAGGTGCAGCGCGGTCGCAGTCGCGACGCCGAGCACCAGCGCGACAGCGAACCCGGCGAGGACCTCCTGGAGCGTCACCCAGGCGTTGTCGGCGAGCAGGTCCCGGTCCTCCCACAGCGATGCGCCGATCTGCGCCGGCGAGGGGACCAGGAACGAGTCGAGGCCGAGCGCGCCGGCGAGGGTGCCGCTCGAGGCGGCGAGCTGCCAGGCGCCGAGCAGGGCGGCGACGACGAGCGCCGCCGGCCACAGACGCAGTACCGGATCGCGCCGGCTCATCCCGTGCCTCCGAGCGCGTCGAGCGCCGCCGCCCGGGCGGCGACGAACGCGGGAGCGCTGATCGCATCGGCGCGGCTGCCGGGCGGTGCCGGCGGCGAGTCGACGATGGCGGTGACGCGAGCGGGCCGCGGCGAGAGGATCACGGCGCGGTCGGCGACGTAGAGCGCCTCCTCGACGTCGTGGGTGACGAGCAGGGTGCTGCGCGCCTCGTCGGCGAGGGTGTCCCGCAGCCACGTCTGCAGCTCGGCGCGGGTGATCGCGTCGAGCGCCGCGAGCGGCTCGTCGAGGAGCAGCACCGGGGTGCCGGCGAGGAGCGTCCGCGCGAACGCGACCCGTTGGCGCATGCCGCCGGAGAGCGCGTCGGGTCGGCGGCCGGTGAAGCCGGCGAGCCCGAGGCGGTCGAGCATCGCCGCCGCCCGGCGCCGGCTGCCGGCGCGGTCGCCGCCCGCGAGCCGGAGCGCCAGCGCCGCGTTGTCGGCGGCGCTCTTCCAGGGCAGCAGCATGTCGCTCTGCGGCATCCAGGTCGAGCGGGCGGTGCGGGCCGCGGCCGAGTCGCGCCCGGCGATCGCGATCGTGCCCGCCTGCAGGTCCTGAAGGCCGCCGACGAGCTCCAGCAGGGTCGACTTCCCGCATCCCGACGGGCCGACGAGGGCGACGGTCTCGCCGGCTGCCACCTCGAGGTCGATGCCGGCGAGGACCTCGGTCGCGCCGTAGCGGTGACGGATGCCGGCGATCCGCACGGCGGCAGGCGCCGTGAGCTCGGCGGGGTCCTTCTCGGCGCCCGCGGGAGCCGCTGCTGAGAGCCTCTCGGCGATGGCGATCTTTCCCTTCGCGCGCATTACCGCACAGGTTCGGAGGGTCAGCGCCGGGCGGGGAGGTCCCGGAGACGCTATCTCAGCCCGCTGCCCGCGAGCACCCCTTGACGGGACCGATCATAGCCGGGTGATCGGTCCCGGCCACGGCGTGACCCAGCTCGGCGCCGGAACGGGTCCGCGAGCGCTCGGCACGTGGCGGCTGCGCTGGGGCGGCTTGCGCCGGATGCCCGTCGTGCACCACCCCAGCGGCTCTCACCGAGCGGGGCGCTACGGTCGCGCGACGACGTCGACGAAGTGCTCGAGGTGCTTGGTCGTCCAGCACTCGAACGCCTCGGTCGTGTGCGGCTCGTAGGCGGCCATCACCGAGTCGCCGTAGTTCCAGTACAGGCGCGGCTCCGGGTTCAGCCAGAAGGTCCGCCCGGCGCGCTCGGTGAGCTGCGCGAAGGCGGCGGCGTGCGGGTCGCGGCCGTTCGTGCGGGCGTCGCCGAGGACGATCACGGTCGAGCGCGGGTCGAGGTCGGCGGAGATCTCCTCGAGGAACTCGAGCCAGACGCGGCCGTAGTCGGTGTAGCCGGAGATGTCGGCGACGCCGCCGTCCTGGCTGATCCGCTCGCTGATCTTCCGGAAGTCGCGCTCGCGCTCGAACGTCTCGGTGACCTCGCTGATCCGCTCGATGAAGACGAAGCTGCGGAGCTTGCGGAACGAGTCGTGGAGGGCATGGAGGACGCTGAGGAAGAACACGCTCGCCGAGGTGACCGAGGTCGAGACGTCACAGAGGACGTAGATCTCCGGGCGCCGGGGACGCTTCGGCCGGTAGCGCAGCGTCAACGGGACGCCACCTGTCTGCAGCGAGGCGCGCATCGTCCGCCGCACGTCGACGACCCGGCCGCGGCGTCGGCCGCGCCGCTCGTTGCCGAGCGTCGCGAGGCGTCGCTTCAGCATCATCACCGCTCGGTGGACGGCGGCGAGGTCCTGGGTCGGGTTCGTCGGCAGCGCCCGGTCGAGGTCGGCGAGCGGACGTGCCGGCGGCAGCTTCCCGGTCCGCTCGATCAGCCGCCGCTCGAGCTCGCGGCGCAGGTGCGACTCGAACCGGCGGACCCCGTCGCGGTCGATCTCGACGTCCTCGGCGCCGCCGTCCGGCGCGCTCGTCCCCGGGGTCAGGCCGAGCGTGCGGCGGATCCGCTGGACGTCGACGCCGACGACTCCCGACCCCTCGCCGCGCCGGCCGAACGCGGCGACCGCGAGCTGTGCGAGGTCGCGCATCCGCGTCTCGTCGCCGTCGGCGATCGCCTGGCGGATCATCTCGGTCAGCTCGTCGATGTCGATTCGCTCGCCGTCGCCGCCGGCCTCGCCGGGCCCGCGGTCGGCCGCCTCGCCCTCCGCGGCCCCCTCGCGCCCGATCGCCTCGAGCTCGGCCGCCCGGAAGAACCAGCGGTCGAAGACGCGCTCGAAGAGGTGGCGGTCCTCCTGCGACTTGGCGAGCGTCGTCGCCAGCGCCTCGCGGAACTGCGCCCGATCGGTCCAGGGGACCTGCTCGACCGCGGCGAACGCGTCGAGGATCTCAGCGGTGCCGATCGCGAGGCCCTCGCCGCGGAGCTCGCCGCAGAAGGAGACGAGCTGGTCGGCGATCAGATCGTGCTGCGCCGCCACGGGCCCGTCAGCGCGGCACGCCCTCGGTCTCCGCACGGGCGGCGGGCAGGCGCATCCCGACCCGCTCGGCGACGAGGTCGAGGTCGGTCCGGTGCTTGACGATGATGCTCATCGTCTTGGTGAAGGTGTCGGCGTCGATCTGGTCGGCGCCGAGCAGGAGCAGCGCCCGGGCCCAGTCGATCGACTCGGCGATCGAGGGAGGCTTCTTGAGGTCGAGCTCGCGGACCATGCCGACGATCTCGACGAGCCGCCGCGCGAGCTCCTCGTCGAGCTCGGGCGCGTGGAGGCGGACGATCTCGACCTCGCGATCGCTCGCCGGGTAGTCGAGCCACAGATACAGGCAGCGCCGCTTCAGCGCCTCGGTCAGCTCGCGCGAGTTGTTCGAGGTGAGCAGCACGAGCGGCATCGACTGCGCCTCGACGACGCCGAGCTCGGGGATCGAGATCTGGAAGTCGGAGAGGACCTCGAGCAGCATCGCCTCGAACTCCTGGTCGGTCTTGTCGATCTCGTCGATCAGCAGGACGACCGGCGTGGTCGAGGCGATCGCGGCGAGCAGTGGCCGCGTCAGCAGGAACTCCTCGCCGAAGATGTCCTCCATCACGGCGTCGCCGGCCGGAGCGGCCTCGCCGGGCCCGGCGGATACCGCCTCGGCCTGGATCCGCAGGAGCTGCTTGCGGTAGTTCCACTCGTACAGCGCCTTCGCCTCATCGAGGCCCTCGTAGCACTGCAGGCGGATCAGCTCGCGCCCGGTGGCCCGCGAGAGGGCCTTCGCGAGCTCCGTCTTGCCGACGCCGGCGGGGCCCTCGACCAGTACCGGCTTGCCGAGCCGCTGGGCGAGATGGGAGACGAGGGCGGTCGCGTCGTCGGCCAGGTAGCCGGCCTGCCCGAGCGCCTCACGGGTCGCCTCGAGCCCGGCCCCCTCCGGTTGCTCGGGGCCGGCCGCCGCGCCGGGTGAGGGTGGGGGGCTCACTCGGGTCGATGATAATGGCGGCGTGAGCCCATCCGTGGTCGCAACCCTCGTTGCCGCCTTCGGCGACGAGGCGGGTCCCTACGCGCTGATGATCGGGGCCGGCTTCCTCGTCGGGATCTACGCGCACGCCGCGAAGATGCCGAAGCTGCTGGCGGCTGCGATCCTGTTCGTCACGGTCAGCTCGATCCTCGCGATCGTCGTCGCGCTGAGCTACGACGGGCCGGCGCCGCGGATGAAGCCGTGAGCTCGACCGCGGAGATGCCGGATCGCGCGGCAATGGGTAGGCTCGACGGCGCGGAGTGGAGGATCTGATGGAATCGAGCGGCAACGACCAACCCGCCGGGACCGAGCGGGCGCGCGCCGCCACCGACGCGGTCCAGGAGGAGGTCGAGCGGGCCCGCTCCGACGACGTGGCGGCGCTCACGACCGAGGTCGAGAGGGTTGCCGCCGAGGCTCGCGAGTCGGCGCTGCGGGCTTCCGGCGCCGAATCGATCGCTCGCCGTGCTGTCGCCGAGCGCGACGCCGCGGTCGCCCGTGCCGACCGTGCCGAGCAGTCGGCCGCGGAGCGGATCGAGGCGGCCGAGAAGGCCTACGGCGAGCAGGTCGAGGAGAGCCGGAAGGAGCTCCGGGCCCGCGCCGAGAAGAAGCTCAAGGAGGCGATCGCGGCGATGAAGGCCGAGGGCGCCGAGCGGATCAGCACCGAGTTGAAGGATCGCAAGGCCGAGCTCGAGGAGCGCATGGAGCTGCGCCGGCGCAAGGCCGAGACCGACATCGAGGCGCGTCGCAGGCAGCTCGAGGAGGGGATCGAGCATCGCGCCCGTGAGCTCGACGCGCGGATCGCCAAGCGGGAGGACGGCTTCGAGGACGAGCTGGAGCGGGTTCGCGAGGACGGTCGCCGCAAGCTCGCCGCCGAGGTCGAGGTCCGCAAGGAGGTCGAGGGCAAGCTCAACCTCGCCGAGGCCCGGCTCAAGAACCTCGCCGAGCGCCTCGCCGACGAGACCGAGCGGCGGGCCAAGGCCGAGGCGGAGCGCAAGCTCGCCGGCGAGATGGAGAAGCTCAAGCGCGAGGCGCTGGTCAGTGGCGAGAAGGCGCGACAGCGCGCCGCCCGCGAGGCCGAGCTCGAGGGGGCGCGACTGGCCAAGCAGGCCGAGGCCGAGGCCGAGGAGCGCCGCGAGGAGGTGGCGAGGGAGGCACGCCTCCGCGCCGCCCGCGAGGCCGAGCAGGCCGCCGAGCGGGCCCGCCGCGAAGTGCTCGGCTGATCAGCCCGCGAGCCGGCGCCGCGGTCCCGCAACCCGCGGTCTCCGCAGCCGCCCCGCGAGGACGTCGCCGGCTTCGTCCCTGCTCCGCCCGCTGGGGCGCCTGGCGCCGAGATCCCGGCGGGATCCACCCCGGCGGGGGCTGCCCCGCCCGGCGGGCGCTGCCGCCCGCTGGGGCGCCCGGCGCCGAGATCCCGGCGGGATCCACCCCAGCGGGCGCTGCCCCAGGGCGCTGCCCCGCCCGGCGGGCGCTGCCCCGCCCAGCGGGGGCTGCCCCGCCCGGCGAGGGCTGCCCACCCGGCGGGCGTTACCCCGCCGGAACCTCGGAGCCCTCGTGGGCCTGCAGGACGTCCTCGCCCTCCTCGCCGGTGCGGATCCGGATCGCCTCCTCGACCGGGAGGACGAAGATCTTGCCGTCGCCGATCGAGCCGGTCCGGGCGTGCTTGAGGATCGTCTCGACCACCAGCTCCTTCTCGGCGTCGTCGACGACGCACTCGATCTTCAGCTTCGGGCGGACGTTGACGGTCAGGCTCGCTCCCCGGTAATGCTCGACGACCCCCTTCTGACGGCCCGAGCCCTTGACCTCGGAGATCGAGAGGGAGGGGATGCCCCGCTCGAGCAGCTCCTGGCGGATCGGCTCGAATGCCTCGTGGCGGATGAACGCTTCGACCTTCTTCACTGCTCTCAGCTCCTTGGGGTGTTTGATCGGCGGGCTAGGCGCTTGCCGTCGGCGCCGGGCCGGCGGGAGGGGCGGCCTGTGCCGTCGGCGTCGCGATCGGCGTTCCGGCGACGCTCGGCTCGTACATCCCGGAACCCGGGTACTCCTCGCGGGGGATGAACGACTCGGGATAGCCGTACATGCCGTGCGTGGAGATGTCCAGACCGGCGAGCTCCTCGTCTTCGGAGACGCGCAGCCCGATCGTAGCCTTGATCGCCGCGAACACCGCATACGAGCCGGCGAAGACGAACGCGAAGGTCGCGACGACGGCGAGCGCCTGGACGCCGAGCTGCCCGAGCGAGCCGGCGAAGCCGCCGTCGGTGATCCCGTAGAGGATCCCCGGCGCCGCCCCATCCGCGATCAGGCGCGGCGAGGCGAAGATGCCGACTGCGATCGTTCCCCAGATCCCGGCCATGCCGTGCGCCGAGAGCGCGCCGACCGGGTCGTCGAGGCGCCGCTCGATCGCGATCACCGAGTGGACGACGAGGACGCCGGCGATCAAGCCGATGATCGGGGCCGCCCAGAACTCGACGAAGCCGGACGGCGCGGTGATCGCGACGAGTCCGGCGATGGCGCCGTTGCCGGCCATGCCGACGTCGAGCGACTTCGTCTTCCGGTAGCAGACCAGGACCGCGCCGATCACGCCGGCGGCGGCGGCGAGCTGCGTGTTCAGCATCACCTCGCCGAAGAAGACGTCCGAGGTGCCGAACGTCGAGCCGCCGTTGAACCCGAACCAGCCGATCCAGAGGATCATCACGGCGAGCCCGACGAACGGCATCGAGTGGCCGGGGATCGCGCGTGGGGAGCCGTCGCCGGCGTACTTGCCGCGGCGGGCGCCGAGCAGCAGCAGCGCCGCGAGGCCGCCGACGGCGCCGGTCAGGTGGACGACCGAGGAGCCCGCGAAGTCCATCACCGGCCTGCCGCCGACGTCGGAGAGCAGGCCGCCGCCCCAGACCGAGTGGGCGACGATCGGATAGATGACGGCGCCGAAGACGACCGCGTAGATCACGTAGGCGCTGAACTTGATCCGCTCCAGGGTCGTACCCCAGACGATCGCCAGCGAGACCGCCGCGAAGGCGAGGCCGTAGAGCATCAGCATCGCATCGGACCCGCTGACGGCGAACGCGTCGGCCCCGCTGCCGATCGTCTGGCCGAAGTGGAAGAAGAAGCCGTCGGTCCCGAAGACGTCGTTGCCGAAGCCGCTGACCGCGTAGCCGACCGCCCACCAGGCGATCGTCACGATCGCGATGTTGATCAGGATCTTGCCGACGCCGGCGCCGGCGTTCTTCTCACGGCTGAACCCGATCTCCAGGAACAGGAACCCGGCCTGCATCAGAAAGACCAGCGCGCACGAGACGGCCACCCAGACCATGTCGAGCTCCAGCGACGTGGACTTCAGCAGCCGCGTGCCGTCCTGGGCCGCGGCGAGGTCCGGGACGAGCAGGGCGGCCGCCAGGGCCACGGTGACCGTGAGGCCGATGCGCTTGGTCATTCGTCGGTTCCCCTCCTTGCCGCCGCCGTCGACCGGCGGTAGTGGATTGCCAGTGCGAGCAGTCTGAGCCCGGGGGGTCCCCTCGTGTTTGTACCGGCGTCGAAAATTCGCCCCCTCCGCTTGTACTGCCGCGGGACCGCCGGCGGGCGGCACGCCCACACGACCCGCAGCGTCACGGGCGAATGAGGCGAGCGAGGGCGGCAGCCGCGAGGGTGCTCAGACCGCGATCCGTGGCGCCGCGGTCTGTGGCGCCGCGACCGTCAGCTCGGCCCGCTCGGCCGCCAGCCCGAGCCGCTCCGGGTCGCCGCCGAGGTCCTGCCAGTAGCGCCGGGCGCTGCGGTGCAGGTCATCGAGGAAGCCGTCGGTGTGGAGCGGGTCGTGGTGGAACAGCAGCGTCCGCTTCGCCCCGACGCGCGAGGCGAAGGTCACCGCGTCGCTGATCGGCGAGTGCCCCCAGCCCTCGTGCCCCGGGTACTCCTCGTCGGTGTACTGGCAGTCGTGGATCAGCAGGTCTGCGCCGCGGGCGAGGTTGTAGCCGGAGATCCACTCCTCGCTGAGCGTGCCGAGGTCGGCGCCGAGGCCGGGCTCGTGGTCGGGGATGTAGCAGAGCGTCGTGTCGCCGTCGCTGATCCGGTAGCCGAGAGTCGGCCCGCGATGGGTCACGGCCTCGGCGCGGATCGTCGCGCCGCCGATCTCCCATTCGGTGGCGGGCGCGTCGAGGAACGAGACGTCACAGGGAAGCTCGCGAACCTCGACCGGCGAGAGCGGCGCCGAGATGTAGCGGGCGATCCGCGCCTCGAGCGAGGCCTCGGGCGAGCTCGGGCCAAAGATCCGGATGCGGGACTCGGTCCGAAAGCAGGGGGGGAAGAACATCAGCCCCTGGATGTGGTCGAGGTGGAGGTGGGTGAGCAGGATGTTGATCGCGTCGAGGTCCGGCGGCAGCGAGAACCCGAGCGTGCGGATGCCGGTGCCGGCGTCGAGGATCAGCGTCTCGCCGCTCGCGAGCGTCAGCTCGACGCAGGACGTATTGCCCCCGTAACGGTTCATCTCCGGCCCCGGCGCGGGGATCGACCCGCGCGCTCCCCAGACCCGGACCCTCACGACGTCACCTCGTGGCGGCCGGTGGTGACCTCGCGTGCCTGCTCCTCGTCGACGGGCCAGAAGATCACCATCACGCCGGAGGCCCCGGTGCCGGTCCCCACGATCGGCATCGCGCTGGCGGCGATCCTGTGCTTGACGCCGTCGGCCGAGCGGACCGAGAACTCGTCGTGGGCTGGGCGGCCGTCGCGAAGCGCCCGGGTCAGGGGCAGATCGGCGACGGGGAACGGCTCATCGTCCTCGTCGAACGGGCCGAATCGGCGCGTCCACTCCTCGAGGTCGAGCTGCCCGATGTCCTCGAACGGCCGTCCGATCAGCGCGCCGGCGCTCTCGTTGTAGAACAGCAGCGTCCCGTCCCTGCCGACCAGGAAGGCCGGAGTCGTCACGCTCGTCAGCAGGTTCCGGGCAAGGATCAGCTCGAGCGGTTTCTGCGGACCGGGCATCGGTGCGCAGCATTGTTCCACCGATTGCGCCGTTCGTCACCAGCCCGGGCATCCCGGCAAGGTGCCGACCGGCGGATCTGACAACCCGGTGGACGGCCTCGATCGCGGGGCCGTCCCCGCGGCGGTCAGCTCATCTTTCCGATCCTGAAGATCTTCGTGCCGCAGTCGGGGCAGGTGCCCCTGATCGCCGGCTTGCCGTTCTTCATCGTGATCTGCTCGGGGTCCTTGATCTCGACCTTCTTGCGTTCCTTGACGCAGTAACCCTGGGGCATCGGTCGCTCTCCTTCCGGGCCGCCGGCCCTTGTTCGAGGCGACGATCGTGCCGGATGCCACGATCGTCAGACGGTGGCGACTGTAGAGCCGGCCGCGGACGCCATCGCCGCGGCTCCCTCCGGGCTCAGCCCCCGCCGCTCAGGTCGCTGATCTGGCTGCGGAGGTCGTCGATGTCGTCCTCGGCAACCCCGATCCGCTTGTCGGCTGCCTCCTGCGCCGCGGCGAAGTCGTCGACCTTGGACTCGAGCGTGCCGAGCCGGCTCTCGAGCGTCGAGGTGTCGGTCGCCCCTGCGGACCCGGCCGCCGCGGCCGCGCCCTGGAGCGCTGCGATCTCCTGCTCGAGGCTGGCGATGTCGTCGCTGCTCGCCGCGTTGTCGCGCGCGTCGACGGCGAGAACCACCGCAACGATCGAGCAGGCGAGGGCGAGCAGGGCGGCGGCGAGCGTCAGGTACGTGCGGAGGCCGAGCTTGCGGTCGAGCTCGGCGACCCAGGCCCGCAGGCCCTCGACCTCGCCGGCGGGACGGGCGGGCAGCGCCCCGGTCGGTGGCCGGGCGCCGGGCTGGGTGATCGGGCGCCTGACCCCCGACGACGGCGTCGCCCGGGTCGGCTGCGGCTGCGGCTGTGCGGGCGGCGGCGTCGCCTGGGTCGGCTGCGGCTGCGCGGGCGGGGCCGGCGGCGCCTCGACCCGGGTCGGCGGGTCGGCACCCGGGGCCGGGGGAGGCGGCATACCGTGCAACGGAACGGCGGCGGGTGGCGGCGCTCCCTGCGGAGGGGGGCCGGGCGAGTGCTCCCCTGCGGGCGGGGCGGCGCCTTCGGACGGAGGGGTGGCGGGCGACCGTCCCTGCACGGCATTCAACTCGCGTCGGGGCGAGGCTCGGCGACGGTGCCGCCGGGGGGCTCGATCTCGCGTCCCGCATCGACCCAGGCGCGGAGGCCGCCGGCGAGGTTGTAGGCCTCGAAGCCGGACGCCCGAAAGACCTGGGTGGCGAGACCCGAGCGGCTGCCCGTCCGACACTGGAAGACGATCGGTTGGTCGCGGTCGAGCTGCTCGGAGGCGACGGGGAGCTGCTCGAGCGGGATGTGGCGGGCGCCGGGGATCCGGCCCGTATCCCATTCGTAGCCTTGGCGAACATCGACCAGTTGTGCTCCGGCGGCGATCTTGTCGGCCGCCTCGGCGGGATCGATCTCGAGCTCGGATCCGGTCGCTTCGGGGGTCATCAGGGTGGTCGAGGATAGTGGCTGGTTGCCGATCGACGGCCTGAGATTCACCCGGATGCGTACGATGCTGCACCGTTCCATCGACCGCGGGCCTCCCCGCTCGTCCCGACCAAGGAGTAATCGATGCCCGAGGCAGTCATCGTCGACACCCTGCGCACGCCGATCGGCCGCGCGTTCAAGGGCTCTCTCACCCAGCTTCGGCCCGAGGAGGCCGGGGCGTTCGTGATCGATCGTTTGCTGGAGCGCAACCCCGACGTCGATCCGGTGCTCGTGCAGGACGTGATCGCCGGCGTCGGCATGCCGCAGGGGCTGCAGGCCTTCAACATCGCCCGGGTCATGTCGATCCTCTCCGAGAGCCTGCCGGAGACGACGACCGGCGTCACGGTGTCGCGCTACTGCGCGTCTTCCCTCGACGCGATCCGCCACGCCTCGAACGCGATCAAGAACGGTGAGGGCGACGCCTACGTCGCCGCCGGGCTCGAGTTCGTCTCGCGCTTCAACGAGCGCAGCGAGGCCGCCGGCGTCGAGGACCGCAACGAGAAGCTGACCGGCGAGCACGAGGGCTACCCGAACGTCTACATCGACATGGGCCTCACCGCGGTCAACGTCGCCGAGAAGTACGGCGTCAGCCGCGAGGCGATGGACGACTACGCGCTGCGCTCCCAGCACCTGGCCGTGGCCTCGCAGGAGTCGGGGTTCTTCGCCCGCGAGATCGTCCCGATCCCGACGCCGGACGGCGAGGTCTCCAGGGACGACGGGCCCCGCCCCGACAAAGGCGACATGCGCGAGAAGCTCGCCGAGCTGCCCGAGGCGTTCGGCGGCGGCGGCGTTACCGCCGGCAACTCGTGCCCGCTCAACGACGGCGCCGCAGCGGCGCTGGTCATGTCCGAGTCGAAGGCATCCGAGCTCGGCCTGAAGCCGCGCGCCCGGATCCTCACCGCCGCGACCGAGGGCAACAACCCCGAATACATGGGGGTCGCCCCGATCGGCGCCGTCAAGAAGGTGCTCGGCCGCGCCGGGATGAAGATCGGTGACATCGACGTCGTCGAGCTCAACGAGGCGTTCGCGGCCCAGGTGATCCCGATCATGGACGAGTGCGACATCCCGCTCGAGAAGCTGAACACCCACGGCGGCGCGATCGCCCTCGGCCACCCGTTCGGCATGACCGGTGCCCGGATCATGGGGACCCTGCTCAACGTCATGGAGACCGACGACCACTCGATCGGCCTCGAGACGATGTGTGTCGCCGGCGGCCAGGGCGAGGCGATGATCGTCGAGCGGCTCAACTGACCCGCGCGGGCGGGCGCGGCGAGCGACCGGGCCGGCGGGCGCGGCAGGCGGGCGGGCCCGCGGGCGTGGCGAGCGGGCGGGCGGGGATTCCGCGGGTGCACCGCACCGCGCGGTCCCGCCCTCGCCGCGCCTCGCCGCACCGCGCGCCTGCGGTCCCGCCGCCGTCGCGCCTCGCCGCCGCGCGCCTGCGGCCCCATCTCAGCCTCCGCCTCCGCCTGCGGTGGCGGACTTTTCCTCCCCATGGAGTGGGTTATCTCCGCCACCGGGCGTTGGGTGCCCGGACGCCGGCCCGAGCCGCCACCGGGCGTTGGGTGCCCGGACGCCGGCCCGAGCCGCCCCGCCCGGCGGGAGCCCGCTCCGCCCGGTTAGGGTCCGCGCGTGGACGTCGCCACGATCTTCTCGACCGGGTGGACGTCGGGGATCAACTCGTACGCGACCGTGCTCGTGCTCGCGTTGCTCGCGCGGGCCGGGGTCGGCGATGTGCCGGACGGGTTCGACGCCGATTGGGTCCTCTACCTCTCGGCGGCGATGTTCGTCGTCGAGTTCGTCACCGACAAGGTGCCCTATCTCGACTCGGCATGGGACAGCGTCCATACCGTCGTCCGGCCGCTGATCGGCGCGGTCATCGGCTTCTCGTTCGCGGGCGAGAGCGGTGTCGATGGGATCGAGGAGGCGCTCGGCGGCGGCGTCGCCGGGATCACGGCGCTGGCGAGCCACTGCGTCAAGGCGGGCCTCCGGCTCGGCGTCAACACCTCGCCGGAGCCGGCGTCGAACGTCCTCGTCAGCCTCGCCGAGGACGGCGCTGTCGCCGTCGTCACCGTGCTGGCGATCGAGTACCCGGAGCTGGCGGCGCTGATCGCCGCGCTCTGCCTGATCACCGGCTCGCTGCTCCTCCTGCTGCTCTGGAAGAAGGTGGTCCGGCCGGGCTGGATGCGCCTGCGCGCCCATTACCGGGGCAGCGGCCGCAGCCCGTGACGGGTCCGCGCCCGCTCCTTGCGCCGGCAGCGACTAGGCTGGCGCGGTCAATTCGACGATGGAGGTTCATCGATGTCGCTGGAGCAGTCGCTGGCGGGGCTGAAGGAGACCGAGGGGCAGGGATCGTTCTCGCTGCAGAACTCGAAGATGCTCAAGGTCGAGCTCGCCGACGCCACGATCCAGGCGAAGCTCGGCTCGATGGTCGCCCACCAGGGCGATGTCAAGTTCGAGCACGCCGGCAGCGGCGGCATGACGAAGTTCATGAAGAAGGCGATGACCGGCGAGGGGACCGACCTGATGAAGGTCTCCGGCACCGGCGAGGTCTTCCTCGCCGACCTCGCCCAGGAGATCCAGCTGCTCCGGCTGGACGGCGAGGCGATCACCGCCAATGGCGCCAACGTCCTCGCATTCGAGGACGGCATCGACTGGGACATCAAGCGGGTCGAGGGCGTCTCGGGGATGATCGGCGGCGGCCTCTACAACATGCACCTGTCCGGGACCGGGTTCGTCGCGATCATCTCCGACGGCCCGCCGATCCTGCTCGAGATCGACGGCGAGTCGACCTTCGCCGACCCGCAGGCGGCGATCACCTGGTCGAGCGGCCTGACCTCGTCGGTGAAGGCGGACGTGAACATGAAGACGCTGATCGGGCGCGGCTCCGGCGAGACCGTCCAGCTCAGCTTCTCCGGCACGGGGTGGCTCCTGATCCAGCCGTCGGAGGGGCGGGTCACATCGACGGCGTCCGGCGGCTCGGGCGGCGGCGGCGCGGCGAGCGGTCTCGGCAAGCTGCTCGGCGGCTGAACGGAGAGAAGCGATGAGCGAGACGACCAAGTACACGCTGCCCGAGGACCGGATCCCGACCCGCTGGGTCAACCTGATGCCCGATCTGCCCGGCGAGCCGCTGCCGCCGCTCAGCCCGGCGACGATGGAGCCGGCCGGCCCGCCCGACCTCGCGCCGATCTTCCCGATGGCGCTGATCGAGCAGGAGGTCTCGGGCGAGCCCGAGATCGAGATCCCCGACGAGGTCCGCGAGATCTACGCGCTGTGGCGGCCGACGCCGCTGTTCCGCGCGCGCCGGCTCGAGAAGGTGCTCGACACCCCCGCCCACATCTACTACAAGTACGAGGGCGTCTCGCCGGCCGGCTCGCACAAGCCGAACTCGGCGGTCCCGCAGGCCTACTACAACCGCGAGGCCGGCACCCGCAAGCTCGTCACCGAGACCGGCGCCGGCCAGTGGGGGAGCAGCCTGGCGCTCGCCTGCGAGCTGTTCGGCCTCGAATGCGAGGTCTTCATGGTCGGCGTCAGCTACGACCAGAAGCCGTACCGGCGGGCGATGATCGAGACCTGGGGCGCCACCATCCACCGCAGCCCCTCGGATCTGACCGAGGCGGGGCGCTCGCAGGCGTCGCATCCGACCGGCAGCCTCGGGATCGCGATCTCCGAGGCCGTCGAAGTCGCCGCCGGGGCCGAGGACACCAACTACGCGCTCGGCTCGGTCCTCAACCACGTCTGCCTGCACCAGACGGTGATCGGCCAGGAGTGCATCGAGCAGCTCGAGCTGGCCGGCGAGTACCCCGACGTCGTGATCGGCTGCGTCGGCGGCGGCTCCAACTTCGCCGGGGTCGCCTTCCCGTTCCTGCGCCGCCGGTTCCGCGAGGGTGGCGAGACGCGGTTCGTCGCCGCCGAGCCCTCGGCCTGCCCGACCCTGACCCGGGGCGAGTACCGCTACGACTTCGGCGACACGGTCGGGATGACGCCGCTGATGCCGATGTACACGCTCGGCCACGATTTCGTGCCGCCCGAGCTGCACTCCGGCGGGCTCCGCTACCACGGCGACTCGCCGCTGGTCAGCGCGCTCGTCAAGGCGGGCGCCGTCGAGGCGGTCGCCGTCGCGCAGACGAGCGCGTTCGAGGCGGCGGTCCGCTTCGCCGGCGCCGAGGGGATCATCCCGGCGCCCGAGGCCGCGCACGCGATCCGCGCCGCGATCGACGAGGCCGAGGCGGCGAAGCAGGCGGGCGAGGAGCGGGTGATCCTCTTCAACCTCTCCGGTCACGGCCACTTCGACATGTCCGCCTACGACGCCTATCACCGCGGCGAGCTCACCGACCTCGAGTTCTCCGAGGCGGACATGGAGGCGGCGCTCGCGCGCCTGCCCGAGACCCCGTCGGTCGCCTAGTAGATGGCCGATCCCGGAGCCGACGATCCGACGGCGCGCTCCCCGCATGCCACGAGGGTGCTGGCGGGAGCCGCGGTCCTGCTCGCGATCGTCGTCGCGATCGTCCTCATCGCCCGCGGGGGCGGCGGCGACGCCGACACCGGGACCGTCACCGGCGAGCTCGGCAGCAAGCCGACGATCGAGGTCCCCTCGGGGCCGCCGCCGGCCGACCTCGTCAGCAACGACATCGTCACCGGCGACGGCGCGACCGCCGAGCAGGGCGACACGGTCAAGGTCCAGTACGTCGGCGTCGATTACTCGACCGGCAAGCAGTTCGACGCCTCCTGGGACAGCGGCAAGCCGTTCAGCTTCCAACTCGGCGCCGGGAACGTGATCCCCGGCTGGGACCAGGGGGTCGAGGGCATGCGGGTCGGCGGCCGCCGCGAGCTGATCGTCCCGCCCGACCTCGCCTACGGCACCCAGGGGCAGCCGCCGACAATCGGCCCGAACGCGACGCTGGTCTTCGTCATCGACCTGCTCGACGTGCAGCCGGGCTGAGGGGAGCACCCGACCTGCTCAATGCATCCGCGTCGTTGCACCCCGGCGTCACCTCGGCGTCCCAGGGGCTCGCGTCGGCGGTAGGGCCGAAGGCCGAGATGTCGGCCGCCGGAGTGCCGCTGGGGTGGCCGTCGGCGGATATCCGCCAACGTTCGCCCCAGCGCTGCCTTCAACGTGGGTCGCGCTCGTCTCGTCGGTGGGTCGCGTTCGCCTTCGCGGTGGCTAGCACTCGCCCTGCCGGTCCCGTCGGCGCCGGTCAAGACACCGCCTCGAGCCGGTCGGCGATCAGCTCGGCGAGGGCGAGGCTCGCGGTCGCGGCGGGGGAGGGGGCGTTGCGGACGTGGACGGCGCGCCCGGTGACCGAGACGACGAAGTCGTCGACGAGCGTGCCGTCGCGGCCGACCGCCTGCGCCCGCACCCCGGCCCGGTCGCAGCGCTCGACGTCCTCGCGGCGCAGCTCCGGCACGTAGCGGCGCGCCGCGGCGACGAGCGAGCGGACGCTGAGCGCGTGGGCGAGCTCGCTCGCCCCGGTCCGCCAGAACCGTCGCATCATCCGCCACGTCCCCGGCCAGAGCAGGCTCGCGGCGAGGTCGCGCGGCACGACCCGGCGGAGCCGGTAGGCGTCGCGGGCGCCGACGAGCAGCGCCGTCGGGCCGATCAGGACGGTGCCGTCCGGCTCGCGGGTCAGGTGGACGCCGAGAAACGGCAGCTCCGGGTCGGGGACCGGGTAGATGCTCGCCCGGACCAGCTGCGCGCGCCCGGGCCGGAGCCGCAGGTAGGCGCCGCGGAACGGCACCACCCGCGGGTCCGGATCGGCTCCGGCGGCGACGGCGAGCCGGTCCGCCCACGCTCCGGCGCAGAGCGCCACCGCACCGGCCTCGGTGCGCCCGCCCGAGTGGCGGACGCTCACCGAGCGGGGGCCGGCGACGAGGTCGTGGACCGCGCAGCCGGTGGCGATCCGACCGCCGGCGGCGGTGAGGTCGGCGGCGAGCGCCCCCGTCACCGCGCGGAAGTCGACGACGCCGGTCGCCGGCGAGTGCAGCGCCGCGATCCCGCGCGCGTGCGGCTCGATCGCGCGCAGCTCGTCGGGCCCGACCCGGCGCAGCCCCGGCACCCCGTTGGCGGCGCCGCGGCGCTCGAGCTCGGCGAGCCGGCCGAGCTCGCTCTCGCGGGTGGCGACGATCAGCTTGCCGGCGCGCTCCGCCGTGATCCCGCGGGCGGCGCAGTAGTCGTAGAGGCGGGCGGCGCCGCTGACGCAGAGTCGCGCCTTCAGCGAGCCCGGCGCGTAGTAGACGCCGGAGTGGATGACGCCGCTGGAGTGGCCGCTCTGGTGGGCGGCGAGGTCGGGCTCGCGCTCGAGGACGGCGACGGTGGCGCCCGGGTGGCGGAGCTGCAGCTCGCGGGCGGTGGCGATCCCGACGATGCCGCCGCCGATGACGCAGATGTCGGCGCTCGCTGGCACGGCTGCGGTCATCGCCGGCAACCGTAGAGCGCGGCTCGCCGCCGGCGCTGGTTCAATCGTGGTGATGGCAGAGCCGGGCCGCAGATCGCTCCGCAGCCGCGGGGCGTCGATCGCCCTCGCCGTGCTCGGCGCGGCCGTCGGCCTGATCGGCGGCTTCCTCCTCTACGCGCGGCAGGAGATCTTCACCCCCGACAGCCTCGCCGAGCGCGCGAAGGACGCCCTCGCCGACGAGCGGACGCGGCTGGCGATCGCGCAGCCGATCGTCGACGGGATCGTCGACTCGGGGTCCGGCGAGCTCGTCAACGCCCGGCCGCTGGTCGAGTCGATCGTCGTCTCGGCGCTCGGCACGCCACCGGCCAAGGCGGCATTCGCCGAGGCGGTCCGCTCGATCGACGCCAAGCTCGCGAACCGCTCCCCGAACACGCTGCTGCTCAACCTCACCGACGCGACGGTCATCGCCGCCAAGGCCCTCGACGCCCTCAACCCCGAGGTCCGCAAGTCGCTGCCGAGGGAGGTCAACGACGTCAAGGCGGCGATCCTCGGCAGCCGGATCACGATCACCCCGATCCGCTGGGTCCACGAGGTCGACGTCCTCGGGGTCGTTTTGCCGTTCGTGGCGCTGCTGCTGCTCGCCCTCTCGGTGCTCGTGGCGCCGATCCGGCGCACCGCCGTCCAGCGGGCCGCGCTGGCGGTCGCGGTCGCCGCCGTCGTCGGCCTGATCGTCCTGGTCGCCGGCAAGGCCCTGGCGCTGGCCGAGATCGCCGACCCGCTGATCCGCGACGCCGCTTCCGCCGCGTGGGGGGCCGTGCTCGGCGACCTGACCTGGTGGACGGTCTCGCTCGGCCTGCTGGCCCTGATCCTCGCCGCCGCCGCCCGCTTCGACGACGGCGAGGTCGATCCCTTGCGCCCCCTGACCCGGGCGGCCGAGCTCGCCCGTCGCCACCCCCGGCGGCCGCTCTTCGGCGTCCTGCGCGGCGTCGCGATCGGGCTCGCCGGCCTGCTGTTCGTCTTCGAGCCGACCCTGTCGCTGCAGCTCGCCGCGGTCGCCGCCGGGGCGTGGCTGATCTATGTGGCGATCGTCGAGGTGCTCGCGATCATCGCCCCGGTCGTCCCCGCCGGCGAGTCGAGCGCCGGCTCGCGCCGGCTCGCGCCGATGCGGCTGGCGGGCGCGGCGGCCGTCGTCGCCGGTGCGGTCGTCGTCGTCCTCGCCCTCGGCGCCGACAAGCGTTCGCAGGCGCGACCGCCGGGCCCGCCCGAGGCCTGCAACGGCTACCCGCAGCTCTGCCACAAGCGGATCGATCAGGTGACGATCCCGGCGACGCACAACTCGATGTCGGCGGCCGCCGAGCCCGGCTGGTTCCTGCCCAACCAGCGCTACGGGATCACCCGCCAGCTCGACGACGGGATCCGCGGGCTGCTCATCGACGCGCACTGGGGGATCCCCCGCGGGCGCGGCGCCGAGCGCAGCTTCGGCGGCGTCATCACCGACCTCGCCCGCGAGGACAAGACCCGCCAGGAGGTCGTCGACGAGCTCGGCGCCGACACCGTCCAGCGGGCCGAGGACCTGGTCGGCAGGCTGGCGTTCGGGGACGAGCCGCATGGTGACGCCCAGCCCTACCTCTGCCACGTCCTCTGCGAGCTCGGCGCCACGAAGCTCGACCCGGCGCTCGCCAAGATCAGCGGTTGGCTGCGCACCCACCCCGACGAGCTCCTCGTGATCGTCATCGAGGACTACGTCGACCCGGCGGTGATCGCGCAGGCGATCCAGCGGGCCGGGCTGGTCCATTACGCCTACGCGCCGGCCCACGACACGGTCCCGCCGACGCTCGGGCAGCTGATCGAACGCGACAAGCGGCTGTTGATCTTCGCCGAGGACGACAACGGCGACGGCGAGTTCCCCTGGTACCTGTCGGCGTTCGACTGGATCCAGGAGACGCCGTACACGTTCAACACCGTCGCTGACATCACCGGCCGGCAGAGCTGCCGCGACAACCGCGGCGACCCCGACAACCCGCTCTTTCAGATCAACAACTGGATCGAGAAGGTGCCCCGCGACCCGGCCCTGCAGGGCGAGATCAACGCCTTCGACGTCCTCGACCCGCGCGCCGAGACCTGCCGGCGCGTGCGCGGGATGGAGCCGAACCTGATCGCCGTCGACTACTACAACGAGGGCGACGTGATCGGCGTCGCGAAGGCGCTGAACGGGATCCCGGCCGACGAGGAGCCGGCGGTGAGGACGCTCCGGTGACGAGGCCCCCGAAGCCGCCGCTCGAGCCGCAGCTCGCCCGTGCGGCGAAGCGGATCCCGACCGGGGAGGGCTGGGCCTACGAGCCGAAGTACGACGGCTTCCGGGCGCTCGTCTTCGGTGGCGCCGAGCCCTTCGTCCAGTCCCGCGGCGGCAAGCCGCTCGGCCGCTACTTCCCCGAGCTCGACCTGCCCGCCGGCGAGCACGTCCTCGACGGCGAGCTCGTGATCCTCGACGACGCCGGCGCCGAGGTCTTCGACGCGCTGCAGAACCGGATCCACCCGGCGGCCTCGCGGATCGAGCGGCTCGCGCGGGAGACGCCGGCCCGGTTCCGCGCCTTCGACCTGCTCGCCCGCGGCGGCGAGAGCCTGATGGCGCGCCCGTTCGCCGAGCGCCGCGCCGCCCTCGCCGAGCTGCTCTCCGGGGCGCCCGGAGCGGTAGCGGCGGGACCGGGCGGCTGGACCGCGGGCTCGGCCGAGCTGACGCCGCTGACCCTCGAGGCCGACGCGGCGGCGCCCTGGCTCGAGTCCGGCGAAGGGGTGATCGCCAAGCGCCTCGACGCGCCGTACGAGCCCGGCAAGCGCACGGCGATGGTCAAGATCAAGCGGCTGCGGACGATCGACGCGGTCGTCGCCGGCTGGCGGCCGGGCAAGGAGCCGGATACGGTCGGCTCGCTGATGCTCGGCCTCTACGACGGCGCTGAGCTCCGCGTCGTCGGCCACACCTCGGGCCTGAAGGCGGCCGAGAAGCGCGAGCTCGTCAAGACGCTGGCGCCGTACGAGACCGGCGACCGCGGCTCCGCCGACCCGAGCCGCTGGGCCGCCGACCGCGACCTCGAGTGGGTCGCGCTGCGTCCCGAGCTCGTCATCGAGGTCAGCTTCGACCACGTCAGCGCCGGCCGGATCCGCCACGGCGCCCGGATCCTCCGCTGGCGCGAGGACAAGGACCCGGCGGCCTGCACGATCGACCAGCTCGAGCAGTAGGCGGGCGGCGGCCTCCGGGCCCTCGCATCGCCGAGGGCAACGAAACCACACGTATAGCGGGGGTTTCGTCGAGCTCACCGTCGCCGCGAGCCGGACGGTACCCGAGCCCTCAACCCTCCTTCGCCCGGCTCGGCTGGACCCGCTTCGGCTCGCCCTTCTGCTTGCGGAAGTGGGGCGGCCAGGGAGCGTCGCCGAGGCCCTCGGCCTCGTCGCGGGCGGCGAGCTCGAGGAGCGCGTCGAGACGGCCGGCGTGCGCGTCGATCGCCGCCGCGGGGTCGCCATGGTCGCGGAGCCGGTCGGGCACGGTGCGCAGCGTGAAGGCGGCGGGGTCGACGTCGGCGACCTCGTCCCAGTCGAGCGGCGTCGAGACGCGGGCGTCGGGGACGGGGCGGACCGAGTAGGCGGAGGCGACGGTGCGGTCGCGGGCGTTCTGGTTGTAGTCGACGAAGACGCCGTGGCGCTCCTCCTTCCACCACCTGCTCGTCGCCAGCTTGGGGACGCGGCGCTCGACCTCGCGGGCGAGGGCGAGGGCGGCGCGACGGACGTCGTCGAAGCCCCACTCCGGCGCGATCCGGACGTTGACGTGGATGCCGCGGTTGCCGCTCGTCTTCGGAAAGCCGGTGAGCTCGTGGTCAGCGAGGACGTCGCGGGCGCAGAGCGCGACCCGGCGGACGTCGTCCCAGCTCGCCTCCGGCGTCGGGTCGAGGTCGACGCGGAGCTCGTCGGGGCGGTCGAGGTCGGCGCGCCGGCACGGCCACGGGTTGAAGTCGATGACGCCGAGGTTGACGGCCCAGACGAGGTGGGCGGCGTCGTTGGCGCAGAGCTCGGTGGCGGAGCGGCCGCTCGGGAAGTGGACGGTCGCCGACTGGAGCCAGTCCGGGGCGCCCTTCGGGACCCGCTTCTGGAAGAAGAACTCGCCGCCGGCGCCGTCGACGAACCGCTTCAGCGTCGTCGGCCGCTCGCGCAGGTGGATCACCGCGGCGTCGGCGACCGCGACGTAGTACTCGGCGAGCTCGCGCTTGGTGATCGGCGGCTCGGTCGAGCTGAAGAACGGCTTGTCGGGGCTCGAGAGCCGGACCTCGCGTCCGGCCGCCGCGATCGTGATCGCCTCCTTCGCCACGCGGTCAGGGTAGCCGCGGGCTCCCGGGCGGGCGGTGTACGTTGCCCGGCGGTGGACGGGCCCGAGACCCTGACCTACGAGCGCGACGGCCGGATCGGCCGGATCACCCTCGACCGGCCCGAGCGCGGCAACGCGATCACGCTGGCGATGCCGGTCGAGCTCGCCGCCGCGGTCGAGGCGGCGAACCTCGACCCCGCCGTCCACGTCATCGCCCTCGCCGGCAACGGCCCCGGCTTCTGCGGCGGCTACGACCTCGGCGCCGCCGAGGCGTTCGGCGCCGGCGGTGCCGGCGAGCCGTCCGGCCGCCCCGACGACCCGGCGACCATCGCCGCCAACCACGACCCGGAGCGGACCTGGGACCCGGTCCTCGACTACCAGATGATGGCCCGAAACCTGCGCGGCTTCATGTCGCTGTTCCACTCCGACAAGCCGGTCGTCTGCAAGCTGCACGGGTTCTGCGTCGCCGGCGGCACCGACATGGCGCTCTGCGCGGATCTGCTCGTCGTCGAGGACCGGGTCCGGATCGGCTACCCGCCGGCCCGGGTCTGGGGGGTGCCGACCTCGATGCTCTGGGCGCACCGGATCGGCCTCGAGCGGGCGCGGCGGCTGCTTCTGACCGGCGACTCGATCGACGGCACGACCGCCGTCGAGTGGGGGCTGGCCACGGAGGCGGCGCCGCGGGCCGAGCTCGACGCCGCCTTCGAGCGGCTGCTCGCCCGGATCGCGCGGGTGCCGGTCAACCAGCTCGTCATGCACAAGCTCGCGCTCAACGCGCCGCTCGCGAGCCAGGGGCTGAACGCCAACCAGGTGCTGAGCGTCTTCTTCGACGGGATCGCCCGCCACACCCCCGAGGGCTACGAGTTCGCGCGCCGCGCCGGCGCCGAGGGGTTCCGGGAGGCGGTTCGCGGCCGCGACGAGCCGTTCGGCGATCATGGGTTGGGACGATGATCACCGTCCACCGGATCCCCTTCTCCACGAACGTCGAGCGCGTCGCGCTCGCTGCCGGCCACAAAGGCGTCGAGATCGAGTGGGTCGATCACGACGAGGCCAACCGGACTGCGGTGATCGAGCTGAGCGGGCAGCATCTCGTCCCGGTCGCCGTAATCGGCGGCAAGGTCGTTCGCGGCTCCCTGCGGATCGTCGAGCGGCTCGAGGCCGGGTGGCCGGACCCACCGCTGATGCCCGTGAGCGAGGTCGATCGCGGCACCGCCCTGATCACGATCGACTGGTTCGACCGGGTCTGGAAGGGCCCGGCGAAGGCGCTCGACGGCCCCGAGCCGCCGGACGCTGACGCGCTCCGCACACGCGCGAGCCTCTGGACCCGCTGGCTCGTCGACATGCTCGCCGACCGCCCCTACTTCGGCGGTGATCGTCTCGGGATCGTCGACGTCTGCCTCTTCCCGTTCCTCAAGTTCGCGGTGATCGACCCCCCCGCAGGGGACGATGCCCGCTTTCACACGATCCTGGCCGAGCTGCTGCGAGCCGACGAGCACCCGCCGCTCGACGAGTGGGTGCGCCGGGTCGACGCGCATCCGCGGAGCTAGGGAGAGAGGGCAGGGGGACCCCGGAGGACAGAGGACAGAGGACCGCGGCGACCCTGCCGTCTCCTACGCGGGCACCCGGTGGATCTCGAACAGGTTCGTGCCGAGCTCCAGGTCGGGCAGCCCGGCCGTGACCGCAATCAGCTCGCCGGGCTTGGCGACCCCCTCGCGACGGGCGATCATCGCGCAGTCGGCGAGCAGATCGCGGAGCTCGCCCCAGTCCTCGTGCAGCACGCAGCGGACGCCGAACAGGAGGTTGAGGCGGCGGACCGTCTCCGCGCGGGCCGAGATCGCCAGGATCGGCACCTCGGGCCGAAGCGAGGAGACGATCCGGGCCGTCCGCCCGCTCGACGTCGGCACGACGAGCGCCGCGAGGCCGAGCCGGTAGGTCGACGCGACGGCTCCCTGGGCGACCGAGGTCGAGACGTCGTCGCCGGCCTCGACGCGGTGCATCAGCCAGTCTCCGTAGGGGAGGTCCTGCTCGGTCTCCCGCGCGACCCGGTCCATGACCGCGACTGCCTCGACGGGGTGGTCGCCGATCGCCGTCTCCTCGGAGAGCATCACCGCGTCGGTGCCGTCGTAGATCGCGTTGGCGACGTCTGTGACCTCGGCTCGGGTCGGCCGGTCGCTCGTCACCATCGAGGCGAGCATCTGCGTCGCCGTGATCACCGGCTTCGAGCGGCTGCCGGCGAGCCGGATCAGCCGCTTCTGGGTCGCCGGCACCGCCTCGATCGGCAGCTCGATCCCGAGGTCGCCGCGGGCGACCATGATCCCGCTCTGTGCCGCGTCGATGATCGCCTCGGCCTGCTCGGCCGCCTGCGGCTTCTCGATCTTCGCGATCAGCGGGATGTCGGAGTGACGCTCGGCGAGCCGCTCGGCGATCGGCTCGAGGTCGGCGGCGGAGCGGACGAACGAGACCGCGAGCAGATCGATCTCATGGTCGACGGCGAAGTCGATCCAGCCCACATCGGCGGCGCCGGCGGCCGGCATCCCGGAGCCGCTGCCCGGCAGGTTGACGCCCTGGTGGGAGGCGACGCGGCCGCCCGCCTCGACCAGGCAGCGGATCCCGTCCCTTTCGACCTCGAGGGCGCGGAGCCGGACCCGGCCATCGGCGAGATAGATCGGATCGCCCTCGCCGACCGCGTCGCTGAGGCCGTCCCAGCCGACCGACAGGAGCTCGGCCGAGCCGACCGTGGCATCCGTCGTCAGGATCAGCTCGCGTCCGGTCTCGATCTGCGCGAATCCGTTGGCGACCTCGTCGAGGCGGAGCTTCGGACCGGGCAGGTCGCCGAGGATCGCGACCCACTTGCCCATCAGCACGGCGGCGGCGCGGATCCGGGCGACGTTCTCGGCGTGGCTGGCCTCGTCGCCGTGCGAGAAGTTGAGCCGGAAGACGTCGGCGCCGGCCGAGATCAGGCGCTCGAGGATCTTCGGCGAGCGCGAGGAGGGACCGATCGTCGCGACGATCTTCGTGCGGCGGTGGTCGGCCATCAGAGCGCCCCGGTGGGCTGCTCGGCGGGATCGAGCTCGAGCCGCTGGACGTAGGGGAGGCGCCAGAGCGCGCTGGCGACGACGAGTCCGGCCGCGACCGAGATCATGCAGACGAACCACTGCCCGGCGCTGAGCAGCTCGAGGTCGAAGAAGACCCGGGCGGGCTCGAACGCCAAGATCGCCGCGTAGAGCCCGCCGAGCGCGGTGACCATCGCCAGCATGTAGCCCTGGATCGCGATGTGCTCACGGCCGGGGCCGCGCTCGAGCAGGAGGATGAAGGCGAGGCCGAGCACGATCAGGGTCGTCGTCGCCGCGGTCCGGCCCTCGTTCAGGGTCCCGCCGAAGATCCCGTCCACGAGCCCGTAGGAGAGCAGCGAGCCGACCCCGATGCCGACCCCGGCCGGGACCGCGAAGGCGGCGAGCGCGCGGAGCAGCCGGCCGCGGTAGAGCGGGCCCTCGCTCGGCGCGAGCGCGAGCACGAACGACGGGATGCCGATCGTCAGCAGCGCCGCGACGGTGAGCTGGCGGGGCAGGAACGGGAACGTGAAGCCGATCAGCGCCGCGGCGACGATCAGCACGCCCGCGTACACGGTCTTGGTCAGATAGAGCCGGCCGAGCCGGTGGATGTTGCGGGCGATCCGCCGGCCCTCGGCGACCGCGCGCGGGAGCATCGCGAACTGGTCGCGGAGCAGGACGATGTCGGCGATGCCCTTGGTGATCTGGCTGCCCGAGCCCATCGCCACCGCGAGCCGGGCCTGCTTGAGCGCGGGCACGTCGTTGACGCCGTCGCCGATCATCGCGGTGAATCTTCCCGCCTCCGAGAGCGCTCCCACGAGGGCCTTCTTCTGGTCGGGGGTGATCCTGCAGAAGATCGAATTCCGCTCGGCGGCGGCGGTGAGCCCGGCCGGGTCCTCGGGGAGCGCGGCGCCGTCGATGACGCCGGCGTCGCGATCGACGCCGAGGGCGTGGGCGACGGCGGTGACGGTCTGGCGGGCGTCACCGGAGATCAGCTTCAGGTCGACCTCCTGCTCGCGCAGGAAGTCGACCGTGTCGGCGGCGTCGGAGCGCAGCGTCTCCTCGAGGACGACGAGGGCGCGCGGCTCGAGCGGCGGCGGCGGCTCGGCGCCGGGGTCGGCGGGGAGGGCGCCGACCGCCTCGCCGAAGGCGACGACGCGACGGCCGCGGCCCGCCTCGGCCTCGAGCCGCCGCTGAAGCGCCGCGGGCAGCGCCATCGCGCCGGAGCCGACGAGGACGTCGGGGGCGCCGACGACGTAGCTGCGGGTGCGGCCCTCCCCGTTCAGGGTCAGCCCGCTCCACTTCCAGCGCGAGGAGAACGGCACCTCGTCGCTGACCCCGACGGCGCTCGCGGGGAACGCCTCGGCGATCGTCTCCAGCGTCCGGTT
The DNA here is from genome assembly GCA_041393495.1 of Solirubrobacterales bacterium. Taxonomy (GTDB): domain Bacteria; phylum Actinomycetota; class Thermoleophilia; order Solirubrobacterales; family 70-9; genus RHKX01. Next base: position 93,468 of record JAWKKA010000008.1, on the reverse strand, counting down.
GCGCTCGCCGGCCGAGGCGGCGAAGAGCCCGAGCGCGCGCTCGGCGGCCGCGGGGCCCTCGGGGTCGGGGCTGACGACGTCGACCAGCTCGAGCGTGCCGTCGGTCAGGGTGCCGGTCTTGTCGATGCAGACCGTGTCGACGGCGGCGAGCGCCTCGGTCGCGCTGATCTGCTGGACGAGCGTGTCCATCCGCGCGAGCCGGACGGCGGCGACCGCGAGCGTGACGCTCATCAGCAGGACGAGCCCCTCCGGGATCAGCGTGACCAGCCCGGCGGTGGCGGTCTGGGCGGCCTCGGTGAAGTCGACGCCGCGGACGACGAACCCGGCCAGCATCAGGACCGCCATCGGCACGAGCAGGATCGCGGTCGCCCAGAGGATCCGGTTGACCTCGAGCTGCAGGGGCGAGGGAGGATGGCGGAACTCCTTCGCCTGGCCGGCGATCTTCGCCGCATGGGAGTCGTCGCGGACGGCATCGACCTCGTAGTGGCCGGAGCCGGAGGTGGCGAACGAGCCGGACAGCAGCCGGTCGCCGCGGTGCTTGCCGATCCCGTCCGACTCGCCGGTCAGCAGCGACTCGTCGAGGGTGAGGCCGCGCGAGTCGGTCACCTCGCCGTCGGCGACGAGCTGGTCGCCCGGCTCGACCCTGATCACGTCGCCGGGAACGATCTCGTCGGCGCGGAGCTCGACGCCGCGGCCCTCGCGGATCACCTCGGCTCGCGGGGCGACGAGCAGCGCCAGGTTGTCGAGCGTCTCCTTCGCCTTGATCTCCTGGCGGATCCCGATCGCCGAGTTGATGATCGCGATCACGCCGAACAGCGCGTCCGCCCAGAGCCCCTGGCTGAGGATGAGGACGAAGAAGACGAGGATGATCGCGTTGAACAGCGTCAGCACGTTCGCGAGCACGATCGACCGAACCGACCGGCTCGTCTCGTCTCGAGGCGGCCCGAGCCGGCGGAGGCGGTCCGCCGCCTCCGCGTCGCTGAGCCCGAGCACCTCCGTCTGCGCCTCGCTCGCCATCGCCTACAGGATGAACGAGGCGCCGACGGGGCTGTCGGCGCCGCTCAGTCGGGCCAGAAGCCGTCCTCGGTGACGACCTCGCTCTCAGGGTCCTCGACCCGGACCGAGCAGAGGACGATCTCGGCGTCGTCGTCGCCGTCGTTGTGGATCGAGCGCAGCGCCGGCGGCGCGATCCGCACCGCCGTCCCCGGGCCGGCGGCGAAGACGTCGTCGCCGACCTTGAACGTGACCGTCCCGGCGGTGACGAGGCAGATCTCCTCCTGGGTGCGGTGGCGGTGGCCGTAGCTGCCTCGGCCCCCGGTCCCGGGCGGCATCCGCCGCCAGGTCAGGGCGACCTGCTCGGCGTCGAGCGAGTCGGTGTGGGAGAGCATCTCCCCGAACCCCTCGTACCCCTCCATGTAGTCGCGCGCGTCCTCGCGGGTGCTGATCGTGTAGTCGCTCATGGGCCCTTCCCTCCGATCGGCTCGTGTGCGACCAACGATTGCACGAATCACATGTCGGTCGCAATCCGAATACGCTGCGGCGCGATGGCGCCGAAGCTGGGCATCAACCTGGGCTACTGGGGCATCGGTCCGCAGGGCCGGGAGGCCGTCGATCTCGTCCGCACCGCCGAGGCGAACGGGTTCGAGTCGGTCTGGGTCGCCGAGAGCTATGGCTCCGACGTCGTCTCGGTGCTCGGCTGGCTCGCCGCGCAGACCGAGACGATCAAGCTCGGCGCCGCGATCATGCAGGTGCCGGCCCGGCCGCCGGCGGCCGCGGCGATGGCCGGGGCGACGCTCGACGCCCTCTCCGGCGGCCGTTTCATGTTCGGCTTCGGGCCGTCGGGCCCGCAGGTCTCGGAGGGCTGGTACGGCGTCCCCTACGCGAAGCCATGGGGACGGACCCGCGAGTACATCGAGGTCGTCCGCGAGATCATCGCCCGCACCGGCCCGCTCGAGCACCACGGCGCCCACTACGAGCTGCCGATGTCCGGCGGCACTGGCCAGGGCAAGGCCCTGAAGCTCAACTTCCACCCGCTCCGCGACGAGATCCCGATCTTCGTCGGCGCGATCGGCCGCAAGTCGGTCGAGATGGCGGCCGAGATCTGCGACGGCTGGATCCCGATCTTCTTCAGCCCCGACGCCTTCGAGGAAACCTGGGGCGAGCACCTCGCCGCCGGCTTCGCCAAGGGCGGCCGGCAGCGTTCCGACCTCGAGGTCAGCCCGGCGATCCAGGTCGCGATCGACGGCGATCTCGAGGTTGCGCGGAACGTCGTCCGCACCGGGCTGCTCCTCTATCTCGGCGGGATGGGCAGCCGCGAGACCAACTTCTACGTCGACCTCGCCTGCCGGTTCGGCTTCGAGGAGGAGGCGCTGCGCGTCCAGTCGCTGTTTCTCGACGGCAAGCGCGACGAGGCTTTCGAGGCGATCCCCGACGAGCTCGTCGACGCGACCTCGCTGGTCGGCGGCGAGGCCGATGTCGCCGAGCGGATCGAGCGCTTCACAGCGGTCGGGATCGATCGGCTGATCTGCTCGCCCGTCCACCTCGACGCCGGCCAACGGAAACACACGATCGAGGCTCTCGCCGCGATCGTCGGCGCCGCCGCCGCGGCCTGACGACGGCTTCCCGGACATCGGCGTCGGGGGTATAACCACTCCATGCCGGACCTGACCCGGGGAGCGACATTCGCCGGCCATCGGATCGAGGGGGTCGCCGGCCGCGGCGGGATGGGGACGGTCTATCGCGCCACCCACCTGGCGCTCGACCACGTCGTCGCGCTGAAGGTGATCGCCGCCGACCTCGCCGCCGACGACGCCTTCCGGGAGCGGTTCCGCTCCGAGTCGCGGATCGCGGTTTCGCTCCGCCACCCCAACGTCGTCCCGATTCACCACGCCGGCGAGGAGGAGGGGCTGCTGTTCGTGACGATGGACCTGATCGACGGGCCCGACCTGCGGAAGCTCCTGATCGCCGGCGGCCCGCTGCCGCCCGATCGCGCGGTCGCGATCATCGGCCAGGTCGCCTCGGCGCTCGACGTGGCCCACTCGCGCGGCCTCGTCCACCGTGACATCAAGCCCGGCAACATCCTCGTCGAGACCGACCGCGGCGACCACGCCTACCTGACCGACTTCGGCCTCGCCAAGCGCTTCGATCAGGCCGGCGAGGCCGGCGCCCTGACCCGGACCGGAGCGTTCGTCGGCACCCTCGACTACGTCGCGCCCGAGCAGATCCGCGGCGGCCGCGTCGACGCGCGCACCGACGTCTACGCGCTCGGCTGCGTCGCTTACGAGGCGATCGCCGGACGGGCGCCGTTCGCCGACCGCGAGGAGAACGTCGCGAAGATCTACGCGCACCTGCAGGACGAGCCGCCCTGGCTCCCCGGCGATTCCGGGATCGCCGGGGCTCTCGACGAGGTGGTTGCCCGCGCGCTCGCCAAGGAGCCCGCTGACCGCTATCCCTCGGCCGGCGACCTCGCCCGCGCCGCCGCGGCGGCGATCGAGGGCCACGAGGTCCTGCGCTCGGCCGAGCGCAGCGTCGCCACCGGCAGGGCGGCGCCGGAGACCGGGGAGCCCGAAGCCCCCGCGATCGACACCACGGTCGAGTCCGCCGCAGCGCCGGGGGCAGCCGTCGCCGCTGCACCCGCGGCGCCGACCGAGCCCGCCGCGGCGCCGACCGAGCCCGCCGCGGCGCCGACCGAGCCCGTGGGGGCGGGCGAGCTGACCGCGACAGACGAGGCCTCCGGCCGGCACGCGACCGCGCCGGCCGCCACCGTTGCGACCGCCGGGGCGCCGCGGGCCGGCGCCCCGGCCGGGCCGCGCTGGGGCCGGATCGGAGCAGCGGCCGCGATCCTCGCCGCGATCGCGGTCGCCGCCGTCGTCGCGCTCGGTGGTGGCGACGACGGCGAGACCGCCACGGGCGGCTTCGCGAAGCCGAAGCTCGCCGGCGCGCCGATCGACGTCGCCGGCTGGCCGGTCGCGATCGCCGCGTCCGACGGGACGATCGCGGTCGCGGCGCGGGAGGGCGAGGCGGTCCAGTTCATCGACGAGGACTCCGCCAAGGTCGCCGGCGAGACGAAGCTGCCCGGGCCGGGGCAGAGCGTCGTCATCTCCGACGGCTCCGCCTGGGCGACGGCGCCGACGGCCGACGCCGTCGTCAAGGCGCCGCTCGACGGCGGCCCGACGGAGACGATCGGGGTCGGCCAGGGGCCGATCGGGATCACGGCGGACGGCGAAGCGGTCTGGACCGCCGACTCGGAGTCGGTGGCGCTGTCGAAGATCGACCCGACGAGCGGCGCGGTCGCCGATCCGATTCCGCTCGATGCCGCCGCATTCCCGGCCGAGGTCGCGACCGGCGGCGGCAGCGTCTGGGTCGTCGATCGCGACAACGCGATCCTGCTCAGAGTCGACGCCGGCGACACCTCGCTCCAGCAGGACTTCCCGCTCGGCAGCAACCCCAAGGGCGTCGTCATCGGCGCCGGATCGGTCTGGGTGGCGAACACCGATGACCACAACGTCGTCCGCCTCGGCATGGACGGCAACGAGCAGGACGAGATCGACGTCGGCGGCAAGCCCCGCCTGCTCGCCTACGGCTTCGGGCGCGTCTGGGTCGCCAACGGCAATGGCTCCGTCCAGGCGATCGACCCCGCCGATGACAACTCCGTGCAGAGCGTCGAGGTCCCGGGCTCGCCGGAGGGGGTCGCGGTCGGCTCCCGCCAGGTCTGGGTGACGACCGGGGACGGCGACCAGGTCGTCCGGATCGACCCCGGCGCCGCGAGCTGAGCGCCGGCCGCGCGCTCCCGCCCCGCGTCAACGACCGCCACGTCCCCCTGGGCAGGGGCGGGCTCAACGACCGGAACGTTCTCGGGGAATCCTCCCGGTTTGGTGCCACGCGGCGGCACCGGACCACCGCCGCGCGCTCCCGCCGGGTCGGCTCAGAGGTCGCGCTCGCTGACGATCCCGGTCTCCATCGCCCGGCGGACGAGATCGACCCGCTTGCCGCCCTGCGGCGCGTCGGCCAGGTCGAACTTCTCGAACAGCGCCCGCAAGTGGGTCTTGACCGCGTCGATGCTGAGGTGGAGCTCGGCGGCGATCTCGGCGTTGGTCGCCGGGCTCGCGAACGCGGGGCCGTCCTTGTAGGGGCGGCAGAGGGCGACGAGGACGCGACGCTGGGCGGGCGAGACGCCGGCGGCCGCGGCGAGGTCGCCGGAGACGACCGTGGACTCGCCGCCGCCCGCCGCCGGCGCCCGGAACCGGATCCGGGTCCGGCCGACGCGGATCACGTCCCCGTCGCGGAGCATCCGTCGGCCGCTGATCCGTTCCTCGTTGACGAACGAGCCGTTCCGCGAGAGCCCGTCGTCGACGAGCGTGCAGTCGCTGCCGACGTGCTCGATCTGGGCGTGGAGCTTCGAGACCTCCTCGTCGGCCGGCAGGCTGACGTCGGCCGCGGGGCTGCGTCCGATCCAGAGCGCCCCGCGATCGCCGGCGATCGTCTCGATCCGCTGGGCGTCGTCGCCGTCGCGGTAGATCAGAAGCGGCATCCCGAGCCGCTCGGTCTCGATCTGCTCCTTCAGCTCCGCCGGGCTCTGCTGGCGCTGTCGGGGCCCGTTCACGGACCCGGAAGCTAGCGCCATCGCCGGGACGAGGGGTCGTCGATCGGCGGCGCTTGGATACATTGCCCGCCCGTCCAATGAGGCTAGGCGTCCCGAAAGAGTCCCGAGCCGGGGAGCGGCGCGTCGCGCTGATCCCGGACACCGTCGAGTCGCTGGCCGCGAAGGGCCTCGAGGTCGTCATCGAGCCCGGCGCCGGCGCCGCCTCCGGGCACCCCGACGAGCAGTACACGGAGGCCGGCGCCACCGTCGGCGACCCCTGGGGCGCCGACATCGTCCTCTGCGTCGACCCGCCGAGCGTCGAGCAGATCGGCCGGATCGGCCGCGGCACGGTCCTGATCGGCTTCCTCGCGCCGCTGACCGCGGTCGACACGACGAAGGCGCTCGCGACGGGAGGCGTCACCTCGTTCGCGGTCGAGGCGATCCCGCGGATCACCCGCGCGCAGGCGATGGACGCGCTCTCCTCACAGGCGAACGTCGCCGGCTACGCCGCGACCCTGCTCGCCGCCCGCGAGGCGGGACGGTTCTTCCCGATGATGACCACCGCCGCCGGCACCGTCTCGCCGGCGCGGGTGATGGTGCTCGGCGCCGGCGTCGCCGGCCTGCAGGCGATCGCCACCGCCAAGCGCCTCGGCGCCGTCGTCAGCGGCTTCGACATCCGCCGCGCCGCCTGGGAGCAGATCCGCTCGCTGGGCGGGCGACCGCTCGAGCTCGACTTCATCCCCGATGCCGAGGACGAGAGCGGCTACGCCCGCCCGCTCACCGAGGCGGAGAACGAGCAGGTCCGCGAGGCGCTCGCCGAGAACGCGGGCCGCCAGGACGTGATCATCACGACCGCCCAGATCCCGGGCCGGCCGGCGCCGGTCCTGATCACTGCCGCGGGCGTCCGCAACATGGCCCCGGGCGCGGTGATCGTCGACCTCGCCGGCGACAGCGGCGGCAACTGCGAGCTGACCAGGGCCGGCGAGACCGTCGTCGAAGGCGGCGTCAAGGTGATCGCGCCGGCGAACCCCGCCAGCGACCTGGCCGCCCATGCCTCGCAGCTGTACGCGAAGAACCTCGAGAACTTCATCGCCCTGATCACCTCGGAGGAGGGTGACCTGGAGCTCGACTTCGACGATGAGGTGGTCGCCGGCGCCTGCCTGACCCATGACGGCGAGATCAGGAACGAGCGGGCCCGCTCGCTGGTGGAGGGGAGCGGCTGAGAGCAAGTGGACGTAGTCACCGAGATCACGATCTTCGTCCTTGCCGCGTTCGTCGGCTTCGAGGTCATCTCGAAGGTGCCGACGACCCTGCACACCCCGCTGATGTCGCAGACGAACGCGATCCACGGGATCGTCATGCTCGGCGGCCTGATCGTCGTCGGCTACGCCGACGACGCGCTCGAGGACGTGATCGGGTTCATCGCGATCGCCTTCGGGACGATCAACATCGTCGGCGGGTTCCTGGTCACCGACCGGATGCTCGGCATGTTCAGCCGCAAGAAGAAGCCCGAGTCGACCGGGGGCAAGTCGCCATCCGATCCCGGGGACGGGGCGGGAGGCTGAGCGCGCGATGATCAATCCCGCCGTGCTCGCGCCGGGCGGCGATGCGGCGACGCTGCTCTACGTCGTCGCCTTCTCGCTGTTCATCATCGGGATCAAGCAGGGAACCTCGCCGACGACCGCCAAGCGCGGCAACCTGATCGCCGCCGTCGGCATGGCGGTCGCGGTCGTCACCACCCTGCTGCTCGACGGGATCGGCAACTGGTGGCTGATCGTCGCCGGGATCGCGGCCGGCACGGCGGTCGGCGTGGTCGCCTCGCTGCGGGTCCAGATGACCCAGATGCCGCAGATGGTCGCGATCTACAACGGCGTCGGCGGCGGCGCCGTCGCGCTGATCTCGTGGTCGGAGCTGCGCCACGGGCTCTCGCTGGGAACCGGCTTCGAGCTCGACACGCTGATCCCGATCCTGTTCGCGGTCGTGATCGGCTCGGTCTCGTTCTGGGGATCGAACATCGCCTTCGCGAAGCTCCAGGACCTGATCCCGACGAGGCCGATCGCGATCCCCGGCCAGCAGGTGCTCAACGGCCTGCTGCTGGCCGGGATCCTCGTCGCCTGCGTGGTGCTGGCGATCGACAACGACAGCCCCTCGCAGGCGCTGTTCATCGCGGTGCTGATCGCGGCCGGGGTGCTCGGCAACCTCGTCGTGCTGCCGATCGGCGGCGCCGACATGCCCGTCGTGATCGCGCTGCTCAACGCCTTCACCGGGCTGTCGGCCGCGGCCGCCGGCTTCGCGCTCGACAACGTCGCGCTGATCGTCGCCGGGACCCTGGTCGGCTCGTCGGGCACGATCCTGACGCTGGCGATGGCTACGGCGATGAACCGCTCGGTCGCGAACATCCTCTTCGCCGGCTTCGGCGGCGCCCCGGCGGCGGCGGCCGGCAGCGGCGAGGAGCGCCCGCACCGCTCGATCACCGCCCAGGACGCGGCGATCCTGCTCGCCTACGCGGACTCGGTCGTGATCGTTCCCGGCTACGGGCTCGCCGTCGCGCAGGCCCAGCACGCGGTCAAGGAGATGGCCAACGAGCTCGAGAAGCGCGGCGTCGAGGTCCGCTACGCGATCCACCCGGTCGCCGGGCGGATGCCGGGGCACATGAACGTGCTCCTCGCCGAGGCCGACGTGCCCTACGACAAGCTCGTCGAGATGGACGACATCAACCCCGACATGCCGCGAACCGACGTCGCCGTCGTGATCGGCGCCAACGACGTCACCAACCCGGCTGCCAAGGACGACCCCGACAGCCCGATCGCGGGGATGCCGATCATCGAGGTCGCCGAGGCCAAGCAGGTGATCGTGATCAAGCGCTCACTGAGCCCCGGCTTCGCCGGGATCGACAACGACCTCTTCTACCTGGAGAAGACCGCGATGCTGTTCGGCGACGCCAAGAAGGCCGCCCAGGAGATCGCGGCCGAGGTCACCGGGCTCTGAGCCCTAGCGTCGCAGCGCCACGCTGAGCGCAACATCGCCGACCCAGGGGTCCGTTCGGTTGCGTTCACCATGTGGGGGCCGGGTCGGTCCGGGCCGGGAGTGGGGGCCGGGTCGGTCCGGGCCGGGGGCTAGCGTTTGCGGCAATGACGGCGGTGGGACAGGAGCCGGGGCCCGGCCAAGTTGTCGGCGCTGCGCGCTGTCCCGGGATCGGGGAGGTGCGCTCGTGGCTCGGGCGGCGTGTCGATGACGTCAACGGGACGACGATCGGCGAGGTCGAGGCGATCCGCAGCGACCCGAACGGGCGGCCGCTCTGGCTGGTCGTTGCCGAGTTCGGGGTCGGCGGCGGCCGCCGCTTCGCGATCCCCGCAGCCGACGCCGTATCGAGCGCCGACCGCGTCTGGTCGCCGCACCCGCGGGAGCGGATCCGGGCGACACAGGCGATCGTCGGCGCCGGCATGGCCGGCGAGGCCGACCGGCTGCTGCTCGCGCACTACGGCGCCCGCGCCGGGGCGATCGGCTCCGGCCGCGCCGCCTGAGTCAGCCGCGCTCGCGCTTGCGGTCGCGGCGGACGTGCGGCCACAGCCACCCGAACAGGGCGCCGAGCAGGAACATGATGATCAGGATGAAGAACAGCGGCGCGCTCGTCGTCGCGACGATGAAGTTGATCTCGACGTCCTGCGAGTTCTGGAGGATGAAGACGAGGGCGACGATCGCGGCGACGATCGCGGCGTAGAAGCGCCAGCTCCGCTCCTTCCTGGCCGTCTGTCCGGGTAGCGGCGCGGCGCCTCGCTGGGGTCGGTCGCTCATTCGTTCGCGACCCTATCCGCTTTCGGCACGGAGACGACCCCACGCGTGCGCCGATGCCGCCTAGCTTCAGAGCATGGCGGCGAGGCAGGTTCATCCCGACCCCGACAGCCGCGGGCAATCGACGGTCGAGTACGTCGGCGCGGTCCTGGTGGTCGCGACGCTGCTGCTCGCGCTCGCCGCGGTCGCCGGGCTCCGGCCGCCCGGCTTGGCGCTTGCGCGGACCGTGCTGGGCGCGCTCGCCTGCGCGGTCGACGCCGGCGCCTGTGACCGGGTGGCGCCGCCGCACTCGGCGGCCGAGGCCCTCTACGGGACCGAGATCGCCGCGCTGCTCGACCGCCATGCCCCCGACGTCTTCTTCGAGAGCGGCGGGTTCGCCTCGCTGCCGGTCGACTTCCGCCGCTGCCGGGAACGAAGCTGTGCCGACACGATCCGGGAGGGAGTCGTGCGGGCGACGCAGGCCGGGCTGCCGCCGGTCGCATTCACCCACGTCGTCGACTGCCGCGACCCCGAGGCCGCCCGCGAGCGCGGCTATGACTGCGGCGTCGGCGCCGGCTATCTCTACCTCCAGTACTGGCTCTACTACCCGGAGTCGCTGACCCACGGCCTCGGCCGCCTCGGCGGCTTCCATCGCGATGATTGGGAGTCCTTTCAGGTTCGGATCGGCCCCGACGGCGACGCCGAGGCGCGGGCCAGCTCCCACCATGGCTACAACGGCACCGGCGGCGGGATCGCCAGCATCGGCAGCGACACCGGGCTGCGGCCGCGCCCGGCCTGGGCGGGCTGGACGGGGGCGCTGCACGTCGCCGCCGGCAGCCACGCCGGGACGACCGCGCCGGCGCTCGGCGACTCGCGGGCGATCCGCTCCCGCGATCTGCTGCTGGTCCCGGCCGAGCCGGTCGCCGCGGTCAGCGGGGCCCGCTTCGCGGTTGCGCCGCCCTGGGCGAAGGAGGTCTGGAAGCTCCCGGAGGCGATGGGAACCTGACGTTGACAGCCGGCGTCGGAGGAGGTAGGTAAGGGAGCGGCGAGCGAGGAAGGGATAGGGCATGCGCAGCGACGCGGGGAAGGCGGACGGCCGCAGGCCGCGCGTCGCGCGAGCCGCCGATGTCGCCACCGTCGTCGAGGTGATCACGCTCGCCTTCAATCGCGATCCCGTCTGGGGCTGGGTCTTCCCCGACGACGAGCGACCGGCCGATCCGCCGGCCGGGAGCTTCCCCGGGGTAGGTTGATCCGATCGTGGTGGTCACCGCGGCGACCGACAGGTCGGAGCTGGCGCAGCGACTCGGTGAGGCACGCGAGCGCACGCTGCTCCTCGTTGAGCAGCTCGACGACGGACAGCTCAACGCGGTCTATTCGCCGCTTCTGAGCCCGCTCGCCTGGGATCTCGGCCACATCGCCAGCTTCGAGGAGCTCTGGCTCGTGCAGACGGTCGGCGGGCGCGAGCCGCTGCGAGGCGACCTCGGCCGCCTCTACGACGCGATCGAGAACCCGCGCGCCGGCCGCAACGAACTGCCGATTCTCCGCGGCGATGAGCTCCGCGCCTACATGGACGAGGTCCGCGAGCGGGCCCTGGATGTCCTCGAGGGCGTCGAGCTCGCGGGCGCGGGCGACCCGCTGCTCCGCGACGGGTTCGTCTACGAGATGCTGATCGCCCACGAGCAGCAGCACAACGAGACGATGCTGCAGCTCCTACAGATGATCGATGGCTACGAGCCGCCGCTGACGGCGCCGCCGCCCGGTCCGCCAGACCCCGGCGGACCGGAGATGGTCGCGGTCGGCGGTGGGACCGTCGCGGTCGGCGCGCCGTCCGACGGCTTCGCCTACGACAACGAGCGGCCCCGCCACGACGTCGAGGTGGCGCCGTTTCTGATCGATCGGCTGCCGGTCACCAACGCCGGCTACGAGTCGTTCGTCGCCGCGACGGGCGCCGAGCCGCCGCTCTTCTGGGAGCGCGACGGCGACGGCTGGGTCAGCACCACGTTCGGCCGCGCCGAGGCGCTCGACCCGGCGGCGCCGGTGGTCCACGTCGACCATCGCCAGGCGACCGCCTACGCGGAGTGGGCGGGCAAGCGCCTTCCCACCGAGCTCGAGTGGGAGCTCGCCGCGACGGGCGCCGATCCGGGCTCCGCCAACCTCGACCACGATGCGTTCGGCTGCCGTGCGCCCGGCCCCGAGGGCCGCTCCGCCTGCGGCGCGCAGGGCATGTTCGGGGACGCCTGGGAGTGGACTTCCTCGAGCTTCGCCCCCTATCCGGGCTTCCGCGCGTTTCCCTACCGCGAGTACTCGGAGGTCTTCTTCGCACGGGGCTACCCGGTGCTCCGCGGCGGCTCCTGGGCGACCCGCAGGGACGTCATCAGGCCGAGCTTCCGCAACTGGGACCTGCCCGAGCGCCGCCAGATCTTCGCCGGGCTGCGCTGCGCCGAGGACGCATGAATGGATACCAGGGGCATGATCGAGATCGAGGTCGACCTTCCCGGCGAGGGGGCGCTTGCCGGCATGGGGGAGGTCGTCCGCGAGGGCCTCTCGAGCCCGTTCAAGGAGCTGCCCCCGAAGTACTTCTACGACGAGCGCGGCTCAGCGCTGTTCGAGCGAATCACCGAGCAGCCCGAGTACTACCTGACCCGCTGCGAGCGCGAGATCCTCGCCGATCGCGCCGCTGAGATCGTCGCCGCCACGCGGCCGCGAACGCTGATCGAGCTCGGCTCCGGGGCGGCGACGAAGAGCCGCGTCCTGCTCGACGCGATGGATGACGTCGGCAGCCTCGAGCGGTTCGTCCCCGTCGACATCTCCGAGGCGATCACCCGCCGCGCCGCCGGCGAGCTCGTCGCCGAATACCCGGGCCTCGCGGTCACCGGGATCGTCTGCGACTACGAGACCCACCTCGAGCGGATCCCGCGCCCCGAGGGCGCCCTGATCGCGTTCCTCGGCGGCACGATCGGCAACTTCCGGCCGGCGGAGCGGCGTTCCTTCCTGGCCCGGATCGCGACGCTGATGTACCCGGGGGACCGGTTCCTGCTCGGCACCGACCTCGTCAAGGACCGGCCCCGCCTCGAGGCCGCCTACAACGACGCCGCCGGGGTCACCGCCGAGTTCAACAAGAACGTCCTCAACGTGCTGAATCGCGAGCTCGACGCGGACTTCGACCCAGCCGCCTTCGAGCACGTCGCCTTCTGGGACGCCGACAACGAGTGGATCGACATCCGCCTGCGGACGCTGACCGAGCAGTTCGTGGACCTCCGCGCGCTCGACATGCGGACGCACTTCGCCCGCAACGAGGAGATGCGCACCGAGATCTCGACGAAGTTCACGCGCGAGCGGATCGAGTCGAGCTACGCCGACGTCGGGCTCGAGCTCACCGACTGGTGGACCGACAGCGGGGGCCTCTTCGCCCTGAGCCTCGCCCGGCCGCTGTAGAGTCGAGCGCCTTGACCGGGCCTGGGGAAGCAGAGGCGGCAGACGGGCACGCGGCCGCCTCGGTCGCCTTCCGTGATGTCACCAAGCGCTACCGGGGGGCCGACCGCGACGCCGTCAGCCACCTCAGCCTCGAGGTGCCGGCCGGCGAGATCTGCGTCCTCGTCGGGCCGTCGGGATGCGGCAAGACGACCGCGATGCGGATGGTCAACCGGACCGTCGAGATCAGCTCGGGCGACATCGAGGTCGGAGGCACGTCCGTGGCCGCCCGCCCGCCCGCCCGGCTGCGCCGCGAGATCGGCTACGTGATCCAGCAGATCGGGCTGTTCCCGCACCGGACGATCGCCGAGAACATCGCGACCGTCCCGGCGCTGCTGGGCTGGGATCGGGAGCGGACGAGGGCGCGGGTCGCCGAGCTGCTCGAGCTGATCTCGCTCCCTGCCGAGCTCGCCGACCGCTATCCGGCGCAGCTCTCCGGCGGCCAGCAGCAGCGCGTCGGGGTCGCCCGGGCGTTGGCCGCCGATCCGCCGGTGATGCTGATGGACGAGCCGTTCGGCGCGATCGACCCGATCAACCGGGAGCGGCTTCAGAACGAGTTCCTGCGCCTGCAGGCGGAGATCCGCAAGACGATCCTGTTCGTCACCCACGACATCGACGAGGCGATCAAGATGGGTGACCGGATCGCGATCCTCCGCGAGGGCGGACGGCTCGCCCAGTTCGCGACCCCGGCGGAGCTCTTGATGGCGCCCGCCGACGACTTCGTCGAGGACTTCGTCGGCGCCGACCGCGCCCTGAAGCGGCTGGCGCTGATGCGGGTCGCCGACATCGACCTCTGGGAGGCGCCGCTCGCGTTCGCCGGCCAGGACACCGCCGAGGTCCGCGCCAAGCTCGTCGGCGCCGAGGTGCCCTGGGCCCTGCTCGTCGACGCCGAGCGTCGGCCACTCGGCTGGCTGTCGGAGCGCGACCTCGCATCCGGCACCGTCCCGCAGCGTCCCGACACCTCGCCCGAGCCGCTGCTCGACCGCGACGGCGTCCTCCGCGACGCGCTCAGCGACCTGCTGCGGGCGCAGTCTCACTACGCGCCGGTCGTCGATGCCCGCGGCGCGATCGCCGGGATCCTCTCGCTCGAGGTCATCTCCGACTTCCTCTCCTCCGACGGGGCGGCAGCCGAGGAGCACGCAGCGACCGAGCGGCCGCTGGGCTGAAGCCGATGTCGGGATCGCTTCTGGAGCTGCTCGCCGACGTCCAGATTCGCGAGGCGGGAACCGGGGCAACGACCTGCCAGGGCAGAAACGAGGCGTTCTGCCCGGGCTTCGTGATCGACAACATCGGCGACTACGTCTCGCCGTTTCTCGAGCACGTCCTGCTCGTCATCGGGTCGGTGCTGATCGGCTTCGCCGTCGCGATCGTCCTCGCGATCCTCTCGCACGGGCGGCGGTGGCTGATCCCGGCCTTCATCGGGACGACCGGCGTCCTCTACACGATCCCGAGCATCGCGTTGTTCCTGCTGCTGTTGCCGATCACCGGACGCGGCACGCTGACGGCGCTGATCGCGCTCGCTCTCTACAACCTGCAGATCATCTATCGCAACGCCAACTCCGGCCTCGCCAACGTTCCCGGCTCGGCCAGGGACGCGGGCCGGGGGATGGGGATGACCGATCGGCAGCTGCTCTGGCGGGTCGAGCTGCCGCTCGCGGTGCCCGAGATCGTCGCCGGGGTCCGGATCGCGACCGTCTCGACGGTCGCGATCGCGACGCTGGCGATCTTCGCCGGCGCCGGCGGGCTCGGCGAGATCCTCTACAACGAGGGCATCCAGCGCGACGTCTTCAAGACGAACATCGTCTTCGGCAGCGTCCTCGCGATCGCGCTCGCGATCGCCTGCGACGGTCTCCTCGTGCTCGTCCAGCGGTTCGCGGCGCCGTGGCGGAAGGCGCGGGCGCTGTGAGCGCGGCGCTGCTCGCCCCCGGCTTTCTCGGCTCGTTCGGCGGCGCCTTCGACTTCATCTTCAGCGAGCGGGACTCGGTCCAGGGCCCCGAGCTTCAGGTCGGCGGCCTCGGCCAGATCTGGGAGCTGGCCAGCACCCAGATCGCGATCAGCGTCGTCGCCCTGCTGCTCGCGATCGCGATCGCGCTACCGCTCGGGCTCTGGCTCGGCCACCGCGGCGTCGGCGAGTTCGCGGCGGTGGCGGTCGGCAACGCCGGCCGGGCGATCCCCGAGCTGGCCCTGATCGCGCTGATGGTCGCCTTCATCGGCACCGGCAACCTCAACGTGACGATCGCGGTCATGATCCTCGGGATCCCGCCGATCCTCACCAACGCGTTCGTCGGGGTGCGCCAGGCCGACCGCGGTGCCGTCGAGGCGGCGCGCGGGATCGGGATGAGCGAGCTGGCGATCATCGCCCGGATCGAGCTGCCGCTCGCGGTCCCGACGATCATGGGCGGCGTCCGGACCGCCTCCGTGAACATCATCGCGACCGCGACGATCGGCTCGCTGGCCGGCGTCAAGACGCTCGGCGACCTGATCCTGAGCCCGAACGTCTACGGCGAGGAAGGGGTGATCGCCGGCGCGATCGCCGTCGCCGCGTTGGCGCTCGCATTCGAGCTGATCCTGGCCGCCGTCCAGCGGACGCTGACCCCGCGCGGGCTGCTGCTTCAGCGCGCGACCGCCCGGGCGAGCGCGTAGGATCGACGCCGAGCCCGCGGATCGGCCGCGGGCGCGAACGGGAGGAGGGGACACAGAGATGCGTCAGACCCGACTGCTTGGGCTTCTCGCCATGCTGGGCGCGCTGCTCGCCGTGGTCGCGATCGCCGCCTGCGGCGGCGGTGACGGCACCGCGACCGAGGCCGACACGGGCGCCTCCGGGGGCAACCTGATCGAGGAGAACCCGGACAACAACGGCGTCAAGCTGACGATCGGCTCGAAGAACTTCACCGAGCAGTTCATCCTCGGCGAGATCTACGCGCAGGCGCTCACGGCGGCGGGCTACGACGTCTCCACCGACCTCAACCTCGGCTCCGAGCAGGTCGCCCTGAAGGCGCTCGAGAACGGCGACATCAGCGGCTATCCGGAGTACACCTCGACGGCGCTGACCTCCTTCTTCGATGTCGCCCCCGAGGACGTGCCCGCGAACGCTCAGGAGGCGGTCGAGCAGGTCCAGCCGGACTTCGAGAAGCTCGGCCTCGTAGCGTTCCAGCCGACGCCCTTCGCCGACGCGAACGCGGTCGGCTTGCTGCAATCGACGGCCGACGATCTCGGCGTCTCGACGATCTCCGACCTGCAGGGCAAGTCGCAGGACCTGACCCTCGCCGGCTCCCCCGAGTGCCGTCAGCGGATCGACTGCCTGGCCGGCCTCGAGAAGTACTACGACCTGCAGTTCGCGAAGTTCATCCCGATCGACATCGGGCTTCGCTACGAGGTCCTCGACAAGGGCGACGCCGACCTCTCGATCCTGTTCACCAGCGATGCCCAGCTCTTCGTCGACAGCGACAAGTACACGCTGCTCGAAGACGACAAGGGCGTGTTGCCGGCCGGCAACGTGATCTTCATCTCCGACGCGAAGGTCGCCGACGAGGCCGGGCCCGACTACCAGGCGACGATCGAGGAGGTCCAGCAGGGCCTGACGCTGGAGGTGATGCAGGAGCTCAACGCCCGTGTCGACATCGACAAGGAGAAGCCCGAGGACGTCGCCACCCAGTACCTGCAGGAGGCGGGCTACATCGAGTAGCGGCCGCGAGGCAGGGCGCCGGGCGGTCGCCGATCCCGTCGCCGTCGATCGGGCGTTCGGGTAGGCTCGCCGGCAGATGGACCTGTCGAAGCTGTCGCGCTCTGAGTGGCTGGGGCTGGCGGCCTCGGCGCTGCTCGTGGTCGCGGTCCTGTTTCTGCCCTGGTTCGGCCTCTCGCACGACACGCCGGCCCGGGCGACCCCGGACGGCGACGGCTTCCTCTGCGGCCCCGGCGAGTTCACCTGCACCGGGTTCGAGACGTTTCCGATCCTGCGCTGGCTGCTCCTCGCGGCCGCTGCCGCTCCCTGGATCCTCGCCTGGATCGTCGCCCGCGGCCACAAGCTCTCGTGGCCACCCGGCGAGCTGACGATGACGGTCGGCTTCACCGCGTTCCTGCTGATCGCCTACAACGGGATCATCGACCCACCCGGCTCCGGCAACCAGGAGATCGGGATCAGCAAGGAGATCGGCTACTACGTGGCGCTGCTCGCCGCGCTCGGGATCGCGGCCGCGGGGATCGGCCGGGCGATGGAGGCCTCGCGGGGTCAGGTACGCAAGGCCCCGGGAACCGTGTGATGCTGTGGGCGTGAGTGTGATCTCCAAGGACAACCGGCCGGGCGGCAAGCCCGACCGCAACCTCGCGCTGGAGCTCGTCCGCGTCACCGAGGCGGCGGCGCTGGCGGCAGCCCGTTGGGTCGGCCGCGGCGACAAGGAGGCAGCCGACGGCGCCGCCGTCGACGCGATGCGGCTGTTGATCAACACCGTGCCGATGGACGGCATCGTCGTCATCGGCGAGGGTGAGAAGGACGAGGCGCCGATGCTCTTCAACGGGGAAGAGATCGGCGACGGCAGCCCGCCGCGGGTCGACATCGCCGTTGATCCGCTCGAGGGAACCCGCCTCTGCGCCCAGGGCCGGCCCGGCTCGCTTGCGGTGATCGCCCTCTCCGAGCGCGGCGCGATGTTCGACCCGGGCCCGTGCGTGTACATGGAGAAGCTCGCCGGCGGGCCGGCGGTCGCCGACTGCCTCAGCCTCGAGGCCCCGATCGGAGACGTCGTCAAGCGCGTCGCCGCCGAGCGCGGCGTCAGCCCGAGCGAGATCACCACCGTGATCCTCGACCGCGAGCGCCACGCCGACGGGGTCCACCAGATCCGCCAGGCGGGCGGTCGGATCCGCTTCATCACCGACGGCGACGTCTCCGCGGCGCTGCTCGCCGTGATGGAGGGCACCGGCGTCGATCTGCTCTGGGGGATCGGCGGCACCCCCGAGGGCGTGATCTCGGCCGCGGCGATCAAGTGCATCGGCGGCCAGATGCTGGGCCGGCTGTGGCCGCGTGACGACGACGAGCGCAGGGCGGCCGTCGACGGCGGCTACGACCTCGATCGCGTCCTCGAGGTCGATGACCTCGTCGGCGGCAACGACGCCTTCTTCGCGGCCAGCGGGGTCACCGACGGCGACCTCCTCCAGGGGGTCCGCTACCACGGGGCCGGCTACGCGACGACCGAGTCGCTGGTGATGCGCTCCCGCTCCGGGACAGTCCGCAGGATCAGCGGCCGTCACGACAGCGCGAAGCTGCGCGAGCTGACGGGCGACCGCTACGGATAGGCGCACGCGCGGTCGCCGGCGCGGCGTGCCATCAGCGGGGCGCGACCGCGCGCCGCCGCCGGGTCGCTGCGGCCGCCGGGGCCGCTCAGGGAAGCCGGTCGTGCTCGCGGTCCCCGCGCGGGCGCTGGACCGGGAAGTCCTTGGTCATGCCGCGCAGCGTCCCGGTGTCGTGCAGCTCGTAGCGGAGGGCGTTGATCACGGCGCCGGCAAGCAGGCCGAGCGCGAGCGCGTAGAACCAGATCAGCGCGACGAGGACGAAGCTGACGATCCGGCCGAACTCGCCGACCGTCGAGACGTTGACGAGGTAGAGCGGGAAGATCACGTTCGCGATCCCGCCTGCGATCGCCATGAACAGCGCCCCGGGCCAGACCGCGCGCCAGGGCAGGTGGCCCTTCGGCACCGCCCAGTAGATCAGGCAGAGGATCAGGAAGCTGATCAGCAGGCCGCCGGCGATGACGAGCAGGTTGAGCAGCCAATCGACCCGCGACAGGCCGAACGGCAGATCCTCGATCCCGGAGACGAGGAGGCTCTCGAGGGCCGGAACGGCGACGCTCGCGGCGAGGAAGAAGGCGACGACGGCGAGCATGATCAGCGAGAAGCGCTTCTGCTCGATCCAGCCGCGGCACTCGACGTGGTAGATGCGGCAGAACGCGGTGTCCATCGCGCCCCAGAAGGAGGCGCCGATCCAGAGCCCGGCGACGATCGCGACGATCCCGATCTCGGTCGAGTTCGAGCGCAGCTGCTCGAGCGTCGAGCGCAGGGTCTCCTGCTCGGTCGAGGGGAACAGCTCGCCGAGGTCGCGGAGGATCGTTGCCTGGACGTCGGGGCTCTGCAGCAGCTTGCCGGTGATGAACAGCAGCAGCAGCGCGAACGGGAACACCGACAGCATCAGGTTGTAGGCGACCATCGCCGCCATCCCGGTGATGTTCTCGCTGTAGGCGCGCCGCCAGAAGGCGGAGAGCGAGCGGTTGGTTCGCTGCCTCAACGACGTTCGACGGCGTCCCGTAGCGCGGCCGCCGCCCGCCCGGCGATCCGCAGGCCGAGCGAGGCTGCGCCGCCGGCGATCGCGATCCCGCTCCGTGCGACCTCCTCGAGATCGACCCCGTGCGAGCGCTCGGGCTCCCCGGCATCCCGCTCGGGCGCCCGTGGGGGGGGCGGGGGCGCCTGCGGCTTCGATGCGCTCCGCCGCGGCCGCTCAGCGCCCGCCTGCGCCTCGACCTTCGCCTGCGCCCCGGACCGGCGGGGACTGCGCACGGCCGGGCGCTTCTTCGGCAGGTTGCCGAGCACGCCGCCTGCGGCGCCGGCTCGGCGGCACCGCGGTCGCCGCGATCGTCGGGGTCTCGCCCGGAGCCGTCCATGGCGCTATTTCAGCGCGTTTCGAGGACGAACGCGCCGCCGCGCCGCAACTTGGGTTGGTCGGGCGCGTTGTTCGGGAGGTAACCGGGTATGCCCTGCGGTGTAGGCGAACCTCGGATCGGTGGTCGGAACGGGCGAAATCGGCTTGACTTCAGAAAGTGAAGTACGTAAAATGCGATCTCGCGGGGTTACGCCTGACGTCGGCGCAACATACGAACGCGACAGGTCATCGGACGGCGGGTCCGGGGCTTGCAGCCACGACTCATGCCGAGAGCATCGGCGCCCGATGAACCGCATGCGGGCCCATGCGTTCCATGGGCCCCTGAGTGAGACAAGGAACGGAGCAAGAAGAACACGAATGCTTGTAGCTGAGCTTCAGGAACTCGAAGAGGTGAAGAACCTGCTGAGCAAGGGCCAGCAGGTCGGAGTGCTGACCTTCGGCGAGATCGCTTCGGCGGTCTCCGAGGTCGACGTCGACGAAGGCGACATCGAGGAGCTCTACGGCCACCGGCGATCCGGCATCGAGCTGGTCGAAGACGTCGACCTGGCGCAGGCCGCGACGCCCGAGCGCGACGACGGCAAGCGCGGCAAGCGGCGGTCGAAGACGACGATCGACCTGAAGCCGGACATGACGACCGACTCGCTGCAGCTGTTCCTCAAGGACATCGGCAAGGTCCGCCTGCTGACCGCCGCCGAGGAGGTCGAGCCTCGCGAAGGGGATCGAGCGCGGCGACCTCGCCGCGAAGGAGAAGATGGTCGAGTCGAACCTCCGGCTCGTCGTTTCGATCGCGAAGAACTACCGCAACCAGGGCCTCCCTTCCTCGACCTGATCCAGGAGGGCACCCTTGGCCTCGTCCGCGCCGCGGAGAAGTTCGACTACCGCAAGGGCTTCAAGTTCTCGACGTATGCGACCTGGTGGATCCGCCAGGCGATCGCCCGTGCGCTTGCCGACAAGGCCCGAACGATCCGGATCCCGGTCCACGTGGTCGAGAAGCTGAACAAGATCGGGCGCGCTGAGCGCAGCTCGTCACCGAGCTCGGCCGCGAGCCGACCCCGGAGGAGATCGCCGACGTCACCGGCATCGAGCCCGACGAGGTCGATTCGATCAAGCGGTCCGCCCAGGCGCCGGTCTCGCTCGAGAAGCCGGTCGGCGACGAGGAGGAATCGGAGTTCGGCCAGTTATCGCCGACGAGAAGGCCGAATCGCCCTTCGACCGCGCCGCCGATCTGCTGACCAAGGAAGCCCTGCGTGAGGCGCTGGAGAACCTCTCCTACCGCGAGCGCCGCGTGCTCGAGCTCCGCTAGGGCCTCGGCGGGGAGCATCCCCGCACCCTCGACGAGGTCGGGCGCACGTTCAACGTGACCCGCGAGCGCATCCGGCAGATCGAGAACCAGTCGCTGAAGAAGCTGCAGACGCTGGCCGAGGCGCAGAAGCTGCGCGAGGTCGCGTAGCGCCCCAAGTCGTCCGCCCTCGCTGGGCGGGCGCGCGGCCCCGGGCAGAGGGGCCGCCCGAAAAGAAGACCTCAGAACCCGGATTCCGGACGCGGCACGACATGCCACGTCCACCCGACGAACGGAGCACGAACCAGAGATGAGTACCGCCACCAAGTCAAGGCCCGTCAAGGGCGAAATCAAGGAGTTCACCTGCGCGCGCTGCGAGGTGACGAGCCGCTGGACGGAGGGCCTCGGGCCGCCACGCCACCGAGCTGGACGAAGGAGAAGGGCTCTACTACTGCCTCGTCTGCAGGCGCGAGCGCGCGATGGAGAAGGCGGTCGAGATGGCCGGTGGCGACAACAGCACCGCCGAGCGCGCGAAGCTGCGCTCGGCCGCCGTCGTCGATTTCGAGATCGCCCGCGATCCCGATCGGACCGAGGGCGAGATCGCCAGGCCGCCCGCGCCTCGATCGGCGCGGTACGCAAGGCCCGTCGGCGCCGGCCGCAGTAGGCGCGAGCGGAGGTCCGACGGCCTGCTTCGTGGGCCGTCTCCGCACTGGGCCGGCCGGCGCCAGCCACACCGGTCAGAGCGCCGGCGCGGCAGTGCCGGCCAGGTTTCGCAGGCGGCCACGGCCGCGTCACGCCGCCGACCCGGCCGCGGCTCCCGCCCGGTCGCCGGGGTGTGACCCGCCGGCATATCGGCCGAGAACGCCCCAGCGCCGGCCGTCCGGACCCGGCCGCGGCGCTCGCCTGGCCCGCCGGGGTGTGGCCCGCCGGCATATCGGCCGAGAACGCCCAGCGCCGGCCGTCCGGACCCGGCCGCGGCGCCTGCCCGGCCCGCCGGGTGTGACCCGCCGGCATGTCGGCAGAGAACGCCCCAGCGCCGCCCCCTGAGCGCCGCCGAGTCGCAAGCCGCACCAATGCTCAAGACATCCCCGCTGACGCCGATAGGGAGGGCGATGCCATTCCAGGTCGATGAGGCGCTGCGCTACGTGGTCGAGAACGAGGGCTCCGACCTGCACCTGAAGGTGGGCGCGCCGCCGATCACCCGGATCCACGGGTCGCTGCAGCCGATTCCCGGGTTGGAGCCCCTCTCGCCCGCCGACACCGAGGAATCGCTGCGGATCCTCGTCGGGACGCTGCCGGCCGGCGCCGAGTTCGATGAGGAGGGCGAGGCCGACTTCTCCTACTCGATCCCGCGGCTGTCGCGGTTCCGCGTCAACGCGTTCCGCCAGCGCGGTTCGATCTCGATCGCCTGCCGGGCGATCCCCTTCCAGGTGCGGACGATCGAGGAGCTTGGCCTGCCGCGCGCGATCCGCGACCTCGCCGAGGAGCGGCGCGGGATCATCCTGCTGACGGGGACGACCGGGTCGGGCAAGTCGACGACGCTGGCGGCGATGATCGACCACATCAACGAGACCCGCGCCGAGCACATCATCACGCTCGAGGACCCGATCGAGTACCTGCACTCGGACAAGCGGTCGATCATCAACCAGCGCGAGGTCGGATCCGACACGCGCAGCTTCGCGCGGGCGATGCGACGGGTGCTGCGCCAGGACCCGGACGTGATCCTGATCGGGGAGATGCGCGACGAGGAGACCGTCAGGACGGCGCTGAGCGCCGCCGAGACCGGCCACCTGGTCCTCTCGACGCTGCACACGCTCGACGCCACCGAGACGATCAACCGGATCATCGACTTCTTCCCGCCGCACCTCCAGCAGCAGGCGCGGGTGATGCTCGCCTCGACCCTGCGCGGGGCCGTCTCCCAGCGGCTCCTGCCGAACGTCAGCGGTGACGGCCGCATCGCCGCCAGCGAGGTGATGGTCGTCACCGGACGGGTCGAGGACCTGATCCTCAACCCGGAGGAGACGGGGAAGATCAGCCAGGTGATCGCCGAGGGCGACTACTACGGGATGCAGACCTTCGACCAGTCGCTGCTCGACCACGTCCAGGCGGGGCGCGTCGCCGAGCCGGTCGCGATGGAGTACGCGTCGAGCCCGCACGACTTCAAGCTGATGCTCGCCTCCGCGGGCAAGCGGGCCAGCGACCTCTCCCAGCTCGATGGCATCGCCGATGGCGGGAACGGCGCCGGGACCGCTCCGGCCAACGCCCGTGAGTCCGGTCCGCCGGTCGGGACGCCGGGCGCGCCGCTGCCCCCGAATCAGCACTTCACTTCCTGAAGTATTGCTATTCTCTGGACGGAGGCGTGGCGGTGAGGAAGCCGCGCGCGCCCTCCCAGGATCATGGCGAGCACCGACAAAGACTGCCCGGTCTGCGCTTGTGCCGAGATCATCTCGGGCAAGTGGACGTTGCTCGTCATCCGCGACCTCGCCGACGGCAGCCGCCGCTTCTGCGAGCTCGAGCGATCCCTCGACGGGATCAGCCCGCGGACCCTGTCGCTGCGGCTGCGAGCGCTCGAGGACTGCGGCGTCGTCGAGCGCCACACCTATCCCGAGGTGCCGCCGCGCGTCGAGTACGCGCTGACCGAGAAGGGGCGGGCCCTCTCGCCGCTGATCGATGACATGCGCGAGTACGGCTCGCGCTGGCTCGGGGTCGGCGAGGGCGCCGATCGCGAGCCGGCGGCGGCCTGAGCCCAGGCCCGATGCGGCGCGCGTTCGGTGCGCCGTGACCTGAGCGCCGCCGGACGTTGGCAGCGAGCCGGCGGAAGCGGACGCGAGGACGGTCCATCGGTAGCTGTGAGGCGGCGCAGGCATTCCGGCGCCGCGGCAGCGGCGCCGTGACCTGAGCGCCGCCGGACGTTGGCAGCGAGCCGGCGGAAGCGGACGCGAAGCGGAGCATTCCGCCGGAGTCATCCCTGCAACGAAAGTTGCAGGGAGGAGGCCCGTCCGCATGGGCGAAGACGGCCCCGTGCGCGATCTTCACCTCAGACACACGTTGACCGCCTTCGCCCGCGACGCCTCCGGGGCGTTCACCGACCTCGTCGAGGGCGGACAGGAGATTCCCTACGAGATCGGCGAGGCCGGCGACGGCTTCGCCTTCTGCCACTACCGGCCGCTGACGGCGCGGTTCATCCGCGACAACGCCGGCGAGCTGCATGAGCTCGAGAGCTTCCGCGAGGCGACCGAGACGATGCGCCGGGCCGACGTCGCCGGGCCCTACCTCGAGGATGCCGGCATCGCGCCCCCGGTCGACGCCGTCGAACGCGCCAATCTCGCCGCCACCTACTTCCTGGCCCGGCTCTGGGACGGGTCCGCCGACTTCGAGATCGACGACGAGCGGTTCGCCGCCGCGGTCGCCGAGATCGAGGAGTGCGCCGAGCCGGAGGCCGGCGAGGTCGAGGCGATCGTGCCGTTGGTCGGCTTTCAGATGCCGGCGACCCGGCTCGACCTCGGTGACGCGGCGATCGTGCGCGCGGACGCTGTCGACGTGCCGTCCGAGGCGGCCCGCGGCGAGCGTCCCGGCGGCGCCGCCTGGGAGCCGACCTTCCTGATCAGCGCCCGCGTCGCCCTCGACGAGGACGGCGGCCTCGGCGGCGCCGGCGACCGCGTCGCCAGGACCTTCGAGCGGGTCATCATGACCCTGCGCCTCCTCAAGCCCGGTGGCGTCGGCCTCGGCCCCCATGGCTGGGTTCGCGTCGCCGGCGATCGCTGGCGCCGGATCGCCACCGGAGCCGGCAAGCCGCGACCGGGTGGCTACCGGCTCACCGAGTCCGATCTCGACGTCGTCACCGATCTCGCGCGGACCGTGTCCGTGCACCCCCGCCGGGTCGCGCGGCTGCGCCGCGCCCTGCT
Source organism: Solirubrobacterales bacterium (assembly GCA_041393495.1). Lineage (GTDB taxonomy): Bacteria > Actinomycetota > Thermoleophilia > Solirubrobacterales > 70-9 > RHKX01. The sequence continues at coordinate 68,818 of JAWKKA010000008.1, read as the reverse complement.
CCGCTTCGAGGCCGGGCTCGACCGTCGCGGGGCGATCGACGCGCTCAACGACCACCTGCTTGCGCTGCGCTTCCTGCTCGAGGGCGAGGGCCCGGCCGGGGTCGGGCTGCCGATGCGCGTCGCTGCCCTCGCCGAGGACGACGCCGGCGCTCGGGGCGACGCCAAGGCCGCCGTCGAGCAGGCGGTCGCCCTGGAGCGCGAGCTCTGGAGCGGCGAGCCGACGCGCGCCGACGGCGCCCCCGGGCCGTCGGAGATCGCCGGCCGGATCGAGGAGCTGCTGCGGGCGATCCTCCGCCGCGGGGTCACCGGCGAGATCGGGACCGACTTCCGCGCCGCCGCCGACGAGGCGCTGCTCGCCGACGGCCTCGCCGTCGGCGAGGGCTCGCCGACGGAGCTTGGCACCGATACCGAGTGGGAGATCGACGCGATCGAGCCCGACGAGGTCGTGACCCCGGACGCCGCGACCGAGCCGAGCCTCGATCTCGGCTTCGACAGCGACGACGAGGAGATCCTCGCCGCGCGGATCGAGCCCTCCGAGCCGGCGGAGCCCGTGGAGCGGGGGGAGGGCCTGCCGAGCGGCGAGCCGACGACGACGGCGATGGCCGCAGAGCCGCCCGGCCGCGAGCGCCGGCAGGTCCACCTGCCGCTGATCGTCCCCGGCGAGGAGCCCGACCCCGACGCTGCTGCAGCGGTCGCCGGAGAGGACGAGGTCCTCGGGGCCCCCTCGATCACGTTCCTCGACGAGGAGGTTGCCGGCGAGCTCGCCCGCGAGCCCTCGCCGACGGCGAGCGGCGGCGGCTGGCTCGACGAGATCGACGACGGCGCGACGATGGACTTCCCCGCCCGGCCGAACCATCTCAGCGAGCTGTCGCGGCCGCCGCTGGACCGCGAGGAGGTCAAGGCCCGCGTCGAGTACCTGTTCCCGCGGACCGAGACCGACTGGACGGTCGGCCGCAACGCTCCGCGCCGCGCCGCCGGCTGAGCCCGTCCGCACCGCGGTGGTCGGGGGATCCGGCGCCCCGGACCCCGATCGGTGGCCGCCCCCGCGCCGTCGGCCGCGGCTCAGCCGCCGTCGGGCATGAGCAGGCCCGCGAACGCGCGCAGCCCGGTCAGGTCGTGGATCTCGTCGCTGAGCTCGGGGACCTCGAAGACGGGGACGCCGGGCGAGCTGGCGCGGAGGGCGGCGATGTTCGCACGGTCGCGGTCGGCGAGGAGCTGGCGGTCGCCGTACGCGGCGAGCACCCGCTCGACCAGGTCGGGGTCGGCGAGCGCGGCGAGAAGGGCCTCGCGCGCGTCCCCGTGTCCGATCTCGGGACCGGTCGTCACGTGGACGCGGTTGACGATCATCGCGCCGAGCGGCAGATCGCCTTCGGCGAGCTTGGCGCGCAGGTACCGCGCCTCGGTGATCGGCTCCCCGGCGGGACCGGTGACGATCAGGAACGTCGTCCGCTCGTCGCCGAGCAGCCCCTCGACCCGTTCGGCGCGATCGCGGAACCCGCCGATCAGCCCCGCCATCGCCGAGAAGAACTCCGAGAGGTCGGCGATCAGATCGCCGCCGGTGACCCTGCGCAGCATCGCCGAGACGACCGCGAAGCCGCGACCGGCGATCCGGGCGCCGAGGCCGGTCGGACGGATGAACAGCCGGATCGCTCGCCCCTCCACGAACTGGGTGACGCGGCGCGGGGCATCGAGGAAGTCGAGGGCGTTGCGCGACGGCGGCGTGTCGAGGACGAGCAGGTCGAAGTCGCCTTCGTCGTCGAGCTCGTAGAGCTTCTCCATCGCCATGTACTCCTGCGAGCCGGCGAGCGCACCCGAGATCTGCTGGTAGATCCGGTTGTCGATGATCCGCCGCCGCGCTTCCTCGTCGGGCGCGTAGCGGTCGATCACCTCGTCGAAGGTCGCCTTCGCGTCGAGCATCATCGCCCAGAGCTCGCCGGCGCCGTCCCCGGTGTCGTCGAGCTCGACGCGGCTCGGCACGTTGCCGAGCTCGGCGAGCCCGAGCGAGTCCGCCAGCCGCCGCGCCGGGTCGATCGTCAGGACCGCGACCTTGAGGCCGCGGCCGGCCATCGCGAGCCCGATCGCCGCCGCGGTCGTCGTCTTGCCGACGCCGCCCGAGCCCGCGCAGATGCAGATCGAGCGGCCGGCGAGGATCGCGTCGAGGTGGGCGCTCATACGATCACCGCCGCGATCCGCCGCAGCTCGTCGAGCCCGAACCCGACGCTGAACAGGAAGGGCAGCTCGTGGACCGGGACTCCGGGGAGGACCTCGCGGAGGCGCTCGAGCTCGATCCGCTGGGTCGCGGCGCGCTCCGCCTCGGCGACCGCCGCATCGAGCGCGGCCGACGGGAGCTGCTCACGCGCCGTCCGAATCCGGTCGAGCTCCGGCGCCGAGAAGCGCTCCGGGTAGAGCCCGTTCACGTAGAGCTCCTCGAGCGCGACGCCGGCCTCCTCGAGCCCGGCGGCGAGGTCGGCGGACTCGTTCACCGCCATCTCCTCGGGGCTGGCGACGATCCCGACGCCGCTCGCGCGCCGGTCGGTGATCATCCGCTCGATCCGCGCCGCCTGGTCGGCGAGTGGCCCGCCGCGGGCGATCCGGCGGAAGGTCCCTGGAGCCTCGAGGAACCCGATCCCGTGCCCGGTGGCGGGCGCGTCGACGATCACGATGTCGTAGGTCCGGCCGGCGTCGGGCGCGCGGCGGGCGTCGAGGGTCAGCTCGTAGGCCTTGCCGATCGAGACGACCTCCTGCAGCCCCGGCGTCGCCGCGGCGAGGTAGGCGAACAGGTGGCTGCGGTACAGCAGCGAGGCCATCGCCCGGACCGGCAGCAGCATCTCCAGGTACTCGCGAACCATCCTGTCGGGGTCGATCGAGATCGCCCAGAGGTTCTGGTCCAGCTCCGTCTCGGCGAACCCGATCGGGGGCCGGTCGAACAGCGCCGCCCCGCGCTCCTGGCCGGCGATCTCGCAGACGATCGCCCGCTTGCCGGCGGCCGCCGCCGCGAGGCCGAGCGCGTAGGCGACGGTCGTCTTGCCGACCCCGCCCTTGCCGGTGATGAAGGCGAGCCGCTTGTCGAGCAGGCCGGCGATCGGCGGATTCTCCCAGCCGCGCCGAGACCGGTTCGCAAAGGCCGGAAGGAAACCGCCTGCGGTGGCCGAATATGCGGTCACCATGGGCTTGTTCAACAGGAAGAATCCGGAAGGGCACGACGACGCGGGCGAGCTCGCCCGCGAGCCGCAGGACACCGAGGCCGAGGCGACGGCAGGCGGCGGCGAGTCGCCGCCCGAGCCGCGCGCGGCCGCGCCGGCCGCCGTGCCCGGTGTCGTCGCCGACCCGTACGGCGACGAGCTCCGTGAGCTCGAGCGCCGCGCCGCGCCGCCCGCGAAGCCGGAGCCGGAGCGACGGACGACGGAGGAGCCGGTCCCGCCCCCGGCCCGCAGGCTCGACAAGGAGGAGTTGCGCCGTGCCGTCGCGGGCGCCGAGGACGAGGACGCCGATGACGGCCGCGTCTCCGCCGACGAGCTGATCGGGCCGACCCCGAAGCGTCGCCATCCGTACGCGCCCGAGCCGGAGGAGCCGGCCGCCGAGCGGACGATGCAGGTCTTCGCCTTCGCCAACCAGAAGGGTGGCGTCGCGAAGACGACGACGACGCTGAACCTCGCGGTCGCGCTCTCGGAATCCGGCCACCGCGTCCTCTGCGTCGATCTCGACCCGCAGGGCAACCTGACGATGAGCCAGGGGATCGATCCCGACACCGTCGAGAAGAGCCTCTACCACGTGCTCGTCGAGCGGATGCCGATCAAGGAGATCATCGAGCGCCGCGAGGTCGACATCGCGGTCTCCTCGATCGACCTCGCGGGCGCCGAGATCGCGATGAGCACCCAGATCGGCCGTGAGCGGTCGCTGCAGAAAGCGCTCGCGCAGGTCGCCGACGAGTACGACTACGTCTGCATCGACACCCCGCCGAGCCTCGGCCTGTTGACGATCAACGCGCTGACCGCGGCCGACAAGGTGATCGTCCCGGTCCAGTGCGAGTACCTGTCGATGCGGGGCCTCGTCCAGCTCCAGAACACGCTCGAGATGATCCGCGAGAACCTCAACCCGGAGGTGCAGATCGAGGGCATCCTGCCGACGATGCTGGACACCAGGACGATCCACGCGAAGGAGGCCGTCGAGATCCTCGAGGAGAACTTCGGGGACCTCGTCTTCAAGTCGCGGATCCGGAAGGCGATCAAGTTCGCCGAGGCGCCGGTGAAAGGCAGCTCCGTCCTCAAGTACGATCCGCAGAGCGCTGCGGCCCAGTGCTACCGCGATCTGGCTGAGGAGGTCCTGGAACATGGCTCGAAGGAATAAGCGGGCGAGCATGCGCGAGGGACCGCTCGCGGACCTCTTCCGCTCGACCGAGACGCCCGAGGACCCACCGGAGCCGCCCGCTCGCCCGAAGTCGCGGCGCGAGCCGGAGCCGCAGCCCGTCCGCGCCGAGCGCGAGCCGGAGCGCGAGCCGGAACCGGCTTCAGCCGGCGACGAGCACGAGGAGGACGCCGCGGCCGGACGGCCGGCCAAGGACCGCCTCCGCGACGTCTTCAGCAGTGACCCCGCCGATCGCGAGCCCGCCTACGGCCGCTCGGAGCCGGCGCGCACGCCGGCGACGGCCCCGCCGCAGGTCAGCGATCCGCTGATCCGGGTCGTCGGCGTCGGCGGCGGCGGCGTCAACGCGGTCAACCGCATGGTCGAGGCCGGGATCACCGGCGTCGAGTTCATGGCGGTCAACACCGATCTGCAGTCGCTCCAGCAGAGCGCCGCCGACCTGACCATCCACATCGGCGGTGGCGTCACCCGGGGCCTCGGCTCCGGTTCCGATCCCGAGCTCGGCTACCGCGCCGCGTTCGAGGAGCAGGACCGGATCAAGCGGATGCTGAAGGGCTCGGACATGGTCTTCGTCGCCGCCGGTGCCGGCGGCGGCACCGGCACCGGCGCCGCGCCGGTGATCGCCCGCCTCGCCCGCGACGTCGGCGCGCTCACGGTCGGCATCGTCACGCGGCCGTTCGGCTTCGAGGGGACGCGGCGCGCCAAGCAGGCGGAGAAGGGCGTCGACGCGCTCGCCGGCGAGGTCGACACGCTGATCGTCGTCCCCAACGACCGGCTGCTCTCGGTGCTCGAGCGCAACACCTCGATGGTCGAGGCCTTCCGGGTCGCCGACGACGTGCTCCGTCAGGGCGTCCAGGGCATCTCCGACCTGATCACGCTGCCGGCGCTGATCAACCTCGACTTCGCCGACGTCCGGACGACGATGCGCGACGCCGGCCCGGCCCTGCTCGGGATCGGCATGGGCACCGGCGACACGCGGGCGACGTTCGCCGCGGAACGGGCGATCTCCTCGCCACTGCTCGAGACCTCGATCGAGGGCGCGCGATCGATCCTGCTGTCGATCACCGGCGGCAGTGACATGTCGCTGGTCGAGATCTCCGAGGCTGCCCGGGTCATCCAGGAGGCGGCCCATCCCGAGGCCCACATCATCTTCGGCGCCACCATCGACGACACGCTCGACGAGCAGATCTGGGTGACCGTGATCGCGACCCGATTCGACGCCCGCGGCCGCCGCGCCGACGGGACCTCGACGGGTGTGCAGCGCTCGACGGCGCGACCGTCGGCGCGACGCGGGGAGAGCTCGGGGGCCCGGCGCGTCCCCGACTACGAGGAGCGCCCGGCCGACCTCGGCATCGACGTTCCCGAGTTCATCCCCAATTAGGGCGGCTCCGCCGGTGAGTCGCGGCGCCGTCGCCGGCGGGCATCCGGCCACCGCCGCCGCGGGCGCGTGGGCATTGCGCGAGGGCGGCAACGCGGTCGACGCCGCGATCGCGGCGGTCCTCGCGTCGGTCGTCGCCGAGAGCCCGCTGACCGGCCTCGGCGCGGGCGGGTTCATGCTCGTCCACACGCCGGGGGGCGATGCGACCCTGCTCGACTTCTTCGTCTCCGCGGGCGGGCTCGACGGGCGCGAGCGCGGCGTCGAGCTCGAGCCGATCGAGATCGACTTCGGGGGCACGACCCAGGTCTTCAACGTCGGGCCCGCCTCCTGCGGGGTGCCCGGCGTTCCCAGCGGGCTCGCCGCGGCGGCCGACCGGTTCGGCTCGATGCCGCTCGCCGACCTGGTCGTCCCCGCGGTCCGGCTCGCGCGCGAGGGTGTCGAGGTCACCGCTCAGCACGACTACCTGTTCGAGATCCTCGCCCCGATCCTCGCCCGCGAGCCGGCCGGTGCCGCGGTCTACGCGCCGGCCGGCCGGATCCTCGGGCTCGGCGAGCGGGCCGTCTTCGCCGAGCTCGCCGAGACCCTCGAGCGCCTCGGCGCCGAGGGGCCCGATCCGTTCTACCGGGGCGACATCGCCGCGGCGATCGCGGCGACGATGGTCGATCGAGGCGGCACGCTCGGCGCGGCCGACCTCGAGGCCTACGAGACCGCGGTGAGGGAGCCGGTCCGGGCCCGCTTCGGGGGCTGCGAGATCCTCACCAACCCGCCGCCCTCCTCCGGCGGCGTCCTGATCGCGTACGCGCTCGAGCTTCTGACCCGGGCCGGCGGGGCGACCGACCCGGTCAGCGTCGTCACGGTCATGGAGCGCGCCCAGGCGGCGCGGACGCGGGAGTTCCTCGACGGCCTCTACGAGGACGGCTTCGCGGCGCGCTTCCTCGCCGACCGCCTCGGCTCGACGACCCACATCACCGCGCTCGACGACGATGGCGGCTGCGCGAGCGTCACCTGCTCCAACGGCTCCGGTTCCGGGGTGTTCGTCCCCGGCACCGGCATCCAGCTCAACAACATGCTCGGCGAGCAGGACCTGAACCCCTTCGGCTTCCACGCCACCGGGGCCGGCCGGCGGATGCCCTCGATGATGGCGCCGACGCTCGCGCTCCGCGACGGCGAGCTCGTCCTCGGCCTCGGCAGCGGTGGATCGAACCGGATCCGCTCGGCGATCACCCAGACGATCCTCCGCTACCTCGGCGACGGCCTCGACCTCACCGCCGCCGTCCGCGCACCGCGGATCCACTTCGAGGACGGGGTCGTCCACGCCGAGCCCGGAATCGACCCCGACGCGCTCGGCCGGCTCGAGGCGCTCGGCCACTCGGTCGTCCGCTGGCGGGAGCCGAACCTGTTCTTCGGCGGCGTCCACGCGGTCGCCGCCGGTCGCGACCGCCCCGAGGGCGCCGGCGACCCGCGCCGTGGCGGCGCGGTCGCCTACGCGTGAAGCGGCTCGGCGCGGAACGCGTCGGCGCGCGAGAATGGCGGGGTGAGCGGCGAGATCGACCTCGAGGCGGAAGGGCTCCTCGCCGGACTCGAAGGGGAGGAGCGCGAGAGCCGGATCGCGCTGCTGGAGCGGCTTCTCGCCGACGGTTGCGAGCTCGATGAGCTGAGGTCGGCGGTCGCCGACGGCCGGCTGGCGCTGCTGCCGCTCGAGCGGCTGCTCTCGGGCCGGCCCCGCTACACGAGCGTCGAGGTCGCCGAGCGCTCCGGGGTCCCGATCGAGGAGCTCGAGCGCCAGTGGCGCTCGCTCGGGCTCGCGGTGCCGGCTCGCGATGAGGTCGTGATGAGCGGCGAGGACCTCGCGGCGGCCGACCGGATCCGCTCGATCCTCGACGCCGGGCTCGATCCCGACCAGCTCGCCGAGTTGAGCCGCACGATCGCGGTCGCGATGTCGCAGTTCGCGGCGGCGTCGCGGCAGGTGATGGGCCAGACGTTCGCCGGCGGGGGCGGCACCGAGCACGAGGTCTCCGACCGGCTCAAGGAGGGCGCCGGCGGCCTGATCCCGACCGTCGGGCCGACGCTCGACTACGTCTTCCGCCTGACCCTGCGCGAGCAACTCCGCCATGCCGCCTTCGACGAGGAGGCCGGCGGCGGGACCGTCGGCAGCCCTGCCGACGCCGGCCCGGTCGCGATCGGGTTCGCCGATCTCGTCGGCTTCACGAAGCTCGGCGAGCAGCTTCCCCCCGAGGAGCTCGGGCGGGTCACGGGCCGGCTCGAGGAGCTCGCGCGCGAGGTCAGCCACGGTCCGGTCCGGCTCGTCAAGCTGATCGGCGACGCCGCGATGTTCGCCTCGCCGGACACGACCGCGCTCCTCGATGCGATCCTCGAGCTGCTCGAGCGGATGGACGCGGGGGAGGAGGACGATCTGCCGCTGATCCGGGCCGGCTGCGCATACGGCTCGGCGTTCACCCGCGGCGGCGACTACTACGGCCGCCCGGTCAACCTCGCGAGCAGGCTCACCGGGGCCGCCCGGCCCGGCAGCGTCCTCGTCACGGCCGAGATCGTCGAGCGCGCCGACGCCGAGGCGTTCAGCTTCTCGCGGGCTCGCCGCAGACATCTCCGCGGCGTCTCCGGAGCGGTCGAGATGCACCGCTGCCGCCGTGCCGAGCCGGAGGAGGACGCGAGCTGATGCTCGCCGGGGTCCTTGGCGCCGACATGTCGGCGGCAGGCGCCCCAGCGACCGGGCGGCCACGGGCGCTGAAGCCGGCTCGTCAGTCCGGCTTGCGGGCCGAGATGACGAGGTTGTAGAAGATCTCCGGCGGCAGGTGGGGCTCGAGCAGCGAGGCATCGACGCGCTGTAGCGACAGGTAGCTGCGGTGGGCGAAGTGCCGCCAGCGGTCCGGGATCTCCCGGGGGGACGCCGTCGACTCGACGGTCCGCAGCCACCAGCCGTAGATGTTCGCGAGCAGCTCCTCGCCGCGGACCCGCACATCGACGAAGCCGGCTCGGTCGAAGATGCCCGCGATCGTCGCCGGGGCGAAGGAGTGGACGTCGACCTCGGCCTCGAGGGCATGTCCGAAGTCGGGGTCGCCGTCGCCCCCGTTGCGCTTGCCGGCGCCGACGGCGCGTCGCCAGAGCGGCGCCGTCGCGATCGCCACGCGTTTCGGCACCGCCGCGATCCGGTCGCCGTAGGCGGAGGGCTCACCGCAGAAGGCCACGGTCCCGCCCGGGCGGAGGACGCGGATGAACTCGGCGGTGGCCCGGTCGAGGTCGGGGATGTGGTGCAGGACGGCGTGGCCGAGCACGAGGTCGAAGGTCGCGTCGGCGAACGGGAGCCGCTCGGCGTCGGTGACCACGGTCTCGACCTCGAGGCCCTGCTCGCCGGCGTTCGCCTCGAGCGCCCGCAGCATCCCCGGCGCGATGTCGGTCGCGGTGACCCGTTCGATGATGCCGGCGGCGAGGAGGTTGAGCGAGAAGTAGCCGGTGCCGGCGCCGATCTCGAGCGCACGCCGGTAGGTCCCCGGGGAGCGGCCGAGCGCCTTCGTCAGCTTCGCGATCACCTGGGCGCGACCGGTGGCCGCGAAGTCGATCCCCCACTTCGAGTCGTACGAGTCGGCCGCGAGGTCGTGGTAGCGGGTGTTGACGTCACGGATCCGCTCGGCGCTGGCGTCGGCGGCCGCTGGCATGGCCGGGGACTGTAGCGTCCGCCGCCCCGTGTCCCCGCCCGCGCCCGACCCGCCCCGCCGCTACGTGCAGGCCGATCAGCCCGACGGCGTGCCGCCGCTGGAGCTGACCGGAGAGCGCACCCTGCCCGACGTCCCCGAGGAGAACTACTGGTTCCGCCGGCACCTGGCGGTCTACGAGTGGATCGCCGCACGGGTCGGCGGCCTGCGCGTCGCCGATCTCGCCTGCGGCGAGGGCTATGGCGCCGAGGTGCTCGCCAAGGCCGCCGCCGAGGTCGTCGGCGTCGATGCCAACCCCGAGGCCCATGAGCATGCCCGGGCCCGGTACGTGCGGCCGAACCTGCGGTTCGAGCGCGACCTGGTCGAGAACGTCGCGGGGCCGTACGACGCGGTCGTCTTCCTGCAAACGATCGAGCACATCGAGGACGTCCCGGCGCTGCTCGGACGGATCGCGGCGGCGGCGCCGCTCGCGTTCATCTCGACGCCGAACCGCCTCACCCTCGCCCCGGCGGGCGCCGAGAAGTCCGACAACCCCTGGCACCTGCGCGAGTACACGTTCCGCGAGCTCCGCGAGGTCCTCGAGCCGGCCTTTGGGACGGTCGAGATCCACGGCCTCTTCCACGCCGGCAGGCTCGCGATCCACGAGCGGGCGCTGGCGCTCGGCTGGGACCGGATCCACGCGCTGCTCGGGATCACGAAGCCGTTCTACGAGCGGTTCACGCCGAGCATCGGCGTCGCCGACTTCGCGCTGCGGCCCGCGGCCGAGGCGGACCTCGACCGGGCGCTGGACTTCGTGGCCGTCTGCCACCGATGAGCCCGGCGCCGACAGCGGCCGGCGTCCGGCGGGGAGGGGACGGCGAGCGGGCGGCCGGGGAGGTCGGCGACATCGCGATCGTCCTCCACTCGCACATGCCCTACGTCGAGGGGTTCGGGACCTACCCGTTCGGCGAGGAGTGGCTGTTCGACGCGTTCGTGCGCTCGCACCTGCCGGTGCTCGCCGTCGCCCATGACCTGACGATGACGATCACCCCGGTCCTCGCCGACCAGCTCGAGGACGCCGGGGCCGCGGCGCGGATGCGCGAGTTCGTCCGCGAGTTCCGGGTCGGCTCGGCGGAGCTCGACGCAGCCGACGTCGAGCCGGCGCTGGCCGTGGCCTGTCGAGCCGAGGCCGAGCATTACGGCCGCGCCCTGGCCCGGCTCGGGGAGCTCGGCGACGAGCCGCTCGCGGCGTTCGCCGCCGCCGCTGCGTCCGGGCGGGTCGAGCTTCTCACCTCGACCGCGACGCACGCGCTCCTGCCGCTGATCGCGACCCGCGAGGGGCGCATGCTGCAACTCGACGTCGCGGTCCGCTCGCACCGACGGCGCTTCGGGGAGCCGCGGGGAATCTGGCTGCCCGAGTGCGCCTACGAGCCCGGCCTCGAGCACCTGCTGGCCGAGTTCGGGCTCCGCTACTTCTGCACCGACCAGTCGGGCTGCGAGCCGCCGGAGGCGGCGCTGCGCCCGGTCGCTGCCGAGCCCGGCGTGACGGCGTTCACGATCGACTGGGAGGCGGTGCGCTGGCTGTGGTCGTTGGACGGCTACCCGTCCGATCCCGGCCACGCCGACTTCCACCGCAAGTCGCTGCGCGGCTGCCGGCCGTGGGCGATCTCCGGCGAACCCTACGACCCCGACGCGGCGACCGCCCGCGCCCGCGAGCAGGCGCGCGGGTTCGCGCGTGACGTGGCCGCGCGCCTCGCCCGCCATCGCGAGCGGACCGGTGCGCGCGGCCTGCTCGTGTTCGCGATCGACACCGAGCTGCTCGGCCACTGGTGGTGGGAGGGGCCGGTCTGGCTCGAGGAGGCGCTCGAGCGGCTCCCCGAGCACGGGGTCCGACTGCTGACCCTGGCCGCGGCCCGCGAGCTCCACGAGCCGGAGCGGCGCCCGCTCGCTGCGACGACCTGGGGCGAGGGCAAGGACCGGCGTACCTGGGACTCGCCGCCGGTCGCCGACCTCGCCTGGGGGATGCGCCGCGCCGAGCTCCGGCTCCTCCGCTCGATCTCGTCGGGGCTGCGAGGACCGGCATTGAGCCGCGCCGCCCGCGAGCTCCTGGCGCTGCAGTCGAGCGACTGGGCCTTCCTCGACTACGGGAGGAAGACGGGCGATTACCCGTTCGAGCGGGCGCTCGGTCACTCGCGGGCGCTATACGAGGCCATAGAATCCCGCCCGCCGATCGAACCGACGATGCGCAGCCTCGCGCCGGACCTGGCTCCGGCGCCGCTGCTCGAGCCCTGAGTCCGAACCCCAGCCTTCCCACGTGAGCCGCGTCCTGATCCTCTCCTGGGAGTACCCGCCGCTGATCGAGGGCGGGCTGGCCCGCCACGTCCGCAAGCTGTCGGAGGGGCTGGTCGAGCTCGGGGTCGAGGTCCACGTCCTGACCCGCGGCAGCGAGGAGTCGCCGCGCACGGAGCTCGTCGCCGGCGTCAGCGTCCATCGCGTCCTCGAGCCGAGCCGGCCCCGCGACCTCGGTGAGTTCGTCGCCTGGGTCGAGCGCATGAATGCCGACATGCTCGCCGCCGGCGTCGAGCTCGGTGACCGCTACAGCTTCGACGTCGTCCACGGCCACGACTGGCTCGTCGCCGCTGCCGGCGACCATCTCGCCCGCCGGTTCGGCGCGCCCCTGGTGACGACGATCCACGCCACCGAGCACGGCCGCCACCAGGGTTGGGTCGACAAGCACCCGCAGTCCTACATCCACGGCGTCGAGCGCTGGATCTCGAACCGCTCCGACCGCGTGGTCGCCTGCTCCTCCTACATGCGCGAGCAGATCGCCGACATCTTCGCGGTGCCGGAGAGCCGGATCGCCGTGATCCCGAACGGGATCGACCCCGGCGATCTGCCGCTCGGCGAGGAGTCCGAGCTCGCCCGGCTGCGGGCCGAGTTCGCTGCGCCCGACGAGAAGCTGGTGCTGCTGATCGGCCGGCTCGTCTACGAGAAGGGCTTTCAGATCGCGCTCGAGGCGATGCCGGAGCTGATCGAGCGCGTGCCCGGCACCCGCTTCCTCGTCGCCGGCTCCGGCACCCACGAGAGCGAGCTGAAAAAGCAGGCGACCGATCTCGGCCTGATGGACCACGGCACCTTCCTCGGTTGGATCGGCGACGACGTCCTCCACCTCCTCTACCGGATCGCCGACGTCTGCGTGGTCCCCTCGATCTACGAGCCCTTCGGCCTCGTCGCCCTCGAGGCGATGGCGTCGGGCTGCCCCTGCATCGTCGCCGACACCGGCGGCCTGCGCGAGGTCGTCCCCCACGGCGAGGTCGGCCTCCGCTTCCGCACCCGCGACCCCGAGGCGCTCGGCGGCATGGTCGAGCGCGTCCTCACCGACGCGGTCCTCCGCGAGCGCCTCGTCGCCGAGGCGTCCGAGCACGTCCTCCGCTTCGACTGGTCCGACGTCGCCCGCCGCACCGCCGCGATCTACGACGAGCTCGCGAGGCCGGCCCGGGTGGTCGAGGCCGCGGCCGACTGAGCGCGGGGGGCCGTTCGCCCGACCGCCGCGGCCTCTCGCCCGGCCGGCGCGACCTCTCGCCCGACCGCGCGGCCGTTCGCCCAACCGCCGCGACCTCCCTATCGAGATCGCGGAGGCGTCCCGGCCGGCGCGAAGAACGCACGGTTGGGGTCGTCCTGCGCCCTCTTTCTTGCATTCTTGGGGCGTGGCCTGAAGGAATCGGACCGCTCGGGGCGTGCGGCGCGTATCCATAAGGATGCGTCGATTCGTGATCGTCCTCGTCGCAGCGAGCGTGCTCGCCGCGTGCGGTGCCGATCCGCAGCGAGGTCGTCTTGACCAGGTTCGGCGACTCCGTCCGCGAGGAGCGGATCCTCGCCGGTTCGGGCCGCTTCGAGGGCCTCGCCTACTCGCCGGCCGCCGACCGCTTGCTGGTCGGTTGGCAGGATGCCGACCAGTGGCTGTTCCTGCCTGTCGGTGGCGGCGGCCGGATCGAGACGGTCGGCGACATCAGCGGTCAGTTCGACGCCGGCGAGCCCGCTTCCGGCCGGTCCTTCCCCCGGGTCGAGGGCTGGTGTTGCCGGGCCGGCTGACCCGCCCCTCAGACCCGGACCGCGACGACGGCGAGGACGAACCAGAGCGGTAGCACCACCCACGTCCAGGCCTCGACGCGCGGCACCCAGGCGGGAACGCGCTCGAGCGCGACCGACGCCATCCGCAGCCCGAAGGCGACGCCGGTGGTCAGGGCGGCGGCGAGGGCGAGGTAGGCGAACAGGTCGTTGACGCTTCCCTCGGTGCCGAACAGCGCGGTCGAGTCGGAGCCGCAGAGCAGCGCGAGCGCGAACCAGAGCAGCGCCGCCGAGCCGTCGGCGAGCGCGCGGAGCAGCTTCGGGGCGCTCCCGGGCGGCAGCAGCGGCGGCTTCGGGTCGGTTCGGGACGGTGGCGGCTTCGGCTCGCTCATCGCGGCGCGAGACTAGCGGCGGGCCGGCGCAAACCGCCCCGATCGGCGCTCAGCGCGGGCCGGGGGGGCCGTAGCCCTCGGGCTCGACCGGTTCCGGCCAGCGGAGCCGCTGCGGGGCGGGGCGCATCCGGATCACCCGCGCTGGGGCGCCGGCGACGACCGCGTTGGCGGGGATGTCACGGGTGACGACCGCGCTGGCGCCGATGATCGCGTTGTCGCCGACGGTGACGCCGCGGAGGATCTGGGCCCCGTAGCCGATCCAGACGTTCGAGCCGACGACCACGTCGCGCTTGTAGATCCCCTGCCTGCGGATCGGCTGCTCGGGATCGGCGACGTTGTGGTCGAAGTCGATGAACATGACCCGGTCGGCGATCACGCACTGCTGGCCGATGCTGACCCGCTGGTAGGCGGAGATCGTGCACTCCTGGCCGAGCACGGTCTTCGGGCCGATCTCGACGATGCCCTCGTGGCAGCGGACCTTCGTGCCGTGACCGAGCCAGGCGAAGCGGCCGAAGCGCACCTCGGCGCCGCGCCCGACCTGGATCTGCAGCCGCGGGCCGAGGAAGAGCATCCCGTCGGTGCGCCAGCGCCAGCCCGCCACGGTGAACAGTCGCCGGAGGCCGAACCGCAGCGCCAGGCGGGCGTAGTCGGGGGTCAGCATCCGGTGGGCGGAGGCGAAGCGGAGGACCGCGAGGCCGTAGCGGCGGGGCGCGAGCGGCGGCACCGCCCCCGCGGTCGGCACCTGGCGCGGCTCTGTCGGGGCTTCGGCACCCACCGGAGCGGATCATAGGCCCGGTCGTGGCATGATCAGCCGCCCGATGAGCGCCGGCGCCACATCAACCGACCTCGTCGAGCGGCTGCTCGCCGGAGAGAAGCGGGCGCTGGCGCGGGCGATCTCGCTGGTCGAGAACGGCGACCCCGCCGGCGCCGAGCTCGTGGCCCGGATCTACCCGCGAACCGGCCGGGCCCGGATCGTCGGCTTCACCGGCCCGCCCGGCGTCGGCAAGAGCACGCTGATCGGCGCGCTCGTCACCGAGCTCCGCAGCCGCGGCCGCCGGGTTGCGGTGCTCTCGATCGATCCCTCGAGCCCGTTCACGCGCGGCGCCCTGCTCGGCGACCGGATCCGCCTCGCCGAGCACTTCCTCGACGAGGGCGTCTTCATCCGCTCGATGGCGAGCCGGGGGGCGCTCGGCGGGCTCGCCGAGGCAACGCTGCAGGCAGCGCTGGTCATGGACGCCGCCGGCTTCGACGACGTCCTGCTCGAGACCGTCGGGGTCGGTCAGGCCGAGATCGACATCGTCGACCACGCCGACACCGTCGTCCTCGCGCTGATGCCCGGGTCGGGCGACTCGATCCAGGCGCTGAAGGCCGGCGTCATGGAGATCCCCGACGTGATCGTCGTCAACAAGGCCGAGCACCCGCTCACCGACACGATGGTCCGCGAGGTGCGGACCGCCCTGTCGCTGGGGCCGAGCGGCGGCTGGAAGGTGCCGATCGTCAAGACCGTCGCCTCCGAGGGCAAGGGGATCGACGAGCTGCTCGACGCGATCGATGCGCATCGCGCTCACGTCGAGGAGACGGGGACGCTCGCCGAGCGGCGGGCCCGGAACCTGCGCTCGGAGGTGCTCGGCCTCGCGGCGGCACGGCTGCGCCGCGAGCTCGAGCTCAGGATCGCCGCGGACGATTCGGTCGCCGCGTTGCTCGAGAGCGTCGTTCGGCGCGAGACCGATCCCGCCACCGCCGCGGCCGTGCTGCTCGAGCGTGAGCGACGCGAGGGCGACGATGGCTGAGCCGGACCGGGCTTCCAGCGAGCCTTCGTATGGGATCGCCGATGCCCGCGAATGCCTCGACGCGAAGGTCGAGGAGATCGGGGGCGGCAAGGTCGGCCGCGTCCACGGCCTCCTCGTCGACGCCGACGATCGCTCGCCGACCTGGCTGGTCGTGAAGCTCGGCAGGATCGGCCGTCGGGCCGCCGTCCCCGCCCGCTACGTCGCCGCGGCCGCGGGCCACGCGTGGGCCGCGTTCCCGCGATCGTGGATCCGGGGCGCCGCCGAGATCGATCCCACGGAGGGGCTGAAGCCGGCCGACGAGCGGCGGCTCCTCGCCCACTATGGAATCCCGCTCGACGGCGGCCGGGCCGCGCAGCTTCAGGGCCGCGACGAGGGCCGGCGCAGCTCGGTTCCCGACGCCTGAGCCGTCAGCCGCCGCCGGCGAGCCGGTCGAGAGCTGCTCCTTCGCGGCCAAGCGGAAGCGAGCATCGGAGCCGGGCGGATCTCCGGCAACGGAATGGCATGCCGGGTCGGACTGCTACGCGGGTGCCCCGATAGGTGGTACCGTGCGGGAACGCTGGTAAGGAGGCCGGCACCAGAGGATGGTTGGATGATGATCGCAGCTGAGCTGCGCGGGGGCGGTAAGCCCAGCTTGAACGAGGCTCTCGGTTGGATCGGCTCGCGTGTCGACGACATCTACGGCATCGCGATCGGTCGCCTCGAGGACATCTGGATCGACCCCGCGACCGGCGAGCCCCGCTGGCTACTCGTCAAGGAAGGTCGCTTCGGCGGCCGCTCGACGCTCGTGCCGTTCGAGGATGCGACCGCCGGTGAGGACTCGGTCTGGGTTCCCTACGAGCGCGACGTCGTCCGCGAGGCACCGCAGGTCGAGCCTGCCGTTCCGCTCACCCAGCAGGTCGAGGCGACCCTGAGAAACCACTACGCGGCCAACGCCGCCGCCGCCGTCTCCCACGAGGCGCGCAGGCGCGGGCGCGAGTCGGCGCCATCGGGTGCGCCGGAGCAGGCTCCGCAGGCTACGCAGGCCACCGTCAGGCTCGCACCGCCCGCGTGGCCGGAGGCCGAGCCGGTCCCGCCGCCGCGGCTGCCCGAGCGTCCACCACCGCCCGTCACCGCATCGCCCGATCCAGGGGAGCCGGCGCCGGGCGGCCGGTTCGGCTACCCGAGCCGGGAGCCGGGAGGCGAGCGGGGTGCGGCGGAGCCCGTCGCGAGTCCCTACGAACCGCCGGCGCGGCCCTACCGTCCACCGGCGCAACAGACCGAGCCGCCGTCGCGGGCTTCGCAGCAGCCGCCGCCGCCGGAGCCGCCACGGCCACAGCCGTCCGCGCCCGACCCACTGGCAGCCCTGGCCGGGCTGCCGCCGGGCTACCAGGTCGAGATCGAGCTGACCGGCGGCGTGTCGATCACCGGCGAGCTGCGCAGCGTCCGGATCGTCCCGCCCGACCCCGGGCGCTGAGCGGGCCCCGGCCCGCTCAGCGATCGGCGCCCGCGACGCCCGACGCCGTGACGCCGACCGCTTCGCCGCTGCGGCCGATCGTTGCGCCCATGACGCCGCCGTCGACCGCTCCGCTGGGCGAACGTCCGCGCCGGGGAGCTCTCCCGAGCCCCGGACCCCCGGGAGTGCGTCAGGCGGCGATGCTCCCGGGGTCCTGAAAGCGCCGGGCATCGGGGCTGAGGACGGCGGGCTGCTCATCGTCGGCGGCGATCCGGGCCGCCGCGGCCGAGAGCGCCCGCACGAACGCGTCGAGCTGGGCGCCGATGCGCGCGGCGTCCTCCATCCCGGCGCTCAGCGCCCTGCCCTGCTCGGCGATCGAGTCGCTGATCTCGGCGATCCGCTGCTGCCGGTCGGCCACCATCCGCTCGGCGATCCCGCGGGCCTCCTCGAGCCGGCCCGCAACCTCGGTCTCCGCGGCCTCCCGCTGCGCCCGGATCTCGTCCTCCGTCTCGCGCCGGATCGCGGCCGCATCGCGCTCGACGGCGGCGATGAGCGTGGCGACGAGGCTGTCGGCGCGACGCTTCGCCTGCTCGAGGTATTCGCGCGCGTCGTGCTCGGCGCCGCCGGGACGCGGGCCTTGCGGGGGCGCCGCAGCCGGCGCGGGACCTGCGGACGGGGAGGCGAGGCGCTCGGCGATGCTCCTCGTCGCCCGGTCGAGGTCGCGGAGGGCGGCGTCGAGGTCGACTGCGGGCAGCTCGCTCACGTCACCGTCCCGTGGGCGGTATCGATCCGGTCGGCGCCCGCCTCGTGGGCGAGGCGCTCGGCCGCCGCGCCGAGCCGCCGGACGAGCTGCTCGAAGCCCTCGCGGACCGGGACCGCATCGTCGAGTCGGGCGGACACCGCCTCTGATCTGGTGACGATCTCGTCGCTGAGCTCGGCGATGCGGCGCCGGCGCTCGGCGAGGAGATCGTCGGCTTCGGCGCGCGCCCGGGCGCGGTAGCGGGCGGCGTCCTCGCGGGCCTCGGCCCGCAGTCGCGCGGCCTCGCGCTCGACGTCGTCGAGGATCGCCGCGACGCGCCGCGAGATCTCGGCGGCCGCGGGCGCCGGCGGCCGGCCCCCCTGGGGATGCCGCGTTGCTGTCGCTTCGGTGCCCTCTCCGTACATGCTCGCGCCGGCCTCTGCCGGTGAACCGACCATAGACAACGCCTCGGGCGTCTTTTTCGGGATCGACGCCCCGGGCGCTCTCTCGGGGATCGAGCCCTCGCCGGAACGCCCCGATCGCTCGACCGCGTGCCGGGGCTCGTCAGCAGCCGAGCGCGCGTGCGATGACCATCTGCTGGACCTCGTCGGTGCCCTCGCCGATCGTCAGGATCTTGGCGTCGCGGTAGAAGCGGCAGACCGGGTACTCCTCGATGTAGCCGTAGCCGCCGTGGATCTGGACGGCCTCCTCGGCGGCGCGGACGGCGAGCCGCCCGGTCTTCAGCTTCGCCTGTGCCGCCGTCAGCGTGAACGGCTCGCCACGGTCCTTGAGGACGGCAGCCCGGTAGGTGAGCAGCCGCGCCGCCTCGATCTCGGTCGCGACGTCCGCGATCTTGCCCTGGATCGCCTGAAACCGCGAGATCGGCCGGCCGAACGCGCGCCGCTCCTTCGCGTAGGCGATCGCCTCGTCGAGCGCGCCCTGGGCGAGGCCGAGGCCCATCGCCGCGACGCCGATCCGGCCGCCGTCGAGGATCTGCAGGAACTGCTTGAAGCCCTGGCCGCGCCGACCGAGCAGGTTCGCCTCGGGCACCCGGCAGCCGGCGAAGCTGAGCGGCCGCGTGTCGGATGCGTTCCAGCCCATCTTCCGGTACGGCTCGCCGACCTCGTAGCCGGGGGTGCCGTTCGGGACGATGATGTTGGAGATCTCGTCCTCGCCGGTCCGGGCGGTGATCGTCACGCAGCCCGAGATCTCGGTGCCGGAGTTGGTGATGAACTGCTTGGCGCCGTCGATCACCCACTCGTCGCCGTCGAGGACGGCGCGGGTCCGGGTGTTGCCGGCGTCGGAGCCGGCCTCCGGCTCGGTCAGCCCGAACGCGGCGAGCCGCCTTCCCGAGCAGAGCTGCGGCAGCCACTCCTGGCGCTGCGCCTCGTCGCCCCAGAGGTGGATCGGCATCGTCCCGAGCGACGTGTGGGCGGCCAGCGTGATCGCGACCGACGAGTCGACGCGGGCGAGCTCCTCGACCGCGAGCGCGTAGGAGAGGGTGTCGGCGCCGCCGCCGCCGTACTCGGCCGCGAACGGGATCCCCATCAGCCCGAGCGCGCCCAGCTTCGCGACGAGCTCGTAGGGGAACGACTTCGTCGCGTCGAGCTCGGCGGCGACCGGCGCGACCTCGTTGCGCGCGAAGTCGCGGACGGTGTCGCGCAGCAGCCGCTGTTCGTCGCTCAGCTCGAAGTCCACGGCGGCGATTCTTCCATCCCGGGCCGCTCAGCCATCCCGGGCCGCTCAGCCCCGCTCCGCGATCCGCCGTGCCAGCTCGACGAGGAGTCGGGTCCCATAGCCGGTCGCGCCCTTGCCGACATACTCGCGGCCGACGTCCCAGGCGGTCCCGGCGATGTCGAGGTGGGCCCACTTCGCCCCTTCGGTGAACTGCTCGAGGAAGGCGGCGGCGAACAGCGTCCCCGCCTTGCGCTTGCGACCCGCGTTCGCGAGGTCGGCGATGGTGCCCTTCGTCATCTCGGTGTACTCGCGATGGAGCGGCAGTCGCCAGGCGAGCTCGCCGACGACCTCCCCGGCGGCCTTCACCTCGGCTGCCCAGTCGTCGTCGTTGGCGATCAGGCCGGCATAGGTCGAGCCGAGCGCAACGACGACGGCGCCGGTCAGGGTCGCGACATCGACGATCCGCTCGGCGCCCTGGCGGACCGTCCAGGTGAGCGCGTCGGCGAGGATCAGCCGGCCCTCGGCGTCGGTGTTGTTGACCTCGACCGTGAGCCCGTTGAGCTGGGTGATCACGTCGCCGGGACGGGTCGCGGTCCCGCTCGGCATGTTCTCGACGGCGGGCAGGACCGAGATCAGGTCGATCGGCAGCCCGAGCTCGGCGATCGCGGCCGTCGCCTCGAGCACCGCCGCGCCGCCCGACATGTCCATCTTCATGTCCGGCATCGACGCCGGCGGCTTCAGCGAGATCCCGCCGCTGTCGAACGTGACCGTCTTGCCGACGAAGCCGACCGGGGCGCCGCTGCCGCCGCCCGAGTAGCGGAGCACGATCAGGGCCGGACCCTTCGCCGAGCCGGCGGCGACGGCGAGCAGGCCGCCCATGCCCTCGCGCTCGAGCTCCTCGGGGCCGAGCACCTCGGTCTCGACCGAGTCCTGGGCGGCGGCGATCTCCCGCGCCCGGGTCGCGATGAAGGCCGGGTCGGCGACGTTGGCGGGCAGGTCCTGCAGATCGCGGGCCCGGTTCGCCGCCTCGGCGGCGATGCGCGCCGTCTCCGTGAGGCCCTCGGGATCGTCGGCGCCGAACAGCGTCAGGGCGTCGATCGCCGGACCGTCGCCGCCGTCGCGCTTGAACCGGTCGAAGCGGTAGCCGGCGAGGATCGTCCCGGCGGTCAGCGCGGCGGCGACGCTCGCCGCCCGCCCGTGCTCGGGGACGAGCCAACCGACGGTGCGTGCAGCGACGGCTCGCGCCTGCCGGACGGCGAGAGCCGCGGCGACGCGAGCGCGCTCGGGATCGAAGTCCTCGCGGTCGCCGAGGCCGACGACGAGCGCCCGGGCCGGACGCTCGGGACGCAGCATCGTCAGCTCCCGGTAGGCGGTGCGGACGTCGGCAGCGCCGGGCGCCGCGGCGAGCCACGCGGGTAGCTGCCCGCCGTCGCAGAGGCCGATGCAGAGCAGGTCGGCGGTGGACGCCGCCGGGTCGGAGTCACTGAGGACGAGGCGCATCGGACGGGCCACGATAGCCGGAGGGTCGATCCCGAACCGCCACGCGCCCGGATGGACCGCCGGACGTGGCGCGGCGCAACGTCTCCGTCGCCCCACGGCCCCTGGCGCTTCGCGGCCCGCGTCCTCGATCGGCTCGGTCCGGCGGTTCCCCGCGCACGCGCGGGCCGGGTCGATCGTCCAGTGCGCCGCTGCCTCTACGATTCCCCGGCACCCACGACCCCGTCCGAACCAGGAGAACCTGCGAATGCCGAAGACCGTGATCCTTTCCACCGCCCGCACCCCGTTCGGGAAGATGGGCGGCGCGTTGGCCTCCGTCCCCGCTCCCGACCTCGGCGGCAGGGTGATCGGCGAGGCGCTCGAGCGTGCCGCGGTCGAGCCCGGCCAGGTCGAGTCGGTGGCGTTCGGACAGGTGCTGCAGGCCGGCCAGGGGCAGATCCCGTCGCGGCAGGCGCAGATCGTCGGCGGGATTCCGAAGGAGGTTCCTTCGGAGACGGTCAACAAGGTCTGTGCCTCGGGGATGCGCTCGGTCGGGATGCTCGACCAGGCGATCCGTGCGGGCGACGTCGGCGTCGCCGTCGGCGGCGGGATGGAGTCGATGTCGAACGCGCCCTACCTGCTGCCCGGCGCGCGCTTCGGCTTCCGGATGGGCGACGTCCAGGCGGTCGATGCGATGACCCACGACGGGCTCACCAATCCGTTCACGGGCAAGCAGATGATCAACGAGGCGAGCGAGGTCGGCAACGAGCTCGAGATCACCCGTCCCGACATGGACCGGTTCGCGACGCGCTCCCACCAGCTCGCCGCCCGGGCGACCGACGAGGGCCGGCTCGCCGAGGAGATCGTGCCGGTGACCGTGAAGTCGCGGAAGTCGGAGACCACCGTCGAGGTCGACGAGGCGATCCGCCCTGACACCAACATCGAGACGCTCGCGAAGCTGAAGGCGGTCGGTGGCGAGGACGCGACGCACACGGCCGGCAATGCCCCCGGGGTCAACGACGGCGCCGCCGCGGTCGTCGTCGCCTCCGACGAGTGGGCCGCGGCGAACGGCAAGGATGCGATCGCGACGATCCTCGCCTACGGCAGCGTCGCCGACGATTACGCCTATCTCGCCCGGACCCCCGCCAAGGCGGCCCGCCAGGCGCTCGAGAAGATCGGCAAGGCACCCGAGGACGTCGACCTCTGGGAGTTCAACGAGGCGTTCGCCTCGGTGGCGATCAACTCGATCCGGATGCTCGGCATCGACGAGGAGCGGGTCAACGTCAACGGCGGTGCGATCGCGCTCGGCCATCCGATCGGCGCCTCCGGCGGCCGGATCATCGGTGCGCTCGTCCATGAGCTGCGCCGCCGCGGCGGCGGCCTCGGCTGTGCGGCGATCTGCTCCGGCGGCGGCCAGGGCGACGCGATCGTGCTCGAGGTCTGACCCGCCAAGCCTGGGTCATCCCACCCCGGCGGCCTCGGACGGTCCATGTCCGCGGGCTTCAACACCAACCGGAGATCCCCAAGTGGGCGGACCAGAATCGACAATCGGGAGCGTGGCATCGGACGGGCAGGGACGCAGCGGCGCCTTCTTCGACCTCGACCGGACGCTGATGTCGGGCTCGAGCGGGGCGCAGTTCGGGCGCGCCGCCTACCGGGCCGGGCTCGTCGGACGGGGCCAGGTGGTGCGCTGGGGCATCGAGCATCTGCGCTTTCGGCTTCGGGGGGCCACCGACGAGGACACGGACGCGCTCGTCGCGGCCGTCAACGAGCTCCTGCGGGGTGTGCCCGCGCGAACGCTGCGGAGGATGCTGCCCGACCTGCTCGAGGGAATCCTGCCGCGGATCTACCCGGAGATGGTCGCCGAGGTGCGATCCCACCAGGATGCCGGCAGGCCCGCCTTCATCGTCAGCGCCGCCAGCAACGGCGTCGTCGAGGTGCTGGCCCGGGTCCTCGACATGGAGGGCGGGATCGGCACCCGCTACGAGGTCGATGCCGAGGGCCGCTACACCGGGCGGCTGCTCGGCGGGCTCAACTACGGCGCGCTCAAGGTCGAGCCGATGCGGCGGTTCGCCGCCGAGCACGGGATCGACCTGACGACGAGCTGGGCGTACTCCGACTCGATCTCCGATCTGCCGATGCTCGAGCTCGTCGGCCACCCGGTCGCGGTCAACCCCGACGCTGCGCTCGCCCGGGCCGCCGTTGAGCGCGGCTGGCCGGTGATGCGCTTCGAGAAGCTCGGGCGGACGATCGCAGCGACCGGCGCCCTCGCCGTCGCGACGCTGGTCGGGGGCGGCAGCATGGTTGCGCGAAGGCGAAGCGCCGGCTCCGGTGGCGTTGCGGGCCCGCTCCCGGCGCGGCGCTGGCGGGCCCGCTCCCGCCGCTGAGGCGCAGGGCTAGGATCGGGGAATGGACGCCGCCGAGCTCGCCTTCTCGGGAATCCACCGGCAGGCGGAGGCGCTCCGCGCCGGCGAGGTCAGCTCGACCGACCTCGTCGCGATGTACCTCGAGCGGATCGGGCGCTTCGACGGCGAGCTGAACGCGTTTCGGATCGTCCTCGGCGAGCGCGCCCGCGCCGAGGCTGCCGCGGCCGACCGGCGGATCGCCGCCGGCGAGACGGCGCCCTTGCTCGGCGTCCCGGTCGCGGTCAAGGACAACGTCGACGTCGCCGGCGAGCTGACGACGCTCGGCACCGACGCCTTCGACCGCCCGGCCGCCGCCGACGCGGCGCATTACCGGCGCCTGCGTGAGGCCGGCGCGGTGCTGATCGGCAAGACCAACCTCCCGGAGCTGGCGATCTGGCCGTTCACCGAGTCGCAGACCTGGGGTCGGACCCGGAACCCGTGGGACACCGGCCGCAGCGCCGGCGGCTCCAGCGGCGGCTCCGGCGCCGCGGTCGCGGCGGGCCTGGTCGGCGCCGCCTCGGCATCGGACGGGGGCGGCTCGATCCGGATCCCGGCGGCCCACTGCGGGCTGTTCGGGCTGAAGCCGCAGCGCGGCCGGATCAGCCTGATGCCCGATCCCGAGCACTGGCTCGGCCTCTCGGTCGCGGGCTGCGTGAGCCGCCGCGTCATCGACACCGCGCTCTGGCTCGACGTGGCCGCGGGGGCCGAGCCGGGGGACGCCGACACCCCGCCCGTCCCCGAGCGCTCCTTCGTCGCGGCGGCGACGAGCCCGCCGGGCCCGCTACGGATCGCGATGACGACGACCGTGCCGCGGCGGGGGGCGCCGCCGATCGTCGCCGCCGAGGTCGAGGCCGGCGTCGCGCGGGTCGCCGACGCGCTGCGCTCGCTCGGCCACGAGGTCGTCGACCGTGACCCGGAGTGGGGCGGGATCGCCAACGATCTGATGGCGCGCTATCTCGGCGGCATCGCCGGTGAGGGCCGTGGAGCTCCCCGCCCGGAGCGGCTCGAGCGTCGCACCCGGGGCGTGATCCGGCTCGGCCGACTGCTCCCCGGCCCGTTGCTGCGCCGCGCCCGCGCCGCCGAGGCCGGGCACGCGGAGCGGCTCAACCGCGTCCTCGCCGACGCCGACCTGCTGCTGATGCCGACCGTCGGCATCCCCCCGCCCGAGTCGGGCCGCTGGGCCGGCAAGGGGGCATTGCGGACGCTGGTGACCGTCTCGCGCGCCTACTCTTGCACGATCCCCTGGAACTACACCGGCCAGCCGGCCGCGTCGGTGCCGCTGCCGCCCGAGCGGCCCGGGGAGCTCCCGCTCGCCGGGCAGCTCATCGCCCCGCCCGACCGCGAGGACCTGCTGCTGTCGGTCGCGGCGCAGCTCGAGGCCGAGATCGGCTGGCCCGAGCGGATCCCGGAGCGCTTCTCGTGAGGGCGCCGGCGGCGGGCACCGACCCGACTGAACCCGACATCGAAGCGCAAGCGGGGAGCTGGCTGGCGCGCTGGAGCATCCGTTCGGTCGACGTCAGGCCTGTTCCTCGCTCGCTGATGCTGCTGCTCGTCGCGGCCATCCTCCTGGTTGCAGGCTGCGGCGGCGAGGGCACGACGTCGTCCGACGTCACCTACTCGAGACACGGTCTCGATGGGTTCTCCGAGTGCCTCGTCGCCGCGAAGTGGAAGCCGGTCGGAGAGGAGGAGGGGACCGAGGGGACGACATACACTCTCGACTCCCCCGGTGGCGCCCGGGTCAGGTTCACCACGACCGTCGCCGGAGCGGGGGCGCCCGATGGCGGCTACCTGATCCCCGATCCCGAGGGGGGCGGGCTTGCCGTGATCGTCGACGAGGGCAGCCTCACCGATGCCGAGCGCGCCGAGATCGATGGCTGCGCCTCGGGCGACGGCTGACGGTCGGAAAGTACGCCGAGCCAGGCCGCGACGGGGGATCCCGTCGCCGGCCCGGCGCGGCCCGAGTGCTCCGCCGAGCACCGGAAGGGAGTGGATCGGACGTCGCGATCCCGCGCCGCTGCCGGTGCGGGTGGCGACGCCGGTAGCCTTCGGCTCATGGCGATCGAGCCCGGATCGGAGCGGCGGGCGCACCAGTGGCTCGCCGAGGAATACCCGCGCGAGCACGAGCGCGACGTGCCGTTCACGACCCTCTCCGGCGAGCCGGTCGCCCCGCTGTACACCGGGGACGATCTCGCCGGCCACGACCCTGAGCGCGACGAGGGCTTCCCCGGCTCGTTCCCGTTCACGCGCGGCGTTTACCCCTCGATGTACCGCGGCCGGCTCTGGACGATGCGGCAGTTCGCCGGCTTCGGGACGGTCGAGGAGACCAACGAGCGCTTCCGCTACCTGCTCGACCACGGCCAGACCGGGCTCTCGTGCGCGTTCGACATGCCGACATTGATGGGGTTCGACTCCGATCACCCCCGCTCGCTCGGCGAGGTCGGCGTCGAGGGGGTCGCGCTCGACACCGTCGATGACATGGCGACCCTCTACGAGGGGATCCCGCTCGACGAGGTCACCGTCTCGATGACGATCAACGCGCCGGCGGCGATCCTGCTCGCGTTCTATGTGGTCGCCGCCGAGGAGCGCGGGTTCGACCTCGCCCGGCTCGGCGGCACGATCCAGACCGACATCCTCAAGGAGTACATCGCCCAGAAGGAGTGGTGCTTTCCGATCGAGCCGGCAATGCGGCTCGTCACCGACATGATCGAGTGGTGCGCCGCTGCGATGCCGCGCTGGCACCCGATATCGATCAGCGGCTACCACATCCGTGAGGCCGGGGCGACGGCGCAGCAGGAGCTCGCGTTCACGCTCAAGGACGGCCTCACCTACGTCGAGCGCGCGGTCGAGCGTGGCCTCGACGTCGATGACTTCGCGCCCCGGCTGTCGTTCTTCTTCAACGCGCAGATCGACTTCTTCGAGGAGATCGCCAAGTACCGCGCGGCCCGCCGGATCTGGGCCCGCGAGCTGCGCGACAGGTTCGGTGCCAGGAACCCGAAGTCGCTGCTGATGCGGACCCACTGCCAGACCGCGGGGGTCAGCCTGACCGCCCAGCAACCGCTCGTCAACATCGTCCGGACGACGATCGAGGCGCTCGCCGGCGTGCTCGGCGGCACCCAGTCGCTGCACACCAACAGCTTCGACGAGGCGCTGGCGCTGCCGACCGAGCAGGCGGTCCGGATCGCGCTGCGGACCCAGCAGGTGATCGCCCACGAGTCCGGCGTCGCCAACACCGTCGATCCGCTCGGCGGCTCCTACTTCGTCGAGAAGCTGACCGACGAGATGGAGGCCGCCGCCTACGACTACTTCGCGCGGATCGACGAGCTCGGCGGGATGGTCAGGGCGATCGAGGCGAGCTTCCCGCAGCGCGAGATCTCCGACGCCGCCTTTGCCCACCAGACCGCGATCGAGCGCGGCGAGCGGATCATGGTCGGGGTCAACGGGTTCGAGACCGACGGCGACGAGCTGACCGAGATCCACCGTCCCGACCCGGCCGCCGAGCGCCGTCAGCGGGAGCGACTGGCGGCGACGATGGCGCGTCGCGACGATGCTGCCGCGGCCGCCGCACTGGCCGAGCTCGAGGCCGCCGCCGCCGGCGAGGCGAACCTGATGCAGCCGTTGATCGATTGCGCCCGGGCCCGGGTCAGCGAGGGGGAGATGATCGCCGTGATGCAGGAGGTCTTCGGCACCTACACCGAGACGCCGGTCTACTGAGGCGGGAGACCGCCGCCCCGCGAGCGGTTGACCGTCCGGACGCCGGTCCACTGAGCCTGCCGATCGCACCGAGCCTGCGGATCGGCGGGCGGGTGACCGTCCGAGGCACCGGTCCGCTGAGCCGGGAGATTGCCGGCGGGGGGAACGGGTAGCTGACAATCAATGGGCGATTTCGAAGTTGTCCGAAGCGATGTCGAGGGCTGGGACGTCCGCCGGGTCGGCGACGCCCAGGCGCTCTCCAACTTCCCGACCCGTGAGCTGGCGGTCGAGGCGGCGCGTCGCGAGGAGGAGGCGGAAGGGCATTCCGGCGAGCCCGAGGTCCACCCGGAGCTGCACAGCGAGGTCCCCGACGCGGAGGTCGATGCCCGCCGCACCTTCCTCGGCTTCAACATCGTCCTCGTCTCGGTCTTCGTCCTGATCGCGCTGATCGCCCTGTTCGTGGTGATCACCGGCGTGGCGAACGGTCCGTAGCGGTCACGCCGCGCCCTCGCCGCGCGTGAGGTCGGTGTGCCGTCGCGGCCCGCGACGGGGATCCTCCAACTGGGCGGGATCTTGCAGATCCGTGCCATCCTCTAACCGATCGCTAACACGATCCTTAGGATGCTCGCCTTCATGGCACGACGAATCCTCACGCTCCTGGCCGTGGGCGCCGTGGCGCTCGGGATGCTCGGGCTGACTGCGGGTGCCGGGGCGACCAGCACGGCCGCGAAGGTGTCGCACAAGCGCACATACGATCGCCTCTTCAAGCGCAAGGTCTCGAAGCAGAACAAGCGCTGGGCAAAGCGCGTCGCCCGCTGCGAGTCCGGCGGCGATCCGAACGCGATCGGTGGCGGCGGCGCCTACCGCGGCGCCTTCCAGTTCCTGCGCTCGACCTGGCGGACCGCCCCGCGCTCGCCCGGCGGCGACCCGATCGACTACAGCTACAAGACCCAGGCCTTCGTGGCGGTCCGGCTGAAGACGCGGGTCGGCGGCTCGCCCTGGCCGAACTGCCCCTGATCGGGGCGGGCTGCGACGGGGGCCACCGAGGTGGTCGCTGCGACGGCGATCGACGTGGGCAACCGCGACGGGGCCACCGACGTGGGTGATCCTGCCGACGCCATGCGTGGGTGAGATGACCCAGGTGCGGGGAGGGGTCGGGGCGCGGGTCCGGATACGCTTGCGCCCATGAGCGAACGGAAGATCCGCGTCGTCGTCGCCAAGCCCGGCCTCGACGGTCATGACCGGGGCGCGAAGATCATCGCCCGCGCGCTCCGTGACGCGGGCATGGAGGTCATCTACACCGGCCTGCACCAGACGCCGGAGCAGATCGCCGCAACGGTGATTCAGGAGGACGCCGACGCCGTCGGGCTCTCGATCCTCTCCGGCGCCCACATGACGCTCGTCCCGAAGGTCGTCGAGATCCTCCGCGAGCAGGGCGCCGGCGACGTCCTCGTCACCGTCGGCGGCACGATCCCGGCCGACGACATCCCCGAGCTGAAGCGCCTCGGCGTCGCCGCAGTGTTCACGCCCGGCGCGCCGACCGACGAGATCGTCGAGTTCCTGCGCAACGGCGTCGGCGCCACCGCCTAGGGCCTCGGTTTCCAACCATCGGCCGGGGTTTTCCCCGGGCTGCCCCTCGGTACCGATTGACTAGTCAGTCAACGTTCCAACGCGGTAGCATCCCGGCCGCAAGTCCCCAAGGAGGCACCCACTTTGAAGATCTGTTGCCTAGTCAAGGAGGTTCCGGACGCCGCCGTCCAGAAGCGGATCGATCCGGCCACCAAGCGGCTCGACCGCTCGGGCGAGAACACCCTGAACCAGTTCGACACCCACGGCATCGAGGCGGCGATGCGGATCCGCGAGGGCGGGGTCGTCAGCGTCGACGAGATCGTCGCGGTGACGATGGGTCCCGGCAGCGCCCAACGCGCCCTCCACAAGGCGGTCGCGCTCGGCGCCGATCGCTCCGTGCACCTGAGCGACGACGCGCTCGCCGGCTCCGACGTCTGCGCGACCGGCTACGCGCTCGCGAAGGTCCTCGAGACCGAGTCCCCCGATCTCGTCCTGCTCGGCCAGCAGTCCGACGACGGCGAGTGCTACACGATCGGCGCCGTTGTCGCCGACCACCTGAAGATGCCCTCTCTCACCCAGGTCATCAAGATGGACGTCGAGGGCGAGAAGCTCCGCTGCGAGCGCCAGGCCGAGTACGGCTACGACACCGTCGAGATCCAGCTTCCGGCCGTGATCAGCGTCGGCGACGCGATCAACGAGCCGCGCTACCCGTCGCTGAAGGCGATCATGGGGGCGAAGAAGAAGCCGCTCGACGACAAGTCCGCCGGCGACGTCGGGATCGAGGGCGACAAGGTCGGAGAGACCGGGTCGAAGACGCAGGTGCTGGCGATCAACCCGCCGCCCGAGAAGGAGGCCGGCGAGGTCTTCGAGGACGAGGACACCAACGAGACGGTCACCAAGATCGTTGCCTGGCTCGACGAAAGGAAGCTGATCTAGATGGCGGACATCCTGGTCTACGCCCTCCACGACGACGAGGGCAACTTCAACAAGAACTCCCTCGGGGCGATCTCCGAGGCCGCGAAGCTCGCCGCCGAGATCGGTGGCACCGCTGCCGCGGTCGCGGTCGGCGACGTCTCCGACGACGCCGCCGCCGGCCTCGGCCGCTACGGCGCCGCGAAGGTCTACCGCGCGAGGTCCTGCCCGGAGGGCCTCGCCCAGCCGATCGTCGACGTGATGGCGAAGGTGATCGCCGACAACGGCATCGCCTACGCGCTGTTCGGTGGCGGCCTGCTCGGCTTCGAGATCGGCGCCGGGCTCACGGCCCGCTTGGGTGCCGGCGTGACGATGGAGGTCACCGCGGTCAAGGCTGCCGACGGCAAGCTCGTCGCCGAGCGCCCGGTCCTGCAGGACTCGGCGATCGTCGACGTCGGCTACGTCGGCGAGCCGGGGATCATCATCGGCCGTCTCAACGCCTTCGATGTCGATGACTCGGGCGCCGGCAGCGCCGAGGTCGTCGATGTCGACGTCGAGCTCTCGGAGTGGTCGACGAAGGCGTCGATGCTCACCCGCGGCGAGGCCCGCGGCGAGGACGTCAACATCGAGGACGCCGAGATCCTCGTCGGCGGCGGCCGCGGGCTGGGCGAGAAGGACAACTTCAAGCTCGCCGAGGACCTCGCCGAGGCGCTCGGAGGCGCGGTGGCGGCGACCCGCGCGGTCGTCGATGCCGGCTGGTACCCGTACTCGACCCAGATCGGTCAGACCGGCAAGACGGTCGCGCCGAAGCTGTACCTCGCCGCCGGCATCTCCGGCGCGATCCAGCACAAGGTCGGCATGCAGAGCTCCGAGAACATCCTCGCGATCAACAAGGACCAGAACGCGCCGATCTTCGAGTTCTGCGACCTCGGCGTCGTCGGTGACCTCCACAAGATCATGCCCAAGCTGACCGAGGCCATAAAGGCCAAGAAGGGCGGCTGAGCCGGCGATGGGCGCAGCTCCGGCGCAGTACCCGCCGCCGTTCGACCCCGAGGATTACATCGGGCCGCCCACCGACCCCGAGGACGAGCGCCTCGAGGTCGGTGTCGCGATCGTCGGCGGCGGGCCGGCCGGGCTCGCCTGTGCCAACCGGCTCCTGCAGCTCCTCGAGGACGAGCCCGGACTGACCGAGCAGCTCGGCGAGGTCCCGGTCGCCGTGATCGAGAAGGGCAAGGCCTGCGGCGCCCACACGCTGAGCGGCGCCAACGTCCGACCCTCGGCGCTGCACGAGCTGTTCCCCGGCGAGGGCCCCGACGACTGGCCGATCTACCAGGAGGTCAGCGACGACGCGGTCTACCTGCTCACCAAGGGGCAGGCGCTACCGCTCGTCCCGATGCCCCCGAACTTCAGAAATCACGGCAACTACACGCTCTCGGTCAGCAAGCTGTCCCGGTTCCTGGCCGACCGCGCCGAGGCCGCCGGCGCCTACATCCTCACCGAGACCGTCGCCGACAAGCTGCTGGTCGAGGACCGGATCGTCCGCGGCGTTCGCTCCGGCGACAAGGGCCGCGGCAAGGACGGCGAGCAACTCGGCAACTTCGAGCCCGGCTCCGACCTGCTCGCCCGGGCGACCGTGCTCGCCGAGGGCACGCTCGGCCACCTGACCTACTCCGCGATCGACTACTACGACCTCGCCGGCCCGCAGCCGCAGCGTTGGGAGCTCGGCGTCAAGGAGGTCTGGGAGGTCTCCGAGCCGCTCGACAGGGTCATCCACACGATGGGCTGGCCGCTGCGCAAGGGCGCCAGGTACAACGAGTTCGGCGGCAGCTTCATCTACCCGATGGGCGAGGGCAAGCTCTGCATCGGGATGGTCATCGGCCTCGACTACACCGATGCCACGACCTCCTGCCACGACCTGCTCCAGGAGCTGAAGACACATCCGTTCGTCGCGAAGCTCCTCGCCGGCGGCAAGCGGGTCGGCTGGGGCGCGAAGACGATCCCGTCGGGCGGCTACTGGGCGATGCCCAAGAAGCTCGCCGTCCCGGGCATGATGATCGCCGGCGACGGCGCCGGGATGGTCAACATCCCGACCCTGAAGGGCGTCCACTACGCGATGCACGCCGGGATCTACGCGGCCGAGGCGATCGTCGAGAGCCTCAAGGCGAACTCCGAGACCGTCGACTTCTCGCGCTACGAGGACAAGGTCCGCGGCTCGCTGATCGAGAAGGAGCTCTACGAGTCCCGGAACATGCGCCAGCCCTTCGACAAGGGCTTCTTCCTCGGCGGCGCCATCGCGTCGGCGATGACGCTCACCAAGGGCGCCTTCCCGGGCGGGCAGTGGGACCAGGAGGACGACGCCGAGCACGAGATGACGATCGGAGCCGGCGCCGACGGCTACCCGGCGCCCGACGGCGAGCTCACCTTCGACAAGCTCGGCTCGGTCTTTCTGAGCGGCAACGCGACCCGGGACGATGCGCCCAACCACATCCGGATCCAGACCCACGTACCGCGAGAGATCGCGCAGACCTGGGTGTCGATGTGCCCGGCCCAGGTCTACGAGATCCCCGAGGACCAGCTCGCCGGGGACGCCGCCGAGGTCGACGTCCACGTGACTGCATCCAACTGCGTGCAGTGCGGCGCGATCACGGCCAAGGGCGGCCGGCTGACGATGCCGGAGGGCGGCGACGGCCCCCTCTACCAGGAGGTCTGAGCGCGCCGCCGGTGACGCTGATCGCGGCCGCCGACGACGCCGGCCTCGCCGCGGCGGGGCGGCTCCTCGACCGCTTCAATCGCGAGTACGACGACCCCTCGCCGGGCCCGGAGTGGCTCGCTGATCGTCTCCGCGCCTTGATCGGAGCGGGCCGGACCGATGTCCTGCTGGCCGGTGACGGGCCGGACGGGATCCTCGTCTTCCGCTACCTGGAGGGGATCTGGTCCGACGGGGACGTCGCCTACGTCGCCGAGTACTACGTCGTCCCCGAGCGGCGGCGGCTCGGGCTCGGCGCGGCGCTGCTCGAAGCGACGCTCGCCCGCTGCCGCGAGCGTGGCTGCGACCACGTCTTCCTGCACACGGACGAGGGCGACCGCGACGCCCACCGCCTCTACGAGCGCTTCGGCTTCAGCAACCTCACCGGCCCCTTCCCACCGGCCCGGAATCGGGAGCGGATGTACGTCTACGAGCGGGCGCTCTGAGCCCGACTCAGTCGCTCGGCGCGTAGCGGTGGTGGATCGCGAGCGCGTTGCCGTCGGGGTCGGCGAAGAACGCCTGGTGGCAGACCCCCGAGTCGTGCCTGATCGCGCTGGGGTCGCCCGGACCGGTATCCCGGGGCGATCGACCCCAGCGCACTCGATCCGGCGAGCCCGCCGGGCCTTCGAGTGGAGGGCGGGGCCGCGCCGGGAGATCCGGCAGCGGCCGTAGGTTTCGGTCAATGGCATCGGCCTTCGCGATCAGCGTCAACGCGATCGACGACCTGTTCGATCCCTATACGGCGGAGCCGCTTGCGAGCCGGCCGCTCCGCGAGGAGGTCCGCTCGCGGATCCTCAACGCCTGGATCGACGCCCACGACGATCGGCCCGACCACCTCTCGGTCGAGCTCCCGATCGGCGAGCGCAGGGAGGGCCGCGACGTCGACGTGGCCACGGCGATCCGCGGCGACCTCCGCGGCGCGTACGAGTCGAGCAGGAACCTGCGGGTGTTCAGCCGCAGCGGGCGGCGCGAGGCGCTCATCGCCTTCGGCTTCCTCGTCGTCTGCCTGCTCGCCTCGAGCCTCGTTGACCAGGTGACCGAGAACGACGCCCTGTTCGTCAGCATCTCGCAGGGACTGGTGGTCCTCGGGTGGGTGGCGATGTGGCAGCCCGCCCAGCAGCTCGTCCAGGCGATCTCGCTGCGGTTGAGCAAGAAGAGCTACGAGGAGCTGGCCGCGCTGCCGATCGAGGTGAGCTGGGCCTGACCTGGGACAATCGGTCGATGCGGGTCGCAGCACCGAGGTCGATGATGGCCGCGATCGCCGTTGGCGCGATCGCCGCCGTGCTGGTCGCCACGGCCCCCGGCGCGACCGCCTACGCGCCACCGCCCGCGAACGCCGGCTTCGACTACCAGATCGGCGGTGACTACCCGCTGCCGGCCGGCGTATCGGTCGTCTCCCGTGACTGGTTCAGCGGCCGGGCGGCACCCGATCCCACCTACTCGATCTGTTACGTCAACGCCTTTCAGACGCAGGCCGACGAGCGCGGCGTCGACCGGCCCGACGAGCGCTCGAACTGGCCGCGGCGCCTCGTCCTGACCCGGCTCGGCGACGATCCGCACTGGGGCGGCGAGTACCTCGTCGACATCAGCACCACCGCCAAGCGCAAGCGCGCGGCGCGCTGGGTCGGGCAGATGATCGCCGGATGCGCCGCCGGCGGCTACGAGGCGGTCGAGTTCGACAACCTCGACTCGTGGACCCGCTTCAACGGCACGCCGCTCGCCGGCCGGGTGCCGTTCGGCAAGCGCGACGCCCTCGCCTACGCCCGCCTGCTCGCCGGCCGCGCCCACGCCCGCGACCTCGCGGTCGGGCAGAAGAACGCGGCCGGGATCACCAAGCAGCAGGCCCGCCGCGCCGGCTTCGACTTCGCGATCGCCGAGGAGTGCGGGCGCTGGCGCGAGTGCGGCCGCTACACCTCGGTCTACGGCGACGAGGTGATCGTGATCGAGTACCGGCGCCGTGACTTCCGCCGCTCCTGCGCGCGGGTCGGCGACCGCGTCTCGGTCGTCCTCCGCGACCGGCTCGTCAGCAAGCCGGGGAAGCCGCGCTACCGCTACGACTCCTGCTGAGCGGCAAGGCCACGCACCCGCCGCCGCGATCTCGCCTCAGGCCGGCAGCCGCTGCGTCCGCCGCCGCGATCTGCTCTCAGGCCGCGGCCGTGGTACTCGAGCGCTGCCGGCGGAGGCCGAGCGGGTCCATCGAGGTCCCCCGCGGCACGACCAGCAGCGGCGAGCGCGACGAGGACATCAGCGTCCGCGAGGTGCTGCCGAGGAGGGTCCGGCGCAGCGGCCCGTGTCCGCGCGAGCCGACGACCATCAGATCGACCTCGCCGGAGGCGTCGGCGAGCAGCGCGCCGGGGGACCCGGTCAGAAGCCGCCCCTCGGCCTTGACTCCGTGCGGGATCCGACCGAGAGCGAGCTCCTGGGTGCGCTGCATCTCCTTGCGCTCCGCGTCCTCGAACTCGCCCGCGGTCATCACCGTCCAGACCGTCGCGTAGCCGTACTTCGGGTAGTCGGCGACGCTGAGAACGAGCAACTCGCCGTGCGTCTTCTCGGCGATTGCGATCGCCGTCTCGAGCGCGGCCCACGACTCCGACGAGCCGTCGAAGCCGACGCCGATCTTCAGCAGCGAGCGGTCCTCGCGATCGGCGAAGCCGCGCGGGGCGACCATCACCGCGCACGGGGCGCCGTGCAGGAGCGAGCCGCCGGTGCTCCCGAGAACCGTCTCGCCGACCTTGCCGCGGTGGCAGGAGCCGACCACGAGCACGGTGGCGTGACGATCCTCGGCGAGCTTGCCGAGCGCATTGGAGATCGACTGCTCGGCAACCGGCACGGTCTCGACGTCGAGACCCGGGAGCAGGTCTCGCACCTTCGCGAACGTGTCGGCGCTCTCGACCGCCAGGGCGTTCGAGAGGTCCTCGTGGGTCATCAGGCCGCGGGGCCAGGGGTAAACCGTCGCGACCGTCAGAGTTCCGTCGCAGACCTCACCGAGGAGCCGCCCGAGGGCCAATGCGTCGCGACCTTCGGGACTATCCTGATAGCCGATGAGTATCTGGCGGTCCACGTGCCGGAATCTAGGTCGGGGATGGGGTGGAGGCATCCGGGCGGACTTGCGAACCGGCTCGGTAGTCAACCCCGAGGGGCCGCCGGGGCGCCGCGGCGGGAGGGTGCGGTGAGCACGGTCCCCCGCCGGCTCGAGCGGTCCGAGCTCGAGCGGCTCCTCGACGTTGGCCGGCGGCTCGTTTCCGAGCTCGACCTCGACGGCGTCCTCGCCTACGTGCTCGAGGCGGCGCGGGAGCTGACCGGCGCCCGCTATGCCGCGCTCGGTGTGCTCGACGAGTCGAAGACGCGGCTCCAGCGCTTCCTCTACGTCGGCGTCGATGAGGCGACCCGGCGCCGGATCGGGACGCTCCCGCGCGGGCACGGCATCCTCGGCGAGCTGATCAGCGACCCGCGTCCGCTCCGGCTCGACGACATCGGCGAGCATCCCCGCTCGTTCGGATTCCCGGCCGGGCACCCGGTGATGACGACCTTCGTCGGCGCCCCGATCACCGTCCGCGGCGAGGTCTTCGGGAACGTCTATCTGACCGAGAAGCGGGGTGGGGAGCCGTTCAGCGAGTCGGACGAGCAGCTCCTCGTCGTCCTCGCCGAGTGGGCCGCGGTCGCGATCGCCAACGCCCGCTCCCACGAGGAGCTCGAACGCGGCCGGGCC
Source organism: Solirubrobacterales bacterium (assembly GCA_041393495.1). Lineage (GTDB taxonomy): Bacteria > Actinomycetota > Thermoleophilia > Solirubrobacterales > 70-9 > RHKX01. The sequence goes on along the minus strand of JAWKKA010000008.1, from coordinate 32,823 downwards.
GACCTCGAACGGCTCGTCGAGGGCCTGCAGGCGACCGCCTCGTTGAGCCGCGAGCTCGGCGGCGAGTCCGACCTCGCCCGGGTCCTCGAGCTGGTCACCAAGCGCGCTCGGGCTCTGATGAAGGCGCGCTCCAGCTACGTCCTGCTGCGCGAGGGGGTCGGCCTGGTCGTCCGCGGGGCGACGGGGGAGGGCGGCGCCCGCTCGATCGGGATCGGGATCGGCCCCGGCTCCGACACCCTCGCCTTCGTCGGGATGGTGGCGAGCCAGCGAATCGGTCCCGAGGCCGCGAGGTCGCTGCGGGAGCTCGGGATCGAGGCGACCAGCGCCCTCGCGGTGCCGCTGCGTGCCCAGGCCCAGGGCCTCGGCGCCCTCCTCGTCGTCGACCATCTCGGCCCCGAGCTGACGTTCACGGCCGACCAGCAGCTCACGCTCGAGTCGTTCGCGACGAGCGCCGCGAACGCGATCCTGGCGGCTCATGCGTTCGAGGACGAGAAGGCTAGCCTGGCGATCGCCTCGTCCGAGCGCGAGCGGGGGCGCTGGGCGCGCGAGCTCCACGACGAGACGCTCCAGGAGCTGGGCGCATTGCGGATCCTGCAGGAGAACGCCGTGCGCGCCCGGACGATCGGCGAGACGCGCGACTACCTGGCGCTCGCCAACGAGCAGGTCGAGCGGACGGTGAGCGGGCTGCAGGGCCTGATCGCCGAGCTGCGGCCGGCGGCGCTCGACCAGCTCGGGATCGAGGCCGCGATCGAAGCCCTCATCGACCGCTTCGCGGCCCGGTCGAAGATGCGGATCGAGGCCGACATCGACCTCGCCCACGAGCGGGGCGAGCATCCGACCCGGCATACGCCGGAGCTCGAGTCGACGATCTACCGGCTCGTCCAGGAGAGCCTCACGAACGCGATCAAGCATGCCGACGCGACCCGGGCCCGGGTTGCGATCGAGGAGCGGGACGAGGCGGTCCTGGTCAGGGTCGAGGACAACGGCCGGGGCTTCGACGCCGGAGCGGTCAGCCGCGGGTTCGGCCTGACCGGGATGCGCGAGCGGGTCGAGCTCGCCGGCGGCGAGCTCGCGATCGAGAGCCGCGATGGCGGCGGGACGCTCGTCCGGGCGTCGCTGCCGGCGGTCCACCTCGACCCGGCCTGAGGGCGGTCGCGTGGACGCGGCGGCCGGACTCGGCGGCCGTGGCGCTCAGCGTTCGACGAGCTCGTTGTCGATCGCGTAGGCGATCAGCTCGGCCCGCGTCGAAAGGCCGGTCTTGCGCTGGATGTTCGCACGGTGGGTCTCGACGGTGCGGACGCTGAGGACGAGCTTCTCGGCGATCTCGGGGTTGACGTAGCCGAGCGCGAGCAGGCCGAGGACCTCGACCTCGCGCGGGGTCAGCTCGTCGGGCGGGCCCTCCGGCTTGTCGGGCTCGGCAGCGAGCCGGGCCCCGAGCTCGGGGTTGATGTAGGTGCCGCCGCCGATCACGGCGCGGATCGCCGTCACCAGCTCGCTGGCGGCGGAGTGCTTGATCACGTAGCCCTTGGCACCGCCCTGCAGCGATTTCCGCGCGAAGGCGGGCTCGTTCTGCATCGTCAGCACGACGACCTTCGTATCCGGCGAGGACTCGAAGACCTTCGGCAGCGCTTCGAGGCTCGGCATTCCCGGCATGCTCAGGTCGAGAACCAGCACCGACGGCTTGTGGCCGAGCACGTAGCGGGCGGCGGTCTCGGCGTCGCCGGCCTCGGCGACGACCTCGAAGCCGGGCTCGTCCTCGAGCACCTTGCGGATGCCGGCGCGGACGAGCTCGTGATCGTCGGCGAGGACGATCGTCACCTCCTCGGCACCCTCCTTGTCCTTCTCGGCTCCCACCGCCACTAGCTTACTTCGCAGCCGGCGCTCGGCAACGTGGATCGCCGCCGCGCCCCGATCGCCTCGTTCCGGATCGCTCCGCAGCGTCCCGCGGGGCACACGCGCGGGCACACGCCCCACCGCGGGCACACGGGCACCGGGGTGGATCGCGCCGGAATCCCGGCCGCGTCGACCCCAGCGCGGCTGCAAGCGAGACCCGCGCCGGCACGGGTATCCGCAATCAGTCGTCTCGGCTGCCGGGGACGACGACGGCGGCGCCGACGAATCGCCCGGCCCGGAGGTCGGCGAGCGCCTCGTTGGCAGCCTCGAGCGGGTAGGTCGTCACCTCGGTCTCGACCGGGACCCGGGGCGCGAGCGCGAGCAGCTCCTCGCCGTCGGCGCGGGTCAGGTTGGCGACCGAGCGGACCGTGCGCTCGCCCCAGAGCAGCTCGTAGGGGAAGGACGGGATGTCGCTCATGTGGATGCCGCCACAGACGACGGTGCCGCCGGGGCGGACCGCCGCCAGCGCCGCGGGGACGAGCTCGCCGGCCGGGGCGAAGATGATCGCCGCGTCGAGCGGCTCCGGCGGCTCCTCGGCGGAGGAGCCCGCCCAGACGGCACCGAGCCGACGCGCGAACTCCTGCCCCCGCTCGTCGCCGGCGCGGGTGAACGCGAGCACTTCGCGCCCGTCGGCGACGGCGACCTGGGTGAGCACGTGGGCGGCGGCCCCGAAGCCGTAGAAGCCGATCCGGGATGCGTCGCCGCACATCCCTAGCGCCCGGTAGCCGATCAGCCCCGCGCAGAGCAGCGGCGCCGCCTGCTCGTCCGGGTAGCTCGGCGGGATCGGGAAGCAGTAGCGCTCGTCGGCGACCGCCCACTCGGCGAAGCCGCCGTCGATGTCGCGGCCGGTGAACCGCGCGCGCGGGCAGAGGTTCTCACGGCCGGCACGGCAGTAGTCGCACTCGCCGCAGGTCCAGCCGAGCCAGGGCACGCCGACGCGGCGATCCTCGCCGGCGGGGCGGCCGACGATCTGGTGGCCGAGGATCCGGGGCGGCTCGGCGATCTCGACCTCGCCGTCGATCAGGTGCAGGTCGGTGCGGCAGACCCCGCAGGCGCGGACCTCGAGCAGGAGCTGGCCGGGCCCCGGCTCGGGGCGTTCGACCTCGGCCGCGCGGAGCGGCTCGCCGGGGGCGTCGAAGACCATCGCCCGCATCGCCGTCGCCCTCGCTGCTCCTCGCGCCGGCCCCTCAGCCGTCCTTGCGCGGGGTGATCCTGAAGATCGAGACGACCTCCGCCTGGTGCGCCTCGGGGTGGACGACGTAGGCGCTGGGGCCGCCGCCGAACCAGCCCGCGCTCTCGTTGTCGCCGACGAAGATGCCGGGATGGCGGCGGCCCTCGCCGTCCTCGACCCAGACCTTGTCGCCCTCCTTGAAACCGTGCGGCGCGCTCTCGCTCATCGCATTCAGCCTACGGCGTTTGGGCCCTCGAGCTGTTCCTCATCGCTGACACCCCGGCGCATCTCGGCACCGCTCGCCACAGTCCTGTGACGAGTGTTCCGCGGGACACCCACCCGGTGGCCGGCCGCCGGGCCGGGGCTCGAGCGGCGGGACGGAGCCGGACCCGCGGGCCCCGCACTGCAACCGTCATGGCGCGCGGGAGCGAGGCTGCTTCTGCCCGCGGCCGGGCCGCAACCCGGCCCGGTCGGGGCGGCGGGTGGTGCCGCCCTTCACGGCCTCTCTAGAATCGCTGGTGATGAAGACCGAGATACACCCCGAGTACGGCCTCTCGCACGTCCGCTGCGCCTGCGGCAACGAGTTCTACACCCGCTCCACCAAGCCCGAGATCCACGTCGAGATCTGCTCCGCGTGCCATCCGTTCTACACCGGCAAGCAGAAGCTCGTCGACACCGGCGGCCGGGTCGAGCGGTTCCGGCGTCGCGCCGCGAAGAGGTCCTGACGACGCTTTCACCTCCGCGGCGCTGACGGGCCTTTGCGGAGCGGCCACGCGATCGTGGTCGGCTCCCGCGCGGCGGCCGCGGCCCTGACCGGCCTCCGCGCGGCGGCCGCGTCGAAGCCCGACGGCGGCCGGTCGCCCCGGGCGCCGCGTCGGCCGTCGGGGCTGCGATCCGATGCCCGTGCGGCGAGCCCCGCGGCCGGCTTGCGCCGACCGCGGGGCTCGCCGTGCCCGCGGGGATCGGCTCAGCGGACCCCAGCGAGCCGGTCGGGTGCCTCCTCGGCCGCTGACGGGCTCATCGCCGGGGCCTCGAGCGAGTGCACGACGCGCTCGGTCTTGAGCTCGTGCATCGTCAGCCCGATCAGCGCCAGGGCGACGAAGGCGCCGCCGGATGCGAAGCCGAGCCACGTGACCGCGGCTCCGACGAACACCATCGAGGCGACGATCGTCCAGGCGCCGACCGCAGCGCCGATGGCGTCGAGGCCGCGCTGCGCCCAGCCGCGCGAGCGGATTGCGATGGCCGGCAGGGCGATCGCCGTCGCAGCTGCGCCACCTCCGAGCATGATCCACGCGAACGTGTCCCACGCGAACGCCTGCGAAGTCACCAGAAGCGCCCCGCCGATCAGGGCGAGTGCCACGTTCGTCAGGTAACGGGTGGTCATCTCACACCTCCTTGTCGTGCGCCTGCCGGTCGTGGGGGAGATCACGGCGAGACACCTGGACAGGTGCGTTGCTTCTTGTCCGTCTCGCGGTCTCCGAATATATCAGTCTGAGCGCTCACGTCAAGCGCTCAGGATGTGTGGTATGGTGTCCAGCATGAGTAGCGTTGCGAGACGTGCAGCCACCGGCCTGACCAATACGGGGCGGGTGCTGCTCGGGATGATCGCCGAGGGGCACCGGACGGGCTATGCGATCAAGGCCGAGATCGAGCGCTCGACGCGGATGTACTGGGGTGCCAGCATCGGCGGCATCTATCCGGAGCTCCGTGGCCTCGAGGAGGCCGGGCTGGTCCGCTCTCGCGACGACTTCCGCGGCGAGGTCCGCCGCCACGCCTACCGGCTGACCGCGGCCGGGCGCGACGCCCTCCACGAGTGGCTGGCCAGCGCGAGCGAGCCGCTGCTCGAGCTGCGCCACGAGGCGCTTCTGAAGCTGCGCTTCGCCGGGGTGTTGCCGCGCGATGAGCAGCTCGAGGTGCTGCGAAGCATGCGAGACGTGCACGCCGCGCGACTCGCCGAGCTCGACCGGCTGCTCGAGAGCGACGAGTTCGACGACCCACTGCACCGGCTCGCGGTCGAGTTCGCAGCCGGCTGGCACGCCTGGGCGCGCGACTGGTGTGAGGCGGCGCCGGACAAGCTCGGCGCCAGCCCGGCACTGCTCGCCTGAGGGCGGGCGCGTCGCGTAGCCTCGTCGGTATGGCCGGCGAGGATCGACACGACCACGGCGCCCACGCCGGGCACTCCCACGAGATCTCGGCCGACGCCGATCGCGGCAAGCTGCGGATCGCGCTCGGCCTGATCGCCGGCCTGATGGCGGTCGAGGTCGTCGTCGGGATCCTCGCCAACTCGCTGGCGCTGCTCTCGGACGCCGCCCACATGCTGACCGACGCCGGCGCCCTCGTCCTCGCGCTCCTCGCGATCCGGATGGCGAGATGGCCGGCGCGGGGCGCGATGACGTTCGGCTGGAAGCGGGCCGGGATCCTCAGCGCCCAGTTCAACGGCGCGACCCTGCTCGTGCTCGGCCTGCTGATCGTCTTCGAGGGCATCCGCCGGCTGTTCGACCCGCCTGCCGTCGAGGGCGGGGTCGTCTTCGCGGTCGCGATCCTCGGCATCGCGGTCAACCTCGCCGCCACCTGGACGCTCGCGAAGGCGAACCGCGACTCGCTCAACGTCGAGGGCGCCTTCCAGCACATCCTCACCGACCTCGCCGCGTTCGTCTTCACCGCGATCGCGGGCCTCGTCATCCTCACTACCGGCTTCGACCAGGCAGACGGGATCGCCTCGCTGATCATCGCCGCGATCATGCTCCGCTCCGCCTACCGGCTGCTCGTCGAGTCGGGCCGGGTCTTCCTCGAGGCCGCGCCCCGCGGCCTCGACCCGGAGCGGATCGGTCGCGAGATGGCAGCCGTCCCCGGCGTCGCCGAGGTCCACGATCTCCATGTCTGGGAGGTCACCTCGGGCTTTCCGGCGCTCTCGGCCCACGTGCTCGTCGGCCCCGATGACGACTGCCATGCGATCCGCCTCGCCCTCGAGCACGCGATCCGCGAGGGCTTTGCGATCGAGCACACGACGCTGCAGGTCGAGCATCGCCACCCCGCCGGCCTGCTCCAGGTCGAGGTGCCGTCAGACTCCCGATGATCGATCGCGCCCACCCACGCACCCGGATGATCCACTCAGGCACGGAATCGGAGCCGGCCGCTTGGCGATGATCGAGCGACTGGTCGACCAGATCGAGGAGCGCTTCGCCGGGCTCGAGCGGGAGATGGCGGATCCCGACGTGATCGCCGACCGCGATCGCTACGCGGCCGTCGGCCGCGAGTACCGCGAGCTCGAGCCGGCCCACGAGCTGGCGGCCCGCTGGCGGACGCTCAACGACGACCTCGAGGGGGCGCGCGAGCTGCTCGCCGAGGGCGATGACCCCGAGCTCCGCCGCCTCGTGGCCGAGGCCCCGGCCGAGCTCGAGGAGCTCGCCGAGTCGATCCGCCTGGCGATGGTCGAGCGCGACCCCAACGACGACAAGAACGTCCTCGTCGAGATCCGCGCCGGCGCCGGCGGCGACGAGGCGGCGCTGTTCGCCGGCGACCTCCACAAGATGCTGACCCGCTACGCCGAGGAGCGCGGCTTTCAGACCGAGGCGATCTCGCAGAGCCCGGCCGAGGTCGGCGGCTTCAAGGAGGTCACGTTCGCGATCAAGGGCGATGGCGCCTACTCGGTCTTCAAGTACGAGGGTGGCACCCACCGCGTCCAGCGCGTCCCGAAGACCGAGTCGCAGGGGCGGATCCACACCTCGACGGCGACCGTGGCGGTGCTGCCCGAGGCCGAGGACGTCGACGTCGCGATCGACCCGAACGACCTCCAGATCGATGTCTACCGCTCCTCGGGACCGGGTGGGCAGTCGGTCAACACGACCGACTCGGCGGTCCGGATCACGCACGGCCCGAGCGGGATCGTCGTCTCGATGCAGGACGAGAAGTCGCAGCTGCAGAACCGCGAGAAGGCGATGCGCGTCCTTCGCGCCCGGTTGCTCGAGCAGGCGCTCGCCGACCAGCAGGCCGAGATCTCGGCCGAGCGCCGCTCGCAGGTCGGCACCGGCGAGCGCTCCGAGAAGGTCCGCACCTACAACTTCCCGCAGGGCCGCGTCACCGACCACCGGATCAAGCTGACCAGCCACGCGCTCGACGAGGTCCTCGGCGGCGACCTGCGCGAGTTCACCGACGCCCTCACGGCCGAGGAGAAGCGGCGCAAGCTCGAGGCCCAGGCCGCAGCCCGATGACGGCGACCGTCGCGGGGACGGTGCGGGAGGCGCTCGCGGCCGCCCGTGACGCGATCGCCGCCTCCGGCTCGGAGACGCCGCGCCTCGATGCCGAGCTGCTGCTCGCCGAAGCTACCGGCCGGCGCCGCGAGGAGCTCGCCACCGACCCCGATGGGCCGGTGCCGCCCGCCGCAGCCCGGGCGTTCGGCGCGCTGGTCCGCCGCCGCGTCGCCCACGAGCCGGTCGCATACGTCCTCGGCCGTCGTGGCTTTCGGCGGATCGAGCTGCGCACCGACCGGCGGGCGCTCGTCCCGCGGCCCGAGACCGAGCTCCTCGTCGAGGTCGCCCTCGAGCTTCGCCCGCGGCGCGTCCTCGACATCGGCACCGGCAGCGGCGCGGTTGCGCTGGCGGTCGCGGACGAGCTGTCCGGCGCCGAGGTCGTCGCGGTCGAGACGTCCGTGGCGGCGCTAGCGCTCGCGCACGAGAACGCCGCCGCGCTCGGCCTCGCCGACCGGGTCGAGCTTCGCCACGGCTCGGTCACGGCCGCTCCCGGCCGCTTCGACCTGGCGCTCGCCAATCTCCCCTACGTGGCTGAGGCGGACCGCGCGGAGCTGCCGCCCGACGTCGCCCGCTGGGAGCCCGCCGAGGCGCTCTTCGCCGGACCCGACGGGCTGGCGGTGATCCGCGACGTCCTCGCGACCCTCGCTCCCGCCGGCGCCGGGCCGGACTGCGGGGCGGTCGCGCTCGAGGTGGGCATCGGTCAGGCGGAGGCGGTCGCGGCGCTGGTCGGCGCGGCCGGCTATCCGGATGTCGGCACCCGCGCCGACCTGGCGGGGATCGACCGTGTCGTCGTCGGGCGCCGGCGGTGAGCGAGCTCGTCTCGATCGAGCGCGACGGTGCCGCCGCCGCCCGCGCGGCGCTCGAGCGCTGCGTCCATGGCGGTGGCGTCGCCGTCTTTCCGGCCGACGGCCTCTACGGGCTCGCCTGCGACCCCCTCCGCGCCGAGGCGATCGACCGGATCCATCGGATCAAGGGCCGCGACGACGGCAAGCCCTCGGCGGTCATGTACTTCGCCCCGCTGGCGATGCGCGAGATCCTCGCCGGCCTCGGCGAGCGCGGCCGTGCCGCGGTCGCCGCGCTCCTGCCCGGACCGCTGACCCTCGTCCTCGCCAACCCCGAGCGCCGCTACCCGCTCGCCTGCCGCGACGAGCCGGAGCGCCTCGGCATCCGCCTGATCGGCGGACCGCTGGCGGGCGCCTCCTGCGCCGTCTTCCAGACGAGCGCCAACCGGAGCGGCGAGCCGCCGCCGTCCCGCTTCGCCGACCTCGCTCGGGAGATCCTCGCCGGCGTCGACCTCGCGATCGACGGCGGCGAGCTGACCGGCCTGCCGTCCACCGTCGTCGATCTGAGCGCGGTCGAGGCGGGAGGTGGGTGGCAGGTGCTCCGCGAGGGAGCGGTGAGCGCCGCCGAGCTCGAGGAGCGGCTGCGGCGAGCCGGCATCGTCGGGGCAGGCTGAGGCGGCGGGGGCGCACGCCGCGAGATCGGTGGCGGTGAGCGGATGTCCGCCGGTCAGTGGCTGCGGTTTGGTGGCCAGGGGACCCCGAACCCCAGCCAATGGCATGAGCTCGCCCGTCCCGTCACCCCGATCCCGTAGGCTCGATCGGGTGCGCATCGCGATCGGATCCGACCACGCCGGCTGGGAGCTGAAGGAGGCGGTTGCCCCGTCGCTGGAGGCGGCCGGGCACGAGTTGATCGACGTCGGCACCGACTCGCGCGAGTCGGTCGACTATCCCGATCCGGCGGCGGCCGCGGCCCGGTTGGTCGGCAGCGGCGAGGCCGACCGCGCGGTGCTCGTCTGCGGCTCCGGGGTCGGGGTGGCGATCGTCGCCAACAAGGTCGAGGGGGTCCGGGCCGTCAACGCCCACGACCCCGAGGAGGCGGAGATGAGCCGCCGTCACAACGATGCCAACGTCCTGACCCTGGCCGGGCGCCGGCTCGACGCCGCCGCGGCCGGGCCGATCCTCTCGGCCTTCCTCGCGACCGGCTTCGAGGGCGGCCGCCACGCCCGCCGGATCGCCAAGATCGCTGCGGTCGAGAACGGCGCAGAACCGCAGGACGACCGATGAGATGGCTGACGATGAGCGACCTTCCCGAGGACTCCGACAACGTGCACCGATGAGAGGCTGAGATGAGCGACCTTCCCGAGGACTTCCACAACGCGCCGCTGAGCGCCGTCGATCCCGACATCGCCCGCGTGCTCGACCGCGAGCTCGAGCGCCAGCAGGGCACGCTCGAGATGATCGCCTCCGAGAACTTCGTTCCGCAGGCGGTCCTCGAGGCCGCCGGCTCGGTGCTGACCAACAAGTACGCGGAGGGCTACCCGGGCAAGCGCTACTACGGAGGCTGCGAGGAGGTGGACATCGCCGAGCAGCTCGCGATCGACCGCGCCAAGGAGCTGTTCGGGGCCGAGCACGTCAACGCCCAGCCGCACGCCGGCGCGCAGGCCAACAACGCCGTCTACCAGGCGCTGCTCGAGCCCGGCGACACCTTCCTCGGCCTCGCCCTCGACCACGGCGGCCACCTCTCGCACGGGATGAAGCTGAACGTCTCCGGCAAGCTCTACCACCCGGTCCCCTACCACGTCGATCGGGAGAGCTACCGGGTCGACATGGACGAGGTCGCGCGGCTCGCCGCCGAGCACCGGCCGAAGCTGATCGTCGCCGGCTGGTCGGCCTACCCGCGTCAGCTCGACTTCGCGGCGTTCCGCGAGGTCGCCGACTCGGTCGGAGCGCTGCTGATGGTCGACATGGCCCACTTCGCGGGGCTCGTCGCCGCCGGCGAGCACCCGAACCCGGTCGAGCACGCCGACGTCGTCACGACGACCGTCCACAAGACGCTCTGCGGCCCCCGCAGCGGGATGATCCTCTGCCGCGAGAAGTACGCCAAGGAGATCAACCGCGCCGTCTTCCCGGGCAGCCAGGGCGGGCCGCTGATGCACGTGATCGCCGCCAAGGCGGTCGCGATGCGGATCGCCGCGACCGAGGAGTTCCGGGCCCGCCAGCGGCAGACGATCGCCAACGCCCGCGCCTTCGCCGACGAGCTGATCGCCGGCGGGCTCGACGTGCTGACCGGCGGCACCGACGTCCACCTCGTCCTCGTCGACGTCACCGCCGCCGGCTACGACGGCAGCAGCGCCGAGCAGCGGCTCGAGGAGATCGGCATTACCGTCAACCGCAACGCGATCCCGTTCGACGAGCGGCCGCCGATGAACCCGTCGGGCCTGCGGATCGGCACGCCGGCGCTGACGACGCGCGGCCTCGGCACCGAGGAGATGCGCGAGATCGCGCGGGTCATCTGCGCGGCGCTCTCCGACGACTACGAGGCCGAGCGCGACGCGCTGCGAGCCCGGACCCGCGCCCTCACCGATGCCCACCCGCTCTATCCGCAGCTCTCGGCAGCGGCCGTGTGAGGATCTGGATCGACTGCACCGCCGCGGCACACCCGGTCGTGCTGCGGCCGGTGATCGCGCTGCTGCGCGAGCGTGGCCACGACGTCTCGATAACCGCTCGCGAGTACGGCCAGACGGAGGGCCTGCTCGAGCGCTTCGGGCTCGCCTACGAGTCGTTCGCCAGCCACGGCGGCGCCGGTACCGCCGCCAAGGCGCTCGCGCTCGGGCGCCGCAGCGCCGCGCTGGCGCGCTGGGCGCGGCGGCGACGCTTCGACCTCGCGATCGCGCACGGCTCGGTCGACCTCGCCGCCGTCGGCACCGCGCTCGGGATCCCGCAGGCGCAGCTGCAGGACTACGAGTACGCGGGGCTGCAGCGCAAGCTCGCCTGGAAGGCGGCACGGCGGGTGATCGTCCCCGACGCGATCCCGATCGAGCGGCTCGAGGCCGCCGGGGCCAAGGCGGCGAAGCTGGTCCGCTACCCGGGCCTCAAGGAGGACTACTACCTCGCCGACTTCGTCGCCGACCCCGCCGTTCTCGACGTGCTCGGCCTCGACGCGCTCGGCGTCCGCCCCGACCGCGGCGATGATGAGCGCGTGCTGGTGATCGTCCGACCGCCGCCGGAGACCTCGGCCTACCACGCCGAGAACCCACTGTACGAGCGCGTGATCGACCGGCTCTGCGCCGATCAGCGCGCCGTGACGGTGCTGATCCCGCGCACCGATCGTCAGCGCGCGGCGGCGATCGGGCGCGGTGAGCCGACGCTGGTCGTGCCCGAGGCGGCGGTCGACGCGCAGAGCCTGATCGCCTACTCGGACCTCGTCGTCAGCGCCGGCGGGACGATGAACCGCGAGGCCGCCGCGCTCGGCGTTCCCGTCCTGACGATCTTCAGCGGCCGGATGGGGGCGGTCGACGAGCGGCTGATCGCCGAGGGCCGCCTCGGCGAGCTTCGCGACCCCGCCGACCTCGAGCTCACGAAGCGCGACGGCAAGCCCGGGCCCCTCGATCCGCGCGACCCGGCGGTCCTCGTCGACGGCGCCCTGGGGGCCGCGGAGCCGGGCTGATGCCCGACAGCTTCGACGCCCTGTTCGCGTTCGCGGCCGCCGCCGCGGTCGCCTGGCTGCTCGTCCCGGTCGCCGAGGCGTTCGCGTGGCGGATCGGCGCCATCGACCAGCCGAGCGAGCGCAGCCTCCACGTCGTCCCGACCCCGCGCCTGTCGGGGATCGCGATCCTCGTCGCCGTCTGCGCCTCGGGGGCGATCTTCCTGCCCTGGGACGAGCAGACCCGGGCGATCCTGGCGGGCGCGATCGTGATCTCGATCGTCGGGATGATCGACGACATCTTCGACCTGCCGCCGCTTCTGAAGCTCGTCGGCCAGGTCGTCGCCGCGGTCATCCCGGTCTCCGCCGGCGTCACGGTCGATGTCTTCACGCTGCCGTTCGTCGGCGGCGTCGATCCGGGCGGCACCGAGCTGTTCGAGCTGCCGCTGCTCGGCCACGTCGACCTCGGCGAGCTCGGGACCGTGCTCGGGATCGTCGCGATGGCGAACGTCGTCAACCTGATCGACGGCGTCGACGGGCTCGCCTCCGGCGTCTGTCTGATCAGCGCCGCGACGCTGGCGATCATCGCGCTCGCTCGAGCGCAACCCGGCCGGGATCCTCGCCGCGATCACCGCCGGCGGCGCCCTCGGCTTCCTCCGCCACGGCTTCCCGCCGGCGTCGAGCTTCATGGGCGACACCGGCTCGAACCTGCTCGGCTACCTGCTCGGCGTCGCCGCCGTCCAGGGCGCCCTGAAGACGAACGCCGTCGTCGCGCTCGCGTTCCCGATGCTCGTCCTCGCCGTGCCGATCCTCGACACCGGCTTCGTCGTCGCCAAGCGGCTCAAGTACCGGCGGCCGATCTACGAGGCCGACGCCTGGCACTTCCACCACCGGATGGCCAACATCGGCTTCTCCCAGCGCCGCACCCTCGCCTATCTGTACGGCTGGACGCTGGTCATGGCCGCCGTCGCCCTGGCCCTCCGCTTCGTCCCCTACTCGGACGACCGCGGCAACTTCGATCCGCTCTGGACCGCGGTGATGGCGGCGATCCTCGTGCTCGCCGGCGCCGCCAGCTTCTACGTGATCTACGTCCTCGAGATCCTCAAGCTGCGCCGCTTCCGCTTCCGCCAGGTCGTCGCGACCGGCGCCCCGCCCGTCCTCGACGCGGTCGATCGCGAGGTCGAGCACGAGCTCGAGACGGGCGAGTTCCGGGCGCCGAACCCGGAAACGGGGGAGTTCGAGGCGGTCGATCCGCCGTCCTCCGCGAAGCCGTCTTGAGGGAGCCCGGGATATCCGGCTCGCCACCCTCGAGGTCGGAAGCGAGCCAACCGGCGAGCCGAACGGGTCAGACGGCCAACTCAACTGCTACAGTCGTAGCACAATGAGGCGAAAGCGCGAGATCCCCCAGCGCGAGCTCCGCAACAACGTCGGCGCGGTCCTCCGCGAGGTCGAGGCCGGGAGCACGCTGCGGGTGACGGTGCGCGGGCGCCCGGTCGCCGACCTCGTCCCGCTCGCCGGAACCCGGGACCACCTGAGCCCGGACGAGGTGCGACGGATCGTCCGCGAGGCCCCATTGGACGAGCGCTTCCGTGCCGACGTCGAGTCCGTTGCCGGGGCGACGATCGACGAGCTTTGACGGGCATCCTCGACACCTCGGTCCTCGTCGCCCGCGAGCAGGACCGGCCGCTCGAGGCGCTTCCCGAGGAGGGCCTGATCTCGGTGATCACCGTCGCCGAGCTTCGGGTCGGCGTTCTCGTTGCCGCCGACCCGGCCGTGCGGGCCCAACGCCTGCGCACGCTCAGCGAGGTCGAACGGCTCGCCGCTCTGCCGGTCGACGACGCCGTCGCACGCGAGTTCGCCGAGATCGTCACCGAAGCCCGCCGCGAGCGGCGCCGACCGAAGATCCTCGACTCGCTGATCGCCGCCACCGCCCGCGCGCTCGACGTCCCGGTCTACACGCAGGACGCCGATTTCGACGAGATGCCCGGCGTCGAGGTCGTTCGGGTCTAGCCTCGCGGCTGGTTCGCTCGGCCCGGCAGACGATCCTGCGGCTGCCGCGGAGCTGGCCCTGGGCGGGGGCCCTTCGAGCGGCTGCGACGCTGCCGCTCGCTGCCGGGCCATAGCCCGCCGCCGGCGGCTCGCCACTCGGAGGGGAAGAAGGTCGTCCGGAGCGCCGGAGGATCGGTGCCGCCCGCACCGCTGCGGCGGGCGCTCGCGGGCACTCGGTGAAGGCCGGCTCGGGCACCATCGCGCCGTCGGGGCAGCACACCACCACCCTCACCTGCTGAAACGACCCCGATCACACCTTCCGCGCCGCTACTGGCGGATCGAGGCTAGCGAGGCGGAAGCAAGCGAGAGCCTGATGACACAGGGCAGTGTCGCCGACTCGTCGGTCTGGGGTGGTGATGATCCGCCTGGCCAGGAGGCCGTCCGCGGGGAGCCGCTGTAGGCCGTTCCGGAACCGCGAGCAGCGCGTGAAGCTTGATCGACACCGTCGATCGCGAGGTCGAGCACGAGCTCGAGACGGGCGAGTTCAGGGAGCCGAACCCGGAGACGGGCGAGTTCGAGCAGGTCGATCCGCCCTCGCCGGCGGGGCCGCCTTAGGGAGCCCGTAGGGCGGCTCCCTATCGGGTATATTCGCGGACCCCGCTCCCGAGTCGCCGGCCTGGGAGAGAAGTTTCATCCCGCCGGCAACGTCCAGGCTCGGGCCGCAGCAGACGTGGAAAGCCCCTACTTCGACAACCCCGGAGACCGCGACCCCTCCCGGCACCGTCGTGCCGGCGGCCCGCCCGACGACGGCGCCCCGGGCGAGCGGCCCCGCCGGCGCGACGATCGCTGTCCCGCCCAGGTCCAGGCCGGCCCCGGCGCGACCGGGGGGTGGAGCCGCGCTCGACTGCGGCCGCTGACGTGCCGCTAGCCGCCCGCCCACTGAACATGGAGCTGCTCCGCAACATCGACCTGCTCGTGCTGCTCGCTGCCCTGCCCGTCTTCATCGCCGTCGATGCTCCGATCGTCGCCTGGGTGGTCGCCGGGGCGGCGTGGATCGTCGGGCGGATCGGGATGGAGGCCGCCGCGCGCCGCCGCCGCCGCGCCCTCGCCGCCGCCAACCGCAACGCCGCGCTCGGCGTCACCGCGGCGGCGGTGATGGGCCGGGTCTGGCTGCTGGCGCTGGCGATCCTGCTCGTCGGCCTGCTCGATGAGCGCGCGGCCGGGCTCGCCGCCGCCGTCCTGGCGCTCGCCCTCGTCACCGCCCACCTCGGGGCGTCGTTTCTGACGCACGTGCTCGATCCCGAGGCCGACGGGAGCCTGCGATGAGCACCGGCAAGAAGCTCGGCCTCGTCTTCGGCGGCTACGCGGTGCTGCTGATCATGATCGGGGTGATCTTCGGCAGCGACGGCAAGAACGAGGAGTTCCAGCCGCAGAACGAGTTCAAGCTCGACGAGTGGATCGGCATCCACATCGGCGGCATCGACTTCAGCGTCAACAAGGCCGTGCTCTACATCCTGCTGGCGTCGGTGATCACCTGCGTCGCGATGATCTGGATCGCGCGGCGGATGCAGGCCCGTCCGAACAAGACGCAGATCGCCGTCGAGGGCGTCTACGACCTCGTCCGGCGCCAGATCGTCACCGACAACCTCGACGAGAAGATGGCGGCGAAGTGGTTTCCGTTCCTGGCGACGCTGTTCTTCTTCATCCTCTTCTCGAACTTCATCGGCCTGATCCCGCTGCCGACCAACACCGAGCATCCGGTCGACATCTTCGGCGTCTCGGTGCCGAGCTTCGCCCTCTACGCGGCGACCGCGAACATCTCGATCCCGCTCGTCCTCACCCTGGTCGTCTGGTTCGCCTACAACATCGAGGGGATCAGGGCCCACGGCTTCTTCGCCTACTTCCGGACCTGGCTGCCGGCCGGCATCGAGGACATGCCGGCCGCCTTCAAGGCCTTCGTGTTCGCGATCGAGGTCGTCTCGAACGTCGTCCGGCTCGTCTCGCTCTCGGTACGACTCTTCGCCAACATCCTCGCCGGCCACCTGCTGCTGTTGTTCATGGGCGGCGGCCTCGCGGTCCTGCTCGGCATCTCCGCCCTCGGGATCCTGACCTTCCCGATGGCGTTCGCGTTCTACGTGTTCGAGATCGTCATCGTCGCCGGGCTGCAGGCGTTCATCTTCTCGATCCTCACCGCAATCTACCTCGGGGGCGCGACCTCCGAGTCTCACTAGGAAAAGGAGTCAAATCAAATGGATCCAGTGCTTCTGGCACAGGCCGCCGACGCCGTCACCGATACCGGCGTCACCGATGCCGGCAAGGCGATCGCGCTCGGCGTCGGCGCCGGCCTCGGTTCGATCGGCGCCGGCATCGGCATCGGCGTGATCTTCGGCTCGGAGATCCAGGCCGTCGCCCGCCAGCCCGAGATGAAGGACGAGCTTCAGAGCATCCGCTGGCTCGGCTTCGCGCTCACCGAGGCCGTCGCCTTCTACACCTTCATCTTCGGCCTGATCGCGTTCTTCCTCTAGGCCGGTGGAGCTCGCAGGCGACATGACGGCCCTGATCGTTGCCGCGGCCGAGGGCGGCGAGGAGGGCGGCAGCTTCCTCGTTCAGCCCGGGATCGGGCTGATGGTCTGGACGCTGCTCGCGTTCATCGTGACGATGTGGGTGCTGTCGAAGTTCGCGTTCCCGCGGATCACCCAGGCCCTCGAGGAGCGCGCCGAGAAGGTCAACAGCAACATCGACGAGTCGGAGCGCCTGCGCGCCGAGGCCGATGAGCTGCTGACCGAGTACCGCGAGCGTCTCAAGGAGGTGCGCGAGCAGGCCGACGACATCGCTCCGGGCCCGCAAGGCGAGCGAGGCGTTAATCGAGGCGGCCGCGGAGGGCAAGGCGAAGCACGACGAGCTGGTCGCCGCCGCCTGCAAGGACATCGAAGCCGAGACGCGGCGCTCGCTCGATCAGATCCGCAAGGAGATCGCCGACCTGACCGTGCTCGCGACCGAGAAGGTCGCCCGCCGGTCGCTGACGGCCGAGGACCAGAAGCGGCTCGTCGAGGAGGCGCTCGGCGAGGTCGACTTCAGCGCCCTGGCCGGCGACGAGGCGAGCGGGCAGCGAGGTGAACTGATGCCGGGCAGCGCAGCAGGCAGCAGGCAGCAGGCAGCCTGGCGGCGAGGACCCGCCGAAGGTGGGCTCCTGCCCGCCGCCCGCTGCCTGCTGCAGGCCGCGAGCGAGCGGAGCGAGTGAGCTGATGGAAGAGGTCGCCCGCGTCTACAGCGAAGCGCTGTTCGAGGTCGACGGCGAGCGCGGCTCGCTCCTCGACGAGATCCGCGACCAGCTCGGCGAGAGGTGACCGACGCTGACGCCACCAACCACGATCTCCAGGTGTTCTTCTCTTTCAGCCCCTGGCCCGAGCGAGAAGCGGGACGGCGCATCGCGAAGACGTTCTCGGGGGCCGACCCGGAGCTCGTCAATTTTCCGAGCTGCTCGCGGAGAAAAAGCATCGGATGCCGGCGCTGTGTTTGATCCGCAGGCGCTTCGACGAGCTCTGGGACGAGGCGAACGAGCGTCCGGAGGTGACCCTGGACGAGCGCAGATCGAGCCGACCCGTCCGTCGTCGAGTCGGTCGGCGCCGAGATCGAGCGGAAGACGGCAAGACGATCGAGCTGTGGACCAGCAGGGTTCGACGACTCGATCATCGGCGGGATCGTCCTGCAGGTCGGAAACCGCGTGCTCGATCCGCGAGCATCCGGCAATCGGCCTTCCTCGAGCAGCCGCGACGCGAGGGTCGCGCAGGCCGCCTCGACCTGCCGAATTCACCGACTTCGTAGAACTGAAAAGACAAGGAGCGTTAGAGCAGATGGAAATCAAGCCCGACGAGATCTCCTCGATCCTGCGACAGCGGATCGAGGCCTCACGACTGGCGGCGCCGACCTCGCCGAGGTCGGGATCGTGCTCTCGGTGGCCGACGGCATCGCCCGCGTCCACGGCCTCGACAACCGCATGTCGCTCGATGCTCGAGCTGCCCCACGACGTCACCGGGCTGGCGCTGAACCTCGAGGAGGACAACGTCGGCGCCGTGCTGTTCGGCGAGTGGGACAAGATCGTCGAGGGCGACACGATCAAGGGACCGCCGCCTGCTCGAGATCCCGGTCGGCGAGGCGCTGCTCGGCCGCCTGGTCGACCTGCTCGGCCGCCCGCTCGACGGCAAGGGCGACATCCACACCACCGAGCACCCGCCGGCCGAGTTCGCTGGCCCCGGGCGTGATCCAGCGCCAGGGCGTCATGAGCCGATGGAGATCGGGCTTGAAGGCGATCGACTCGATGATCCTGATCGGGCGCGGCCAGCGAGCTGATCATCGGCGACCGCCAGACCGGCAAGACCGCGATCGCGATCGACACGATCAGATCACCAACAGCGCGGACAAGGACTCGTCTCGGTCTACGTCGCGGTCGGCCAGCGGATGGCCACGGTCGTCCAGCCTGGGCGGAGACGCTCAAGGACGCCGGCGCGATGGACAACACGATCATCGTCGCCGCTCCTGCCGATGAGGCGGCGCCGATCAAGCATGGCGCCCTACGCCGGCACCGCGATGGCGGAGCACTTCACCTACCAG
Source organism: Solirubrobacterales bacterium (assembly GCA_041393495.1). Lineage (GTDB taxonomy): Bacteria > Actinomycetota > Thermoleophilia > Solirubrobacterales > 70-9 > RHKX01. The sequence goes on along the minus strand of JAWKKA010000008.1, from coordinate 14,484 downwards.
GCGCACGCTCTGCATCTACGACGACCTCACCAAGCACGCTTACGCCTACCGGCAGATGTCGCTGTTGCCGCGCCGTCCGCCGGGCCGCGAGGCCTACCCCGGTGACGTCTTCTACCTGCACTCACGGCCGCTCGAGCGCGCGGCGCCAAGCTCTCCGACAACCTCGGTGGCGGCTCGCTGACGGCGCTGCCGATAATCGAGACGCAGGCCTCCGACGTGTCCGCGTACATCCCGACGAACGTGATCTCGATCACCGACGGGCAGATCTTCCTCTCGAGTCCGATCTGTTCTACTGCGTCCGGCGATCAACGTCGGCATCTCGGCTTCCCGCGTCGGCGGCAACGCAGCAGACGAAGGCGATGAAGAAGGTGTCGGTGCAAGCTCCGCCTCGACCTTCTCGCAGTATCGCGAGCCCGAGGCATTCGCCCAGTTCGGCTCCGAGCTCGACCCCGAGACCCAGTCGCTGGCCCGCGGCGAGCGCCTCGTCGAGGCCCTCAACCAGGGCGAGCGGCAGCCGCTCTCGGTCGCCGACCAGGTCGCGGCGATCTATGCCGGCACCGGTGGCTACCTCGACCGGATCAAGGTCGAGCGCGTCGCGGCGTTCCTCGGCGACCTCCGCGACCGGCTGCACGCCGAGCAGCGCGAGCTGGTCGACGCGATCAACTCCGACGGCCAGCTCTCCGACGAGCAGGAGGAGCAGCTCGGATCCGCCATCGCCGAGATGATCGATGACTTCGGTCCCGACTTCGACGCCGAGGGCAACGAGCTCGAGGCCGGCGAGTCGGATCGGATCCGCGACGAGGAGCAGCGCCGGACGCCGTCCGAGCACGTCGCCGACGAGGCCGCCGCGGGCGCCGACCGGGCAGCCGACGAGGAGGAGGCGGCGACCGTCTAGGCGATCATGGCGACCCAGAAGGAAGTCAAGAACCGGATCAACTCCGTCAAGAACATCCGCAAGATCACGCGGGCTATGGAGATGGTGGCCGCCGCGCGGCTGCGCCGGGCCGAGCAGCGGATCGATCAGATGCGTCCCTACGCGCAGACGATCCGCCGGATCACGCGGCGCGTCGCCGAGGTGTCGGGCCAGTCGGGCAGCCGGGTGGCGCTGCCGCAGCAGCGCGAGCACGTCGCCCGCGTCGGGGTCGTGCTGCTGGGTGACCGGCGATCGCGGCCTCGCCGGCTCCTTCAACACGCAGATCATCCGCGCCGGCACGCAGCCGCAGCGCGAGCTCGAGGAAGGGCACCGACGTCCGCTACTACGTCGCTCGGCCGGCGCGCGCTCGGCGCTGAGCTTCCGCGGCGAAGGCATCGAGGCGGCGTTCACCGGCTTCACCGACCAGCCCGCGTTCGCGAACGCCCGCGAAGATCGAGCGACCGGCTGACCACCGCCTACGTCGACGAGGAGATCGACCGCGTCGAGCTGATCTACAACCGCTACATCTCGCCGCTGACCCAGTACGTCCGCCGCCACGCTGCTGCCGCCCGGGAGGCCGAGGTGTTCGGCGAGGGCGTTCCGGCCCGAGCAGCCCGAGGACGCCGAGGGCTCGCCGAAGCGCACCAGCGCTCCGAGTGGATCTACGAGCCCGAGCCCGAGGACGCGCTGCGCGATCTCCTTCGAGGAGTACGTCGACCTGTCGGTCTACCGGGCGTTGCTCGAGTCGGCCGCCTCGGAGCTCGGCGCGCGGATGACGGCGATGCGGAGCGCGGCCGAGAACGCCGGCGAGATGATCGACCGGCTGACGCTGGAGATGAACCGGGTCCGCCAGGCCGAGATCACCCAGGAGATCCTCTTCGAGGTCGTCGGCGGCGCCGAGGCGCTGGGGTCGGGGTAGGGCGACAGGCTTTGCAGATGACTTGCGCGAGCAGCAGGCAGCAGGCAGCAGGCAGCATTCGGGGCGGACGGCGCGCAGGAGCGCCGCTGCCCGCCGCCCCGCTGCCGGCCGCCCGCTTGGAAAAAGGAGACTGAACCAATGCCGGAAACGAACGGACACAACACGGGCACCGTCGAGCAGGTGATCGGCGTCGTCGTCGACGTCGTCTTCCCGGACGGGCTGCCGGAGATCTACTCGGCGCTGAAGATCGGTATCCCCGCCGGCGAGGGCCGCGATGCCATCGACCTCACCTGCGAGGTCCAGCAGCACCTCGGCGACGACCGCGTCCGCGCGGTCGCGATGGACGCGACCGACGGACTCCGTCGCGGCGACCCCGTCGTCGACACCGGCGCCTCGATCACGGTCCCGGTCGGCAAGGACACGCTCGGGCGGATCTTCAACCTGCTCGGCGAGCCGATCGACGAGCGAGCCGGTCGCCGGCGAGGACCGCTGGCCGATCCACCGGCTGGCGCCGACCGCCGAGGACCTGACCCTGACGCAGGAGATCCTCGAGACCGGATCAAGGTCGTCGACCTCCTCGCCCCCTACGCGAAGGGCGGCAAGGTCGGCCTGTTCGGCGGCGCCGGCGCGTCGGCAAGACCGTCCTGATTCAGGAGCCTGATCGCGAACATCGCGACCGAGCACGGCGGCCTGTCGGCCTTCTTGCGGCGTCGGCGAGCGGACCCGCGAGGGCAACGACCTCTACGTCGAGATGACCGAGTCGGGCGTCATCGACAAGACGATGATGGTCTTCGGACAGATGAACGAGCCGCCTCCGGCGCGCGCCTCCGCGTCGCCCTGACCGGGCTGACGATGGCGGAGTACTTCCGCGAGGTCGGCGGCCAGGACGTGCTCCCTGTTCATCGACAACATCTTCCGGTTCGTCCAGGCCGCTCGGAGGTCTCGGCGCTGCTCGGCCGGATGCCGTCGGCGGTCGGCTATCAGCCCACCCTGGAGACCGAGATGGGCCAGTTGCAGGAGCGGATCACCTCGACCCAGCAGGGCTCGGCACCTGATCCAGGCCGTCTACGTCCCCGCCGACGACCTCACCGACCCGGCCCCGGCGTCGGTGTTCGCCCAACTCGAACGCGACCACGACCCTGTCGCGGTCGATCTCGGAGAAGGGCATCTACCCGGCGGTCGATCCGCTCGACTCGACCTCGACGATCCTCAAGGCCGACATCCTCGGCGAGGAGCACTACCGGACGGCGACCGACGTCCAGGAGGTCCTGCAGCGCTACAAGGAGCTGCAGGACATCATCGCGATCCTCGGCATCGACGAGCTCTCCGACGAGGACAAGCTCCAGGTCAACCGAGCCCGCAAGATCGAGCGGTTCCTGAGCCAGCCGTTCAACGTCGCCGAGCAGTTCACGGGGACGCCGGGCGAGGTCGTGCCGGTCGCCGACACGGTGGCGAGCTTCCGCAGCATCGTCGACGGCGAGCACGACGACATCCCCGAGGGCGCCTTCTACATGAAGGGGTCGATCGAGCAGGTGCTCGACGCGTCGCGGGGCCGGGGCGAGGACGAGACCGCTGGCGCCGCCAACGAGGCGGCCGAGCAGGCGGAGAAGGAAGCGGCCGGGGCGGCTGCCTGATCGATGGCTGACCAGGCGGCGACATTCCGGGCCGAGGTACTGACCCCGCAGGGGAAGGTCTACGACGGCCAGATGTTCCAGGTCTCGGTCCGGACCGTCGTCGGCGAGGTCGGCGTCAGGGCCCGACACGCGCCGATGCTCGCCCGCCTGGTGCCGCACGAGATGCGCCTGTTCGAGTCCGAGTCCGACTTCGACTCCGCCGGCCCGAGACGCTACGCGGCGGCCGAGGGCTGGCTCGAGGTCTTCGCCAACAAGGCCACGGTTCTGGTCACCGAGGCCGTCGACCCCGCCTCGCTCGACGTCGCCGACCTCAAGGCCCGGATCGAAGATGCCGAAGGGAGGCTCGAAGGGGCCGATGAGGACTCGGCCGCGTACCGCACCGCGGAGCAGGACAAGGTCCGGGCCGAAGCATTCCTGGAGATCGCAAACGCAAGCTGACGGGGGCCGCGCTGGCGGCGCTGGCAGCCTGCGCGATCTCGGCTTGCGGCAGCGCCGGCGGCGCCGCCGGCGGCAAGGTCTCGATCAGCAGCGACACCGGGCCGAAGGGGGATCCGCGCCTCGTCCACGGCGACAGCGCCTCGGGCAGCCAGGACCAGCGCATCCCGGTGACGCGCGCGGGCGTGCCGGTGGCGATCTACCGGGCCCCGGTCCGCGAGCTCGAGGACGGGATGCGCCTGCGCGCGATCGCGAACGTGACGCTGACGAAGTGCGCGATCACCGATTACATCCCCCACAACCGCCAGCACACCGCCTGCCAGGGGACGCGCGAGTACAGCTATGACCCGGTCGAGATCGAGACCCGCTTCGTGCTCGTCGGCGGGGCCTCCGGGCCCGATCTGAGCGGCCCCGGCAAGGCGCTCGGAAAGCCGCTCCGCTACCGCTGCACGACCGCCGTCCATCACTGCACGGTCTCCCAGGAGGAGGAGATCGTCCTCGACCGCGGCGATGTCGGCAAGCACCCGTCGCGCTACCGATGGGTCGTGCTCGAGGCGACCGCCAGGGCGCCTCGGGCCCGCGGCTGCAAGCCGCCGACGGCGAAGGGCTGCAACGTGCTCGCCGTCGAGACCCAGAAGGGAACGGCGATGTACTGGATCCAGGCCGACGCCGACGTTCCGGAGGGCTCAGACACGCCGACCGATCGCAGCGCGAACACGAAGACCCTGAAGGTGCTGCCCAACAACGGCAACAAGAACTCGGTGCGGCGGGTCGTCTACAGCGTCCCGCTCGCCCCCGGGGACGACGTCTCGGGCCTCGCGGGCCGGCAGTTCGAGATCGAGGCGAAGGGACGGGTGCGCGAGCGGCTCCCGCAGGCCCCCGATATCGCCTCCTACGTCGTCCTCAGCGACAGCCCGACCGGGATCGACGGGCGCTACCTGATCAGCAACAGCTACGACCCGGGCAAGACCGGCAACGCGGGCGGCAACTGCGACTCGAGCTGCGAGGCCGAGGCGGCCGCGGCCGTGGTCACGATCCTCCCCTGCGACGTCGCTGCCGGCAGGCGCTACATCAACGTCGTCTCGGCGGCCTCGCGGATGGCCGCGAAGCCGGGCGAGACGGTCGACGTGCTGCCCGGCGGCTACCTCGAGGTCACCCGCGCCTATCCGGCCGCGGCGAACGCGAGCCCGGCGAGCGGCGACGAGACCTGCGAGCGCTGAGTCGGGGCCGGCGTTCGCCGGTCGCCACCGCCCGCATGCCTGCGGACCTGGAACGCCACCACCGGGCAAGCGGAAGGGGAAACGAGCCCGCCCTCTGAAACGAGCCCGCCCTCTGCACTGACTCTCGGTCAACGCAACATTCCCCACCCATGGAGTGGGTTTCGTCGCGTTGACCGCGGGTCAGCGGTTCCGACCCGAAGCCGCCGCTGTGCCGCCGCGTCCCCGGCCCCGCCAGGACCGCCCGCGTTCTACCCTTTCCCGATGCAGGAGCGGCTGCTGGCCGAACAGCTGATCGGCTACGACACCTCGACCCCGGAGGGGGTCCGGCTGTGCGCCGGCTTCATCAAGGGCTGGCTCGAGGCCCGTGACATCCCGACCCGGCAGCTCACCGTCCGCGACCTGCCGATCGTGATCGCCGAGGTCGGGCCGCCGGAGCTGCCCGCGATCATCTTCCACGGCCACATCGACGTCGTCCCCGGGCGTCCCGGGCAGTTCGACCCGCTGCTCGACGGCGATCGCCTCTACGGCCGCGGCGCCTACGACATGAAGGGAGCGGCGGCGGCGATGATGCTCGCCCTCGCCGACCTCCGCGACCAGCGCGACGCACGGGTCCTGCTCGCGTTCGTCCCCGACGAGGAGACCGAGGAGGAGTTCGATCGCGGGACCGAGATCCTCGTCGATGCCGGCTGCACCGGGGAGTTCGCGATCACCGGCGAGCCGACCGACATGTTGATCGGGGTCGCCGCGAAGGGCGTCCTGGCGCTGCGAATCGAGGTCCACGGGCGTGCCGCCCACAGCTCGACGCCGTGGAAGGGCGACAACGCGATCATCAAGGCGATCTCGGTATTCCGCGGGATCGAGTCGCTACCGTTCTCGCTGCAGTCCTCAGAGCTCTTCGACCGTCCCTCGATCAACCTCGGCCGGATCGTCGGCGGCGACGCCTTGAACAAAGTGCCCGACACCTGCGCGATCGATATCGACATCCGCTACCTGCCCGAGCAGGATCCGGCGGAGATCCTCGATCAGATCGGCTCGATCCCCGATGTCGACGTCGTCTCGACCTTCCGCTGGCCGCCCGTCGACGTCGACCCGGGACTGCCGCTCGTGCAGGCGCTCGGGGCCGCGGCCCGTCCCAACCATCCCGATGAGGTGACCAGCATCGGCCGCGACGGCGCCTCCGACGCGGTCGCGTTCATCCGCGCCGGCACGCCCGCGGTCGAGTTCGGCCCGGTCGGCTCCGGCCACCACGGGCCCGAGGAGTGGGTCTCGGTCGCATCGCTCGGCGCCTACCGGCGGACGCTCTGCGAGTTCGCCCGGACCGCGCCCGTCGATCGGGCGGAGCGAAGGATCGTGCGATGAGCGACGAGCGCCGCGACGACGAGCGGCCCGACGCGCCGGCCGGCCCGCCCGAGGACCACGACGAGCAGGGCCTCGGGCTGACCGAGGAGTTCGCCCGCCTCGAGGAAGAGATCCGCCGCGAGGTCGGCGGCGGGCGGGCCTCCGGCGACGAGGCTCCCGATCAGGAGCCGGGGGCCGCCCCCGACGGGCCGGGCGCGACCGAGGAGCCCGGCGCTGCCGCGGGGCCCGGCGGTGCCGAGGGGCCCGACGAAGCGCCGGGGGCCGGCGCCGCCGAGGAGGCGGCCGCGACCGAGGAGCCCGGCGCTGCCGCGGGCGGCGACGACGCCGCGGCGGCCGACGAAGCCGCGGAGACTGGCGCCGCCGAGGAGCCCGGCGGTGCCGGCCCGGCCGCCGGCGAGTGGTCGTCGCCGGAGGGCGCGACGCCGGCAGCGGGCGCAGGCGGCGCAACCGAGGAGTGGGACGTCGAGGGCGCGGCGGCCGAGGAGCCGGGAGCCGTGGCCGAGGCGGAGGGCCGGTCGCCGGCCGCTGAGGCGCCGGCCGCCGGGAGCGTGCCGCCACCGCCCGACGCGCCGGTCGCCGGGGCCGATCTGCCGCCCGAAGCCGAGGAGCCCACCGAGGAGCCGGCGGTCGAGCACACGGTCGTCCGTCAAGGCCCGCCGCCGGTGCCGGCCGCCGCCGTCGCCTACGAGCAGCCCGAGGAGGCGCCGGAGATCAAGACACCGGCGCTGTGGTGGCGCTTTCTGATGGCGTCGGTCCTGATCGTCGTCTCGGTCGCGACGGCGGTCTCGGTCTCGTCGCTGCTGCTCCTCACCGACGTCGCTGCGAAGCTGCAGCCGATCCCGGGCCTGCAGGACAAGCTCAAGGAGATCCCCCCCGGCAACCCGCAGACGATCCTGATCGTCGGCTCCGACAAGCGCACCAACATCAAGGGCGACCCCGGGCGCTCCGACACGACGATGCTGCTCCGCGTCGATCCCGACAAGCAGGTGCTGTCGCTGTTCTCGCTGCCCCGCGACCTCAAGGTCGACATCCCCGGCTACGGCGTCGGCAAGCTCAACGAGGCCTACTCCTACGGCGGCGTCAAGAAGACGCTCGAGACGGTCAAGGCGTTGACCGGCCTCGAGATCAACCACGTCGTCAACGTCGATTTCCATGGATTCGCCGAGGCCGTCGACGCGATCGGCTGCGTCTACGTCGACGTCGACCGCCACTACTTCAACGACAACTCGACCGCGCTGAGCTCGCTCGACACCTACGCCCAGATCAACGTCAACGCCGGCTACCAGCGGCTCTGCGGGCTGAACGCGCTCGACTACGTGCGCTACCGCCACACCGACACCGACATCGTCCGGGCGGCGCGCCAGCAGGACTTCCTCCGCAACGCCCGCCAGCAGATCCCGGTCAGCGAGGTGCTGCCGATCATCGGCGGCGACACCGGCAGCAAGTTGATCGACATCTTCACCAAGTACACGTCCTCCGACATCAACGACCCGGCGCAGATGATCGGCGCACTGAAGGCGTTCCTCGCAGTCAGGGACGTGCCGATCAACCAGATCAGCTTCGACGGGACCCTCGGGCCGAGCTACGTGACCGCCAGCCACGCGCAGATCGCCAAGGCCGTCGACGAGTTCCTCAACGGCAAGGACACGCCCGGGCCGACCGGCGGCGAGAACGCGACGAAGAAGCCCGACGGCGAGGGCGGCGCGAAGCAGAAGGAGAAGTCCGACAACCCGGCGGACGGCGCGGACGTGATCCCGACCTCGGAGGTGCTCGATCCCGAGACCGGCATCAACAAGTTCGATGCGTTCGGCAAGACCTCGGCCCGGCGCCTGAAGCTCCCGGTCTGGGTCCCGACGGTCGTCGCGCCCGGCTCCGCCTACAGCCCCGACTCGCGCCAGTACGACATCAAGGACGAGGACGACCACAAGCAGCCCGCCTACAAGCTCGTGATCGAGTACACCGCCCCGGACCGGCTGCCCGAGTACTACGGGGTCCAGGGCACGACCTGGACCGACCCGCCGATCCTCGACGACAGCCACGACACCCGCACGATCGACGGCCGTGACTACGACGTCTACTACGACGGCGACCGGGTCCGCCTCGTCGCCTGGCACGACGAGCAGGACAACGCCTACTGGGTCAGCAACACGCTCCTGCAGACGCTCGACGAGTCGCAGATGCTCGCGATCGCGACGACGATGAAGGAGATCAAGTGAGCGAGCCCGTCGGGGTCGTCGGGGTCGGCTGGGTCGGCCTCGTGACCGCAGCATGCTTCGCCTCCCGGGGGCACGAGGTCTGGGCGATGGACGTCGACGAGGCGAAGATCGCCAAGCTCGGTGCGGGCGAGGTGACGATCCACGAGCCCGGCCTCGCCGAGCTCGTCGCCGAGCACGCCGAGCGCCTTCGCTTCACGACCGCGATGGACGAGTTGCTCGGCAACGCCCGGCTCCTGTTCTGCTGCGTCGACACGCCGCCGACCTATTCCGGCGACGCCGACCTCTCCCGGGTCCGCGCCGTCGTCGAGCGCCTGCCCGAGGACGCCGAGCACGCTCTGGTCATGAAGAGCACCGTCCCGTCGGGGACCGGCGCCGCGATCCGTCGCGACATGCCGGGCCTCGCCTACGTTTCCTGCCCGGAGTTCCTCAAGGAGGGCACGGCGGTCGACGACTTCCTCCACCCCGACCGCGTCGTGATCGGCGCCGACCGCGGCGACGAGTGGGCGGCCGACGCCGTCGCCGCCCTCTACGAGCCGCTCGGCGGCGAGATCGTCCGCACCGACGTCGCCAGCGCCGAGATGATCAAGCTCGCCTCCAACGCCTTCCTCGCCACCAAGATCTCGTTCATCAACGAGATCGCCAACGTCTGCGAGGAGGTCGGCGCCGACGTCACCGAGGTCGCCCGCGGGATGGGCCTCGACGAGCGGATCGGCGGCGCCTTCCTGAAGGCCGGGATCGGCTACGGCGGGAGCTGCCTGCTCGGCCAGGAGACCGTGTTGATCCGGCGTGGCAAGGACATCGGCCTGTCGCGCCTCGACGACCTGTTCGGACGGATCGCGCTCGAGACCGACGCCGATCTGGATGCCGAGGTCGTGTGGCCCGAGGATCTCACCGTCCTTGCCCGGGACGGTGACGGCAGCCTGTTGTGGCGTCCGATCCACGCCGTGACTTCGCGCCCCTACGAAGGCGAGGTCGTCGAGGTGAGGACGAAGATGGGCAGGCGCCTGACCACGACTGTGGACCATCCATTCGCAGTGATCGATCCACGCCACCAGGAGGCCGGGGAAGAAGTCATGCTCGCCGGAGACCTGACCGAGCGCTGCTGGCTGCCGATCGCCTCCGGACCCGTGGAGACAGATCCAGGTCCCGCTCGCTTCTCGTCGGCGACGGCGAGAGTCGCCGCGGGTCTGTCGGCGGACCAGATCATCTTCCGTCCGGCGCCCGAAGTCAGGGCGGCGCTCGGCTCCATCCCACTCGATGATCGCCGGCGAGCCTTCGCGAATCATCCCCGCGGCGTCGCCAAACGGTCAGCCGACATCAGGCGTAGCGGTGCTTTGCGGCTCGACGAGGCGCTCGAGCTCCGCCTCCCGCTCGAAGGCGGCACGGTCGGAACGGCGAGAAACGGGACCTACGTTCCAGTTGGTTTCGACCTCGATGAGGACTTCTGGCGGATCCTCGGCCTCTATCTGGCGGAAGGACACTGCGCGATCGACGGTGTGCATCATCGCCATCGACTGTGCTGGTCCTTCCATCCAAGAGAAGAGGAGCATCTCGTCGACTTCGTGGCCGGCTACTGGCGTGATCACGGTGTGAAGGCCACGGTCGCCGACGGGAGCACCAGCAGGTTCGTATCGGTCTCGTCAAAGCTGGTCGCTCGTTGGTTCCTGGACCATCTCAAGACCGGGGTCGACGCATACTCGAAGCGAATCCCGAATCTTGCGTGGTCGCGACCGATCACGGAACGGCAAGCCCTCCTCGCCGGTCTTTGGGCTGGTGACGGCTCGTGGTCCTACGTCAACCGCGGCAACAGCGTCGTCCTCGAATACGGAACCGTCAGCGCTGAGCTTGCCGACGGGATGATGAGGATGTTGCAGCTCGATGGGATCATCGCAAGCCGCCGCGTCGGTCGGACCTCGAAGTCGACGATCGACACCCATTGGCTTCGTGTCTCGGGCGCCGAACAGGTCGAACGGTCACTGTATCTCGTCGACCCATCAGAGCGAGAGGAGATCCGCGACTCCCTTGGCCGTCTGCAGCAACGGATCGCGCCCACGGGATATCGCCGCGGGCGTCACGGGACCTCGGCGGTGCGGGTCACCGGAACGGTGCGGAGGCGCTACTCGGGGCGGGTGTACTCGCTCGAGATTCCCGCCCCGCACCAGTTCGTCGCAACGGGCGGGCTCGTCACGCACAACTGCTTCCCCAAGGACGTCTCCGCGCTCAAGCAGCTCGCCGGCAACTCCGGCTACCACTTCCAGCTCCTCAACTCGGTGATCGAGGTCAACGAGCTGCAGAAGCGGCGGGTGATCGGCAAGCTCGTCCAGCACCTCGGCGCGCTCGCGGGCAAGCGGATCGCGCTGCTCGGGCTCGCGTTCAAGCCGAACACCGACGACATGCGCGAGGCCTCGAGCCTGGTGCTGACGGCGCGGTTGCAGGGAGAGGGCGCGGAGGTCGTCGCCTACGACCCGGTCGCGGCCGGCGCGGCATCGGGCCTGCTCACCGCGACCGAGTTCGCCGCGTCGGCGGAGGAGGCGCTGCGCGGCGCCGACGGGGCGATCCTCGTCACCGAGTGGGCCGAGTTCGCCGGCCTCGACTGGGCGGCTCTGGCCGGCACGATGCGGAACCCGCTGCTGATCGACGGCCGCAACTTCCTCGACCCCGACGCGATGCGGGCGGCCGGCTTCACCTACGAGGGCATCGGCCGCTGAGCGCGGCGCGGCCGACGCCGAGACCGCGCGAGCCTGTAGAAACCCCGTGCCGATGGCGATCGACGAGGACACCCCGTGCAGGCGCTGATCCTGGTCGGCGGCCACGGCACCCGGCTGCGTCCGATCACGCTGACGTTGCCGAAGCCGATCATCCCGCTCGTCGATCGGCCGTTCCTGCGCTACATGATCGACTGGCTCGGCCGCCACGGCGTCGATGACATCGTCATGGCCTGCGGGTTCCGGCCCGACGACATTCGCGCCGTCCTCGGCGACGGCGTCCCCGGCGGCCCGCGCCTGCGCTACGTCGAGGAGCCGGAGCCGCTCGGCACCGCCGGCGCGATCAAGCACGCCGAGGACCTGCTCGACGACCGCTTCTTCGCGCTCAACGGCGACGTCCTCACCGACCTCGACCTGACCGCGCTGCTCGACCGTCACGACTCGGCCGGCGCCCGGGCGACGCTGGCCCTGCACCCGGTCGACGACCCGAGCGCCTATGGGCTCGTCCGCCGCAAGCCCGACGGCGAGATCACCGGGTTCCTCGAGAAGCCCGACCCCGCCGAGATCGACACCGACGAGGTCAACGCCGGCGTCTACGTCCTCGAGAAGGAGATCCTCGCGATGGTCCCGGCCGGGACGGACTTCTCGATCGAGCGCTCCGTCTTCCCCGAGCTCGTCGGCAGGGGGCTGTACTCGGAGCGGCTCGAGGGCTACTGGCAGGACATCGGGACCCCGGAGCGCTACCTCGAGGCCTGCTGGGACATCCTCACGGGAAAGGTCGAGTCGGAGCCGGGCCGGATGGTCGATGCCCGCGGCCGCTACGTCGCCGCCAGCGCCGTCGTCGACCCGAGCGCCGAGATCGCCGCGCACAGCTTCGTCGACGACAACGCGAACGTCGGCGCCGACGCCGAGATCGGGCCCAAGGCCGTGCTCGGAACCGGGGTCCAGGTCGGCGCCGGCGGGCTGATCGAGGCCTCGGCTCTCCATCCGGGCTGCTTCGTCGGCGAGGGAGCCATCGTCCGCGGGTCGATCCTCGCCGCCGACGCGGTCGTCGAGGCCGGGGCGCTCGTCCCCTACGGATCGGTGATCGGCGCCGGCGCGACGGTCGGGGCCAGAGCGCAGCTCGACCCGGGCGCCCGCGTCGATCCGGGGGCGAGCGCATGAGTGACCTCGGCGCCCTCGCGGCCCGGCTGGGCGAGATCGACTCGGGCGATCAGCTCGACGCCGCCCTCTCGCTTCCCGACTTCCTCCGCGACGCCCTCTGGCGCATCGACTCGGCCGCCGTCGGGCCGTTCGAGGCGAGCGGCCTGATCGTCTGCGGGATGGGCGGCTCGGCGATCGGCGGCGATCTCGCCGCCGCCGCGCTCGGCTCGCGCCTCGGCCGGCCGCTCGACGTCGTCCGCGACTACGCGCTGCCGTCGTGGACGCCGCCGGACCGCGCGGTCCTCTGCTCGAGCTACTCGGGGGGCACCGAGGAGACGATCGGCTGCTACGCGGCCGCCGAGGCCGTCGGCGCGCGGCGGATCGTCGCCACGACCGGCGGCGTGCTCGGCGAGTCGGCCCGCCGCGACGGGGTCCCGGTGATCGGGATGCCGGCCGGCCTGCAGCCGCGCGCCGCGGTCGGCTACACGTTCGTGATCGCGGCCGGGGTCGCGGCGCTCGTCGGCGCCGGGCCGGGGCTGCGGGCCGAGATCGACAGCTCCGCCGCCCACCTCGAGGCGGCCCGCCCGGCGCTGCTCGGCAAGGCCGCCGCGATCGCGGCGGAGCTCGAGGGCTCGGTCCCGCTGCTCTACGGCTGCGGGCTGACGGCGCCCGTCGCCTATCGCTGGAAGTGCCAGATCAACGAGAACGCGAAGCTGCCGGCCTTCGACCACTCGTTCCCCGAGCTCGACCACAACGAGATCGTCGGCTGGGCCGGGGGAGGGGAGGGCGCGTTCAGCGCCGTCCTGCTCGAGGACCAGGACCAGCATCCGCGCGAGCGCCAGCGCTTCGCGCTCACCGCGGAGCTGATCGCCGACCGCGCCGGCTCGGTGATCCACGTCGAGACCGAGGGCGAGACGCGGACCGAGCGGCTGCTCTGGGCGGTGATGCTCGGCGACCTCGTCTCGCTCGAGCTCGCTGCCCGCCGCGGCGTCGACCCGACCCCGGTCGCCGTGATCGAGGACCTCAAGGACCGGCTCGGGCGGCCATAGCGCCAGGTGTCCCCGCCGGAGGGCCGGCCCGCCGCCGTGGGTCATCTCACCCACGCATAGCGCGGGTGAGATGACCCAGATGTCGGGGTGGACGCGCGGGGCGGTCGCGCGCGACGCTGGGATATCGTCGGCGGATGCGAGCGATGGTCATGGCGGCGGGGCTCGGGACGCGGCTGCGGCCGATCACCCACGCGATCCCGAAGCCGGTCGTGCCGGTCGGCAACGTCGCGATCGTCGAGCAGCTCGTCCGGCTCCTCGCGGCGCACGGGGTCGATGAGGTGATCGCCAACCTGCACTGGTTCCCCGACCAGGTCCGGGGTCGGCTCGGCGACGGCTCGGCGCTCGACGTCGCGATCAGCTACCGCCACGAGGTGGAGCTGCTCGGGACCGCCGGCGGGGTTCGCAACGTCGCCGACTACCTGACCGCGCCCGGCGAGGACTTCCTCGTCCTCGCCGGCGACGCGCTGACCGACGCCGATTTGAGCGCGCTCGCGGCGGCGCACCGGGCCAACGACGGCGTCGCGACGCTCGGCGTCAAGAAGGTCAGCGACGTCAGCGAGTACGGGGTGATCGTCACCGGCTCGGACGGGCGTGTCCAGGGCTTTCAGGAGAAGCCGGACCCGGCCGAGGCGCTGTCGGACCTCTGCAACTGCATGATCTACGCGTTCAGCCCGGAGATCTTCGACTACTTCCCCCATGACGAGATGCCCGATCCGGTCGACTTCGCCAACGACGTCTTCCCGACGCTGCTCGCCGGCGACGTGCCCTTCTACGTCCACGAGATCAAGTCGTACTGGAACGACGTCGGGACCCTCCCCGAGTACCTGCAGGGCAACCTCGACGCGGTCGAGGGCGCGATCCGGCTGCCCCGGATCGGCGGCGAGATCGGCA